>CAYQND010000005.1:0-155242 GCA_964418895.1 uncultured Lentimicrobiaceae bacterium | reverse complement strand
CATTCACGCCGCTGGTGAAACTGATCTTGGCGATGTTCAGCTTGTCCTTCAGCAGGTCGTACACCATCTTGATCATGCCTTCAACGGTCATGGTTTCCTTAGTCACCACGAGGCGGCAGTCAGGATAAGCGGTGCAAAGGTCGGTCTTGAAAGCCTCGCCCTTCATCTTGTTCTGAGGATGGCCATTCTTGATGCCTTGCTTTTCGTAAACGTCGAGGATGGCTGGGAGCAGCGGGTCGTCCTCGCGCAGGATGAGCGCATGGTCGAAATTCTTGATGACATCCCATGCCACTTTCTGAATCTCGTTGCATGGATAAACCATGTTGACGCCTTCTTCGATGGTGTCTTCCACTTCGATGGTCAGAACGCCGGTGTGGCCGTGAAGATACTGGGCTTCGCCCTGAAAACGATAGAAACGGTGAGCATACTGGATGCTGAATGTTGTGATACTTCTCATAATTGTAATTTGTTTAATTGTTAGTGACTTTGTTTATGATGCAAACATACTACATTAATTTGATAGATTTCAATAGATAGTATTTATGAATTAATTCATAAAAACTATCAACCTGCGTTGAATGCAAGTAAAATGGCTTGTGTGAGAAAATTTGGAGATTGTGAGATGAAGTGGTTGTTTTCATTGATTTTATTATAGTTATGGATGCGCTTATCAAGAAATACTTGTTTTTTTGTAATTGGAAAGTAAATACATAACCTTAAATTTATCATTATGAACGAAATTGTAAACACCATTCGCGGAGCCATTAAAAACTGGTGGATTTCCGTGCTGATTGGATTGCTGTTTCTGGTTGCCGGCATTTTCAGCATCATCAAGCCGGTTGAAGCCTATGCATCGCTGACAATACTGTTTGAAGTATTTTTCTTAGTCGGCGGTGTCTTCGAAATCATCTATGCCGCTTCGAACAGTAAGTTTGACAACAGTTGGGGCTGGACACTTGTCGCAGGCATCATCGATGTGCTTATTGGCCTGATGCTTGTGTTCTCGCCGATTGAAGTCTCGGGCATGATGCTTCTTTATTTTGTGGGATTCTGGATCATGTTCCGCTCGCTCTGGGCTGTCGGCATCTCCATCGATATGCAGATGATTGGAATGAAAGGGTGGGGATGGCTTCTCGCCTGGGCCATTCTGGGCTTGATTTTCTCCTGCATCTTTATTTTCAGCAGCCCCATTTTCGGAGGCTCGTTCATCGTGGCGTTCGTCTCAGTCGCTCTGATGATGTATGGCATATTCCGCATCGTTGCCGGAATACGCCTTCGCAAAGTTGGCAAGGCCTTCAAGGAACTGACCAATTAATCTGCTCTTTCTGCACAAAAGCCGTAACATCTCGATGACGTTACGGCTTTTTTCTTTCAGAGTTTCTGAATTGCTTGAACGAGTTACTATTCGTTGCAGCCGCTTAAAGTGTGATAAAGTAAGACGGGGTCTTTGATTTCTTCGTCGCCGACGACTACGGGAAATTAGACGAAATAGAGTTCGCTGCACCACATAACGCTTATGCAGTAAGCCAGTCCAAGGCATACAACTGCTTGATTCCATCGTGGTCAACCATAGTGTCGTCGTCAAGGGTGAGAAGATATTTTGGGTAATTGTCCGCCAGACTTTTCAAGGGCGCCAGTTCTCTTTGCAGGGTGCTGTCATCCCTAACGCTCAGCGAAACCTGATAATAATTCTTTTCATTTCCGTCAATAGTCACGAAATCTATCTCGGACTGGTCATTTTTCCCCACATAAACTTCACGGTATCGGCGCTTCAATTCCAGAAAGACGATGTTCTCGAGGATGTGTCCCAAATCGTTGTTCCTTGTTCCGACTATCATGTTTCGTAATCCGATATCGGCCAAATAATATTTCTGACCGATTTTAAGATGTTGCATGCCTTTTATGTCATAACGCGATGTTGAATAGAATATGAAACTGTCTGTCAGTGCATTGACATAAGCGTCAACCGTATGAGCGGATATTTTTCTGCCAGCGGATGCCAGCGTGTCGCTAATGCGTTTTGTCGAAGTCATATTCCCGATGTTGTCTGCAAGATACCGGATGACACTTTGCAACATCAAGACATCGGAAACATTATGCCGCGCCACTATGTCTTTGAGTACGATAGTGTTGTAGATGCCGTTCAGGTATTCCGAAATCTGTTCCCTATTGTCAAGTTGCGTAACGTAAGGGAAGGAGCCATTCTCTAAATATTTTCTATATAACCTGCTCAACGGCTTGTCGCTATGTGAAGATGATGCGTATTCCTTGAAGGACAATGGCCATGCATGAATCTCGATGTAGCGTCCTGACAGCAGTGTCGCGATTTCGCTCGACAAAAGATAAGCATTGGAGCCGGTCAGATAGATGTCCACGTTATCCATTTGGAGTAGGCTGTCCACGGCTTTCTGAAAATCGGGGACCATCTGTATCTCATCCAAGAATATGTAGTTTTGCTTGTCATGCTTCAAATGCTCCTTGACATGATTGTAAAGGACGTGATAATCAAGGAATTGTTCGTTTTCTATTGATTCGAGATTGATGCTTTGCATCTGGTCGTCAGCAATGCCTTCTTCTTTCAGGTATTGACGAAACATCATCAGCAAGGTGGACTTGCCGCACCGGCGTATGCCTGTCACGACCTTGATTACTTTCTTGTCTTTCCATGACAAGAGTTTCTGCATGTATTCTTTTCGTTCTATCATGGCTATAAAAATGAAATACACTGCAAATATATGTATTTTTATCAATAAAAATGAAATATATTGCATTTTTTTATGCAGGATGAAATGAATGGAACAAAATTCGACGATGCCATAATTCGGCTTTTTCCACTATCTTTGCTAATGAATTTGTCGAGAGTCTCATCGCCAACAAGCGCTTGGACGTATGTTTTCATTGTCGGAAGGGCAGGAAAATGTCATTAAGACATCATTTAAGTCGATTACAAATCATAAAATAATGAATACGAATAAATTAGTTATCATCATGGCAATATCATTAGTTTTCGGGCATACCATGTCGGTCGTTGCCCAATCGGATTCCGCTTCCGGCGGGGGTGCTTCCAAAGCGAAAGTGGAAAACGGCGGATTCAAGGAATTTGATGTGATGGAAGACTTCAACGCCAATTCGTTCACATGGTTCAAAGGTGCAGGACTGCTGCTCGCCGCCGGCGACAAGTCGGGTTTCAACGAGATGACCATAGGCTGGGGTTCTTTGGGCAACATCTGGGAACACAACGACGCCACCATCACCGTCTATGTGGCCGAAAAACGTTACACGTACAAGTTTATGGAGCAAACCAAATACTTCACCGTGATGGTCTTCGACGAGGACCACGAGGACGTGCTTCAATACATGGGGAGTCATAGCGGACGCAACGGCGACAAGGTGAAGGCGATGGGCTTGCACACGCTGTACACCGAAAACGGCACGCCTTATTTCGAGGAAGCCTCCGAAGTGTACGAATGCGAGATTATCTACCATGCACCTTTCGACCCTAAAGGCTTTGGCGAACTTCCAAAGCGGTTCTACGCAAACTTCAATTCCGGCATCCATTCCATGTATATCGGCAAGATTGTGAAGGCGATGAGGAAATGACGTCGTGATGGGGGATCGTTACAAATGACTTCAGACCGCACGAGATATCGTCTCGCTATCTTTTACGCTGTTTTGGCCGCCGCACTATATGCGCTGAGCATGCCGTTCTCGAAATTGCTGCTCAGGGATGTCGCGCCACTCATGATGGCGGCATTTTTATATATCGGTGCGGGTTTGGGCATGTGTCTGCTGAACGTTTCCAAGAGATGTCTGCGCGTGCCGAATCACGAACAGCGGCTGAGTCGAAAGGATTTGCCATATACCGTGGCGATGGTCGTTTTGGACATCGCCGCACCCATTTTTCTGATGTTCGGCCTGCGCTCGACGACCGCTGCCAACGCTTCCTTGCTCAACAATTTCGAGATTGTCGCCACGGCACTTATCGCCATGCTGTTTTTCAAGGAGAAAGTCGGCAAGCGTCTTTGGGTGGCGATTGCGCTGGTCACCGCCGCCAGCATCCTGCTCACTGTTAACGACACATCGAGTCTGTCATTCTCTTATGGTTCGCTGCTGGTCATCGCCGCGTGCGTTTGCTGGGGACTGGAAAACAACTGCACCCGCAACATCGCCGACAAAGATCCGATGGAAATAGTGACGGTCAAAGGTTTCGGCTCGGGCATCGGGGCGCTTTGCATCGCCTTTGTCGCGGGAGAGACGCTTCCGCAATGGAAGCCTTTGGTGTTTGTGCTGCTGTTGGGATTTGTGGCCTACGGACTGAGCATCTTCTTCTACACTTACGCCCAACGCACCATCGGGGCGGCCAAGACAAGCACGTATTATGCCGTGGCTCCGTTTATCGGCGTGTTGCTGTCGTTCGCCATTCTTGGCGAGAAGCCCAACTTGATTTTCGTCATTGCATTGGCTATCATGCTCATCGGAACCTATCTGGCGGCGACGGAACGTCACGAATAGGGCGTTTTTATCCATTGAATATTATCGTATATTATTGATAATCAATTGTTTACTTGGCTAAACAAACAACTGATTATCAGCACATTGATTCCGTAAAATTGGTATGATTATCCGTAATAGGGGTAGGTTATCATTGGATGGCATGCTCTATTTTTGCATCATCACAAAAATAGAATACAGATTATGAGCAAAACAGTATTGATTCTATCGTCAAGTCCTCGCAAAGGAGGCAACAGCGACGTGCTCTGCGACCAGTTTATGAAAGGTGCGCAGGAATCGGGCAACCAGGTGGAAAAGATTTTTCTGAAGGACAAAGACCTTCATTTTTGCAATGGCTGCGGGGTTTGCAACAACACGCACAAGTGCGTGCAGAAAGATGACATGGTCGAAATCCTCGACAAGATGGTGAAAGCCGATGTCATTGTCATGGCCACGCCGGTCTATTTCTACACGATGTGCGCCCAGATGAAGATGCTCATCGACCGCACCGTGCCGCGCTATACCGAGATTTCCGACAAGGACTTCTATTTCATCGTCACGGCTGCCGACACCGAAGCCGACAATCTGGAGCGTACTGTCGAAGCCTTTCGCGGATTCACCGATGGTTGCCTCGACAATCCGCAAGAGAAGGGCGTCATCTATGGCACGGACGCTTGGCAAAAGGGTGAAATCCAGAATACGCCTGCATTCGGGCAAGCCTACGAAATGGGCAAAAATATCAAATGAGGCAAGGCTATGAATGATAGGAATCCTTATGAGATAATGGGGGCGGGCATTCCGCTCGACATGACCGATCCGGTCTTCAAACAGGTGGCCGACGATATGAATGAAACGTATCACCTTACCGCCGAGTACAATAGCATGGCACCCGACTACGGGCCGCTCAACAAGTTGTTGTCCAAGATAGTAGGCTATGAGGTTGACAAATCGACGATGATACGTCCGCCCTTCTACATCAACGATGGGAAATGTCTCAAATTGGGCAAGAGGGTGTTCATCAATCAGAACTGCACCATGGTCGCGGGCGCCGACATCATCATCGAAGATGGCGTCATGATAGGTCCCATGGCCACCATCCTGGGCGTCAATCACGACTTGAAAGACAAGAACGTGGTGATTTGCAAGAAGGTGCTGCTCAAGACGGGCTCTTGGATTGGAGCGCGTGCCATAATACTGCCCGGAGTGACTGTCGGCGAAAACGCCGTTGTCGCAGCGGGCGCTATCGTCACCAAAGACGTGGAGGCAAATACGGTCGTGGCCGGCGTGCCGGCAAAATTCATCAAGAAGATAGAATGATTCATTTCAAATATGAAGCAGACATTCAGAACACTCAACGATGGGAACGTCATCTCAACGGACTCGTGATGGATTGCTTCGTAAACTTGTCATTTTCATAGATAAAGCACACGAAAAAATTGAAAATAATGCATTTTTTTCGATAAAAGTTGTTGGGTAATATAATTTGAGTATTTTTGCATCGGAATTTTTTAGGGTTAAATATGAATCGTCTTGTAAGTGTATGTAGCCGTGCAAACGGGGAAGTCACCGTCAAAATTGAACTCATTATCAATATCTTAGGGATTTCCGGAAAATAGTACATACATTAATAGTTAGAAATGAACATTTACGTTTCCCATTTAAGCTGGGGCACTAAGAGTGAAAGCTTGAAGAATTTATTTGCACAGTTTGGCGAAGTCAGCTCTGCAAACGTTATTACTGACCGTGAGACCGGTCGTTCACGTGGTTTCGGTTTCGTTGAGATGCCGAACGATGAAGAAGGCCAAAAGGCTATTGAAGCATTGAATGGCACTGAATTCGAAGGAATGCAGATCAATGTCAATGTTGCTCGTCCAAAAGAAGATCGCGGTTCTAACGACCGTGGATACGGACGTGGTGGTTCCAACCGTGGCTACGGACGTGGTCGTGACAATGGCGGTTACAATGACCGTTATTGATATCAGTCTTATAGTTAGCTGAATTAATCGTAGTCCCAAGTCGTAAGGCTTGGGACTTTTTTTTGTGCCGTAAGGCTGTCAGTCTTGGCTGAAGCCTTGTCAATAAGATATAGTCTGTTCGGGAATCGGGGTGTGCATCCCTGATTATGGTTCGACGAAATTCACTTCGGGCGTGATGCTTATCCCGAACTTTTCAAATACCGAATCCTGTATTTTCTGTGCTAAGGTTACGATGTCGCTGCCGCTTCCGCCGCCGTAGTGGACAAGTACCAGCGCCTGTTTTTCGTACACGCCGACATGCTCGTCGCGCCAACCTTTCCATCCGGCTTTCTCGATGAGCCATCCCGCTGGCACTTTCACCATCCCATTGGCATCGGGATAATGTGGGGCGTCAGGATATTGGGCTGTTATTCTGCCGAATTCTTCCGCTGTGATGAGCGGATTCTTGAAGAAACTTCCCGCATTGCCGATTCTCTTCACGTCGGGCAACTTGGCGTCGCGTATCGTGCAGATGGCGTCGTGGAACTGCTGCAGGCTGGGATTCGTGATTCCGTTTTGCTCCAGATAGTTCCTGATGTTTCCGTATTCGACGTTGATGTCGCCATCCTTGTGCAGCATGAAATCCACGGAAGTGATGATGTAACGCCCTTTCAACTCGTTTTTGAAGATGCTGTTGCGGTAGCCGAACTTGCATTCGTCTTTAGAAAAGACGCGGATGCTTCCGTCGAGGGTGCTCATGGCTTCACATTGCACGAAAGCGTCTTTCAGTTCCATGCCGTATGCGCCAATGTTTTGTACCGGTGCGGCGCCCACTTTGCCGGGGATGTGAGCGAGATTCTCAATTCCAAACAGGTTGCGACCGACGATGCGTTTCACGAAATCGCTCCAGTCTTCTCCGGCTTGCGCCCTGATAATCACCGATTCTGCGTCTTCAGAAATGGTCTCGATGCCTTTCGTGTTGATGTGAATGACCAGTCCTTCATAACGGTCGCTGCAAAACAGAATGTTGTTTCCGCCGCTGATAATCAGATGTTTGGAGTTGATGAAAATATCGTCTTTGATCAGTTTCTGCAAGGCTTCAACGGTGTCTATCGCAACGAAATGATCTGCGATGACGTCGAAGCCGAAACTGTTGTATTGTTTGAGTGAATAATGCGTTTCCAAATGATGAAAAGTTTCTCCAAAAATACTCATTTTCCATTTTTGTGCGTTTAATAGTTGTAATTTTGACCAGATATAATCTGTAAATAGTCTTGAAGCGAGTAATAGTATCGGTTATTAATGATTTGGTGACAGACCAGCGTGTCAACAAGTCGTGTCTGACATTGCGGAAGGCCGGATATGACGTCCTTCTCGTCGGGCGGCGTCAGCGAAAGAGTCCGCCCATGGATGCCCGCCCTTATTCCACGCACCGCATGAAGTTGCTTTTTGAGAAAGGCCCTTGCTTCTATGCCGAATACAATATCAGGCTGTTCTTCTTTCTCCTGTTTCATCGTTCCAACTTGATGTTATCCAATGATTTGGACACGATACTGCCGACTTATTTCGTTTCTCGCCTGAAGCGGATCAGCATGATTTACGACAGCCACGAGTATTTCACCGAGACTCCCGAACTTGTGAATCGTCCGCGCGTGCAAAGGGTTTGGAAACGCATTGAGGAATATGTCGTGCCGAAACTCAAAGAAATGATTACGGTGAACGATTCCATCGCGGATCTGTTTCGTCAGAAGTATGGCATCACTGTCCATGTGGTGCGCAACATCCCGATGCGTGCGACGCTGCCTGCCAAAACCGACAGGGTTTCGTTGCATCTCCCCGCCGACAAGCATCTCCTTGTGCTTCAGGGATCTGGCATCAACATTCAGCGCGGTGGCGAAGAACTGGTTCAGGCCATGCAGTACCTTGACGACTGTTTTCTCATGATCATTGGCGGTGGCGACGTGTTGCCTTTGCTGAAAAAGATGTCGGCGGACATGCATCTTGAAGACAGAATTCTGTTTCTGCCGAGGATGCCTTATTCCAGCATGATGGCTTACACGCAGTTGGCCGAGTTTGGCTTCACCATCGACAAGGATACGAATCCCAATTACCGCTATAGTCTCCCGAACAAACTGTTCGACTTCATTCAGGCCGGCGTGCCCATCATCTCTTCACATCTCGTTGAGATTGAAAAGATTATACGGAAATATGACTTAGGTCTTTTCATCGAGAACCATGATCCTGCCACCATCGCCGCCACCATACGCGATGGACTGTCCGATGCCGACCGCATTGCACGATGGAAGCGCAATTCTGCTGTGGCTGCCGAAGAGTTGTGTTGGGAGAATGAAGAAAAAGTTTTGCTTGACATTTACCATCATTATGACTGACAGGCATTTGCATATCATCTCCTTTGACGTTCCTTATCCTGCCAATTATGGCGGCGTCATCGACGTGTTCTACAAACAGCGATGGCTCACGGAGAAAGGCGTCAAGGTGCATCTGCATTGCTTCCAATATGGTCGCGATGAAGCCGACATCCTTAACGATTGTTACGATGTGAAGTATTACAAGCGTGCCATGTCGGTGGCGAATGCGCTGACAAGGAAGCCGTATATCGTCGCTTCACGCCGTTCCGAAGCGCTTGTTCTTGACTTGCTTAAGGACGATTATCCCATTCTCTGCGAAGGGATTCACACGACGGCGATCATGCTTGACGAACGCCTCAAAGGCAGAAAGATTTTTGTGCGCGCCCACAATGTGGAACATGACTACTATCGTTTGCTGGCAGATTCGGAGAAAACGTTTTGGAAGAAAGCGTATTATGTCCAGGAATCGCGCAAACTCAGACGTTACGAAACGGTGTTGAACAAGGCTTCGGGAATTTTTGCCGTCACGGCCAAAGACGCCGACTTTTTTGCCGCCCGTTATCAAAATGTTACGCTGGTGCCGTTGTTCACCGCGTTCGACAAGGTGTGTTCCAAAGAAGGCCGAGGCTCGTATGTGCTTTATCATGGCAATCTGTCTGTTGCCGAAAATGAAAATGCCGCCATGTGGCTTATCGACAAGGTGTTTTCGCAGATTGACGTGCCTTGCATTGTGGCGGGTATGAATCCTTCTGAGAAACTTGTCGCAGCGGTCAGTCGTCATGCTAACGTCTCGCTGATGGCGAATCCGGACGATGCCGCGATGATGGAACTCATCGGCAACGCGCAGGTCAACGTGCTGGTTACCAATCAGCCTACGGGAATGAAGTTGAAACTGCTGAATTCCTTGTACAATGGAAGATTCTGCTTGGTAAATCCGAATATGGTTATGGGAACCGGCTTGGATGCCTTATGCATCGTGAAGGACAATCCGGATCAGATGATAGGGGAGATAGGACGGCTCATGACAACGGATTTCACTCAGATGGACATCATCAATCGTGACGCGGCGCTGCATGAAAAGTATGACAATGGCGCCAACGCCGACAAAATCATTGAAACAATTTTTGGATAAGACTGGCCGCTATGCTGGTTGAGATGGCATTCGTGTCATTCCATGGTGGAGCATTTGATGCTGCCGCCGACGCAACGCACCACCCTTGAAGGATATTTCTGCATGAGGGTGTAGTTGTGTGTCGCCATGAATACGGATTGTCCGTTCTCGCTGATTTTGCGTAGCAGTTTGATGACATCGATGGTGGTGTCGGGGTCGAGGTTTCCTGTTGGTTCGTCGGCGAGGATGATGACAGGCTCGTTGAGCAGTGCGCGTGCTATGGCAATGCCTTGTTGCTCGCCGCCCGACAGTTTGTGTGGCATGCTGTTGCGCTTGTCGCTCAGACCGACTTTTTCAAGCACTTCGCCAATGCGTCCGGGGATTTTGGAATCGGCCCATCCGGTGGCTTTGAGGACGAATTTCAGGTTTTCATCAACGGTGCGGTCGTAGAGCAGTTGAAAGTCCTGAAAGACGATGCCTACTCTGCGTCTCAGAAACGGAATGTCTTTTTTCCTTATTTTGGTAAGGTCGTAATCCGCCACCATGACTTTGCCTTCCTTGGCTGGCAACTCCCCGTAAAGCGTCTTGAGCAGCGATGACTTTCCACTGCCTGTCTTTCCGATGAGATAGACAAATTCGCCGCTGCCAATCTGCAGGTTGACATCGGATAACACGAGGCTGTCACCCTGATATATGGAAGCATTTTCGAGGTCTATGATGGGTTTGTTTGCCATTTCTTATTTTTTTTCCAAAAATAGGACTTTTTCACTAAACGATTGCACTTCTGTCTTGAACTCTGGATGATTCCGTGATGGAGACTCACCAACTGCCGCTTGCGCCGCCTCCGCCGAAGCCGCCTCCGCCGAAACCGCCAAAACCTCCGCCGTGGCCACCCGAACCGCCTGAACTTCCACCACGTCCGCCTCCACTCAATAAGATAAGCAGGAGGACTTGGAGGATATTTGTCAAGATGCCGTCATCGGAATAGGTGCGGCTGCCTGAGCGAATCAAGAGGGTAAAAATGATGATGATTAAGAGAAAGAATCCGATAAAGATAGCGCCGACGACGAGATTGTCCAATTTGCCGACGTACTCGTCTGCGGTGAATTGTCCCGAACAGAGACCAATCATGGCGTTGATGGCGTTGTCGATGCCTGTATAGTAGTCGTTGACCTTAAAATAGGGAATCATCTCCTTGCGTACGATTTCGTCTGACACCGCATCAGTGATGTAGGGCTCAAGCCCGTAACCTACGCTGATGGCGACCTTGCCTTCCGAATCAGCCGTCTTCGGCTTGACAAGGATGACGGCTCCGTTGTCATAAGTTTTCTGTCCGGCGCCCCAAGCGTGGCCAATCTTGGTGGCGTATTCCAATGCCGGCAATCCTTGAAGGTCGTCGACGATGACAAGGGTGAACTGCGTCGAGGTGCTGTCGTTGTATGCCACGAGTTTTTGCTCCAGCGTTTCGACCTGAGTCGCGTCGAGCAATCCGACGAAGTCGTTAACCAGACGAGGCGGATAGGGCTTTTCAGGCAGTTGCGCAAAACCGCCGACACATGAAAACAGTGCCGAAATCAGTAGTACGAAAGTCAAGAATGTGCGTCTTTTAGTCATCGCCATGTGATATTTCGTCGCTGATTTCGTTCTCATCATCCTGAAGATGAGGAAAATACTCCTTGAGTTTCATGCCGCAGGCGAGGATGCCGTGAATCAGGCCGTCATCGAAATCGCCACGTTTGAAGAAACTGGCCATCTCATTTTTGATGTCGTCCCAGAAATGCTCGTCCACCACATCGTTGATGCCTTTGTCGCCGAGGATGGCGAACTTCTTGTCCTTGTAAGCAAGGTAAAACAAGACGCCATTCCGTTGCTTCGTCTTGTCGAGTTGCAATTTATCGAATACGAAGCAACTGCGAGCGATGATGCCTGTGGAGCAATGTCCCTCGATGTGGACCTTGATTTCTCCAGAGGTGTTTCTTTCGGCTTCTCTGATTGCGGATACAATCCTTCTGTCGTCAAGATTTCTCAGTATGTTGTCGTCTGCTGCCATGAAATGAAAAGGGCATTTGCCTGCAAATTTAGACAAATGCCCTGACAATAATCAGATATTATTCATGTTTCTCTTGACGAACTCGCTCAAGTCCTTGCCTTTCAGCAGGTTCTTCGACAATCTCGCCAAGTCGTACACTTGTTGGATAATCGTTGCGCGTTCCTCATCGCTTTTGTCGGCAAGGCCGGCGATGATGGGGTTGTTGGTGTTGAGCATCAGCGTGTAACTGTCGGGCATCTCGCCATAGAACGACATCCCGCCTCCGTTGATGCTTTCCATGTCCTTCATGCGTCGCATCCATTCGTTCTGAGTGACTTCCACAGGGCTGTCGCTCTCGTTTCCGTTGCTGAACTCGATGTTGAAGTGCATCTTGTCGATGACGTTCTCGAAAGCCGCCTTGACGGTTTCCTTCTGTTTGTCGTCGAGTTTGGAATCGAGGGCTTTGTCATCTTCCTTGACCACAAGTTTGTCGATGGTGTTGGAATCGACGCGGGCGAAGATGGTGTTTTCCATCTTTTGCTCATAGGCGCTCAGGAAGTGACTGTCGAGCATGCCGTCCATCATCAGTACGTTGTACTGGCGGGCTTTGGCGCTTTCGATGTTGCTGTACTGGTCGTCGGCATCGGTGGCGTACAGATAGACGAGCATCTTGTCCTTGTTGGTCTGGTTCGGCTCGATGAGTTTCTTGTATTCATCTATGGTATAGTGCTTTCCGTCGGTGTCCTTGAAGAGGAAGAACTTCTCCGCACGTTCGAAGAACTTCGGATCGGACATCATGCCGTATTCGATGAACACCTTGATGTCTTCCCAGTTTTTCTCGTATTCCTCGCGGTTGTTCTTGAAGAGTTCTTCGAGTTTCTCCGCCACCTTCTTGGTGATGTAGGTTGAGATTTTCTTCACGCTCTGGTCGCTTTGCAAGAACGAACGGCTGACGTTCAGCGGGATGTCGGGCGAGTCGATGACGCCGTGCAGCAGCGACAGGAACTCAGGCAGTATGCCTTCCACGGAATCGGTCACGAAGACCTCGTTGCAATAAAGTTGTATCTTGTTGCGCTGCAACTCATAACGGTTCTTGACTTTCGGGAAGTACAGTATTCCGGTGAGGTTGAATGGATAATCGACGTTCAGGTGGATGTGGAACAACGGCTCGCCGAAGTTCATCGGATACAGCGTATGGTAGAACTTGTCGTAGTCTTCATCCTTCAGTTCTGCGGGCGCCTTCTTCCATAATGGTTCCACGTCGTTGATGATCCAAGGCTTTTTCACTTCCTTGGTCTTCGGATTGCCTTTCTCATCTGTCTCGCCTTCAATAGGTTCCTTGACTTTCTTGGTTCCGAGTTGTATCGGTATGGGCAGGAATTTGCAGTATTTCTCGAGCAAACCGCGAACGCGGTCTTCCTCCAGATATTCTTTGGCATCGTCGCTGATGTAAAGTATGATGTCGGTGCCGCGGTCGCTCTTCGGGATTTCGTTCATGGTGTATTCCGGGCTGCCGTCGCATTCCCAGATGACGCCGTTCGGGCCTTCTTCGTTGCACGATTTGGTGATGAGTGACACCTTTGACGAAACCATGAAAGCGGAATAGAATCCTAAGCCAAAATGACCTATGATGCTGGCAGCCTCCGCCTCAGTCTGCGTCTTGAACTTCTCTATGAATTCCTCGGCGCCTGAAAAGGCAATCTGGTTGATGTATTTGTCAACTTCTTCCGCGCTCATGCCGATGCCGCGGTCGCGTACCGTGATGGTTTTCTTCTTCTTGTCAACTTCCACCTTAATGGTGAGGTCGCCCAAGTCGCCCTTGTATTGGCCGGCTGAGGCCAAAGCCTTGAGTTTCTGGGTTGCATCAACGGCATTGCTGATGATTTCGCGAAGGAAAATCTCCTGATCGGAATACAGGAATTTCTTGATGACGGGAAATATGTTTTCTGTCTTTACTCCAATGTTACCTGTTTGCATGATTTTACTTTTATGTTTTGCCTTGCTTGAACAAAATACATGCCATCGGATTAGACTGACATTTTGACGCTGACCTGCTGCCGTATGGCACGTCACGTTGTTTTCAACTATATGCGACATGCCGTTTCCGCCTTGTTTTTCGGACGCGATTCGCCCTGATGCGGGATTTTTCTTAAATTTGCAAAAATATCAAATCCATGACAGAGACTGTGGAAAGGTTTTTCGGTCTTGTGACTTCAGCCATGCGAGCCGGCAATCTGGTGAAGATGACGCTGAGCAAGCCGTCCAAAAAGGCCGACGAGTTGCGTAATGTCTATGTGAAGCCGGTGCTCATCAAGGGCAACCTTTTTTATTCATGCACTTACCGTTACGAACGCCGTGACGAGGTGAAGAATTACGATGGCGCTCAGTTTGTCCAATTGCTTCAAGAACTTGTGCCACAGCGTTTTGTGAATGCAATGCTGTTCACCTTGACCGAGGATGTCGCCTTGCTGGTCAATTCCAAAGGCAATGCCACGATACAGGTCAAAAAGGTGCAGGAATGCCGTGTCACTGACATGGAACATGATAACCTCAAAAACCGCATCATCAATCCTGCCAATCCTTGGTGGTTTCATCTCGGACTCACCACGCGCGAAGGCAAGGTGACTGCTGACATGCAGCACAAGTTCAAGCAGATTTGCAAATACGCTGAAATCGTCGAAGGTTTGCTGAAGCCCATGCATTTCAACGATGTGGTGCACGTCGCCGATATGGGAGCAGGGAAGGGCTATCTCACCTTCGCCCTTTATGAGTTGATGACGGGCGAGATGGGAATGAAAACCGACATCAAAGGCATAGAAGTCCGCCCCGACCTTGTGCAGCAAATCAACGAAATCATCAGGGTCACCAAACCCGAAGGCATCGAGTTCGTGGAGAGCAGCATCAGCGATTATAAGCCGGAACGGATTGACGTTCTCATTGCGCTTCATGCTTGTAATACCGCCACTGACGACGCCATAGCGTCGGGCATCAGGAACGGAGCGGAACTCATCGTCTGCGCGCCATGTTGCCATAAGCAAATTCGTCAAGAGATGGAAAATTCCGGAATAGTGAATCCCGTCACGCGATACGGCATCTTCCTCGAGCGTGAGGCTGCGATGATCACGGATGCCATCCGCGCCATGATTTTGGAATATTACGGCTACAAGACACAAGTCATGGAGTTTATCGAAATGGAACACACGCCGAAAAACATCCTTCTTGCAGGCAGGAAAACGTCTGGCGAGGTCGCTACCTAAGAGATTTCGGCGTCCATCAGCGCCTTGAAAAAAGAGTATGGCATCAGAAGACACTATCTCGAAACCATCCTCGGACTGGATTTCTGATTATTTGTCGAAAAAAGGCTCCGCCTATCATTATTATTTGTAATTTCGTGCAATATTTAATGAGTAAGGAATTATTTTAAAAACATAATATTAATCATGCAAAACATTGATTGGTCAGATTTGACATTTGGTTATTATCCAACGAATTACAATGTCCGTTGCTATTTCAGAAATGGACAGTGGGGTGAATTGGAAGTGAGTTCGGAAACGACGATTAACATCCACATGGCGGCTACATGTCTCCATTATGGTCAGGAGGCTTTCGAAGGTATGAAGGCTTTCCGTGGCAAGGATGGTAAAGTCCGTATTTTCCGTATGGACGAAAATGGCAAGCGCCTTCAGTCGTCGTGCGACGGCATCATGATGGCCAAACTGCCTCTGGAAAGATTCTATGAAGCCATCATCAAAGTCGTGAAGCTGAATGCCGATTTCATTCCGCCTTATGAGACTGGCGCATCGCTTTATATCCGCCCGTTGCTGATAGGTACGGGTGCACGTGTAGGTGTGAAGCCTGCCGATGAGTATCTGTTTGTGGTTTTCGTCACGCCAGTAGGCCCATATTTCAAGGGCGGTTTCATGGCCAATCCTTATGTCATCACGCGTAAGTATGACCGTTCGGCACCTCTTGGCACCGGTATCTATAAGGTCGGCGGCAACTACGCTGCCAGTCTGCGCGCCCACGTCGAGGCCTGCCACGGCGGACAGTACGCTTGCGAGTTCTATCTCGACGCCAAGGAGAAGAAGTTCATCGATGAAGCTGGCGCCGCCAACTTCTTCGGAATCAAGAATGGCACTTACATCACGCCACAGTCATCGTCAATTCTTCCTTCCATCACCAACAAGAGCCTGATGCAGCTTGCTGAGACCCTTGGCATGAAGGTTGAACGCCGTCCTGTTCCTGAAGAGGAGCTCGCCACATTCGAGGAAGCCGGTGCTTGCGGCACTGCAGCCGTCATCAGCCCGATTTCCCGCATCGATGACCCTGAGACAGGGAAGTCATACACCTTCGGCGATGGCAAACCTGGTCCTTGGTGCCTGAAACTTTACAACAAGCTCCGTGGCATCCAATATGGCACAGAACCTGACGATTTCGGATGGATTACCATCGTGGATGGCATCTGATAATCTGTCAAACTAAATCTCAAATGCGATTCCAGCAATGGGGTCGCATTTTTTTTTCGAAAAAATCAACCAATTTTGTGGCAGTATGACAATCTAGTTGTATTTTTGTAAACTCGTTAAATAGGATTTTTATACAAACAATATTCAAAATTATCAAATGAAAAAGTTTACATTATTCATCATGTGTCTGCTGGCTTGCGCTTTCCAAGTGAATGCACAGCAGTTCGTTTCTACGACTCCGGCCAACAGAAACGTCATCCTTGAGGAGTTCACAGGTCGTAGCTGTGGCTATTGTCCTGACGGACACCGTATTGCCAATGAAATCATGGCACAGCATCCTGGCCACGTATGGGCTATCAATATCCATACCGGCGGTTTTGCTCCGACATCCTATCCTAACATGAACACTACGGATGGTGCAGCAATTGCAAGCGGTTTCAGCATCAGCGGATATCCGTCTGGCGTTGTCAACCGTACCACATCAAGCGCTATCGACCGTGGCCAATGGGCAAGCACAACCAATACCCAACTGAACCAAGCTTCTGAAGTGAACGTCGCTGGACAGGTTGTTGTCAATCCTGCTACACGTCTGGCCACAATCACTGTCGAGGCTTACTACACCGGCAACAGCGCTGAAACTACGAATTATCTTACCGTTGCCATGCTTCAGGACAGCATTCTTGGCTCGCAATCCGACTACGGCAACTACAATCCTACACAATGGCTGAACGGTCAGTACGTGCACATGCACATCCTGCGTGATGTCGTTACTCCTACATGGGGCGAGGCCATTACTCCTACCACAACGGGAACACTTGTCACCAAGACCTACACTTATACTATTCCTGAAAACATCGGCAGCCCCAATGGCGTCGATGTCGATCTTGACAACATTTTCTTCCTTGCATGGGTTACTGAAAAATATCAGGGCACCCCAACGCGTCCTGTTATGTCAGCCTGCGAACTTGAATATGTTCAAGGCACAGAAGAGCCTATCTATCCTTTCATTGCTAACGTCGCTCAGGCTGATGGCGTCTCATGCCAGCATTCGAAGACTGTGAACATGCATGTCACCAACGGCGGTTTGGACGAACTGACGGAAATCAAGTTCCAAGCTGTTTGCGAAGGTCAGACCTATGATTACGTTTGGGAAGGCCATCTGGCATCTTACAGTTCAATGGATGTGGATATGGATATCGATGTCCCGTTTGGCTCACACACTGCTACCTTCAATATCGTTGAAGCCAATGGCGAACCTTTCGAATTTTCAAAGACAGCCACTGTCACATGTGACGAATGGAGTGAAGTCCAGGTTGATGGCGAAAGCGAAGAGCTTGAACTCGAAATCGTTCAGGATAAGTTCGGCAATCAGATTACTTGGAAAGTGTTTGCATCAGATATGACAGTGTTGGCTTCAGGCGGTCCTTACAACATGCTGCTTGGTGGCAATAGCACCCAGACTCATATTGAACATTGCACCGTTCCTGCTAACGAATGCGTCATGTTCGCCATCTACGACAATGTCGGCAACGGCATCTGCTGCGACTATGGTGAAGGCTACTATCGCATCTTAGACAGCAACGGCAACGTTATCGTCGACGGCAATGGCGCCTTCGGTTCCGAAGCTCACAATGTCTTGTCAATGGTAGGCGAGACCGTGTCTGTTTCTACTACAGAGGTCACCAATATCAGTTACAACGAAGCCACATTCATCGGTTCTGTTGACGGCAACGTGGAATCTGTTGGTTTTGAATACAGAAAAGTGACGTCACCTGAAACCACAACAGTCCCGGCAACGCTTACGGGCAAGGTTTTCACCGCTACGGTTACCGATCTCGATGCTTCCAGCATCTACATGGTAAAGACTTTCGCAGTTGCTAACGGCCAAACATACTATGGCAATGACATCACCTTCAACACTTGGACTCTCGGTGTGGAGAACTTCGAAAATTCTCTGAAACTGTATCCTAATCCGGCTTCAAGCAAACTGAACATCGAAGGCAATAACATCGCCAGCGTTGATGTCTATAACACCATCGGTCAACTTGTCGTCAGCCAGGAAGTGTCAGGCAATCATGTCCAGATTAGCACGTCAGGAATGAGTGAAGGCATTTACTTCATCCGCATCCATGGCGAAAATGGAAATACCGTCACCAAGAGATTCTCGGTCTCCCGCTGATTTGCGTGTTTCGGATAAATGAAAAAAAGCCATCGAAAGATGGCTTTTTTCATTTTAATACAAGATGTTTTTGATTGTCAGATGATGCCGCGGCTGTGCAGTATGGCAGACATCTGTTGCTGGACCTTGCGCGCTTCTTCGGCGGCTTTGTCGGCGAAGTCTATGCCGTTTGATGCATAGATGATGCTCCTTGACGCGTTGACTATCATGCCACATTCGTGGTTCAGTCCGTATTCCGCGATGGATTGCAGGTCGCCGCCTTGTGCACCGATGCCTGGCACCAAGAAGAAATAGTCGGGTAGCATGGCTCTGATTTTGCCGAGTTCTTCGGGATGCGTCGCTCCAACGACAAACATCATCTGTTCGCTCGATGCCCATGTCGTTGCAGTCTTGAGGACTTGTTCGTACAGCATTCCGTTACCGGTATGAAGGCATTGGAAATCCTTGGAACCGGGATTTGAAGTCAGTGCCAACAGGATGACCCATTTGTCATTGAAATTGAGAAATGGTTCCACGGAATCCTTTCCCATATAAGGCGCTACGGTGATGGCGTCGGCATCAAGAGTCTTGAAAAAGGCCTTTGCATAGTTTCCAGAAGTGTTTCCGATGTCGCCACGTTTCGCATCGGCGATGATGAAAACGTCGGGGAAATTGACACGGATGTATTCCATGGTGCGTTGCAGACTTTTCCAGCCCTGCGCGCCGCCGACTTCGTAAAAGGCGGTGTTGGGCTTGAAAGCGATGGCGTAGTCTGCCGTCTTGTCGATGATTTGCTTGTTGAACTCAAAGACAGGGTCGTCCATGCTTAGGAGTTCTTGCGGAATCTTGGCAATGTCGGTGTCGAGGCCGACGCAAAGGAACGATTGCTTCTTTTGGATTTGTTTAAACAGTCTGGTCTTATTCATGATGTCATTATGATTCTATGTCTTCCTTAAGTCTTTCGGCGTTTTCAGCCATCTGAAGCCGTTCGATAATCTCGTCAAGGTTGCCGTCCATGACCGATGCAAGGTTGTAGAGGGTGAGGCCTTCAACACGATGGTCGGTGACGCGTCCCTGCGGGAAGTTGTATGTCCTGATTTTGGCGGAGCGGTCGCCCGTCGATACCATGGTGCGGCGTTTTTTGGCTATTCCTTCCAGATATTTGTTGTATTCCAGTTCGAACAGACGCGTGCGCAGCACGTTCATGGCTTTTGCCGTGTTTTTGAGCAACGACCGTTCGTCCTGACAACTGACGACGATGCCGCTGGGGATGTGCGTGAGTCTGATGGCGGAGTAGGTGGTGTTCACCGATTGGCCGCCAGGTCCTGAGGCGCAGAAGATCTCTTTTTTGATGTCTTTTTCGTTAAGTTCCACGTCGAACTCCTCCGCTTCAGGAAGTACCACCACAGATGCTGCCGAGGTGTGGATGCGTCCTTGCGTTTCGGTCTTCGGGACGCGTTGCACGCGGTGAACGCCCGACTCGAATTTGAGAATGCCGTAGGCGCCTTCTCCGTTGACGTTGAAGACAACTTCCTTGTATCCGCCCATGGTTCCTTCGTTCCAGTCCACCAATTCGATTTTCCAGCCTTTTGATTCACAGAACTTGCTGTACATGCGGAACAGGTCGCCAGCGAACAGACAGGCTTCATCGCCTCCAGTGCCAGCCCTGATTTCCATGCAGGCATTCTTCCTATCTTGCGGATCGTTGGGAATCATCATCAAGCGGATGTCTTGTTCGAGTTCCGAGAGACGATGTTCCGACTGTTCGATTTCGTCAATGGCCATTTTCCTGAGGTCGCTGTCCTTCTCCTGGACGAGAATCTCCTTCGCGTCAGCGATGTTGGACTGCAACAGCACGTATTCCTTGAAGGCGGAGACGATAGGCTCAAGATCCTTATAGTCCTTGCTGAGTTTGACATATTTCTTCATGTCACTCATGACTGTAGGGTCATTGAGTTGTTCGCCAATCTCCTCCCAACGGTGCTTTATGTTTTCAAGTTTCTCGGTAATGTCCACTGATTTGTATTGTTTTTAGTCCATAATAGTAGCAGCACGGAATCTATCCATGCCATTTCACTGTATGAATGTCCTAATATTCGAAAGTGCCGTAAGTGCTTTTGACAGTGAGGCGTTTGTGATCGGAGTCTTCGACGTGACCGATGATTTTCGCATCAATGTTGAAGTTTTTGGCAATCTGAATCATGCCTTGAGCGGCTTGCTCGTTGGTATAGATCTCCAGACGGTGTCCCATATTGAAAACCTTGTACATCTCATGCCAGTCAGTTTGTGACGCGTCATGAATCAGGCGGAATAAGGGTGGCAGGTCAAAGAGGTTGTCTTTCACGATGTGAAGACTGTCGATGAAATGCAACACTTTGGTCTGTGCGCCGCCGCTGCAATGGATGACTCCGTGAATCTGTTTCCGATATTCTTTCAGAATGGGTACCATCAAAGGAGCATAGGTGCGTGTAGGCGAGAGGATGAGTTTTCCAATGTCGACGCCTTTCACTTCGCTGGCTTCAGTGAGTTTGTGGGGACCTGAATAGATGAGGTCTTCTGGTATGGAATGGTCGTAACTCTCGGCATACTTGTTTGCAAGATAATGTCCCAGCACGTCGTGCCTTGCCGATGTGAGTCCGTTGCTTCCCATGCCGCCGTTGTAACTGTCTTCGTACGTGGCTTGGCCGAAGGATGCGAAGGCTACGATGACGTCGCCGTTTTGGATGTGGTTTTCGATGACGTCGGCACGTTTCATCCTCGTGGTGACGGTGCTGTCAACGATGACGGTGCGCACCAGGTCGCCCACGTCGGCAGTCTCGCCGCCGGTAAGGTAGATGCCGATGCCCAGACCCCGCATCTTTTCGAGGAATTCTTCCGTGCCGTTGATGAGTGCAGAGATGACTTCTCCTGGAATCAGATTCTTGTTTCTGCCGATGGTGGAGGAAAGCAGCATGTCGTCAGTGGCGCCGATGCAAATAAGGTCGTCGGTGTTCATCACGATGGCGTCTTGGGCGATGCCTCGCCAAACCGACATGTCGCCGGTCTCTTTCCAGTACAAATAGGCCAGCGAACTTTTCGTCCCTGCGCCGTCGGCGTGCATGACGTCGCAATAATCTGGGTCGTGTCCGATGATGTCGGGCAGGATTTTGCAGAAGGCGTTAGGGTAGAGGCCTTTGTCGAGTTTGCTGATGGCTTTGTGGATGTCTTCTTTCTCTGAAGAGACGCCTCTCAAGTTATATCTTTGGCTATCCGTCATTTGAATTTGAGTTTCATTTCTTTTGTGTCGAAATCGTAGTTGCCGAAGAGTTTCATGGTCTTTTGTCCGATGACCCAGTCTTCCACCATCCGTTGCACCACCTTGACTTGAACGTTATTGATGCTCTTGTTGGCGATTCTGATTTCCTTGACGGTGAAGATGGCGCCATTGGCGATGGAACCTGTGCTTAACAGTTTGTCAACATCACCTTGGAAGTCATCGGCAGAAATCTTGCCTTTGGTGAGCAGTTCCAGAGCGTGTTTCTCGGAGATGCTTAATTCGGAGTTCTGGCTGTAGGTGAACGATTCCCTGTAGCCGTCAACGTTGGCGGTGAAGATGAAGTATCCGGCTTTGTTTCTGTCGAAGGTGGCGAAGTTGTCTTCTTGCGGATTGATGTCGATATGGACAACTTGGTTTTCGTTGATGTTGTTTCTCGGGACAAAGTCCTTGCTGAGTATTCTGAATTCGGTACGGCGGTTCATCTGATGCGCGGCTTCCTTGATTTCTGTGCTGGGCAGTTTGTTGATGAAGTCTTCTGTCAGCACGGAACCGGCTTTGAACGTGTAGCCTTTGACGGTGACGTCTCTTTGCAATGTTCTCGGCACCCTTTCTCCATAACCTTTTGCTTTCAGTCGAAGCGGGTCGATGCCTCTGATGATGAGGTAATCCACCACAGACTGGGCACGTCTTTGAGAGAGTATGTCGTTGCGTTCTTCCGTGTCACGCGAGTCGGTGTGCGATGCCAGTTCGATGGTGATGGTCGGGTTCACTTCCAGCGTCTCGATCAGGCCTTGCAGCGAATCCTCGAACTGCGGTTTCAAATCCCACTTGCCCAAATCGTAAAGGATGTCGGGGAGCATGATAGGCTCTTCGGGGATAGGTTCTATGTCGTATTCTTTTTCGAAGTCCTTGCTGAATTCCAATCCTACTGTTGTCTCTGTGGCGTTGAATGTGAAGTAGTTGTTCTTGTCGATGGTGATGTTGTAGGTGGTGTTCTTGTTGATCTGGTTGTCGCCGAAGTTGAAGTAGCCTTTCGCATTGGTGCGCGTCATCATGTTGGATCCGTCGGAACCTATCATCCTTACAGTGGCGTTCTCGACAAGTTGTCTTGTCTTTCCGTCTTTCACGGTGCCAGAGAAGGTAAACAGAATCGGTGGTTCCTCGAAATAATAGATGTTGTCCACGCCGCGCGAGTTGCCGCGGTTGCTGGAAATGAAGCCTTTCTCATCATCATGCTGGAACACGATGGCGAAGTCATCTCCCGACGAGTTGATGGGGTATTTTAGGTTCACAGGTTCGCCCCAGTTTCCGGCAGTGTCAACGGTGGTGACGAAGATGTCGAGTCCGCCCATGCCGCCGTGGCCGTTTGATGAGAAATACAGTGTCGTGTCGTTTCTCAGGAAAGGATACATCTCGTCGCCAGGGGTGTTGATGACAGGACCAATGTTGAACGGATGGTCAAAGGGGTCGTTGGCGTTTTCCCTTGTGGTGACATAGATGTCTTTTCCTCCCATGCCGCCTTTGAGTTCGGCGGAGAAGTACATGATCATCTCGTTGTCGGACAAGGTCGGATGGCCTATGATGTCGAGGGTGTCTATGCCTTTGATGTCAACGGGGCGTGCTGTCGAGAAAGTGCCACCGCTTTTTGCAGCAACCATGATCTGGCATCCGCTTTTCCTATGATCGTTGTTCTGGCAACGGGTGAAATACATCTTCGTGAATTTGGCGTTCATGAAAGGTGTGCCTTCGCTGGCTTCGGTGTTCACGTTTTCGTTTTCATCGGCAAGCACCGGCGTGCTCCATTCTCCCTTTCTGTCTTGTTTTGAACTGAAGAAGTCGGCGAAGTTCTGTCCCGTGATGCCGTCTTTGTCCTTGCCTGTGGCAGCGTCTCTGGTGGATGTGAAGACGATTTCGTTGTAGTTTGAATTCGTCCATGTGGCGCCGAAATCGGAGGCTTTGGAATTGAGTTTCTTCATTTCGGTGAGTTCGTATTTCGATGGGTTGTCGATCCAGTCCTGAATCATCGCGGCTGTCTCGGCACCCAGTTTGCCTCTGTTGTCGTTCGGCACCATCTTGTCGTATTTTTCGTAATAGACGATGGCGTCCTTATACTTTTCGTTCATCTTGAATGTCTCGGCCATGTTGAGATACACTTCCGGATGCGCATTGGGATAGTCGGTTTTCAGCACCCTCTTGTAGTAGGGCTCTGCACGTTTCGATAACCCGATAAGTCTGTAGCATTCACCCATCTGGTAACTGATGCGGTTGCGTTCATCCTTGTTTTTCTTGCATTTCTTGTATGCCTTCTTGTATCTGTCAACAGCCTCGGTGTACTGTTTCCTGCCGAAGGCCAAATCGGCATTCTTCGCAGGATTTTTCTTCTGAGCCTGCAAGTCAATGCTGATCAACATCAACAGTAATGACAGAATGATAAGTGTGTATTTCTTCATGGGATATGATTCACTTGATGCTAACGCAATAGTACTGTAATTATTACTTCTCTTGACTTTTGCCTACAAAGATACAACAATTGGCCAATTTGGAACAAGAATTTGGGTATTGAAAATGGCAGGGGATGATTGACCTTTTTTATAACGATTTTCAATCGGAAGATTAAAGTAAGTAACCTATTCGCTCTTGGTTCATAAAAACAGAAAATCCCGCCGAAGCGGGATTTTCCATGCAAGCGATTAGAAGGTTTATTTTTGATTATTTCTTCTCTATGGCTTCAGTGTCTTTGTCTTTCTTGTTGGCTTTAAGCAGGTTGTATGCTAATGGCGTTGCAAGGAATACTGAAGAGAATGTACCTGCCGTGATACCGACCAACAGAGCGAAGATGAATCCTCTGATAGTGTCGCCGCCGAAGAAGAAGATGGCGAGCAACACGACTAAGGTTGATCCTGATGTGTTGAACGAACGGGTCAGGGTTGAGTTGACAGCCGAAATCATATTGTTTTTCCAAGTTGTCTTTGGGTGGTTCCTGACATTTTCGCGGATACGGTCGAAGATGACCACGGTGGCGTTGATGGAGTAACCGATGACGGTCAAGACAGCAGCGATGAATGATTGGTCAACCTCCATGGTGAATGGCAAGATGTTGTAGAACAACGAATACATACCAATCACGAGGATGGTGTCGTGTGTCAGGGCAAGGAGAGCCGACAAGCCGTACTGCCACTTACGGAATCTCATGGCTATGTAAAGGAACATGAGGACCAAGGAGACAATGATGGCGATGACAGATTTCCTTGTGACGTCGCTGGCAATGGTTGCGCCGACTTTCTGTGAACTGAGCACTCCGATAGACTCGTCATCTGACGAGAACTGCTCTCTGGTGATGTCGGTCTTATACAATCCTTTCAGACCGGTATAAAGCATGCCCTGGATGACAGAGTCAACTTCTGGAGAGTTGTCTTCGATTCTGTATTTGGTCGTGATCTTGACCTGACCGTTACGGCCGTAGGTCTTCACTTCGGGAACCATGTCCTTGAATTCAGCAACGTTCTGCTGCAAGGCGCTACGGACTTCATCCACCTTTACATTCTGGTCAAAGCGGACGATGTAGTTACGGCCTCCCTTGAAGTCGATGCCGAGGTTCAAACCTCTGATGCCCAACGATGCAAGGCTTATCACAATCATGGCACCTGCAATGATGTAGGAGATCTTGCGGAATCCGATGAAATCGAAGTGTGTGTTATTCAGGAAGTTACGTGTGATGTAATTGGTGAAACTGATGTCCTTGTTCTTGTCCAGCATTCTGGAGAAGATGAGTCTCGTGACGAAGATTGATGTGACAAGGGATGTGATGATACCGATGCACAACGTGACAGCGAAACTGTGGACAGGACCAGTACCGAGAATGACCAGCACGATACCTGTGATAAGGGTGGTGACGTTACCGTCGATGATTGCGGAATATGCATTCTTGTAACCTTCGTCGACAGCCGCTCTCAGCGTCTTGCCGTTGGTAAGTTCCTCCTTGATACGTTCGAAGATAATGACGTTCGAGTCAACAGCCATACCTAATGTCAGTACGATACCGGCAATGCCAGGCAGTGTCAGCACAGAACCGAGGCAGGCCAGCGTTCCGAACAGGAAGAACACGTTGACGAGAAGGGCGATATCGGCCACCATACCTGATTTCTTGTAGAAGAACACCATGTAGGCCAATACAAGGACGAAAGCGAATATCATTGACCACATACCTTGCTGGACGGCTTCCTTACCTAAAGAAGGTCCTACGACTTGTTCTTCAAGGATGCGTGCAGGAGCGGGAAGTTTACCGGCTTTCAGAATGTTTGCCAAGTCTTGGGCTTCTGCAATATCCATGCTGCCACCGGAGATGGACGAACGGCCGTTCGGAATCTCGTCGTTGACGACAGGGTAGGAATAGACGTAATTGTCGAGGACAATGGCGACTTGTTTTCCGATGTTTTCACCAGTGAGGTGTTTCCAAGTCTTGGCACCTTCGCTGTTCATCTGAAGGGTGACTTCCACTTGGTTGTTCTGACCGTAGTCCTGACGGGCATCTACGATGACTTCGCCGCCAAGAGCGCATTTGTTGTCGCGCGATGCTTTCAGAGCGATGAGTTCAAGGACTTGCTTGTCATCTTGTCCTTTTCTGGGTTTCACCGACCAGGCGAACTTCAAGTTGCGTGGGAAGATGCTTCTTGTTTCAGCCAGCATATTGTTAACTCTGGCTGTATCTTTGACTTGAGCGATACCTACACAGGCAGTCTCGGCAGCCACTACCTGACCGTTTTCGTTCTGGTAGTAGGAAGGCTGCAGGTAAGCAAATAACGGATTTTCTTCGTTGAACTTAGTGAGGGCTTCGTCATTGCCGAGGGAATCACTGTTGCTTGTGCTGTCAAGTTGTTCGAGCAATCCTTTATCAGTTGCCGTGTCAGTTTTGGTTACTGCTGCGGTGTCAGTCTTCGTGGTAGTCTTGGTGGCGGTTTCCGTTGCGGTTTCAGCCAATGCTAATGCTGCGGAATCTGATGCAGTCTTTACGGAATCCATAAAAACCTCGCCATTGTTGATCTGAACCAGACGAGCGTTGGCATCAACGAAATACTGTTGAAGTTCGGTGAAGTTGTACGTCTCCCAGAATTCCAACTGAGCAGTGCCTTGAAGGAGTTTTCTGACACGTTTCGGATCCTTGATACCAGGAAGTTCCACAAGGATACGTCCCGAATTTTCAAGTTTCTGAATATTAGGCTGGGCAACGCCGAAACGGTCGATACGGGTTCTCAGAATCTGGTATGAACGGTCGATGGCGCCGTTGCATTCATCCCTGAGGACTTTAAGGACTTCGTCGTTCGTGGAGTTGACGGTGATGCCTTTGTCTTTGAATTCATACAGGAAGATCGAAGCGAGTTTCGCATTTGGATCAACTTCTTCGTATGCATTGCCGAACAAAGTCACGAAGTCGCCTTCGCTCTTTTCCTGTCTTTCGCTCGCCAGTTTCATGGCCTGAACGAATGTCGGATCTTGAGCGTTAGGTCCCGCCAAGGCATTGACAATGTCCTTCACCGAGACTTCCAAGGTGACGTTCATGCCGCCTTTCAAGTCCAAACCTAAGTTGATTTCTTTTTCTTTTGCCTCACGATAGGTGTAGTTCTTGAAAAGCAAGTTGTACACTTTCATGTTGCTGACCGAGTCCAGATAATGTGACTCAATCTCATCTTTGGCCACATCGATGTCCTCTTGATTAACATTGGTAAGTTTGCTAACCTCGGTTTCGGCATATTTCTTCGCTTTCTTCTCAACTGACTTTGTCACTACAGTGAATGACAACTGATAAAGAAAGATAAGCCCGAAAATGATGGCTAACGTCCTGAATAGTCCTTTGTTCTGCATCGTAAAACTGATTTAATTATTTGACTTTATTTATCTTACTATTTTATTATCACTTTTTTCGCACACTTTTGGCGGGTGCAAAAATAGGTTTTTTATTTTCAATTGCAAAAAATACTTTCAGTCGGTTTTCTCAATTTCTTCGATTTATTCTGACTTGATTTACTAATTAATTGATAATGAATTATTTATATCTTAACCACTTGAATATCTCCTTGTAGGTCATTTTCTTGCCATACATGAGGATTCCCGTACGGTAGATTTTGGCTGCGAACCAAGTCATAAACACGAATGTCATGATCAGCAGCAAGACCGAAACGGCGATTTGCCAGTAGGGGACGCCGAATGGTATCCTGACCATCATGGCGATAGGCGACGTGAAAGGTATCATCGAAAGCCAAAGCGCGAGACCTCCGTCGGGATTGTTCACGATGTAGAAAGAAGATATGATGGCAATCATCAATGGAACGGTTACCGGAAGTTGGAACTGCTGCGAGTCGGTGTTGTCGTCGGTGACGGAACCTATTGCGGCATACAACGTTGCGTAAAGCAGATATCCGCAGATGAAAAAGATGATGAAACTGGTAATGATGGTGCCGAAGTCGATGGAATTGGCGATTTGAATGATGTTCTGCACCGATTCGTTGTCAACGATGCTGCCCGATGTGATGTCTTGCGACATGAACGTCCCCGATGACAGGGCTTCGGGGTTCGAGATGCCAATCGCCGCCGAAAATCCGAAGTAGATGGCGCCAGTGATGAGCACCCACATGGCAAACTGAGTCAGCGCCACAAGCGACACGCCGATGATTTTGCCCATCATGAGTTGGAATGGCTTCACCGAACTGATGATGACTTCGATGATGCGGCTCGATTTCTCCTCTGCAACGCCATTCATGACTTGTGCGCCGAAGAAAACGATGAACATGTAAATCAGCGTGGCAAGCAGGATGCCCATGATGAACTGTACCTGCGTGAAGGTCTCTTTCTCGTCTCCTTCATCATTCATCTTGATGATTGACAGATTGACATCGGTCTTCACCGCATCCACAATCTCGGGATCCACTCCTGAAGCAAGGAGTTTCTGGTTCTCGATTTCCTTTTTCATCACATCCTGGATGTGCGTCTCCACCGACATAGGGACTTGCTTCTGGCTGTATACCATTGCGTTTGATGGCGCGTTGAGTTCTGTCTTCGGGATGTACAAGGCGATGTCGTACATGCCATTTTGCACCATTTTCTTGACGCTGTCGATGTCGTAATCCTGTATGATGATGTAATTCTGTTCTTTAGTATTGTCAAAACTGCTCTCGAACCAATGGCTCTCGTCAACCACGGCGATGTTTTTCTTTTCACCTGTCGTGTTGAGTGCCAGCAAGATGGGAACGATGTATATGGCAGCGAGTAGGATGGGGCCCAGAAACGTCATGATGATGAAACTGCGCTTGCGGACTCGGGTGAGGTATTCCCTCTTGATGATTAATCCTATCTTGTTCATGGTTTCATGTTTTGCGATTGGACTTCCTGAATGAAGATGTCGTTCATCGAAGGCAGCATCTCCTGATACGATACGATTTGGCCGAAATCCATGATTTTTCTGACGATTTCGTTAGGATTTTCGCTGACAAAGTCTATTTCCGCTTCGTCAGGTGTCTCGCCGGCGTTCATCTTCAAATCAAGACTTGGAGCGAGTGACCGTAAGGCATCCATGTTATCTGTCCGGACGACGATTTTGTAAGTGTGCGTGTCGAACTGCTGCTTGATGTCGCGTACACGTCCTTCAAGGATTTTGTGACCTTTGTTGATCAGCATGATTCTGTCGCACATTTCCTCCACCGAGGCCATGTTATGCGTCGAGAGAAGTATGGTCGCGCCTTTGTCCTTCAGGTCTAAGATAGTCTCTTTCAGAAGGTTGGCATTGATGGGGTCGAAACCGCTGAATGGTTCGTCGAGGATGAGGATGTCGGGTTGGTGGATGACAGTGGTGATGAATTGAATCTTCTGCTGCATGCCCTTGCTGAGTTCTTCCACCTTCTTGTCCCACCACGAGAAGATTTCAAATTTTTTGAACCATGCTTTCAGGCGTTTCTCCGCCTCATCTTTTCTGACGCCTTTCAGTTGGGCGAGGTAGATGGCCTGTTCGCCGACTTTCATCTTCTTGTACAAGCCTCTTTCTTCAGGGAGATATCCGATTCTGGCGATATGTTGTTGCGAAAGCCGCTCGCCTTTGAAAAGCACTTCACCCGAATCTGGCGCCGTTATTTGGTTGAGGATGCGGATCAGGGTGGTCTTTCCGGCGCCATTGGGACCAAGTAGTCCGTAAACGCTTTGCTCCGGCACGGTGAGGCTGATGCCGTCGAGTGCCAGATAATCACCGTAATGTTTCGTGACTTCCTTGACTTCTATGGCTTCCATGTATTCAGTTGTTGAAATAATCCTTTATGCGTTTGAAAAATCCTTTTTCCTCATCGGTCGGACAGGCTTTGAAGTTGTCCGATTGTGAAAGTTGGTTCAGGATGGCTTCCTCTTCCTTGCTGACTTTCTGCGGTATCCAGACGTTTACGTTGACGAGCAGGTCGCCAGATCCGAAACTGTTCAAGTTGGGAAGTCCTTTGCCTTTCAGGCGAAGCACTTTGCCGCTTTGCGTCCCTGCCGCAATCTTCACGCGGACTTTGCCGTTGATGATGGGCACTTCGGCCTGGGTTCCCAAGATGGCTTCCGGGACAGTGATGAACAGGTTGTATATCAAGTCGCTGCCGTTGCGTTCGAGGTCGGGATGGGCTTCCTCTTCGATGACTACAATCAGGTCGCCGTTAATGCCGTTGCGTGGCCCGGCATTGCCTTTTCCACGTACCGAGAGTTGCATGCCTTCGCCGACGCCTGCCGGAATCTCGATGTCGATGACTTCTTCGCCTTTGACGATGCCATTGCCTTGGCATGAAGTGCATTTGTTCTTGATGATATGTCCTTCGCCACTACAAGTGGGACATACCGTGCTGGTCTGCATCTGTCCGAAAAACGAGTTTACGGTGCGTATGACTTGGCCGCGGCCTTTGCAGGTTGGACAGACCTCTGTTTCGCCATTTTCAGCGCCTGACCCGTGACAATGTTCGCAGGGAATGTATTTGTTGACCTTGATTTTCTTCTTGACACCTTTTTCAATTTCCTCAAGGGTGAGTTTCACTTTGACCCTGATGTTCGAGCCGCGTTGCTTTGCGCCACCGCCGGAGCGGCCGCCGAAACCACCGAAGCCGAAACCACCGAAGCCAAGGTCGGAAAAGATGTCACCAAACTGGCTGAAGATGTCGTCCATCGACATGCCGTTGCCGCTAAATCCGTTGCCGTTCAGGCCTGCAAATCCCATTCTGTCATAACGCGCCCTTTTCTCCGGATTGCTAAGGACTTCGTAGGCTTCTGCGGCTTCCTTGAATTTCTCTTCAGCGTCTTTGTCGTTGGGATTCCTGTCAGGGTGGTACTGCAATGCCAGTTTCCTATACGCTTTTTTCAACTCATCCTGGCTGGCGTCCTTGCTGACTCCCAATACTTCGTAGTAGTCTCTCTTTTCCATGATTGTGCTTTATCAGTTTCCGACAACAACTCTTGCAAATCGAAGTACTTGTCCGTTAAGACGATAGCCTTTCTGAACTACATCGAGCACTTTGCCTTTCTTCGATTCGTCAGGCGCCGGCACCAAGGTCAGCGCCTCATGTTCATCGGTGTTGAAGTCGGCGCCCATGGCATCGATTTCTTCAAGGCCTTTGTTCTTTAATATTGATTTCAACTTGTTGTATATCAATATGAAACCTTGGAAATCGGCATTGTCGCCATTGCCATCGATGTTGCCTATGGCTCTTTCAAAGTCGTCGAGAACGGGAAGGATGTCTTTGATGACGTTGGCCGATGCCGTCGAAGTCATCTCGAGTTTCTCTTTCGCTGTACGTTTGCGGAAATTGTCGAATTCGGACAGCAGACGGATATATTTGTCGTTGAGTTCTGCATTGGCGGCTTTCAGTTCCTCCAATTCCTTGTCGCTGGCATGTCTGCCTTTATGCTTCCGCTGCTTGTCATACGTCTCGTCTGCATCTTTGGCATTTTCGTCTGCCGTTTCTTCTGTTTTGCTGACGTTGTCGTCATTGACATTCTCGGTGTCCGACACATTGTTGGCGTCGTTATTCAAATCTTCTTCCTGGTTTTCAATATGATTGTTCTTTTCCGTCATGGTAAAAATATAAAGGTGTACTTTTATCTATCAAAAGTTTTGCCATGTGCGCACTGTTGACAAAATGTCAGACAGGGTTTAGATGCGTTCTATGCAGGCGCCGAGTCCGTTGAGGCGTTCGTCGATGTGCTGATATCCGCGATCTATCTGGTCTATGTTGTCGATGATGCTAACTCCGTCGGCCGACATTGCGGCGATGAGCAGCGCTACGCCGGCACGGATGTCGGGCGAACTCATTCTGATGCCTTTCAAGGCGTGGCTTCTGTCAAGACCGATGACATTGGCGCGGTGCGGGTCACAAAGGATGATCTGGGCGCCCATATCGATGAGTTTGTCAACAAAGAAAAGTCGGCTTTCGAACATCTTCTGGTGTATCAGCACGGTGCCTTTGGCTTGTGTGGCGACGACGAGGACGATGCTGATGAGGTCGGGCGTGAAGCCAGGCCATGGCGCATCCGCTACGGTGAGGATGCCGCCGTCCATGAAAGTCTCCACTTCGTAGTGGTCCTGAGCAGGGATGTGGAGGTCGTTTCCGACAAACTCCATGCTGATGCCGATTCTTTTGAAGACGTCAGGAATCATGCCGAGTTGATCTCTGACAGCGTTTCTGATGGTGAGTTCGGAACCGGTCATGGCCGCCATGCCGATGAAACTTCCGATTTCGATCATGTCGGAAATCAGATTGTGCGTCACGCCGTGCAGTTTGCTCACCCCGTTAATCCTAAGCAGGTTCGATCCTATGCCTTGTATGTTGGCGCCCATGCTGACGAGCATGTTGCACAATTGCACGATGTAAGGTTCGCATGCGGCATTGAAGATGGTGGTCTCACCTTCGGCGAGAACGGATGCCATCACGATGTTGGCTGTGCCTGTCACGGAAGCCTCGTCGAGTAGCATGTAGGCGCCTTTCAGGCCATTTGGCGCTGTGGCGACGGTCGCGGCGGAGTCGAAATCGAACTTGGCGCCGAGTTTCATGAGTCCGATGATGTGGGTGTCGAGACGGCGTCGGCCAATCTTATCGCCACCTGGCTTGGGCATGTATGCTTTGCCGAATCGGGTGAGCAAGGGCCCCATCATCATCACGCTGCCTCTAAGCCTCGACGCGTTGACGCGGAAAGCCTCGGTTTCGAAATATCCGAAGTCGATGTCCTTGGCTTGAAGCGTCACTTTGTCGCGGGATGGTCTTTCAACAATGACACCCATCTCATGAAGCAGGGCGATGAGGTTGTTGATGTCCAGTATGTCGGGGAGGTTCGTGATGGTCAACTTCTCTTCTGTGAGCAGGCATGCGCAAAGTATTTGCAGGGCCTCGTTCTTCGCTCCCTGTGGAGTGATGGTGCCATGAAGGCTCTTCCCACCTTGGATTTTGAATGATCCCATGTCTTTATAATCTGATTTTGAAAATGTCAGTCTTGCTACACATCAACGGCTCTGGGCAAACTCAGTGTTTCTTCTTGTAAACAGGGCTGTTGGGGTTGTTCAGGTTGGCTTTCGTCATGGCCACTTTTTTCTTTTTCTTCTTGCCGGGCAGTTGCTGTCTTGTCTGCTGCGATGCCGTTTTGCCGACGATTTCACCCGTGGCTACCAATTTAGTATCTTCGGGCAAGGTGAGTCTTCCGTTCGAAATGTTTTTCAAGTCGTCGAGAATCACTTGGTCGCTAATCATGACGCGGTTCCATTCGATGTAGTCGCGTTTCATCTGATTGGCGATGGAATATGCCAAGGCGTCGCGTGTTGCAGGATCTGAAGTCTCCGAAGCGACTTCAATGGCTTTGATGACGTATTGTCCGTAGTGACCGTATCTGATGTTGTCGTTATGATAGTCGATATGATGTGGCTTGGTGACCTGTTCTTCAACGATAGGAGGTTCGAAAGGACTGTCAACGTCGAGTTTGAAGTCGGAGATGATGAACAGGTGATCCCACAATTTGTGGATGTAGTCGCCTGATTCCTTGACCTGCGGATTCATTTGTTCCATCACTGAGATGATGAAGTTGGCCGCTTCGGTGCGTTTCTGCCGGTCTTCGATGTCCGTCAGGTGCTGTATCATTTCCTGAATGTTGCGTCCGTATTCGGCGATGATGATTTTCTTCTTCTCCGTGTTGTATGAAAGTCCGGTTTTATCCATGATTGTATCCCTTTGTTTTTCGGCTGCGAATATACTAATTATTTGCTTATGAAGCGGCATCGCCCCAATCTTTTAAGGATTATGGCGGCAACAGCCCTTGCGTGCGTGGCCAAGGGCAAAGGGATATGTGAAAGTGGAATCTGCTGAAACGCTTACTGGATAATCTTCAGTTTTGCGAATTTCAGCATCAGTTGTTTCTTGCCTTCGTTGTCGAAATCCACAGTGGCTTTCTTGTTGGCTCCGGCGCCATCGATGGAAATCACCGTTCCTGTGCCGAACTTGATGTGCATGACGCGCATCCCTTCCTGAAGCAGGTCGGGGTTGGACGCTTCGAAGTCCGCTGCGGCATTCTGACTGTCGATTCCATGCGGTGCTGACGGCGTGGCGTGGCTGATGGGTTTGAAACCGTGTCTCTCAGGCTCGTCAATCTGTTTCGGTTTGCCGAAACCACTGAATGATGATGTCCCTCGGAACGACGCTTTCTTCGTTCTTTCGAAGAGGCTTTCGTCTATTTCGTCCAGAAACCGTGAAGGCTCGCTAAGGTTGAGGCTGCCGTAACGGTAGCGTGATTCGGCATGGCTTAGCGTCAGTTTTGTCATGGCGCGTGTCACAGCGACGTAGAAAAGGCGGCGTTCCTCTTCAAGATCCTCGCGGCTGCCAATAGACAGCGCGCCGGGGAAAAGGTTCTCTTCCATGCCTACGACATAGACATAAGGAAATTCGAGACCTTTGGCCGAGTGGATGGTCATCAGGCTGACATAATCCGCATCCTCGTCATCCTTTTTCATTTCGCTGTCGGTGAGCAGCGCGACATCTTCCATGAACCGCACCAGATCGACCTGCGCCGCTTCGCCTGTTGTCTCGTCAACCTGCTTGTCGCAGAATTCCATGATGGCGTTCAGCAGTTCTTCGACGTTCTCAACGCGTGACACTCCTTCCGGACTGTCGTCTTCCTTCAGAATCTTGACGATGCCTATGGTGCTGGTGATGTGTTTCGCCAAATCGAAGGCGTTCATCTTGGCTTGCAGGCTTTGGAAACTCTTTATCATCACCACGAAGTCGCGTATCTTGCTGGTGGTTCCCATGTTGAAGTCGCTGGGAAACACATCGTTAGAGATGCATTTCCAGATGCTTTCACGCCGTTCGTCGGCCACGACCATCAGACGCTGTATGCTTGTCTTTCCGATGCCGCGGACGGGATAGTTGATGATGCGCAGCAAGGCCTGTTCGTCTTCGGGGTTGATGACGACACGGAAATAGGCGAGGAGATCCTTGATTTCCTTGCGCTCGTAAAATGACAGGCCGCCGTAAATCTTATACGGGATGTTCTGCTTTCGCAGCGCTTCCTCCATGGAACGCGATTGGGCGTTTGTCCTGTAAAGGATGGCGAAATCCTTGTTGTTGAGTTGCCGTGTCATCTTGTATCCGAAGATGGAGTTGGCGACGAGCACTCCTTCCTCACTGTCGCTGGCGGCATGAAGCACGGAGATGAGTTCGCCCGCTTCCTTGTCGCTCCACACTTTTTTCTTGATCTGGTCTTTGTTGTGGGCGATGATGCTGTTCGAGGCGTTCACGATGTTCTGCGTGGAACGGTAGTTCTGTTCCATGCGGATGAGGGTGTAGTCGGGATAGTCCTTCTTGAAATTCAGTATGTTACGTATGTTGGCGCCACGGAATGAGTAGATGCTTTGAGCATCGTCGCCAACGACACAGATGTTTTCGAACATGGCGGCAAGGCGCCTGATGATGAGATACTGGGCGAAGTTGGTGTCCTGATACTCATCGACGAGGATGTACTTGAAGTGATTCTGATATTTGTAGAGGATGTCGGGAAAGTCGCGCAGCAAGACATTGGTGAAGTAAAGGATGTCGTCGAAGTCCATCGCGTTGCTGCGATGCAGGCGAAGGTTGTATGACTTGAAAATCTCGCCGATGAGCGGCTTTTGGGCGATTCTGTCGTTTTCCTGCATGTCGGAGTTGTTGCAGTAGTCTTCTGGCGAGAAGAGATTCGACTTGGCGCTGGAGATCCTGTTGAGAATCTGTTTGGGCTGATATACCTTGGAGTCTAATTCCATGTCCTTCAGAATCTGCAAGATGAGACTTTTCGAGTCGTCCGTGTCGTAGATGGTGAAGTTCGACGTGAACCCGATATGTTCCGCATCGATGCGCAGGATGCGAGCGAAAATGGAATGGAATGTGCCCATCCACACGTTGCGTGCCTCGCTGGCATCCACCAATTTCATGATGCGTTCCTTCATCTCGCGCGCCGCCTTGTTGGTGAATGTCAAGGCCATGATGCTGAAAGGATCGATTCCTTGGCTTATCATGTAGGCGACACGATAGGTGAGCGCCCTTGTCTTTCCTGAACCGGCACCCGCAATCACCATGACAGGCCCTTCGATGGTCGTAACTGCTTCGCGTTGTGGCTCGTTGAGATCTTTCAAAATATCGTACATCTGATTCCCGTTTTGTAGCGCAAAGGTATTGATTTTTCCTATCGGGGGAAGTCAGGCAGCGATTACTTTCTCAGAATGATTCCTTTCTCATCCCACAGGCGACATGCCGGATGTGCGTCTCGAAAATTAGGCGCCGCCTTGCTGCTTCGTCCTGAATACGTTATTATGTCGCCAACATCGTCAATCCTCTTTTTCAAGGCCTTCATCGCATAACATAAGAAAAATCTATTACCTTTGCCAAGTCAATCTGTCGTTCACATGACAATGTTGACGGTTCTGAAGTTTTTTGCTTTCACCTGTAATGATGAAATCGACAATGAAAATACGTAAAACCCTCTTGCTTTCTCTTGTCTTGCTTGCGGCATCCCCGCTTTTCTCACAGCAAGTCAACGTCTTGTTCCTTGGCAACAGTTATGTCGCTGTGAACAACTTGCCCGCCACCATTTCGAGTCTTCTTGAAGGCAGCGATAAGAAGATGTACTACGACAGCAACACTCCAGGCGGCTGCACGCTCGACATGCATTCCACGTCGGAAGCCAGCCTCGAGAAAATCCGTCTTGGCGGTTGGGATTACGTCGTCCTTCAGGAACAGAGCCAGATGCCGACCATCGATTATTACCGCTATGCCTTGATGTATCCAGCCGTTGAACGTCTTCGGGACAGCATCATGAAATACAACCCTTGCGCCACAGTGCTTATGTATATGACTTGGGGACGGCGCTACGGCGGCCAGCAATGTGAGGATTATGGCGCAGGCACTTATTGCAGCGCCGAGTTCCGCGACTTCGACCACATGCAGGACAGCCTGACAAGCGCATACTGCGAAATCGGCAACCGCATCGGCGGTGCCGTTGCTCCTGTCGGCGAAGCATGGCGACAATGCCTCCGCAACACCGACATCGTGCTTCACGCCTCCGACAACAGCCACCCCAATGTGAAAGGAACTTACCTTATCGCTTGCGTGTTTTACGGCATGTTGTGGAACGAGGTCCCGTCGCAACTTCCTCCGCTCAGCATCGATTCGACGGAAGCCGTCGTCCTGCAGGATATCGCGGGTGATGTGGTTTTCCAGTCGGGTGTCAGTTGGAACATAGAAAAGAAAATCGAAGCCGGTTTCGACTTCGAAGTCAGTGGCAGCGTATGCAAGTTTCATAACACCACCACGGCTCCTTTCCCGATTCAGTTTTTATGGGATTTCGGAGACGGGGAGACGTCCACCGACGAGAATCCAACACACGAATACGAGTTACCGGGAGAACATCTGGTGCGTCTTACCGCAACGGGATGCAACAAAGTCGGCATCGTTGAGAAGACCGTCACTACCGAAGTGACTTCCACAGACGAAAGCGACGGCCAGGCTGTCGGACTTTTCTCCAATCCTGCTAACAGTCAACTGACACTGACGGGCATCGGCGATTCGGCATCGGTGGAAGTATATGACGTCAGCGGCCGTCTGGTGCTTCAAACCTACGGCACATCGCTCGTCGATGTCTCCGGCCTCTGCGATGGCATCTACGCCCTCAGGGTGAAAGGCGCCACCTTGAAATTCGCCGTGAAGAGGTGAGGGGGATAAGATTGCCCAATAGCGTTTCATGTTTTTATTTATTTAGGTGAGAAAATGACGATGGGAGATTGCGTCATTAATCAGTTTATTTGTTGAATCTGATAGCCGATTCGCATGGTGTACAGGTGATGATGCCGAAACTAATTGTTTGAAAATGATGTGATTTCGGTAAAAATTAGGTTATGGAATTGAATGACAAAATTGTAATCTATCAGTCTGACGACGGGCAAACCTCCGTTGAAGTGAAATTGGAGGGCGATACCATGTGGCTTAACAGATAGCAACTCGCTCTATTATTTGATAGAGATGTCAAAACAATAGGCAAGCATATCAATAATGCATTAAAGGAAGAACTAAAGGACATTTCAGTTGTCGCAAAATTTGCGACAACTGCATCCGATGGGAAAGTCTATCAAGTAGAGCATTATAATTTGGAGATGGTAACATCCGTCGGCTATCGTGTGAAGAGCCAACGCGGCACGCAGTTCCGCATTTGGGCAAACAAGATTCTGAAAGATTATCTGATACGTGGCTATGCTGTCAACAATCGGCTGCAACAACAAAACTATGCCGAACTCAAGCAGTTGGTTCAGGTGCTTGGCCGCACAATTCAGAATCAGGAGCTGAAGCTTTCTGACGAGACGGCCGCCTTGGTAAATGTAGTTTCCGATTACACTTATGCACTTGATACGCTCGACCGATACGACTATCAGCAGCTCTGAATATTAATACTACGCAGAAAGAGAAATTCCACGCCACATACGAAAATGCCATGCAGGCAATACAAGGACTGAGAAAGAAATTCGGAGGGAGTTCCCTGTTTGCCAATGAAAAAGACGATTTGTTCCGCAGTTCCATCGGGCAGATTTACCGGACTTTCGACGGTCACGAGCTATATCCTTCCGTTGAAGAGAAAGCCGCCATGTTGTTATATCTCGTTACGAAAAATCATTCCTTCAGTGATGGCAACAAGCGCATTGTCGCCACTCTTTTCCTGTGGTTTATGGATAGCAACGGCATTCTTTACATTGCCGACCGCACCAAACGGATTGCCGACGGCACATTGGTGGCGCTCACATTGATGATTGCGGAGAGCCAAACGGAAGAAAAAGATACAATGGTAAAAGTAGTGGTGAACCTGATCAATAAGGAAAGCCAAACTGGACAATTCAGTTGAACTTGTTTAAAAATAACAGATACAAAATAAGAGTATATAAACGAAGCCGAAAGTAAAATAAGCGCACTATTATTTTATTTTCATGACAAAAAGTAAAATAACGGATTCTTTATTGTACTTTTGCATCATAAAAACGAACAATTTAGCTATATGATAGAAATAGAGAATTTTAGGTCGGGTCACATGGAACAAAGTCTGGGATATGCCTATTTCGTCCCGAACTTTGTAAATGAAGATTGGGTATGGAATTCTCCTATTGTGAATCAATTGCTTGAAAAAGCTGCAATCAAGTTAGGGGAATTGAATTCATTTTCCCGTCTTGTGCCGAACATTGATTTGTTCATCCAATTGCACGTCACCAAAGAAGCGGTTAATTCGAGCCGTATTGAAGGAACGCAGACCAAAATGAATGAAGCATTGATGCCAATGAACGAGGTGCTTCCTGAGAAACGAGACGATTGGAAAGAAGTCAACAACTATATCCATGCTATTGATGATGCTGTAAAAAGCCTGAAAGACCTCCCGATTTCTTCGCGATTGATAAAAAAGACGCATAAGACTTTGCTCGAGAGTGTTAGAGGCGAACACAAGATGCCCGGTGAGTACAGGACGAGCCAAAACTGGATTGGAGGAAACTCGTTGGCCGATGCTACATATATTCCACCTCAACAGCAACTGGTCAATGACTTGATGAGCGATTTGGAAAAGTTTCTCAACAACGAGCAGTCGAATGTTCCGGCACTCATTAAAATAGCAATCGCCCATTACCAATTTGAGACCATTCACCCGTTTTTAGATGGAAACGGACGCATCGGAAGGCTTCTTATAACGTTGTTTTTGGTGAAAGAAGGGATTTTGAATCAGCCGTTGCTTTATCTCTCCACCTATTTTGAAAAGAATAAATTGTTGTATTACGACAATCTGAGTAATGTTCGGTTGAAAAATGACATGCTGCAATGGATAAAATATTTTTTGGTGGGGATAGAACAGACTGCCACGCAAGCGGTTGAAACGCTTTCCGAAATTTTAAAGTTAAAAGATGAGATTGAAGCGGATATCCAAAGCCGTTACGGGCGTAGAAGCACCAGCGCAATTCTGCTGATACACAAATTGTTCGAGAATCCCTTTATCAGAGTTGACGATGCCGCAAAGATTTGCAATGTGACTTATAAAGCAGCCAACGATTTGGTCAAGAAAATGCAAGATGACCATTTCTTGTCGGAAACGACCGGACAAAGCCGCAACAGGATGTATGTGTTCGACAGATATTTGCAGCTGTTCAATCAATAATGCCTTATGAAACCAGACCAAACATATCAGCGATAGGGCGACTACATACTGCCTGTGGATATATTATTCCATTTTTCTTCGTTGTGATTATTATGATGATTCTTGTACCATTACAATTCTGCTTTTGAATTATTTGAGACCGTTACTCTCATAAATTGCAAGGCAATTTGATTAATGATTGATGAGCCTTGGCAATGTGATCACGATTCATCATCCTGGTTGTTATAGCCGAGCCCCTTCAGTTTCCAAACTTGTTCGCATTTCTTTTGGTCAAAATCTTTTTCAGGTTCAAGATGCTGTCGCAAAATTTCAGCCATTTTTGCAGCAATCGGTATGTCGCGTCTGTCGCGAACGATAATTTTTGACGCAATGTGCAGGGTAAAGGCGTTGGTCGAAACGCCGCCGCCCACGATGATTCCAATGTTGCGAGATCCCACAGGTTTGAAACTTTTGTCAAGGTCGGCTTTCAGTGGCGTGTCGTATTCCTTCTCGCTCTCGTTAATCTTGTAGCACTTGTTGTCGTGAGGATGGCCACCTTTTTCAATCATCGACTTGATAGCCTCGAATGTGGCGAGAAACAGTGGCTCGTTCTCTGGCATCACACTCGTCGTTATTTTGGCTGTTTCCTTCAGTTTGGAGTTAACATCGTGAGCAAAGCAAAACTGCGATTTCAAGTTGCGTGGTGTTTGCAGGATGAATAGAGTCCAAGCGTTTTGTTGGTCGCTGGCGAGTGACATGATGTCGTTCAAGAAACTTTTGAATTTGTATGTTCCCTGAGTTTCATCCGATACGGTGTAAAAGCTGTCTTCGCTGCCAAATTCTCGACTAATGTAGTTAAAACCTCCGAATTGGGCTAAATAATAAGCAAAGTGGCTGTCAGACAACTCGTCGAAAGAGTAACTCGATGTGCAAGCAATGGTGACTTTCGATTTCCGGTTGATGAGACATCCGTAGTCTTTTTCCTCCATCAAATAGCCATCTTGTGTTGTTCCTGCGAATGGAAACAACTCAACCACAAGTCGGTCAGGTGTTTCGTTATCACGACTGTAGGTGTCGGCTAAGTTACGCAGACGTAAATCGTCTTCATTTGAACAGTTAACTGCGGCAATGATGTCGTTGGCTGACAGTCCCAATTTCACCTCAAGTGACACTATTGACATGAAAGCTGGGGTGTACCTGTAACCTGTGTGTCTGCATAGTATTCTCTTGAAGGCATTCCGTATCTTTTGGTAGTTTTCAGCATTTTTCTTTTCCAAGGTTTCATTCTCAAGCGCAGCTGTGAATCCACCAGCAAAGATACCTGCTGGAACGGCGACAATGAGGATGTTGATAATGCCGAGCAAGGTGGCGATGATTCTTCCAATAATCGTAACGGGTCCCGTTCCGCCCAATCCTCCAGGATCTCCGATATACACGCAAAATGCCCAGAGCACATTCTTAAACCAATTGCTATACTCGCTTTGTTGAGGACTTTCGAAGAAGTAGAAAACTGTGGCAAGAATTATGGTGATGATTATCAGTATAATGAGCGATTTCCAAAATTGCTCACGACAATTCCTGTAACTATCCGCCAATAATGCGAACGAGTGACGAATGGAATGGTGACGTTTTTTGGTTTTTGGTGAAGGTGCTTGAAAATCATTCATGATATAGTTGATATTGACGAGTTGTCACTGTGCATACAAACGAATTGACATTATTACGAAAGCAGATAATGTTGGCGGTGAGGTGGTATTGCCACAATGTTGACATTGTTTATGACCTATCATCATTTGTTCTTTCTTCTTTTATTGGAACCTCCAAATATCTTTGTTTTGGTTTGCTGTCTCTAATGGTCGCCATAGATTGGTTGAATGCAATCGATGAACTCGTGCAAAAATATGGATTATTCTGCAATCGTCCGATTCCTTATTAATCTTTTGTTTTCGTAAAAGAATAGAGTCGCGCCCATTCGAATTTGCGCCAGTTTCCGTTTGGCATCTACGCCCTCAGGGTGAAAGGCGCCACCTTGAAGTTCGCTGTGAAGAGGTGAGGGGAATTAGTGATAGTTTCTTGGTGTAGGTTTGGTCATGAAAACCGGAATCCATTAATAGAGATATCTTAAGAGTGGCTCTCTGAATGTAGATAGGCGTCAATCGTTCCACGTCTGATGTTTTTGGTATTCCGCAATTAGAAGGCAAAAAAAAAGAGCGGCATTACGTCGCTCTTGCGGAGAGAAAGGGATTCGAACCCTTGGAACGCATAGCGTTCAACGGTTTTCGAGACCGCCCCGATCGACCGCTCTGGCATCTCTCCAGGCCAAAGTCAAAAAGAAAAGCGACATTCTGTCGCTCTTTGCGGAGACAGAGGGATTCGAACCCCCGAAACCTTTCGGTTTAACGGTTTTCAAGACCGCCGCTATCGACCGCTCAGCCATATCTCCGCGGCAAAAGTACAAAAAATCCATTTCGCGCAATCATTTCATCGAAAATTCTTTTTTCTCGTAACCGAACCGCACATCTCTATAGTCGTCAAACTGCTGAATCTAAGCACGATAATTATCGAGACAAAAATGTGACGCGCGGAGCGAAACGAGGCAAATCGTCGCTTTTCTCAATGCGTTTTTCCCTTCTTTTTCATTGTTCAGGTGTGAGAATCCGGATTTTTGTGTAAGTTTGCATAAAATTGAATGGGATAGTGCGTGAGAAATAATGTCTTGATATTGTCTTTTCTTGTGTTGCTGATGTCTTCCATGTGGTCGTGCAACAACGATCACTCCATTTTGACAGATGACAACGCCCCATATCATTTTGGTGACTTTCAATCAGTTAAAGCCATCATGAATGATGATTCTGAAAAGGCGCTTTCCCTGTTGCAGAAACTTGATGAAGATGGCAAAGTCCAGGAAATGTCAGATTTCGACAGAAACGAGTATTATCTGCTTCTGATTCAGGTCCAGTTCAAGAACCATTGCCTGACCACCGAGAGTTATGATTTGTTGCCTGTCGCTGCCTTCTATGATAGTCTTGTGACCTTGTATCCTGAGGACAAGAACCTGCTGCTGCTGAAAGCCATGTCGCATTATTATTGCGGCACCGAGGCCGGAATGGCAAGCGAGGATGTAGAAGCCATGACGGACTATCTGGATGCGCTCCGCGTAATGGATGTCTCGTTCCAAAGTAACAAATCGACTACAGTTGTGAGATTCAAGGCGCTGGTGAACACCCGAATAGGGGAACTGCTTTATTATTACGACATCATGGGCCCCGCATTGACTGTCTATCAGAATGCGTACACATATTTTGATAAGGTGGATGATACCGCAGGCATGGCGGCGATGACACGCAATATCGGTCTCATCTATCAGGCTAACAAGGACTACGACAAGGCCTTGGACAAGTTCAAGGAAGCCAATGAGATACAATCTGTTGGAGATGACATCTACCTGCATTCGCAGGGAGGTCAGTTTCTCATGAATCAACAGTACGATTCTGCAATTGTCTATTTCGAGAAGGCCTATGAGGTGGGTGATCTGCGCTCGAGTGCCGATGCGGCGGCAGAACTTGCCGAATTGTATCATCAGCAGGGCGATACTGGGAAAGAAAACTATTACACGCGGATTTACGTGACAAATGCCCTCAAGGTCGCCAATCGTGCCTCAACGAAAATGGAAATCGATTATCTTTACAGCGAATACCAGACCGAATACAAAAAAATGGAGGCCGAAAAGCCAAATCGAAACCTGGGACTGTTCATCTTCATCGCTTCCATCGTACTCGTTTTTTCCGTGCTGATTTACGTCATCATCCGTAACAGACACAAGATACTCCATATCGAAAAACAAATTACGGTCATCGAAGCCAAGCGTCATGAGGAATCGAAAGAGGGGGACAACCTGAATGAATCGGCGCTTCGGCAGATGCCAGACACCATCGTTGAGAAAGTGGAGGCTCCGCATGTTTCCGAATTCGATGCTTGCTGGGATAAGTTCACAAGTAGCAACATCTATCTGAAGATCAACGGCATGGTCTCTGACAAGGACATCATGACGAAAAGCGTCACGCTGTATCCGAAACTGAAATTGAACGAGTCTGACCTCATAGAATTGGTCAGGACCACCAACTTTTGTTTCCCCGATTTCTCGGCGAGGCTGCTGCAACACTACACGGAACTTTCCAGTTCCGATTTGCGACACTGCTGTCTCGCCCTGTCAGGCATGAACGATGCAGAGATTGCCGTTTTGGAAGGCATTTCTTATAGCGGTGCGAACCGCAAGACGAATAGAATCATCGGCGCGATGCACACAACCGACACCATTGAACAGACTTTGTTGGTGTTTCTGAAGAATAATTGGTAACGGACATTCAATCAAATAAATGTAATGAAAATGTTGACAACGTGCGATAAAAATTTTCAACGAATGCAAGACGGTGTCGCGCATGTACATTACTTTTGCAATATAAAACGAACGATAATCTAATACGAAAATGAGAAGAATACTACTATTCGCTTTTGCCTTTTTGGCTTTATCATCGGTTTCTTTCGCTCAGAAAAAGGCGTTGAAATCGCTCCTTTCATATTCGACTTTCTATGTTCCGGGCACGACGCCTTTCATCGAGAATGCGCTTGCATTCGACTGCAACAGTGTCGTCTATGATCAGTTCGAAAAGGGACAATACAAGGCCAGCGTGGAGATTACCACCATCTTCAAACAGAATGAGACCGTCTCCGCCTTTTCTAAAATCGCTTTGGACAGCCCGGTCGTCACCGATACCACAAAACTTGTTGGCGCCTTCGTCGACCAGCAGCGTTTCTCGTTGCCGAATGGCGAATATCAGATGGAAATCAGTGTTGTGGACAGAAACAACAAGAAGCAGATTCCTTACAAGATGGAGCAGACTGTCACTATCGACTATCAGGATGACAAACCATGTGTGTCGGACGTGTTCCTTGTCGAAAGTTTTGCCAATGCTGCGGAACAGGGCGTTTGCACCAAAAGCGGTTTAGATTTCGTGCCTTATGTGTTTCCGTTTTATCCTTCGTCTGTCGAAAAGTTGACTTTCTATGTGGAATTGTACAACAGCAACCTCATGTATGACGAAGGAGCGTATCTCGTGAATTATTACATCCAGTCTTACGAGACATCGGCCAAGATGTCGAAATTCTTCTATTCGAAACGCATGGATGTCGATAAGGTCAATATCGTTCTGAATTCCATCGACATCACGGCTCTGCCGTCGGGAAACTACAACCTCGTTGTCGAGATGCGCGATAAGACCAATGCGCTGATTGCCTCCAAAAGCATCTTCTTCCAAAGAAGCAATCCTGGCTGCAAAGTCGATATCGCCGACCTGAACACACTCAATGCTGACAACACTTTTGTGTCGGGTATCACACAGATTGACACGCTGCGCGAACTTGTCAAGAGCCTTAGCCCGCTTTGCAGCGAAACCGAAAGGGATTATGCCTTATCACTCGTGAAGACCACCGACATCCCGACTATGCAACGTTTTTTGTATAACTTCTGGTCGTCACGCGCACCTTTGAATCCCCAAAAAGGCTTTGAAGAATACAATGCGGCAGTCAGACGCGTCAATATGTCGTTCTCCAACAAGACGAAAAAAGGATATGAAAGCGATCGCGGATACGTCTTCCTCAAATACGGCCAACCCGACAAGATTGTCGAAGTCCCCAGCGAGCCGGGCGCTTATCCTTATGCGATATGGCATTACTACGAAGTCGCCAACCAGCACAACAAGCGTTTCGTTTTCATGTCGAAAGATGAAGTCACCAACGATTACCAGTTGATCCATTCCGATGTGATAGGTGAGGTCTCGAACTACCGTTGGCAACTCGAAATCTATTCGCGCAACTTCGGAAGCGGCTATAATCTTGATATCGACCAGACACAAGGCGAACGTGAGATGTGGGGCACACATGCCGGCGACTTGTACAACAATCCGAGATGACGCATGAACAGACTCGGATTCAATATGGTGAGACTCGTGGCCAGATGTATAGCCAATACGCCATGGTCTCTACTTTATATTAAATCCGATGTCTATAGGTTCATCCTTTATCATGTCGTCAGATACAGGAGAAAAGTCGTCCGTACCAATCTTGTGAATGCTTTTCCTGACAAGACGAAGAGCGAACTGAAGCGCATTGAAAGGAATTTCTACCGAAACCTCTGTGATGTCGCTGTCGAGAGTTGCAAGATGATGAAGATGACTCAGGAAGTTTTTGATAGTCGTGTATCATTTGACGATACGCAGATTATCAAAGACTTATATGATAAAGGCAAAGATGTGTTTATGGCCATGCCGCATTCCGGGAACTGGGAATGGTTTGGAAAGTCGATGAAGACGGTGTCGTCGCATCACGCTATGGCGATTTATAAGAAACTTGAAGATCCGTATTTCGAGCGCTTCATGCTCGATTTGCGTTCCATGGGCAAACTGGAAGACGAAAGGATGATTGAGTCGAGAGTGGCTCTGAAAATCCTGGCAGCAAGGAGCAACGTTTTCAGTTCGGTCCTTTTCATCGCCGACCAGTCGCCGCAAGGCTTGAGCAGCGATTATTGGAATCGCTTCCTGAATCAGGAAACATGCTGGTTCACAGGCCTGGAGAAAATGGCGCGGCGATTGGATTACGCCGTGGTGTTTGTCGAGATGAGACGCGAGGGCAGAGGACGCTATCATGTCGCTTTCGACTTGATTTGCGATAATCCGTCAACCATGCCGGAAGGTTACATCATGGAACAATATGCGCGTAAACTCGAGCGTTTCATCAAGGATAATCCCGACAATTGGCTATGGTCGCACCGTCGTTGGAAACACAAGAGAATGACATCATGACGAAGAATTGAATAGTGCAATGAAGAAAGTGGCGGTTGTCATATTGAACTTTAACGGCAGGAAGATGCTCGAACGCTTCCTACCTATACTTGTTGCCAACACCGATGCGGTGCTGGCCGACATCATCGTGGCCGACAACGCCTCGACTGACGACTCCGTTTCCTTCATGAAAGAAAGTTATCCTGACATCCGGCTGATTCTGAACGAGTACAACGGTGGATTCGCTTCAGGCTATAACATGGCGTTGCGTCAGGTGGAAGCCGAGTATTACGTCCTTCTGAACTCCGATATCGAAGTGACGCAGGCCTGGATGAATCCGATTATCGAACTGATGGATTCCGATGAAAATATTGCTGCATGCCAGCCAAAGATACTGTCCTATTTCGAGCGTGACAAGTTCGAGTATGCAGGCGCTTCTGGCGGTTTCATCGACAAATACGGATATCCGTTCTGCCGCGGACGTTTGTTTAATGCGTTGGAGGTCGATAACGGCCAGTACGATGATTCCATGGAGGTCTTCTGGGCCACTGGTGCCTGTCTCTTTGTGCGGGCGGAATTGTATCATCGCTGTGGCGGCCTCGACGATTCGTTTTTCGCTCACATGGAGGAAATCGATTTCTGCTGGCGTGCAAAAAACCTTGGATTCTCCGTCCGTTGCTGTCCCCAATCCGTCGTGTATCACATCGGCGGCGGCACCTTGCCGAAGAAATCGTCAAGGAAGACGTTCCTGAATTTCAGGAACAACCTGTCGCTGCTCATGAAAAACCTTCCCAAAGGGCACGTCTTTTTCATCATCTTATACCGGCTGATTCTTGACTGGGTCGCCGCCGTGAAGTTCCTTTTTGATGGTTGCGTAGCCGACTTCTGGGCCGTAATCAGGGCGCATTTCGCTTTTTATTCAAGGATTCCGTCGCTGCGGAAGTCGAGAAGAGCATTGCCCAATCATGGATTCATGGGGCAGATATACCGGCGTAATATCGTTTTCGATTTTTATTTCAGGGGGAAGAAGACCTTCAGCCAATTGGATTCCCAACTGTTTTCAAAGTGATTTTCTGGCATTGTGACTTTTGACGAGGTACTCCGTCGCCACGGCGTAACCTTCGAGTCCCATTCCCATCACGCTGAAAGCGCAGGCCTCAGCCGTGAAAGAGTGTTGCCGATAGGGTTCCCTTTTGCTGATGTCGGAGATGTGGACTTCGGCCACTGGCGTGCCGATGGCGCGAATGCAGTCGGCGATGGCGATGGAAGTGTGGGCGTAGGCGCCCGGGTTCATTATCACGGCATCGTAAAGCCCGTCGGCATGTTGCAAGGTGTCGATGATGTCGCCTTCGTGGTTGCTCTGGAAGTAGTCGATGTCGTGGTCGGCAAAGCGTTCTTTGAGTTGCACTAAATAGGTCTCGAAGGAAGTGCCACCGTATATTTCCGGTTCGCGTTTTCCAAGCAGGTTCAGGTTGGGGCCGTTCACTATCAGAATCTTCATGCGCTTATGTTTTGTGCAAAAATAACCCTTTCATCATTACAAGGAGCGACCTTGATTTCTTTTTCGAAGCTGCAATATCTGAAAACTTATTTATCTTTGTGCATCAAAAACTTTTTTAGTGACCCTTCTGATATGTTTTGATAAATCTAATTAAGCCAGGATGAAAAGAATAGTATTGGGGAAAACAGGTCTGAAAGTGAACAAGAATGGCTTCGGCGCGCTTCCTATCCAAAGGATCAGCAAGGCGGATGCCGTAAGAATCCTTCATAAGGCATTTGACAACGGCATTGATTTTTACGATACTGCGCGGTTCTATACCGACAGCGAGGAGAAAATTGGCGCCGCTTTCGCCGACAGGAGACAGAAAATTGTTCTGGCGTCCAAGACGGGAGCCCAAACGGTGGAACAGTTCTGGAAGGACCTGCATACGACCTTGACCAACCTGAAAACGGATTATCTCGACCTGTATCAGTTTCACAATCCCGATTTCTGTCCGTGTCCGGGCGACAAATCTCGCCTTTATGATGCCATGAAAGTGGCTCAGCGCCAAGGGAAAGTGCGTTTCATCGGCATCAGCAACCACAGAATGGCTGTCGCCAAGGAAGCGGTGGAAAAAGGTCTGTACGACACGCTGCAGTATCCGTTTTCATATCTGTCATCTCCCGAAGACGAGAAGATTGTTGAAAGTTGCCGTAAACATGGCATGGGTTTCATCTGCATGAAGGCATTGGCAGGAGGTCTGATTACCGATTCTGCCTTGGCATACGCGTTTTTGAACCAGTTTGACCACGCCTTGCCAATATGGGGAATCCAGCGTGAGAGCGAACTTGACGAGTTTATCTCGTATCAGGAGAACCCGCCCGAGTTGTCGTCGCCGATGTGGCGTAAAATTGAAAAAGACCGCAACGAATTGGCCGGCGGCTTCTGCCGCGGTTGCGGTTATTGCATGCCGTGCTCGGTGGGCATCCAGATTTGTGATTGCGCCAGGATGAGTCTCTTCCTGAAACGCGCCCCGTTGAGCGTGTACCTGACGGAAGAATGGGCTGAAAAGATGAAGCAGATTGATGACTGCATCAACTGCGGCGCTTGCAAGAGCAAATGCCCTTACGGACTTGACACGCCTACGCTGCTGAAAAAGAATTACGCAGACTTCAAAGAGTTCTGGGCAAAGAAACAAAACGGGGAACTGTAACCAGTCCCTTAGCAACAGGTCATTTCTTGATGAACTTCATGCTGTAGCCGTTGACGCGGACGAAATAGCATCCCGCCGACAGGTTACTGATGTCAATTGCTTCGTCATCGCTGACAATGGGTGTCATTATCATACATCCCTGAGCATCATATACATACACTTTGCTATTGGCCTGAATGCCTTTGATATGGATATTTTCATCGGCAGGGTTGGGATAGATGACGAGTTTTGCTTCAGTGTTGTCGTCGATGCCGTTGGTCTTGAAGAAAGCGACAAAGGTCATGTCGCCGTTGACGATGACATTACGAGGATTGTCGGTATTGTTGTCGTTCCATTTCTCAAATTCGAAACCGTCTTTTGCTATGGCTGCAAGTCGCGCCGTAGCGCCTGAGACGTATGTTCCGCCGCCGAGCACAATGCCTTGCTCGTCGTTGTAATATACTGTTATAGTGTATGTTACGACGGGTTCGCTTGCAAAATAGGCTGTGAGGGTGGTGTCGCCGGTGACGTGTATCATTCGGGGATTTTCCACGTTGCCATCGTTCCAGTTGTTGAAATAGAAGCCTTGGTTTGCGATGGCGCCGATTTCAATATCCGAGCCTTGGGCGAAAATGCCGCTTCCATAAGTGTTGCCCATCAGCGGGTTGTTCGATACGATACTGACGACACAGGACTGATTGAGAGCGAATTGTGCAGTCAGCGTGATGTCGCTGTTGATAATGATGGTGCGCGGGTTCTCTATGACGCCGTCGTCCCAAGTGACGAAGTGAGCCATGCTTGCCGCTGTGGCTGATATTTGCACTTCCGTTCCGTCGGGATAGGTGCCGCCGCCTGCCACTGTGCCCCAAGCGTCATTGTTGGAAAGGAGGGTGAGGGTGTGGCTGCTTCCGCCATTCTCCATGAAGAGTGCCGTATAGGTGGCGTTTTGAGTTACCGTGACATGGCGCGGATTGGTGGCCACGCCATCGCTCCAGCAGAGAAACCTGTAGTTCGCATTGGGTGTTGCCACCAGCGAAACGGCGGTGCCGTAATCGTATGTGCCGCCGCCTGCCACTGTGCCGCCTTCAACAGGATTGGCCGCTGTGGTGATGGTGTACTGGTATGGCGTGAAAATCGCCGTGTAGGTGGCGTTTTCGGTCACCGTGATGCTGCGCGGGTTGGTGGTTGTGCCATCGTCCCAACTCGTGAAATAATAGCCGGTGTTGGACGTCGCTGTCAGATTCACCGTCGTGTTGATTTCATACGTTCCGCCGCCGACAACGGTTCCTGCTCCTTCTGGCGTGACTCCCGTCGTGATGGTGTAGTGGATGATGCCGAAGATGGCAGTGTAGGTGTGATTCTCGGTCACGAGAACGTCGCGCGGGTTGTCGGTGACGTTGTCATCCCAACTGATAAACTCGTAATTCGTGTTCGGTATGGCTCCGATTTGAACGGTGTCATTCACTACGTATGTGCCGCTTCCTGTGGTCGTGCCCCAAGCGTTGTTGTTTGGCAGTACCGTTATGGTATAGGTGGCGTCGGTCTCGGCGATGCTGATGCTATCGACAAAGTAGCCGTGCGCGTGATTGCCTTCGTATTTGAAAGCCAGATAGACGTCGTTGTTGGCGTAATCCGAGAGGTCGATTCCGACGTGTCTCCAGGTCTCGGATGGGGTTGTCTCTTCCCAAACCTGGACGAAATCGTCCGTTTTGGGAGTCCCGTTCACGTTGGATGCAATCCAGACGCTGCTCTTGTCGTAAGATGCCACGCTGTCGGTCATCGTCTTGAAGTCCATGTTGTAGAACTTGTACTGCGCCAGATGCAAGGGTTTGCTAATCATCCAGCATTCCTGGTCGCCGAATGATGCCGGAGATTGCGGATGTCCCGCATAGTATGTGCTGTCGGCACCCGCCACCATCTTCCAGTTGTTCAGGCCGCCGCTGTGGTCTTCATCGATGATATACCAGTCGTCGAGATTGCTGTTGAAATTCTCGGCATAAGGATAACTTGTCACTGTATCTTGCTGATGGAATGACTCTTGTACTGAGATGTCGTCGACATACCAGTCGTGGCCGTTAGCGCCAGTATATTTGAAGGCGAGATAGACGGTCTGTCCCTGATATGCCGCGAGGTCGATGCTGACGGTGTCCCAAGTGTTTGACGGAGCGGAAACATTCCATAACTCGGTGAAATCGCTGGCCGATGTTCCGGTTGTGGAGATCCACAATCCGCTATACGTGTAGTTGGCGGGATTCGTTTCCATGCTTTTGAAAGTCATGAAAGTGGTGTCACGATTTGGTTGCAGGTAAAGTTGTGGCGAGATGAGCCATCCTTCCTGTATGCTGTCGGCGTGAAGGTGTTGGGCGCTGAAAACGCCGGTTGCCGCTTGTGCCATGCTTCTCGTCCAGTATGACTCGTTGCCGTTGTTGCAGGTGTCGATGTCGGTCTTGGTCCAGCAGTTCCAATCGGTGCTGCCGTTTTCGAATGAATCAGTCCAAGGTAATGTCCGCGTCGAGTCGTTGCAAGAAGGGAGGACGCTGATGCCGCAGATGTCTTGACAAGCATCGGGAGAATACAGTTCCTGGCCGTTTTGCCAGATTTTTCCGTTTCCGTCGAGGCTGCCGGCCGCGAATACGCCGTATTCGTTAACAGCGATGGCGTTCAGCAGTAATGAGTTACCTGATGCCAGGCTATAGAGTTCGGTGCCGTTTTTCCATATTTTCAGTCCGGAGGTCTCCCATCCGCCAGTGTAGATGTCACCATAGGCAGCGGTGATGGCTGTCGCCATGGATAATGTATCGGAGAGCGTGTAAAGCAGTTCGTTATTTTTCCAGACCACGGCTTTGCTTTGGTTCAGGCTGTCGACGATGTATCCGACAGCGTAGAGGTCAGTGCCGTCATAGGTCAGGTCGAGGATGCAGGCGTTTTCAGTGCTGTCGGTGAGCGTGTAGAGTACGTTGTCGTTTTGCCAGATCTTAGCCACCATGAAGCTTGCGCTGTTGTTTTCAAATCCACCGGAAAGGATGTTGCCATTGACCATAATGATGGCGTTGGCTTTGGCGTCGTTCTGTGAATTGCTCAAAGTGTAGAGCAATGCGTGATCTTTCCATACCGATGCCACGGTTTTTGTGCCTATCGTCCTGTAACCGGCGCCGAAAATGGTGTCGTTTTTGACGGCGATATCATTGATTCTTGAACCTGAAGTTGCGCTGAGCGTTTCAGCATTGCCCGTCCAGATGCGTCCGTAACTGACGCCGTCAGCGCCTATGGCATGACCGCCAACGATAATGGTGCTGTCGTTGTAGAAAAGGGCGGAGTTGGCGAATAGGTCAAGACTGTCGGACGTGATGCTGTATTGCAGATTGCCGTTGTTCCATGCCTTGACGGCGATGAGCGTGTCCGATGGCATCGTGCCGTGTCCGACATAGCGTATGTTCTGCGCTTTGCAAAATCCAAGCGACAGAATAAATGCGAGTATGAGTGTAATAGTCTTGATCTTCATAGCGTAACTGTAATGTAGAGTAATACGTAAATCGTTGATTGCGAAAATGTTATTTCAAATATGATACCATAGTCTTTTCCAACGGTTAATCTGCAAAAGTAGCATAATTTTCGATAAAGAAGTGCCATTCTATTTAATTAGGTGTTGCGAGAATCTATGCGGAAAATAATCAGCATGTTTTCGACGTGTATGCGTTTTATTGTTATCTTTGCATCGATATATGGTGTCCGAAAGGACTCAATAGGGAATCGGGTGTGAATCCCGGACAGTTCCCGCTGCTGTAATCTCTTGCAGCGTTTGCCATACGTCACTGTCTCGTTCTCCAACGGGATGGGAAGACGGCAGACGTAAGGAGTAAGTCAGAAGACCTGCCAGATATTGTAACAATGCTTTCGGGATAAGAGCTGGCTTCCTTATCAAGGTTTCCAACGACTCCGTAAGTTTTGAGGTAATTTATTGTTTTACAAACCTTTAAACTCTTACGTTATGCGTATTAAAATTCCAATTTTGCTATTCCTTCCGGGAATACTTTGTCCTGGCTCGGCCAAAGTGATGGCTCAGCCAGACGCAACGGCTGCCGCATTGCCGGTGAATGCCGAAGAAAATCATTATTTACAAATCATTAAACAATTATCAAAATGAAGAAAATCAACATCTTACTGGCATTAACCATACTTCTTTCCCTATTTTCGTGCAATCCAAGTGATCCGACGCCCGAACAGACAACAATTGGCAAAGGGCTTCTGGTCTTGAACGAAGGTTCATACTCTTTTGCAAACTCATCGCTCACTTTTTACGATCCAATAGCCGACACAGTCGAAAACAATCTCTTTTATCGCGTCAATCAGTCACCGATTGGTGATGTCGGACAAAGCCTGTGCCTGTCCAATGGCAATCTGTTCATCGTGGTCAATGGCAGCAACTACATCTATGCTGCTGATGCCAAGACGATGAAATACCAAAATAAGATTGGCGATTTCTATTCGCCGCGCGAAATACTGCTTGTCAGTCAGAACAAGGCCTATGTCAGCGACCTGATGGGCACTGGATTGTGGATTGTTGATCTTGTCACGATGAGCCATTCCGGTTTCATCGAGACTGGCAAGCCTACTGAATCCATGGTGAAGGTTGGCGATGAAGTCTTTGTCGCCAATTGGTCGAACTATTATCAGCCAGAAACTCAAAACAACACGATTCAGGTTGTTGATACAGAATGTGATAGCCTTGTCGCTGAAGTTCAAGTCGGCATAGAGCCCAACAGTCTTGTTGTTGACAACATGAACCGCATTTGGGTCTTGTGCAGCGGCGGCTATTCGGGAGACGGAACGCCGATGCTTTGCTGCATCGACCCCGCAACACGTCAGGTTGTGAAGCGCATGGAGTTTTCTGGTTCCTATCCAACGTGTTATCCTACCAGTCTGGCAATTGACGGCACGGGCACGAAACTGTATTTCATCAATTCCAACTTGTATTCGATGTCGATCAATGACGAATCTTTGCCGACTCAGGCTTTTGCAGAAGCGGCACAAGGTTCCACGTTCAACAAGGTAAAAGTGGATCCGTCTTCTGGCGAGGTGTATGTCGCTGATGTGAAGGACTATATGCAGAATGGCGAGGTGTTCCGCTATAATTCTAATGGAGAACTCGTTAAGTCATTTTCAACAGGCATCATTCCTGGCTCGATGATTTTCAATTGATTTTGACAATGGAGAAATACTGTCCGCGTTGCGGAAAAGCCTTTAATTGCGAGCATTCAGCCGATTGCTGGTGCGCCACGATGCATCTCAGCGACGACGTAAAAGGCTTGCTGAAAGCGAATTACAACGATTGTCTTTGCAAGGATTGTATTGAAGAAATCACGAAGAACAATGAAGTTTAGAAATCTGATTTTCATATTGTTGGCAGGTGTCTCCATCTCATGCTGCCGTGTCTCCACCGAAACGGGAACGCAGGCGGCGCAAGGAGAGAATGTCTTACAGTATGCACACAATGTGATTGCTGTCAGAGCCGATTACGGTTACAACTTGGACGTGTTGAATCCATGGGACTCGACATCCTATCTTGGCCGTTTTGCATTGGTCCCCGACTCGTTGCGTTGCAAACTTCCTGAGGACAGAATCGTGATTCGTACTCCGGTGAAATCCGTTGTGTCGTTTTCGTCAACGCAATGGATGGTGTTTCTCAAATTGGGCGAGATTGGCAGGGTAAAATGCATTCTTGAAGGCCGTTACGTCGAGGATGAGACGATGCGTTCGTTGCTCGATTCCGGCGTGGTGACTGACGTGGGCACTGAGATGGGGCAGGATGTGGAGAAGATGATTGCCGTGAAGCCTGACGTAATCTTGTATTCGCCGTATTTCGATGGCAAGCAGGATGAACTGAAAATCACGGGAGCCGTGCTGTTTCCATTTGCCGACTACCTTGAAAACACGCCTTTGGGCCGCGCCGAGTGGATTAGGGTGATTGGAATGCTGACTTGTCGTGAAACTGCTGCTGACGCGTGGTTTAGCGCCATGCAACAACGTTACGATTCATTGAAATACTTGTGCGAGGATGCCATAAATCGGCCTGTCGTATTCTCCGACAAGGCTTTCCAAGGGCAATGGTATGTCGCTGGCGGACAGAGTTATATCGCGCGGCTTTTTGCTGATGCGGGAGCTGATTACGTTTGGAAAGACAACACTTCGACAGCCAGTTTCCCCTTGGATGGAGAGACGATTCTCGCAAAGGCGCAGCATGCTGATTTCTGGAGAATGACCAATTCGATGCAGGTTCCGTTGACCTATTCGCAGTTGGCGAGCGAAAATCCGATTTATTCGCTGTTCGATGCGTTTAAAAACAGGAAAGTCATAGTCTGTGACATCCGGCGGACGCGTTACTTCGAGCAGTCGCAGTGCGAGCCCGACATCCTGCTGGCTGATTTCATTTATTTCTTTCATCCGGAATGTATGAAAGGCCGTTGGGCCGACTATCGTCCGAAGTATTATTATCTGATGCAGGAATGACCTGCGTTGATTAGAAAAGAAAAAGGGAGCCGCAGCTCCCTTTTTCAATATTCATAGGTTGACTGTCATTTCGTCTTGTCAGGGAAAGCAGGAATGGCAGGTGTTTCCGGGTAATCCTTCATCTGTTTGAGGATGATTTCTATCGCCTTGTTGAGTTGCTGGTCGGTGCCTTCATATTCGAGCGCCGGATCGTTGTCGATGACGACATCGGGGTCCACGCCATGTCCTTCGATGACCCACTTCCCGTTTTCATCGAACGGAGCGAATTCCGGACGCGTGAGCGTGCCGCCGTCAATGAAAGGCAGACTGCCCCTGATGCCAACGACACCGCCCCAAGAGCGTGTGCCTACCGTCGTGCCGATTTTGTGTTTCTTGAACTGATAAGGGAACAAGTCACCGTCGGAAGCCGAGTATTTATTGAATATCAGTACTTTGGGTCCTAACATCATCTTGGTCGGCTTGGTTTCCGGTTCGCAGTTGCGCATCATGTCGTACATTGACAGTTCGCGGCGCAGCCTTTCGATGATCATCGGAGAGACATTGCCGCCACCGTTGCCGCGGTCATCGATGATGAGGGCTTTCTTGTCGAGTTGCGGATAGAAGTATTTTGCAAACTCGTTAAGGCCTTCGACGCCCATATCGGGGATGTGGATGTAGCCCACTTTTCCGTCGGTGGCTTCGCTGACCTTTTTTATGTTGTCCTGCACCCAGTTGTAGTAATACAAGCCGTTTTCGTTGTCGATGGGCACGACGAGTTCGTCATGTCCGCCGTTTTCGCTTGCCTTGTCGTTCAAAGTGAGCATCACAGGGGTGTTGGCTTTGCCGACGAGTGCGGAATACATGTCTTTGAGGTCTTTGGTGCTTTGACCGTCGATGGCGATGATGTAGTCGCCGGTCTTGGCCTTGATGCCGACTTCGGTGAGCGGCGAACGTGTATTGCTGTTCCAGTTTTCGCCTTTCAGAATCTTGTCGATCTGATAATATCCCGACTTGTCGCGGTGTATCTGGGCGCCGAGCAGTCCCATGTTGATGCGTTGAGGCTGCGGACGGTCGCCGCCGCCAACATAGGCGTGGCCGATATTGATTTCGCCGATAAGTTCTCCGATGAGGTAGTTGACGTCATTGCGGTCGGTGCAGTAGGGCAGGAGGACGGCGTATTTCTCGCGCATGGCGGGCCAATCCAGTCCGTGCATGTTGGGCGCATAGAAGTAGTCGCGCATCTGGCGCCATGACTCGTTATAAATCTGGGTCCATTCGTCACGGACGTTGACCCATTTCTTCATGTTGCTTGTGTTGATGTTCCCTTCGGCATCGCCGCCTTTGCCAGGCTGGCCGCCACCCATAGGGCCTTTGGGCGTGTTGATAACCTTGTAACCGGAACCTTCGCGAAGCATCATCTTGCTGCCATCGGCTGAGATTTCATATCCGCCACCACCGCCAATGCTGGTGCATTTCTTGGTTTTTGCATCGAAATAGCCCAGTCCGCCGCCGGCTTTTCCGCCACCGACATAGTACAATCCGTTGTCGATTCCCGTGAGGTTGTAATAACTTCCGGCATTGACGGGCAGTGCCACGACACGCGTTGTGATGCCTTCAAAGTCAATATTGACGGGCTTTGCCTTGTCTTTTGCCTTGCCGTTATCGTCTTTCTTGCCTTCCTTGCCTTCCTGTCCTTTTTTCGAAGATGTGTCATCGCCGTCTTTCGCCTTCACTTCTTCTTTTTCAGCCTTATCTCCATCCACTTTCACTTCATCGTTTTCGGTGAGGAACGGCGATGGCGTGTCTTTTTGCAAAGTGAGCAGGTAGATTCTGGTCATGTCGGTGTAGATGTGGTTCCATTCCGTCCAACTGTAGGAAGGGCGGAAGTCTCTTTCTGAGGTGAAATACAGGTACTTGCCATTTTTGTCGAAGGTTGGCGAAGATGCGTTGTACCAACTGTCGGTGACGGCTTCATCCTTGTTCGTGTCGGTGTTGTAGATGTGGATTTGGCTTACCGAGAAGGTGCTGGGCATGGCGTAGGCAATCCATTTGCTGTCGGGCGACCATGTGTAGTCGCCAATCTCTCCAGCCTTGCTTTGTGCCACAACGGTCACTTTCTTGCTGCTGACGTCAACCATGTTGAGACGGTTCATCTTGTCGTACCAGATGATTTTCTTGCTGTCGGGCGACCACATCGGGTCCATTTTGTATGTGTCGCTCTTGTCGGTGAGCCTGATGGCTTCATCTTTTCCGTCCTGATTCTGAATGTATATCTCGTCTTCGCCGGTTCTGTCGCTGATATAGGCGATGTATTTTCCGTCCGGAGACCAAGCCACGTCACGGTCGTGAGCGGTGTCGCTCATGGTCAGGTTGCGTGTGATGCCCGATTTCACAGGCAGCGTCCAAACGTCGCCGCGGGCGCCGAAAGCAACACGGTTGCCGTCGGGGGCGATGCTGGCGGAGCTGATGTATTTGCTCGCATCGACGTATTTCGTGCGGCTCGTCTCGTCATCGTTGTTGATCTGTACAGAAATGGCGTGCGTTTTGCCGTCCTTAAAGTTGTAACGGAACAGCTGTCCGCCGTTTTCGAAGACGATGTCGTTGTCGCCCAACGATGGCCATTTGATGTCGTAGAAAGTGTAGTCGGTCACTTTGCTGGTCTGTTTGCTGTTTCTGTCGTAGACGAACAGATTCATTGTTCTGTCGCGGTCCGAGCAGAAGTAGATTTTGTCACCAACCCACATGGGGAAGATGTCTTGCGCGTTGTTGTTGGTGATATTTTCGGTTTTCTTGGTATTGAAGTTGTAGATCCAAACATCGTCGGCCATGCCGCCACGATAGTATTTCCACGTTCTGAATTCGCGCATGACGCGGTTGTAGGCCACTTCGTCCTTGTTAGCCGAATAGCTGATCCATCCGCCTTCTGGCAATGGCAGCTGTTCCGCCATGCCGCCGTTGATGTTGGCGATGAAAAGCTGGCCGACGAAATCGTCCCAACTTTGTTTGCGTGAGCGGAAGACGATGTTTTCGTTGTCTTTCCAAGTCATCACGATGTTGTTAGGTCCCATTCTGTCGGAGATGTCGTCGCGGCTTAGCGTGGCGGAATACGTCAGCCTGAGCGGCGTGCCGCATTCCGGATAAGGCATCACATAAACTTCGGTGTTGCCGTCATATTGCGCCGTGAAAGCCAGATGTTTGCCGTCGGGCGAGAAACGGGCGAACATCTCGTAGCCGTTCGCGTCGTTAGTGAGTTTACGAGCCACGCCGCCGTTGACGTTGACGGAGTACAAGTCACCGCCATAGGTGAACACCACATCGCTTCCGTGAATCGTCGGGAAACGCATCATCTTGCTTTCTTTCTGTGCAAATGATGATACACTGCATAGGACAAGCGTAAGTAATACAAAAGTTCTGAATTTCATATCGTTATGTTTTGTTATTTAATTGATTGCAAATTATTTGCGATGTCATTACAGGCTTATTGGCACTACGTCGATGGTGCCGTCAAGATAAATGAGATAGGCGACAATCTCTTTATTGATGATTTGTCTAAGTGCAGCGGCGTAGTTTTGCAATTGCGTTTTGTGCCCATCTTCTTTCTTTCCTGTCTTGTAATCAATGAGATAGACCTTGTCGGGAAGTTCGGCATAGCGGTCAGGCCGGATGATTCCAAACTCTTTCGACAGAATCTCGCATTCGTTTTTGACGATGGCGTCTTTGCAGTAGGCATCCTTGACGAGTTCGTGCGTGGCGACTTGATTGAATTTGTCCTTCAACAAATTGGCTGTGTCTTGATCAATAGTGCCATCGGCCAAGTAGGCGGCCAAGGATGTGTCGACATCATCTATTGTGTGGATTTCCGACAGAATCTGATGCACCATGATTCCCCATTCGCGTGGCTGCATCTTGTCGTCATCGGACATCCAGAACATGCTTGGGTCGGGATCGACTTGGATTTTGTCGAACCAGTCGGCGCTTGGTGACTGTTGGCGATCACTGACGATGATTTCGTCCGCTTCGTTATTATGATCATCGACCTTGTTGCTGTCGGAATTGCCGAAACGATAGATGATATGTGTGTTGCCGTCGTCTTCTGTCGAGATGGGATTCCCTTGCTTATCTGCAAGGTATCTTTCGATGATGCTGTCGACGGCCGATTTGTCCCCATTTTTGGCTGCCAAGATGTAAAGCCGTTGTTTCGCCCTCGTGAACGTGACGTATAGTAGATTCAAATCGTCGAGCATCAGACGGTTCATCTCGTCTTCATATATCGCTTTGCTTTGCAAACTCAGTTCGGCGAAGTTGTCGTTGATGCTGACTTGGATTTTTCCGATGTTCGGAATAGGGTTGATGCCAAGTTCTCCTGGTGTAAGCCAGATGCTGTTGCTGTTGTTGTTGCGGCCGATTTTGGTGATGGCATAAGGATAGATCACCACATTGAATTCCAGTCCTTTGGACTTGTGGATGGACATGATGCTCACGGCGTCGGCGCCACTGGTCTTGATGGAAAGTTTTTCAGCGTTGTCATCCCAATACTCAAGGAAACGCTCGATGCCTGACTTGTCTGAAGCCTGCCATTTGTGAATCTCTTCCATGAAGTAATTCAGGTAAGGATCCGATGCTGTGTCGATGCCGAACGACCTTGCAAGCCCCAAACACAGGTCGAAAAGGCTGTATGATTTGGAGAGCAGTGACTTAAACTGACCATCTGTCAATCCGATAGCCAGTTCAAGAGATGTCTTTGACTCGGCAATGTTATGCACTTGGTCAAACAAGCCATCAATGTTGCCATTGAAACTCTTATCGTGAACGGCGTGCCAATAATAGATCACATTGCCGATAAAAGCGGTGTTCTTGCTGAATGTCAGATATTTGAGCGTGTTGACGATGAGTTGTACCTTGTTTGACGTGCGGAGCAGAATGGATTCTGACGAAATCACTGGTATGCCATTGTCGTTCAGAAATTTGGCTATTTCGCAACCATTGGCGTTGCTGCGTACAAGGATGGTGATGTCTTTGTAAGAGAAGCCGTGCTGCATGATTTCTCCGATGAGTTCAATTATTCTGTCAAGATACACTTCGTGGCCGCCAAGTTCCTTGTCAATCAGTTCAATCTGAACGAGACCTTCTTCCGTATGGATAGGATTCTCAACAATGGAGACGGTTTTGCCGTATGTCGGATTGTTGTCGATATACACTTTCCGAATCTTGTCGGGCAGTCCATCACAAGCCTTCGTAAAGAAATCGTTGTTGAAATTGACGATGTTACTGAACGACCTGTAATTGTTGTCCAGACTGGTAAAATTGAAATTGGCCTTCAGATTATTTTCATAAGTGTTGAAAGCAGGGTCATTTGGCTTCTGATAAATCTCAGGCAAGTTCATGATTTGTTCCACTTCTCCGCTTCTGAATCGGTAGATGGACTGTTTTCCATCGCCGACGACCATGCTCATAGAATCAGTTGCCAAAGAGTTGTCAATCAATGGTATGAGATTCTGCCACTGAAGTATCGACGTGTCTTGAAATTCATCGATGAAGACGTGCTTGAACCTTTCGCCGATGCGCTCGTAGATGAACGGCACCGAGAAATCTCCCATGATTTGGTTGATGCGCTTGTTGAACTCGGAGATGTGCACCAGTTGTTCATCGCTGATGATGTCCTCTATGGCTGCTTGGAATTGTGCTCGCAAGGCGTAGAAGCTGAGTTTGCCCTGTTGGTCCTTGAAGAAAAAGAATGTGGCAATGTTTTCTCTTAGGCCTCCAAGAGCCGCTGACAACGCATCTGAAACACTATCGATTTCACCTTGTCCTATACCTTGTAATTTGGTTTTCAAGTACCAAGGTTTCTCTTTGTCTATGATTTTCTGATTAGTATCGCTGGGTAATTTGTAATCTCCGCTTCGGAGTTTGTCAATATAATTGTTCAGGTTTGAAGTGCAATCATCCCTGTTTAAACCATGCTCTGTCAAGATGTTATCATACGCATCAACGCTCTTCTTGATGTAGTCATCTGAGTTTTTAATTCGATTCCTTATGTCTTTCTGTGTCTCACGATAATGGTTCTCGTCAAGGATTTTCTTTGTCTCGTTTTTTTGGTAGGAACTCTCTGAAAGAAGGTCTGTTACGAATTTTGACAGGTAATTTCTGATTATCAAGCCTTTGCCTTCCGTGAAATTGTGATTCAGATAGTCGTTCAGGACTATGGTGAGATACTTGTTGTCCTTGCCAATCTGTTCGCCGATTTTGTCGATGACGTCTTCCGAAAATTCGTCCTGGTCAATACTCACATTGTACTGGCTTGGAAGGTTGAGGTCTTTGGCAAAGGATTTTGACAATTTCTGGACAAAAGAGTCTATTGTGGAAATGCAGAAACTGCTATAGTCGTGAATGATTTTCTGAAACAGAAGTTCTGCATTGTTTTTCAGCGTTATATGGTTAATTTTAAGGTCGTCGATCAGGTCTTTTATCATGCCGGTACGCGGCTTGGGATTGTCGCTTTCGATGATGTCCTTCAGTTGATGGATTATCTTGGCCTTCATCTCATTCGCCGCCTTGTTGGTGAAAGTGATGGCGAGGATAGTTCTGTAATTGTCTGTGGCAGATTTATTTAGAAGGCATAGACCGAGGTATTCCCTGATGATGGTGTAGGTTTTGCCTGATCCGGCTGAAGCCTGATATACTTTGAATGGTTTGGCGTTGGTCATGATGTCAAGGCGTGGTGACGGGACGTTTGATGAATGGCGATGTCGCCGTTTGGCGTTTCTTTTTGAAGATGTCGCTGAACTTGTCGAAACTCTGGCTGTAGGTCACGCCGATGCCTTGGGTGTAAGGCGACAACTTGTCAAAGGTGTAATTGTAGTACGACGTGTTGAGGTTGGAGTGGTTGAAGGCATGTGCCGTGAGATGCCCGTCTTTGCTGAGTTTCAGGTAGGCATCCACGTCGCCGACGATGTTGGAAGCATTGCCGCTCGTGTTCGACGTCGGGTTGATCATTCCGAAGTTGCTCTCGAGTGTGAGATAATCGTTGAAGAGTTGCGTCTTCAGTGCGATTTGCAGTTCTTCGTTGGTAAGTTGGTCGCCAGGTCTGTAATGCAGGCCGACGTCAAAGTCGCGGCTGATCTGCGAGAGCCATGAACTTAACTGGTTGGTGAGCACGTCAAGGTTCAGCATGTTACTTGCCGTCGTCCCTGAATAGTTGAAACTGTTCATGACGAGGAGATAGAACACCTGCTGATTCATGACAGCCTGGTTGGTGGTGTCGATGATGGAGAAAACGGTCTGCTTGATGTCGTCGCTGGCGTTCGGCAGTCTGATTCCGAAGGAAAGGCTGGGGTTCAGCAAGGCATCGGAGAGGTGCAGGAGGCACTCCACGTTGATGCTGTTCGATCCGTTCACATCGGTGATTCCCAGGGAACTTAATGGCGCTTTGGTCTGATACACGCCGGTGGCGTTGATTTTTCCGCCAGTGGGACTGCCAGTCCATGAGATTTTTCCGCCGTTTTCAAGTGCGAGGTCTTTCTTGACGAGGTTTTCGTAGTTGAAACTGAATTTGCCGTCCCTGATGATGTAATCGCCACGAAGCGTCATCTCGCCTGATGGGTTTAGTCCGAATTTCAGGTTTCCGTTGCCTTTTGATTCCAAATGGCCCATGTTGTTAGGCAAGACGATGTTCACTTCGGCATTGTCGGTGACGTTCAGATTCACATTCAGTCCTAACTGACTTTTTTTCTTGATCTCCACTTCCGCCTTCGGCGTATCGGCATCGTCTTCCACGTCGAACAATGGCAGGTTATTGTTGTTGACAAAAGTGATATAATCGGTGTTCTTGACCGTCGAAGCGCTGCCCAAGGGGATGGTGATGTTGGTTTTCTCTCTTGTTGTGGCGCTGATGTTGACTTTGATGTTATCCAATGGTCCTTTCAACTCGACGATGCCGTCAGTGAAAGCGGTTCCATAGAAGGTCTTGCTGCTTTTTTCAGGTGCCGCCAGCACGAGGAGGTTCTTGGGCGACAGCCTGAGGTCAAGGTTGAGGTCTTTCAACGAACGGTACTCGATTTTCCCTTCCACGGGAGCCGAATGGCCCAATGTGTCGGTGAGCGTGAAACCGTCAAATGCAATGGCGCCGTCGCCAAACTTAAGTGTCGGACTGAAAGCGTAATAGACCTTGGTCGCGTCGACTTCGCATCCGCCGTCATTGATTTTCATGTTTCCCTTGACAATGGGATTTTTCACGTCTCCGGCGACATGCAACGAACCAGTCACATATCCTGTTATCCTGCTGAGCAACTTCTGAGTGAACGGTGCAATGGCGTTGAGCCTTAGGCTGTCGGCCGACAACAGGAAATTCAGATTGTCGCCAGTTTTTTCTGTTGAATAGACTCCGCCGATATCGAAAATGCTCTTGCCATTGTCGATAATTTCGGCAAAGACGTCCGCGGTTTTGTCTCCGTTGTCCCAAACGCCTTGAATGTTGGCGTCGCCGAAACGGTCTCCGTTGAGTTTCAGTTCTTTCACTGTCAGATCGGTGAACAGGGCAGGATTATTCTTAACGCTGTTGATTCTTACATCTCCGCTGACAAAGCCGTCAAGGTCGAAGCCTTTGCTATTGAATATCGGGTCGAAGGAAGAGATGTCAAAAGTGTTGAAATTGACCCGAAGCGTGTCGGTTTCGTGCATTGGAAGATAACCGCCGACGGCGATACTCTGGCTGTTGTTGCTGAACACGAAGTCATTCAGCGATGCGTGGCCGTCTTCGATTGTCATCACGTTGTCGGGATTCACCGACCACGCCATGCCGTTGATGAGCACGTCGGCTTTGCTGATGTTGAGACGCCCGCCATCTTGAAGCGGAACGAATGAAAGCCGGATGTCGGACGTGTTTTGAGGATTTTTCAGCATGTCGTTCCAAACGATGTTGGCCATGATGCTGTCATTCTTCAGTTCCGAGAGAATGCCGAGATTCTGAAGGCTGAAAATGGTGGAGTCGGTGTCGGTGCTGTCGCGCAGAATCACGTTGTCCACCAGAAGTTGGTTGATGGAACTGAAAGGCGTGCTATGGTTTTTGCATTCTATATCGTTGAATGTCACTCCGTTGAAACGGACTTGCTTTGACCGGAGGGTGAAGTTCAGCAGATTCGCCTTGGATGTGAAAGTGCCGTTCAATGTGGTGTTTTTGGAAATGCTGAGTTTAGGCATAAGCAGACTGGTCAGCATGGACGGATCTTTCAACTTAAGGTTGACAAAGAAATCCTGCTCGCGGACTTCTTTGCGTTTCGAATACTTTGCCTTGTCACTGAGTCCCGATTCCCATTGGGGTACCGATGTGTAGTTCATGACATACTTCTTCAAGGCATCCGGCAGGGTGGCGAAGTCCATGAGTCCAGCCATCTCCAAATCAAGGAAATCGCAATTGATGTTGATGCGACGTTGCATGAGTTCGTCATCTTCAATGCTGGCGATGAACGAATTCATGTAATAGTTTCCGCGGCTGTCTGAATATTTCGTGTCGTCGAGATTGATGGAACCCACAACGTTGTCGATGTTAGATCCGTGAAAATCAGCGGTGATATTTGTGCTGATAATGGACTTGGATTCGTCCTTCATGATTTTCAGGTGATGCAAATCGGCCTTGGCTATCTTAGCATCGAAATTCATGTACGGATTCTTCTTGTTGTTGAAGTCGAGCAAACCGTTGAAGTCGAGCATGAGTTTCTCATCGTTGATGGTCACTTCGCCATTGAAGCGATTGTTACGCAGGCTGCCGTTTAGCGCTACTTCATTTATGGGGTTGCCCAGAATCACGGTGTTGAGGACTTTTCCATCGACATCGAGTTCGGTGTCTTTTCCTTTAGCCATTGTCCCGTTGACGTTGGCGGCAAGGTCGATGCTGCCGATGATGTCCTTGGTGCCTGTAATGGTTTCCAAATCAATATGTTGGGCATTGACGATTCCACGGAAATCGCTTTTTTCAGGACTGGTCTTTTTCATGGCGAAGGAGGCTTTCGCATCGCCGATGTCGGATGTGATTTCGAGGTTGGCGATGAAATTTTCAGGCGTGCCTTCGTACCTTCCGGTCATGGCGCCCGAACCCATCGCCATTAACTTCTCAGGCAACGGGATGACGTCTGTGGCCCCAGGAATGTGGAAACTCGCCAGGTCGGCGCAACTGTATCGCAAGTAGTCAACTTGTATGGTATTGTAGCAATTCATGAAATCCGGAAGGCCGTCCATGCTCAAGTTGCCCTTGAAGTGCGTCTCCTTGCCCAAATCTAACGTCAGGTCGTCGATGCGGAAATCGGAAATCGGCCCTGTAAACAAGCCTTCAAAAGAAACCTTGTCGGTCATCTCGTACATGACGGGGGCGAAGGGACCTATGTCGCTCAGTTTCAAATCGGCAGAATAAATCCTGGAGTCGAAATTGACGGAATCGAGAAACGTTTTATTGAAGTCGGCGTAGTCGTTGTAATACATCTCAAGGTCGACGTGGGCCTTGCTGTCATTCATGTCAATCAGCAGGTTGTCGACGAGAAGGTGTTTCGACGAAATATTGACGTCCGATTCCAAACTGTTTATCTTCAATCCGATGGGGTCAACGGCTGATAACGAGTTGACTCTGCACGCAATGGAATCGCCCGCAATGGCGAGGTGTCTGATGTCAAGGTCGATATCCTCGACCGTCATGTGCGCGTAGTCGAGGGCTTTATCGTAGGCCAATTCGGGCTTGTCCTTGTTCTGGTCCCACAATTGGAAGTCGAAGTTTTTCAGTTTTATACGGTCAATTTCTATGAGTTTTGGCTCATGTTCTTCGTTAATCTTGACGAAGTAGTCGACGAGGAACTGGAAGTTGAAGACGTCTTCTCCCTCGTATTTTACGAGATTGGCTTTGCTGTCCTTCAACTCGATTGTGCCGAACTTGATTTCGCCTTGAAGCAGTTGCTTTAGATACATCTTGACTTTCATGTCGCCTATTGAAGCGATGTCTTCGCCTTTCAAATCCTTCACAGTCATGTCGTTGATGTGGATGCTGAAGTTTGGCGACAAGTACAACTTGCCAATCTTGATGTCGGCACCGGTTTTATGGGAAATGTATCCTCCCGCTATCCTGACGACAACTTTTTGTACAACAGGATCCTGAATAGTGACGATGATGCTCGTGATGAGCGACAGAATCACCATTATTGTGACAAGGATGATATCTCTAACCTTTTTTTTGATAATTTTGACCTCTCAATTTATCAGTTATGAACGAATACATTCTGGGCATTGAATCATCTTGCGACGACACTTCTGCCGCAGTGCTCCAAGGCACGTGTGTCCTCTCAAATGTCATTGCCAGTCAGAAAGTTCACGAGAAGTTCGGCGGTGTTGTCCCTGAACTTGCATCACGTGCTCACCAGCAAAACATCATACCTGTCATCGACACGGCCTTGAATGACGCAAAAATAGATAAAAAACAATTAAGTGCGGTCGCTTTTACGCGTGGTCCAGGCCTTTTAGGTTCGCTTTTAGTAGGAACTTCTTTCGCAAAGGCGTTTTCACAGACTTTGAACGTTCCAATGGTCGAGGTCGATCACATGAATGCGCATATCCTTGTCCATTTCGCCACAGATGCCACACATACACAAGTGCCTGATTTTCCGTTTCTTTGCCTTACCGTTTCTGGCGGTCATACGCAGATTGTCGTCGTGAAGGATTATTTCGACATGGAAGTCATCGGCAAAACGATCGATGATGCGGCGGGGGAGGCTTTCGACAAGACAGCCAAGATTTTGGGACTTCCTTATCCGGGCGGCCCCGTCATCAATAAATTGGCCAACGAGGGTAATCCCAATGCTTTCACTTTCGCAAAACCGGTTGTCTCTGGTCTTGATTATAGTTTCAGTGGATTGAAAACCAGTATTTTATATACAGTTCGTGATAACCTTCGTGTGAATCCGAATTTCATCGAGGAAAACACTGCCGACTTGTGCGCTTCGGTTCAGAAAGCGGTCATCGATATACTCATGAACAAATTGGTGAAAGCGGCCGCACAAACGGGCATCAAGACCGTCGCCATCGCCGGCGGCGTGTCGGCCAACACAGGCCTTCACGATGCCATGAGACAGGCTGCTGAGAAATACCATTGGACGATATTCATCCCTCGTCTCAGTTACAGCACCGACAATGCCGCCATGGTGGCCGTGGCTGGCTATTTCAAGTTCCTGCGTGGCGACTTCGCTTCTCAGGACTTGACTCCTTATGCGCGTCAAAGTTTAAATGAATGATTCATTGTTATGGAATGGTCTCAACTGCTTTCTCTGAAACGGACCGCATCGCCAAATAGCGGTACCGATGTCCGAACTTCTTTCCAACGCGACTATGACCGCATTCTTTTCTCAAGCCCTTTTCGTCGGCTTCAGGACAAGACGCAGGTGTTTCCGCTTCCGGGAAGTGAGATGGTGCATAATCGATTGACACACAGCCTAGAAGTGGCTAGTGTCGGGCGTTCCATTGCACGCATGACCTCACAAAGTCTCGTCGCCAAGTTCCCTGAAACCGGACCATTGCTGAACGACATCGATTCCGCTGTCGCTGCGACTTGTCTGGCTCATGATTTGGGGAATCCGCCCTTTGGCCATTCCGGCGAAGACACCATCAGCAGTTTCTTTAAAGATGGCAAGGGTAAAGTGCTTCAAGAGAAGATGTTGCCCGAACAATGGTCGGATTTGGTTGCTTTTGAAGGCAACGCCAATGCATTCCGCCAACTCACGCATCAGTTTAATGGCAGAAGAAAAGGTGGATTGTCGCTGACTTCCGCCGTGCTAGCATCAATCATCAAGTATCCATATCCTTCCCATAATAATGGTAACCGTAAGAAATACAACGTTTTCTATTCTGAATTGCCCATTTTCGAAGAGGTGATGCACGACTGCGGCATTCCGGAAATCGATTCCGACCATCTGGTTTATGCCCGTCATCCCTTGTCGTATATGATGGAGGCTGCCGACGACATCTGTTACCTCATCATCGATATGGAAGATGCCCATAAACGCGGCATCATCACTACGGATGCTGTCGAACGTTGCTTCCTCTCGTTTTTCAATCCTGACACGGACTCCGCGTTTTTCCATCACAAGGATGAAATATACGGCGTCGTCACCGACCTTAACGAACGTATCAATTTCATTGGTTCCATGCTGATAAACAAATTGGTACGCTGTGTCAGCGATATCTTCGTCGATAATTACGGCGACATCATGGAAGGCAATTTCAAAGGGAGCCTTATCTCGCATCTTCCTGATTTTGAAAAACGCGCCCTTGACGATTGCCGGACGGAATCCACGAACCGCATCTACCGTCATCCATCGGTGGTGAAAATAGAATTGACGGGTTTCAACATCATTGGAACCTTGCTCGACGATTTCGTTGATGCAATCCTGAATCCTCAGGTCATTTACAACAAGAAACTCTTATCGCTTATTCCGGTTCAATTCAAGACAGAATCGAACGACATGTACTCCAAAGTGCAGTCTGTCACGGATTTCATTTCCAACATGACCGACTTGTATGCCGTTCAGTTCTATAAGGACCTTCATGGAATTAATTAATTGGTAAAGAATAGATTATGATATCATCCCGCTTCATGAATAGGACAAGTTTAGTATTGATTTCTTTGTTTTTGCTGACGTTCTGCTTCACGTTGCCGGTTTCCGCCGACACGGCATACGAGTCTGGACGACTTTCAATGACGATAAACAAGGCGGCTTGCTTTACTTCTGTCAAGGTCTGTGGCAAGGAAATCCTTAAAGACAAAGGCGTCTATCCGTTGGTGATGGGCTGCAGGAATGGGGAAGCGGTGATGCCAAGAAACTGTGTCGCCGACGACTCATTGCTCTACGTTGACATGCAGGACGACTTAGTCATTCTTCTTCGTCTGATTTCGGATGACGTGTGCCTTTCCATCGAAGTGCTTGATGCTCCTGCCGAATATGATGCTGTCGTGTTGGCGCCGCTCGCTATCTCAATCAACGATGTTGTCGGCGATATCATCGGCGTGGTGCAAGGAAAGGGCGTCGCGTTCGGCATTCAGGCCCTCAATATCAAGACCAATGCGGGTTTCCCTCTCGAATATTCCAATGCCGTCATCAATCAGTTCAAATACAAAGGAGAGCCAACCGAGATTTCCACAAGCACTATTCCGGTGTACCGTCTCGCTGCAACGCGAATCGGCGGTGGCGCTGCATTCCAGTTTTCGGCCAGAAACCGTTCTCGTCTTGAATACCGGACGGTTCAGGATGTCGATAGCGTGATGGTGATTCCTGTAGAAGGTCCCGATGCCTTGATTGCCGGTGCAAAAATCGCCTTGTTCGGCTGCCAACAGTCCGAAGCGTTGAATCGTATCGGCGAGATTGAAGTGTCGCAAAACCTGCCGCATCCTATGCTCAATGGCGAGTGGGCGAAGACTTCGCGTGCCTCGATGAAATCGTACATCATCTCCGACTTTTCTGAAAAAGACCTCGATTTCGTGCTCGACAAATGTCACAAAGGTGGTTTCGAATACTTGTACCAGATTGAGCCATTTTCCGATTGGGGACATTTCCACTGGAATCCCGGTTTTGTGAAAGGCAATGATGCTGCCGTGAAGAAGTTGGTCGATAAGGCGGAATCTTCTGGAGTCCATATCGGCATCCACACGCTGACCAATTTCATGACGACGGACGATGCTTATGTCACGCCGAAACCTTCGGAACACCTGCTGAAACAAGGCGTGGTGCGGCTTCTCAATGGCTTGGACGAAAATCAGACCGACTTCTGCTTGCTGCGCTCCAAACTGTTCGACAAGCCAAGCACGGTGAATGTGCTTCAGATTGGCAACGAACTGATCGTTTACCGCACTTATGAAAGCGCAGGCATGTTGACCTACCTGCATCATTGCACCCGTGGCGCTTTCGGCACTGCCAAGTCGGCTCACCCAAAGACTTCCAAGGTTTACAAACTCTGGGATCATCCTTACAAGACGCTCTTTCCCGATTTGGTCCTTCAGGATGCTTTTTCACAACGGATTGTCGATATCTTCAAGAATACTGGACTTTCCCAGATATCGTTCGATGGTTTGGAAGGCTGCGCCTATACCGGTCATGACGATTATGCCATGGCGCGTTTCGTGACAAGGTGCTATGACGGCTGGGACCACGATGTCATCAACGATGGCAGCCGCCTGACTCATTTCAACTGGCACGTGAACACGCGCATGAATTGGGGCGAGCCATGGAACGAGAAAATGCGTGAAGGACAAGTCGATAGCCGTATCAAGAATCAGGATTTTTTCAGACGCAATCTCTTTCCCCGCATGATGGGATGGTATCAGATAGTGACGGCAGGCAAAATCAACGAATGCACATCCCTTGAGGATATCGAATGGGCCATGTCCGAGGCGGCTGGCTTCGATGCCGGCTATGGCATGACGATTTACATGAAGACCATGAGAAACCACGGACGCATCGATATGCTGCTCGAGGCAATGAGAAACTGGGATCAACTGCGCTATGCCGATGCTTTCACAGATGCTCAGAAGGAGAGATTGAGAGATCCTTTCACGGAATGGCACCTCGAAAAGCAAGACGACGGCAACTTTCTTCTTTATCCTATTGATATTTCCAAACGCTATCGTTGCAATCTTGAGGAAGTGCAACCCGGCAGACCGACTGGCGCCGATTGGCAATGGATTAGTGAGTCGGATGGCGGTTTTTCCTTGCGCCTTTACGTTGACGGCGATGGTTCCATACAGAATCCGTCTTTCGCTACCGCCACAGGAACGCTGATGTTTCCTTGCACGGTGAACGCCGGACAGTATCTTCTGTATGATTTCGATGGCGCTGCTTCGGTGACGGATAAGAACTACAACAAGATTGAAGATGTGATGCCTATTGGCGAGGCGACCTTGCCTCAAGGCGAATCCACTGTTTCGTTCACCTGCGATTTCGATGAGAAGGAAGGTACACCTGAATTGAATGTGCGCTACATCACACGCAAGTCACCTGAAGTGATTGCAATGCCTGCACATTGATGATAAACTAATCAGAGTCTAATAAAAAACGCCCGAAGACTTTCGGGCGTTTTCATTTAATGACTGATGATGTCAGTTCCAAGTGTCAAGGCTTCACCTTGGGCGTTTCCGCAAGGATGTCGCACAGCAAATCCCAGAACATCTGAACAGTCTTGATTTCGATGCGTTCGTCTGGCGAGTGCACGCCACGAAGGGTAGGACCGAACGAAATCATGTCCATTCCCGGAATCTTGTCACCGACAAGGCCACATTCCAAACCGGCGTGAATGGCTTTCACCTTCGGGGCATGGCCAAAACGCTTTTCATACACTTTTTCTGCAATGGCGCAGATTGCGGAGTCAGGATTCGGTGTCCATCCTGGATAGCCGTCAGTGTGTTCCACATCGGCTCCGGCGAGGTTGAAAACGCTCTCAACCATAGTGGCGACGTCTTTCTTCGATGAGTCGATGGAACTACGTTGCGATGTCTGGATGAGGAAATAGCCTTCCTTGCGTTTCACCGATGCGAGGTTTGTGGAGGTCTCCACGAAGTTCGGAATGGTCTGCGACATGGCAATGACGCCGTGAGGGCATGCATACAGTGCGTTCAGCAGGCTGAGTTGTGACATGGCGTCAATGACGACGTCAGGCTGAATCTCGGCCACCGCGGATTTCACGCTGAGGTTGGGTTCTGAAACCTGATACTCTTTTTTGAAGTCCTTTTCCATTTCCTTGATGAACTTCGTGAAAGCGGATTTGTTCTCGTTAGGGACAAACACCACTGCTGTGGCTTCCCTGGCAATAGCGTTGCGCAGATTGCCGCCTTGGAAGTCGTACAGGGCAATGTCAAACTTGTCGGTGCCGTGCCATAATATCCTGTTCAACAGTTTGTTGGCATTAGCAAGGTTCTTGTTGATGTCGTCTCCTGAGTGGCCGCCCTTCAGTCCCGAAACCGTGATCTGATATGCTTTTGAATCTTCCGGAGCGGGTTCAAGTTGGTAATAAAGTTTGACGATGGTGTCAACGCCACCGGCGCAGCCGATGAATATTTCGCCTTCGTCTTCCGAGTCGAGGTTCAGCAGGATGCGGCCGTTGAAGTCCTTCGGGTCAAGGTTGTCGGCGCCCGTAAGACCGGTTTCCTCATCTATGGTGAAGATGCATTCCAGCGGGCCGTGCTTGACTTTGGGGTCACTGATGACCGCCAATGCCGCGGCTACGCCAATGCCATCGTCAGCACCCAATGTGGTGCCGTTGGCATGAACCCATTCGCCTTTGATGACGGCTTCGATAGGGTCTTTCTCAAAATCGTGTTTGCAATCTCCGTTCTTCTCGCAAACCATGTCCATGTGGGCCTGAAGGATTACGGTCTGACGGTTTTCCATGCCTTTCGTAGCAGGGATATCCATGATGATGTTGCCGCATTTTTCCTTGATGTACTTCACTTTATGGTCTTTCGCCCATTGCTCAAGATACGCGACCATCTTTGTCTCTTTCTTCGATGGACGTGGCACATTCAGAATGCCGTGAAATTCGTTCCACACGACATTAGGCTGAAGTTTTAAAATCGATTCGTTCATTATTATTTCTTTTTAAAAGGTTGTTCTTGTTTGATGTAATCAACTGTTTTTCAGAATGCTGATTGTCTCTATCGGAATTTCAGACTTGAAAACGGCATTGCCCGCCACAAGCACATCCGCACCCGTTTGGAACAATCGTGATGCATTTTGTGTCGTTACGCCTCCGTCAACTTCAATAAGGGTGTTGCAATTCCGTTCGCTTATCATGCCACGCAACTTCTTGATTTTCTCATAAGTGCGCTCAATGAATTTCTGTCCTCCGAAGCCTGGATTGACCGACATCAGCAGTACAAGGTCCAAATCCTGAATGATGTCTTCCAGCATTTCGACAGGTGTCGATGGATTCAATACCACGCCGGCCTTGATGTTCAGTCCTTTGATTTGCTGAACGGCGCGATGGATGTGTGTGCAAGCCTCGTAATGGAATGTGATGATGTCGGCGCCCGCATCTCTGAAAGCCTCAAAATAGCGGTCGGGACTTGTTATCATGAGATGCACGTCCAATGGCTTCGTGGCTTTCTTTTTAATCGCCTGAATGACGGGAATGCCGAACGAGATGTTCGGGACAAACACTCCGTCCATCACGTCGCAATGAAACCAGTCGGCCTCGCTGCGGTTGACCATTTCGATGTCTTTCTCCAGATTCAGGAAATCAGCGGAAAGAAGGGATGGCGCTATGAGTTTTTCCATGACTTGTTATTTGCTTCAAAAGTACACAAAATTTGCTTGCTTGGCTTTATAATATGTCTAATTCATGACCATCGGTTACCGTTATTGGGATTTCTATTCCTTCACGAACTTCTTCACGATTACCGAATCGGATGTTTCGATTTTAAGATAATAGATGCCGTTTGGCAAATCATTCAGTTTCAGGTTGGTCTGATTCGTGTCAGGATGAGAAGTCATGATGCATCGGCCGCTTAAGTCGAAGCAACTGACGCTATTCATGAATCCGTCAGATTCAATATTCAGGATATCTCTTGCGGGATTGGGGCGGATGTTCACCGCTTCAGCAAAGTCGTCGTCAGTGTTGGTAAGGTCAGCGTCATAGTCCAATTCGTACCCGTCAAAAACGTTGGCTTCGTCTGAACTGAATTTCAGAAGGAGTCCGTCGGTGTTGTAAGTGTAGGTCATCTCGCCAAGGTCGCCGCTGAGTTCGGCAACTGGAACCGTCTGGTTATTACGGGTGTATATCCTGAGATAATCATGGTCGGCTTCGGTCTCGAATCTGGTGAAATGCAAGGTGATGCTGTGGGCGTTTTTGACGTAGATGAGTTTGTTGCAGGATGTGAAGTTGTTGTAGCGGTAGTTGCCGCTGCCGTCGCTGATGTGTCCGCTGGGTTGCGTGTAGTTGTTTCCGCCGCTGCAATAACTTGGGATGTCGCTGACCCAGTTGGCTTTGATGCCCGAGCCGTTTCCTTCAGAGTTGGTGTGCAGCCTTACAGTCAGTTCCTTGACGGCATTTGTCATCGAGAAAATGGACGAATCGTTGGTGAATGCCTGATGGATACCTTCTCCTTCAACGGTGATGGTGTCGTTTTCCGCCAAATCGTAATAAAGGTTGAAGCGCAGACTGCTTATGCTGTCCAGGTCGGTCGATGGCCTGACGACCCACGTGTAGTCAACGTTGTTGCCATAGCCTTCGAAAGGACCGCTGCCGTCGGTAAATGAGCCTGATTCTGTCAGAAATGTCGTGTTGCCTTGTGTGACCGGGGTGGGATAGGTGTATTGCGTCGCGTCAGGCCAAGCGTTGATGATCAGTTCTTGTGCAAGGTTGAAGTTGTAGCCCGGATTCAGCGCCGTGGTGTAGTAATAGCCATCGTATGAGCCATCCCAGCCGAAGTTGAAGTGGAAGTAATAGTCGTCCTGCTGGTCGATGTAGCCGTCCACGATGAAGGCGTGACCTTCCGTCCATGGTGCGCTCCAGCCTGCGTAATACATCGGGATATTACGGTCAAGATGACTGACGACGGTGCTGTCCCAATTAAGGTTTGTGCTGTCGCGGAAGAGATATTCCGTCTCAGGATTGAACTTGAAATAGTTCCTTAAAGCGTATGCGGCTTTGTGGTTGTACATGCCCGACGCATCGGGACCATACACCATGTCGACGGCCACACCGCAGTGGAAATTGATTAGGGATGCGGCGAGATTGATGTTGTCAGGCTGGTCGGTCATGGCGTCGTAGTCATAATGCGCCGATGAGAAATCGGCTGATATCGTGCCGTAGTCGGGATGTTCGTATGAATAACTGCCAATGCCGCTTTCCGGGAAGCGGAAGAAGTAAATCAGTTGCGACATGGCTGTAGCCACGCATCCTGTCACGGCGTGACCATTCGGTCCGCCATGTCCCGACGGACAGTAGAAATTGTATTGTTCGCTCTGTCCCCATTTCGAAGTGAGCATCGGGGGCACGAGCGTGTCGTCATACGGAGCCCTGTCTTCGAGAAGCGATGCCCATTTCTGTTGGTTTTCCGGTGAAACGAATTGCTGCTTTTTCACCGACTTGATTTGTGCAGAATAATTGTCGAGCCACATCTTGGCAGGCGCAACGATATTGCTCTCGTCGTAAGTGTTAGCGTCAACGTATGCCAATATAGGCTGCGTGTTCTTGTCGCCCGATACTGCAACGAAACTGTTTTCTCCATTGAAGATGTAAAGCACGGCTTCATTCCCGTCGTAGTCGATGTGCGGGCACGACATCACTTGGTCGTGATGCTTTTCGAGAAATTTCCGAGCCACTTGCCGGGCTTCATTGAGTGTAACGTTCTGTGCATTAAGGTTCAGCGTTGCAAGAACGATGGCGATGACAGTAGTTATTCTTTTCATAGGACGGTGTTTTTCTTCTGCAAATGTATGCATTTTGATTTACAGTCATTCTAATTATTGGTCTTACAAAATGTGCACATTGTCAGATTGTGCTTCTGCGTTTTGATGGTAAAAAAAACGCCTTCCAAACGGAAGGCGTTTTTTCAAGTTAGCCAAGATAGCTTTTCAGGATCTTGCTTCTGCTGGTGTGTTTCAACCTGCGAATGGCTTTCTCCTTAATCTGCCGGACTCGCTCGCGCGTCAGGTCGAATTTTTCGCTGATTTCTTCCAAGGTCAGGGGATGACTCCCGTTAAGCCCGAAATAGTAGCGGATGACATCGGCTTCACGCGGTGTGAGCGTTGAAATGGCTCGGTCAATCTCTTTGCGTAAGGATTCGTACAGAAGTTCGCTCTCCGGAGTGGGGGCCTCGTCGCTTTTCAAGACATCGTACATGGTGTTGTCTTCGTCTTGGACCAACGGTGCGTCCATTGAAATGTGGCGCCCGGCATTCTTCATCGACTCTTTTACTTCCGATTCGGTGATTTCAAGCAACTCTGCTATTTCCTCTGCGTTGGGTTCACGTTCATACTCTTGTTCAAGCTTAGCGTAAGCTTTGTTGATTTTGTTGATGGAACCGATTTTGTTCAAAGGAAGGCGGACGATGCGTGATTGTTCTGCCAAGGCTTGCAGGATGGATTGGCGAATCCACCATACGGCGTAGGAGATGAATTTGAAACCTCTGGTTTCGTCGAAACGTTGTGCGGCTTTTATCAGTCCCAAGTTGCCTTCATTGATTAAGTCGGGAAGACTAAGGCCTTGGTTCTGATACTGTTTTGATACGGAGACGACAAAACGCAGGTTGGCTTTTGTAAGTTTTTCCAGTGCGGCTTTGTCGCCTTGTTTGATACGCTGAGCGAGTTCGACCTCTTCTTCGGCCGAAATCAACTCAACCTTACCAATCTCTTGCAGGTACTTGTCCAGGGATGCCGTCTCACGGTTCGTAACCTGCTTCGTTATCTTTAACTGCCTCATGTAAAGTAAAACTTTTACTTATTGTTGGAATTTTTGGGAAAGGTTGGAGACCATTGCTGGCCTCCAACTATGTCATTATTGTCTATTGTCTCAATGATTGCCGCCGTTGCCGCCGCTTCTGCCGTTACGGTTTCCACCACCGAAACGGTTTCCACCGCCGCCGCCACTGCGTCTTCCGTTGCTGTCACCACCTCTGTCGTGATGTTGGGCTGGCTTTTCAACGTAACCTTCCGGCTTAGGCAGTAAGGCTTTGCGGGAGAGACGAAGTTTGCCAGTCTTTTCATCGATTTCGATGAGTTTGACTTCAATCTTGTCGCCTTCCTTCAACACGCCGTCCATGCTTTCAAGCCTGTCCCACGAAATCTCAGAGATGTGCAGCAGTCCGTCTTTTCCAGGGAGAATCTCCACGAAAGCGCCGAAAGCCATGATGGTCTTCACGGTACCTTCATAAACGGTGCCGACTTCAGGAACAGCAATGATGCCTTTGATCTTGGCCTTGCATTCTTCGATGTCGGCTTTGTTCTGCGACGAAATCTCCACAACGCCACGGTTGTCTTCTTCGGTGATGGAGATGACGGTGTTGGTGACTTTCTGCAGTTCCTGGATGACCTTGCCACCAGTGCCGATGACGGCTCCGATGCAGTCTTTAGGAATATAGATCTTCTCGATGCGAGGAACGATTTCCTTGTAGTCGCTGCGCGGCTCGGTGATGGTCTTGGCCATCTCGTCGAGGATATGGATACGGCCTTGACGGGCTTGTTCCATGGCTTCGCTCAGCACTTGGTATGAAAGGCCGTCAACTTTGATATCCATCTGGCAGGCGGTGATACCGTCTCTTGTGCCGGTAACCTTGAAGTCCATGTCTCCGAGGTGGTCTTCATCGCCAAGAATATCGGTCAGCACGGCGTATTTTCCGGTTTCCGTGTCCGTGATAAGTCCCATGGCAACTCCCGCCACTGGTTTCTTCATCGGAACGCCGGCATCCATCAATGCGAGACATCCGCCACAGACTGAAGCCATGGATGATGAACCGTTTGATTCCAGAATGTCGGAAACGATGCGGACGGTGTAAGGCATGGTCTCATCGTGCGGCACCATCGATTTCAGGGCTCTTTCGGCAAGGTTGCCGTGTCCTATTTCACGACGGCTTACGCTTCTCTGCGCTTTGGCTTCTCCGGTAGCAAATCCCGGGAAATTGTAATGAAGGATGAAGTTGTTCGTTCCTTCAACGATAGCGCCGTCAATGGTCTGTTCGTCAAGTTTGGTGCCTAAGGTGACAGCCACCAGAGCCTGGGTTTCGCCACGTGTGAAGATGGCTGATCCGTGCACTGCGGGCAACACATCGACTTCCGTCCAGATGGGACGCACTTCGTTGAGTTTGCGGCCGTCGAGACGGATGCGCTCGTTGAGGATGGCATCGCGTACGGCTTTGCGTTCCACATCGTGGAAATAACGGCTTGCCATCGACTTGATGCTCTCAAGTTCTTCTTCGGTATATTTTGACAGGTAATTGTCGAGGATGGCCTGGAATTTCTCTTCGCGTTCGTGTTTGTTGGCGTTGCCGGACAATGCGAAATCGTAGCAGGGCTTGTAGCAGGCTTCGGTGAGTTCCTTGCGGAGATCTTCGTCGTTAACTTCGTGGCAGTAAACACGTTTCGGATTGTTTACCTTTTCTGCCAGTTCGATTTGAGCCTGGCATTGCGTCTTGATGGCTTCGTGAGCCGCTTTCAAGGCTTCAAGCATCTGACCTTCGCTGACTTCCTTGCATTCGCCTTCCACCATGCAGATGTCTTTCATGGATGCAGCCACCATCAGTTCGAGACTGGCTTCTTCCATCTGTTTGAAAGTAGGGTTGATGACGTATTCGTCACCAATCAGAGCGACGCGGACTTCGGAAATCGGGCCGTGGAATGGGATGTTGGAAACGCTGATGGCTGCTGATGCTGCCAATGCTGCCAAGCAGTCGGGTGGCGTAGTCTGGTCGCCAGAAAGCAGCGTCACCTGAACCTGTGTCTCGGCGTGATAATCGTCGGGGAATAAAGGTCTCAAGGCGCGGTCGATAAGGCGTGAAATCAGAATTTCGTAATCCGATGGCTTTGCTTCGCGCTTGAAAAATCCGCCAGGGAATTTTCCCGTAGCGTAATATTTTTCCCTGTAGTCAACAGACAAAGGGAGGAAATCGGTTTCCGGCGCTGCTTCTTGTGCAGAGACGACGGTCGCCAAAAGAATGGTGTCGCCGCAACGGACCACAGCGGAACCATCGGCTTGCTTGGCAAGACGACCGGTGTTGATGCTGATCTGCTGTCCGTTGGACATTTGTATGGATTGTGTTATTCCTTCTGGACCCATGATGTATTTTCTTCTAATTGATTAATTTAATAAATAGCAAAAAAAAGGCAATTCTCAAATTGCCTTTTTAATATTCTGCACGGCATGCCGAAATGTCACTTTCTAATGCCTAATTCTTTGATGATGTTACGATATCTTTCAATGTCCGTTCTCTTCAGATAATCAAGCAACTTTCTTCTCTTGCCGACCAGACGAACCAATGAACGTTTGGCTGCAATGTCTTTGTTGTTAACCTTTGTCTGCTCAGTGAGGTGCTTGATTCTGAATGTGAACAATGCGATTTGACCTTCGGCTGAACCAGTATCGGCAGCATTCTTGCCGAATTGGGTGAAAATCTCTGATTTTTTCTCTGCAGTTAAATACATAACTTAAATTTTATCTTTTCGTATCCTTATTTATCGGACTGCAAAAATAGTCTTTTTTTCTTAATGCAAGCGATAAAGTCATTCTTTTTTGCCATTTTTATTTTCATTTTCGATGTCATCCGTCGAAGAATACGAATCAGGGGCGTCGTCCGGAAGCCCGCCAGGTTCTTTTCCGAGCGATACATCGATTGCGTCGGCCACAATCTCGGAATCGCAAGCCATGCCTGTCTCGTCAACAACATCTCCGTCTTGTGTCTCGCGTGTAATTCCGAGAAGTTTCGAATACAGTTTGCTGATCAGATTGTCCTTTTCCATGATGGGAACCATGATGGAAGTGAAAACAATGGTGAACAAGATGACGGCGAAAACGATATTCTTGATTTCATCGCCTAATGGCAATGCGGCTACTGCGGGCATTGTGGCAAGCACAGCGGATGCAAGTCCTTTGGGAGTCATCGACGACATATAAAGGAGATCTCCGCTCGGTATGTTCTCTTTCTTTGTCCCTATCATGAACCTTACAATCGGAATCCTGATAATGAACAGTATCACAGCGATGCAGAGCCCAATCATTATGGAGTGGAGGTCGTCGAGCCGGATGGAAATTCCCACATACACGAAGAAGAAGGTCTTCATGAGGAACACAATCTCGCTGAAAAGCATTTTCTCGGTCGGGTTGAGGCTTGATGGCTTTTTCTTGAATATCGGCTTGAGCATCGAATCGTAGATGCTGTCGATGTTGGCGAGTCCTATGCCGAAAGCCAGAGCGGCGATGGCGCCACTGTATCCTAAAAACTCATTGATGCCGTAAACGATAAACACAAAGGCCGGTGTCGTCAGAATTGAATTCTTGAAGTGCCTGACTCTTTCGAGGATGTACGACCAGAATATGGAACCCGCCAGACCGATGATGGTGGCAAGCACAAACGACGAGAACACCTGTCCGAAGATGGTGCCGAAGTCAAGTTTGCCGAGTTCCAAGGCTTGTAGGAATGCCAAAGCGAACACGATGCAAAGCACGGCACTGAATGCCGATTCAAGTATCAGAATGGTGCCTCCTTTGGAACTGACTTTGAGTTTGCTGACCATCGGGATGACCACTGCTGAGGACGTTCCACCCACAATAGATCCCAACATGATGCTAACCAGCGGATTGACTTTGAAAATCACAGAACCAAGTATCCCGATAATGGTCACGGTGGCGAAGAAATTCGTAAGTGTCAGTTTGACGGTTCCCCGTAACGAGTTCATCAATGTCTCGAAACTCAACTGGGTGCCGCTTTCGAAAAGGATGATTACGAGAGTGATAGCGGAAAACACGCTGCCGACCACGCCGAAGTTGTCGGGACTGATCCAGTGAAAGATAGGGCCTATCAGCAGCCCGATCATCATCAGGAGCAGCACGTCGGGGATGCGCTTGCGGCTGAAGATCTCCGAAAAGAGATGTGCGGCGAACACCAACAAGCCCATTATGGCAATGGTCAGGCCAGTCTTGCCCGAAGAACCTGCCGATGTGGCAACATCTTCCACTATGCCTGTGCTGGCAATGGTATCTGCCACGTGTGAAATGGTGTCGCTTATTGCGATGAGCGTGTCTGGAACCATATAATGTCGGTCTGATTCAGAAATTCACCTACAAAAATACAAAATTCAGATTAGAAAGTCGGAGTTCTATGAGGATTCTTCCATTGAAACTTCTGATAGAAGGCCTCATTAAAACGAAAATGGCGGAGCATAGCCCCGCCATTTCATCTATTGCTTTGAAACCGTGTTATCTCTTCACGAATTTCTGAGTCGTGCTGAACGTGTCGGATTTCACGCTGATGGTGTAAACTCCGTTGCTCAGGCCGCTGATATTGACATGTGTCAAGCCGCTGACCTTGCTCTGATGGTAAACTGTTTGGCCAAGGCTGTTGAAGACCATGACTTCGCAATTTGCATCGGGAAGACTGATAGAGAAGTCGCCGTTGTTAGGATTCGGGTAAACGCTGACGGCTTCGGAATCTGTTTCTTGCGTGTTGCTGATGATTTCTGTTGGAGGGAATACGATGTTGTCAAGCCATGCGCAGTCGCTGCCTGAATCAACCGACCCGTCCTTTGTGTATGTCCACGAAAGCACGTGCTCACCTGCTGTTAATGCGAAAGTTTCTTGCGACCAAGCCACTTCGCCCGACCAGACACCTTTTTCTGAACCGTCGATGAGGAAATGCAACTTGTCGTAATTGCTTTCTGAAGAAACTTTCTTGTAGAAACTGATCTCGCCTTCGCTATACACGTGAAGCGTGATGCAAAGCATGCTGGTGCCGTTGGAACCGATGGCTCCCGATTTGGCGCAGTAGTTGCCTTCGTATGCGTTAGTGTTGTCGATAACCCAAGGAGTGTTGCTGCCTGAACCCCAGTCGAACTTGCTGAAATCTCCAGTCTCGAAGTCTTCAACGACATCGCCGACAGAGAAGATAAAGGAACCGTAGGTGATGTAATTGCCTGAATAGGCTGAAAGTATCATCTCGTAAGCAACGCCTTGTGTCGCGCTTTCCGATAACGTGAAGGTGAAGTCTGTGTTGAACTCTTCACCGGCATTGACTGTGCCAATGGGGAAGACGTTCTGTCCGAAAGTGATTTCCGGTGCAGAGCAGAAAACGGCGAATGTCGTTGATGGAGCGGCGCAACCGCCTTCGTTAATGCCTGTGAAGTGCACTGTGACCGTTTCGCCTGGATCGACGTTGCCATTGTTGTTGCCGGCGGAGTCATCGATGACCATGCCAGTGATGGCAAGGGCAGGAGCGAACATGTTGAAATGGAATTTGCTGATCCACGTGTTGGTTCCGTCGGTGCAAGTCAGGTTGAACAAGGCTGCCGTGTTGTTCGGCACGCTGTCGCTGACAGTCATGGCGAATGCATTGTCGACGTTCAGGGTTTCCTGAGCGTTGATGGTCGTGATGTTTTCTGTGCCATCGGTGATGGTGATGTATGGCGAGTCGGATGTCAACGTAGCCGTGACGTTGTTGGCTGCAAGGGTGCCAACGTTCTTGAATCCCATGTTGAGTGTTATGGATTCTCCGAAGTCGGCATGACCATTGCCACTCGCTCCATCATTGATGCTGTGTGAGTCGTAAACGACGTAGGCACAATCACCGGGGATGGTGTTTATCGTGATGGTCTGTGGCAATGCGTCTGGACCTGTGATGATCATGGTGAGTTCGCCCACGAAGTCGATTGCGGGCTGGAACTCGATGTCGGCAGTTCCGGTAGAGTCTGTCGTGGCGAAGCCGATGAGGTCTTCACCGTGATAGATGCTGCAGCGGAAGTTGTAGAGTCCGTCGCCGCTGTCGTTGGTGACAACGACTTGTGTGGAGGCCGAGCCTACCAGGATTTCTGTAGCGTGTTCCACCTGCGGGGTGAAAGGTTCATCGTGCCAAGGGCAGATGGCGACATCGCCGAGGAGGTTGAGGTCGTAGAAATTCCAGCGCAGTGCGTTTTCTTCCCATTGTCCGGGAGCGTTGACCCATGGCGCTGTCTGAGCCTTGCCTTCCGCTAATGCCATGCCGGCGTAAGGAATGCGTTCATGGTAATAAGCGTCTTCCGTCTCTCTGTGGAGATGTATGGCTGGGCCTTCGGTCTGACCTTCGTTGAACCATCCGTAGCGTGAGTTGCCGAATACGGCTGCCGCGAAATTGGCTATTTTGGTCATTCTTTCAAGAATGCAGTCGGAACTGAAGTCGCCGCAGATGCATCCGCTGGTGTGGAAGAACGTGTAGTTGTGATCCACGCCGTTGGCACCGCTGAAGTTAGAGTTGGTGATGTCGCTGTTCGACCATCCTGCAACGTATGATGTGTTGGCGTGTCCGTCGTGATGGACGTATTGTGTGCCGGCATTGATGGCAGCGCGAAGGTTTCCGCCACTCCAGGTGCCTTCTTCTTCGTAAAGACGGGTGAAATCGTAGTTTTCAGGAATGCAGATGGTGGTGTAGCCATTGTCGGCATGCTCGCCGATAAGGAGTTCAAGATACTGGCTTCCGTTGCTTAACGGGTCGTCATAAAGATGTTCGCCGCCCATGGTGATCTTTCTGAATTCGCCAAGCACTGGCGAAGCCTGATAGGTCATGGTCTTGTGAAGGATGTTGTTGAGTTCGGATTGTGTCGTGAAGCACATGCGGCCGATGCCGACGTCGGGAAGCAAGTCGTCTTCGCCAATTTCGCCCCAAAGGTTGTTGTTGTTGGTATTCCATGTGCCGTCGAGACCTGCATAATAAAGGTCGGCGGGAATGTCACTGTCCGTGTTCCAATCGCCAGAGGTGTAAACACTGCAGTAGAATCCGCGGTAAGGCACGTCGGGCACGTCACCGGCCAGATTCACCATCATGATGCCGTTTTGGTCATACTCTTGGATGATGTAATTGCGGATTTTCTCTTGGCTGTCGGCGCCACTCATCTGAGACACGATATTTTCAATGGTCTCCAAGTGGCATCTCAGTCCGCGTGCACGGTAGAAATCCATGTATTCGTTGAAACTGTTCTGCCAGGTTTGTTTTGTGATGATGAGCAGGTCGTATCCGCTTATCGATCTTCCTTTGGCATCGTAACTGTTGATCATTTCAGGATTCTGTGCCAAGGCGCAGGCTCTGTTTCTGTTGTTGGGGGTGAGCCAGCACTGACGCAAGTCGTTTGACTTGGATGCGCAAGTCGTCACCTTGACGGTGGCTTTGGTGGCATAACGCACTTTTCCAGTGGCGGGCTGATATTGTATAGGAGTTATCGCTGAGAAAGCAAACCCGATACCGTTCATGTAATAAGTCGAGAGATGCCCGTATGACTCAGACGGATACATGGCTTTGGAATTGTACAAGGCTTCGTCCTTCACGAATTCCTTGCGTTCAGGATTCGAGTAGGTGAGTGCGGGTTGATACGGATACAGGTTGTATGTGCCTTCAAGTTCCACGAAATCGGAGAATGTGACTTCGATAGACGAGGCTTCCTGACCTTGAGGAAGCATCAGGCTGACACGCTGCCATGGCAACGATGGTTGTCCGGCAAGTGCCGATTGCATGCAATCCTTAAGTTGAACCTGATCGTAACCCATCATTTTGGTGACGACCGGTTTGCTGAAACTGTAAGTCGTTTCGATAGTCTGTGCAGTGGCAAACAGACTGATGAAAACCATTAATAATGTAAATAAATACTTTCTCATTTTATGAAATTTCATTTAGCCGCCAAAGATACTCGTTTTTCTTCTCTCGAAGTCATATTTCCGCGTGTTTTTTTATTACAATTCAATGGTAGACAGCCTGGGCGGATTGTATCTATAAAAAAGGCGGAACAAATTGTCCCGCCTTGTCTTGTAGATTGAATTTTCAGTCTTATCTGATGACGATTTTCTTCGTCTCGACACCGTTGTTGCCTTTGATGTTCACGAAGTAAACGCCGTTAGCGTATCCGCTGATGTTGATTTGAAGGTTGCCTGAAACGTTTTCGTGGGCTTCTACACGTTGTCCAAGTTGGTTGAAGATGGTAACGTCGGAATGTTCTTCTGCCAGAGTGATGGTGAATCTGCCGTCATTCGGGTTGGGGTAGATGTCGTTGCCTTTCGACGAAATGACGCTTTCCACATTCAGGACAAAGCATTGCGCTGGGAAACTGATGTCGTCAAGCCAGACGTGATCTTCGCCGCCGGTGTCTTCTTTGCTCTTGTCGTAGCGCCATTTGATGATGTGTTCTCCGGCGCTGAGGGGTTGTGTGAATAAAGTCCAGTCGGTGTCTTGGCTCCAGTAATGAATGACTTGATTGTCAACGTACATAACCAGATAGTCGAGTCTTTCTGTTGAGGTCTTGTAGTAGAAACTGAGGTCGCCAGCGTTCAACAGATTTAATGTGATGATGAGGTCGGAAATCTGGTCGTCACCGATGGACCCTGATTGTGCGCAGTAGTTGCCTTGGTGCGACACCGAATCGGTAATCACCCACGGCAGGTCGCCGCCGAAGTCCCAGTCCATGAAACTGAAGTCACCGCTTTCGAAGGTCTCAACGGCGTAGCCGACCATGAATTGGTAGATGTAAGGCTTGATGTAGCCATTGCTGGCAATCTCCATGTTCATGTCGAAAACAGAGCCGCCGACGATGTTGGGGTCGCTCGTGAAGGTGATGTCGCCTGCGAAGGTTCTGCCTGCTCGAATGTCTCCAAGTTCGGCGAGGCCAGTTACCATGGTGATTTCCGAACCGTCGCATGTCGCTGTCAAGGTGGCATCAGGTGCGGTGGCGTGACCGGAATTTGAGCCGTAAACGTGCAGTACGATGGTTTCGTCAGGATCAATCAGCCCGTTGCCATTGCCTTGACTGTCGTCGACCACGATGCTGTCGAAAGAAATGACGGGAGCCGTGATGTCTAATGGAAGGACTCTTGTCCAAGTGGTGTCGTTTCCTGAAATTGATATGGTGAACAGCACGTGGCTCAAGTCTTCGATGTTGCTGGAGATGTCGAAACTGAAAGCGTTTTGGAAGGTGTGTGGCGTGTTGGGTTCCAGTGTGCCTGATTGCAAGGTGCCTTGTGTGATGGCGATGTCGTCGGAGTCGCAGGTGAGGGTGGAAACGGTCCCGGTTGCGGGTTGATTGCCGAAGTTCTTCAAAGTGACATCCATTGTCATGGTATGGCCGAATTGCGCGATGCCGTTGTATTGGAATGCCGTAACGTCAATGTAAGGTCCTTCGTTTTCAAAGACGGTGACTGTGAATTGTTGCGGCCGTGCGTTTTGTCCGGTGACGATGAGTTGTAACTCGCCTTGCGACATCAGCGCAGGTTCGAAAGTGATGTCGGCGATTCCGTTTCTGTCGGTTAAGGCGAATCCTACAAGCGTGCCGTCGTCATAATAACTGACGCGGAAGCCGTCAAGGGGATGACCTTCTTTTGTGACTGTGACTTGGGTTTGGGATGTGGCGAACGGAAGGCCACCAGCATAACTCACTTCGGGGAAGAAAGGCTCGTCACACCAGATGCTGAGGGCGACATCGCCGAAAGTGTTCAGGTCGTAAAAGTTCCATCGCAATGCCGCATATTCTCCGCCGCCCCAGCCAGTCGTGACCCAAGGCGCGGTCATGATTTTGGACTCGCGGTAGGCCATGCCGAACTCGGCGATGCTGTCGGTGCAGTAGGCGTCAACAAGTTCACGGTTCAGGTGGTCGCTCGGACCGTCACCGAATGGGATGTACCATCCGTAGCGGGAATTTCCGGCGCTCACCACGCATCCAGTCGGATTGGTGATAAGTCTCTCCACGATGCAGTCTTCAGGGAAGTTGCCGCAAGTGCAGCCGTGTGTGTGGAATGGCAGGTAGTTGTGGTCGATGCCGTTGTTGGCGGAGAAATAGGCTTCGGTGATGGAATTGTTGGTCCATCCCGCAACATAATCCGTGGCGGCGTGACCCATGTGATGGACATATTGTCCGCCGTTGCCCATGGCATCACGTAGTTCGTCAGGAACCCAATTATGGGTTTCGGAGGCATACACTCTTGTGAAATTGTAATCAACAGGATAGCCTATGGTGGTGTAATCATAATAATCGCTTTCGCCGATGAGGCGTTCCAGCGAAACGCTGCCGTAATAGCCGTCGCCCATGTGCTCGCCGGCGAGAATTGGCGTTCTGAATTCGCCTAACACCGGCGTGTCGGCGTAACTGGTAGACTTGTGCATCAGGGTTTCTAACTGAGTTATGCTGTTGAAGGGCAGACGAGCGATGCCAAGTTCCGGAACCAGATCCACTTCATCCACTTCGCCCCAGTTCTCGTCATTGTCATCGTTCATCGTTCCGTCGAGGCAGGCAAAGTACATGTCGGCAGGAATCTGATCGTGTGTATCGTCACTGACAAAGCAGTAAAGGTAACGGAATGGCACGATATCCACATCGCCGCCAAGAAGCACCATGCTGATGCCGTTGTCATTGTATTCCTGAATGATATAGTTGCGTATCTTCTCCTGATTGTCACGGCCTTGCATCGAGCCGTATATGTCTTCAAGAGTTGCTACGCGGACTCGGTAGCCTTTCTGAAGGTAGGAACTGACATAAGTGTCGAATCTGAAAGCCCAAACTTGGGGTGTGACAACCAATATGTCGTATCCGCTGACTTCACGGCCACGGCCTTCGTAACGGTCAAGCATTTCGGCGTTTTGCGCCAGCAGCGAGATGGCATGACGGTTTTGTGGCGTGAGCCATAATTTGTCGCTATGGTCTTCGCGCGTGGCCTGTGTGCCGATGATGACTTTCACGGTTTGTGCATAACTGACCTTTCCGCTCGAAGGGATGTAGCGTACAGGCGTGAAACTGCTGAAAGCGAAGGATGTGCCATTCAGATATTGTGTGCTGACTTGTCCGTATGTTACTGATGGATAGGTTGTTCCGGAACGATAAATGGCTTCGTCTTTTTCAAATGGGATTGTTTTGGTTGAAGAAAGCGGTCTCGCTTCTTGTTGCGGGAGCAGGTTGTAGGTGCCTTCGAGTTCTTTGAAATCGCTGAAAATCACTTCAATGGAAGTGGCTTCCTGATTCATAGGCAGCAATAGGCTGATGCTTTGCCATGCCAAAGTTGGCTGTCCTGTAATGCCTGACTGCATGCATCCTTGGAAATGAATCTGTTGATAGTTGTTTACATTGCTAACAACGGGATTGCTGAAATGATAGATGTGCTCGATGTTCTGCGCCGAAACGTGAAGGGAAAGAGCGAAAAGCAAAAAAATGAGATAATGTTTTTTCATCCTGATGATATTTTGCGCCAAAGATATATAAAATCCCATTTTGTTGTGAGTGGAAATCTTGATTTTTTGGAAAACTCTTTTCATGATTATCAGCCTATTATCATCGGATTTTGCGATGTAGAGCGTTCTATAAAAGGTGATATTTCCGCATTACATTGAAATTGTTGATTTAATACTTTGATAATCTGCTTATTAAGTTAATATTAGCATCAATGAAATTGCCATTATTTGCAGCAAATGAAATGCCCCATATTGATTAAAATGAAATTCCGTAGGAGTTGACCTGTTATATTAGGTCCATCCCTACGGAATGTCAGTGTTTTCCGTTTGTTAGATTCGTCTGATTCTCCGAGGAAAACGCATCGGAAAATCAGTTCATTGGCAAGTTATTTCACCACCATCTTCAGCGTTTCGGTGTTGCTGTCGTTCTGGATGCGGACGAAATAGACTCCCGATGCCGCATTTTCCATGCCGATACGTTGGTATCCAGAGGCGCTGCCGATATGCTTAACCATCTGTCCGAGTTGGTTGAAGACGCTCACTTCGGAGTTGTCTTTGGCCAGCGAAACGACGAAGTCGCCATTGTTAGGATTCGGATAGATGCTGTTTTCTTTTGTCGTGGTGACATTCTCCACACCGAGAACGAGGCACGCAGGAGGGAAGACAATGTCGTCAACCCATACGTGGTCTTCGCCGCCGGTATTTTTTGGGCTTTTGTCGAAACGCCACTTGATGACGTGTTCGCCAGCCGTGAGCGTGTGGCTGAAGCGTGTCCAGTCGGTGTCTTGGCTCCAGAAATCGATGACTTTATCGTCAACGTACAGAATCAGGTAATCGAGTTTCTCGGTAGATGTCTTATAGTAGAAACTGAGGTCGCCGCCGATTAGCAGGTTGGTGCTGATGATCAGGTCGGAGACTTGGTCGTCTTCGATTGTTCCGGATTGGGCGCTGTAGTTGCCTTGGTGCGCCACCGCGTCGGTGACAACCCATGGCTGTTCGCCGCCAAAGTCCCAACTCATGAAACTGAAGTCGCCGCTTTCAAAGGTCTCTGTCGCATAACCTACTGAGAAAGAGTAGATGTAGTTCGTGACGTAACTGCCGCTGTTGATGGAAATATTCATGTTGAAAACGGTGCCACCGACGGTGTTAGGATCGCTGGTGAAGGAGATGTCGCCAGTGAAACTGCCGTCTGGTTGGACGTTGCCGATTTCGGCGTGATTGCTTATCATGCTGATTTCCGAATAGTTGCATGAAGCGTTGATGCTTGTCGCAGGTGCTGTGGCGTGACCGTTATTTGAACCGTGAACGTGCAAGATGATGGTCTCGCCTGGATCGATAAGTCCGTTGCCGTTGCCTTGGCTGTCATCGAACACGACATTGCCGAAAGCGAGAGTGGGAGCCATCACGTAAAGCGGAATGCTCGAATTCCATGTGCCGTTGCCGTCGGTGCATTGGATGTTGAAGACGACTCTTGTCATATCGGCGATGTCATTGCTGATATTGAAAGCAAAGGCGTTGTCGTACGATCTTGTGGCGTTTCCATTGATGCTGCCTGCGTTGAATGAACTGCTGGTGGTGCTGATGTGGCTGTCGGTAGATGACAAGGTGGCGACAACGTTGTTTGCTGTCGCATTGCCTGTGTTGGTAAAGTCAACGTCGATAGTCATCGCTTCGCCAAATTCTGCAACACCGTTATGGTTGCCATTGTCGTTGTAACTATATGCACTGGCGCATACGTAAGCCTGACCTTGAGCGAATCCGTTCACGGCAAGGCGTTGTGGCCATGCATTGGGACCGGTGACGACGAGTGTCATTTCGCCGACGACGTCAAGGGCGGGGCTAAAAGTCAACGTGGCATTGCCGTTGTTATCTGTCAGAGCGAAGCCGAGCAGGTCATCGCCATGGAAGAGGCTGCAGCGGAAGTTGTTGAGTGCTGTGCCGTTTTGCGAAACGTGGACTTCAGTAGAAGTGGCACCGACCATGAGTCCGGTGGAATATTGGACGTCTGGCACGAAGGGTTCGTCAAGCCAAGGGCAAATCGCCACGTCGCCAAGCACGTTGAGGTCGTAGAAGTTCCAGCGCATGGCGCCGTCTTCGCCAAATAAATTAATCGTAGGCGCTGTCTTGATCTTGCATTCACGCATAGCCATTCCGACGAAAGGTATTCTGTCGTTGAAGTAGGCGTCCATGAACTCTCTGTTGAGGTGTGCGCCCGGGCCGTCGCCCCACGGGATATACCATCCGTAACGCGAGTTACCTGTGGTGACGACACATGCCGTGTGAAGGGTGAGCAGTTTCTCAAGGACGCAACTGTGTGAATAGTCGCCGCAGATGCAACCGTGAGAGTGGAAGAACATGAAGTTGTGATCCACGCCGTTGGCGCCTGCAAAGTTATTGTCACGGAGCATGCTGCCTGTCCATCCCGCCACGTAGTCGGTATTGGCATGACCTACGTGGTTGACGTAGTTGCCGCCTTGCACGATGGCGTCACGGAATTCACTGCCGCTCCAGCCGTGTGATGGCGTAGCGTAAACCTTTACGAAATCATAATCTACAGGGAAACCAATCGTAGTATAGTTGTTGAAATCGCATTGTCCAATCAGGCGTTCCATGTCGTCGCTGCCGTAATATCCGTCACCGAGATGCTCCGCGCCCAATATGGGACGGCGGAATTCGCCAAGCACAGGCGTGTTGAGATAACTGAAGGTCTTTCCCATAAGGGTTTCAAACTGGTCGTCATTGTTGAATGTCATGCGGCCAATGCCGATGTCCTGAAGGAGATCTGCTTCGCCGATTTCGCCCCAAAGGTTGTCGTTGTCATCGTTCCATGTGCCGTCAAGGCAGGCATAGTACATGTCGGACGGAATCGCATCGTCAACGTATCCATCGCTGACGTAGCAATAGAAGCCGCGGAAAGGCACAAGCGCCACATCGCCGCCCAAGTTGACCATGCTGATGCCGTTGTCTTGGTATTCCTGAATGATGTAATTGCGTATCTTTTCCTGATTGTCACGGCCTGTCATGCTGGAATAGATGCTTTCAGTAGTGGCAACGCGGGTGCGGATGCCTCTCTGGTTGTACATCTCGACGTATTCGTCAAAACGCGGTGCCCATGCTTCGGGTGTGATGACTAAAAGGTCATATCCTGGAACCGATCTTCCACGACCGTTGTACGAGTCAATCATCTCGGCATTCTGTGCCAGATTCTTGATGCTGTTTCTGTTGGATGGCGTGAGCCAAAGCAGACTGCTGTTGTCTTCCTTGCAAGCCGCCATTTCAATGCTGACGGTCACGGTTTTGGCATAACTGACTTTTCCCGTTGACGGAATGTAACGCACTGGAGTGAATCCGCTGAAAGCGAAAGACACGCCGTTGAGATACTGCGTGTTCACATCGCTGTGGCTTGTGGCGGGATAGACTTCCTTCGAAGCGTAGATGGCTTCGTTCTTGGCAAACGGAATGACCTTGGTTTCCGATAGAGGCCGCGCCATCTGGTAAGGATAAAGATTGTAGGTGCCTTCAAGTTCCACGAAATCCGAGAAACTGACTTCAATGGAAGCCGCTTCCTGATTCATGGGCAATATGATTTTGACGCTCTGCCATGGCAGCACAGGCTCGCCTGTATTTCCAAGTTGTTCGCAATCAGGGAATTTGACGACACTATAGCCGTTCAATTCGCCTATTGTAGGCTGACCGAAATGATATACGTGTTCGATTTTCTGGGCCGAAACCGAAATCACGACCATCATCATGGAAAGTAGAAAAAGTACTTTTTTCATCTAAAATTAAATATTTAAGGTGCAAAAATAAAATAAAAAAATTTCCCGAACCCGTTTTTGGCATTTCATTTCATCGAAATCCGTGTATTTTTGAATCGGCATGTTTTTCAAGTCGATTTGTTACTTTTGCACAAATAATCAAATTATGCGTGTCCGAACCATTTCCCTGATTTTCATTCCGCTACTTATGATTGCGTGTTCCTCAAAGAATGGCAGGACAACGGAAGAGAAAGATATTGATAAGTTGCTGAGCCGTATGTCTTTGGAAGAAAAGGTGGGCCAACTCTGTTGCCCTATCGGCTTCAACTTCTATGAAAAACAAGGCGATTCGGTTTGGCTTTCCGAGAGTTTCAAGGCGATGATGGATACGCTGCCTTTGGGCTCGTGTTGGGCTGTGCTGCGTGCCGACCCATGGTCGCAGAAGACCGTTGAGACAGGCTTGCAGCCTTGTCAGTCTGCGCGTTTGCTCAACGAGATGCAACGTTATGCCAAGGAACATACTCCTTCGGGCATTCCGTTGTTGTTTTGCGAAGAGACGCCGCACGGCCACATGGCGGTCGGCACCACTGTATTCCCAACGGGATTGGGACAGGCCAGCACTTGGGATACGGCACTTCTGAAAAAGATGGGCGAGACGATGGGCGAAGAGTTGCGTCTTCAAGGTGCTCAGGTGGGTTTCGGCCCCGTGCTCGACATTGCACGCGAACCTCGCTGGTCGCGCATGGAAGAGACTCTGGGAGAAGACCCGTATCTGTCTGGTCAGTTGGGATTCGCCATTGTGGAAGGCATGCAGACTCATGTCGTCGCCACTTTGAAACATCTTGCAGCATATGGCATTCCTCGCGGCGGACATAATGCCGCCAATGCGGACGTCGGTGCCAATGCGCTGATGGCGGATTATCTTCCGGCTTTCGAAATGACAGTCACACATGGCGCCGGAGCGGTCATGACTTCATACAACACCATCGACGGAGTGCCTTGCAGCGCTAACGGATGGCTCATCGATGATGTGCTGCGCAAGACATGGCATTTTCATGGCCTGGTTATTTCCGACCTAAACGCTATTTGGGCTTTGTGCGCCACACATCATATCTGCGCCACACAGGAAGAAGCAGCGGCATTGGCCTTGAAGGCTGGCGTCGACATCGACCTTGGCGGCGCCAATTACGGCGGATTTCTCATTAAAGCCTTGAATGCCGGCTTGGTGACGCAATCGGATATCGATGCCGCAGTGAAACGAGTGCTGACAGTGAAATACGATTTGGGACTTTTTGACAATCCTTATGTCGATGAAAACAAAGCCGCCGAAAGAGTTGGCAATGACGAGAATGTCAGTCTGGCTTTGCAGGTGGCAAGGGAATCGGTCGTATTGTTGAAAAACGATGGGATTCTGCCTTTCGGCGATGATGTCAGGCGTATTGCCGTCATCGGGCCGAATGCCGACAATATGTACAACCAGTTGGGCGACTACACGGCGCCGCAGGATTCTTTGCGTGTCGTGACCATGCTGGAAGGCATCAGGGATAAGAATAGGGCGGATGTGACTTATGTGAAAGGCTGTTCGGTGCGCGACGTGTCAGATGCCGACATCGATGCCGCCGTCGTCGCCGCAAAAGCGGCTGATGTCGCCGTAGTCGTGGTGGGTGGCTCAAGCGCCCGCGACTTCAAGACGAGTTACGAGTCCACAGGCGCCGCCATCGTGAACGACCGTCTTTCCGATATGGAATGTGGCGAAGGCTTTGACCGCTGCTCTCTGGATTTGCTTGGCAAACAGAACGAGTTGCTTCAGCGCGTCATGGATTGCGGGAAACCTGTCGTGGTCGTGTATGTCGAAGGCCGTCCCTTGTTGAAAAACCTTGCTTTTGACAAGGCTGCCGCCATCGTCGAAATGTGGTATCCTGGCATGCAAGGCGGCAACGCTCTGGCTGATGTGCTTTGGGGCGACTATAATCCTGCAGGCCGACTGCCGGTCTCCATTCCCAAGTCCGTTGGTCAGATTCCGGTATGCTATTCCCAGCCCGTAACGGGCGACTATGTCGAAGGTGACGCGAAACCTTTGTTTGCCTTCGGGCACGGACTGAGTTACACGAGTTTCAAGTATGACAATCTCGTTGTCGAAAAGGCGGGAAGCGATGACATATTCTATAAGGTGTCGCTCAAGGTCAGCAATGTCGGTGACCGCGACGGCGACGAAGTCGTTCAGTTGTACGTGAGAGATGAGGTGGCGTCTGTCGTCTCATCGTCAATGGCATTGAAAGGTTTTGCAAGAATATTCATTCCGAAAGGTGAAGACAAACAGGTTTCGTTCGTCTTGTCACGCCGTGACTTGTCGGTATATAATGCCGCTCAGGGATGGCATCTTGAACCTGGTGACTTCTCCATTATGGTAGGTGCCGCTTCCGATGATATCAGGCTGCAGCGCGAAATCACTGTTGAGTGATGTCGATGTTGACGATGCCGTCACGGTTCAGTGCCAGCCGGATGCGCTTGTATTCCGTCTTGCCTTCGTAGACGCATTGCATGATGAAGTTGATGTAGTAGCGTTTTTCGCCCATGATGACGTCATAGCCGCGGTCTTCCCATGTTCCCGAAACGGGGATGTGCGTGTTGTCCATCTTGCGGGTGTATTCCGTCAGGTTGAAGCGCATCACGTCGTTGATTCCCTTCAGCGGGAACGGACTTGCCTTGGCGAGTTTGTCTCTCCATAGCCGCACTTTCTTTCGAAATAGCATTACGCGTTCATCCTTGAAACTCACGGCTTTAAGCAAATCGCTTCTGTCGCGAATGCTGAGCACTTCGGCAGGAATCTTGTCGCTTCGCACGAAACTGAAACTGTCCATGTTCTCGCCAATGACATCATCATTGAGACGGAAATAGGTCTTGTGATCGTAGAACTTGCTTGTCACGCGATGCGAAAAAATGCTTTTCATCCAGTCTTTCAACCGGTCTTTCAAAGCATAGATAAGCACCACGGAAATGAGCAGTGGCAAGGCGTAGTTGTTGAACTGGCTTTGGAAATAGAGTGTCAGCAGGGTGGACGCAAGCATGGCGATGATGGCGGCCACAACGAACAGAAGTTGTTCTACGAAGTAACTGTTACTGATCTTGTTAGCCTTGAGATAGAGGTCGCTTTCGGCGAATTTCTTCAACAGACTGGTGCGGAAAACATAGTCGCTGTTGTTGTCTTTGTCGTCAAGTTCAACGCGAAGGAAGCATCTTTCTTTCTTGTAACTATCTTCCGCCGCGATGGCCGACCTGAAATCGTTTTCAATGGCTTTGTATTTTTCCAGATCTCGCCGCCGTAAAACGTCGCGGACTGCGAAGGTGTATTTCTCGAAAGTGTTGCTGAGAAACTCGTCGCCATAGTCGAAAGAATTGCGCATTTTCTCACTGACAGAAATCGCAGCGATGTCCTTTCGCAAGTTGCGGTAGCGGCCGATGGCTTTGCCTGCATTCTTCAGAAAGGCTTCGCCTTTGACAAAAGCATCGCCATCTGTGCCGTGGTTGGCAATGTCGTGGTAGGCTTCGCGCAAGGAACTTTTCATGATGGCGCAATACATCTTGACGGTATGGACGAACGCATCTTCGCTGCCTTTGCCTTTTGAAAGCGATATGCAATTCTGTTTCAGCGACTTGTATGGTAGCGTCTCGTCGGATTCGGCGAGTTCTGCCAAGGAATACGGCGGTGTGATCAGCCGCACGTCGGATTTGATGTCGCGGTAGAAATCATCCTTGCTGTATTTCGAAGCGTTGATGTCGAGACTGTTTGGAACAAATATCCAAGTATTTAGAACATAGTCGTTTGCGTTGGAAAGTGGTTGCGTGTCGTCTGTGTTGAATCCGACCTTGAATTCCAACGTGTATTTGTCGTGGATGTTAGCCTGCAAGTCTATCATGGCGCATGGTTTTCATTTCCAATTCTTGAAAGGATGGTTTACGAGTTGCGAGTTGTGGTATCTCTTGTCGTCGGTCACTTCTTCTCCGAGCCATTGCGGAATGTCGAAACGGTCGTTTTCGTCTTCCAGTTCGATTTCAGCGACGACAAGGCCTTCGTTATCGCCATGAAACACATCGACTTCAATGGTGAAAGGGCCGTTGGGGACAAGGTGACGGGTCTTTTTTATGGTGGCGCCTTCGCAAAGTTGCAAAAGTTGCAGTGCGTCGTCCTTGTCAATCTCCTTTTCCCATTCAAAACGTGTCAGGCCGTTGTCCGTGCGTTTCCCTTTGATGGTCAGAAAAGCCTGGTTGTCACGGATTCTTACCCTGACGGTCTTGCCGGGTTGACGGCAGATGTAGCCTTGTTCGATTTGGAACGCTTTGACCGACTCTTTCAGAAAGTCGTCGTTTTTCACGAGGAACTTGCGTTCTATCTCACGATTTATGTGTTCTGTATTGCTCATCCAAGTTGAAGTTTTCGGGATATTTTGCCTTAATGTCCTTGTAGAAGTCGTTTATTATTGCCAAATCCTTGTCGTAATCTCCTGACGGATAAATCATTGGTCCGAAGCCGCAGGTCTTCTTCTTGAAATCCATGAATCCCATCATGATGGGAACATGGGCGCCTTCTGCGATGTAGTAGAATCCTTTTTTCCATCTGTCCACTTTCTTTCGTGTGGCTTCAGGACAAATGGTAAGACACACCTGGTCTTCTTCACCGAAAAGGGTTATCATCTTGTCCACAAGGTGATTCTGATGGCCGCGATCGACTGGGATAGCGCCAATCTTCAGCAGGCAGAAACGCAGGATGGGGTTCTTGAAAAACTCGACCTTCATCATCACTCTGAAACGGATGTCTTCCGCCCTGAAAAAGGCCAGGCCGATGAAGAAATCTTCTATGGAAGTGTGCGGCGCCACAATGCAGACGCACTTTCGGGCTTCTGCCGGCAAGTGCCCGACGCGTTTCCAGCCTTTCAGTCTGAGATAACTTCTTCCAATGAACTGTCTGAATTTCATGAGGATAATGACCTATACTGTCAAGTTTTCCTGATAATTACCAAATGTTGGCTCTGTTCTCCGGAGCGATGTACAACTTGTCTTCGGGACTGATGTCGAACGCTTCATAGAAATGGGGCATGCTGAACAGCGTGCGGTTGACACGTGCTTCCGCAGGGGAGTGCACGTCTTCCTTGATGCGGCGTTCGAGGGCCTTCTCACGGATGTTGTTTCTCCAGATTGTGCCGTAACTGATGAAGAAACGCTGTGCGGGGCTGAAGCCGTCGATGCTGTCGCACTTCTTGGCTTCTTCGGTCATCTGATAGGCATCCCAAGCGATGTTGAGGCCGCCGAGGTCGGCGATGTTCTCGCCAAGGGTCAGTTCGCCGTTGATGTTGTGTCCCATGACTTGGAAATCGTTGAACAACTGAACAAGGCGTTGCGTGCGCTGACTGAAGTTGTCGGCGTCTTCCTTGGTCCACCAGTCGTTGAGGTTGCCGTTTTCATCGAATTTGCGGCCTTCGTCATCGAAGCCGTGTGTCATCTCGTGACCAATGACGACGCCAATGCCACCGTAGTTCACGGCATCATCGGCATCGTGGTTGAAGAATGGAGGCTGAAGGATGCCAGCAGGGAAGACAATCTCGTTGTATTCAGGACTGTAATAGGCGTTGACGGTCTGTGGCGTCATAAACCATTCTTCCTTGTCGACGGGCTTGCCAACCTTGTCGAGTTCGCGGCGCGTGAGGAAAACGCAAGCGTTTCTGACATTCTCGAAGTAGGATTTTGTGCCGACTTCATAGTCGCTGTAGTCTTTCCATTTGTTGGGATAGCCGACTTTCACGTTGATCTTGCCGAGTTTCGACAAAGCCAATTGTTTCGTGTTGGCGGTCATCCAGTCGAGATTGCGGATGCGTTCTCCGAGGGCGGCCATGAGGTTGTCGACGAGTTTCACCATTCTTTCCTTCGACTCGGCAGGGAAGTACTTTTCCACATAAAGTTGTCCCACGGCTTCGCCGAGATAACTGGATGTGGCGGAGAGTATGCGGCGCCAACGCGGCTTCTGGCTTTCCTGGCCGTAAAGGTAGGTGGCGAAGAAGTTGAAGTCTTCGGTGCTGAGGTCGTCGCTGAGTTCTCCGGCGCTGCCCGTGAGCACTTGCCATTTCAGATAGTCCTTGATGACATTCAGGTCAGTTCCGGCTATCACTTTGTCCATGCCTTTCACGAAGCCCGGCATGCCGACATTCAGGCTGTCGAAGTTGGGCGCTCCAAGGCTTTTGAAATAATCGTTCCAGTTGAAGCCAGGGCATTCCGACTGCAACTTGCTTATGGTCATCTTGTTATAGGTGCGGTCAGGGTCACGGCGTTCCACGCGTGTGAGGGCGCCTTGGGCAAGTTGTTTTTCCAACGAGAAGATGCTTTGGGCTTTTTGTTTGGCGGCAACGCTGTCGGTGCCAACCAGTTGGAACATCTTGCTCATGTGCTCCTGAAACTTCTGATGCATCTCGACTTTCTTTTCGTCGTCGCCGAAATAGTCGTCGCGGTCGGGAAGGCTCATGCCGCCTTGGTAAAGGTGCATGATGACCATGTCGGAATGCTTCGGATCGGAACCCGGACTGGCATTGAAGAATCCGCCGAATCCAACAGCGTGCAGCCGTCCCAGAATTGCGGCAATCTGGCTCTTGTCGGTGATGCTGTCAATGGATTTGAAATAGGGAAGAAGTTCGGAGTAGCCTCTCGCATTGATGGCAACGGAATCCATTCCAGTGTTGTAGAAATCGCGGATTTTTTGTGCCACGCTGCCTTGCTGTGCATTCTGGTCTGCGGATGCTTCCTTGATGATGTCCTGAATCTGCACCTCATTTTTGCGGTCGAGTTCGGTGAAAGCGCCGTAGGTTGTGTACTCTTCAGGGATGGGGTTGTTCTTCAACCATTTGTTGTTGCAATAGCGGAAAAAATCGTCGCCGGGTTTGATGCTCAAATCCATATTGCTCGTGTCGATGGCGGGAATGACCGTCGTCTTTGTATCGTTTTGCCCTTTTTCAGCGCAACTGCATGCTACAGTGCATATTAATGCCATGGCTGCAAGATTTTGAAATTTCATTGTAAGATATTGATAATAAAATAAATAACTATTTCAGTTTGAAATGTAATCCAATCAAAGGTCGCCTTCAAGTTGCAGACCGAGTTGAAGGTCCTTCAGAATTGGTTGTTCTTTTACCATCTCCTCGAATTTTTCCTTGTCGGTATAGGCTTTGACCTCGGCAGGTTTGTCTGTCATCTCCGGAATCAGGTCGAACTGGTTGTTGTGCAGTTCGCTTTTCAGGTGATTGCGCAGCGCGGTCATGCTCTCCGTGTCGCTTTCAATGAGTTTGTTGTCCACGGTAAAGTGAATCTCTTTCTCGTTTTCCAGTTTTGGCAGATATTTTCCAAGGCCGGCAGCAAAACTGGGGGAGATGTGCTTGTATTTCACCACGAAGGATCCCCATGCCGCCGAAAGTTGTTCTTGAGTGAACGGCGTGTCGTAAATCGTCTCGGTCTCTTCCTCATTAGGCTTTGTGTCCGCCGTTGAGTTGATGGCGATTGTGCTTGACGTGGTGCCGCGCGGTCTGAATGTCGGCGCACTCGTCTGGGGCGGCGTAGGCGTTGCCTGATTGTCTGTATTTGGAACTTGTGGAGTCTGTTGATTCTGAGTAGTTTGTGTAGCCTTTGGAACCTGATTAGTGTTTGTCTCTGGATGTGGCTTGGCCTCATTTGCCGGTGGTTCACCATGGCTGACAGGCGCGTTCGCGGTTTGTTTTGGCGCGGACGGTTGCGCTGCGGCTGGCGTCACGGGAGCCGAAGTGGCTGGACGATTTTGCGGAAGTTGCTGTGGCTGGGGCGGGTTGCTCACATTGAGATTGCTGCTACATAGAGCGCACATCTTGAGCAAGGCGATTTCCAGATGCAGACGCTTGTTGCTGCAACTTCTGTAGTCGATGTCGCTCTGGTTGTTGATGTCAAGTGCCTTGATCAGGAATGGCAAGGGGCATCTTGCGGACTGTTCGGCATAACGTTGCCTTAGTTGTTCGCTCACTTCGAGCAACTGGGTCGTCTTGGCGTCTTTGCTGACGAGAAGGCTTCTCAAATGACTGCCCATGCCGCTGATGAAATGCTGTGGCTCGAATCCTTTGCCGATGATGTCTTCCAAAAGTATGAGAATGTCACTGGTGTCGGCACGTAGGATGTCGTCGACGATTTTGAAATAGTAGTCGTAATCGAGTACGTTGAGATTCTCGATGACGTCCTTGTAGGTGATGTTTTTCCCTGAGAAACTCACCATCTGGTCGAAGATGGAAAGTGCGTCACGAAGGGCGCCATCCGCTTTTTGGGCGATGATGTTGAGCGCTTCGGGTTCGGCGGTCACGCCTTCTTTGGATGCCACATAAGCCAGATGCTTGCTGATGTCCTCGACTGTGATTCTCTTGAAATCGAAAATCTGGCATCTCGACAGGATGGTGGGAATGATCTTGTGCTTTTCGGTGGTGGCCAGAATGAACTTGGCGTACGCCGGCGGCTCTTCAAGGGTCTTCAGAAAAGCGTTGAAAGCAGCCGAAGAGAGCATGTGGACCTCGTCGATGATATAGACCTTGTATTTTCCGATTTGTGGTGGAATGCGCACCTGATCTACCAGATTGCGGATGTCCTCGACGGAGTTGTTCGATGCAGCGTCAAGTTCGTAGATGTTGAAGGAGTTGTTGCTGTTGAAGGCCTTGCACGACTCGCATTCGTCACAGGCTTCGAGATTTTCGGTGGGGTGCAGGCAGTTGATGGTCTTCGCCATGATGCGTGCACACGTCGTCTTGCCTACGCCTCGCGGGCCGCAGAAAAGGAACGCCTGCGCCAAAGTGTTGTTGCGGATGGCGTTTTTCAATGTCGATGTGATGGACTCTTGTCCCACCACGGTGTCAAATGTTGCAGGCCTGTATTTCCTTGCTGATACGATGAAGTTCTCCATCTCTGGAATCGGATTTTGTGAATTGACAAAAGTACAGAAAAAATCGATTCCGTTTCATTTTCGACCTGCTTTTGCTCTGCATGCAAAAAACAGACGGAAAAAGCATTGCTTGTTGGAAAAAACGACTTAATTTCGCGACATGAAGCTCACTGTCCTTGTCCCGAAGATATCAAACCGATTGCGCTACGCTTTCGACTTGCTGCTGAAAAACCAGCTCGGATTGCAGTACGATCTGACTGTTGACGCGGAACGGTTGCTCGCTGCCGAAGGCCTCCATCTGGTTTATGGCAAGGAACCAATCCAAGGACAGCCTTTCCAAAAAGCGGTCAATCTGCTTTTCGAGTATAACATCGTCGAGCAAGAAGAGAAACCTTTCGACTATCAAGGGGTGAAGGGCATCTTTCCCGTGTATCATCCCGACAGCATCATGCCTTTTGATGTGTTTGCCGCATCTTTTTATCTTGTAACACGTTACGAAGAGTATCTTCCCCAGATTCGGGACAAATACGGACGCTTTCAGGCCGAATACACCTGCATGCATGCAATGGGAATGCTTCAAAAGCCTTTGGTAAACATCTGGGCAAATGCGCTGGGCAACATTCTTACCGGCATCTGTCCAACCCTGAAATTGAAAAAGAAATCGTTCAAGTTTGTCCCCACATACGACATCGATGCGGCATGGGCATACCGTCATAAAGGCTTGTATCGCACCATCGGCGCTTATGCCAGAGATATCATTGCGCGTGATTATCAAGAAGTTAAACATCGCAACGACGTGCTTTTCCATGGCGCACGTGACCCATTCGACACCTACGACCTTCAGTTCGAACTGCAGAACACATACAAACTGCGCCCGATCTACTTCATCTTATGCGGCGATTACGACCAGAACGATAAAAACATCTCTGTCCGCAACGATGCCTTCAGAAATCTCATCAAACAAATTGGCGATTATGCCGATGTGGGCATCCACCCGTCATTCTCGTCTTATCTCGATTCGGCACGCCTTCAGCAGGAAATCGAAAGGCTTTCATCAGTCCTGAATCGCGAACTGACGAAAAGCCGCCAGCACTTCCTGAGAATGACGATGCCGCGCAGCTACCAGAAGATAATCGAGCTTGACATCACCGACGATTACACGATGGGCTTCGCTTCGCAACCGGGATTCAGGGCCGGAATTGCCGACACGTATCGGTTTTTCGATCTTGAAAACGATGTCGTCACGAACCTAAATATCCATCCTTTCACGGTGATGGACGGAACGTTGCGCGATTATCTCAATCTGAATGTCGATGAATCTTATCGCATGATTACCAGTCTTATAGATGAAGTGAAGGCGGTGAACGGAACCTTTATTTTCCTTTGTCACAACGAGACCTTGGGCGGAGAAAAACGATGGAAGGGATGGCCTGAGATGTATAGGAACATTCTTGAATATGCAACAAAATGAATGTCAAGTATTTGCGACATGATGAAATAGACAAGGAAGCCTGGGATGCCTGCATTGGCGCCTCAGCCAACGGCAATGTCTATGGACTTTCATGGTATCTTGACATCGTCAGTCCTGGCTGGCAGGCTTTGATTGATAGCAACTATCATACTGTCATGCCTTTGACTTCTGGCAAGAAGTTCGGCATAAACTATCTTTTCCAGCCAGATTTCGTGCAGCAACTCGGAATCTATTCCACCGAAACGCTCAAGGCGGAAGACGTCAAGGCGTTTCTTGATGCCATTCCTGGCCAGTTCCGTCTTGTGGAAATTCGTCTGAATTCCGGCAACACGTTTCCCAACGATGCCAAAGGCGTGACATATCATCATAATTTCGAACTTAATCTAAGTGCAGATTATGAGTCTCTCTCGGCGAACTACCATAGCAATACCAAACGCAATCTTGCCAAGGCATCGGGTTTTGGTTTGCATCTCGTCAGAAATGCTGCGATTGATGACGTGATCGCTTTGTTCAGAATGAACAGGGGAGTGAAGGTAAGTGCCTGGGGCAATGCGGAATACGATACTTTCAGGAAACTTGTAAAAGAAGCCATCGCGCGTGGTGCGGCATTTGTTTACGGAGTGTCGGAATCAGATGATAATCAGATTGTTGCTGGAGCATTGTTCATGAAAAGCCACGACAGACTTGTGTTTCTCTTTTCGGGATGCGGTGAAGCAGGTAAGGCGAAACAAGCCATGACGTTCATGTTCGACCAAGTCATTCAGGAATACTGCAATACGCCTGTCACTCTTGATTTCGAAGGGTCTGACGACGAGAATCTGGCTCGTTTCTATCATGGTTTCGGAAGTATCGACGTCCCGTATCCTGGTTTTTCGGAATGCCGGATGTCGGGAATAGGCAAGATTTTGCTCCGCTATTGGAAGTCGCTGAAACATTGACCGTTCCGTTCGGTTCGCTTTCTTTCTTTTAAACGGAAATAAAAGTTTTTCATCATTCTTTTTATTGTTGGAATTAGTTTCTTTATCTTTGAAACCACAAACAAACGCTAATTATGATAAAGGTAAATGATTTAGGTAAGCAGGACAGTGTTTTCAACCAGTTCATCGCTGAAATCCGTGACGCTGAAATTCAGCAGGATAGAATGCGTTTCCGCCGCAATCTTGAACGTTTGGGTGAGATTATGGCTTATGAGGTGAGCAAGGCACTGCCATACGAGGAGAAGGAAGTCAATACACAACTGGGTGTCAAGGAGATGCGCGTTCTTAAGGAACAGCCTGTAATTGCCACGATTCTCCGTGCCGGGTTGCCGTTCCATAATGGCATGTTGAGCATGTTTGACAAGGCCGACAACGCTTTCATAGCGGCATATCGCAAGTACGACAAGAACGAGGATTTCGAAATCAAGGTGGAGTATTTCTCATCTCCCGACCTTGACGGACGCATCCTGATTCTTTGTGACCCTATGCTCGCCACGGGAGAGTCCTTCGTCAAGACCCTGAAAGGCCTGCTGGGTGATGACATGCAACCCCAAGAGATACACATCGTTGTCGCCATCGCCAGCATGGAAGGCATAGAGTATGTGAAACGCGCCTTGTCACGTCTGCCGCTGACGATTTGGGTCGGCGCCATCGACGACGAACTTACGGCGCGCGCCTACATCGTTCCTGGTCTGGGCGATGCCGGTGATTTGGCTTTTGGCTCGAAGCGTAAGCCGGAATGATTATCGTAACAAACGGATGATGACAGATAAACCAAAAAGAGAGGGCTTCGGCTCAAAAATCGGCATCATCGCTGCGGCAGCTGGCTCTGCTGTTGGCTTGGGAAACATCTACAGATTTCCTTGTGAAGCCGGCAACAATGGCGGTGGCGCCTTTCTGCTCGTCTATCTCGCATTTGTATTGGGACTGGGCATTCCGGTCATGCTGTGCGAGTTCGTCATAGGCCGCCGCTCCCAACGCAACGCCGTCGGCGCTTTCAAAGTGCTTGCTCCCAAGACGGCATGGCCTTTGGTCGGCTATCTTGGCGTGCTCTGCGCGTTGTTTATTCTCTCTTTCTATTCGACAATTTCTGGCTGGACACTCGAATATATTGCGAAAGCTGTTTCCAACGATTTCCAAGGGAAAGACCTTGCCACAATCGAGCAGAATTTCTCCGCATTCCGCAACAATAGTTGGATTACCATCATGTGGCAGGTCGTATTCTTGTTCCTTACGGGCGTCATCGTCTTCAAGGGTGTCGCAAATGGCATCGAGAAGTATTCGAAAATCCTTATGCCTTTGCTTTTTGTGATACTTATCATATTGGCAATAAGGTCTTTAACTATGCCAGATGCAAAAGAAGGACTGGTATTTTTCTTCAAGCCTGATTTTTCAAAGATAACAGGGAAGGTGCTGATTAGCGCCATGGGACAGGTGTTCTTCTCACTCAGCGTCGGTATGGGCGCCTTGATCACTTACGGGTCATATATCAATAAAAAGGATAATCTGACTTCCACAGCTTTCTCTGTGACCATGACCGATACTTTGGTGGCCATCCTTGCCGGCATCGTTATTTTTCCAGCGGCATTCTCGCTCGGCATCAAGCCTACTGCGGGCATGGGACTTGTATTCAACACTTTGCCGATGATTTTCAACGAGATGGCTGGCGGATATTTTTTGTGCATCATCTTTTTTGTACTGCTCGCAATAGCGGCGCTGACATCTACGATATCCCTTCTCGAAGTCATGGTTGCCTATCTGGTCGAGGAACTTCACCTTACAAGAAAAACAGCCACTATCGTTGCTCTGTTGGCAACATTCATTTTAGGAGCCTTTGCTTCGCTCAGTCTGAGGGACGGTTCGTCGCTGCAGATTGGCGGCAAACCTTGGTTCGATTGTCTCGATTTCATTTCATCAAACATCATGCTGCCAATCGGCGGACTGCTCATCGTGATCTTTACAGGATGGTTCTTGGGGAAAAGCAAGTTCTTCCAGGAAGTCACCAACGATGGTAAACTAACGGTTGCAATAAAAGGTGTCATTTTATTCATTATTAGGTTTATAGCACCATTGGCAATCGCTATTATTTTCATCAGTTGCATCATTTGATAGTCCGACTGTTATGAATGATATCAGAAGAATGCTGGTCTTCTCCAAAGGCGAAAGAATTGCCATCATCGCCATTATGGTAGTTGTGATAGCCTTGATAGCGGTTTGTCTTTTTCCCATCTCAAGCAATAGGAGTGACACGTTGGCGTTTCATCGTCTTGACTCGATCATACAAGCCCGCCAGCTGGCGTTGAATCAGCAGCGGCAGAAGCCTTCTTCCTATCAATCGGCATCGTCATATTCTGAAAATCAGCTTCATCCATTCGAATTCAATCCGAACAACATGACGGAGGACGATTGGCGTAAACTCGGACTTTCCGACCGCCAAATTCGGGGTATTATGAATTATCAGTCAAAAGGTGGCCGGTTTTATTCCAAGAAAGACTTCAGTAAGCTTTATACCATCTCGGAAGAGGAATACGAAATTCTCGAACCATACATCGTAATCCCGGACTTAAGTCAGAACGGCTACTCAAGATCAAAGCCGGATTCATATAAAAGTAATGGTTCAAAAGAGAATGCATATAATGCTGATAAAAAGACTATTCCAGTCGTTGATATCAATACTGCAGACTCGTTGCTTTTCGTGGAATTGCCCCAGATTGGACCTTATGTCGCATCGCGAATTCTGCGCTATCGTGACCGTCTTGGCGGCTTCATCTCAAAGGAACAACTGCGCGAGGTGAAGGGTGTCGATTCGACTCATTTCGACAAGATAAGCCCATTTCTGACAATAAACGACAGCAAGATTTCCAAAATCGATGTGAACAGAGACGATTTCAAGACCTTGTTGCGTCATCCTTATCTGAATTATGACATGGTCAAGGTCATCGTCAATTATCGTGAATCGAGGGGAATGATTAAGGACTGGGAGCAGTTTCTGGCGATATTCCGTGACAAAAAAGTGGTAGTCAATCAGAATTTAAAGTATTACGTCAAATATTAGCATTTTAAATGCTTTATTATAGATAGTAAACTATTTCCAGTTATAGTTTCAATAATGTTGGATTGTTCATCCTGAAATTTCTTATCAAAATATTGTAAATAAATTGATTATAATAATTAATTAAAAGTATTGGTTCAATATATTGTCTGAATGATTGCTTTCAATGGTTCAATTTGACTATTTATTGTATTTTTAATTAATTGTATTACAATAATATATTCTTTTCAATTTAAAGGAATGATTAAAGTAATCGTCGCTGCTTCGTTTCAATGGATTTCTTTGCGTTTTGTGGCGACGCATATCGGAATTTGGTACTTTTGCAATACTTATTGATAAGAGATGAAAAGAAGATTGATGGTGTTGATAATGGCTTTGTTTCTTGTCGTTCCGGCGAGAGCTGCTTATCTTCTGATACCGATGGACGACACTCAGACGAATCATCTGAAAGCCTACGGCGTCGCATATTGGGTGCTTCAGCGTGACGTTGAGATTAGCTGGTTGTTGAACTACAAAGGCGGCAGCTATTTGATTCCTTATCACGAGATGTTCGAGCGCGAGTGCAAGATGCGTTCTGTTTCCTATCAGGTGATTGCCGATGCACAAGCGAACGCCATCCTGAATGAAATTGCTGATCCCGGCGTCAATATGGACGAGATGAAACTACAGAAGGTGCCGCGCATCGCCGTTTATGCGCCAAAGAACATGTTGCCTTGGGATGACGCGGTGACCTTGGTGCTTACCTACGCCGAGATTCCATACGACATCGTTTATGACGATGAAGTCCTTCAAGGCATCCTGCCGACCTACGACTGGCTGCATCTGCATCATGAGGACTTTACCGGACAGTATGGCAAGTTCTGGGCGCGATATCGCAATTATCCTTGGTATCAGGAAGATGTCAAGCTTCAGGAAGCAACGGCGAAACGCTGGGGCTATGACAAGGTTTCGCAATTGAAACTTGCTGTGGCGAAAAAGATTCGCGATTTCGTCGCTGGCGGTGGCTATATGTTTGCAATGTGCTCTGCTCCAGACAGCTATGATGTTGCCTTGGCAGCCGACGGACTTGATATCTGTGATTATATGTTCGACGGCGACCCGATACGTTCCGGCGATCCGCAGCGGCTGAATTATGACAATTGCTTCGCTTTCACCGACTTCTCCGTCTCGACGAACCCGCAGGAATATGAGATTTCAAATATCGATGTCAGTGAAAAGCATTCGCGTACGGTCAGGGAAGAGAACGACTACTTCCTGCTTTTCGACTTCTCCGCCAAATGGGATCCCGTGCCGACCATGCTGACGCAGTGCCATCAGAAGCTCATCAAGGCCTTCATGGGACAGACCACGGCTTTCAACAAGACATACGTGAAACCCAACGTCATCGTGCTTGGCGATAACGCCGCGCTCGGTGAAGACCGCTACATTCACGGCAATTTCGGCAACGGTTTCTGGACTTTTTTGGGCGGCCACGACCCTGAGGACTACAGCCACATGGTGGGTGACCCGCCGACAGATCTTGACCTTTATCCCAATTCTCCGGGTTATCGTCTGATTCTGAACAACATATTGTTTCCAGCAGCTAAGAAAAAAGAACAGAAAACCTGAGATAAGGTCAACTTTCTTCCCAACTGTTTTCTGTCGTGAAACATCCTGTCCGTTTTTTTTCGGTGGAAGAATGGCGAAAACGGTCATAAATTATTATTTTTGCCCGAATAATTCAATCGCAATAATTATCATACTAATATTGAAAGAATGAAAAAATGTTTTTTACTCTTTGTCGCAGCTTTGTTTGTCAGTGTTGCCATCGCATCACCGGTAAGCGTCAATGAAGCTCGCGAATTAGGCTTCAAGTTTGCCAAAAACAATCTTGCCACAGCCAAACAGATTACCGAAATTACGCCAAGCTATTCCATGACGTTGTCCAACGGGGCCGCTGGTCTTTACGTGTTCAACTATTCACATGGCTTTGTCGTTGTCGCCGCCGATGACGTCGCGAAACCCATTCTTGGCTATTCCGAAGAATGCAGCTTCGATGCTGAGAACATTCCTGAAGGTTTGGTTTATTATCTGAATCATTACAAGAATCAGATTGAATACGCTGTTGAAAACAATATTCCAGCTGAGAGCGAGATTGCTGCTGAATGGGATTGTCTTCGCAAGAATGGCACTATCAACAGCAAGTCGGAAGTCAGGGGCGTTGACCCGCTGATCAATCTGCTTTGGAATCAGGATTATCCATACAACTATTATTGCCCGACACATAACTATGGTCCTGGCGGACACGTCTATGTCGGTTGTGTCGCCGATGCTATGGCCATGGTCATGAAATACTGGAATTATCCGGAACAAGGTCGCGGCTCGCATTCCTACACGCCTTCAGGCTTCCCGACCCAGACGGTGAATTTCGAAGAAGCTCACTACGATTGGGACAATATGCCTATTTCCATTTCTTCTGGATCTCAAATGGCATACATTCAAGCTATTGCATTACTCATGTACCATTGCGGCGTTTCGGTCGATATGGCCTACGGATATGATGGCAGCGGTTCTTCGTCCTATTATGTTCCCGATGCGGTAATCGACTATTTCCGTTATGCTCAATCGACGAATCTCAAGGCGCGTGACAGCTACTCCAAGACGGAATGGGAAGACATGCTGATGGCCAATCTTGACGAGGGTTTCCCAACCTATTATTCTGGTGCACAGTCCAATGAAGGCCATGCTTTCGTTTGTGACGGATACAATGCCAACCGTTATTTCCATTTCAACTGGGGTTGGAGTGGCGCCAGCAATGGTTTCTACGCCATTGACGCCCTTAATGTTTCTGGATATCATTTCAACGACAGTCAGACGGCCATTTTTGACATGATTCCGGACTATGTATATGCTGGTCTTCCTGCCACGCCAAGTGCCTTCACCGTCACACCCGATCATTCCAATGCCTTGACGTCAACAGTCGCTTGGACCAACCCTTCAAAGACTTTGAGTGGCGCTAATCTCGAAAGCATCAGCCAGATTGTCGTCCTTCGCAATGGCGTGGTTGTTCATACCGAAAACAATCCAACACCTGGCGCGGCAATGACATTTGTCGACCAAGTCCCTGACTTTGACTTCTACACCTATGAGATTTATGCCGTTACTACGTTTGGCAAAGGTCGCCGCATTTCTACGACGGCACAATACGGTCCGGCTTGTTCATGGCGTATTCTCGGAAGCACTACGAACTTCCAAGGCTGGAATGGTGGTGCGCTGGTTGTCAAGAATTCCAAGAACACCATCATTGAAGAGTTTACGCTGACATCATCAGGCAACAGCAGCGAATATATCGACATTCCTGAAGGCAATGTCACGTTCTCATGGTCGGCTCCATCAGCTGCCGTGTCATCCGTCACAATCATCGTCAAAGATGAGAACAACGCCACAGTATATACCTATAATGGCTCTTCAACTGGCTTGACAGGAACGCTTTACACTGAAAACAACCAGTGCGAGGGCTGTCAGGCCCCTGAAAATCTTGCCGGAGAGTATTCGTGGGAAGGCGACCGCTTCGGTGTTCAACTTTCCTGGACTGCTGGCGAAGGCGAAACACAGAAATATTACATCTACAGAGGCACGGACGGTGTCAACTATGAGAAAATAGGCGAGGCCGAAGGCACCGCACTCTCTTATTTCGATGAAGTGGAAACGGGCACATACTATTATCAGGTCACTGCCAAACATTCTGGATGCGAATCGCAACCTGCATTGAATTCCAGCATGGATCACGATTACGTCATGGTGGCCGTCACGGCAGTGGATGAAAATTCATCTATCGTGACCAACGTGTTCCCCAATCCTGCTGACGGTAGCATCTGCATACAAGCCGAAGGCATGACGAATGTCGTCATTACCAATGCTTTGGGACAGGTGGTTTATTCCAAGAAGCTGAACGATGACGGCTTGGTGGTTAACACGAGCAATTTCAGCGCCGGCATCTATATGGTGAACATCAGCACAGCTACTGGAACCACGTCAAGCAGATTCTCCGTAATCCATTGACACGACAAGGTTTAAGCCTTATTAAAAGCTATCACGATTGTGGTAGCTTTTTTTTATTATTTTTGTAAACTGAATCAGTTATTTTCAATTAATCAATCAACAATGAAAAAGTATTTCATCTTGTTATTTTCCTTGCTTCTTGGCATCGGCATCTCTGATGCTGCTCCGGTTAGTGTCCAGAAAGCCGAGGGTGTCGCGAAGCGTTTCGTTGAGACGAATTTTGGCGAGGGTTTTCTTCAGAACGGCTTAAGCCTTGCCTATACTATGAATGCTGCGGATGGTACGCCATGCCTGTATGTGTTCAATGCAGGCCAAAACGCTTTCGTCATTGTGTCGGCTGATGATGCCTATCGTCCTATCATAGGCTATTCCGACGAAGGCGCTTTTGATGTCAACGACATGGCTCCCGCTCTGCGCGACAATCTTGACATGACAAGCAAGGCGATTCACGATAAGGCTTTGAGAACGTCTAAAGCCGCTCCCAATCTCGCTAATGAATGGGAATTGGTGGAAAACACCGGCAGACTGCTTTCACAACATGGTGGCCGTTCAGGCACTTATCTGGTGCAGACCAAATGGAACCAGAGTTATCCCTACAACTATTATTGTCCGCTCGACCCTGCGGGTCCCGGTGGACGTGCTTATGCAGGTTGTGTTGCTGCCGCGGCATCGCAGGTTATCAAGTATTGGAATTCGCCTTTGCATGGCACAGGAAGTTATTCCTACTACCATGATACATACGGCAACATAAGCGCCAACTTCGGCGCCACCACTTACGACTGGGAACACATGCCCAATTCAATCTCCATCAGTTCTCCCCAAGAAGAAATTGATGCCATTGCCACGCTCATGTTTCAGGTCGGTGTTTCGGTCGATATGGGCTATGGCCCTTCCGGCAGTGGCGCCGTGACATGTCGCCTTACCGAAAGTTGCCCGACTTATTTCTCGTATGCCAATCAGATGGTGTGCAGAAGCCGCGACAATTACTCGTACGACGGATGGTTTCAGATGCTGAAGGAATCGTTCGATATGGGGTGGCCGCTCTGCTATGCCGGTGGCGGTCACGCTTACGTGGTCGATGGTTACGATGATCACGACATGTGCCATTTCAACTGGGGTTGGGGTGGCAGTAGCGACGGATGGTTCGATTTCGATCACACTGATTACACAGATAACGCCCGTGGCATCTACAACTTTGTCCCCCAAGCCGTCTATAATGCTGTGCCAACTAATCCGACCAATCTTGCCGTGACGCCTGGCGACAATTACGCCTTGTCGGCTGTGGTGTCGTGGAAGAATCCATCCACCACATTGAGTGGCGCTGCACTTACATCCATAGACCACGTCGTCGTCTTGCGCAATGATCAGGTTGTTCAGACTATTGAAAATACGGCTCCCGGCGAAAACGTATCCTTTACTGACAACACTATTCCGAGTTACGACAACTATAGTTACCGGGTTTATGCAGTCAGCAATGACCTGAAAGGGAAGTCGCAACTGATTGAAAATGTAAATATCGGTCCCGTCTGTCAGTGGAAAATCATCATGACGTCATCATCCATTTCAGGGTGGGAGGACGGATACGTTTCCCTGTATAACACTTTGGGCACTGAGGTGGCAAGATATACCACCGTTTCTTCATCGGCAACAAGCATGGACATCATGGTGCCGTTGGGCAACGTGTCGTTCGGATGGACGGCTCCTACGGATCCCATTTCCAACATGGCCATCGTCATCAAGGATGCCGGTAACAACACGGTTTATTCCTTCTCGGGAGCGTCCAGCACGCTTTCCGGCGGAGTTTTCCTGGAAACCAATAACGGATGCGGCAATAGCGGCACGTGCGACACTCCTCAGAATCTTACCGCAGAAGTAGTGCCAGGCACAAACACGATTAGAGTGTCATGGGATGGCATCGATGGCTTCTGCTACGGATATTATCTTTTCCGCGACGGCGTACCTTTCCGTATGGTGAAGGATGCCACCACATTTTCCGACGAAAATCTGTCTTCTGGCGGCCATTGCTACTATGTATCAGCGCTTTGCGAGAATGGAGAGAGCGATTATTCCGTCGATGGCTGTGCCACGCTTGGTCCATGTTATCCGCCAACAGGTCTTGACTACGAGACCACGGGTTCTTCTTTCAGGATTAAGTTGAAATGGGAGACGCCAAGTCCAAACACTGGATTGACAGGCTATTACATCTATAGGAAGTCGGATGGTGGTGACTACGAACGTATCAAGTTGGCGGGACCAACGGCGACATCCGTTGTCGATCAGGCAGGACTGGCTGAAGGTGACTATTATTATAAGGTGATGGCTTATTATGAAGGCGAAAACTGCACTTCGTCGCCGGCAAGTTGCAAGTACGATCCGAGCAAACACGAGTTGCATGTATACTATTCTCCTACAGATATAACTGAATCAGAATCAGTTACAGCGTCAATTTATCCGAATCCTACCAATGGTCGTTTCACTGTCAACTGCAAAGGCATGGTCAGTGTCGATGTGTTCAATATGTTAGGCCAATTGGTGAGCAGCGCTGAATGCAATGCTGACGAGCAGGTCATCGATTTGTCGGGCGTGGAGAATGGCGTGTATGTCGTGAAAATCAACACGGCGACAGACTCTTTTTCAAGACGTGTTTCGGTCATGACAACTGAATGACAGTCTGCTGATATTGTAAGAAAAATGGAATCGTCCCCATGCTGTTTCTACAAAATTGTTATTTTTGCAAACTAAATCTATTGTGTAAACACAAATCTTATTTATAAAAATGAAAAAGTTCATACTGGTATTATTGGCCCTTGTCATAGGGATAGGGATTGTTCAAGCAAATCCCGTCGATGCCGGCAAGGCAAAGAGCGTTGGGCAGAAGTTTGTCCAGGCTAATTTCGACCTGACCAAGCAGAGTTCTGACCTGACCTTGGTTTACACTGCTGCCTCCAACAGAGGTGATGTGTGTTATTATGTATTTAATGTCGGTAACGGTGGTTTTGTCATCGTTTCCGGTGATGATACGCGTCGTCCTATCATCGGATTTTCCGATGAAGGCGCTTTTGATGCGAACAACATTCCTGATGGCTTGAATTATCGCCTTAATGCTTTGCAGTCGAACATGAACCGTACTGTCGGCCGTTCGTCCAAAGCCACTCCGGCAGTCGCATCCGAATGGAATTCGGTCTTGAACAGAGGCACACTTCTGTCGATGAATGGCGGCCGTGCCAACACATATTTGGTTCAGACCAAATGGAATCAGGATTATCCATACAACTACTATTGCCCGTCGAGTTCTGCCGGTCCTGGCGGTCGCGTTTACGCCGGCTGCGTGGCTTGCACCATGTCACAGGTCATGAGATTCTGGAATTATCCTACACAAGGACAAGGTAATCACTGCTACACATACGGCCCCTATGGCCAGCAATGCGCTAACTTCGGTGAGACTACTTACGACTGGGCCAACATGCCTATTTCTATAGCATCTGGCGCTTCGCAGACTCAGATCGATGCTGTCGCCACATTGATGTTCCATTGCGCTGTGTCAGTCAACATGCAGTGGTCACCGGAAGGCAGCGGCGCCTATTCCGCTGATGTTCCTGGAGCCGTCTCCAATTATTTCCGCTATTCCAACGCTGCTACCATGCTTTATCGTGACAGTTATTCGCGTGACGCTTGGGCGGCATTGCTGAAAGAAACTTTCGACATGGGATGGCCTGTCTATTATTGCGGTCAAAGCACCGAAGGCGGACACGCTTTCGTTTGCGACGGCTACAACGACAATAACCTCTTCCATTACAACTGGGGTTGGGGTGGAAGCGGCGACGGATGGTTCGATTTCGACGAAATCGATTACAACAGTTCCGATGGTGCTTGCTTCAACTTCGTTCCGTTGGATGTGTATAACAGCGCTCCTAAGGCTCCGTCAAGCATGACGGTTACACCAGGTGCCAACAATGCACTCTCCGCTACCATAACCTGGACAAATCCTTCACAGACTTTGAATAACACGACTCTGACCAATATCGACCAGATTGTCGTGACCAGAAATGGTGAGATTATCCACACGGAAAATAATGTCACTCCTGGTGGAGCAATGACTTATGTTGACAATGAAGTTCCACGTTTCGACATGTTCGAATATAGCGTCTATGCCGTTCAAAACAATGCTCACGGTAAGATTGCCAAAGTCAGCAACGTTTCCTTCGGACCTACCTGCGACTGGACTATCTTCCTGCAGTCCACTTCGTTCCAAGGCTGGCGCGGCGGTTACATTTCCATCAGCAATGCTGCCGGAACCGAAATCGCTCAAGTGACAACGACATCGTCATCTACCATCAACACTACGGTTCACATGCCTCTTGGTCATGTGACATTTGCATGGTCAGTGCCTACTTCATCTGTTCCAAGCATGAGTTTCATCATCAAGGATTCACAGAACAACACGGTTTACTCTTTCTCAGGTTCGTCTGACGAACTCGCTGCGGGAGTCTTCTTCGATACGAATAACAACTGCGGTTCAACAGCCACTTGCGATGCGCCTTCAAATGTTGTCGCCGTCGCTGATGGAAGCAACATCAACGTTTCATGGACTGGTGCAGGTTCTCCGGAATATGGTTACAACATCTATCGCGACGACTTGCTCTATCGTCTCATCACATCAGGAACAAGCTTTGTTGACGAGAATGTCGAAATGGGTGGACATTGCTACTACGCTTCAGCACTCTGTGGTGGCGGCGAAAGCGATCCTTCCAATGAATCATGCGCTACATCTGGCGACTGCTATCCGCCAACCGACCTCGATTATGAATTGACTGCCACTTTCAAGACAAAACTGAAGTGGGTGAAGCCAAGTCCATTCGATGGTCTGTCAGGATATTATATCTACAGAAAAGCTGAAGGCGGCGAATACGAACGTATCAAGCTGGCTGGTGCAAGTGCAACATCTTATACTGACAATACAGCTCTCGAAGAAGGTCACTACTACTACAGGATTTACGCCTACTATGGCGACCTCGACTGCACATCAGCTCCTGCAAACTGGATTAATGACGACAACCAATTCTTCCTGCATGTTTACTATTCACCGACTGGTGTTGAGGAATCAGTGGCTGGCAACGTGTCGTTGTTCCCGAATCCTGCTAAGGCCAGTTTCACTGTCGAAGGCCAAGGCATGACCCATATCACAGTCTTCAACATGGTCGGCCAGACCGTCTATGACATGGACTGCGACTGCAATTCAAAGGTCATCACGCTCGACGGCGTCGAATCGGGTGTCTATATGGTGAAGGTTTCGACTAAGAATGGCGATGCCACAAAACGTATCTCCATCATTCGCTGATCCTTCGGCTGAAACCGATACTAAAAAAGGCTGCCCGAAGGCAGCCTTTTTTTATTGTAAGTTATAATCAGTCGCCGATTATTCGACGCTGTCAATTCTCCGTTCCCAAAGTTCGAAGCGGTAAGAGCAGTCGATTTGCGGATCGTCATCGATGACCGTCAGATCGATCAGATTCCATTCATCATAGTTGACAAAGGGAAAGTAGGTGTCGGCCTCATAAGACTTTTCGATGCGTGTGATGTAAAGCCTGTCGGCCAAAGGCAGCATCTGCTCGTATATTGAGCCTCCACCCATGATAAAAACCTCTTCATGGTCTTCGACATGTTTCAGGGCTTCGGGGATGGAATGGACAAGTTCGAAACCATCGGGAGCCTCATTTAGTCTGCTCGAGATGATGATGTTGCGACGTCCAGGCAGGGCTTTGTGCTGTGGCAGCGACAAGTAGGTGTTGTAGCCCATGATGACGGTTTTCCCCATAGTCACCGACTTGAAATGCTTTAGGTCGGCGCTGAGATGCCAGATGAGATTGCCGTCTTTTCCGATGGCCTTGTTCTGTGCGATGGCGACGATGATGGAAATAATTGGTTTTGTCATGTCAAACGGATACTTGGCCTTTGATAGGCGGATAGGGGTCGTAGTTTTCCAATGTGAAATCTTCGAAGGCGAAGCCGAAGATGTCTTTGACTTCGGGATTGAGTCTCATGGTCGGCAACTGGCGTGGCGTGCGTGTAAGTTGCAACTTGACCTGATCGACGAGATTATTGTAGATGTGGACGTCGCCGAAGGTGTGGACGAAATCGCCCGGAACCAGTCCGGTCACTTGCGCCATCATCATGGTTAGCAATGAGTACGATGCGATGTTGAAGGGAACACCAAGGAATACATCCGCGCTGCGCTGATAAAGTTGGCACGACAACTTGCCGTCGGCGACGTAGAATTGGAAGAAGGCGTGACAGGGTGGGAGTGCGGCTTTACCCGCTGCGACGTTGGCGGCAAAGTCCTTAGACCTCTCGTCGGGCAACACGGAAGGGTTCCATGCCGTGACGATGTGCCGGCGGCTATTGGGATTTTCTTTGATGTCGTTTACTACATTGGCAATCTGGTCGATGCCTTCGCCGTTCCAGTTGCGCCACTGCGCGCCGTAAACAGGCCCCAAGTCCCCGTTGGCATCAGCCCATTCGTCCCAAATGCTCACCTTGTTGTCATGCAAATACTTGATGTTGGTGTCGCCTTTCAGCAGCCAAAGCAATTCGTAGATTATGGAACGCAGATGGACTTTTTTCGTTGTAAGCAATGGAAAACCGTCCTGAAGGTCGAACCGCATCTGGTAGCCAAACACACTGATGGTGCCGGTTCCGGTGCGGTCGCCTTTCTGAATGCCATGATCCAGAATGTACTGCAGCAAATCGAGATATTGTCTCATGCTCGGAATGGAGAAACAGGTCTCCTCAATACCATTTGATTGAGGAAACCTGTGACCGGCTGTTATTCTTCAATAGTTTCGTCGTCTTCAATGTCCTCATCTTCGTCTTGGACGATGTCAATGACGGCTTGAGGCAGATAGGCTTTTTCATCTTCATCCCAGACGATGTTGACCTCGACAATCTGAGTGTCCACATACAAGTCCATCCAATAACCGTCGTTGTCATCGGCAATGCAGTCTGGAGCCTGCTTCACCCCGTATTCTTCAGGATAATCGGCGGCTTTCACAAGAGCGATGTAGCGGTCAACATCCTTATCCGACAGTTCGAGATGCATGCCTTCTTCAGGCGTGATGGGCAGATCCACGACCATGGTCTGATACCATGGGCAAAACATAAGTTGAACTTTCATGAGTTTTAAGATTTAGTTAGTTATTGGTCTTATTAATTTCAGGATTGTGCTTGTATTTGAATACGAGGGCGAACACGATGGCTACTGCCAAGGCGTAAGCGGCAAAGATGTACCATGATGTGGCCCATCCTGCGGTTCTGGATATCGGGTCGGTCTGCGTATTGACGAAATGATTCACTATGGCTTGAGCGCTGAGCGTTCCTATTGTGGCGCCGATGCCGTTTGTCATCAGCATGAATAAGCCTTGCGCGCTGGAACGGATGCTGGGGTCGGTCTCTTTGTCAACAAACAGCGAGCCGCTGATGTTGAAGAAGTCGAATGCCACGCCATAGACGATGCAGGAAAGAATGAAGAGCCATACGCCACTGCCGGGATTGCCGAGGCCGAAAAAGGCGAAGCGGAACACCCACGCAAACATGGCGATGAGCATCACTTTCTTGATGCCGTATCTTTTTAGGAAGAAAGGAATGAGAAGGATGCACAGCGTCTCCGATATCTGTGACAGCGAGATGAGTATGTTTGCGTGCTTGACACCAAAAGTGCCTGCATATTTCGAAATGTCGCCAAAACTGGTGATGAATGGATTGGCAAAGCCGTTGGTGATCTGAAGTGAAACGCCCAACAACATGGAGAAGATGAAGAATATGGCCATCTTCTTATCCTTGAATAAGGTGAATGCTTTTAATCCCAAAGCATCGACAAAGGATTTCTTTTCCGATTTCTTGCTGATGGGGCAGTTCGGCAGCGTGAATGCGTATGCCGCAAGGACGATGCCGATGGAACCGCTGACGATGAATTGGTTAGCCGTAGGTTGAAATCCCATTAGGTCAACAGCCCACATTGAGCAGATGAAGCCGATGGTTCCGAAGACACGAATGGGCGGGAAGGCTTTCACGGTGTCGAGACCTGCTTTTTCCAAAGCGTTGTATGCCACCGAGTTGGATAGAGCCAAGGTTGGCATGTAGAAAGCGACGCCAATGGTGTATAGCGTGAACAATGGTCCGAATTGAACTGCATCGCCGGCATTGATGCCGTATAAGCCTGCACAAATCATGGCGATGCCCGAAATGGCATGGCATAATCCAAGAGACTTCTGTGCTGGAATCCAACGGTCGGCGATGATGCCTATCAACGCTGGCATGAAGATGGAAACGATTCCCTGAATGGAATAGAAAATGCCGATGTTCGATGCGAGCCCGTGTTTGGCAAGATAGGTTCCCATGCATGTCAAATATGCTCCCCAGATGGCGAATTCCAGGAAGTTCATGATGATCAGACGTAACTTGATAGATTTCATATTAGTGCTTATGTTTGAAATTCAACGATTTGTCTTTATTCTTTGTCATTATCCCGCTTCTTGATTTCATCACGGATCCGGGCAGCCTTCTCATAATCCTCGTTTTCTATCGACTCACGAAGCAACGATTCGAGATCGGATTGGTCAAGATCTTCGACGTCATTTTGCTCCTCGGTTTCCGGTTCGTTTTCCACTTCACTGTTTTCATCGTTGCCGTTGTCGTGGAAATCGGCATCGTCCATGATGATGCCCGCTTCTTGCATGACGGAATCGTAAGCCGAAATGTCGCAGCCACAACGCACTGCAATGGCGATGGCGTCGGATGGGCGAGCGTCGATCATGATGATTTCGTCATTTTTCTTGCAGACCAATGTGGCGTAAAAGACGCCGACGTGAAAGCGGTTGATGACCACTTCCTTGATTTCGATGCCGAAAGAATCGGCGAAGTTCTTGAACAGGTCATGGGTGAGGGGGCGGTTTCCTTTCACGTTCTCAATGCCCATTGCTATAGATTGGGCTTCGTTGCCGCCAATGATAATAGGAAGACAGCGTTGCGAGTTCTTGTCGCCAAGAATCATCACGTATGCGCCGCTCTGCGAATTGCTGAAGGTTAGGCCTTTAATCTCTAATGCAATCTTGTTCATTGTAGTATGTCTTCAGATAAGATGAACATGAAACATCATAATGTTGTAAAAACAGAATGCAACATCTTGATTGGTAATTTATTATCAGCAGAAACCAAGATGATGGCTCTCAAATTCACCTTTTCCCTTCAATCGTCAAAATTACGGACAAAGTTTGAATCTGACAAAAAAAAGTTCACGAGCCTGGAATTATTGAAAGAAAGGTTTCCCATATAAGTAATTTGTTTCTAATTTTGTGCTTTCTAATGATGCACGGTTTATTTGAAACCCATTTTTATGAGTTTGTTTTTTGACATAAACCCTAAATTATAAACTAAACAGTTGAATTATGAAATTTGTCATTTATTGCGTTCTGGCCGCTTCGATACTGGCGTTGTCATTCGCATTCTTCTTCTACAAGCAAATGATGAAGGAAGATGAAGGAACGGATCTGATGAAAAAGATCGCTGCGCACGTCCGCAAGGGAGCCATGGCTTATCTGAGACAGCAGTACAAGGTGGTCATCATCGTGTTTGTATGCCTCGCCTTGCTTTTTGCAGTCATGTCTTTTCTCGGACTTCAGAATGGCTGGGTGTGGTTCGCTTTCCTAACGGGAGGCTTTTTCTCGGGTTTGGCTGGCTTCTTCGGAATGAAGACCGCCACTTACGCTTCGGCCCGCACCGCCAACGCCGCACGTCATTCTCTGAACAAGGGATTGAGGGTGGCCTTCCGTTCAGGAGCCGTGATGGGATTGGTCGTCGTAGGCCTGGCACTGCTCGACATTTCGGTGTGGTTCCTCGTCCTGGATCATTTCATTGACCCTGAGAATCATCTCATCATCATCACCACCACGATGCTGACCTTTGGCATGGGTGCTTCCACTCAGGCACTTTTTGCACGTGTCGGTGGCGGCATTTACACCAAAGCCGCTGATGTGGGCGCTGACCTTGTCGGAAAGACGGAATACAACATTCCTGAGGACGACCCGCGCAATCCGGCCACCATTGCTGACAATGTCGGTGACAATGTCGGTGATGTCGCAGGCATGGGAGCCGACCTTTATGAATCATACGCAGGCTCCATTCTCGCCACGATGGCATTAGGCGCTTCGGCGTTCGCCACTTCGGCAGTCGAAGGAATGCAACTTAAAGCGGTGTTCGCTCCGATGCTGATCGCTGCCGCCGGCGTGTTGCTTTCCATTCTTGGAATTTTCATGGTGAAGACCAAGGAAGGTGCGGGAATGAAACAACTTCTCGGCGCTCTTAGCCGTGGCACCAATACCGCTGCCTTCCTGATTGCCGCCGTCACATTCGGCATCTTCGCATGGCTTTTCGGCACGGCTGACAACCAGTGGTGGCAAGTGTCGCTCTCTGTTGTTGTCGGACTTCTTGCCGGCGTCATCATTGGCAAATCGACTGAATATTACACTTCACAAAGTTATAAGCCTACCCAAAAGGTCGCTGAAAGTTCAAAGACGGGTCCCGCCACGGTCATCATCTCCGGTCTCGGATTAGGTATGCTCTCGACAGCCATTCCAGTCATCACGGTAGGTTTTGCCATCATCCTTTCCTATCTCTGCGCCATTGGTTTCGATGTCCAGAACTTCTTCGATCCTCAGAATCTGAGCCTCGGATTGTACGGTATCGGCATCGCTGCCGTCGGTATGCTTTCCACATTGGGAATCACGCTGGCAACTGACGCCTATGGTCCTATCGCTGACAATGCCGGCGGAAATGCCGAGATGAGCGGTCTTGATCCTGAGGTTCGCCAACGTACCGACGCTCTCGATGCTTTGGGCAACACAACGGCTGCCACGGGAAAAGGTTTTGCCATTGGTTCCGCCGCACTGACGGCACTGGCTTTGCTCGCTTCCTATGTCGAAGAAATCAAAATTGCCCTCGTACGTATCGGACAAAGTCTTCCTAACGGAATAGAAGCATCGAAGGCAACTCTTGTGGACTTCATGCAGGCTTATAATGTGAATCTGATGAATCCTATCGTCCTTGTCGGTGTGTTCATCGGCGCCATGATGGCTTTCGTGTTCTGCGGAATGACGATGAATGCCGTCGGTCGCGCAGCACAGAAGATGGTCGAGGAAGTGCGCCGCCAGTTCAGCACCATTAAAGGTATCCTTGAGGGAAAGGCTGAACCTGACTATGCCAGATGCGTTGAAATTTCCACAAAAGGTGCACAGCACGAAATGCTGCTGCCATCCTTGTTGGCCATCCTGGTGCCAATCCTCACTGGTTTGATTCTTGGTATCTCCGGCGTTCTCGGACTTCTGATAGGCGGACTTTCCACTGGTTTTGTCCTCGCTGTATTCATGGCAAATGCCGGTGGAGCATGGGATAATGCCAAAAAATATGTCGAAGAAGGAAACCTCGGCGGCAAAGGTTCTGAAAATCACAAAGCAACAGTCGTGGGCGACACTGTCGGCGATCCTTTCAAGGACACGTCAGGACCTTCACTGAACATCCTCATCAAACTGATGAGCATGGTTTCCATCGTGATGGCTGGCCTTACCGTAAGTGTCCATCTATTGTAACCGTCAACGTGAAATTATCTGAATAAGGCGGCAGTCGTGCCGCCTTATTCATTTCAGGTTGCATGCTGGTTCTTTCAAGATTCGGTTCGAATCAGCCTTGAAAATGAATTGTTTTTGAATATTTTACGACTTAATAATCTGTATTCCAAATGATTGTCTGTATAGCCGAAAAGCCGAGTGTCGCAAAGGACATCGCCAAAGTGTTGGGCGCCGACCAGTCGCATGGTGGCTATATGGAAGGCAATGGCTATCAGGTCACTTGGACTTTCGGACACCTTTGCACTTTGAAGGAACCGCACGACTACGCGCCGGAATGGAAGAGTTGGAGGCTGGACGCGTTGCCGATGATTCCTCAAAGGTTTGGAATTAAGTTGATTGATCAGCCTTCCATCAAGAAACAGTTCGAAGTCATCGAATCTTTGATGCAAAAGGCGGATAGCATAGTGAATTGCGGTGATGCCGGCCAGGAAGGTGAACTCATTCAACGTTGGGTGATGCAAAAAGCAGGCGCCAACTGTCCCGTGCAACGCTTGTGGATCTCATCTCTGACTGAGGAATCCATCCGCGAAGGCTTCCAATCGCTTAAAGATCAGTCGGAATATCAGTCGCTTTACGAAGCCGGACTGTCGCGTGCCATTGGCGACTGGCTGCTTGGCATGAACGCCACACGGCTGTACACGCTTCGCTACGGACAGAACCGGCAGATTCTCTCTATCGGCAGGGTGCAGACTCCGACATTGGCACTTATCGTCAACCGTCATCTTGAGATTCAAAACTTCAAGCCTGAACAATACTGGGTGCTTTCCACGAAATACCGCGAAACTGTATTTACCGCTACGAAAGGGAAATACAAATCCGTCGAAGATGGAAAAGTAGATTTGCAAAGCATTACTGGTAAGGAATTTACGGTGACAAGCATTACTGCCAAAAAAGGCACGGAAGCACCGCCGCGTTTGTTCGACCTCACTTCGCTTCAGGTGGAATGCAATCGGAAATACGGTTTTTCGGCCGAACAGACCTTGCAGGCCATACAAAGCCTTTACGAAAAGAAATACACGACATATCCCAGAGTCGATACCACATTCCTCACCGACGACATCTATCCGAAATGTCCCGATATTCTTGCGAAGTTGACGAACTATGCGAGTCTTACGCAACCTCTTGCTGGTACGAAACTTCCCAAAAGCAAAAAGGTGTTTGACAATAGCAAAGTCACCGATCACCACGCCATCATTCCTACTGGTGTGGTGCCACAAAGCCTATCAATGGCCGAGTCCAACGTCTATGACGAGGTGTGCCGCCATTTCATTGCTGTTTTCTATCCCGACTGCGTTTTCTCGACGACAATAGTCATGGGGGATGTGGAACAGGTTGAGTTTAAGGCTACGGGAAAACAAATTCTGACTTCGGGTTGGCATGATGTGATAAAGCCTGTCAAGGCTTCCGATGACGATGACAAGGATGACGACAAGGAACTGCCGTTGTTCGTCAAAGGCGAGCATGGACCTCATGTGCCTAATCTGGCCGAAAAGTGGACTACGCCTCCTAAACCATACACCGAAGCCACGCTGCTGAGGGCTATGGAGACTGCCGGCAAGACCGTGGAGGACGAGACTTTGCGCGACGCGATGAAGGAAAATGGCATAGGAAGACCTTCGACACGTGCCGCCATCATCGAGACCTTATATAAAAGAAGGTATGTGACGAAGGAAAGGAAGAGCCTTATCCCGACACAGACTGGTTTGGAACTAATCGATGTGATTCATGAGGAGTTGCTCAAAAGTGCCGAACTGACTGGAATTTGGGAAAAGAAACTCCGCGAAATTGAACGTCACAAGTATGAGGCGCGTCTCTTTCTTGACGAACTTAAGAAAATGGTCGCTGACATCGTCACTGCGGTGATGAATGATAATAGCAGCCGGCGCATTTTCACTGCTGATGAGGAAATGAAAAAGGCTCCGACAAAGACAAAGACCGTGAGACGCAAATCTGCTTCTACTGAAAAATCCGAATCTGTCAAGAATGAAGTTGCCGCGTCACAAGACGATATCATGGGTCAGCCTTGTCCAGTATGTCATAAAGGCCACATCATCAAGGGACACACTGCCTACGGATGTTCCGAATGGAAAAGCGGATGCAGTTTCAGAAAGCCTTTCGACAACTGACATCATGACACAAAAAAGGCGTCCGTCACGAACGCCCTTTATTCTTGTCAGCCTTTGATGCCGAGCGTTTTCCTGCAGATCTCTATCTCTTCCGGATCGCCGGTGTATTTCCCGTGGTCGTCGCTGAGTTTGACCACATTTTTCCAATCGCGTTTTTCAGTGATTTTTGCAGCAGTCAGTTTCACGACGATGTTCATGGATTTGACGTTGTCGATTTCGCAAGTCAGGAAAGTGCCGATGCCGTAGGAATCCTTCATGCGCCCATTGATGGCCTTGTGAATGGCAATGGCTTTGTCCACGTTGAGCGAGTTGCTGAAGATGACGCTTTTGGTGGCTGGGTCCACGCCCAATTCATTGTATTTGTTGATGATGCCTTCAACGGCTTTGATGTTGTCGCCGCTATCGACGCGAAGTCCGTCGAACAGTTTCGCATGCAGTTGGGTGAAGTTCTTGAAGAAGGCGTCACTGGTGTAGGTGTCGTAAAGATAGATTCCCAGACTGCCTGCATACACGTCTTGCCAATAGTCCATAGCGATGTAATTGGCTTCGGTATAGCCGTATAGCGAACAAGTCTCGATGAACTGATGGCTCATGGTCCCAATAGGGGTAAGGTCGTACTTCTTGGCAAGGAGCACGTTGGAAGTGCCTACGAGACAGACGTTTTCATATTTTCGCTGCGCCGCGATGAACGACTGTATGACCAACTCGTGATGGTCGAATGAAAACCTGCGCCGAGTGCCGAAATCGGAGAACTTGACGCCGTTCTCGATCATTTTCACGGCTTTATCGAAAGATTTCTGGTATTCTTTTTCGCGGTCGTAGTTCACAAATTCACCGTTCATCTCGTGGTACATCTCTGATACTGTCGACAGAATCGGCATTTCCCAGAAAATGGTGCGCCAGAGATAGCCTGTCACCTTAACGTGTAGGTGGCCTTCCTCGTCCTGACTGATGTCGAGTTCGGAAGAATCCATCGAGAACCCGTTCAGGAAAGTGAAAAACCAGTTAGGGAAGTAGTAGCATTTCTTCTTCATGAAAGCGATGTCGTCGTCCTGAATGCGGATGTCTTCGATGGCTTTCATCTGTTCTTTCAGCCGTTCGGCGAAACCTTCAGGGTAAACCGTGTTGTTCCTGTCCACGAAAGTGTATTGCCCGATTGCGCGGGGAAACTTTCTCAGATAGGCATAGCAAACGCTGAATGTGTATAAATCGTTGTCTAATAGACTGTTAATTATTCTTCTCATGATGGATGTTGGATTTATTATTGAATCGGAGGTCAACTTAGTTTGGCTTGAAGGCTTCTGACCTTGTCGGATATGTATTTCGCTGAGTTCATGGTGTTTTCAAGGACCATCATAAGGTCTTCTTTCTTGATGATGTCGATGAAGTCGGTGTTTTCGCTGAAAAGGCGGCTGATGTAGTTGCCGAAAATCTCGTCGCAATCGTGTTCTATCATCTTGATTTCATGGCATCGCCGTGCAATGTCAGCGCCTTGCTTTGTCGAGATGAATTCCAGGCCTTGCATGATGGCAAGCAGTTCATCCGCTGACTTTGAAATGTTGTCAGTCATCTTGATAATGTCGTCATCGATTTCCTCTACACGACGTGTGTAGATGATATTCGACGAGTCGTCGATGAGGTCGAGCAGGTTGTCCGTGAGTTCCGCCAGATCGTTCACATCGTTGCGTTCGAATGGCGTGAGGAATGTGGCGTACAGTTGCGAGTTGAAGTCTTTCAGTATCTCGTCGCCTGATGTTTCCTGGAATTTAATTTCTTTTTTCAGTTTGTCGAGCAATTCGTCGTCTTTAGCCACGACCATCTGCCTAAGGCATTTGGCAGCCGTGTCTATCGTCTCAGCCTGCTTGATGAAAAGAGGATAGAATTTCTTTTCTTTTGTGACAAAAAACTGAAAAAAATCGTTGAGGGACATTGCGTTGGATTTACATGAAGAGGTTTAGGACAATGTTGATTAGACCACTGATTAACAATGGAATGGGAATGGTGAGTATCCAAGCGAGCACGATGCGCCGCGCCGTGACCCATTTTACGGATTTGATGCCGTCGGTGAGGCCTACGCCAATGACAGCGCCAGTGATGGTGTGTGTTGTGCTGACCGGTATGCCGAGAATGGATGTCGCAATAAGTGTCGTGGATCCTGCAAACTCGGCTGAAAATCCGCGCACGGGATTGATTTTCGCCAGTCCGCCGCCAACGGTCTTGATGACGTTTTTGCCTCCGATGATGATGCCCAACGACATGATGACATAGCATGTGATGGCCAGTCCGTCGGGGATATAGAATGACTTGCTGTTGTCATAAAACAGCGCGATGGTGTTCTGCACATTTTCCGACACGCCTGGCGTCGTGAAGACGCTTGCCATCAATGCGGCGATAATGCCCATGGTCTTCTGCGCATCGTTGGAGCCGTGTCCGACACAGAATGTGGCCGCCGAAAACACTTGCAGTCCCTTGAATACCTTCTCCACTTTCTTGCGATGACAGTTTTTCAGCACCTTTAGGAAGAAACACTCAAGCAGGAAACCGAAAACAAGTCCGATAAGAGGAGAGAGGATGATGAAAGATATGGTCAGTATGATGCCTTTCGCAATCAGAGCGTGAGCGCCGTAAACGAACCAAACCGCACCGATGATGCCTCCGATAAGTGCGTGCGAGGTCGAAATCGGCATGCCCATTTTGGTGCACACAGCAACCCATATTGCCGCTCCCGTCAAGGCAGACAGGATGACGCACGAGTTCATGTAACTTTGGTCGGCAATGCCTGAACCCATGGTGTTCGCCACGGCAAAGCCAAGAAACCACTTGCAAAGGAAAAAGGTGATGAACTCCCAGAACGCAGCCCAAAGAATGGCTTGCAATGGCGTCATCACTTTAGTGGCGATGATGGTTGAGATGGAATTTGCCGCATCGTTCATTCCGTTCAGGAAAGTGAATACGAATGCAATGACAATAGATAGTATTACGGTCGTTGTAATCATCTGTTATGGATTATGACTGTTTCACTATCAGGCATTTGACGGTGTCGGCAACTTCTTTGCCGCGGTCCGTGGTATCCTCGATAACTTGCGAAATCTCCTTGTATTTCAGCAGTTCAATCCCATCCTGCTCGTTGTTGAACAGATAGGAGATGTAATCGCCAAAGATGTCATCGACGGTGTGCTCGATGTGGACTATCTTCCGGCATATCTCGCTGAGTTTCTGATGATTCTTAGTGATGTCCTCAAGGTTTTCAAAGAGTTCTATCATCAGGTTTGAGTCTTCAACAATGTTGTCGACGATTTCGCTGATATGCTTGTCAATCTTCTTGGGACTGTACATCAGGATGGTCTTGGCCGAATGGTTGATGAAGTCGAGGAATTTGTCAAGTGACATGGCCAGAGCGTTCATGTCTTCACGGTCGAATGGGGTCACGAAAGCTTCGTAAAGCTCAATGTAAAAATCCCTTATCAGTTCATCGCCGGTAGTCTCTTGTTTCTTAATCATCCTGGCAAGCAGCTTGCGTTCGTCCGGATCATCGGATTTCACGAGTTCCTGAAGGTACTGTGCCGCTATTTGCGCCGTTTTGGCTTGTTTGATGTAGATTGGGAAAAAATGTTTGTCCCGTTTAATCTTCGTGAAAAGATTGTTTAATGCCATAGGTATATATTAATGGTGCAAATTTAGACTTTTTTCGCAGACGGATGGAAAAACCCTGGTTTTTTCCGGCAGCGGCATTGTCGTGTGGCCACTGTTATGCGATGATGCCGCATAGGTGGAACAGCACCCTTGCGCCGACATTTCCATCCCAGTCGTCCTCGCCGGGCGACACCTCGCAGAGGTCGAAGCCGACGATTTCCTTTCCCGATCCTTTCACACGGTTCAGCAGGTACATCAGTTCTTCGTATTCCAATCCTCCTGGGACTGGCGTGCCGGTGTTTGGACAAAGTTTCGGGTCCAAGGCGTCGATGTCTATCGAGATGTAAACCTTGTCGGGCAGCGCGCTCACCATGTCATCGACGATGTCTTTCCACGATGCGCCTTCAAATAGACGCTTTCTGTTTTCGCGGTCGAAAAACACCTTGACTCTGTCGGGCTGGCTTTCGGCCAAGGCTTTCTCCTGATGGCAATAGTCGCGTATGCCAACTTGAACAAGCCTGACCACATTCTCATGTTTCAGCGTGTTGAAGAAGATGGATGCATGAGAGTATTTGAACCCTTCGTAACATTCGCGCAAATCCATGTGGGCGTCGGCATGGATGATGCCGTATTCGATACCGGCCTTGCCGAGATAGTCGTGATATGCCAGCGGGATGCTGTGGTCTCCTCCGAGAAGTCCTACTTTCTTACCTTTGCTTCTCCAGTATGCGATGCGTTCGCAAAGCCATTTGTCCTTTTTCTCTGTCGCTTCGAGGATGTCGGCATACATCTTTTCATATAGGTTGGGGTGATTTTCCACATCAGCCGATTCGATGCCGCGGATAATGGCTTCGCTGGCAGGGATGAGGCTGTCGTGCAATTCGCGCAGCTCGGCAGGGAAGGTGTCCATCCAGATGCCTTTTTTCCAAAGGTCAGGGAAATCATGGTGGCAGAGGTCGACTTGGAACGAAGCCTCCATGATGGCGGCAGGCCCATTGGCGGTGCCTTTGTTGTAACTCGTGGTGAGTTCCCATTCCACTGGTATGATGACGACTAAAGCGTCTTCCGACGTGCATGGAAGGCCGTAAATCCCAGAACCGTCAACTGCGGCGGCATTAGGGTCGAAATTGTTATTGTTCATTCCGTGTCTCGATTTTATTTGGCAAATTTATGAAATAATTCCAGCACGGCTATAGGGTTTTGGCGTATCTTTGCGGCATGGATTTGTTTTCATGCCTTTCCACATTCATGTTTTGTAGTCTTGCCAGCGGCAGTAGCGGAAATTGCTACTACGTGGGAAAACATGACGAAGGGATACTTGTCGATGCTGGAATCAGCGCTTCCATCATCGAAAGCCGCCTGAAGAAAATCGACATTCCTATATCAAAAATCAAGGCGATTTTCGTTACACACGACCACATTGACCATATCAAAGGACTTGAGCATCTCGCAAACCATAACAGGATTCCGGTTTACGCTCATACCGATTGCCTTGGTGGAATAGCGGAAAGCAAATTCTCGAAAGGCACAGACAAGAATTTGTTTCGTGAAATCGTTCCGATGGAAACGTACGAAGTCAGTGGGATAAAAATCGAGCCGTTTCCAGTGCTGCATGACGGACATGGCACGGTCGGCTACCGTTTTTCGTATGATGGCAGCAGCCTGACCATCGCCACGGATGTTGGCACGCTTGATCATGTTGTGAAAGACTTCCTTCGCAAATCCGAATCCATTGTCCTCGAATCGAACTATGACCCACGGATGTTGGCCGACGGGCCTTATCCTTATGTGTTGAAGCATCGCATTGCAGGCCCTTTCGGACATTTGAGCAATGACGAGGCTTCACGCTATGTTGCCGAGGTTTACGGTGAGGGCATGAAAAACATCATGCTGTGTCATCTGAGCGAGAAGAACAACACGCCCGAAGCGGTGATGCTTTCTATATACAAATGCCTAAGGAAAAACCATGTTGCTGTCAATGCCGGTGTTTCCATGTTTCCCCTGCCACGCTACAAGCAAACTGAACTGATATATCTATGAAATTCCACAACTTTCCACACATCAGAGATGAAGATGTGGAGCGTTCCACATCATTTCCCCAACTTTAGTTGTGGATATATTATTGATTTTCAAATATATAATAAAAAAGTTATTGTGGCATAATGTGTGCATAGTAACATACCGAGTTTGAGTTAGAAAAATAGATAGATAAAAAAGAAAATATTTTTTACATTTTACAAGTAGAATAAAAATGAAGAAAAGACCAGTTTATTTAGTTTTGTTGGCTGTAGCTGTCATGCTTTTCGCCAACTCATGTGTTGAAAATTCAAAGCAATACAAGGAACTTGCTGCCGAACGTGATTCACTTCTTGCAGTTAGCCAAAGTACTAGCAACGATTTCGACTCAACAATGAGCATTATCAGTGAGATTGAAAATGCACTTGCAGAGGTTCGCACTAGCGAAGGAATCATCATGGTCGACAACCCGGAAGATAATGGAAATCAAGCTGTCGCTCAGATCAATGCTCTTGAACAGAAGCTTCAGGAAAACCGCGAAAAGCTTGACAATCTCGAAAAAAGGCTTGCCGAACAAGGATCAAAGAACAAGTCACTTGCTCAGACCATTGACCGCTTGCAAAAAGAGATTGATGAAAAGGACAAGTCTCTTAACGATTTAAAAGCGCAGCTTCAGAGCACCAAGGAAGAACTTCAGGTTTCTCAAGGCCGTGTTGAAGAGCTTTCAGGAACAGTTTCCAATCTTAATGAAAACATCAACAACCTGAATTCTCAGAATGCCAGCCAGCAAGCTGTGATTTCAACTCAAGAAACCGCCATCAATACGGTATACTATTGCGTTTCGACCTTAAAGAATCTCAAAAAAATGGGTCTGTTTGCAAAAGGTGACGTCTTGAAAAAGTCATTTGACAAGCAACAATTTGTCAGTGCAGACAAGCGCAAACTTGTGAACATCGCGTTAAACTCCAAAAAAGCATCTATTTTAACTACTCATCCAGAAGGCAGCTATGAACTCGTTAAGGGTGAAGATGGTGCACTCACACTACACATCATCGATGCAGCCTCATTCTGGAATATTTCAAATTATTTGATAGTTTCCATCAAATAAATTTCTGCTCGTTTTCAAATTAGTTAGGTCTCGCTTCTCCCCGTTGCGAGACCTTTCTATTTATATTGTTTTGTAGATTATTGTCGTAAGTGTGGAAAAAATCCTCTATTATGAGAAATTCTCGTATTTTTGCCGTCGGTAAGCGGTTAACTTATGACAAATAAGATACTGATAGTTGATGATGATGCCTCTTTTGGCTTGATGATTCAGACGTGGTTAAATAAGAATGGCTTTGATTCCGTCTTGACCACTGGTTTTCTTCAAGCGAAACGTGAGATAGCTTCTCATCCGTTTGACTTGATTCTCACTGATTTGCGACTTCCTGACGGAGACGGTATCCTGCTATTGACCTGGGTCAGGGAAAAAATTAAAAGCAAGGTTCCGATCATTGTCATGACCGGTTATGCCGAGGTGCAAACTGCCGTATCGGCAATGAAACTTGGCGCTTTCGATTATTTGAAAAAGCCAATTAATCCGAGTGTTCTGAAGGACAAGATTGACGCAGCTCTGGAATCGGTTGATCATCCCGGCGAAGAACAATTCAAACCAATCGACAATACAATGGTGATGGGGAACAGTCCTGTCATCCAACGTCTTTACAAACACGTCGAGCTTGTGGCGCCGACCAAATTTTCCGTTCTCATTCTTGGAGAGAGTGGAACAGGAAAAGAATATATTGCCAGAATGATCCACGACAACAGTCTCAGGAAGGATAAGCCATTTATTCCCGTTGATTGTGGAAGTCTAACCAAAGAATTGGCGCCGAGTGAACTATTCGGTCACTTGAAAGGTTCATTTACATCCGCTATCTCCGACAAAAAAGGCGTTTTTGAACAAGCCAAGGGAGGTACTGTATTTCTTGATGAGGTTGGAAACCTGCCATACGAAGTGCAGATGCAGATGCTTCGAGCCCTTCAAGGACAGAAAGTGCGCCCCGTAGGTTCGGCGACTGATGTGGATGTGGATGTGCGTATCCTTGCCGCCACAAACGAGGATATCAGGATGGCCATTGAGGAAGGGCGTTTCCGTCAGGACTTATATCATCGCATCAACGAGTTTTCGCTTGAAGTGCCGCCTTTGCGTAATCGTATGGAGGATTTCGAGGATTTCGTTAGTTTTTTCATTAATCAGGCTAACGAGGAGCTGAATAAGAACGTTCGTGGCATAGCGGCCAACGCATTGTCCCTAATGAAGCAGCAACCATGGAAAGGCAATCTTCGGGAATTGAGGAACGTCATTCGTCGTTGTGTGCTCTTCGCCGAAGGGAACATCATAGAAATTGAAGATTTGCCAGTCCTTGAACCATTGGTGTCGCCTAAGCCCGAAGATGACGATGACAAATGGGCTTTGAGACCATCCAACGAGAAAGAACAGATTTTGGCAGCCTTGAACAAGGCTAAAGGCAACAAAACCATAGCTGCAAAACTGTTGAAAATTGATCGTAAGACGCTCTACAACAAGATGCATCTGTACAACATGGAATTTTGATAGAACTCGGTCATGGGTTTATTCCATGCCTTTCCGATAGCATGTCAAGCAACCTGTCGGTTTTTTGCATGAATTCCAAAGCATCTTTTTCCCATTCAGGATAATCCTCAGAGGCTTTTTTATGTCCGTATAGGTCATTCATTTTTGACAGGAAGACGGCAGCGTCATTCTGGCCCAATTGGATGAACATGGGCAGCATTTTGTGACAGATGGCTCCGGCCTTGTTGAAATCATCTTCATCTATTGCTTCGTTTATGGCGATGACATCGTCGGCAGTGGATTTTGCGAATATGTTCAGGACGTTACGCACCGATTCCGAATCTCCGCCAAGCATTTCGTAAAGGACCTTGAAGTCGGAAGCGAGTGCAATGTCTTCCACGACGTCTTCTTTGATATCTTCGTGTTTCGGAGTGCCGACGGTAGGATATTCCATGCCGAACAGTTTCGCTAAAGTTCTCATGCTGAAGGGTTTCTCCAAAAATCCATCAAAACCCTCTTCGCGGGCTTTTTCGATGTTATATTCAACTCTAGCTGTCATCAGGATGACGGGCAAGTCAGGGCGTTGAGTCTTGAATTTCTTCAGAATGTCGATGCCGGTGATGGCGCCCATTTCACGGTCGGTAAGGACATAGTCGTAATCCTTGGAGTGCGACATGGCGTTGTCGAGGCTGGACTTGGATTTGCAGTTGAATGGCTGGTGTCCAAGTTGTTGCAGCATGTCGCTGATTACTGATAACAGCGTGTCATCGTCATCGATAATCAGTATTTTTAGAGCGTTGTGTTTTTCAAAAGAATCCAAAGGTGTTTTCAAGTCCCTATCCTCGGTTTCCATAGGGATCTGCACTTCGAAATGAGTTCCTTTCCCGATGTCAGAAGTTACGATGATTTGTCCTTCAAGCAGCTCTACGAGACCTTTTACTACCGAAAGTCCGTAACCATTTCCTTCCGATAGCGTGTTGTATGATTCAATGCGGACGAATGGCTTGAAGATGTCATCGACCTTGTCTTTTGGTATGCCAACTCCAGTGTCTTCTATGTCAAAAACGAGGTTTCCGTCTTTCAGATCGACATTGAAAAGAACTGTGCCTTCGATGGTGTACTTGATTGCGTTTGAAATCAAGTTGCTAATTATCTGCTTGATTTTCAGTCTGTCAGAGTTGGCGCAGAGCGTAGTGGAAAGGCGATTTCTGTATTGGAATTCCAAACTTTTATTCTTTGCTATAGGTTCAAACATCTCTGAGATTTCTTTGCATAATGCGTCGATGTTGAAGAAGGATTTGCTGACTTGAAGCTGGCCTTGTTCAAGGCTTGAATAGTCAAGCAGGTTGGTCAGCAATGTTAATATGTGGTCAGCGGATTGACGGATTGAAGATAGTTCTTTGTCATCCTTGTCGCCTCGAGTGTCGATAAGTTCGACATTCCCGAGTATTGAGGACAAAGGAGTCTTGATGTCGTGTGACACGGAAAGCAAAAGTTTGTGCCGGCTCTCCATGATTTCTTCTGTTTTCTTCTTTGCTTCCTCTGCGAATTTTCTGGCACGGTAGCCTTTGTTTACATCATTGATTATCAATATGCTGAAGATGACAATCAGAATCATCACTGCAATCCCAATGCTGGTCGATATTTGTATGTTTTTGTCGATAATGGATTTGCTTTTCTCTATTTCTTTGACGGACGAATCTAATATCTCCTTGTTAAGGGCTAACAATAGGGCGGAAATCTGTTGTGACAGTTGATTGTCTGATTCAATCAGGTTGCTTGCTTTTACTTCATATTGCTTGATTATGGTTTGAAAATCATCCTGAGCCTTGTGTGACATGTCTTTCAGATCGGAGATTATCGGCAAAGTGTCCGTTTCGACATATTTCAAAGTGTCTGTCGTCGTGGTTTTGATTTGAACGATGCTGTCTTCGTAGGTCGAAGGTTTGAAAACTTCATTGAGACGCTGCCAGAACTTTTTTTTGCGCGGGTGATGAATGATGGTGTCGTTATGCGTTATCGAACTTACAGTGACTTTGTTTTCGGCTTGGTCGGCAATGGTGAGCAGACTGTCAATTTTGGCAAGGGGATTAAAGTAGTAAAATTGTCTGGAAATTGCATTTGAGAGTTGTCCTTTGCGGACAATCAGTTCTTGAATTTGCTGCAGTAGCAGTCTGTCCTTCGAGCTGGTATCGTTACGGGTAATCGAATCTGAATACAGCATTATTTGATCCTTGTATGTCTCAAATTGTTCAAGGTATTCTGGATTATCGGAAAAAGCGAAGAGGTTGGCGGCTGATTGTGCTTGATGCACGGCTTGTGTATAACCGTTCATAAGCTCAAGTGTCTTGTTCTGCGTGTTTATGTTTACTCTCTGATTATCGGAAGAATGTTGTAAATCAAAGATGTAGAAAATCATGGCGCCACACATGATGATGACAATGAGATAGGTGATGACGATTTCCCAACTTGTTTTTTTTTCGATGGTGTTTTTTGCGCTCATGTCAGGTATGGTAATTAGTTATTAACCGTTTAATTGACAGAATTGTGACAATGGCAACAGAAGTGTTTGTCTTGATTGATTTTTGGGTTTCATTTTCAGTATTGTTTCATGGTCGGATTCTTGTCGGGTGATTATCATTTCAGAACATTCCAAAACAGTTGAGGTAATGTGACGTTCTCAAGATTTAATGCGCCAGAAAACAAAGGTGCAATTTCTTCCGGAGTGAATCCGGCGATGCCGCAACCGATGCTGGTCACTAGAAAGCGCATCTCGGGATGCAAAGTGGCAAATTCCACAAACTCGTCAACATAAGGCTTGATGACATCGGTGCCGCCGTGCATCGTCGGGATGGCATAACTTTGGCCCTGCAGGCCAACGCCTTGTCCCCAAACGGCGCCAAACTTCCTGACCGCCATTGCGGCAGCGCCGCCACCATGGGCTCCTGATAAGTTGCTCCCGAAAACGAAAATTTCGTTAGATTCAAGATTGTCAATATGTTGCGGTGTAATTCTGTCGTTGTTCATGTTTCACTTAGTTTGTTGTCCGAAGTGTGACATCGTCTGTCACGCAAAGATATGCATATTTTCAAATTTATCATTCCATGTATGTCACTTAAAACCTGGACATTTCTTTGTGATGATGATTTTTGCATTCTGCTTGAAATGATATTTGCATTATTCGGAAATAATGATAAATTTGCAAAAAATATAAAATGAAAGTATTTGTTAATGATGTAGAGATCAATACCTTTGAGGGAGCCCGTGTTATTGATGCTGTTCATGTCTTCATCAATAAATTCGAGTTATTCGAGAAGTTGCGCCGCATTTCGGCTCGTGACGCCTGGAACAACTACGTTGACCTTGATGGCGAACTTCGTGAAGGCAGCCGCATCTATCTGGATTGAAAAATGTTTCTTTCGAAATGAAAAAAGCCTTCCGTCTGCTGTTTTTTGTCACGGTTTTCCTGTCTTTCACATCATGCCGTAACATATTCTGTTCAAAATTCGGTGACAAATGTCCGCGCAAAGAGGCAGCGCAAACGGTGGCCATCCTTTCGGTAAATGATATTCATGCCGACATTGACAAGTTTCCCCGTTTTGCTTCTTTGGCTGACAGCCTGAGAGCCGTTTATCCTGACCTTCTTGTGTTTTCTGCTGGCGACAACCGCACCGGCAATCCCGTAAACGACCGATATGATCCTGTCAATTACCCCGTTATCGCCTTGATGAACAAAGTCGGCTTCGCTGTGTCAGCCGTCGGCAATCATGAGTGGGATGGAAATGTCGATGCTCTGAAACAGAACATGGAAGACGCTGATTTCCCTTTTGTCTGTGCAAACGTTTTTCATCTCGACAAGGACAATCTCGACATAAAGCCTTATGTCAGCATCGATAACCATGGCGTGAAAATAGATGTCGTCGGGTTGATAGAAGTCCGCGCTTCTGGCATTCCCGGCGCGCATCCTGCTAACTTGAAGGATGTCAGTTTCAAACGTCCAGAGGATGTCGTCCCCGACTACCAGTATCTTCGCGATGATTGCGATGTGTTGATTCTACTTTCGCATTGCGGCTATGATGTTGATCTTCAACTTGCTGAAAAATATCCCTTTGTTGATGAGATTATCGGAGGGCATTCGCATACTTTGGTCAAAAATCCGGTGTGCCACAATGGAGTCCTTGTCACGCAAGCCGGTTCGCATCTCAACTATGCCACGCTGACGACTATGACAGTCAAGGATGGCAAGGTCGTTGACAAGCAAGCCGTTGTGCTCGATGTCAGTGACCGCAAGGGTGAGGATGCTTCGGTGAAGGCCATGGTGGATGACTTCAACAGCAAGATTGGCATGAACGATGTGCTTTCCACGGCAGTGTCGGATTTTCAAAACAGGGAGGAGATCGGCTGCATGATTACCGATGCCATACGCGAGGTGTCGGGTGCTGATTTCGCTTTCATCAATACAGGTGGCGTCAGAATGAACCGGCACGCGAAAGGTCCAATCACGACAAAAGATGTGTATCTGATGGATCCGTTCAACAACGACATCGTCGTTTATACCATGAGTGGCGCTCAGTTGGAACAATTCATCATCGACTCGTACAAGAAAAACGGTTTTCATCCTTCCTTTGTCTCGGGAATGAAGTATGTGGTGTTCTTCGGTGACGACGGCAATCCGAAATCGGTTGAAATCGTAACGGATGAGGGTCATTTTTCGGAAACCGCGCATTATACCGTCGCCATTAACGATTATATGGCTACAACAGTGCAATTCGAAAGCATTGGTGATGGACAAAGCCAATTCATGACATCGGAGGAGATGATCATTAGATTTTTTGGGCAAAACAGCACCGTGGACTATCGGGGCGTGTCGAGGGTGAGTAAAAAACAGTTTGACAAGTCGTAATGTTTTTCTATTTTTGCGGCATATTTCTAAAGATAACAATTACAAGATGAAAAAGGTATTTCTGATTATTGCTACGGCCTTGCTGATGGTCGGATGCGGAAAGAAAAGCGCAGAACTTATCAGTTCCGATAATTTCAACAAACAAGTTGATGGCAAGCAGGTGTCGCTCTACACTTTGAAAAATGGAGACATCACCATGCAGGTGACTAATTTCGGCGGACGCGTTGTGGCTTTGTGGACTCCTGACCGTCGCGGCAATTACGCCGACATCGTGTTGGGATACGATAATTTAGATGCTTACCTTAACAACTCCGGTGAACGTTATTTGGGCGCTGTCGTTGGCCGTTGCGCCAACAGAATAGGCCAAGGCAAGTTTGTCATCGATTCTGTCGAATATCAACTTCCGCAAAATGATGGACAAAACACGCTGCACGGCGGTACAATAGGTGCCGACATGGTGGTGTGGGACGTGGTCTCATCCGATGACAGCACGCTGGTGATGCACGTCATTCTGCCCGACGGACAGGACGGCTTCCCGGGAAATCTGGACGTCACGATGACTTATTCCTTGACAAAAGACAATGAGTTTGTGATTAAATACAATGCTACAACCGATAAACCTACGCTTTGCAACTTCTCGCATCATTCCTTCTTCAATCTCAGAGGCAAAGGCGACATACTTAACGAGATCTTGCAGATCAATTCCCGTTACATGACGCCAATCGACAGCAATCTTGTCACTAATGGCCGTTATGAAGGCGTGAAAGGTACAGCCCTCGATTTCATCGATCCTCACAAGATTGGCGACAGCATCAACTCCGATTACAAGCAGGTCAGGTTCGCCAAAGGCTATGACCACAACTGGATTATCGACAAGACTTCCATCGATGCTTATGCATGGGACGCCACACTGAGTGACCCCAAAAGCGGACGTGAACTTCAGGTTTGGAGCGACCAGCCGGGATTGCAGTTCTACAGCGGCAACTTCTTCGACGGCAAAACAGAAGGAAAGAATGGCAATGTCATGAAACGCCATTCGGCACTTGCACTCGAGACGCAGTATTATCCCGATGCAATCAACCACGCAAACTATCCTGCTCCAATTCTCCGTCCTGGCGAAGAATACAAGCAGATGTGTATCTATAAGTTCGGGGTGGTTTCGAAAAACAAGAAATAAGATTCGCTGACAAGGAATGTCGGATGACCTTCAGGGGAACATGGAGTGTTCCAGTTTTCCTGCCTTGATGATGAAAGAACAGTGAGCGTTTCCCGAATTGGGAGCGATGGTTGTGATTTATTCAGTATGTTTGCATAAATAAATATTGTCATGTTGAAATTCAAATGCCCTTTGATTGCAGTGTCGGACTTGAAGAAGTCGATTTCTTTCTATGAAAATGTCATCGGCGACCGCATTGCGATGGATTTCGGTGCAAATGTCGTCTTCGAAGGCGGTTTTGCATTGCAGGAGATTCCGTTGTGGAAGAAAATGATTCATACTGACAAAGTGCGGAGAAAATCCAACGATTCGGAACTGTATTTCGAAGAAAGCGATTTTGACGGATTCATCAAGCATCTTAAAAACTTTCCTGAAATCAAATATCTCCATAAGTCTGAAGAGATGGCGTGGGGACAGCGGGTCATGCGCATCTACGATCCCGATTTCCATATCATCGAAGTCGGCGAATCGATGGACGTGGTCATCACCCGATTGCTGAAATCAGGAATGACTGTGAACAGCGTGTCCGACAAAACGCAGTATCCCATTGAGTATGTGCGCCGTTTTGTGAAATGAGCGCATCCGATTATCGTCCATGAACTACCTCTCAGTCGATTCGATTTCCAAGTCATACGGCATCAAGACTTTGTTTTCGAATGTGACTTTTGGCATTGAAAAAGGCGACAAGACCGCCTTGATCGCCGCCAATGGTTCGGGTAAGTCCACCATGCTGAAAATCATTGTCGGCAAGGAATCTATGGATTCGGGCAAGGTCGTCTTCGCCAACGACATACGCGTTGGCTATCTCGAACAACTGCCTACTTTCAATCTCGATCAAAGCATCGAAGACCTGATATTTTCGTCTGGGCATGCCGACACGATTGATGTCGTTGCCAATTATGAGAAGGCGTTGCGGAATCACAAGGACGACGACGATAAGAAGACGAAAAGAGAACTTGAACTTGCCATCGCAGCCATGGATGCCGCTGAAGCGTGGTCGTATGAGATGCGTTTGAAGCAGATGTTGTCACGTTTTGAACTGAACGACCTGACGCAGAAAATCGGCGAACTGTCGGGCGGCCAAGTGAAACGTCTCGCTTTGGCGCTTGTGCTGCTTGACAATCCTGATCTGCTCATTCTCGATGAACCTACCAATCATCTCGATGTGGAGATGGTGGAGTGGCTCGAAAAATACCTCACGCAGTCCAATGTCACCTTGCTCATGGTAACCCACGACCGTTACTTTCTCGACCGCGTGTGCAACAAGATTTTTGAATTGTATCAAGGCGTGATGTACACCCACAACGGCAATTTCGACTATTATGTTAGGAAAAGCCGTGAAAGGGAAGAGGTGAAAGCCGCCACAATAGACAAGGCAGGACAACTGCTGAAGCATGAACTGGAATGGATGCGCAGCACGCCTCAGGCGCGAACGGGGAAATCGAAAAGCCGCATCGACGCATTCTATGATCTCAAGGACAAGGCGAGGGTTCAGAAAATTGACGACCGTCTTCAGTTCGGCATCGACATGCAACGCCTCGGCGGCAAGATTCTGGAGATGCACAACGTGACGAAATCCTTTGGCGACGTCACCGTCATCCGTGACTTCGAATATGTCTTCAAACGCGGCGAACGCATCGGCATCATCGGGAAAAACGGAGTAGGGAAGTCATCCTTCCTCAACCTGATAACTCAGAATCTTGCTCCTGACGCTGGTTCGGTTGTCGTTGGCGACACCGTGACTTATGGATATTACCGACAGGACGGGATCCGCTTCGACGAAAGCAAATCGGTAATAGATGCCATCCGCGACATTGCCGAGGTCGTCTATTACGGCAAGGACAAAGTCTATACGGCCGACCAGTTGCTTGCGCATTTCATGTTTCCCTATAACATGCACCGCCAACCGATATCGCTGCTGAGCGGCGGCGAGAAACGGCGCCTTTATCTGCTGACGGTCCTTGTCAGCAACCCGAACTTCCTCATTCTCGACGAACCGACAAACGACCTTGATTTGTTGACTTTGCAGAAACTGGAGGATTTCCTTCAAGGCTACAAAGGATGCCTAATGGTCGTCTCTCACGACCGCTATTTTATGGATCAGGTTGTCGATCAGTTGTTTGTGTTCCAAGGCGACGGAGCGATTAAAGGCTTTATGGGCAATTATTCCCAATACAAGGAGTATCTTGATGAAAAGTCCAAAGCCGAACACAAGGAGCAAGTCATCCAGAAACGTACTGAAAAAGAGCCGGCAAAGACGCGGGAAAAGGTGAAACGTTCCTTCAAGGAAAATCGAGAATACGAACAACTGACTCAGGAAATCGCTGGGTTGGAAGCTGAGAGTGAGACTATCTCCAAGTCCATGAATTCCGAAACCGATTATCAGAAACTGCAGCAGATGGGAGCGCGTCTTCAGGAGATTAGGACGCTTCTTGATGAGAAGGAACTGCGTTGGCTCGAACTTGATGAACTCGGCAGTTGAACCAAACTACAGGTGATTCCCTTTCTGCCAGTATTCTTCATTTGATTTTTGTTTCTATTTTTGCGGTGTGTAATCGGGGAACCGATGCCATCTTTGAATATCAGACTAAATAGGAAAGATGATGAAAAAGTCGTTTTGGTTATTGCTTGCCTTCATGGTGCCATTGTTGTTCGTGTCTTGTCAGGACACGGAAGAAGATTACGACTACACCTACGTCATGGTTGGCGAAACGACGGGTTTTAATCCGTTTTCTACTGGTGACGTGCGGCTGTGTGTCGATGATGATTTCAACTTGTACAACAGGGGAGAAGACCATGTGGAAATGTCTTTTGTGAAGGATTTCGTCTACAAGATCCAGATGATCAACAGGATTCCTGAAGAAGGCTGGAAGGATAGCGTTCCTGCCGAGATCCAACACGGTTATGTGGGACGTTTGCTTCTTGACGACGGCTCGTATTCGTATTGCCGATTTTACGCTTATACGATTGACTACGATGCCAATGCGAATCAGTTTGTGCTATACAAGTATCAGAGCGCTTTTAACCCGAAATGACGATGCGTTTTCCAGTTGTTGCGATGCAAATGAATCACTCGAAAAGAAAGAATCATTCATTTTGAATTTTTTCATCGGTTTTGAAATATTTGGATATATTTGCGTTCTTGTTCAGAGAAAATTGGTTTGTTTAATGAATTGAAAATCTTATAATTATGGAAAATAAGCAATCGGTTAGGATCCAGACTTCCATTCTGAATCCTCTTGAGAAAAAAGCCTTAGTATGGTTGGCTGAAAGACAGCCTAAATGGGTGACGTCCGACATGCTCACGGCAGTAGGTACTGTTGGTGCACTCATCATTGCTGCTGGCTACATCCTTTCCAATTGGAACGTCAATTTTCTGTGGCTATCGTGCTTCGGGCTCATCGTCAATTGGTATGGCGATTCGCTCGATGGTTCTTTGGCAAGGGTAAGAAACTGTCAGAGACCTATTTACGGATATTATCTTGACCATACTGTCGATGTCATCAACGAAGCCTTCATGTTCATTGGTGTCGGTCTGTCCCCATATCTTGACCTCAATCTGGCTTTGGTGCTGTTTATCCTTTATCTGGCGCTTACGCTTAATGTCAGCATCAATGCCCATCTCAAGAGTGAGTTCAAGTTGACTTACCTGAAACTTGGCCCTACCGAGTTCCGTCTGATTGCGATTCTTGCAAACATGGTTCTGATTTTTGCCAAGCCGTTGCATGACTATTATCGCCAGATTTTCCTCTTTGGAAAGGAATATCTCGTCGGAGTGCTTGACTATGTTGGCATTGTTGTGTTTGTTATCCTGCTGGTGATATACCTCTCTTCCATCATTCACGATGCAAGGGATTATTCAAAGAGAGACCCTATGCCGAAGCATGACTAAGTCTTTTAAAGCAACATCGGTCAGGTTTGTAAAATTCTCACTCTCCACGTTGTTTGGTGCATTGACAGACACGGGAGTGCTGTGGCTGTTTTCGCATTATGTGTTTTCCACCTATCTGGGCAGATATGTGATTTCGCCTATCATCTCGTTTGAGTGTGCCGTCCTTGTCAACTTCTTCTTTTCGTATTATGTGGTGTGGAAAGATCGCGTGTCGCAACGTTCCGTTGGAAATTTTTTCAAGCGTTATGGCGTTTACAACGTTTCTTGCACGGGCGTCTTTCTTCTCAAAATAGGATTGCTTCAGCTGATACATCTCTTGTCGGGATGGGGACCAGTCATATGCAATCTGTTGGCTGTGATGGTGTCAGGCATTGTCAACTTCCTGATGAGTGACAAATTGATATTTCGTATCAGAAAAGAAGATGTTTCATGATTCGGACATAGTCCCGCCAATCATGTGGAAAAGCATTAGAAATTTACCGGTGTCGTCTTTCGGCGAGAATTATATAGTTATTCTTCTGTTTTTGCCATTGCCAGTTTTTTCTGCTGTCTTCTCACTTTTCGCGTTTCAAACGAACAGTAGAGGACGGGGATGAGCAGCAACGTTATCAGCGTGGAAGAGGATTTTGTGGATGAGGTCGGTCATATTTTATTTTCCTTCATTTTCGTTGCATTTTAGGAATTTAATGTATTTTTGAAATGAGAATAGTCAGGGTTCGTCCGAGCGGAGGCTTTCCGCAATTGACACTTGGCTATTCTTTTTCTTTTAGCGAATACGGATGTTCCTTTACAAAATCACGGTCTTTACTATCCTTAATCGCCTCACACTTCAATTCAAACTTGTGCCCGTCGTACTCAAACTCGTAGGCGGTGAAGTGCAGCACGCCCATTTGCTTTTTTTATTTCAGTTTATCGGTAATTGAATACAGAAAACGAGAATGCCTTATTAAACCGTGTTTGTCTTTATAATCTGTTTCTCCAGCATCATCAATCAGATGACTTTGCGGGAAAAAACGACCCGTTGAAGTTCAATGAGATCATTATCAACAATTGCTGGTTAGGAGGCGACGATGCCATCAGGACTGACGACACGCTGTTCCTGAGCATCGGAGGACAGATTGCGCAGATGATAGAAGTGAAGCAGGCACAGCTAAAAAAACTCTGACTGCCGCCTGGATTGGTCCGGCGGAAGCAATAAGGAAAGCCAATGCGCAACTTCGTTACTATTTCCATATTGCTGACCCCGACAGCCTGTCCGATGAAGAATGGGCAATGCGTGTCAGGGAACTGGAATGGGTAAGGAAGGAAGAAACGAAATCGTTCAGTCCTTGTGCTCGGTAATGTTGATGGAGACACTTGAGCTTTGCTTTTCTTCGCGGCTTTCAGAAATGAGCCATTTGAAAGCACCTACGAAAGCAAAGACGGCTATGAGGATTAATAATGCGAGAAGAAAGTAACCCATATCGTATTAATTGGATGCTGCAAAAGTAACAAAAAAAGATGAACGACACAACTGTACAATATACCATTAATATTGTAGGGAATGCGGCTGGTAAGATAGACAACATTATTCAGTCGGCAACTTCTGCCTCAAAAAGCGTAGATGTTTTTTCAACTTCGCTTGCCAAACTACGTGACGCGGGTCTCGCCTTTCAAGCCGTTGAGGGCCTGGCCAATCGCGCTGCCAATAAATTCGGTCAGATTTTCACTGTAGGCATGGAGAATGAGTTGCAAAAGCAAAACCTTACGACTTTGCTTGGTGGAGACATTGATGCAGCTGATACGATATTCGGTAAGATTTCGGAATACGGAAAAAATACGGTCTATGACAAGGCTGGGCTTATTGAGGCACAGAAAACAATGATGTCATTTGGCATTGCCTCTGACGATGCCTTTGAAAGTCTTCAGCGTATTGGTGACATAGCGATGGGTGACAACCAAAAAATGCAATCGCTTGCGTTGGCCTTCTCACAGGCTTCCTCAGCTGGGAAACTCAGTGGTCAGGATTTGATGCAAATGATTAATGCTGGGTTCAAAGGATGAGCTTTACCTGTGGGACAAGGTAATAAAGGACGATGAGCTGAAAAGCGTTTCTCTCCATACGCTTCTGATCAAGGTGGCGGCACAGATTGACCCGACCTATTCGGTAAAATGAGACTTCGATTTCACTTGGAAAGGTTTCGTCATTTGGAAATCTACTGGCCGCGATGTGCTGAAAAAGGTTCAGGAAGAGACAAAGGCGAACATCTATTTTTCGGGCAAGACGCTTTATGTGAAGCCGCAGTATGCTGAAGCATCGGCGGTATGAGGGTTCGTTTACCGGTTGGCTGGTTCCTTATGTCGATCCAGGCGATTCGGTGAAGTTGCATGATGCGGACTATGAATGCAAGGATGGCACTTATTATGTGACTGGTATCGAAGTCAGCTTCTCGAAAGATGGCGGGAAAAGGACGGTAAAACTTGGAAGGAGGTTGTCGTGATGTCAAGGATTTATCTTGATAATGCCTTTCAGCCACGAAGGAACCATTTCGGGATTGTCGATGCGTATGACAAAATCGGCAGTTTCACGGCAATCGACAAACCTGACCGAGAACGACTTTTTGGTTGGCTTAGTGACGAAATGCCACTCGTCCCATCCGGCTTTGCCGTGATCGACGATGGTGATGTTGAGGTCATAGTCGTTGCAATGGTGGCAACTGTTGACATAAACATAAAAGTCGGCAAAGCCTTCTTTCACCACACACACGTCACCCCAAAGCGAACGGCCTTCGGAAACCGTGCCGTATTGCTTGGTGAAAATACGATGGTCAAAGTCAAGCTGTGCAAAGCCGCACAATGCCATTACGGTGAATACAAGTGTAAGAAACAGCTTTTTCATGCGGTAAATATATCAAAAAACTGAGACATGGACAGATATGCAGAAATAAAGGAAAAGATTTGGTCGATGGCTGGCCGCAACACGCCAATGCTCCTGACGGGGAAGGTCGTGTCGGTGGATGGAGAGAATGTTAGAACGATGTTTGAATAGCCATAAAATAAGACGTAAACGAGAAATAAAGCAGGTGGAAAATATTCTTCACTTGACTGGGGAAAAAAGACCTTTGAAAAAGAAACAGGCGCATCGATTGGTGCGCCTGTTAAGTTTTTGAAAAACGTACTTTTCTTTTTTAAAAGATGTACTTTTCATTATTCTGATTATAATGATGCGGACATAGTACCGCCAATCATGTGGAAAGCATTAGAAATTAAATGGTGTCGTCTTTCGGCGACGATTAAATTGCCTTCTCGATTGTCCAGCAGAAAGCGCGCAGACCAAGTTCCGGCGACTTAATGTCTTTTTCGTGCAACTGATTCATGATGGCGTCGGCTTTGTCGTCACCCACAAACGTCAGCATGGCGTTGTTCAACGTAGGCCATGCATGAGTGCCAAGATGAGGCTCACCGTCATTGGAGCCGTGGCCTTTGATGTCGTCCCATTCGGTGAATCCTTTCACTTCGTTTTTATTTAGGATTTCGGCGATTTCATCATAATAGGCCTGATTGTATGATATGAATATGGCTTTCATTGTATATTGTTTTAGGGAGGCAGTGCTAACCGCCTCCTTTTGTGTTCATATAGTTATTCTTCTGTTTTTGCCATTGCCAGTTTTTTCTGCTGTCTTCTCACTTTTCGCGTTTCAAACGAACAGTAGAGGACGGGGATGAGCAGCAACGTTATCAGCGTGGAAACGGAAAGACCCCACGCAACCGTGACGCCGAGGCTGTTCCACATCTCGGCACCTTCACCTCGGCCAATGGCCAAAGGAACCATGCCGAAGACGGTTGTCAATGTCGTCATCAGAATCGGGCGGAGACGAGATTTTGCCGCCATGACGGAGGCTGTCACCACATCGATGCCCCTCTCTTCGAGCAATGTCGTGTAGTCGATCAGCACGATGCCGTTTTTCACCACGATGCCCATGAGGATAAGGATGCCGATGAAGGCCATTACTCCCAAGGCTGTATTCGTACACCACAGACCTAACAGGATGCCGGTGAATGTGAACGGAATTGAGAACATGATGACGAAGGGCTTCATCAGATTCTCGAACTGGGCAGCCATCACGATATACACAAGGATGATGATCAGCACCAGAAGGATGAACATGTCGTGGAACATGTCTTGCTGTTCCTCGTAGTCGCCGGAAATCTTTGTCATGATTTCGCTTGGGATGTCAGTCTCGCCTATGATTTTGTTAGAGAGTGCGACGACGTCGCTAAGCACCTGGCTTTTGCCGACGACAGCACTGACTTTCACCATTCTTTCACGGTCTTTGCGCTCGATTTTTGGAGGCGTCAGTGATTCCACCACTTTGCCGACATCTCCAACACGCACCGTTTGCCCAAAGGAATTGACCATCTTGATATTTTCAATATCCTCGACGCTTGTGCGGAATTGGGGTGCATAGCGTACTCTGATGTTGTATTCGTCGCCATCCTCACGATAGAATGATGTCACGCTACCATTGATTCTGTTTTTGACGTAATTGCCTGCAGTGGTGCTGTTCAGTCCGTTTAGGGCAAGTTTTTCACGGTCAAAATCCACCCTATACTCGGGCGTATATTCGTCACGACTCACGAGAACCTGTTTGATGCCATTGTCGCGCAGTTTTTGAGCGATGTCGTTGGCAACCCTGTCGGTCGTAGTGAAATCGTATCCGTACACTTCCACGTCAACAGTGCTCATGCCACCCATGCCACCCATGCCTTCCGAAACACTGGCTTTCTTGATTTGCGGCATGCCGTTGAGTTTGGTGCGTATTTCCTCTGCCACTTCCTGTGTACTTCTCAATCCAGCCTTGCGACGATCCGTTTTGCTGCCCAAGTTGAGATTGAAGGAGATAATGTGAGTGCCGTTGTTTCTCATCGATGCGAAAGCATTGTCGGAATCGGCCTCTCCGAAACTGAAATTGCATATCTTGACCTCAGGCATCTGCATGAAATCATCGGCCAAGTCTTTGGCGAATTGTCCGGTAATATCCTGATTGGTACCAACGGGAAGTTCGATGCTGACTGACAGACGCCCTTGATCTTGGTTGGGGAAAAACTCGGTTTTGATTTTTGGGCCAAGAAGGACGACCGATAGGATGAATAGGGCGAACATTGACAATACTACCGTTTTACGGTGCCTGATTGCCCATCCAATTAGTTTTGAATAGCCGCTGCTTATTCCTTCCAGACCTTTATTGATAGGAGTGAAGAGAATCTGGTGCAGTTTGGTTTGCTTCGGATGAAGTTTCAATGTCCTGGAGCAGAGCATCGGCACCAAGGTCAAGGCGCCAACGGTCGATACGACCATGATGATACTGACAATCCAACCCAGTTGCTTGAACAAGACACCCGTCGTTCCTTTCACCATTGTCAAAGGCAAAAACACCGCAAGCATGGTGAGCGTAGAGGCGATGACGGAGAGCGACACTTCTTGCGTGGCATGAACGGCGGCTTCTTTTGGCTTCTCGCCGCGTTCGATGTGTGTCGTGATGTTTTCCAAAACCACGATGGCGTCATCGACAACCATACCGATGGCAATTGACAAAGCCGACATTGAGATGATATTCAGCGTGTTGCCTGTGGCATAAAGATAAATCAATGATGCCAGCAAAGAAATAGGGATGGCCAGCACGATGATTAATGTGGCGCGCCAGCGTCCTAAGAATATCAGCACGACAAGCATGACGAGCAAGAACGTGATCAGGATGGTTTCCGCCAAACTGTCAATGGTGTTGATGATGCTATCAGAACCGTCAACGATGATGTTCACTTTCACGTCGCTTGGCAGCGATGGCTCTATTGTAGCAAGCATTTTCTTCACGCCTTTGACCACATCCACGGTGTTGGCATCCGACTGTTTCTGAATGGTGATCATGGCACCTTGAACGCCGTTGCTGTAGGTCTCCTGTGAACGTTCTTCCGAGCCGTCGATGATTTCGGCCACGTCTTTAAGGAAAATGGGAGCGCCGCCGTTTTTGCCGACCACGATATCTCTCATTTCTTCTGTGGAAGTGAATTCTTTCTGTATTCGGAGCGAGTAGGTGTTTGACCCGATGTCGATGGAACCTGCGGGAATATTCTGGTTCTCATACATGATGGAAGATGAGATGCCTTCCAGTGTTAATCCGAACGCTTCCAGTTTGTTAGGGTCGACATACACCTGAATCTCTCGAGCAGGCGCACCGTTTGCCGACACTGTTCCCACGCCGTTGACACGTGCCAGTGGCGTAGTGACGCGCTCGTCGATGATCTTGTCCAAGGCAGGAAGGCTTTCCTTCGCCGTCACGCTGAGCAGCATGATAGGCATGTCTTCCGCATTGAATTTGAAGATGATGGGGTTGTTGGCTCCGTCGGGAAGATAATTGCGCACCATGTCGAGTTTGTCTCGCGTGTTGTTGGTGGCTTCTTCAATGTCAATGCCATTCTCGAATTCCAAGGAAATGACCGAAACGTTTTCCCTCGAAGTGGAGGTGATGTGCTTCAGATCGCTGACGCTGTTCAGCGTGTTTTCCAAAGTCTTGGTGATGTTCGTTTCAATATCTGCGGCACTTGCTCCTTCATAAGATGTCATCACCATGATGGTGTTGCTTTCCATATCAGGAAAGTTATTGATAGACAGATTGATGAGAGAGAAAATACCGAAAATCGCGATGGCGATGAATATCAATGCCGTTGTGATGGGCGTGTTGACTGCTGCTCTTTGTAAACTCATGCTTCTACTCCTTTTCTTTGACTGCCGGATTCGATATCGAGGCTCGCTGAGAGGCTCTTTGTCATTTGACAGTTACTTTAATGCCGTTCTTCAGTTTGATCTGGCCTTCAGTCACGACCTTGTCTCCTTCATTGATTCCCGACAGAATCACATAACGATTTTCAATGCGAGGGCCAAGTTCTACATTCTGGTATATCACGGAATCGCCGTTCACCGTGTAGATGAAATGCTCGCCTGAGCCGACTTGTTTCACGACTGCCACATCGGGCACCACAATCTGACTGCTTGTGCCATATTTCATGGTAACCCTTGCAAACATGCCGGGTCTCAATTTCTGATCATTGTTCGCCACGGTCACTTCAGCGGCAAAGGTATGGGTGCTGGCATCGATGGTAGGATGGATTAGGCTCACCTTGCCCTTGAAAGTCTCACCAGGTAATGCGTCCACTTCAATTTCGGCTTCCATGCCGACTTTCACTCGTGTGAACAGGTTTTCCGAGATGTTGACGAGCATCTTCACGGGCGTGATTTGTTCCACGACAAAAATCGGCTGTCCCATGCTGTACATGTCGCCTCTGTCATAGTTCCTTGCCGAGACGATGCCACTGATAGGGCTTCTTAATTCGGTGTTTTCCAACAGATTGTGATATGTTTCCTTGGATATCTGAAGCGTAAGCCTGGCCAAGTCGTAATTGGCCTGCGACACTCCACCCACCTTATATAACTCATTGATTCTTCCAAATTCGATGGAGTCGTTCACCATTTGCAAATGGGTTTTTGTCAGGTTGGCGCCGTCCATTTCTGCGAGGAGTTGTCCTCTCGAAACCCTTTGTCCGACTTCCGCAAAAATCTTCTTGATTCGTCCCGACGATTGCGACACGATATTGTTTGTGGCATTGGACTCGATATTCGACGTGTAGGTTTCGGTGTTTTCAACTTCCTCTGTTTGAGCAGTGGCAATGCTGACCACAGGTGTGGTCGCCACTTGTTGGACTGCCTGTTCCTTCTTTTGGTTGCATGAGTTGAAAAGCATCATGACCATTATTGATAAAATGCTGATTCTTAGATATTTCATAAAACAATGCTATTTATTCGATTTTGTGTCTGTTAATGATGATGTGATATTATTCTTCTTTTCCAATTAATTCGTCAAGTGAGGCTTTTGCCGTCATGTAGTTGTAAATTGCTTGATTCATAGTCAGTTGAGATTGTGTCAGGGCGAGTTGGGCGTCGTTGACTTCCACCAAAGTGGCTTTGCCTACTTCGTACATCTTTTCCGAAATCTCGTAGTTTTTCTGAGCCATATCGACGGTCGATTTTGCTGCGGCGTAGTTTTTTGCGCACAATGCAATTTGGTCTTCGTAATTCTGTATGGAAATCAGTATGTTGCGGCGCGTGTCCTCAATCTGCAAGTCAAGCATATCTTTGTCTTTCTTTGCCTGCAAGATGCTATAGTGTTTGTCGAATCCGTCGAAGATAGGGAAACTGAGACTCAATGCCGCCACAGAATACGGATACCAGTTCATGTCGAAAGTGTTGCCCATGGCGTTGTAGTTGTATCCTATCGAAGCCGACAACGTCGGGAGATACTGCGATTTCAACAGTTTCAGGTTGCTCTCGAGCAGACGGCCCTGGATGCCCAGTTGCTGAAGCGTGCTGTTCCTTTCAATGTCATTTTCATTCTGATAGAGAGAAAGCATCTCGCCGTTGTAATCCCCAAGGTTCCCGACGATTTCGATTTCCGAGTCAAGGTCGATGCCCATGACGGCTTTAAGTTGCCAAATCGCCAAGTTGACGGCGTTGGCCGCACTCGACACGTTTGGCTCGGCGTTCATCATGGTTACCTGCGAACGCGTCTTTTCGTACTCCGATGCCTTGCCGACGTTGAACAGTTTCACTGTCTCGTCGCAATTTTTCTTGGCATTTTCGTAAATCTGCGTCATGACATCCAGCGATTCCTCTGCCAGAAGCACGGCGAAGAAGGCCTTTTTCACCTGCGAAATCATCGAAATCTTTGATGAACGTGCCTGTTCCACAGCCATTTCAACGTTGACCGCCGATAATTTGAGACTTTCCCACAATGCGACATTGACCAGCGGCGCGGATGCAGAGACGCCAGTGCCTAAGTTGTTGCTGCTGCCAACTTCAATCTCCGTCGGGGTGCCATTCATAGACATCACCATGACCTGTCTTTTCAACGTGCGTTGCAATGATGCCGATGCGTTGATGTTGGGGTAAAGTGCTGCGTATGAGCCTTTTTGCGCATACCCTGTTTTCTCTATGGTCATGTCGGCGATTTTGATCGTGTTGCTCTCCGACTTGGCGATTTCGATAGCCTGGTCTAACGTGATTTTCAATGGTTGGCCATGTGCGACGATGCCTATTGATAATGATATGATAATCAATACGATGCGACTTCGCATTGCAAATAATCGTGATAATGTCATGAACGTCTGTATTTTTTCAAGCGGCAAAAATAGATAATATAAGTCATTGTTTTGTGTATTTCAAATGTTGTTCAGTCCAATTCGAATATCATTTTTCCCAAATCACATCATTTTCGGCAAACGGGTACAGCGTTATCGTGACTTTGCAATAAATGTATAGCATTTGGGAATAGTCGTTCCCGGTAAAATGACAATGGGTGATGTTTATGCCCATTTCGTTGAACAGTGAATTTATTATTCTGAAATCAATTCTATCTTTGCACTACAATGAAAAGAAACGGAAATAATCTGATTCCAAAGATGAAGGCCAATGACGATGACTTGGCCTTCATCTATCGTATGCACAAGCATGGCGTCACTTGGATTCTGCTTTTTGTAATCTTTTTCGCGGCACATCCAAGCATGGACATCTTGTTCCGCATTGTCGATTCGGCAGCGTTTGTGCTTCAGGTGATCCTGCTGACTTACATATCGAAAAAACTGCTGATAGAATCCTTGCTGCAACAGCAGAGACTGTTTCTGTTCTTTTTTGTTTCATCACTCACTGTTGTTCTTTTCGGCTATGGCTCGATGGCTTTCGATGGCCTTCTGTTGAAGTGGATGAAAATCACACCTATTTATGACAATTTGCTGGTTCTTGCGGTGCGCATATTATGGTTCATCCTTGTCGTCACGGTCGCAGTCTTGTTTTACATTCAGCGAAAGGAAAAGGAAAACCAGATGATTAGGGACGAACTGAAGAGCGAGAAACTCGATATGGAGTTGCGTTACCTCAAGTCGCAGATCAATCCACATTTTCTGTTCAATGCCTTGAACAACATCTATTCCATGGTCTATACGCATGACGACAATGCCGCCGACAGCATCCTGAAACTGTCCGAGATGTTGCGTTACGTTCTGGTCGATTGTCAGGCATCGACAATACCCTTGCAAAAGGAAGTCAACTATGTCGAGAACTATATAGATTTCCAGATGATGAGCATGGAAGGAGAGCGGAATGTCAGAATTGAGAAGGACATCGATAACATGAATTTCATGATTGCTCCGATGATTCTTCAGCCTATAGTTGAAAACTGTTTCAAATACAGCCGTCTCGATGCCAATCCCAACGGTTTCATCTATTTCAGAATCGGACAAAAGGATGGAACGGCTGACTTTTCTGCCAAAAATTCAATCGCCAATAATTTGGCAACATCGTCGGGACATAATAAGGATCACGGAATCGGCTTGAAAAACGTGCAACAACGGTTGCAATTGCATTATGGTGACAATTTCAAGTTCGATGTCAAGAATGCTGATGGCATATTTATGGTTAACATACATATTAATAATAATGGGGAGACTTCAAAATGACAGATGGAAAATACAATGTCGTCATCGTTGATGATGAGTTTCTGGCACGAAAACTTCTACAGGATTACGTTTCAAAGATTGATTCCTTGAATCTTGTCGCAAGTTGTTCCAGTGCAATTGAAGCGACCGAAGTCCTAAACAACAATGCGGTCGACATCCTGTTCCTCGATATCCAGATGCCCGACATCACAGGCCTTGAATTCGTCAAGTCGATGAAAAAGATGCCTGCCGTCATATTCACCACAGCCTATTCCGAATATGCCATCGATGCATTCGACCTCGGCGTGGTTGATTATCTCCTCAAGCCATTCGATTTTCCCCGGTTCTTCCAATCGATAAGCAAGGTGATGGGAAAAACAGCCAAGGAAGAAGGCATCGATAATTCTGACATTCGTGACATCAAGGATGTCAACAACACGGCCGATTACCTCATCGTCAAAGCGGACTATAAACTGTACAAAATCGATTATGACGATTTGCTGTTTATTGAAGGCCAGCATGAATATGTGACATTCCACACAAAGCAACGTCGCATCACTGCCTTGTTCGCTCTTAAGGATTTGGAGGAAATACTGCCAGCCGACAAGTTCATTAGAGTCCACAAGTCATATATTGTCTCTTTCAAGCAAATACAGGATTTGGATAAAACACAACTGACAGTTGCTGGAGAGAAAATTCCTATTGGAGGGAATTATCGCGATGCGCTGATGGAGAGGTTCCATCTTTCCGAGTCTTGATGGGAAGATAATTTGCATGGCGTATCGATTCGCCATTAAGTTAACTTTGTTATTTTCAATATTTTAGGATGATGACAGAGATTCTCTCTGTCGTTGATAATCTATTCATTTATCTGAATTATAGCAGATTGTGTCGTCTCCTTTGGTCACAACAGTGCAACACCTTATATTATATATTGCGTTAGTTGCTTGTCTCAACATGATTCGTTGAATGCTAAGGGAAGTCAGAACAGGATATATTATGGTTTGACTAATAATTGATTTTCAGCGTGATGCGAAAAACTTTGAAAAAAGAGGGAAAAAAGTTGCGT
>CAYQND010000004.1:0-163824 GCA_964418895.1 uncultured Lentimicrobiaceae bacterium | reverse complement strand
ATCATCCCACATAATTGTTTGTTGACCCGGGGCGGTTGCATGCTTGTGCATAACATCAGCATTTACGACCATTACGCCATATCGAAGACCATTGCCGAACGCTGCATCGTGGAAAGCGGCATCAAACACTGGGTGTGTCTGCGACAGTCGGGGATCATCTATCCTGACATTCTGAAAAGTTTCGATCCCATCATGTTCCATGTGCCGCTGAACGGCGTGCTGGAATGGACCACTGTTGAGGATTCGGGACGCGTTTTGGCCAACCTCTGCGAAGACGACGTCCTTGAATCATTCTGGAACCGTTTCTACAACATCGGAAGCGGTACGCAATACCGGCTCACCAACTACGAGTTCGAGTGCAAACTTTTGAAAGCCATCTCCTGTCCGCCGCCGGAAAAAATCTTCCAACCAGAATGGTTTGTCCTGCGCAACTTCCACGGACAATGGTTCTCCGACAGCGATTTGCTTGAATCCTTCCTCCACTTCAGAGCGAACGTTCCCGTCGACGAATATTTCGAAAACATGCGTCACAGCGTTTCCAGCCTTTACAGATTGGCTCCTTTGGCGCCGTCTTTCGCCATTAAGATGGCAATGCGGACGCTGGCATACAAGAAGAAATGGGGCACGCAATACTGGATCAGGCACCACGATAGCCAACGCATTTCGGCATACTATGGTTCCATCGACAAATGGAAGCATATTCCTGACTGGAAACACCAGGATTTGAGCCATCCATCTGACGAGCCCACCCTGCTCGACCACGGATTTGACGAAAACAAGCCTTTGTCGGAACTGGACTTATCCGACTTGCGACAAGCAGCCGCATTCCGCGGAGGAAAATGCTTGTCATCGGACATGGAAAAAGGCGACCTGACGACGCCATTGGAATGGGAATGCCAATTCGGGCATCGCTTCAAGGCGAGTGCTACGCTTGTCTTGCTTGGGGGACATTGGTGCCCCGAATGCCTGCCCATGCCTTGGAACTATGACGCCATCGCAAAGGGCAATCCGTTTTTCGCACAAGTGTGGAGACCTTTTCACGATGAAACTGAAGACAACCGCTATGACGAGCGCATCTTCGACGGTTGGGACTCATAAGCCGACAAAGAGCGGCATCCCGTTTTGAACGGCTTCAATCTTTATTGAGAATTTCCCTTGCAATCCACGCACAAGCCTCAGCATCCGCCAAGGCATGATGATGATTTACAAGATTATAGCCACATGCATCGGCTACAGTGTGCAGTTGATGGTTGGGCAACGCCTTGCCAAAATGCCGCCGCGAAGCGCATAATGTGTCAAGAAATTCATAATCAGGATAATCCATCTGATAGACGCGAAAAACCGATTTCAAACAGCCTTCGTCGAAACGGCTGTTGTGCGCCACCAAAGGCATACCTTCTATCAACGGCGAAATCTTTTCCCACACAAATGGGAATACGGGCGCATCATCGGTATCTTCTTTGGTGATGCCGTGCACCAAGACATTATGATAACAATAGTAATTCGGTTCAGGCTGAATGAGACTGTAAAACGAATCCACGAACTCGCCGTCACGGACAATGACGATGCCCACGCTGCAGACGCTGCTCGGACACATGTTGGCCGTCTCAAAATCTATGGCTGCGAAGTCCTTCACTGATGAATATCAGATTGGTTCGGCAAAACAATCGAAATAGTCGGCCTGCGTGATTCTGACCGTGACAAAGGAACCGATAGCCAATTCCTTGTCGGACGTTATGAGTAACTCATCGTCCACTTCTGGGGAATCGAACTGGGAACGAGCCACATAATAGTCGCCTTCAAGACGGTCGATAAGCACCTTTTCCGTCTTTCCAACACGTTTTCCATTGATTTCGAGAGAGATGTCCTGCTGAATATCCATCAGCCTATCGACACGTTCTTGCTTCACGTCATCGGGCACGTCGTCGTCAAGTTCGTAGGCCGGAGTGCCTTCTTCGGCAGAATAGGCGAATACGCCAACGCGTTCAAAACGCATATCCTTGACAAACTGACACAGTTCTTCGAATTGTTCTTCGGTCTCGCCCGGAAATCCCACGATGAAAGTGGTTCGGAAGGCGATGTCGGGGACGTGTTTCCTGACATTGTTGACGAAACCAATGGTCTTCTCGCTGTCCACGCCACGGCGCATGGCTTTCAGAATAGGCGTGCTGATATGCTGCAAGGGCAAGTCGATGTAATGGCAGATTTTTCTGTTATTGAACATCAAGTCGAGCAATTCGTCGGGAAAGCCTTGCGGATAGCCATAGTGCAACCGAATCCACTCGATGCCATCGATATTGCAAAGCGCCTTTACGAGTTCTACGATATGCTGTTTACCATCGATGTCGATGCCGTAACAAGTCAGATCCTGAGCCACGAGAATCAGTTCCTTGACGCCATCCTTGGCCAGCAGGGTGGCTTCTTCGATGAGTTTGTCCATGGGCACCGAGACGTGTTCGCCACGAATCAATGGAATGGCGCAAAAAGCGCAATGCCGGTTGCAGCCTTCAGAAATCTTCAAGTAGGCGTAATGCTTTGGCGTTGAAAGGATACGTTTGCAGGAATAACCGCACGAAATTTCCTCTTTCATGATGTCGGAAGCCACTTTGCTGACGGCCTCGACGCCATAAAAGCCATCCACTTCGTGAATTTCCTTGTCAAGTTCTTTCCTGTAACGTTGCGACAGGCAACCCATGACATACAATTTGCTGATTTTGTTTTGCTTGCGCAATTCAGCATACTGCAAAATCGTGTCTATGGACTCTTCCTTGGCATCGCCGATGAATCCGCAAGTGTTGACAATGACCGTGTCGGCCTTGCCAGCGAAGTCATGGCGGACCAGATAACGATGTGCGAGCAAGGCGGCAAGATGTTCCGAATCGACCTTGTTCTTCGAGCAGCCCAGCGTGACGATGTTAAGTACCGGTTTTTTCGATTCCATGGATGTCAATTTTCCATTTATTCTTGTTCGAAGAGGCTATCGACGAAAGCCTTCTTGTCGAAGACCTGCAACTGTTCCATGCCTTCTCCGACGCCGATGTATTTCACCGGAATCTTGAACTGGTCGGAAATGCCGATGACGACGCCACCTTTTGCGGTGCCATCGAGTTTAGTCAAGGCGAGTGCGTTGACTTCGGTAGCCGCCGTAAACTGGCGAGCCTGTTCTATGGCGTTCTGTCCCGTCGAAGCGTCGAGCACCAGCAGCACCTCGTGAGGAGCATCAGGGACGACCTTTTGCATGACGGCTTTGATTTTGGTGAGTTCCCTCATCAGGTTGACCTTGTTGTGCAGACGGCCAGCGGTATCAATGATGACGACATCGGCATCCTGCGCTACGGCAGACTTCACCGTATCGAAAGCCACGGAAGCAGGATCCGCTCCCATGCCTTGCTGCACTACAGGGACGCCGACGCGGTCAGCCCAGATCTGGAGTTGCTCCACTGCGGCAGCGCGAAAGGTGTCGGAAGCGCCAAGAACGACTTTCTTGCCGGCATTCTTGAAATTGTATGCCAGTTTGCCAATGGTTGTGGTCTTGCCCACGCCGTTGACGCCGACCACCATGATGACATAAGGTTTCTTGTCGGGGGCAATGTCGAAGGTGGTGCCGTCGCCGGATTCGTTTTCCTGAAGCAGCGAAGCGACTTCCTCCTTGAGAATGGCGTTGAGTTCATTGGTGCCAACATACTTGTCGCGCGCCACACGCGCTTCGATGCGGCCTATTATTTTCAGAGTGGTTTCCACCCCGACATCGGAAGTGATGAGAATCTCCTCCAGATTGTCGAGGACTTCGTCATCTACCTTAGACTTGCCGGCAATGGCCTTGGAGAGTTTTGAAAAGACGCTGGTTTTAGTCTTTTCCAAGCCTTTGTCAAGGTCTTCCTTAGTCTCTTTTTTCTTGCTGAACAGCGAAAACAGTCCCATAATTCAATTCTGATAATATAAACGAAAAAAAGCTCTTCCATAGTAATGGAAAAGCTTATAGGTTAAAACAGAAATCGCAAATTACCTTTTAGCGAGAAATTCCTGGACTTTGTCAACAGGAAGAATCGACTCTTCAAAATAATATGCGCCAGTCTTATCGGAACGTTTCATTCTGATAACTTTGGTGTATTCTATACCCGTTGTGTGCAGGGTAGCAACTACTTTCTTTGCCATAACTAATAATTATTTAATCTCTTTGTGGATTGTCATTTTCTTCAAGATCGGATTGTACTTCATCAATTCCAAACGGTCAGGAGTATTCTTCTTGTTTTTCGTGGTGTAGTATCTCGATGTGCCTGGCATTCCGCTGGCCTTCTGTTCAGTGCACTCCAGAATCACTTGAACACGTGCATCTTTCTGTTTCTTTGACATACTTTCTTCCTTTCAAATTGGACTGCAAAAATAGACACTTTATTTGAATTGCACAAACAGTTTTGATAATTTTTTATTATTTTATTGACTATTAGTCCTTTGCTATGCAATATTCCGTCTAAATCCTTGAATTAGTGTTGGAAGTCGTGACGATTACGCCACGACTTCCACTATTTTATTTGTTGATAACCTTTTCAACGATGTCGAGAATCTCCTTTTCCTGCTGAATGGCCGCCGCTTCTATCGCTGCCGCTTCGCTCAGGATTTTCGTCTTGAACTCGATGTCGTTCAGGCTTGCCGCATTGATCTTGACATTCAGGTGGGCTCCCATGACGGCGGAGCGGGCGCACAAGGCACCTACGCCGGCATCGGACACCGAATTGGGATTACCCGACTCGGCCATGGCGCGAACAATCTCAAAAGCGCTGAAAGCGGCTTTCATGGTGTGGAACGGAACCTCGGTGGCGTAACGGGTGGCATCCTGGATGGCTTGCGAACGCAATGCCTTGTCCTCGTCGCTCTTCTTCGGCATGCCGAAAGCCGCCATGATCTTGTTGAAGGCATTGGTGTCTTCATCGACAAGAAGCAGCAGTTCGTCCTTGACAGCCTGACCCTTCTCGGCCCATTTCGAGAACACTTCCCACTGGTCGTCCCAGCCGGGCTTGTGCGATGACAGGTTCGCCACCATGGTGGCCAGCGATGCGCCGAGAGCGCCAACATAAGCCGCTATGGAGCCGCCGCCAGGTGCAGGACTCTCGCTTGCAGTCTCGTTGGCGAAGCCAGTGCAGGTCATATCGACCAGTTTCTTCTTCGTTTTGTCCTCGATAAGGTATTCTATGACTTTTTCTTTGGGATTGAACGGCTTCAGGTCGTCGAGCCCCATCGACTTGATGGCAATCTTCATGATTTCGTCCTCGCTGACGCCAAGCGAACGCTGCTGTTTGGCCAGATAGAACCTTCCTGCATCGATGAGCACCTTCTTGGGCATCAGACCGACAATTTCGCAGCCCGTCACGCGAATGCCGCGGGCAGCCGCCTTGGAGCAGACTTCCTCGAAACAGACATGAACGGGAGATTTCGTGATGTCGGTGATGTTCATCGACACCTGGGCTATGCCGTATTCCTCGATGTACCAACCGATGGCCTTGGTGCCTTTCAGCGTGCCAGGAATCATGATGACCTTGCCATTTTCATCCTTCATGGGTTTGTCTGTGACTTTGTCGCCCATACGTTTCGGGCGGCCTTTTTCACGGACATCGAAGGCAATGGCGTTGGCACGGCGTGTCGACGTGGTGTTCAGATTGTAGTTGATGGCGATGAGAAAATCGCGTGCGCCAACAGCGGTAGCGCCTGTCGTGGCCACATGCTCATCGAAACGGCACGGACCGAAATCGGGCTTCCACTGCTCGGTGCAGATGCGGTCTGCAAGACCTTCATACTCGCCGGAGCGGCAGTTGGCCAGATTACGCCTCACGTCTTGGAAAGCGGCGCTTTCATAACAGAAAACAGGAATGGAAAGTTCCTTGCCGATGCGTTCTCCCAGTTTCCGAGCGTAGCCCACGACTTCTTCCATCGTGATATCCGACACAGGCACAAGTGGACACACATCAGTGGCGCCGAAACGCGGATGATCGCCATGGTGATAGCGCATGTCAATGAGTTCTGAAGCCTTCTTGACCACGCGAAATGCCGCTTCGCACACATTGTCGGGTTCTCCCACAAAGGTAATCACCGTACGGTTCGTTGAAGCGCCGGGATCGACATCCAGAAGTTTCACCCCTTCCACTTTCTCTATCTCAGCGACGACCTGATTGATGACATTCATGTCACGTCCTTCGCTAATATTCGGTACACATTCGATAAGTTGTTTCATATCAGTATGTTAATATTAATTCTACTTAATAATCTTTATCTTGTTTGAGACTGCGAAATTAGTGTTTTTTCAGATGCCAGGAACTATTGCATCATGACGATTTGTTCCCAAACACGGGATATCAGTACTATTCAATCATCTATAGACAATTGGCAAACGCCAAACCATGCAATGCCGCATCAAAGAAATCGTGCTACCAGCATCAGATGAATTTACCAAGAGCCGGAATCATCGACGATTACCTTTTTCGGAGTGACACGACCTGTATAAGCCAATCCGACCTTAAAGTTGAAATTACTGACATTCAGCGGATTGAAAACAGATAGAATGTTATTTGTCGCAGCATAGACATAAAGGTGCATGATGTTGACGCCAAAGCCGAGACCGAGATTGGCAATACTCTGTTCCATCATCGTGTAGGAGACTGCAAGGTCAACATTCTTGTTGAAATTTGCGTTATATGCCAATGTCAATGCGGGTTTCAGGCCAAGACCTGAATAATAGCCTTGGACACGAGCCGCCACACGATGGACGTCGTTGATGTCGTAATAGCCGCCTAAAAGGAAACTGGCATTCAGATTGGTGACGTATTCCATTCCCGACTCGCCTTCCAAGCCGAGATACTGTGACACCGTATCGAGGAACTGTTCCCTATAGTTCTCATCGTTGATGAGCAACTTCAGTTGATGGACTTCGAAACCATCAAAATAGAGGCTGCCATTTTCATAATATTGCCCGACGTTCTGCGGTTCACCCGTGACGTGCAGCGTGTTTTTACGCCATTTGATGAAGCCGAGGTCGTTGACAGCCGCTGTGATGCCGGCATTGCCATTGAAGGTGTATGTAGCGCCGAGGTCAAAGCCGAGGCCGAAGTTGCGGAACAAAGAGCCAACACCAGGTCGCGCCGTGGAAAAGGTGAAGTCGCCATTTTCAAACGACACTTCATTGGGCAGGCAGGCATACATGTCGATGTTTTCGTAGGCACGCAAAGCGTATGTCGTGGAGTCGGTGTACAGGGTGGCGTTCATGTCATAAGCCTTGACATTGGCTACGCCCGTCAGCAGTTTGACTCGCGCGCCTACGGTGACGTTGTCTCCTAAGTTCGCTTGGTAGCCGAACGCGAACTCCTGAAAAGCCTTGGTATCCGTAGAGATGTCGAGCCGAGCCGGATTGTCGTCGCCAAGGAAACTGGCGTTGCCTTCAGCAAGAATCTGAATGACGTCTTTCGAATATTCCGTGGTGCCTTGGACACGGAATCGGTAACTGAACGTGAACAGTCCCGGCTTCGTCCGCAATCCGCAGTTAAGGAAATCAATGCTGACATCGGTATTCAGCCAATTGCCATCATCCTGCAAATCGAGCAAGGCCTGGTTCAGATTGACGGCGACAGGATAGCCTTCGTTGTCGAAACGGAACAAGTTATCGTAATATAATCCCGAATTTTGCAGCGAACAGGAAATGTTGCCGAAGGCCACGTATGAAGAGTACGGGATTTGCGATGCAATGTCGGCCGTAATTGCCGTTGGGTTCATCCTCAGGAAATCAGCCGTTGACGACATCTGGGCTTGAACCCTAAGTGTGAAAACAAGCAATGTCAAGACAAAGGATACAATCAGTTTCTTCATTTCAATTCCCTCCTTCATTGTTAATGCCGTAGATGATGCCGTTGTATTTCACCGAAGCGCGCATCACGAAATCCACGTGCTGATTAGCGCTAACTTCAACGTCATTGCCGTCAGTATCAATATGATAGCAGACGATGAGCATATCCGAATCCATCACATTGTCAATCCGATCCTGATCCACATGGACTTCAGCCATACTTGAATGGGTCGTCCCGTCGAAGGAACCCGGCAGAAAATAAGTTTCGGTGAACAAGGAATCGAGCACCACGTTATGCTGGGAATCGTAGAAATAAGCCTGCATATTCATATTGAAAGGGATGTCGTTGCTGATGATGATGTCAAGAAGCAAATCATCCAACATATCGAGCGAGTCAAGATCGGAAAGCCGCATCGATACGGTATCGACATAATTGACGCTCGGCACATTGAACTTGAACGGAACCTCGACATCAATTCTGGTGTCGATGACATCCGTGTCGTCAACGTCGATGATATCATGGAGGTTGTCGGGATTCAACGTGAACACCGCAGAGGAATAAGCCCTTTGCATATTCATGTTAAGGAGTCCGTCGATTTCTTCTTCAAAGGTCTGGACAAAATCGGACGATTGAGGCACGTTGATGTATTTAGGCATGTTTTCGAAAATCGTGTAAGGCTCCATGTCGTCACCGGTAATCATTGCAGTATCTACACGCAGCAGGGCCGGGATGCCGAAATCGTTCCTTTCGCTGAACTTGACTGAAGCGTCAAGAAAACGAGCCGCTCCCGTCAGGTTGTTGGAAAACAGACTGAATGTCGTATCAATCACGTCGTTAGACTGCCGCCTGTAAACATAGCCTCTCATGTGGCTGAAGGCGAGGTTATGGACACGGGCGTCGAAATTGACCGAGAACTCTAAACCCATCTGGTTATGCATTGTGAAGTACACATCATAAGTCAAGTCCAGTTCATTTTCCTCCGCTGAAACATAGGAACATCCTGTAAGATTGAATGTGTATAATGACTGCGAGGATTGTGACGACAGGGACAAAGGACTACCGTCGGCATTCTTCAGTTGAGAAGAATGCAGGACGATGCTGTCGATGTCACCTAGATTGGAAGTCACTGCAACTTGCAGCGCGCCCGATTTGAAAGTGGCTCCCAGAATGCCAATCTCGTTCGATGCCAACTGACATTCCTGATGGAGACTCACCATGGTATCAATCGGAATCGGCAAGGGAAAAGGATAAGGATTGGCGAAAGTGAAGGCCGCGCTAAAAGTCTGGTCGTCGAATTTCATAAAGTCGGAGGCTTTTACGACGCCAAATTTATCTTCATGAAACAGGAACCGCATATTGCCTTCGGAGTCAAAACTCACCATCCCGTCATGATCCAGTTCTGTGATGAGGTCGCCAAGCGTTTTCGACATCGTGGCGACAGGAACTTTCAGTTCCCCATCGCCCTCCACGCCTTCAAAATGGTCGAAATCGAAATGGTTCTTGCTGCATGAAACCATCGCAAGAATGGAAAATGCGAAGACGAGGAGCAAGTGACTCGGCTTAAGCCTTTGTTTGTTTGCAGTCATATCAAATCTGTTATATTGTCAATCGTACAAATGAGAATCGCACCCAAAATGCAAATCTACAAAAAACAAACCATCTCAACCGCAAAAATCTTCGTGCATCATAGAAATGCCGAGGCTTGAAACGTTCCGCCTGTGTCAGCACCTTTTATTATAAAACTTCTGTCCACAAATACACGGACAAGACAAGACGAAACGCATGCACAGCGATGCACGGACGGCGATCAGTAATTCGTCACAAGGCGTACAGCGAAGTCTTCCTGTATCATGCTATGATAAGGGAGATTGAGTTCGCCGGATGAGAAAGTCAGATAACAAGATCCCATGCCGCTTGTGTAAGTCGTTGTCCAGTAATTACCTGCATCAGGATAGAAGACGTTTTCGTACAGCGTGCCTGCTGCGGGGAGGAACACGGCGCCCTGGCTTTCCAAGACGGCCCATTCATCGAGCGAATAGACGTTGGCATTGAAACTCAACGAACCGCTTGTGAAGGTGATGCCATCAGGCATGGTCCATGCGTCAGGCAGCAGAATCAGCCCAGCGACGTTGTTGACTGTACCGAGACTTTCTTTCTGGCTGGCACCTGAGCGGTAGGTCAGCAGGAACGTCCACTCGTCTTTCGTCAATGTGCGCCATATCCCAGCATGACTGCTCCCGTTGGAAACCGGGTTATACACGCCCCAGTCGTAATTTGTACCGGCGATGTCGGAAAGAATGGTGCCGTCGCCCCAAGGGGTGCAGCCTTGGTAGCCGCTCGCCCCAAAAGCGAATAAGTCGATCCAGCCGTCATAGCCTTCACCGCGGCTTTCGTTCACAACGCCAGTATAGTCGTATTGGTGTTCAGCAAAACGCCACATGTCGGTCGATGCCTGATACTGCAAGTTGCCTTGCGAAAACAGCACCTTGGTGTCATTATGGACAGAGAAATAGCCATTCACAATGCCCTCAGGCTTTGTGACGAAACGAAGCACCTCGCCAAGAGCGATGCCGTCACTGTTGGAAGCGAAAGCCCTGACATAATAGGTCGTGCCGGCGACGAGACCGGTGATTTCCATACTGTATGTGCCCGTCAGGTTGGTATCTTCCCTCATTACGCTGTCGGTGATGGGACAATCTTCGTTAAGCGACCAGCAGAAGCCACGGCCTGTCACATCGGAACTTCCTGCATCAGTGATGTTTCCATAACAAACCGCAGAATTCTGAGACACGCCCATGACTTCCTGAGTCACCACGGTAGGAAGATTTTTGTCATCGTTATTATTGTTCGGATCATCAGGATCCTTGCAACTTAAAGCGAAGACACACAGCAACAATAGTGTTGCGTATAATGCCAATTTTGTATTTTTCATCTCAATACTATTTTTAAATTACTGTTTATCAATATTATATATATTCAAACGATAAGGTTTCCCATCACATCATTTTTCCGTTCAAAACCACCTTGGCGACCTTGTTGGTGCCATAAAAGTATGGCATAAACTCCAGTTGGGGCATAGGTTGCGTGATGATGAAGTTGGCGAGTTTGCCACGCGTGATGCTTCCGACCATGTCGCTGACACCCATGGCGTAGGCCGTGTTCAGCGTGGTGGCGTTGAGACCTTCCTCAGGCGTGAGGCGATAGCGGATGCTTGCCATTGACAGAATCAGTTGCATGTTGCCCGATGGCGAAGTTCCGGGATTGAAATCGGACGCCATGGCGACAGGAAGGCCGTTTTCGATCATCTGACGTGCTGGCGACAATGGCAAATTAAGGAAGAACGCGCAGCCCGGCAAGATGGTAGGCATCGTATCGCTGCCTTTGAGGCAGTCAATCTCCGCTTGTCCGATCTGTTCGAGATGGTCGACGGAGATAGCGCCATATTTCACCCCAACCTGCACACCGCCCGAAATGGCCATTTCGTTGGCGTGTATCTTAGGCATCATGCCATATTTGATGCCAGCCATCAGAATGCGTTCCGTGTCTTCGCAGGTGAAGAAGCCTTCATCGCAGAACACGTCGATGAAATCGGCGAGGTCCTCGGAAGCGACCAAAGGAATCATCTCGTTGATGACCAAATCCACGTAATCCCACTGATGGCCACGATATTCCATCGGAATGCCGTGAGCGCCAAGGAAATTGGACTTGATCAGCAAAGGAGAATTATCTTTCAGGCGGCGAATCACGCGAAGCATCTTCAACTCGCTTTCCGTTGTCAGACCATAGCCGCTTTTAATCTCAATGGTCCCGGTGCCCATGCGCATCACCTCATCGAGACGCAACATGGCGGATTCGTAGAGTTCATCTTCCGTTGCCGCTGCCGTCGCTTTAGCAGAATTGAGAATGCCGCCACCCCTTTTGGCGATTTCTTCGTAACTCAGCCCGCGAATCTTGTCAACAAATTCTGTCTCACGCGAGTCGGCATACACGAGATGCGTATGCGAATCGCAGAAACAGGGCATCACCAAACTGCCACTTACATCGATAATACGATGATTTTCAGCGACATATTTCTTAAAAGCATCGGAATCCATGGAGCCGTAGTCAGCAATCTTCTTCCCTTTTGTCAGCAGAAAAGCGTTTTTCAGCCTGCCCGTCTGCGACATCTCGGCGCCGCGTTTCAGCAACTTGCCATCTTCCTCGATGCCAACCAATTCCTTGATATTTGCTATTAACATTTTCTTAGTATTTTTTGCAAATATACTAAAATCATTCGCATGATTGACCAAGGGTTTGTAAAACGGGTTGCCATCTGTGAAATTTTGATTATCTTTGCAGAATGGAGCGCAGACGGAATATTACTTTGTCGATACGACTTGATCCCGACTGCCATCTGAAAGATTAACAAGACAAAACATCCCTGAAATGAAAAAACTTATTCTGATTGTCGCTATATGCCTGACTTGGGCGAGCGCTGGGGCTCAAAACAAGCCTGAATCACTGACTTACAACACGTTCATCAAGAAAGTCTGGAACTTTGAGAAGAGTCCGAAAGAGTTCGTCTATCTCGGAAAGACGCCCGCAGTCATTGACTTTTACGCCAATTGGTGCGGTCCGTGCAAAAGAGTCGCTCCCATTATGGATAAAATCGCCAAGGATTACGCCGGCAAAATCACCGTTTACAAAGTCAATGTGGACGATGAGAAACAATTGTCGAACGCCTTCGGCATCAGAAGCATACCCATGGTGCTCTTCATCCCGATGAAAGGAAAGCCGATGAGCCAGACCGGCGCATTGAGCGAGGAGCAATACCGAAAAATCATCGAGGAGAACCTGCTGAAATAACTCCGACATGGCCTTGTTTTCAACGGCTTATTTCCCTTGCATCGGCTATATGGCTCAAGCAATGAAAGCCGACGTGTTCCATGTCGAATTGTTCGAGACCTACCACAAACAGACCTATCGCAATCGCTGCAAAGTGATGACTGCCAACGGCGTGCAGATTTTGAGCGTGCCCGTCATCAAGACTTTTGGCAATCACACCATGACAAAAGACATAACGATAAGTTACATAGAACATTGGCAGCAAATCCATCGCCGTTGTCTGGAATCGGGATACAAGGCCACACCTTATTTCGACCATTATTTTCCATTCATAAGTCCAATTTTCGAGGACCATTTCGCGACGCTCATCGAACTGAATGAAACCGCGTTGAAGTCGGTCTTCAGCATGTTGAAAACCGAGAAGGAAATCGTCTACACAACGGACTATGACAAAAATGCCGCTGACGACCTCCGAAACGCCTTCAGTCCGAAAGCCGCCCCTGAAGCCGCGTCTTTCCCACCCTATTACCAGACTTTCGAAGAACGCTTTCCCTTCGCACCGAATCTCAGCATCCTCGATCTGATTTTCAACGAAGGCCCCGGCAGCATGGACTACCTGATGTCGCTGTAAACGCATCGGGTCTCCTTGATGAATAATTGAAAAACGTGGCACAAACATGCCGTTTTTCGCGTTCCTTTTCTATTTTTGCTAAAACATAAACCCATCGACATGAACACCCTCCACTGCGAAGAATCCACATCACAAATCACCATGGTAAGGAAAGAAGATTCCGAGACTGCCTGGACAGACGCATCGGGCGTCTTATTCAGCAACGACCGCAAGAAACTGCTGCGATGCCCTGTTAAACTCCACAAATATGCCGTGCCGCAAGGAACGGAAATCATCTGTGACAGGGCTTTCAACCACTGCAATTCATTGAAACACATCATCATACCCGATTCCGTATCTCATATAGGAATCTGCGCATTCAAAGATTGCAGAAACCTGAGAAGCATTGCGCTACCGGCTTCCGTTGAAGATCTCGGTCTGCGGTCGTTTCAAGACTGCAAGTCGCTGAAAACCATTAGGGTAGACAAGAGTAACAAGAATTTCATTTCCGTTGACGGCGTATTGTTCGACAAAGACATGAAACGCCTTATCCGTTTTCCCAGTGCTAAACGGATGAAGCGGTTCAGCGTTCCTTCTTCAGTGGACGAAATCGGTGACGGCGCCTTTTCCGGCTGCGAGCATCTGAAAAGCGTAACACTCGCAACTTCAACAATCATAAGCGCTTATGCCTTCCATAGTTGCAGATCCCTGAAAACCATCGTCATGCCTCCGAAGGCACAGCACATCGGAGTTCGCGCCTTCGACGGTTGCGAAGCGTTGGAGTACCTGCAGATTCCGGAATCCGTCATGCAAATAGGAGAATCGGCATTCTCGTGGTGTCACTCGCTTGTAAGCATCGATGTAAATGACGCCAATCCACATTACACCTCCGTTGACGGTATCCTGTTCGACAAGGATATGACGACACTGATAAGGTTTCCTGGCAAGAAGGACGCCAAGGAATACGCCATACCTTCCACGGTCACAAGCATTGCGAATATCGCGTTCAACGATTGCAGAATGTTGGAAAAAATCGAGATTCCGTCCTCAGTAGAGACAATAGGAAACTGGGCTTTCGACGGTTGCAGATCGTTGAATGACATTAAGATACCGACATCCGTGAAGACGATTGGAAACGGAATCTTTTACGGGTGCAAGACCCTGAAAAACATTTCCATTCCAGATTCCATCCACTACATCGAAGAATTTATGTTTTGCGAATGCGAATCGCTCGAAAGGATTAGCATGCCGTCATCCGTGACGGGCATTGGGGCTAACGCATTCTGCGGATGCGGTTCCTTGCTTGCGACGTCCATTCCGGCATCGGTGACAAGCATTGGCGCCAAGGCATTCTTCAACTGCCCGATGCTTCGCTCCATCGACATGCCGCAAACGGTAAACAGCATCGGTGCTGACGCCTTCGGCGAGTGCAGGTCGCTGGAAAGCATCACTTTGCCGCAGATGAATGCCGTTGAAGACCGTCAGTTTTACAACTGCAGATGCCTCCGCAGCATTATCGTTCCACCCACGGCATCAAGCATAGGCGAAGAAGCCTTTTCGGGATGTTCGTCACTTCGTAGCGTAACGCTGCCGTCATCAGTCACCGCCATCGGCAAAGGAGTCTTCGACAGATGCCGCTCGTTGCAAAACATCATCATCCCAAAAGGGAGAAAAGCCGCGTTCGCCCTAATGATGGACAAGAAATACCGCAGACGTCTGCAAGAAGAAGGCGAGCATCAGAAATACGGCGACGAAGAACTGAAATCCGCCAAAGTCAGTGAAGACGACATCGCGGAAGCGTGGGTCGATGACTTCGAAGTTAAGTACAGCAGGAGCCGGAAGAGACTGCTTCAAGGCAACTGGAAACTCGAAAAATACATTGTCAGAGAAGGCACGCTGATGATTTGCGACTGGGCATTTTCCGACTGCAAGTCACTGAAAGCGGTCAAGATAGCCAACTCCGTGACGGTCATCGGCGAATGTGCCTTTCATGGCTGCGAAGCCTTGAACAGCATCATCATCCCGCCAACAGTCACTAAAATAGGTTGGGACGCCTTCAGCGGATGCTCGGCCCTGAAAAGCATCATCGTTATCAAAGGTTCAAAGGAACGTTATGGCAACATGATAAACACAGAGCAAAGCAGACTTCTGGTTGAAGAAGCAAAACTGCCCGATTGGTATTGATTCCACACAAGCAGAATTTGCAGTAACTGAAATCAATTAGGATAGGCCACGCGCACGTGGTAGATGCTCATAAGATTCTTTTTCAGCACTTTACGTATAGTAGAGAAATCGCGCATGGTAAGGTCCACATTCATGAACTGGCCGTCGGCCATCTGTTTGTCGATGATGTTGTCCACCAACTCGCTGATGTTCTTCTCGCTTGGCTCCTTCAGACTACGCGATGCCGCCTCCACCGAATCAGAAATCATCAGCACAGCGGTCTCACGCGAGAACGGTATCGGGCCGTGATAGGTGAACTCCCTCACGTCGATTTCCGTATCGGGGTGCGCACGTTGCTCCATTCTGTAAAAATATTCTGTGCGGCGCGTGCCGTGATGGGTGCGTATGAAATCGACAATCTGTTCCGGAAGGTGCGCCTTCTGCGCCATAACCACTCCGTTCAACACGTGTGAAATGATGATTTCGGCACTTTCCACATTCGTGATGTCGTCATGGGAATTATATCCTCCACGCTGATTTTCAGTGAAATACATTGGGTTCTGCATCTTGCCGATGTCGTGATAGAGCGCTCCCGTCCTGGCCAGCAACCCGTCACCGCCAATGGCATACAACACTTCCTCGCAAAGGTTGGCGACCTGAATGGAATGTTGGAAGGTCCCTGGCGCCGTGGTCGCGAGTTTCCTGAGAAGCGGCCGGTTGGTGTTGCTGAGTTCAAGCAGCGTGAGCGATGTGGTGAAGCCGAAAACACGTTCGAACAGACCGATAAGCGGCAATGAAAGCAACGTAAAGAGCGCGTTCAAGCCCAGCAAGCCGACGACCTGCCACGAGACTTCGGAACTGGAAAGCATCGAAAACGCCGAATAGACAAGGAAATACGATAGGAAAACCAAGAAGGACGTGCGGAAATAGTTGATTCTGTTGTCATGATTCTTCAACGAATAAATAGCCACCATGCTGGCGGTCAACTGCAGGAAGACATACATGAACGAGTTCGGTACCACGACTGCAATCAGCAACACCGTGAAAAACTCGGTCACGAAAGCAATGGTCGAATCGTAAAACGTAATCAGCATGAAGACCATAATGGTGACTGGCATAACCAGAATGTAGGAAGGATGCATCTTCATTATCCAGTACGAAGGGATAATCATCAGCAGCATGACGAGCAGCAGCATGTTGATTTTTCTCAACTCGCTGTAAACGGTCTTCTGGTGAAACAGCCTCAGATAAACAGCCATCAGGATGAAAACGAGCGCCACGAGCAGAAACTGTCCGATGAGCATGACGTAGGATTCCTTTGTCGACAAGGAACGCCCTTCGACCTCGCGTTGCAAGGAACTGAGAACGGCATAATCATGTTCATTGACGATTTCGCCCTCCGAGATTATCAGTTCGTCCTTCTGCACCATGCCGTAGGTCAGCGAGACATCCGACAAGGCTTTGTCAACTTCTTGCTGCGTCAACTGTTCGTCAAAGAACACATTCTGCCTCAAGGAGCCCAGCAACAGCGTGGTGAGAAACTGCGCGTTGATTCTGGAATCCTGACCAAGCCATTTTGCGATGGAATCCGTGGCGGAATTCATCGTGTACAAAGTCCCGAAAGGCACGACGCGATAGGTCTTGTCAACAATCAGATTGATTTCAGAGTCAGCATCGAGGTCGTCAAAAGCCTTGTCGTAAGCGACGATGCCTTTTCGCTCGATGGTATCGAAGCAACGCAGAAGATAACGTTCGTTCAGGGCTTTGTCCGCCCCGCCTGTCCTCCACTGTGCGTTGAAAGTCTTATCGAGAGCGTCGCGAGCCGCAGCAGTCGTTTCGCCATCGTAATGGAAGAACGGCTTCACGGAATCCCTTGCCGCCTTGTTTTCGGCTTCCACCATGTCATCGCTCTTGTAAATCGGGAAATCGAAAGGCGCATACAGCGACTCATGCTGCCACGGTTTGGCCCGCTCGTAACTGTACTTGAATTTCCCCGTGCGGGGCATCTGCCAGAAAACCAACATTATTGCAATAACAAACATCAGAATCTTGGCAAAGTCATAATATCTATGACGTGCCTTATTGAGATCATCCTTTAATTTGTTCATTATCAAATATCTGATTAATTATAGCATAACGCTTTGAATACGCTAAATTAGAAATAATCAACGAATTCGCGGAAAATTTCAGTTATTTTATTCATTTTCCCTTCCGTGCCATCCTATCGGAATTAACAAAGCGAAGCGCGCCATCTGAAATACAGCGATATCAAGGCAATGTCAATAACGACCATGAAAACGGCCATCATGATGATCCATTTCTCATTTATCGCATGACGCTGTCAATAAAAAACACTAATTTAGCGACCTAAACGAATCCACAATGAATTACGGAATCTGCGACCTGTCGGTCATGGCCATGCGCAAAGAAGGCAGTCATACGAGCGAGATGGTGAGTCAACTGCTATTCAACGACTTATACGTCAAATTGGACGAAAATCAGGAATGGTCACTAATACGTGCCGAAACTGACGGATATGAAGGCTGGATTCCCTCCATCCAACACAAAAGCATCGGTAAGGACGAATTTGACAATTTGAAAAGCGCCAAGATGTTCGTCACCGACAAACTCACCGCAGAGCACGGTGGAAAACTCCTCAGCCTCGGCACAACGCTCTTCGATCATGAAGAAAACAGCAGGGAGATTCCCGCCCGCTTCGACCCCATGCTGATGATAGAATACGCCAAACTGCTGCTTGACGTGCCGTACCTTTGGGGCGGGCGCAGCGTTTTCGGCATCGACTGTTCAGGTCTGGTGCAGTTATGCGCTCATGCAGCAGGCTTGCAACTGCCGCGTAACGCCTCGGAGCAAGCCAAGATGGGCGACGTGGTGTATTTCCTTACCGAGACACAGCCCGGCGACCTCGCTTTCTTCGGCAAAGAAGACGGGACCATCACTCACGTAGGCATCATCATAGGCGATGAACAGATCATCCATTCATCCGGCAAAGTCAGAATCGATTTCCTCGACCAAAGCGGCATCTTCAACAAGGAGCGCAACGTGCACTCGCATCAGTTGCTGACGGTAAGAAGGCTGCACGGCTAACAGAAAACCGCCGGAAAGAAAACGAGTTTTTCTCTCCCATTTTGAATTATTGAAAGCAAATTGCATAAATTTGCAGATTGCTCTTTAAGAAAACAACACATATCCAATATTATAATGAACAACGCATTAATTCATTTCGAAAAACCATCAAACGAACCGGTGAAGTCCTATAAGCCAGGAAGCCCGGAACGCGAATCCTTGAAAAAGGAACTTGAAAGACAATCAGGCGAAATCGTTGAAATACCTTGCATCATCGACGGCAAGGAAGTTCGCACCGGCGACATGGGCGAAGTAGTCATGCCACACGATCACAAGCATGTCATTGCTCGCTATCACAAAGTTGGCGAGAAGGAAGTCGAGATGGCCATCAAGGCCGCCATGAAAGCCAAACGCGAGTGGGAAAACACGCCTTGGGACGAACGCGCCTCCATCATGGCACGCATCGGAGAAATGCTGGCCACGAAATACCGTGCAAAGATCAACGCAGCATGCATGCTCGGACAAAGCAAGACCTGCTTCCAGGCTGAGATAGACGCGGCGTGCGAAACCATCGACTTCTTCCGTTACAACAACTACTACGCAAGCAATCTTTACGCCGAACAGCCGCTGTCGAGCAACGACCAACTGAACCGCGTGGAGTATCGCCCGCTTGAAGGCTTTGTCTTCGCCATCACCCCATTCAACTTCTCCTCCATCGCTTCCAACCTGAACATGACGCCAGTGCTGATGGGCAACACCACCATCTGGAAGCCATCGACGACATCATTGCTGTCGAACTACATGGACATGCGCATCTTCATGGAAGCCGGACTTCCTGCCGGTGTCGTCAACTTCCTGCCAGGCAAAGGCTCGCTCATCGGTGGCGTAGCGCTGAATAACCGTGATTTCGGAGCCATCCACTTTACAGGTTCAACATCGACATTCAAAGGCTTGTGGAAAACCGTTGGACAGAACCTCGACATATACAAGGCTTATCCACGTCTCATCGGCGAAACCGGCGGCAAGGACTTCATCTTTGCACACAGTTCGGCTAACGCTCAGGAAGTGGCAGTCGCCATAGTTCGCGGCGCCTTCGAGTACCAAGGCCAGAAGTGTTCGGCAGCATCACGCGCTTACGTTCCTGCATCCATGTGGAAGGAAGTCAAGGACAGCGTCATCGCCATGATGGAAACCATCAAGATGGGCGACGTGAAAGACTTCTCCAACTATGTCAACGCCGTCATCGACGAAGCATCCTTCGACACCTGCAAAGGCTACATCGACAGGGCTAAAGCCTCTAATGATGCGGAAATCATTGCGGGCGGCAAGTGCGACAAGAGCGTCGGCTACTTCGTGCAGCCTACCGTAATTCTGGCAAAGACCCCGAAATACGAATCCATGTGCGAAGAGATCTTCGGCCCCATCATCACCATCTACGTATATGATGACAAAGACTTTGTCGAGATGCTTGACGTCTGCGACCAGACATCGCCTTATGCGCTGACAGGAGCCTTCTTCGGCAACGACCTCAACGCCAGAAAGATCGCCGACCAGAAACTGAAATACGCTGCCGGCAACTACTACGTCAACGACAAGCCTACGGGAGCCGTCGTCGGCATGCAGCCATTCGGCGGTGCACGTGCATCAGGAACCAACGACAAGGCTGGCGGCCTGTGGAACCTCATCCGCTGGACCAACCCACGCGCCATCAAGGAAACCTTCGTACCTGCCACAAGTTACGGATACCCATTCCTTGCCGAATAATACAAACGTGTAATTATTAATATAAGGTGCGTCTTCCGACGCACCTTTTTTTATTCTGACGGAATGGTGGCGATGACAACTCATCCGATTGTGGTTTAGCCATACAGCATCTTCATTCCGTGAGATTGGTAAAAATATGGACTATTTTGTCATTATTGTCCAATTTTCTGCCACATTTGGCTGTTGACGAAACAAAATAACTGTAATTTTCGTCCCAAATATCGACCTTTTATCCCGAAAATCATGATTTTGGTCACAAACGCCTCGCGTGTGCAACAATTATTATAAGGAATAAAAATCAGCGGTAATTTTGCATAAAATTTCAAAATAAAGATGAAAAAAGAAAGCAGAATTTTTGACATTCTTGACGTCTATCCCGAAAAATGGCCCGAACAGAAAGTGGCTTTGGCAAAAAAGCAAAACGGAGTTTGGGTGAAGTACACTCCCGAACAGTATCAGGAGATTACAAAGAAAATAGCGAATGCATTCATAGAATCAGACATACAGCCCGGTGACAGGGTCGCCATCATCAGCAGCAACCGTCCGGAATGGAACATGATCGACATGGCCATCATGGAAGTTGGAGCCATCACCGTGCCAATCTACCCCACCATCAGCAAGGAAGACTACCTCTTCATCCTCAACGACTGCGGAGCCAAGATCGCTTTCGTGGAAAGCGTCGCCGTGATGAACAAGATTGACGACATCATGCCGCAACTCCCCGAACTGAAGACGATGTACACCTTCCAAGACAGGGGTGAGCATCCGTATCTGGACCAATTTATCGAATTAGGCACCTCACATCCTCATGATGAAGAACTTGAGCAGCGCAAAGCCGCGGCGAAACCCGCCGATTGCGCAACAATCATCTACACCTCAGGCACTACCGGAGTCCCGAAGGGCGTGATGCTTTCGCACAGCAACATCATGAACCAACTGTTCAATCTGGAGCAGACACCCGACAAGAAGTCGAAGACCGCTTTCAGTTTCCTTCCAATATGCCATGCCTACGAAAGAACCATCGTATATCTGTACCAATATCTTGGAATGTCGGTCTATTATGCCGAAGGCCTGGCTACCATCGGCAGCGACATGAAGGACATCCACCCCACCATGATGTCGGCAGTGCCGCGTCTGCTGGAAAAGATGTACGATAAGATCATCCAGTCCGGCAGCAAGAAAAAAGGCCTCGCGGGTGCCATTTTCCGCTGGTCGGTAAGGCTGACGGAACATTACCGCATCGCCCCTGACGAGCGCAGTTGGTGGTACAACTGGAAACTCGGATTGGCCGACAAACTGGTGTATTCGAAGATCAGGGAAAATCTTGGTGCCGAGCACTTCGACATCATCATTTCAGGCGCTGCGAGCATACAACCCAAGATAGCGGCGTTCTTCTCCGCAATCAAAATGCCAGTGTACGAAGGCTACGGCATGACTGAGACCTCTCCCGTCATCGCGACGAGCAGCAATGTCAAATACGGTCGTGAAGTGGGAAGCGTGGGCCCCGCATTGCCAGGCATAGAACTCCGCATCGCTGACAATGGCGAGATCCTTTGTCGCGGACACAACGTCATGATGGGCTATTACAAAAATGAAGAACTCACGAGAGAAGTCATCGACAAGGACGGATGGTTCCATACCGGCGACCTCGGCCACATCAACGAACATGGCCAGACCTTCATCACAGGAAGACTGAAAAACCTCTTCAAGACATCGATGGGCAAATACGTCAACCCGCAAACCATAGAAGACAAGTTCGGCGAATCGGAATTCATCGAGAACATCGTGGTTTTCGGCGAAGGACAGAAATATGCCGCTTCCCTCATCGTGCCCGACTTCAATTCCCTGAAACTCTGGTGCGAAGATCACGGTATCAAGATTACGGCGCCAGCGGAAATGATCAATCTGAAAGAAGTGAAAGACCTTTTTGCAAAAGAAATCAAAAGGCTTAACGGCTACTTTGGCGACACCGAAAAAATCAAGAAGTACACGCTGATTCCAGACGAATGGACCATGGGCAACGACATGCTTACGCCTACCCTGAAAGTGAGACGCAAGAACGTCCAGAAGAAATACGAGAAAGAAATCAACGAACTGTTCGTATAAGACGTCATTCGAAATGTCCTAAACAGACACTAAACGTCTTATTATTAAATAGTTTCATTCCATCATGCAATCGCCAAAGCCTTTGACTTCGGCGGTTGCTTTGTTTTTCATGCCATTCAAAAGCGGCGAAACGGGAACAGCATCAACGCTAAAACACCTATCTTTGCGAAGACATTAGGATTAAAAGACATGGAAGCACATCACCACGAAGCGGAACGCAGTAAAGGCAGTAATCTAAGCACTGCCTTCATCATCGGCACCTTGCTGAACCTCCTGTTTGTCATCGTCGAAAGCGGATTCGGATTTGCGTCTAATTCGGTCGGACTGCTCTCCGATGCCGGACACAACCTGAGCGACACCATCTCCCTCCTGTTGGCTTTTCTGGCATTCAGGCTGAGCAAAGTGGCTCCAAACAAGAAGTACACCTACGGACTCAGCAAAAGCACCATTCTCGTCTCGCTGATCAACGCCTGCATCCTCCTTATCGCCATCGGCATGATTGTCATGGAAAGCATACGCAAATTCAAGAATCCCCAACCCATCGATGAGAACACGATGATTTGGGTCGCCGCAGTAGGAATCTTGATAAACTTTGGCACCGCCATGCTATTCAACAAAGACCGCAAGCGCGATTTGAACGTCAAAGGCGCGTTCATTCACATGGCCATGGACGCCTTGGTGTCGGTCGGCGTCGTCGTGTCAGGCATCATCATCAAATACACCGGTTGGTATGTCATCGACCCTATCCTCGGACTGGTCATCGCCGTCATCATCTTCATTACCACTTGGGATCTGCTCCGCCAAAGCATCAGACTCTCGCTCGACGGCGTGCCTGAAGACATCGACATAGACAAGATTCGCAAACTCGTGGAAGACACCGATGGCGTGATGGGCATCCATCATCTTCACATCTGGGCGATAGGCACTTCGGAAAATGCCCTCACCACCCATATCACGATAAGCGACAATGCCGACGAAGGAAAAATAAAGAAGGAAATCAAGCAGAAACTGAAGGCAAACGGCATCGACCATGCCACCATAGAGACCGAGCCGAAAGGCTACATCTGCGACGACGACCATTGCGAATGCAACGGCATCGACAAAGAATGACGCAATTCACTATTTCGGCACCTTAAAAGAAATTGGGATTGGCATTCATTTTTCTCTATTTTTGTGCATTAAAATGAACCTATGTCAAAATTGGATACTAATTCTTCCGAGACCGAAACCAACACCTCTGAAGAAGAAAAAGACGGCTTTTTCAGACGCTTGATGGAAAACAAAGCGCTGAAAGACAAGTTGTACAACATCATCTTCGAGTCGGACACCCCTGCGGGAAAACGTTTCGACGTCACCCTGATGATCATGATTGTGCTGAGCGTGACCGCCCTCATCCTGGAGAGCATGCCAAACATTGGAAGTTCGTACAAGCGGATTTTCATCGTTTTGGAATACGTTTTCACCGCATTCTTCACCTTTGAATATGTTGTCAGGATTTACTGCTCGCCCCATGCCAAGAAATACATTTTCAGTTTCTTCGGCATCATCGACCTGCTCTCCATCCTGCCGGTATATCTGAGTTTCGTGTTGGGAAGCGCCCATTACATGCTGGCAATCAGGGTTTTCCGTCTGATACGCGTATTCCGTGTCTTCAAATTATTCAACTTCCTTGAAGAAGGACACAGCCTTCTTGAAGCAGTGATTGACAGTTCGCGCAGAATCATCGTGTACTTCATCTTCGTGCTTATCATGGTCGTTTCCATCGGCACCATCATGTTCATGATAGAAGGCAACCGGCCTGGTTCAGGATTCACCGACATCCCGACAAGCATCTATTGGGCCATCGTCACGATGACGACTGTAGGATACGGCGACATCACGCCAATAACCCTAACGGGGCGCGTCCTCTCGGCCATCGTCATGCTCTTGGGCTACACCATCATTGCTGTCCCAACCGGAATCGTCGCTTCCAGCATGAGCAAGACACGCGGAAAGAAAAAACATGTGCGCGTGTGCCAGAACTGCCAACAAACAGAGCGTGACGAAAAAGCCCTATTCTGCAAGTATTGCGGCTGCGAACTGGCGAGAGAAGACGAAGAGCCCGCCAAGGTCATAATTGAGGAAGACGACGCATCAAAACACGACATTTCCGAAAAATCCGACGGAGGAAACGAATCTGTCTAAAATAAACCGTTACCGAACCATGAACGATATCGACGAACTTCTCAAACAGCATATCGAGCAAAACATCATCCCCATGTACGACACGTTTGACATGGCGCATCGCCGCGACCACGTCACGGAAGTCATCAGGCGCAGCATGGACTTGGCAACGCATTACGATGTCGATGCCGATATGGTTTATGCCATTGCCGCCTACCACGACACGGGGCTTTGCGAAGGACGCGAACATCATGAAGAGACGTCGGGAAGAATCATACGCGCCGACAATGCCTTAGGCAGATGGTTCGACGAGAAACAAATCGAGACCATGGCGGAGGCCGCTGAAGACCATCGCGCATCATCGGGGCACGAGCCACGCAGCATCTACGGAAAGATTGTGGCGGAAGCCGACAGGCTCATCGACCCCGACACCGTCATCAGGCGCACCATAGAATTTGGGCTGTGCCATTACCCGCAGTACGACAAGGAAGGCCAATACCAGCGCTTCAGACAGCACATGCTCGAAAAATATTCCGACACAGGATACGTCAAATTATGGCTTCCGAAATCGGAAAATGCTCCGAAATTGGAAGAATTAAGGAAAATCATCCGCGACGAAAGCCTATTAATGAGCAGATTTGACATTGAATTTGAGACGATTAAACTTTCTTGACGCAAATAATAATCGCTATTGCATATTTTCATATTTTTGAAGATGAATTGCTGAAGAACAAGTTATCAACATAAACAAAACTCATTCATAATCCACTAAACCACTACAACAATGAAGAAAATTTTTACGCTCATCGTTGCCGCGCTGGCTATCACCATGTCAGCACAAGCACAGACCAACATTCAGGAAATGTACGATTTCAACCGCGAGCATCCAACCACCACACTTGAAATGTTCAAGGGTGACAATTGGGGAAGCACGTTTTTCTTCGTCGATATCTATCACACGAAAAACATCGCTCCCACAGATTTTTACGCTGAGATAGCGCGTTCGCTGAACTTCTGGAAAGACACTCCATTGTCGCCATTCAGCGCCCATGTGGAATGGAACGGAGGCTGCGGCGTTGGCTACATGGTCAACAACGCATGGCTGTACGGTATTGACTACTTCATGCATTCCGCCGATTACAACAACACGCTGACACTCGAAGCCATGTACAAGGACATCCGCGGTGGCTCAAGCGATGTGCCGATGCAGTTCACAGCCGTGTGGGGCATGAAGGACATCTTCAACGTCACGGGACTCAACTTCTCCGGCTTCGCCGATTTCTGGTGGGAAAACATCCAATGGGACCTCACCAACACCACCAGCACAGTGTTCATCAGCGAGCCACAACTCTGGTACAACGTCGGACAGCATTTCAACTGCGACAACCTTAATATCGGCGGCGAAGTCGAAATCTCCAACAACTTCAGCGGCAATGTTGGATTCGAGCAAGGCTGGCAAGTCAATCCCGCTTTGGGACTGAAGTGGGTGTTCTAACCTTAAAACAAGGACAATATGGAAACCGAAAATAAGGCTCATATCCAAGAAACGCCTAAGAAGGAACACCGTTTCCTTCAAAAGGCCTTCGGTTTTGACGGCAGCGTCACAAGTGTGAGGACAGAGATTCTCGCAGGCGTCACCACCTTCCTGACCATGGCTTATATCCTCGCTGTCAATCCAAACATTTTCAGCGCATTAAGCAGTCAAGGCATGCCGACCAATGCCGTTTTCACCGCCACGGCTCTCGCAGCCATTATCGGCACCTTAGCCATGTCGCTTTATGCCAAAAAACCTTTCGGATTGGCGCCAGGCATGGGTCTAAACGCATTCTTCGTCTATACGGTATGTCTGTCTATGGGCTATTCGTGGCAACTTGCCTTGACGGCCATCCTGATTGAAGGTATCATCTTCATACTGCTCACCATCAGCAATGTGCGAGAAGCCATCGTCAACGCCATTCCCACCACCCTGAAAAACGCCATCAGCGTCGGCATAGGCCTGTACATCGCATTTATCGGCCTGAAAAGCGGCGGCATCATCGTGAACAACGAAGCGACATCGGTGGCCTTGGGAGAACTTGGTTCGAACGTGGCATTGCTGTTCATCATAGGATTCGCCATCACAGCGGTGCTGGTCGTCCTGAAAGTCCGTGGCGCCATGCTCATCGGCATCCTGGCCACGACAATCATCGGCATTCCCATGGGTGTGACCACTTTCAACGGCGTGTTTGACACACCGCCATCCATCGCGCCGATATTCTGCAAATTCGAGTTCTCGCACATCTTCACGCTCGACATGCTCGTCATCGTGTTCACATTCCTGTTCATCGATATGTTCGACACCATCGGCACCGTCATCGGCGTATCGGTCAAGTCGGGCATGGTTGACAAAAACGGGCACGTTGACGGCATCAGCAAGATACTGATGGCCGACGCCATTGCCACCACGGCAGGATCCTGTCTGGGAGCATCCACTACCACGACCTATATCGAGAGTGCCGCGGGCGTGGCCGAAGGCGGCCGTTCAGGACTCACGTCCTTCGTCATCGCATTGTGCTTCGCAGTAGCATTGTTCTTCTCGCCGCTGTTTCTCGCCATCCCAGGCTCCGCAACAGGGCCCGTGCTCCTCATCGTAGGCGTGATGATGGCCGGATCTGTGGTCAACATCGAATGGAACGACTATTCGGAAGCCATACCAGCATTCATCACCATGGTTCTTATGCCATTGGCATACAGCATCTCCGACGGCATCATGATCGGCATGATCAGTTATGTCGTTGTCAACACGCTGACAGGCAAGTTCAAGAAAATCAGCATCGTAATGTGGATACTGTTCGTCTTGTTCGTCCTGCGATACGTATTCATGTGAGGCAATTGAATCCAACAACAGTCGAAGCAAGCAGGCCAAAGCCTGCTTGTTTTGTTATCGGCAGTCGTCACAATTATCTTTGCATTGACGAAAAATCGGACAATAAATTACTTATTTTTGCGCTGCGTAATAAACTATACAAATCACTTAAAAACACATACAATGGATAATGAGTTAAAAAAGACCCCGTTCAACCAGATACACCATGATTTGGGCGCCAAGATGGCTGAATTTGCCGGTTACGACATGCCTATCCAATACGAAGGCTTAGTCATCGAACACAACAATGTGCGCAACAACGTCGGCGTTTTCGACGTATCGCACATGGGCGAATTCCGTGCCAAAGGCCCTATTGCCAAACAGTTCCTTCAATACTGCACCGTCAATGACGTGGCGTCATTGGTGGATGGCAAGGTCCAGTACACCTGTCTGCCCAACGGCAAAGGCGGCATCGTTGATGACATGCTGATATACCGCATTGCGGACGACCATTATTTCATGGTGCCCAATGCAGCCAACATAGATAAAGACTGGAACTGGATGAGCCAAATCGCTGCCAAATTCGGCATGACGCTCGGTGAAGATTTCAAGAACGAAAGCGAAGAATGGGCACAACTTGCAGTGCAGGGACCTAACGCTCTGAAAGCCATGCAGAAACTCACCAAGGCCAATGTCGTGGATATGGAATACTACACTTTCCAGATCATCAACTTCGCTGGCGTTGACGACGTTATCTTCTCCACCACGGGTTACACCGGCGCTGGCGGCTGCGAGATTTACATCCCTGTCAAATACGCCATCAAGGTGTGGAACGCCGTCTTCGAAGCAGGTGCCGAATTCGGCATCAAGCCTGCCGGATTAGGTTGCCGCGACACGCTCCGTCTGGAAAAAGGCTTCTGCCTCTACGGTCACGAAATCGACGACACCATCAGCCCCATCGAGGCCGGTCTCGGCTGGATCACCAAGTTCGTTGACGGCAACGACTTCCTCAACCGTGAGATTTTCGCATCACAGAAAGCCAATGGCTGCAGCCAGAAAATCGTCGGCTTCGAGATGGTAGACCGCGGCATCGCCCGCAACGGCTACGAAGTGTGTGACGCCGAAGGCAACGTCATCGGCATGGTGCGCTCAGGAAGCCCGTCACCATCAACAGGCAAGAACATCGGCACCGCACTCGTGAAAAAAGAGTTCAGCAAGAAAGACACGACGATATACATCAAGATCCGCGAAAAACTCCTGCAAGCCATCGTGGTGAAAATGCCTTTCCTCGCCTAACCTTTGGCGACCGAAAATGAAGACAATGGAGTTGCGTTTATCGCAACTCCATTTTTTTGTGCCCAAACACGTCCTATATGGAAATTATTAAAATAAGATTCCCGAGAACGCCAAGCCCGGCATGATTTATGGCGGCTGCAATTGCGGCAACTGCCATCTGACGATTTTGCCCAACAGCGACATCTACGCCTGCCGAGGGTGAAAAACACGAGTTTCTTCTTCGTTTCCCATTACTATTCATGCAGTTCAATCAGAGCGGATGCATGGCATTTTTGTCAGCGCTTTTTGATTGTTTTCACACCGAATTGGCATGAAAAATAAAATAACACAAATATCTTTACAATTATTGCGATGGTTTGGTAAAATGGATAAAAGGTTTATTTTTGCAGGATAATAATCAAATAAAGAGGACAATGCTTATCAGAAAACTTTTACTCACTATTCCGCTTGTATTGATGATGCTTCCTTTCTCCCTACAAGGACAGAACATCGCCGTTAAAGGCAAAGTCATTTCAGGCGACGACGGTTACGGACTGCCAGGTGTGACGATCCGTGTGAAAGGCACACAAGACGGCACCGTCTCAGACATAGACGGCAACTACTCGATTACCGTTAATGGAAAAGGCACATTGGTGTTCAGTTATGTAGGATTCAAGACGAAAGAGGTCGCCGTAAATGGTAAGACTCTGATAAACGTCACTCTGGATGAAGACTCCAAACTGTTGGATGATGTCGTGGTGACAGCACTCGGCATCAAGCGTCAGAAGCGCGAGTTGGGCTATGCCACAGAGGAAATCGACGGAGACATGGTGGCGAAGTCGGGTTCCGGCAATGTCATCAGTTCGTTGAGCGGACGTTCGGCCGGTGTTCAAATCATCAACCCTACTGGCGTTGACGGAGGTTCGTCGCGCGTTGTCATCCGCGGCAACAACAGCATCTTCGGCGACAACCAACCCTTGATTGTCGTTGACGGCGTTCCGATGACCAACGAAGGCGGCCTGAGCAGTTGGAGCGGCGGACGCGACTGGGGAACGGCGCTCAACAATATCAATCAGGAAGACATCGAAACCCTCGACATTCTGAAAGGCCCTACCGCGGCGGCTCTTTACGGCTCGCGAGGCGGTAACGGCGTGGTGCTCATCACCACCAAGAAAGGACAAAAACAGAAAGGTCTCGGCATCACGTATTCTACGAGTTACAAGGTGACACAGCCCTATCTGTACCGTTCGGTACAAAACAAATACGGCGCTGGAGGCCCTATCTCGTTCCAGACGCCGACGCTGAAACCCGTCGATGGTCTTCTTGACGAAAACGGCAATCAGGTGTACGATTATCCCGGCATCTACAGCGTCGATAACGGTCCAGAAGGCGAACCGACCAACACGACATTCGGTTACTACGGCGGTTCGGTCTCGTGGGGACCTGAAATGAATGGAGAGAGCGTGTTATGGTGGGACGGAAAGATACGCACGTACGACCCGCAGCCCGACAACCTCAGCATGCTATACAAGAACGGCCACACCATGAACAACAACATCTCGTTCCAGAATGCCGGAGATTTCGGCTCGGTTCGCGTTTCCTTCACCGATTCGAAGACCGACGCCATCATCGACAACTGCAACCTGCGTCAGACGACGGTGAATGTAGGAACGTTAATCAACGTGTCGGAAAAAATCAAGGTGGACGTATCTTTCAACTATTTAGACTATTACAGACTCAACTCTCCCGAAATCGGCGAATCATACAGCAACTTCAACAAAGGCCTTCTGTACAGTTGGCCGCGCAGTTGGAAAGGCCTGGAAAGCACCGAATACGAGTTGGCTGACGGCACCATGAACGAATTCAGCGGCTACCCATACAACTACATCTACAGCAGCACGTTCTGGTCGTTCTACAACAACAACACGACACTCGACAGAGACAAGATGTACGGTTCCATCCGCTTGCTGTACGACATCACGCCATGGCTGAGTGCTACGGCGAAAGTCGCCTTGGACTGGAACAACGACAATTACACGACGAAAAACAAACCCACTACCATCGACGGCATGGCGGGCGGATACTATTCCAAGAGCAAGTCCACGTCCAAGACTCGCGACATGGACTTCCTCCTCACCGCCTACAAGGATAAGGTGTTTGGTTCAGATTTCAACGTCAAACTTTCGTTCGGCGGCGAACAGTATTACGGTTTCCGTGAAGGCCTGAACGGCGCTTCCGGAACATGGTCGTATGCCTATCTTTACACTGTATATAACTACACTTCCGCTGCGGAACGTGTGCTTGGCGAATCGCGCTGGGAAAAGCAAGTCAATTCCCTTTACGCCTTCTTCAACCTGTCGTACAGCGACTGGATGTTCCTCGATGTCACGGGACGCAACGACTGGTCGTCAACATTGCCAATCAACAACAACAGTTACTTCTACCCTTCCACAACCTTGAGTTTTGTCCCGACATCGGCTTTCAAGCAGTGGAATTGGGGTCCTGTCAACTATCTGAAACTCAGGGCATCGTTGGCAAGAACGGCAAGCGATACCGAACCTTACCAACTGACTTACATCTACAGCACCGGCTCGTTTGGCAACCATCAGTCGTCGTCGCTTCCTACAACGGTACCGCCATTGGAACTGAAGCCGCAACGCCAGCGTTCGTATGAAGTCGGATTCGACATGGGTCTGGGAGCACGTTTCAACATGGACTTCACCTATTACGACATCTATTCGTGGGATCAGATCCTGTCATCGCCATTAGCCCCATCTTCGGGTTCGGGCAGTGTCACCATCAACACAGGTATCGTCACCAACAAAGGTGTGGAAGCCATCCTGAGTTACGACATCACACAAGGCAAGAACTACATGGTTCAGGCCGGCTTGAATCTGGCGCGCAACAAGAACCGCATCGTCGATTTGGCAGGTTCCGACATGTATCTGCTTTCGGAGATTTGGGGCTCGAACGGTCCAGCCATCGCGGTCGCCGAAGGTGAAGAATACGGCACCATCTACGGTTGGGACTACGTCTATTCCTACACCATGAACGACGGCACCGTGATAGGCCCCTTCTACGATGAAAATGGCAACGCCTTGCCGCTGTTGAATGAAGCAGGCACCGAATATCTGAAGACCGACAACCGTGTTCCTGTGGGCAACAGCGCCCCTATGTTCACTGGCGGCGTCAACCTTAGAGCATCGTACAAAAACTGGTCGTTATATGCTTTGGTCGATGCCAAGATTGGCGGTCAAATCTACTGCGGCTCATACGTGGTGGCCATGCAGACAGGTCAGAGTCTCGAAACGCTGTACGAGCGCGACGGCAACGGCCTTCCCTATTACGACGCAAACGGCAACTTCCTCGGCAACTATGGCGTGATTCTGCCAGGCTATTGCATCAACACGGCAACAGGAGAAACCTCGGAAAATGACAACGTGGTTCACTACTACTACAAATACATGCCGAACTTCGGCGGCTGGGGCAACTACCTCACCACACCTGGAATCGTGGAAAACACATGGATCAAAATGCGCGAAATCTCGCTTACATACGACATCCCTGAGAGACTGCTCGAAAAGCAGAATCTGTTCAAGAGAGCCAGCATATCGTTGGTAGGTCGCGACCTGTTCTATTTCTACAAGACGCTTCCCGACAACATCAATCCGGAAGGCACGCAAGGCTCAGGCAACGCCCAAGGCCTTGAATACGCATCCTATCCAGGCACACGCTCCTTCATGTTCAACTTAAAAGTCAACCTGTAAAAAATCGCCTTATGAAAAAGATATCAGTCATTACAATTGCATTACTGGGTCTGGGATTGGCATCCTGCACAAAAGGATTCGACGAAATGAACGTGAATCCATTCAGCCCTACAGGAACAAGCATCGAAGCCCTTTTCAACGGCGTGGTCAGTTCCATGCAGCAGAACGCCAACGAGATGTTCTACCTGAGCAACGAGATCTTCTACCCTGAATCGGAACTCGGCGCCCTGACTTCCGACGCTTGGGGCAACTCCCAAATCGGAACATCAGCGGTTTGGAGCAACTATTACAACTCCTTGTCTAACATGCGTGAAATCGAAGGACGTCTCGACACCTATTGCGAAGACAACGGCGACAACGCCATCTGCGACAAGGTACGCGCACAACTGAATGTCATCAAGGCATACAAGACTTTCAAGACGACGGATATGTTCGGCGACATGCCTTATACCGAAGCCGGCCGCATCTGGGAAGGTTCATCCAATCCGGAGTATATGAAGCCGAAATGGGACACTCAGGAAAGCATCTACAAATCGCTGCTCAACGATCTGGTGTGGTCGCGCAATGTCCTTCAGCAGGATGCTGACTCCACCGAATCGGGCAACGCATATTACAAACTGCCTTATGAAGTGCTGTTTGGCAACAACTACACGCAATGGGCAGAGTTCGCCAACTCCTTGATTCTGCGTCACGGTCTGCGCATGTACGACAAGGATCCGGATTTTGCCACGCCATTGCTTGTTGAAGCATACGAATTCCCATACACGAACCTCAGCGCCACTGGCGGCATCGCCACCGGCGGAGGCATCTGCCTTTGGCCAAGCCTGCTCGGAGCAAGTTGGGACATCAACTGGTCGTTCCGCGAGCACAAGAACCTTCGTATGGGCGAAACCGTCTGGCAGTGTCTGTCGTCAACAAACGACATGGACGGCAGCGGCATCTTCGACTACCGCGCATTCCTGTTCTTCGACACGAACCACAAGACCGACAGTTTCCCTGAAGGCGCATGGAAGGCCTATCCTCAGATACGCACAGCACAGACACCGAATGAAGGCGGCTCGCCTTACGCCATGTCGCGCGATGCAAACTACACCTTCAAAGGACCAGCCTGCCTGTATTCGCCATTCAACTACTATCTCACCCGCGACGAGAAGTTCATTCCGCAGATTTTCGTGACTTATGCCGACGTCCTGTTCATGAAAGCGGAAATCGGCTTGCGCAACATCGGCGGCATCACCTTGTCGGGCATGGAACTCGACAACGCGATATTCCAAGGCATCTATCAGTCGTGCCTCTTCTGGGCTCAGATGCCGGAAAACACCACGCGCTGGACTTACATCTACCCTCAGTATGAGAGTTTCACACACAACCTCGACATCTGGTCGTACTGCAACAATATGGCTTCCGGCGTCATGAACAACGCCGTTTGGTCCAATCCCAGTTTCGACTATTCGAACGATTCCTATCTGAAACTGATATACAAGCAACGCTGGCTGAACCTCTTCCGCCAGCCATGGGAAGCATGGGCTTTGGCACGCCGCACATGGAATACGCCAACCACGACAGCGCACGCGAAACTGACCTCATTCCGTATGGAATATCCGCAAAATGAAGTGGAATACAACTACGACAACTACTCCACACAAGTCGGCACAATGCAATTTGGCGACTCACGTACCACCCCCGTCTGGTGGATGACAAAGACATCGGCAAGATAAATTAGAAAAATAAAAACATCACAAACAATGAAAAAACTAATCCTCCTAACCTTGAGCGTGCTATTCGCTTTTTCGCTCTCGGCTCAAGTAGAATACCTCTACGATTTCAACAGCCTCACCGAAGGCACGCAAAACCTTAACGGCCAGGACAACTGGTCAACACATTACCAGACTGCGGGATCATCGCAGGATTTTGACATTGCTTATGTATGCGGATCGGATATGTCGCCAGACGAAACCATCGCCGTGTGGTATCCATACGGTGGTGCCGGCGTGGGCCGCACTGCCACCCGCAAGGCTTCGGAAAACTTCAACTTCACCTTCCAGGAAGGCGGCATCATGGACTTGGAATTAGACGTGATGCGCAACTGGTGGGGTATTTTCTTCGGAGTTGGCTTTGATGGCGACGGCGACGGCAACATCTTGCCAGGCATGAATGATGTCGATGGCGGCGTATACATCTCCACCAAAGGCCAAGGCGACAGCGGCCATGCAGTAGTGCATCTCCCAAACGGCACCAGCGTTGATTTCAACTACGACATCGGCGGATGGAACCGCTTCAAGATGTCGTTCGACTTCACCGCGTACAACGGCGAAGGCTCAGTGACGGTTTTCGTCAAAACGGGCTGTGAAGGCGAATGGCTGCAACAGGCAGGCGCCACCAACGTCAACATGCATCTGACGCCAGGTTCAGGCGACAAAAGCGATTATCAAGTTTGGGACGGCGTCTTCTTCCACTCACAAGGCGGAACAGGAGCCTTCGACAACTTGCTCATCCGTCAACAACCCGACGGCAATGCACAACTTATTGAAATGGAAGATATTCCTAACCAACTGACTTTCAACGCTCCTATCACCTTGAATGCCACGGCGTCATCAGGACTTCCCGTCAGTTACGTGATGATGGAAGGTCCCGCCACTATAGATGGCAACGTCCTGACACTCACCGGCGAAACCGGCATCGTGAAGTTCAAGGCCACACAAGCAGGCAACGAACAATGGCTGCCAGCACCGGATGTCGTCAAGTCTTTCGAAGTTGTGGATCCTTATGCCTACAATCCTGAAATCACCATACGTCGCCCATTTAACTACACCAAAGTGTATATGGATGCCTTGCATCCCACGATGATTGTCGTCTCGGCCTACATCGAGCATCCCGAAGTAATCAAGTTCACCAGCATCGTCGCATCCATCGACGGACAAGAGATTCCTTTGCACACCGATTATCCCGATGACCCTGAAAACGGCTATTATTATGGCCTTTGGACACCATCTTCTTTCGGCAATCATGGCTTGGCCATTACGGTCACACAATCCGGCGACAAAACCACCACAATAGGCAATTCTTTTGAAGTCTCAAACGAAATCGACAACAGCCTTGACGTCGTCACGCTGAACGGCGACCTCGTCTGCACACCATCACAGCAATCCGCTGTTGGCGAATACGTCCTTCCTACGCATGTCGGCGCTTTCAACAACATCATGGCACATTATGACCATAACTGCGTCAATGGCAACTGCGACACCTACGACCGTGTGGGCGGCATTAAGGTAAGGAATTACCGCGGCGAATGGGTCGAACTGTTCAGATACATTTCCCCATTTGGCGTACAATGCGAAGACGATGTCGATGTCTCCGACTACACATCGTTGCTGCAAGGCATGGTCGAATTCGAGTTTTACTTTGAAACTTGGAACGGAAGCGGCTTTAACCCAACCCTGATTTTCACGTTCACCAAAGGCACACCGGATTACTTATATGCCGATGTGGATGAGATCTGGTACGACACCTATCCTTTCGGCGATTACGCCAACCAGCAACCCGTGCCAGTAGTGGACTACAAGTTCAGCGAAAACGCTCAGGCAGCAAAACTGAAAATCACGACAACGGGACACAACTGGAGCAGCGGTAGCCAGCACACCTACAACACAGGCAATGCGGCCGAGTTCTACGAAGCCACCCACCACATCCAGATCAACGGACAGAACAAGTACGACCAGCATCTGTGGCGCACCTGCAACCCTAACCCATCCGGATGTCAGCCACAAAATGGCACCTGGACATACAACCGCAGCGGATGGTGCCCTGGCAGCATTGGCATGGTATGGGATTTCGACCTTTCAGAATACATTTCCGCCGGATCGGCAGATTTGTTCTATCAGTTCGACCCCACCTACCTCGACTACTGCCATCCCAACTATCCCGATTGCATTGACGGTCAGACGTGTACAGAATGTGCGGCTCCTGACAACCCGATTCTGCGCGTCGCAGGCAAAGTCATCACTTTCAGCAACGATGAAAACATGCTCCTGAGCATCAACCATGTAGAGACACCTGCTCCGTTCACCGCCAGCATCTATCCTAATCCTGCCGACGACAAAATCACCATCTCCACAGATTACGAAAAAGGCGTCGTCAGCGTGCTGATTCTCAACATGCAAGGCCAAGAAGTGATGTATTTCACCGTAGCAGGCCGCCGCACCATCGATGTCAGCAAACTCCCTGCCGGCGTTTACACCGTCAAGATGCTCGGCGGAGGTTCCGTCGTGCAGAAAATCGTGATCCGTTGAGTCAACAACTGATCGTTTTCTAACACTTCATGAAAGAGGCTGCTTTTGGCAGCCTCTTTTAGTTTCTTTTTCTTTGATATTTTCATGACGTTAAAAACTATATATTTGCAATAACAAAACACTATAAGTCAAAACCCATGAAAAAATCTACTCTTCTCATTGCAATAATGTTGCTTTGCATGATGGGATTTGCGCAAACCGAAGTCTCCATCGATTTTAACGGATTTCTTGAAGATACCGACTTGAACGGTCAGAATGGCTGGATTGCACGTCCCCATAGTGCCGGAACAGGAGGCAACGACATCTATACCGGATATTTCGGCCCGCGTGGCATGACAGCACCCGACGAGACCATCGGCGTGTTTTCAGTCTGCTCCGGAACCAGTTACGGCGACATCGCCACTCATAGCCTCAGCGAATGGGGTTTTGACTTTTCTTCAGGAGGTGTCATCGAAATCGAATGCGACATGTGGCGCGAATGGTGGGGCGATTTGTTCGGCATCGGCTACGACGCTAATGGCGATGGTGTCGTGCTGCCGCCCATTTTGGGCAACTACGAGCCTATCCGGCCAAACCCCAACAGCACAAGCGGTGACGGCGGCATCTACATGCTGACGACAGGCATCAACGAAGAACATCCCGAGAACTTCCTCAACGGCGTCGTATTGCCTAACAACACGATGGCTTTCGACTTCGACTTCGAACCCCATCAGCACTGGTACCGTTGGAAAATATCCATCGACCTTGACGCCAACAATGGCGCTGGAGCCGTGACTCTATACATGATGCGCGACGTGCCGAATGGCGAATTCGAGCCAGTCCCCGAATGTCAGGGACTGCCCATCGGACTGACACCTGGTTCCGGCGACAAAAACGATCCCGCCATGTGGAACGGCATCTTCATGCTGAACAGCGGATATGCTGGCTTCGACAACTTCACCATACGCCACACACCTGGCGGCTTGGCATCACAATTCATTGAATTTGCAGACATCCCGGACCAACTTGTCTATAACGCTCCCATCACTCTGGAAGCGACAGCCTCTTCAGGTCTCCCTGTGACATTCGAAGTCGCTGAAGGCCCGGCAACAGTGGCAGGCAACATCCTTACCCTGACGGGTGAAGAAGGCGAAGTGAAGGTGAAAGCCTTACAACAAGGTGACGGCGTACAATGGCAGGCTGCACCAGCCGTCACACGCACATTCTATGTCGTCGATCCCGACAACTACACGCCCCAAATCACCATACGCCGTCCTTATGAAGGCACCAAGGTTTACATGCCCGATTTCAACAATCCGGTGATGGTGGTGCTCAGCGCCTATATCGACCACGGCGACGCCATCAAGTTCGATGAAGTGAAATGCACCGTGGATGGACAGGAACTGATACTGAAAACCGATTATCCCGACAAGCCTTCAAACGGCTATTGGTACACCACTTGGACTCCGACAACGGAAGGCTCTTTCACCATGACGGCAAGCATCATGCAATCAGGCGGAAAGACCACTTCGGTCTCAAACACCTTTGAAGTGACGACAGCCATCGAAGATATGAACGTGACCGCTTTCAACGGCGACCTCGTGGTAGCACCAGGCACACAGACCAACTATGGCGAATATGCCTTCCCGACACACGTCAACGCCTTCAACGCCATCAACCTGCACTACAATCATAATTGCGTCGGCACCTGCGATGCCTACGACCGTGTGGGTTATTGCCGCGTGAAGAACTATCGTGGCGAATGGGTCGAGTTATTCCGTTACGTCACGCCCTTCGGCGTGGAATGTGAAGATGACCTCGACGTGACCGATTACACGACCTTGCTTCAAGGTCTTGTCGAGTTCGAACTGTATTTCCAGACTTGGTCCGGCGACGGATACAATCCCACCGCCATCTTCGAATACACCAAAGGCACGCCCGAATACCGTTACGTTGACATGAAGGAATTATGGTTTGGCGCCTTCGACTTCGGCGATTATGACAATCAGTGTCCTATCCCGACACGGACGATAACGTTCGATCCCACAGTGGAAAAAGCCAATCTGAAATTGGTCACGACGGGACACAACTGGAGCAGCGGCACAAACGGCAACTACAATACTGGCAATGCCGCCGAGTTCTACGAAGCCACACACAACATCAAAGTGAATGGCACGACCACCTACACGCAACATCTTTGGGAGACATGCAACCCGAATCCCGCCGGATGCCAGCCACAAAACGGCACATGGACATACAACCGCAGCGGATGGTGTCCTGGCAGTTTCGGCATCGTATGGGATTACAGCCTGGACAACGTCATCCCTAATGGCACCGCCGACCTGCTGTACGAGTTCGACCCAAGTTACATCGACGAATGCCATCCCAATTTCCCCGACTGCGTGACAGGACAAAACAACTGTCCCAACTGTCAGGATTCCGACAACCCCATTCTCAGAGTATCAGGCAAACTGGTGACTTACAGCAACGCCACCGACATCCTGCTCGACACGCCTTCATATCCCGATGTGGATGCAGACCCATTCTCAGTCGAGATCACTCCCAATCCGGTCAGAGACGACATGACCATCTCCACGGACTACAAGTTAGGCCGTCTGTGCGTCCACATCCTGAACGCCCAAGGCATTGAAGTGCGTGGCTTCAACATGAAAGGTTCAGCCACTATCGACGTGTCCGACCTTCCTTCAGGCCTCTATTTTGTGAACATCATAGGAGGCAAAGTCATTACGAAAAAAATCATAATTCAATAAAATCACCATCCCGATTGAACTGTTGCGCTTCAGCAATAACAGCGGCATGACAGGCAATCATAATAAAGAAGAGAAATGAAAAAAACGGCACTCTTACTGACACTTCTGTTTTCCGTAGTATTTGCCTTTGCGCAGACGGAATACACCATTGATTTCAATTCCCCGACCTACACCGAGAATGCGGTTCTGAATGGCCAGGACAACTGGGTCTCAAGAGCGCACAGCGCCGGTGGCGGTAATCTCAAAACCATGTACCTCGGACCTGATGGCGCCCTCTCGCCCGACGAGACCATGGGATTGTTCTTTGTAAACGCCAACACCAACTATGGCGAGATTGCAACACACAAGTCAACCGACAATTTTCAGTTCGATTATTCCGATGGCGGCATCATCGAGATTGAACTCGATGTTTTGCGAAATTTCTGGGGAACCGTGTTCGGCGTCGGCTATGACTCTGACGGTGACGGCGTTGTATTGCCTCCCATGTATTACGAGACGACACGTCCCAACCCGAACCTGAACACGCATGACGGCGGCATCTGGTTTGTCACCACCTACGACCGTCAAGATGACGAAAGATTCATCAACGGCATTGTGTTGCCCAACAACACACTGGCAGCCGACTTCGACTACGAAGGCAATGGCACATGGACGCGCTGGAAGATCATGATCGACCTCGACGCCAACGACGGCGCAGGCAGCATCACGTTGTTCGCCAAGTTCAACATGGAAGGCGACTTCGAACCGATTGCCGAAGCACAAGGCATCAACGCAGGGCTGACTCCCGGTTCGGGCGACAAGAACGACCCCGCCATGTGGGACGGCATCTTCATCCTCAACAGTTCTCACGCCGGATACGACAACCTCACAATTCGTCACATGCCCGGAGGCCTGTCGTCACAATTCATCGACTTTGCGCAGATTCCCGACAAACTGGTCTTTGACGCCCCCTTTGAACTGCAAGCGACAGCGACCTCAGGACTTCCCGTATCATACGAAGTGTTGGAAGGTCCAGCCACATTGCAAGGAAACACCGTCACCCTGACAGGAGAACAAGGCACCGTAAAGATCCGCGCCTCACAAGATGGCGACGGAACACAATGGCAAGCTGCTCCTAAAGTCACACGCACCTTCGAAGTCATCGACCCCGACGGCTATACACCAGAAATCGTGTTGCGCCGACCTTACGACGGCACCAAGGTCTATATGCCTGAACTGAAGCCCGTCATGCTGGTGCTCAGCGCCCACATCGACCATGGCGATGTCATCAAGTTCGATGAAGTGAAATGCACCATCGACGGAGATGAAGTGTATTTGAAAACCGACTATCCTGATGACCCCGCAAACGGCTACTGGTACGCATCGTGGCAGCCATCCTCTTTCGGCACCTTTACCATGACGGCAAGCATCTTGCAGTCGGGCGGCAAGGTCACCACCATGACAAATACGTTCGAAGTGACCTCCGAGTACGCTGACATGGACATCGTGACCATGAATGGTGATTTGGTCGTTTCGCCAAGCCAGCAGACCGTCTACGGAGAATATGTCCTCCCGACACACGTCGGCGCCTTCAACGCCATCAACGCCTTCTACGAGCACCGTTGCGTGTCTTCCTGCGACACCTATGACAGGGTCGGCTACGTACGCGTGAAAAACCATCGTGGCGAGTGGGTGGAACTGTTCCGTTACGTCACTCCATTCGGCGTCGAGTGCAATGACAACCTCGACGTTACCGATTATTCGACCATCCTGCAAGGACTTGTCGAGTTCGAAATGTATTTCCAGACTTGGAACGGCAGCGGCTACGACCCCATTCTGACCTTCAGAATGCACAAAGGCACGCCAGAATACCTTTACACCGACATTCAGCCTTTGTGGTTCAATGCCTTCGACTTCGGCGACTACGCCAACCAACAGCCAGTTCCAACAGTCAACTACCATTTCATTGATGGCATCGACAAGGCGAAACTGAAAATCATCACCACCGGACACAACTGGAGCAGCGGCACGAACGGCTGCTACAACACCGGCAATGCCGCCGAATTTTACGAGGCGACCCACCATATCCTGATTAACGGACAAAACAAATACGACCAGCATCTGTGGCGCACCTGCAACCCGAATCCAGCACAATGTCAGCCTCAGAACGGCACATGGACATACGACCGCAGCGGATGGTGCCCGGGAAGCATCGGCGTGGTCTGGGACTTCGACCTGTCGGAATACATTGCCGCCGGAACGGCAAATCTCTTCTATCAGTTCGACCCCACCTACCTCGATTACTGCCACCCCAACCATCCCGATTGCGTTAATGGTGTCACTTGCGTCAACTGCGCCGCCGCCGACAATCCTATCCTGAGAGTGTCAGGTGCCGTGGTGAGTTACAGCAACAACGAAGACGTGCTCTTGAAAGTCCAGACCTATCCCGATGTGCAGAAAGACTTGTTCTCCGTGTCCATCAGCCCCAATCCTGTCAAGGACGCCATGACCATCGCGACGGATTATGACCTCGGCAAGATCTGCGTCCATATTTTGAACGCCCAAGGCGTCGAAGTGCGCAACTTCGTGATGCAAAAATCAGCCACCATCGACGTGTCGGATCTGCCTTCTGGCATCTATTTGGTGAGTCTCATTGGCGGAGAAGTGGTTACAAGAAAAGTTGTCATCAATTGATGAAGCAAGACCATTCTTGCATTTCAAAAACTGACAAAATGAACAACACCATCAGGAAACGTCACTGATTCTACCGTTGCGCCACCGATATCTGACAATCTTTCCGATTATCCGGTAAGGCACATTAATTGATGAAGTGACATTGCGATGGACGATAAACAAGAAAAAAAGAAATTTCTCAGTAGTCTGACAATCCCGCTATTCATCGTAATCACGATGTGGATTGTCTGGATGGTTGAAATTGTCTTCAACGTGGACTTAGGCCGTTGGGGTGTCCAGCCCCATACGGCCAAAGGTCTTATAGGGATACTGACAATGCCGTTCCTGCATGGCAATTGGGGTCATCTGCTGGCTAACAGCGTCCCTGTTCTTGTCTTAGGAACTGCATTATACTATTGTTACCGCACTATCGCTAACAAAGTATTGATTATCACTTATTTAGTCAGCGGGTTACTCACGTGGTGCATAGCATCAGGCGACAGCATCCACATTGGCGCCAGCGCGCTCATCTATGGCCTGACGGCATTCCTCATCATCAGCGGCTTCATCAGGAAAGACATGGGTCTTATCGCAGTATCGTTCGTGATGATTTTCTTATACGGCAGTTTCATTTGGGGCGTCTTCCCTGCTTTCACAAAACCGCAAAACATCTCTTGGGAAGGCCATCTCAGCGGACTTATCACGGGGTTCATCCTTGCCATAGCGTATCGCAAAGAAGGCCCTCAACGGGAAGAATTCCATTGGGATGAAGACGACAATAACGATGATGATGACAACGATAATGACGGCAACAATGGAGAGAAACCTTACTGGGACGTCCCTCAAGCCGACGACGACAGCATTTCCGTAGAGTACCGCTTCAAACGCTAAATCATTGTTTCCGGAAATAACCAATTAATTGGTTGGTAATGCTACGCATGCCTGCCACGGAAGGATGACCGTCCTGCTTGTCAAAGACCGCCAGGTCGATGCAAGGAATGTCATAATGCCCCGCAATGACGTGTATCGATTCTTTGGTGATGGAGTCAAGACAATCGTTCAGGATGAAATATGCCGAAGCATCGGGATACATGGTGTTGAGACCGTCGCAAAGTTTCGCCATTGCTGGCCGGAACGAATACAGGTCTTCATCGGTCCAATTGGAGTATTTGTACTCGCCCACCGGCGAACCTGCCCAACTGTCGTTGGTGCCTCCGAAGACAAGAATAACATCGGGTTTGCCGAGTTCATTCATCCTTGCCACGAAAGAAATCTTCTTGTTGTCAGCGCCGTCATAGCCCGTATTGCAAATCGTAGCACCGGAATAGGAGTTATTCGTCTCCAGCGTCCAGTTCAAGGTGTCGAACACCTGATGCCACCATACTTGGTCGATGCTCGTCACGTCGTTCTTATTGTTAGGTGGCAAGCGATACCATGAAAGATAGGACGACTTCGTCAATGTCCCCTCATAAGTGGAATAACTGTCGCCAAGTATGGAAACCCGCGTGGTTGGTTCCTGTTTCTGACAGTAAGTTAAAGAAACAAGAGCCATAGCGGCCAAGAGGAAGCCTATTTTCATGATTTGTGTCTTATTCCCTATCAATCTATCACAACACGTTTTGCAATCATTCCGGAGTTGGTAGTCACAACCACCATATAGCAGATCGAAGAATTGACGCTTGAAAGGTTGACGCGGATCTGATGGCTGTCGTCATTGGACTGCGAGAACACCAGTTGTCCGAGCGCGTTATAGATACGCACTTCGGCGATGTCATCACCTTCCACGTTGACATAATCGTGAGCCGGATTCGGATACACCGAGATATCGCTACCCGAATGGTCTGCCACGCCTTCGTAATAATAGAGTGACGCCACAAGGTTCCTATTGCCTTCAACGGTGAAGGAATAAGCCTCCTCCATCGAAACAACCTCGCCGTTTTCGTACCAGCCTTGGAACACATAGCCTGAGTTAGGTTCCACGTTGACAACTACGACCTCGCCAACGGCAAAAGTGCCGCCGCCGCTGACCGTACCACCTTCTTGAGGATTGGCCGTCACCATGATGTCATAGGTATCGATGGTGAAATGAGCCACAAGGACTCTGTTGCTCGTGACATCAAATATGTATTCCAAATCATAGGAAACGGGCGTAGCATTCTCTGTCCAGTACAAAAAGTGATAATTGGTGTTGGCATGGGCTGTAACAGCGCAAGTCTGGCCATAGGAGAATGTGCCGCCGCCGGAGACAGTGCCTTCGCCATCTGCCGAGACGCTGACAGTAAAGGTTTTCACAGCGAAATGAGCCACAAAAGAACTATTGTTTGTGACAGTGAAACTATAGGAAGGATCGGTAGAGACCACATTGCCGTTCAATGTCCAGTTCTCGAAGTCATAAGTCTCATTTGACGTCGCTACCAAAGTGCAGGTTTGGCCGTAATTGTACGTTCCTGCGCCCGTAATCGTGCCGCCATTCGTTGGACTGGCAGTTGCCGTAATCGTATAAGTGTTTTGGGAGAAGTGTGCCACAAGGTTACGGTTGGCCGTCACTGTGAAACTGTATGTTGCGTTCGTGGAAACCTGCGTGCCATTCTCAGTCCAGTTGGTAAAGGTGTGGTTGGCGCTTGGCGTCGCCACAAGGGTGCACGTCTCGCCCTGATTGTAAGTTCCTGCGCCAGTGATTGTGCCGCCATTCGTTGGATTGGCAGTCGCCGTGATGGTGTAGGTGGGTCTTGTGAAGTTGGCTACAAGGGTGCGGTTGGCGGTCACTGTGAAACTGTATGTTGCACTCGTGGAAACCTGTGTGCCGTTTTCCATCCAGTTCGTGAACGTGTAGTTGGCGCTTGGCGTTGCCACAAGGGTGCAGGTCTGACCTTGATTGTATGTTCCCGCTCCGGTAATTGTGCCGCCATTCGTCGGATTGGCAGTCGCCGTGATGGTGTAGGTGGATAGTGCAAAGTTGGCTACAAGGGTGCGGTTAGCCGTCACCGTGAAACTGTATGTTGCGTTCGTGGAGACTTGTGTGCCGTTCTCTGTCCAGTTGGTGAAAGTGTAGCCGCTGTTTGGCGTTGCAACAAGAGTACAAGTCTGGCCTTGATTGTATGTTCCCGCTCCGGTAATTGTGCCGCCATTCGTCGGATTGGCAGTCGCCGTGATGGTGTAGGTGGATAGTGCAAAGTTGGCTACAAGGGTGCGGTTGGCGGTCACCGTGAAACTGTATGTTGCGTTCGTGGAGACTTGTGTGCCGTTCTCCGTCCAGTTGGTAAAGGTGTAGCCGCTGTTTGGCGTTGCCACAAGGGTGCACGTCTCGCCCTGATTGTAGGTTCCTGCGCCAGTGATTGTGCCGCCATTCGTCGGATTGGCAGTAGCCGTAACGGTGTAGGATGTCGAAGTGTTGGGATGGATATTGAAAACCGCATAATTCGATGCATTGAACTGATATCCAGCGACATTGAGTGCGCCAACGGCGAAATAGCCATTGGAGTAGCCGCCCCAGCCCCAGTTGAAGTGAAGCAGATCGCTGTCGTCATAACCATCACAGACAAAACTATGACCGGAACCACTATTTGTCCAGCCGCTATAGTGAATAGGTCTGGATAAGTCAAGACTTGCCTTGCACTGGTTTAACCACGTGGTATTATTCGATTTCCATTGTCCTGAAAGATCTGAAGCATAAGTGAAATAAGTGGTCAGGACGTTGGGGACATCAGTAGGATAAGCGCCTGTCCCATCACTGCCATAAGAGGCATGAAGTGCGACACCGCAGTGCCATAGCATTGTTGCTGTAGCCGCGATTTGTGTGGCTGATGATGAAGATGTGAGTGAATTCGGCATATTCGCCCAATCGTAAGTCGTCGCACCGAAATTCACACTCTGTGTTGGATAGCCCGAAGGCGTATATGACGTTGAACCTGAGCCATGTATAGGATAACCCCAGTAATGCATGATTTGTCCCATGGCCAGTCCCGTGCAGCCAACGTAAGTGTGACCGCAAGACCCTGCCGCATCGACAGGACATAGATTGTTGTAATAGCAATCCTGATTCCACTGGTCAGGCAAAAGCGGTGTCACTGCTTTGGCATTTCTGTTTTCCGTAATGCGGCCTGTCGTCTTTACCAAATCCCATTGCCTTGCAATCTCTTCCGAAGCGGCAAGATGATGCTCTATGCCATACTGGATCTGCTCGATGAAGGCATCAAGATATTCCTGCATCGCATCAGGGAGATTGTCGGGATAGGCAATGCTCTCATCGGAATAACCGAGAATTGGCGAAGCACAGTCATCAGCAGAAACGATGACATAGCCTTGTCCCATATTGAAAAGATAAAAGCATGGAACGCCGGATTCGGTGCGGTAAATCTTGGCAGCATCAATCTGTTCGACATTTCCCTTAATCTGAAGATCGGTATTGGTGCGCAGAAAACCATATCCTATGGCTCTGGCGGTATTGACATCAACGGGATTCGCCATGACGGCAAATGAAATGACGAGCAAAACAAAAACAGAAAGCAGTTTTTTCATCTTCTTCTTTTTGATTAAAACGCAAAATTAGCAAAATCGTATCAATAGTGCAATTCAGACGATAAAAAATCCCCATCCAATCTCAGAAGCAATCACTTCCCAGCCTTGACAACCACCATCTCGGTACGTCTGTTTTCAGCACGATGGGCTTCCGTATCGTTTTCGACCAAAGGTTTCGATGCGCCATAGCCCTTTGCAGTCAAGCGCGTCGCGGCAATGCCGTTGCGAATCAGTTCGGCCTTGACCACTTCGGCGCGGTCGGAAGAGAGTTTCTTGTTGTACGCATCGCCGCCGACATTATCGGTATGGCCGGCAAGTTCCACGCTGATATCGGGATTCTGCTCAAGGAAATCGGCAAGCATGACGATGCCAGCGCGAGAGTCCGCGGTCAGTTCGGCACTGTTGAACTCGAACTGGATGTTATGCAGCGAAACAACACTGCCTACGGCAAGTCTGTCAAGATAGACATCGAATTCATAAGGCTTCAATTCAGAGTTATCTGTCGGAGCGACAGACTGTTGCAGGAACAGATATCCGGGACTCGTCACTTCGAACGAATAGGATTTCCTTGATGGCAACACGGCAAAGATGTCGCCGTCATTGCTTTCGAAAGAGTAAAGCATGACGCCGTCAGTAGGGTCATAGAACTTGGCGACGGCGGGAATACGTTTGCGCGACTGCTTGTCGAAGACACCGGCTTTGATGTAGGTCACCGGTTCGGGACGCAAGGAATCTTCCAACTCGAAAGAATAGATGTCGTAACCGCCAAAACCACCTTCACGGAAAGAGGAAATCAAGGCCGTCTTGCCATCGGCAGCAACGATGAAGTTGATTTCATCATCGGGCGTGTTGACAGGATAACCAAGGTTCACAGGCTCTTCCCATTGGCCGTCTGCTCCCCTACGACTCACGAAAAGGTCTGAGCCGCCCATGCCGACATGCTTGTTGGAAGAAAAATACAAGGTCTTGCCATCGGGATGCAGATAAGGAGCCATCTCCGTGCCATTCGTGTTGATGACCGCGCCAAGGTTCTCTGGCGCCGCCCAAGTGCCATCGTCATTCCTCACACTTCGGTAAATATCGGAGTTGCCGGAACGGCGCGACACGAAATAAAGTTCCTTTCCGTCGGCACTCACACAAGGTTGCGAATCCCAAGACGAAGAATTGACATTCTTGCCGAGATGTATGGGATTCCCCCATCCGTCACCCGTCGATTCGGACGAAAACAAGTCGCAGCCACAATCCTTGATGACGCCGCAACCAGTGAAATAAAGTTGTCGTCCGTCAGCGGTGACGAAAGCCGCTCCCATATTGTCATTGTAATCCCAGTCAAGTTCAAGTCTATGGGTATCAGACCATTGCCCGTCTTTCGATGAAGCGACAAACAGACTCTCGTCCATCCTATCGCCTTCGCGCGATTGGAAACGCCGCGTAAAAACCAACTGCGAGCCGTTGAACTGCAACATGTTTATATATTCGTCGTCAACAGTGTTGATGATGTTTCCAAGATTCTTGGGATTGAACCGGACAGGGTGCTTCACTGCATGACTGCGAAAGATGGCATTCTGTGTCATTTCAGCGACAGTTTCGTCATTGGCTTTGTTGCCTGATGCATTCTTCCGAAACCAGGTCAACAGTTTGACTTCTTTATCATACTCCATCGCCTCGTCATAGATTCGCGCCAATGATATCGCCGCCGGCGGAAACAGCATGGAGTCGAGGGATAAGGAATGTTCGTATCCGTCTCGCGCCATCTCACGGTCCTTCACTTGCATGCCCAACTCGCCTTTCAGCATCCACGCCTCGGCATAAGTGGGATCGTCGGCAATGACTTTGTTGACATGATTCAAAGCCGCATTGAAGTCGCGATTGAAATAGGCTTCCTGAGCAGCCTCGTAGGCTTTCTCAGCCTTTTTGGAATGTTGCGCAAAAACAACTGATGGCATCAACGCCACCAAAAGCGCGACAATAATTCGCAAATTACTATGGAACAGCGTTTTATATCTAATATCCTTGCAAGTCGGATTATTCATATTTCATCAATCCTTTTAAGGTGACTTGCAAAGTTAGGTATTTTTCGGGACACGCGAAGAGCGCAGTGGCCGCATAGGACCACAACACGTCGTGAGTTACCAATTATTGAGAAAGGAAATCCTGTCTTTCGACCAATAAGTTATTCCTTCGGGAACACCTGATGCTTAGCGGCTTTCAAGGTGTTCATGAGAAGCGACACGATGGTCATCGGGCCCACGCCACCTGGAACGGGAGTGATCTTGGACGCCACCTTGTACACATTGTCATAATCGACATCGCCACAGATGCGGTAACCTTTCTGGCTTGTCGCATCTTCGATACGGTGTATGCCCACATCGATCACGACAGCGCCGGCTTTCACCATGTCGGCAGTGACGAAGCCCTGTTTTCCTATCGCAGCGACAAGGATGTCGGCCTGACGGCAAATCTCAGCGATATTCTGAGTCTTGCTGTGGCACAACGTCACTGTGGCATCGATGCCCTTGCGCGACATGAGAATGGCGACTGGCGTGCCTACGATATTGGAACGGCCAAGGACAACGACATTCTTGCCCGCCGTTTCAACGCCCGAACGCTTGATGAGTTCCATGATGCCATTTGGCGTGGCAGGGACAAAGCAAGGCATTCCAAGTTGAAGGCGGCCCGCATTGGTGCTGGTGAAACCGTCAACGTCTTTTTCAGGACTGATAGCGTTGATGATTTTATTTTCATCGATATGTTTTGGAAGCGGCAACTGAATGATGTAGCCATCTATTTCAGTGTCTTTGTTCAGAAAATCGACCAACTCGAGCAGTTCCTTTTCAGTCGTCTTGCCCGATAAGCGGTAAACCGACGATGTCATGCCCACAGCATGACAAGCCTTCTCCTTCGATGCGACATAAGTCTGGCTTGCAGCGTCATCGCCAACGATGATAGCGGCAAGATGAGGCGCGTCGATGCCATGATCGAGCATGTCGGCAACTTCTTTTGCTACTTCTTTTTTAATCTCTTCGGAAATGGCCTTGCCATCGATTATCTTGTTTTCCATATCATATCTTATTAACAGTCAGTAACTTGATATTATCTACGCGCTCCATTGGCAGAATTCATCATGCGCATCACCTTCTTGCCTTTTGAGGTTGTCATCATGCGCATCATGCGAGCCGTCTCATCGAATTGCTTGACAAGGCGGTTGACTTCGACTATGGATGTTCCGCTGCCTTCGGCGATGCGCTTGCGGCGGCTTCCGTTAAGCAGTTTGGGGTCTTCGCGTTCGGCGGGTGTCATGGAACCGATGATGGCTTCGATGCTTGTGAAGGCGTCGTCGTCGATTTCCTCGCCTTTCAAGGCCTTGTCCATGCCAGGAATCATGCTGGCGAGGTCCTTGATGTTGCCCATCTTCTTGATTTGCTGGATTTGTTTCAGGAAATCGTTGAAGTTGAATTCGTTTTTCGCGAGTTTCTGTTGCAGGCGCTTCGCTTCTTCTTCGTCATACTGTTCCTGAGCGCGTTCCACGAGGGAAACGATGTCGCCCATGCCCAAAATACGGTCGGCCATACGTTTGGGATAGAACACGTCGAGGGCATCCATTTTTTCGCCGATACCGACGAACTTGATAGGTTTCTCGACAACGGAACGAATGGTAAGTGCCGCACCACCACGCGTGTCGCCATCCAGTTTGGTAAGGACGACTCCGTCGAAGTTAAGCCTGTCATTGAAAGCCTTGGCCGTGTTCACGGCATCCTGGCCAGTCATGGCATCGACAACGAACAGCGTCTCCTGAGGCTTCACGGTATTCTTGATGTTGGCAATCTCGTTCATCATCTCCTCATCGACAGCCAGACGGCCGGCGGTATCGATGATGACGACATTCTTCCCTTGCCTTTTGGCATATTCGATTGCGTTTTGAGCAATCTGAACCGGGTTCTTGTTGCCATCTTCGCTATATACCTCTACTTCAACCTGTTGACCTAATACCTTCAACTGGTCGATGGCGGCAGGACGATAGACGTCGCCAGCCACGAGAAGCACCGACTTGCTATTCTTGCGCTTAAGATAGGAAGCAAGTTTGGCAGAAAACGTCGTCTTGCCCGAACCTTGAAGACCTGCAATAAGAATGATGGCTGGCTGACCTTTGAGATTGATGTCGACATTCTCGCCGCCCATCAACTCGGCCAATTCATCGTGAACGATTTTCACCATCATCTCGCCCGGCTTCACCGAAGTCAGGATCTGCTGGCCCAAGGCCTTTTCCTTGATGTCATTCGTGACATCCTTGGCAATCTTGTAACTGACATCCGCGTCGAGCAAAGCACGGCGGATTTCCTTCAAAGTGTCTGCCACGTTCACCTCAGTGATGTAGCCCTGCCCTTTCAGTATCTTGAACGAACGTTCCAGTTTTTCGCTTAAACCTTCAAACATAATTTCTCGAAATTTTGTGCAAAGTTAGAAAAAAAACAGATGATGAAGCGGTTCACCCATTTTCAACTTTCCAGAAACGGCAATAAATATCTTGCTTCCGCCCGAAAAGTCCCGGCAACTTGTTGAAATGCCATAAGATAGTGAAACGGCAAAGGCGCAATAGGGTTGCAATATTGAAAATAAGGCCTGAGTTTTGCACAATTTAGTATTTTTGCAGCAAAGAAAAGCGGGATTTATGTCAATGATAAAGGAAAACTTACTGAGCATTAAAGACGCTTTGCCATCCGGCGTGACCTTGGTGGCGGTGTCGAAGACAAAGCCCGTCAGCGACTTGCAGGAAGCCTACGATGCGGGACAAAGGATTTTCGGTGAAAACCACGCGCTGGAGATGCGCGACAAACACGCCGTGCTTCCCGACGACATCCAGTGGCACTTCATCGGCCACCTGCAGACCAACAAAATCAAATACATCATTCCTTTCGTCTCGCTGATACACTCCATCGACAGCGGCATGCTGCTCGATGCCGTCGATAAGGAAGCGAAGAAGCACGACCGCGTCGTCGACTGCCTGCTGCAGTTTCACATCGCGATGGAAGAGACCAAGTTCGGCCTCGACATGGACGAAGCCAAAGCCCTGCTTGAGTCGGACGCCTTCCGCAACATGGAACACATCCGCGTGTGTGGCGTGATGGGCATGGCGACATTCACCGAAGATACAGAGGAGATTCACAAGGAATTCAGTCATCTGAAATCGATTTTCGACGCGCTGAAAAAAACATATTTCAGCGATGCCGCATATTTTAAAGAAATTTCGATGGGCATGTCCGACGACTACGCCATCGCCATCCAAGAAGGCAGCACGATGATTCGTGTTGGCAGCAAGATTTTCGGTCCAAGAAACTATAACATCTGACACCCATGGTACTCACCTTCGCATTATTCTTTTTAGGATTCATCTTCCTCATCCTCGGTGCCAACTGGCTTGTTGACGGCGCCACATCATTGGGCATCCGCGCCAAACTATCGTCGCTCATCATCGGCCTCACCATCGTCGCTTTCGGCACTTCGCTGCCGGAACTCGTCGTCAACCTATTCTCCTGCACCAGAGGCAGTTCTGGTCTTGCCATCGGCAACATTGTCGGAAGCAACATCATGAACATGCTTCTCATCTTGGGAATAGCCGCAATCATATATCCCATTGACGTGAGCCGAATCTCCATCAAGAGAGACATTCCCAGCGGCTTCGTCGCCACGCTCCTCCTCTTCCTGATGGGCAACACCCTGTTCGGACAAAAAAACACCTTGAATTGGACTGAAGGCATTATTCTGCTGCTCTGCGGCGCCATCTATCTTTGGCTCACCTTTAAGAAGAACGACCCCGTCAGCACCGACGTGGAAACGGTTCAGATTCCATTGCCTTGGGCAAAAACGATTCTGCTGATATTACTCGGTTTGCTGGGACTGTATTTTGGCGGCGAACTTGTTTCGAACAACGCTCAGAAAATCGCCAAATCATTAGGTATGAGCGAAACGATGATAGGCCTTACGGTCGTCGCTATGGCCACTTCACTGCCGGAACTCATCACTTCGATTGTGGCAGCCACCAAGAAAAACAGCGGCATCGCCATCGGAAACGTCTTGGGTTCAAACATTCTGAACATCTTTATCATATTGGGTATCAGCGGATTGATAACACCATTGGAATTCGATTCACAAATGAATGTCAACCTGATAATCCTGTTGATTGCCAATGCGATGACATTGCTGTTTGTCTTTACAGGCAAAGGTCGCAAACTATCGCGTGTGGAAGGATGCCTGATGGTTCTTGCCTATTGCGGATTCTTGGCCTATTCGGTGACCCACTCGGCATAAGCGACATCACGCATCACGATTTCAAGACACCGGACAAATCCATAATCACAATAAAAAAAGCAGGCGCCGAAGCGTCTGCTTTTTTCATGATCCTATTGTAAGAATCAGTCAGCGAGTTGGAAGGCTTGCTTGACTTGATTGTAGTCGCTGTAATCCACATCAGGACGTGATTTATAGAGGCCAGCAGCAATCACGACGATCTTAAAGTCATGTTGTTCAGGTCTATAGCCATTGTAAAAGTCATTCTCCGTCCAGAAGATGCTCACACCTTTATCGTAGGATGAGACTTCAAGCGAGGATGAGAAGAACGATTCGACTCCAGTCTGCTGATCAACAGTAGAATAGTAGAATGTCATCGGGAGCTGGCGCCATGTGCCATTATTGCTCATATAAACCAGAACCGCACCGAAATCGGTGATGTCGGTCGTGATGGCATCATAATCGATATCAACACGCCAAGAAGTGTTGTTGTCCCAATACCAATCGCTGGGGTTTACTGTAACAGTAGATGAGGCGACATTAGCATTGCCATTCTGACCTGCAGGACCTTGAGGGCCGCGGCAGGAAAACATGAACGAAACGGCAACAAGTGCCACGCATAAAAAGATCTTTTTCATTGTCTTTGAGGTATTTTATTAAACATTATCTATCGTTTTCCGAGTTACAAAATTACAATAATCTTGCCAAAAAACTAGTTTTATGCATCTTTTGAAAAAAGATTTCAAAAACGCTGTAGATGAATGACAAGAGAATAAGCCTTCACTACGGAACCCGAAAATCCGTACTTTTGCAGCGATGAAAAACAAGAGTTATTTCCCTCACGTCCTAGCGTTGATTGCCATGTTCATTTGGGGCGGGTCGTATGTCTGGACCAACCAAGTGTTTCAGACATTAAAGCCTGGCACCACCATACTGCTGCGTCTTGTCATTTCAAGCATCTTCCTGACTTTGTGCATCATCGCCTTAGGAAAACGCCAGAAAATCGAGCACAAAGACATCAAATGGTTTTTCCTTGCAACGTTATTCGAGCCATTTCTATATTTCCTTGGCGAAAGTTACGGCCTGATGCGCACCTCGCCCATCATCTGCTCTGCCATCATCGCCACCATCCCGTTGGTCTCTCCTTTCGCCGCCTTCATCTTTTTGCGTGAGAAAGTCACCATCTGGAACATCGTCGGCCTGACCGTTTCTTTTGCCGGCGTCATCCTGATGCTGTTCAACAAAGAGATGCAGTTCTCGGCTTCCCTTACCGGAGTGCTGATTCTTTTTGGAGCGGTGATCTCCGCAGTGCTTTACACCGTCATTCTGAAACGGCTCACCCTGAAATACAGTTCGCTGACCATAGTCGCGACACAGAACACCATCGGCATCATCTATTTCCTGCCTTTTGCGCTGCTTGCCGAAAGGCACTACATCGGCAGCTTGGCGCAAGTCGGCAACTACATTGTCCCGCTTTTACTCCTCGGCATTTTAGCCAGTTCGGTGGCTTACGTGCTTTTCACCTATTGCGTGGAGCGAATCGGGATGACAAGAACAACCAGCTACACCAACCTGATACCGATTTTCACCGCCATATTCAGCTATTTCATTATCCATGAGAAGATTACACTGCTGAAAGTCATCGGAATCGCCTTCGTCATTCTCGGACTAATCTTGTCGCAACAACAACACAAAGGCAAATGTCAAACATCATGATCACAAGTAAGACAAATCCCAAGATTAAGAACATCGTCAAACTGCAGAAAGCGCAGGAACGCCGCGAGCAGAACCTCATCATCATCGAAGGAAAGCGCGAGATTGAGCGGGCGCAGCGATGCGGTTTTGAGATTGACCAACTTTACGTCTGTCCAGCCTTAATGAACACTCCGCTCGACATCAGGGCAAACGATACGGAAGAAGTGTCGGAAGAAGTGTTCGACAAGATAGCCTACCGCGAAGGCAGCGACGGGCTTCTGGCGCTGGCACGACCAAAATACAGGACGCTCAACGAGTTCAAACCGCGCAAAGACGCTCTGATCATCGTGCTTGAGACCGTCGAGAAACCCGGTAATCTTGGAGCCGTCATGCGCACCGCCGATGCCGCCGGAGTGGACGCTGTCATCATCGCCGACCCGCAAACCGACATTTTCAATCCCAACGCCATTCGCGCCAGCATAGGCTGCATCTTCAGCGTTCCGGTTTACGCTTGCTCTACGGAAGAATGCATCAAATGGCTAAAGGACAATAAGATAAAGATATTCTGCACCTACCTTCAAGCCTCCATCGACTATCTTGACGCCGATTTCAGTGGCCCTTCAGCCATCGTCATGGGCACCGAAGCCACAGGAATCTCCAACACTTGGGTCGATGCCGCCGACCAGAACATCATCATCCCGATGAATGGCATCGCCGACTCGCTGAACGTGTCGGTCACCACCGCCATCGTGACCTTCGAAGCCGTGCGACAAAGAAGAAAAAACAAATAATTCGGTCTGCCGAACCATGAAAAAAGACTACATCCTGCTTCATCTTTCCGTTTTCATTGCGGGATTCACTGGCGTTTTAGGCCGTCTTATAGCGTTGAATGAAGCGGTATTGGTCTGGTACAGAATGGCTTTCGCCGCGCTGCTTATTTTGCCGTTTCTCCTTCTTACGAAAAATCTCATCAGATACAGAATCAACGACTTGCTGAAAATGTCGGGCGTGGGAATGCTGCTCTGTTTGCACTGGGTGTTTTTCTATGCCAGCATCAAGGCTTCGAACGTGTCCATCGGCGTAGTGTGCTTTTCGCTCGTCGGGTTTTTCACGGCCTTGTTCGAACCCCTCATCAACCGGCACGCCTTCAAGTTGCATGAGTTTCTGCTCAGCCTGCTGACCGTTTTAGGCATCTGCCTGATTTTTCATTTCGACTCGCGATATCATCTCGGCATCATTCTGGGTGTGGTCTCAGCGGCAATCTACGCCTTGTTCGCCATTGCAAACCAGCATGTCGGGAAACACTATGAGGCCAAGAACATGCTGTTATGGGAAATGGTCGGCGGACTTGTCGGGCTGTCCATCCTGATGCCGCTGTACCTGCATTTCGTCCCCACAGACAAGTTCATCCCCACAGGAACCGATATGGCTTATCTCAGTTTCATGGTCATCGTCTGCACCATTGGGCTATGTCTGCTGCAAATCATTGTCTTGCAGCGCATTCCTGCTTTTACCGTTAACCTCACCTACAATCTCGAGCCCGTTTACAGCATCATCATCTCCATGATACTTTTCAGCGAACACAAGGAACTGAACTTCGCGTTCTATCTCGGCATAGCCCTGATTATCACTTCCGTGATACTGCAAAGCATGTACGAAGTACGAAAACGAAGAAAGAGACGACTTGCCCGGATATTAACGCAACTTGTTGCGTCGATAATGAGGTGCGACCAGAAGAATGAAAATCGCCAAGGAAACCACCATGAGCACATCGGCGACAAGATAGGCCGAACCGAAAGAAAGATGCTGCGAAATGGCTCCACCACTGAAAATGCCGATGCCAAGCCCTAAGTCCCACGTGGTGAGATAAGTGGATGTGGCTGTGCCACGCTGGCTGTTTGTCGCCAAGTTGATAAACAAGGTGTTGAACGAAGGGAAACAGGTTCCAAAACCCAGTCCGCACAAGACTGCAATGGCCAGGAAAGCGTATGGCGTCAAAGCCGGATCGACACGATTAATGTTGTGACACATGGAAAGTCCGAACATCGACACGCACAGGATAATCAGTCCAAGGATGATGGTTTGCGTCACCTTTCCCTTATCGACCATCTGACCGGAATAAAGACGCGATGCTATCAAGCCGAAAGCGTAAACGGTGAAAAACAATCCGCTGCTGATGCTGAGTTGCATCTCCTTGGCATACAAGGCGATATAATTCGATATCTGACCATAGGCGAAAGCGATAAACATCAGGGATAGGCCAGCAGGAAGGCCTTTTATCAGGATGAACCGATCGAGCGACAGCGGAGGCCGCTTGACGGGAGGGCGCACCGCGATTCTAATCATTGAAGCGAAAATGGTCGCCAGCAACCCGCAGGCGGCGCAGCAGTAGAAAATAAGATTGAAACTGTATTTCTCGTACATGAACAATCCGCACATCGGGCCGACAGCCATGGCGATGTTGTTCGCGATGCCGAAGAAGCCGATGCCCTCACCTCTTTTCGCTGAAGGAACCACATCGATGACGAGGGTGTTGCCTCCGACAGAACTCAGTCCGAAAGCCAGTCCGTGAAGGATGCGGATGACGATGAGCAAGGTAATGGTTGTGGCGAAACGATAGCCGCAGAAGATGGCGGTAAAGGCCGCCAAGGCCAATAGATATAAAGGTTTCCGCTTGAATGTGTCGAGCATGTAGCCTGAAAAAGGACGCACCGCCAAAGTAGCCAAGGTGTAGCAGGAGATGACTGCGCCAACCACGATGTTGTCGGCTTGGAACATCTCGCCGATAAAGAATGGCAAGACGGGCAACAACAAGTAGAACGAGAAGAAAAACAGAAAGTTAGCCGCACACAACAAAATGTAATTCCTATTGAAAAGCCTTTCTTCCATGACGATTCTGATTTCGGGCGGCAAAATTAGCGATTTTTACCATAGGAAGGCGCTTCCTCGGCCGCCTTGCTCTCGGAATATTCGCCCAAAGTGTAAGGCTTTGAAACAGTTCCTGTTCTGTTCAAATCAAGGAATGCCTCGTCAAGAAGCGCAACGACGCCTTCGAGTGTCTGACGCCTGACTTCCAATGACTTTAACTGGCATTCCCAAATCACCATCGTGTTCCAACCCAAGGTTTTCAACTTCTCCCGCGTCTCAGCATCACGCTGTTTGTTACGCGCAATCTTGGACTCCCAATAGTCGCTGTGCGACTGAGGATGCGAGGCTAATTTGCAATTCTCGTGGCCATGCCAGAAACAGCCATGCACAAAAATGACGGTATGATACTTCCTCAGGACAATATCAGGCTTCCCAGGCAAACGCTTCACGTTGACGCGATAGCGGAATCCCTTGGAAAACAGATATCGCCGCACAATCATCTCGGGCTTCGTGTTCCGGCCTTTGATGTGGCGCATAATGTCGCTTCGCTTTTCTGGAGAGAAAATATCCATACCAAATATGCCCTATCCTTTGTAAGGCAATGCAATTGTCAAATAGCAGAACCCATCTGTTCAGACGGGTGAAAATCTGCTACAAAAATCTGTCTTTTTCCGATATTCACGGGAGGCAACGACCGAAAAAAGACAGAAAATCGTCATCACATAAGGTCAGTGACCGCTCTTGACGTTCACCTTTATAGTATATGAAGTCACAATGCCGCCGGTCAGGCCGCTGATCAGCACATCGCCGAAGTTCAGCCTTGTAACGACTTCGCAATTGCCATCCCTTGGCGTATTCACACTTGTCCTTCCCAATGGGATGATACCCCAGAACAACCAAAACTGCTTGCCCTTGTCATAGAGGTATTCGTTGCCTTGAATATCTCTGTATGCTCCCACACTGGTCTTGGTTGTCATGCAAGATGTCAATGCTGTTGAAGCGACCATGGTCAGCAACACGATTAAAACGCAAAATTTAGTCCTTTTCATAAGTTTGTGTTTTTGTTCCCTTTCCTACTCGTATGGCTTTTCGGTTTCGCCCCGTTTGAAAATGGTTTCCGGACTCCATTATATAAATATCTGATGGGCACTTGTATTTCCACTCAATTACTCGACCCAATCTGTTCAATGAACGTCCTGTATTTCGACATCAAAATTAATATGTTTGAAGAAACTTTCAACAGAATTCAACAAAATAATGCTTCACTAAAATCACTTTGCTTCATTTCTCGAGTTAAAAGTCATACTCTTTTTGAAAAAAAACTATCTTTGCTTAAAATCATCCGGAATGGAATTATTGGACTTATACGACAGAAATCTAAAGCCTACTGGAAAAAAGATTGAAAGGGGCAATCCCATTCCCAAAGGCCTGTTGATTCCCATCGTTGCCGTCTTTGTCTATAACGACAAAGGCCAGTTCCTTATCCAGAAAGTCGCCACACAAAAAGGCAACTACTATTCTACGACGGCTGGTCATGTAAAAAGCGGAGAAAACGACTTTGCCTCTGCCATGCTCAGGGAGATGAAAGAGGAAATCGGGTTGTCGGCGACCAAGAGCGAACTGAAATTGCTGAAAATCAGGATGTACGATTACAAATTCACCATGCTCTACATGCTTCGAAGCAATGTACCGGCAGAAATGCTGAGACTTCAGTCGGAAGAAGTAGAGTCGGTAAACTGGATGAGCCGCAGCGAAATTGAAACTTTGTGCAAGCAAGGCTTATTCCATAGGATTCATTATCAGTTACTTCTTGATTGTGAAAAAAGACTCTCAAACAAAAACGCTGGCCCATTATGCTTGTAGAAATGCGGAAACGCAAAGGGATGGATGTTTTTTGTAGATTTGCAAACTTTAAGTCCGAGAACAAATAATAAAAAAATACCATAAATGATTGCTAAAGAACTGATTGATCCGAAAAGCATCGTCGTCATCGGAGCGTCGTCCGACATTCACAAACCAGGCGGAAAAGTCCTGAAGAACCTACTGAGCAGCCCTTTCAAAGGCACCATTTACACTGTCAACCCGAAAGAGGCCGAAGTACAGGGCATCAAATGCTTTGCTAACGCCGAAGACCTTCCGCAGGTGGACTGCGCCATCATCGCCATCGCGGCAAAATATTGTCCTGCAACGGTCGATACTTTGGCCTTGAAGAAAGGCACGAAAGGCTTCATCATCATCTCGGCCGGTTTCGGAGAGGAGAATGCTGAAGGCGCGGCCTTCGAACGCCACATCGCCGACACCATCAACAGCGTTGGCGGCTCCCTGATAGGCCCCAACTGCACAGGATTCCTGAACAGCAACTACTGCGGCGCTTTCGACACGCCCATCCCCACCCTCAATCCTCATGGCGTCGATTTCATCACCGGATCGGGTGCCACAGCAGTATTCATCAAAGAGTACGGCATCAGCAACGGATTGACATTCAATAGCGTATGGGCAGTCGGCAACTCCGCCCAGCTGGGCATCGAGGATGTGCTGGAACATCTCGACGAGACTTTCGATCCTGTCAAGAGTTCACGCGTCATCATGCTTTACATGGAGAAAATCGGCAACCCGATGAAGTTGCTGAAGCATGCCCGTTCGTTGATACTGAAAGGCTGCAAGATAGCCGCCATAAAATCAGGCGGATCGGCGGCAGGAAGCCGTGCTGCAAGCTCACACACAGGAGCTTTGGCGACATCGGATGTCGCTGTTGACGCCTTGTTCCGCAAGGCCGGCATCGTGCGCTGCCAAAACCGTCAGGAACTGACCACAGTGTGCGCCATCTTCATGCACCCCGAAGTGAAGGGAAAGAACATGGCCGTCATCACCCACGCAGGAGGCCCTGCCGTGATGCTCACCGACGTGCTGTCGAACAACGGCATGGACGTTCCGCACCTTGAAGGTCCGAAAGCACAGGAACTGCTCGCCAAACTATACAACGGCTCGTCGGTCGGCAATCCCATCGACTTCCTCGCCACAGGCACCGCCGAACAACTGGGTTACATCATCGATGCCTGCGAGAACGACTTCGACGAAATCGACTGCATGTGCGTCATCTTCGGCTCGCCCGGCCTGTTCGCCAACTGGGAGGTCTATCAAGTCCTGGATGAAAAGATGAAGACTTGCAAAAAGCCCATCTTCCCCATCCTTCCTTCCATCATCAACGTGAAGGACGAGATTGCGGATTTCATCACCAACAAGCACAGAATCAACTTCCCTGAAGAATGCGTCTTCGGCAACGCCTTGTGCAAGATTTACAACACGCCCAAGCCACAGCCTGAGAACGTGAAGATGCCCGACATCGACACCCAGCGCATACGCCAGATCATCGACAGCTGCAAAGACGGCTACATCGACCCCGAGGTGATAAGCCAACTTCTGGATGCTGCCGGCATCGCGCAGAAACAGACACGCGTGGTGGACAAGAAACAGGATGCCTTGGATTTCGCTTCAAAAGTCGGCTATCCTTTAGTGATGAAAGTCGTCGGCCCTATACACAAATCCGATGTTGGCGGCGTGACGCTGAACGTCCGCAATGCCGACACCGTCGCCGCTGAATTTGACCGTCTTATGGCTATCAAAGACACCTACGCTGTGGAGATGTACCCCATGCTCGACGGCACCGAGGTTTATATTGGCGCCATACGCGACGCCAAGTTCGGTCATCAGGTGTTCTTCGGTCTCGGCGGTATCTTCATCGAAGTGCTCAAAGACGTGCAGAGCGCCTTGGCTCCCGTCAGCATCGAAGAAGCCAAGAGCCTCATCGTCAAGTTGCGCGGATACAAGATCCTGCAAGGCGTCAGAGGTCAACAGCCCGTCAACATCGACATCTATGCCGAACAGATTGCACGCGTCAGCGCCTTGGTGCTCGCCGCGCCCGAAATCGCAGAGATGGACCTGAACCCACTGCTTGGCAACCCGAAGAATGTCGTTGCCGTAGATGCCCGAATCAGAATAGAGAAATAAACACAGTTGTCAGTGCGGAAGTTTCCGCACTGACAACCAAAACTTTACGCCATGATTACTGCAAGAGCGACTTACTACCTTATTTATGCCGCGTTGGTGCTCGTCACCTTTTTCGGCGACAAACTTCTTAAAGACGACAAGCGAAACATCAGAGTATTAGGCACCGTCATCTGCCTGATTGCCGATTTCGCCATACTCGGTTTCGGTCTCTATCTCTATCTGGCAAAAGGCCTCGACCAAGCCGGTTTCATTCTCGGCAGCATTCTGTTCATCGTCTGCATCCTTTGTCTGCTCGGCCGCCACTGGCAAAACAAGGAACTCGACAAAAGACGCCGGACTAACGATCAGTAACAATTTCTGGCAAAACAGGACACACAGAAGTCATTAATCCGGCTTTCTTGAGAGTGATTTCCAATCGAAATCACTCTTTTTTTGTTTGAAATCGAATTAAATTTTCATTTTTATCGGTTTATATAATATTGATAATCAATATTATAAGAATTATTTTCATTTTTTTGAAAAATAATTCGATTTTTTCCTTGCATGTTATCAAAATACATTACTTTTGCAGTGTACTATTTAAGTAGTACACTATATCACTAAAAAATAAACAACGAGATTATTCTCATCATGAAAAAATCTATTTATTTGTCTCTAGCACTGCTTTTTGTCACGGTAGCCGCAACGGCGCAGAGTACCGTTATCCGTGGAACCCTCAGAGACACCAACAATGATCCTGTCAGTTACTGCAACGTCATTCAGATGAGTGACAGCACGGCAAAAGCCACATTGATCACAGGCACCACCTCCGACCTCAACGGCGCATTCAGCATCAAAGCCAAAGGCACCAACGTTTACCTGAGGTTCAATTCCTTAGGATACAGCGACCTTTGGAAGGTCATCAACACAAAGAAAGCCGAGAGGCACAACGACACTATTAATATAGGTGTCGTCACGCTCCAAACCAATGGCGTGAACCTCAACGAAGTGAACATCATCGGAAATCAGACCCGCATTGAGATGAACGAAGACAAAATCGTCATGAACGTTGACGAGGAGGTACAGGCCACCTCGGCCAACGCATTCGAGATGCTGCGGAAAGTCCCGGGCGTGGTCATCGACAAGGATGAGAACATCAGCCTGAACGGACAGAGCGGCATCCTGTTCCAGTTCGATGGCCGCGACATCAAGATACCCTACGAAAGCATCAAAGCGATGCTGAAAAGCATGTCGCCATCGAACGTGGAGAAAATAGAAACCATCAACAATCCTTCGTCAAAATACGAAGCCGAAGGCACAGCCGGCATCATCAACATCGTCATGACGAAAGAACAGACGAAAGGATTTTCGGGCAACGCAAATTCCTGGTTCGGAGTGAATCGGGATTTGAAGATGAATCACGGCGTCACGCTAAACTGGGTCAGTGACCGTTGGACCATCTCCACCGGAGGCGGATACTCTTTGTTTAATAACAGCATCACTCAGCAGTACTCGCAATACATGTGGGGACAAGGCATTGACACCGTGCGATTCCTTACGGCAGAGAACATCCATCCGTCGAAATTCAAAAGCCTCAACTTCAACTTCTCCGCCGACTACAGAATCGACAAAAACAGTTCCATCGGCCTTTCCCTCACCGCTGACGGAAACGCTATGCACTACCTGGATCCGCCATCCACGTTCACCAGCATCTCGCAATACCCTTACACGACCATTGATTCGTCCTATTCGGAGAATGGCGCATTATGGAACAAATCGCACGACTACATTGCATCATTATACTACAACAAGAAACTCGACACCATTGGCGGACAGTTCTCACTTTCCTTCGACTTCTCGCATGACAAGTCGCACAAAGAAAATTCCAGCACCACCTCATACTACACAGGCTACCTTGAGAACCTGCTCAGGGAAGATTGTCTTGACAACAACACCGACAATGGCAACAACTCCTATGCGTTGAAATTCGACGTCATAAAACCTTTCAACGACAAGATGCGTCTCGAGTATGGCCTGAAGACCCGTTTAGCCGTCGTCGGCAACGACTTCGCCGCCTTTGTGAACGGCGAAAACGATGAGAACCGCACCAACAGCCTCGGCTACAAGGAAAACGTCAATGCCGCCTACGTCTCGTTCTCCGACCAACTCACGGAGAAGTTCTCGTTCCGCTCCGGACTGCGCTTTGAACATACTTTCACTTCGATAGAACAGAAAACGAGCAACGAGAAAATTGACAACAACTATTTCGACATCTTCCCCAACCTGAACCTGAGTTACCGCATAGGGAAAACGGACAATCTTGCGCTCACCTACTCATACAGAATCACGCGTCCCGACTACAACTCGATGAATCCGTTCATCGTGAAAAGCACCGACTACAACTTCACATCCGGCAATCCTTATCTCGACCCGCAATACACGCACAAAATCGACCTCAACTACGCCTTCCATTACATGGTGTTCCTGACAGCGTCTTATTCCTTCACCAACCACGAAATCAACGAAGTCATCATCTCCGACCCTACAACACTCACCATCACGCAGAAGCCGTACAACCTCGGAAGATCGGAAAACGCATCACTCGGAATCTATACCATGCTCCCGCTCGGCCCTGTGGAATGGACCATCTGGATGCAAGGAGCCTATCAGCACTCGCAATGCAACGACGAATTGCTCACAACCGACATTAAACGCCTTTCGTTCATGACATGGCAATCGCTCACCATCGACTTCTTCCTGAAAACCAAACTTTCGGCAAGCGTCTTCTACACGACTGGCGGCGTGGACATGACCTACGAATACGACGACATGCTGATGCTGAACGCTTCTCTCACAAGGGAATTCCTGCAGAAGCAACTGAAAGTGTCGCTCGGCGTGAACAACTTCCCGAAACGCGACATGCACGTAGATGTGAACAGCAACAACCTCCACATGGCAATAGTCCAGTGCTGGCAGAGACCAATGTTTACCGTAAACGCCACTTACAGCTTCGGCAAGACATCCGACAGCAACAAGCTGAAACGTATCGAAAGCGACGACATGAACGACCGCACATCAGGCTCCTCTAATATGGGACAGCAGCAACAACAGATGGGCAATCAATGATTGTAAATAATTAATTATAAGATATATAAACAAACTAAAATACCTTAGACATGATTGAAATTAAAAACTTGAATTTCAGCTACAACAAGATCCAAGTCTTCAGCAACATCAGTCTCAGTTTTGAGAAAGGCAATATCTACGGCCTTCTTGGCGAGAACGGCGTTGGCAAGACCACATTGCTCAAGCTGATCAGCGGATTGCAAAGGCCAAATGAAGGCACTTGCACGATTAACGGAATAGAAACACAATCGAGACTGCCCGAAATATTGAGTGACATCTACTTCATCTCGGAAGACTTCGCCACTCCCGTAGGCTCTCCCCTCAGCAACTTCAACAGCATCAAGCCGTTCTACCCGAAAGCTGATTCAGCACTGTTCGACGAGCTTTGCAAGGAGTTCGAAATCGACAACACCCGGAAATACGGCAAGATGTCGTATGGACAACAGAAGAAAGGCCTCATCGCCACATCCTTGGCGCTCAAGACCGACATCCTGCTGCTCGACGAGCCAACCAACGGCCTCGACATCCCGTCGAAGACCCTTTTCCGCCAAATCATCAGCCGCCAAAGCACCGACGAGAACATCATCATCATCTCCACCCATCAGGTGAAAGATGTTGAAAACCTCATCGACCCCATCATCATCCTGAGCCAGGACGACGTGCTGCTGAAAGCCTCGCATCGGCAGATCAGCGAGAAACTGTACTTCGAGACCTCCACGGAACAGGACCCCAAAGCCCTTTACAGCGAACCGTTCCCGGGAGGCTTCGTCAACGTGTGCCTCAACACGGAAGATCTGGAAAGCCAAGTCAACATAGAGACGCTTTTCAACGCCACACTCCATCACAAAGACACCATAAAACAATTATTATCAACGACAAACACCGACAACCATGAATAACACATTTGATATCAACAGACTTGGAAAACTGATCCGTTTCGACGGAGTCCAGTTCAGCCAAAAACTTCTGAAATCGATTATCATTATTGAAGCCGCAATCTTCTTCGGAGCATGGATGTTCATCTCAGCGCTAAGGACTACATCCTTACCTGATGAAAGAAGTTTTATGTTTTACCTCTCAGTATTTCTTGTATCGGTATTCAACATTGAACGGCTTTACGGCGACAACAACGACCCGAAAAAAGGAATACAATTCGCGATGCTCCCCGCCTCAACGCTTGAGAAGACCATCAGCATTATCTTCTACTGCTGCATCGTGCTGCCTTTGACCTGCCTTATTCTGAGTCTGATAATGGACTCCATTCTTGCAGTGCTGCCTTTCGGAGGTTTTGAAGGCTTCACGACTTTAAGCAGTTTCTCAGGAAATGATTATGGGACAACACTGACCTCGTTCATCTCCACAACGCTCATTTTCATCTTAGGAACCGTCCTGTTCAAAAAGAGACAGACCGTCAAAACCATTGCCTGCTGCATGGGATGCTTCGCCATAGTAATTACGATAATGTCCCTGTTTTTCAGTCATTTCCACGGAGGCATGACCTGGTCCATTTCGCCTGAAGACATCAACAACTCATTAATTGGAAAATTGATAACGATTTTCGCTTGGGTTCTTAATGCTGTAGTAGTATGCCTCATCTATCTGAGAATCAAGAAACAAAAATACTAAGCCATGGATTTCGAATCACATAAGCCCATATATCTGCAAATCTGCGACCAGATCAGCGAGCGCATCCTGAACGGCGACCTGAAGTCAGACGACAGGATACTGTCAGCACGAGAATTTGGCGCCTCGATAGGGGTCAATCCGAATACCATCATGCGTTCGTACGAGCATTTGCAAAACAATGGCATCATCTACAACAAAAGAGGAATAGGCTTTTTCATCGCCGAAAACGCGAAGGAAATGGTCCTTGAAGACAAACGCAGACAGTTTCTTGAAGGAGATGTCCCTGACTTCTTCAAAAAGATGGATCTGCTCGGCATCACGCCTGACAAAATCAGCGAAATGTATGAACACCGCTCTGCAAGCGGCACTCAGACACAAAACTGATTCCACTGAATTACATACCTTGTTTCATTGGAGGGAGTCTCAGACTTCCTCCTTTGTTTTAGAATATAGCGGCTAAAAGCATGTAAATCCAGTGCGCCGATACGCCTGCCGCAATGCCGCCTATGGTGTGGGCGCCAATGGCTTTGGGAACGAGTTTACGGTAACCGAGGGAGTCGAGCATGGCGGTGTGCGTGCTGAGATAGCCGCTCCAGCACATGCCCATGGCAGTGAATACGGCGATGGCGTTCGTGTTGATGATGCCTTCCGACATGAAGCGAGGCACAAGACCCAGAGCGGCACCCACGGCTCCTAATGCCGTAATGGGGAACGAAATGAGTTCAGGGCTGTTGAAGCCGAAAAGCCATCTGAAGATGAAATTCACCTTGTCGGCCACCCATGTGATGATGGGGACACCTTCGTAAGCCACGCCAAGATACTCGCCATGTGTTCCTGAAGGGCCGAATGTCATCATCATCACCAATGTGGAGATGCACAGCACGCCAGGGATGATGGCCACACCGATGCCGACGCCGTCCTTGCCGCCATCGAGCAACGAATTCAGGAAACGCAGAAATATGCTGCCTTCCGACTTGAACGAAATCTTCTGTTCGTCGCCCTCGCTGTCCTCGCAGACCGGAGCATCAAGTTCAGGATATGCCTTCAGGGTGAAACGCTGCATCAGCCTTGTGGACACGATGCTGCCGATGAAAGCGCCGGCAAGGCCCACCATGGCGCCTTTGCCCAAACCCAAACCCGTCATGAAAGCAATCACCACCAAGCCCATGCCAAACGACGTGCCGAAGTTGGTGAGTGATGCCAACTGGTATTTTTTGAAATAATGCGCGAAGTTGGCGTTTTTCGAAAGCGAGATGATGGCCGGATTGTCGCTCATAAACGTCATCACTGCACCTAAGGCAGAGACACCGGGCAGATTATACAACGGCTTCATCAAAGGACGAAGGATGCCTTCCAATAGACGCACCACGCCAAACTCGGTCAGCAAGCGACTCATGGCGCCCATCAGCACGCAGATGGCCATGATGTAGAACACCGTCTCTAGCAGAAGGTGATAAGCCGTCTGCATGAATGTGTTGAGCATCAGCGGAAAAGACATTTTCCAAGCCAAGATGCCGAAGAACACTGCCAACACGGCAAGAAAGATCAAAGCCTCAATGCTTCGCCGTGTCGTAAAACGCAATAATTGGTATTTTTTAATCATAAACGATATGAATTATCAGATTATCAAATAATTACTTGAAACGCAGCCGCCAAGTCAACCCCACGTCACCTTGAAGGTCATCGGGCGCATCACCCGACTTGGTGTCGAGCAAAAATGCGTGCAGACGGAGGTCCTTGCTATTTTTCAAAGGATAATATTCAAAGCCCAGTCCCCTGAAATCTCTGTTTGTACCAGGAATGACATACTGATCGTACGCTCCTGCAAGCACATAGGAAGGATCGGAAACATCCTGAGCATCATTCCAGTCACGGCCAATCTTGAAGAAAAATCCCGCCTTGTCGTTCAAGTTGTACCGTCCTTCAAGAATCAGAGTCGCATCCTTGAAGAAAAAGACATCCTGATTGAAAGACGCCCTGTTCATGAAATCGAGGTGGAATGCAAGATTGTCGCTAACTTGAAACGAATTGCCAAGAGCAATATAATTGATGTATTTATCTTGCTGGTATTCAATCATATTGGCGGAATACAGCGTCTTGAAGAACCCGAAATCGCCATTCCACAATAGATTAAAGGCATAAAGTCCTTCGAAAGCGCTGTTCACAAAAGGCGAGTTGGAAAACTGAAACGTGAGGGATTGCGTCTTGGCGTCATTCGACAAGGTGGCTGAAGCCCCCATTTCGTAGCAGTTGACATGGTTCCAGAAATCAGAAGCGAAATAGATGTCGATGGGCGCCGCGTCGTATTCGAAACCGCCAATCTGGACGACCTGCTTTCCAGCGGAAAGCGAAAGGTTGCTGATTGGTTTATAAGTGAGATAAGCCCAGTCGGTACCTTCGAAGAAGGCTGTCGAGAAGCCCATGTTACCCGCATTGATACGCTGGCGGTAACTGTAGGACAACTTGTCGTTGATGCTTCCGGCCATGATGAAATTGAGATACCTTCCCGAGAAACCACCTTTTCCATCTTTCAGATCCATAGCAAAGTCACAACGGGTTTCGACAACGAGTTTGTCGATGGTCGGCTTTGCAGTCTGGGCAAAGCAATACTGCGTGACGACAATCTGCATCATCACGAAAAGGAATGACAGTTTGAGGAAAGATCTCATCATACACACGAATCAGGCTGCGAAAATAGGCATTTTTCCATCACCTTTCGACAGACCGCTTCGCTTTCTGAAACAAAGTGAGCACGACAACGAACTTTCAATAGGAGCAATAAAAAAATTGGAGCCGCGCAACGCAGCCCCAATCTTCAACTAATCAATATTTTACACTATGAAAACAAATCATTTTACTTCAATCGTCCTGATAAGACGGTGTTTCTCCTCATCGGTCACCTTGGGCAGGACAATGCTCAGCACGCCATTTTCGACACGCGCACTTATGGATTCCTTGTGAATGCTTTCAGGCAATTCAAAGGTCTGGCGGAATTGCGATCCGGAAAACTCATGACGCAAGTAGTGACGTTTTTCGTCTGGCTTCTCAGCCTTGTTCTCCTTTTTCATCTCGACGACAAGATCGCCTTCGGCATCAATAGCCAACGAAAGGTCATCCTTGGTGAGACCTGGAACACAAAACTCCAGTTCAAACTCATTTACTTTTTCGATGATGTTCATCTTCGGCTGCATGTTGGCAACGCTGTTCATGTTCATCCATTCGTTGAACAGAGAGGGAACATAATCCCCAAATCTTTCGGTCAGTAACATATTCTATTCCTCCTATATTAATTGTTCTTTTCTGTTATTCGCCGCATCATTGTTTTGTTGATGCAGACGCAAGAGAAATGACAAATGCTGAGCCAAAACGAAAACCAAGTGATTAAAGCATGATTTTATGCCATTTTGTCATTAATTGGACAGAGAAACTGTTAGTTAACTGCCATTTTTTTCAGTATTTTACCAAAAAAAGGAATCCGCAGGCGTTAATTGTTGCAATATGAATAGATCGTATCGGCAATCAGTTTATGGCCATGCTGATTCGGGTGCATGCCGTCATCGCAAAGATAATTCAGATAATCGGGACGTTCAAGGAAAGGAGTTGTGATGTCGATCATCGGCACATCCAAGGACTTGGCGAGTTTAAACACTTCAAGATTATAGATTTCGTGCCAGTGTTCGATGTAAACGGTCTTCCCACCGAGAAAACGAAGGATGTTATCGCGATTCAAGCCCTGCGACACAGTATCGAAAAAGCGGTCTGAATCAATGACGGGAAGCGAAAGTACGACCGGCTTCGCGCCCAACTCCTTGACTTTCTTCAACAATTCTACATATTTATCGTGAAAGACATCGATAGGCGTCTTGCAGAGATGATGGATGTCGGGATTTTCGGAAACGGCTTTCCAGTCGAAATCGCAGTCGTTGCCGCCATATTCGAAAACCACGTAATTGCTTTGACGTATTTCTTCTTCATGCTTCATGATGCTTTTCATGCCGTGCGCCACTGTGCTGCCGAAACAAGCATAGTTCTGTATGGCGACGCCAAGGTCATGCTGGCAAATATTCACAAACCCGTAATCCGATATCATATAGTTGTACTTCACAGGGGCTACCGTTTTGTCTTTGACCACGATTCCGCGCATTACGGAATCGCCCAAGGAACAAATCTTTTCCAATCCGAAATTGACTTTCATTTTTCTATCTGTCTTTAATTTTCGATTGCAAAGGAACAGCAACCGCTACGGACAAAAGGAGAAATGTGATAATCGGGATAAAAAAGGGAGATTTTGGGCTATTTTGTGACAAAAGTGACGTATTCGGGGACGAAATTCATAAAATATAGTAAATGTCACCAACCATTTTGTGACAAAAAACAATTTCCCACGGACGGCATGAAGCAAAAAAAAGGAGGCGCACAAGGCGCCTCCCATAGAATGAAAGTATGCAATGATGCTACATCAAGGCTTACTTGTTGAACAGTTCCTTGATGCCTCCGATGGAACCAAGCACGTTGGTGGCTTCGTAAGGCAGATAGACGGTCTTGTTGCTTTGTCCTGAAGCGATTTCCTTAAGCGTCTCGATATACTTCACTGCCAGCAGATAGTTGACGGGGTTGGAACCCTTGTCGGCTACAGCCTCCGATATCTGACGGATGGCGTTGGCTTCGGCTTCGGCCTGAAGCACTTTGGCTTGCGCCATACCTTCGGCTTTCAGGATGTTGGCTTGTTTCTGGGCTTCAGCGGCATTGATTTCTGCCATCTTCTTGCCTTCAGAATTCAGAATCTCGGACTGCTTTTCGCCTTCGGCTTTGAGGATTTCGGCACGACGGTTACGTTCGGCCTGCATCTGCAATTCCATAGTGCGGCGAATGGATTCAGGAGGCGTGATGTCCTGAAGTTCAACGCGGTTCACTTTCACGCCCCACTTGTTGGCGGCGTCATCAAGGACATTACGCAGTTTGGAGTTAATCGTGTCACGCGAAGTCAGGGTTTCGTCCAATTCCATCTCTCCCACCACGTTACGCAAGGTGGTCTGAGTAAGTTTCTCAATAGCGAGAGGAAGGTTCTGGATTTCATATACGGCCTTGACAGGATCCACAATCTGGAAATAAAGCAATGCGTTGATTTCGGTCATGACATTATCTTTGGTAATCACGCTCTGCTTGTCGAAGTCATAGACCTGTTCGCGCATGTCAATACGCTGACTTTTGGACATATAACCATTTTGGCGTCTTGTAATAGTCTCCTTGGCCTTTTCGATGACGGGGATGATAATGTTAATACCTGCAGTCATGGTACGGTTATACTTGCCAAGACGTTCAACAATCATCGTTTCAGATTGTGAAACGATCTTTATTCCGCTGAGAATATAAATCACAACGAGGACGATCAGTACGATTAATACGGTAGTTCCCATAAATTAATGATATTTAATGAATTAATAATTTGTTTCCAAGAAAAACGAGGTCCGTCACTGACGTTTCACGGTGAGGATGATGCTGTCAAGTTTGACAACGACCACCTCGACACCTTTGTCGATTAAAGACCCGTCTTCAGACACGGCTTTCCAGTCGTCACCATCGATGGCGACACGGCCGGTATGGTTAACCGGATCGATGGTCTCGGACACCACAGCCTTACGGCCGACAAGCGCTTCAGCATTCGTGAGCAGATTCGTTGACTTACGGTCGATGAATTTCAGGATTACAGGGCGTAGAAATATGAACGACAGAAATGAGACAACGGCGAAGAATGCAAGTTGCCAATAAAGCGACAGCCCCCAATATGACACCAACGCTGACGCGAAAGCGCCGAAGGCGAAACAGATGGAGCCGAAACCTGCCGTGGCGATTTCGATAATGACGAGGATGATTGCGGCAATGAGCCAATAATAGTACAGTTCCATAGTTTTGTTATATGATTACAAAGATATAAGACTTGAATTTCATTCCATTAGAGTTACAATCTTACAACCATAATCACCTTTGCAATTTGGACGGTCGAGGTGGGGCTTGCGCCCCACCTCTACTGCGTCAAATCCATTTCACAAGAGGCAAATCTTGGCGATGCGGCAGCAAGTCGTTGGCCGGAGAGATGCGGAACGTGTAATTGTACACACCTGCCCTGTTGATCGGCACCTTAATATAATACTTCGCCCAGTTTTCGCCGGAATCGACGATGTTCATCTTTTCCACGGAAACGAGTTTGTCAACGACGTCGTTGTTTTTCTCGCCGAAGATCAGTTCTATGGCGACATCGCCCTTGTCGAGACCCGGTGTGTTGAGCGTGATTTCAGCGATGAACAGGTCGCCGAAATTAAGCGGACGCACATTGGTGTCGGGTAAGATGAACGACTTCACCTCGATTTGATCCCAATTCTGGCGTATCTTGGCTTTCCATGCCTCAATCTCAAAGGCTTTCTGGAAGCGGTTTTCACGCATCCAATGCGTCCTCTGAATCAGTTTATCGTAATACTGGCTGAAATAGTCGTCCAGCATGCGTTTCATGGTAAAGTTCGGCGTAATCTCAGCAAGGCTGTTCTTCATATTGGCAACCCAACCCGTTGGTACACCTTTGTCGTCGCGTTGGAAGTAAAGCGGGACGATTTCGTTTTCCAAAGTGTTGTAAATGGTCTCGGCATCCAGTTCGTCCTGGAAGTCCTGTTTCTGATACACGCGCTGTTCCTGTACCGCCCAACCGGCGTTCTCGCGATAGCCTTCTGCCCACCATCCGTCGAGGACGGAGAAGTTGAGCACGGCATTCATCGAAGCCTTTTCACCACTCGTTCCGGAAGCCTCCAAAGGACGTGTCGGCGTGTTCAGCCAGACATCGACGCTGCTGGTAAGACGTTTGCCAAGTTCCATGTCATAGTTGTTGAGGAACAGCACCTTGCCTATGAACTCAGGACGCCTCGACATATCGACAATCAACTTGATGAGGTCCTTGCCAGCCTGGTCGTTGGGATGCGCCTTGCCGGCATAGAGGAAGATGACGGGATGTTTCTTGTCGTTCACCAGTCGTGAAAGACGTTCGGGATTGGAGAACAGCAGATGTGCGCGTTTGTAGGTCGCGAAACGACGGGCGAATCCCACCACCAAAGCGTTTTCGTCAAGGCTGCTGATGGTCTTGAGAATCAGTCCCGGACTTTCCTGACGGTGTTGCATGTCGTTCTTGACCTGTTCGCGCAGATACTGGAACAACTCATGTTTCAATTGCTTACGGACATTCCAGATACGGTCGTCAGCCACATTGCGGATGGCCTTCCAGACCTTCGGGTCGCTTTGCTTGCTGATGAAATCCGGGCCAAAGACATCGCGGTAAAGTTCCTGCCACCGGACATCGCTCCACGTGGGCAGGTGGACACCATTGGTGACGTATCCGATGTGAATCTCTTCAGGGAAATAGCCAGGCCACAAAGGCTGGAACAATGAGCGCGACACACGGCCGTGTATCCTGCTCACGCCATTGACTTCCTGACTCAGGTTGGTGGCCAAAACGCTCATGGAGAACTTCTCGTTGGCGTCGTTAGGATTGAAACGTCCCAATCCCATGAAGCGTTCCCAACTGATATTCATTCTGCTCGCGTAGTGAGGCATGTACGTCCTCACCAGATGTTCCTCAAAGGCATCATGACCTGCTGGCACTGGGGTGTGGGTGGTGAACAGCGTGGAAGTCCTTACCAATTCAAGCGCCACGTCGAAACTAAGGTTGTGCTTGATGATATATTCCTTCAGCCTTTCGAGGCCGCTGAATGCAGCATGGCCTTCGTTGCAGTGATAAATAGTAGGTTTGATGCCCATGGCCGTCAGCAAACGTATTCCGCCGACACCGAGGAACATCTCCTGCTTGAAACGCATCTCCATATCGCCACCATAGAGCCGTGCCGTGATGCCGCGGTCTTCCTGGTTGTTTTCCTCGATATCGGTATCGAGGAGGAACAGGCTGATGCGCCCCACATTGACGCGCCACGCTTTGGCGTAAACCGACCTTCCTGGAAATGCGATGCTGATTTTCACCCAATTGCCGTTTTCATCACGGACGGGATCGAGCGGCAACTGAGAGAATTTCTGCGGGATATAGGCTTCGCGCTGTTCTCCGGCTACCGAGATGTCCTGACCGAAATAACCATACCGGTACAGCAATCCGACACCCACCATATTGACATTGGAGTCGGAAGCCTGTTTCAAGTAATCGCCCGCAAGGATGCCGAGTCCGCCGGAATAGATCTTGAGGCTCTTCATCAGGCCATATTCCATGCTGAAGTAAGCGATTTGGTCGCCGCCTTGGCTTTTCTGCGTCATGTAGGCTTGGTATTCGTCGTACACTTTGTTGAGGCGCGCGATGAAATCCGCATTACGTTCAAGTTTTCGTGACTGTTCGAGTGACAGGCCGTCCATGAGCGCCACAGGATTCGATTCAGACGCCTTCCACGCCTCAGGGTCGATGGATTCGAAAAGCCGAGCGGCGTCGGCATTCCACGACCACCAGATGTTACGCGAAAGTTCTTGAAGTTTGTTCAGTTCCTTGGAATAGACAGGCTGCACAAGGACTTTCATCCAATTTGGCGTATCCTGTTTCTGGGCTGGCATCTCGCGAAGGAGATCGGCATAAGGAATGGATTCAACGAGGTAATGGCGGCTTTCCGACTTGGTCAAGGCTATGTCCCACGACTTCTGATAGTTGGAAATCAAATCCTTCCAAAGAAGTTTTTCAGCCAGTTTCAAGGCTTTGGAAGAAGTGTTGGCGATATCGCTATCCGACTTTTCGGAGAACTTCCTTACGGTATCGACGATGCCGTTGATGACATCGTTGTCATTGTCCTGTTGGCGGTGCACCACCGTCACGGCGTCGTCCACACCTTTTGTCTTGAGGACGAACTGTCCGAAGCCAGAGCGGTCGGAAGTAAGGGTGGGTATTCCCATCGAGACGCTTTCGAGTGGCGTGTAACCCCATGGTTCATAGTACGATGGGAAGATGGACAGATCGAAAGCGGAAAGGAATTCGGGATAGATGATGTTGAAGAATCCGTCATCGCCATTGAGGTAGGCAGGCACAAACATCACCTTCACCTTGTCGGCGGCATCATTCTGAAGACCTGCGTCACGCAAGGAATTCAGGATGGCATCGTGTTCATATTCGAAGATGTGGTGTGTCGCCGGAAAATCGGTATGTCCCTCGATGGGAGTGTCGCCGTTAAGGCGTCGGGTGAGGTCTTTTGAAGGACCTGCGATGTTTGCGGGGACGGCGATAACCGCCACCACGGTCTTATTCAGATCGCCTTTTTCATTCAGGCGTTTCAAGGATTCGATGAAAAGGTCGATGCCTTTGTTTCTGAACTCGTAGCGACCGCTGTTTATCAGCATCAGGCAATTTCTGTCGATAGGCGTGCCGCAGAGGGCTTCCGCTATCGTGAGGATCTTCTCGCGCACTGCCTTGCGGCGTTCCTGGAAAGCGTCGTCGCGCAAACTCTTGTCGATGCCGTTGATGGTGATGATGTCGGGATTCCTGTTGAGGAACTGCTTGCACTCCTGCGCCGTAATGTCGCTCACGGTGGTGAAGACATCCGCATTCTGCGCCGATTTCATCTCCATCGACTGTTGCGAGACGATATTGAAGTGCGCCGCCATGTTGTGCGGGTAGTAGTTCTGCAACTCTTCGTAGAGCGGGAGTCCGTTGCCAGAGATGGCGCGGCCCAGACAGGTGGCGTGCGTGGTGAATACCGTGGCCAACTGCGGGCAATGTTCCTTGAGATAAAGCACGCCGGAGCCCGTCATCCATTCGTGGAACTGAGCCACGATGTTCGACATGCGCTGCAGGTTGTAATTGGTGAAACTCTCGATGACCTGAGCAGCGGCATAGCCGAAGAGGACAGGCTCGATGTAATCCCACTGGCCTTGGATGGAGTCAAGTTGATACTGCTCCCAGAGATGGCCGAGAATCTCGTTCTTCTTCTGATAGAGTGGCGTGTAATCGACGAGGATGGCGATAGGATGGCTGTCGATCTTCCATCTGCCTACGCGCAACTTGAGACCTTGTGCCAAGGCGGCTTCGCGCCATTCGCGCAACAAGGATGGATCTTCAACGAAATAGAGCGTTTCGTGAGCCTCCTTGACGATGTCGGGACCGACCGTGATGTAATGATCGCCAAGCAGTTTCTTTATCTCATTCGTCTTTGTGGACAGGACGGTATAGATGCCGCCGACCATATTGCAGACTTCCCAACTGATTTCAAACAGGTATTCGGGAGTTTTCATATCGTTATGTATTTCTTAATTTCAAAATAAGCAAACATTTGTTTATAAGCACATTGCATAAGATGTGCGGGAGGTCATTCGGCCTGAGTCTCGGATTTTCGGGTTTTCTTCTTCGCAAGCGCATCGACACGATCGGTGAAATCGGTCAGCACGTTCATGTAGTTGATATAAGCGTCGTAGGGAGATGGATAATGGTTGAAGTATTTGTGGACGACGCCATCGGAGAGCCATTTCGTGCACATGTAATAGAAATGGTCGGAAGTCTGGAGCATGTTCCAGTCGTGCTGCACGTCGGCGTCCTTGATGTGTTTCACTTTGGCTGCAAGTTCGTAAAGTGTCTTGAAAGCGTCATCCTGCAAGGGATTGCCGAGCCAAGCCGTAAGGTCACGTTCCTCATCGCTCCACGAGAGCACGTTGGGCACATGGACGATGCCGACGGGTTGGAGGGTTTTCACGAGATCGTGAGGCTTGACGAATCCAAACTCACTATTGTGCAACACCTTATCAGGCATACATTCCATAAAGTCGAAGATGCCGGTGGAGGCAATCTGGTGTTCGCCGAAAGTCTCGTAATCCATGAAGATGTTCACCACTTCCTCGTCGGCGGGGAGTGCGTTCAGCCACGACACGAAATCGTCGGCGGTGAAAGAATCCTGATGGAAGCGGAACGCTATCTCATCGCTGAACTTGAAGTTGCGCAGCAGGATTTTCATCTTCGGATTTATGGCGTTCACGTACATGAAATTGGGGCTTTTCCATCCCAGAATATGGCGTGCGCCTTCGGTGAGCATCAGGTCGTAACCCATTTCGGACACCATCGCGCCGATTTCGTCGGAATAGATGAGTTCCGTATTGCGGAATGACTTTGGCGTGACGCCGAAAACCTCTTTTATCTTGCGTTTGTGTGCAGTCACCTGCCGTTTGAACTCGTCACGGCTCGACAGAGACGCCAACGAATGGTCGTAGGTCTCGGAGAGCACCTCGACATTGCCTGTGGCGATGAGTCGGCGGAAACTGTCTATCACTTCGGGAGCAAACTCTTCCATCTGTTCCAATGCGACGCCGGAAAATGAGAAAGCGACCTTGAACTTATCGCCGAACTTTTCTATCTGCCTCATAAGCAATTCGTTCATGGGAAGATAGCATTTCTCGGCAACACGGCGCATTATCATCCTATTGCTGTAATCATCATAATAGTAGTGCTTCTTCCCGATGTCGAAGAAGCGGTATGTACGCAGTCTGTATGGCTGATGCACTTGGAAATAAAAACAGAGCGATTTCATGGCGTGAATGGTATTGATGATTGGAATGCTATGTGGTTCTATGATTTCATTATTAATTGATTATCAATGTAGTACGGATTCGTAAACCGCCTTTATTTTTTTGGCGGCCGATTCCCATTTGAGGCTGTCCACCTCGTCTTTTCCTTCATTCTTGAAGCAGTCGCTCAAGGCATTATAATGACAGAGTCCGTAGATGGCGTCCGCCAATCCGTCCACATCCCAGAAATCGACTTTCATGGCATGCTTCACGACCTCGGAGACGCCCGACTGTTTCGAGATGACCACGGGGACATTGAGGCGCATGGCTTCAAGAGGCACGATGCCGAAAGGCTCGGAAATGGACGGCATCACGAAAACGTCCGTCATGGCGAACATCTGGTCAACGTCATTGCCTTTCAGGAATCCGGTGAAGTGGAAATGGCTTCCCATCTCGAGTTTCGCCACGCGGCGGATCATCCTTTCAAGCATGTCGCCGGTTCCCGCCATCACGAAATGGATGTCAGGATCGACCTGATGCACCTTATAGGCGGCTTCCACGAAATACTCAGGCCCTTTCTGGTAGGTAATTCTGCCGAGGAAAGTCACCACCTTGGCATTCAAGCCGCTGCCTTCGTATTCCGACTTCTGCTTGTCGTTAGGCTCCACGGCGTTGTGCACCGTCACGACCTTGTCGGGATTGATGCCGTACTTCTCGATGACGATTTTCCGCGTCAGGTTGCTCACCGTGATGACGCGGTCAGCGGCTTCCATGCCGCGTTTCTCTATAGCGTAGACGTCGGTATTGATGTTGTCGCCTGAGCGGTCGAACTCTGTGGCGTGCATGTGCACCACCAGCGGTTTTCCTGTGGTTTCCTTGGCAGCGATGCCAGCCGAATAGGTCAGCCAGTCGTGCGCGTGAATCACGTCGAAGTCGTATTTTGTCGCAATGGAAGAACCTATCAAGGCGTAACGCGCCACTTCCTCCATGAGGTTAATGCCGTATTTGCCTGAAAACTGATAGTCGCGGGCAAACACGGAGCCGCTTCGGTTGAAATGCTCCACCACGTCTTGTTCTTCGCCGAGACGCGCAAACTCTTCAGGACCCACATAAGGAATGATGTTCGAGCCTATTTCCATATATTGGACACGATCCCAATAACTCCTATCCTTCTCGCTATCGATGTCGATGGTGACGTCGCTGGCGTTAAGCAGGCGTATGGACGACTGGTCTTCGTCGCCATAGGCGCGCGGCACCACGAAGAGCACCTCGACGCCATTCTTCGCCAAGCCTTTAGTCATGCCGAAACATGCCGTTCCGAGACCACCAGTGATATGGGGCGGAAATTCCCACCCGAACATCAGGATTCTCATTTCTTACCCTCCTTATTCTTTAGGTCTTCGATAAGATAATGCAGATACAGCAAGGCGCCGACGCTTGTTGACTGCGAGATGCAGCCACGTGCTTCGTGCGGCGGGTCGCCGTCATAAATCTCCGAGATGCTTCCGATGCCGTTTTCCTTGACGGAAGATTCGAAGCCGGAGTAGATGTCTTCAAGGTCGGACAAGGCCGATTTCCCGAAGAGTTTGACCATAAGGTCAGCATAAAATGTTATCAGCCAAGGGAATGCCGTTCCTTGATGGTAGGCACGTTCACGTTCCCTGTGATTTCCTATCGTCACGCCCTTGTACTCGTCAGAATCAGGCGACAGCGAACGTATTCCACGCGGCGTAAGCAATTGCGAGCGGACGATGTCGAAAACCTGTTTCTGCATCTCTTCCGTCATTGGCGTGAACGGAAGTGAAGCCGCAAGCATCATGTTCGGTCTGACCATGGTGTTGCGTTCTTTGGGGTTTACAAAATCAAAGTAGGTTTTCTTATCTGTATCGTAAAACGTTGAGGCAAAGGATCTTTCAATCTTAGTTGCCAAGGTCTGCCATTTCTCGGCCAAAGGATTGTGCGGTTCGAGGCTGCCAAGAACGAGCGAAGCATAGCGTAATGCATTGTACCATAGCGCATTGACTTCTATCGCCAGACCTGTTCGCGGCGTCCATGGTTTGCCTTCGGCGAAGACGTTCATCCACGTCAGGGCGAGATCAGCGTTGCCGGCATACAGCAAGCCGTCGTCCTGGCACTTGACGTTGAAATCCGCTCCGGAGATGAAACTCTCCAAAATGGTTGTCATCGTCGCGCCGTATTCTTTCCAGATGGCTTTTTTGTTTTTCTTCAGCATCTTTTCGTACAACTGAAGCACCCAGAACAGCCAGAGTGGCGAATCGACGGCGGTGTAGTACAGGCTCTTCTGATAGTAGCGATGCGGGAAGAACGGGCCTTTCATGTTTGCGATCAAATGGGCCAGCGACTCCTTGAAGGTGCGTTCATCGCCTTGCGAAAGGGCTATGCCAGGGAGGCTGAGGAAGGTGTCGCGGCTGCAACTGCCGAACCATGGGAAACCCGCCCAAAGACGCGTTCCCTGTTCGTCACGGATGATAAACTGCCGTGAAGAACTGACCAGACAATCCTCGAAATTTCCGAGAGGAAGGAACTTCTTCTCATCGGCTTCGCATTGTTTCTTGATGGTGGCGGGATTCTTCTCCTCGATGCCGGCCGAAAGAATGACGGACTCGCCTTTTTTCAGGACGATTTCGAAGAAACCCGGAACGTATTGGTCTTCCAAAGCATCGTAGCCACGCTCATATTCCCTGATGTAGAACATGTTATAATACCAGTGCGGCACGTGCGTATATTCCACATCCCTAGAAAACTGGATGTAGAGGCGTGAGTAATTCGGATACAACTGCCATGATGCGCCGTTGGGAACGAGTTCCGCCTTGCGGCTGGCGTCATAGTTTTCGTGCGTCAGCATGTGGACATTGCGGAAAGCCAGAAAAGGCAGGATGCGCAAGGTGACGGGAGTGACGGCATCTTCGAGGGTATAGCGTATCATGACGCGCCCTTCCGTGGAGGAGAACACCAGTTCCTTGTTCAGGACGATGTTGCCGATGCGATAAGTCAACTTCGGGACGGGATCAGCCGAGAAGTTGCGGATATACTTGTGGCCGCGAGGGGCGAAAACGCCATCGGGATACATGTGGACACCGAGATGGAACTCTTCCTTGTTCTCGACGAGCGTCTCGTCGATGCTGGAAAGCAACACATGGTTGTTGTTGTCCAACTGGGGCTGTGGCACCACCAGAAGACCATGGTATTTGCGTGTGTTGCAGCCTATCAGTGTAGTGGCCAGAAAAGCCCCGAAGGGATTCGACCGCAAGATTTCGCGGTTCAGGGTGAACTCAAGGTTGACCAGATTTTTCTTATCCCAGGAAATGTAACTCATAGTATGAACGAAAAGGAATACAAAAATATCAAATCCAAAACGAAAAACAAAAATTTAAACAATAAAGTTGCTGTTTTTGTGTCAAAAAAAATCGGGCAAGGAAACCATCCCCGCCCGATTTCAAGAATCCGTTAACAATCAGAATTTTATGCCGATGGTGAAAGCCGACGTCCTGAAATGCTGATCCAATTCATTATCAATCAAAGGATTCTGCAATCCGTAATAATGCGTTGACTCAAAAAACACGCTATTCTTGACATTCATCCCGACGCCCCAGAGCCATCCGTAGTCGTCGTGCTTGAAATCAGTGAAATCGCATTTCATGTTATCGAGTTTGGCAGCGAGAAAATAGCGGTAATAAGCGCCGCCATTGGCATACAGGCTTACGCCACTTGAACTGCCTATGGTGAATTCCAAGCGGGCTGGTACAAGCACTGCATGCGTCTTGAACCTGCCCAGTTCCGTTGGCGCCACAAAGCGTTCGTAATCAGCATCGAGACGCAGCGCGAGAAGGTGTGACTTGCCAAGATAGAGTCTGGAATACACGCCCAAGGAACCGTCGAAGGCCGTTTTGCCCGTCAGCGGGCCATCTTCATAATAAAGGCTGCTGCTGCCCATGCCAAGCACATAGCCGGCATAGAAGGCTTTCTCCGATTGATCTTCGTGGATGCTCGCCACCTTGCCCGACGCTTTGAAGTCTTCGTCAGCGGCGCAAGCCAGCACCAGATTCGACAAATGGTCTGTCACCTTGGCAAGACCTTCATAATCAATGCCATCCGCTTCGTCGCCGACTTTATGGTATGGCGATTTCAAACCCGTTGTCACATACAAGGTCGGGACTTGTTTCTGGGCAAAGCCCCGCGTATCTGTCGCCGTGAAAACGCTGCCTTCAAAATCCTTCACTTTGAGCGTGCCGTTATTATCATTCCAAGGAATAGACTTAATCAGTTCGGCGCCGTTTTCAATCGTGCCAACGCCGACGTATTTCAGAAAACCCGATGTCGCCAGATAGCCCACCATGTCGGCACTGATCATCAGTTTGACATTTTCCAAAGGAACAATGCAATGCTCCGAAAGGAATGTCGAGCCAAACAGGCCTTGTTCCTCGCCGTCGAAATTGGCGATGATGACACTGCGTTTCAACTTGTCGCGATTCTGCAGCAGAATCCGCGCGATTTCCATCACGGAAGCCGTCCCGCTTGCGTTGTCATCGGCTCCGTTACAGATGGAATCACCGCCATTCCGAACGTTTTTCTTCACTCCAATATGGTCGTAATGAGCGCCGATGATGATGTATTCGTTTTTCAACAACGGGTCGTTGCCTTCGATAATGCCAAGGATATTGCGGAAATAATGTTCGTTGATGGCAAACTCCTGAAAATATGTTTTGCCGTTCCACATCGGCAGTCCCATCGCATCATATTGTTTTACAATGAAATCCGCCGCTTTACGCGAATCGGGCGAACCTCCCCAGCGGCCCCTCAACGAGTCGTCAGCCAGCGTGTAAACGTAATTTTTCAAGTTCTCGACAGAAGCCTGTTGCGCCTTGGCGGCGACAATCAGGAAAGTGCATGACAGCACAAGGAAAAATCTCTTCATGGAAAAATGGTTATGTCTTGCAAAAATAGTCATTTAATGCACTGCAAAACGCATTATCGGTCACCTGATTTTTCCTACTTTTGCGCACTCAAAGAAATCACAAACATCAACACATAAATGAACAAGAAACTCATCAACGTCATTGCGTTAAGCATCATCGCATTGGCATCGTGCAAGACTTCTGACAAACAGAAAGACACCGTCAGCGAAAATCCTTTCCTGAAAGAGTATGAGACGCCTTTTCAGGTGCCGCCGTTTGACCAGATAAAGACCGAGCATTACATGCCCGCCTTCGAAGCCGGCATGAAACAGCAGATGGCCGAAGTGGACAGCATCATCAACAATGCCGAGACGCCGACATTTGCCAACACCATACTGCCTTACGACAAGTCGGGCGAAATACTTAGCCGTGTCAGCAACGTGTTTTTCAACCTCGTCGAATGCTGCTCCGACGACGCGATGCAGGACATCGCCAAGCAGGTGCTTCCTATGCTTTCCAAGCACAGCGACAGCATCATGATGAACCAGAAACTCTTCGACAAGATCGACTACGTCTATCAGCACCGCAACGAGTCGGGCCTCGACGACCAGCAGATCCGCGTGGTGGAGAAATACCATCAGGACTTCATCCGCAACGGCGCCGCCCTTCCTGACGACAAGAAAGCCGAACTGAGCAAGGTGAACGAACAACTGTCCACGCTGAGCCTCGAATTTGGCAACAACATCCTGAAAGAAAACAGCCGTTTCAAACTCGTCATCGACAACGAAGCCGACCTCGCCGGTCTGCCGCAATCGAGCATCGACGCCGCCGCCGAACTCGCCAAAACCGACAGCCTCGACGGCAAATGGGTGTTCACCCTGTCGAAACCGAGCCTGATACCATTCCTTCAATATGCCAACAACCGCGCCCTGCGCGAAAAGATTTACAAAGCCTATTTCATGCGCGGCGACAACAACGACGAGTATGACAACAAGGCCTTGATCAACGAGATGTGCAAACTGCGTCTGCAAAAAGCGCAACTGCTTGGTTATGACTGCTATGCATCATACGTCCTGGAACCCAACATGGCCAACAACGTCGCCACAGTGGACAAGTTCCTCATCGACATCTTCAATCCAGCACAGAAAGTGGCCAAGAAAGAACTCGCCGAAATGCAAGCCATCGCCGATGCAGAAGGCGCCGGATTCAAGATCCAGTCGTGGGACTGGTGGTATTACGCCGAGAAACTTCGCAAGGCTAAATACGCCTTCGATGAAAACCAGATCAAGCCTTATCTTTCGCTTGAAAACGTGCGCGAAGGCATGTTCTCAGCCGCCAACAAACTCTACGGCATCACTTTCACCAAAAACGACAGTCTTCCAATCTATTATCCTGGCGTTGAGACTTACGAAGTGAAAGAAGCCAACGGCGACTTCCTCGGCATCCTTTACATGGACTACTATCCGCGTGACAGCAAGAGTGGCGGAGCATGGTGCACCAGTTTCCGCAATGGCGGATACGACATCACGGGAAAGAAAGTCTATCCCGTCATTTCTCTTGTCATGAACTTCACGCCTGCCAGCGGCGACACTCCTGCCCTGCTCAACTGGGACGAGACGGAGACCATGTGGCATGAATTCGGCCACAGCCTGCACGCCTTCTTCTCCGATGGCAAATACACCCGCACCTGCGGCGACGTCCCGCACGACTTTGTGGAACTGCCTTCGCAGATCATGGAAAACTGGGTCGCCGAGCCTGAAGTCATCCGCATGTATGCCAAGCATTACAAGACTGGCGAAGTGATGCCCGACTCCCTCATCAACAAGATCGAGAACAGCGCGCTGTTCAACCAAGGCTTCAACACCGTGGAACTCATCGCCGCCTCCATTCTCGACATGAAGTTCCACGAAATCACCACCACCAACGACATCGACGTGGATGCTTTTGAAAAGGACGCCATGAACGCCATCGGCCTCATGCCGGAAATCCTTCCACGTTACCGTGCCACCTACTTCACGCACATCTTCAGCGGCGGCTATTCGGCCGGCTACTACGCCTACACTTGGGCTGAAGTGCTCGACAAGGACGCCTTCAACTACTTCAAGCAATCGGGCAACCTCTTCAACCCCGAAATCGCTGCCTCGTTCCGCAAGAACTGCTTACAGGAATGCGGCAATGACGACGGCATGGTCCAGTACAGGAAATTCCGCGGACAAGATCCCGACATCACGCCCTATCTGAAAGGCCGTGGACTGAAATAATCTGTCCCACACTTCATGACAGACAACGAACAAGAGAGCCTTTCGGCTCTCTTGTTTTATTTTTAAGAAATAATCCCATCCAAAAAGCCGTTACGAAATAGTAAATATGTCTATTTTTGTAAAATAGAAATACAATCGAGTTAACCAGTGAAACATTTCATCACGATTCTGTCATTTGCGACATGCATGCTCATCCTTGCGCTTTCCGGCAGCGCGCAGGAGAACAATCAGGGCAGCAACTACAAGATATCGGCCAGGCCTAAAGTCGGATTGGTGTTGGGCGGCGGCGGCGCAAAAGGCGCAGCGCATATCGGCGTGCTGAAGTACATCGAGGAGATGGGCATCCCTATTGATTACATCTCAGGCACCAGCATGGGTTCCATCATCGGCGGCTTATACGCACTCGGCTACACGCCCCAAGAACTCGACGAACTCATCTCCGGCATGAACTGGTCGATGTACATGAGCAACAACATCAACCGCGACATGCTGTCGTCCAGCGAGAAAGTCCGCAAAAGCACGACACTCGTCTCAATACCCTTCAACACGGCCACGCTCAACTCCAAACTCTCTTTCAACAAGAGCGAGACCTCACTGTTTGACGAGCAGTCGTTTCTCTCCTCACTGCCAAGTTCCGTCATCCGCGGCTCCAGCCTTCTTAACCTCTTCAGCAGCCTCTGCATAGGCTATCTCGACTCCATCGACTTCAACCAATTGCCCATTCCTTTCGCCTGTGTCGCCACCGACGTCAGATATGGCACGGAATTAGACATCCACAGCGGGCAGCTGCCCATCGCCATCCGTGCCAGCATGGCCATTCCTGGCGTTTTTGAGCCTATCAGGATGGGTGACCATATCCTTATGGATGGCGGCATGATGAACAACTTCCCTGCCGACGTTTGCTACGGCATGGGAGCCAACATCATCATCGGCGTGGAGGTCTCGGACGGACTTATAGAAGACAGCGAAGACCTTCGGTCGCTGCCACAACTCGCTTCGCAACTGATGAACATCGCCGTGATGGGCAAAAAGGAAGAAAACAGGAAGTTGTGCAACATTCTGGTCCGTCCCGACATCACCGGTTACGACATGCTGAGTTTCGACAATACCTCCATCGACACGCTGATCAAACGAGGCTACAAGGAAGCACAGAAACATCATGACGAATTTGTCAAGATCAAACAGTATCTTGACCAATGGAACGCCCCAGGAAAGACGCTTCAGGCCAAGAAAGCCAAAAGCCTTGTCAACGACTCGGTTTACCTGCATTCCATCACCATGAACTGCAGCACGGACAACGAGAGCGACTGGCTGCTCCGTAAAGGAAGACTCTCCGTGGGCAAGACCATCACCGTCCTGGACATCAAACACGCCGTGGACATCTTCATGGGGACAGGAGCCTATTCCAACATATCGTACCGACTCAAGGAAGTGAAGCTGAACGACAGCGTGACTGATGCAAACAAATACGACCTCATCATGGATTTCGAGCCTTCGGAGCCACACATCCTGAGTGCAGGATTCCGTTTCGACAGCGAGGAAAACGCCTCCATGCTCCTTTCTTTGGGCTACAACCAGGAGCGCATGGCCGGATGGATGTTCCGCCTCGACGCCAAACTCAGCACAAACCCATGGTTTGAAGCCGTCGCCACATGGGGTGGGCGCTCGCTGGCCAACTTCAACCTCGCCTACACCTTCAACAGAGCGGATTTCAACCTGCTCCACAACGACACGACCTATTCGAACATCAACAACTCATACGGCAGCAGGATAAAACTCTACATCTCGGAGTTCCATCTGCGCAAATTCGCTGCTGAAGGCGGCTTCGAAGTGGAAGAACTCTACTACCACCTGCTACCCACCAACCACAACGAGTTTCCCGGATTCGTCAATAACACCACAACCTGCACGTCCTACGGTCCTTTTGCCAAGTTGACCTTCGACAACATGGACGATGCCTATTTTGCCCACGATGGACTGCGGGCAACCCTTGAGACACACTGGCGCAACGACCACAACCCCAAGATCCCGCGGGACTCAAGAGCGAACTTCGCCGACGTGAGTTTCACCCTTCAAGACTATATCACGCCGTGGAGCGACAACTTGACCATCATTCCTCAGATATACAGCCGGTTGCTGATGGGAAAGACCTACTCGTTCACCTATCACAACCTTGTTGGCGGCGACATATTGGGACGCTATTACGACTTCCAGATGCCTTTCATCGGCACCAACAGTCCTGCCTTATGCGAAGAACTCTGCACCATCTTGCGCTGCGACATCCGTTACAATCTCTTCGGAAAACATTACCTGACGGCCATGGTCAACTACCTCCACGCCGCCGACTACCTTAGCGAATACGCATCCTACAAAGATGCGGACAACTTCATCGGCGTCGGACTGAAATATTCCATCAACACGCTCATCGGCCCCGTGGCTTTCGACGTCCACTGGTCTGACCTCACGAACTCTTTCGGAACCTACCTCAGCCTCGGCTACACCTTCTGAAAGGTTGGCATGAAGACAAAAAAAACGGAGATGCTAAACACATCTCCGTTTTTTCATTGATGAATGACTATCGACTACACGAAAAGCCTTCCGTTGTTTTCGAGCAACTTGTGCAACTTGTCGATTTCCTTCGCATGGAGTTTCAAATGCGGCAGAAACTTCCTGAAATTGTCAAGACGATGCATGTCGGAACCCACAAAGTCGTACATGCCTTTGCCCAACATGTCGTTTGACTTCACCTTGGCGGTGTCGCCATAAGCGCCGGCAAGAGACAACAGGTTCAACTGAAACAGGTATCCTTTTTCTTTCCATCGTTCGTAATGTGCCTTCAAAGCATACTGGTAGCGCTCGGGATGGGCAATGACAGGCTGTTTTCCAGCCAGCATGACGTTGTACAATTCCTGCGACATCTCATGCTCATACATGATGTAGGACGTCTCACACAGCACGAACTCGCCACCTTGGTCCAACGTCAGGAATCCGCGTTCGAAATGCTTCACGAAACCAGCGTCGAGCATGTGCTCGGCAGCGATATGCAACTCTATGCCACAGACTCCAGACAGCCGCTGCTTGAACTCGTCAAACTTCGGGATAATGGTGTCCTTGACATTGTCTTGATAGTCGGACATGAAATGCGGCGTGAGAATCATCTTCTTAACGCCCTTGCTTTCAAGTATTTTCAATGCTTCCAGAGAAGACTCGAAGGTCTGGAAACCGTCATCGACCCCAGGAAGGATGTGGCAATGCATGTCACAAGCGCCTTCAAAGAAATCTTTCGGCAACGAAGATTTGAACAAATCAAACATAGGTCAATTCAAATGATATTCAATCTCTTGTTTCAATCTTCATTGCCATTCTTATCGGAATGATGATGTCTGCGACGCGAATGTTTCTTCTTGTCGTCACCTTCATTGCCGTATCCGTAACCATATCCATATCCGTAACCATATCCGTAGCCATAGCCATAGCCGTATCCGTAACCGTAGCCTCTACGTTTCTTGTATTTCACCGAATTCAGCAAGACAGAAAGATTCGGGAAACTTGCATTTCTATAAATCTTGTCAAGTTCGACCAGCAAGCGTTTGTCGGTCTTCCCTGCTCTCAGGACAAACACCGTGCTGTCGGCCAAGCGTTTCACGATGTCGGCATCGGCAACCATCGCCACCGGCACGTTGTCGAGGAAGATGTAGTCGTAACGCTGGCGGAGCAGTGCGACAAATGTGTCGAGGCGGTCGCTCATGAGCAACTCGGCAGGATTGGGAGGAACCGGGCCTGAAAAGACGAGGTCCATGTTGGGCGTGAGCGGGTCGGAATTGATGATATCGTTGATGTCTTCAATCTTTCCGGACAGGTAGTTGGACACACCGATTCTCGATTTTGTTCCAAACACCTTGTTCATCGTGCCTTTGCGGATGTCCAAGTCAACAAGAACGACTCGCTTGTTGGCGAGGGCGAAACTGGTGGCGAGATTGGACGAAACGAAAGTCTTGCCTGATGAAATCATGAAAGAAGTGAACATGATAACCTGACTGCTGTGCTCCTTGTTTTTCATGTATTCCAGATTGGAGCGCACCAGCCTGAAGGCTTCTGATACTGAATCCCTTGAATTCTGAAGGACGACGATGGCGTGTTCTTCAAGATCCTTTTTGTATGGAATCTCGCCAAGGATTGGCGCTTTGGTGACCTTCTCAATGTCAGCCCTGCCGTGAATTGTGGTGTCAAGCAGTCGGATGAGGACGATAATCAGCGCGGGAATGGCCAGTCCGAGGAGCAAGCCGTACAACACGGATTTCTTTTGGTTTGGCGCAACTGGCGACCAGTTCGGCATGGCCGCATCGATGACTTTCGCCGTAGGCTCTATCTTGGGCTGGTTCAGCAGCAACTCTTCGCGTTTGGTCAGCAGGTTCAGGTACAATTGTTCCTTGATTTGCTGCATCCGTTCCACCGAACCGATGAAAAGCTGGTTTTCGGGAACGGCCTGCACGTTTGCATTGGCGGCGTTTCTGCTTTGACGCGCCGAGGCGATGCGTCCGTTGAGGGCGGCAAGATTGCTGTCGAGAATCGACAAGATGCTCGTTCTTAGCGTGCTTTGATGTGCAATAAGTTTCTTGACATTGGGGTTGTTTTCGGCATTCTCGTCATAGCCTTTCAACTTCATCACATTAGTGTTGTACTGGTCTATGACGGTCACCACTTCCCCTTCGAGAGATCCTGTCGGAATCACCGTGTTTTGATCATGATCCTGAATGAAATCGATGAGATAGCGGATATAGCTTGCCTGCGTCTCCAGTTTTTTCGCTTCCGCCGAGGCTTCGGCACTTGACTGAACGTAATCCTGGCCATAACTGCTGACGTCGATAAGGTTATGCGAACGCTTGAACGATGCCATGCTTTCCTGAACGGAATCGAGGTTGTTGCCGAGATTGGCAATGCGTTCGTTGATAAATTCGTAGGAATAACTCAGAATGCGCTTCTGGTCGGCAACAGCGTCGTCGTTGTAGGCCAAGATGAGCATGTTGAGGAAGTCGGCAGCGCGTGTCGGCGACGTGTCGCGGAGCGAGAGGTTGAGAATGGTGTTCTTCGTATCGTCTCTCGTCACGGAAACCCTATAACGGTATGCCGCAGCGATGTCGGAAGTGGCGTAATGGACCACGGAAATGGGCACTTTCTTGAAGCTCTCGTTATTGAACCAAGTATATTTCACCATGATTTCTCCCAAAGGGCAGTTCACGACCTGATCTACACCCACAATCATTGAAGGCGCATCGCTGCCGGAGAAAGACGACAATGACACATGGCTATTGTCGATGGGCGTTACCACAAGCGAAGCCCTTTCTTCCTCATCCATATTGGGGAACGTCACCTCAACGGGCGACATCTTGTACAAGTCCTTGTTTCTTTTTGCAATCTTGGTCTCATAGGAATAGTACATGTTCAGATTCAGATTGCGCACCACCGTCTCCATCAGCGTCTGCGATTTGATGATGATCATCTCGTTATTGATGCTGCTGATGGCGATTCCCGTACCCGTCATCTCATTCATCACAGCTGACGAGCGCACCGATTCCGAACCTCCACTGACACCGGACTTGATCAAAAGAGAAGCCTGGCTTTGATAGATCTTTTCTTGGCCTCTGACCTTGTAGTAGGAAATGCCTGTGCATATCAGAGCTGAAAGGATGAACCAGTGCAGGTTCCGCAATATGATGACCAAAATGTCCTTAAACTGCATGGCGTTGCCGTTGTCCTCGTCGAGGAAAGACAGATCGCCATTCTCTGTATTGTTTGTCATAAACTAAGCAATTTTCAATTTAACTATTAAAGCGAATCACTATTTGATAAAGTTGGAATAGATCAGCATCCCCAAAGTGGCAAGGGTTGTGATTGAAGAGAGTGTGGTGGCCACAGTAGTCCAGTTCTCCTTGAGATAGACGTTACTGTAGGATTCCGTGACGATGATGTCGTTTTGCTGAAGCAGGAAAAAGGGATCGTTAAACACCTCGGAAGAACGAGGATCGAGATAGCGCATCACCATCTTGCCATTCACTTCGCGCAAGACGCCGATTTTGTCTTTCCTGGTGTTCAGGTTGGCAAAACCCGATTCCGACAAGGCTTCAAGAAACGTGCAACGTTCCTTGGAGATGTTGACGACTTTGCCGCCTTCAGCACCTAGGAAGAAAATCTTGAACGTCTTGAAACGCACATCCACCATGGGATTGCTGATATAGCGATTTTCTTCGAGTTTTGTCTTTATTAATTCCTCAAGCTGAAGACGTGATAGTCCCGCTGCATGCACCTTGCCTAGAATGGGAAACTGTATGTCGCCATTGACATCGACCAAATAGCCGAGTCCTTGTATTTCGTTCGAATTGGATACCGAAATATTGAACGGTTTAACAAGTTCATCATCACCGCCATTGCTGAGGACCATAATGGTCAGCTCGTCAGCAGGGCAAATCACGGCCTCGAACTTGCCGTTCAAAGGCATCTTGCTGTCTTGAGTCATATCCTGAAGATAATTGACTTTACGCGACGAAACGCAAGATGTGGACAACACCACCAAACAGACCACAATTGCTAGATGTAATAATTTATTCATTTTCAACAATTTATAATGAATAATAAATCCCTTAATTATTGGCAAATTTAAACATTTTTTCTGACACCGCTGAAGGAGCATGAAGATAGGAATAAAAACCATTCTCAAAAGACCAAAACTGATGCATCATTATTAAATCCTTGTTCATAAAAAGCTGAAAAATGCCACACTCATTATTACGACAACAAATACCTTTAAAGATCATTGATGAAAAGGGGTCTTTTATATAAGAAAAATTTCTTATTCCTAAATTTTCTGTTCAAATGGCGTCAATAATGGATTTAAGTCCTTTAGAACTTTTGCTGGGCACCCCCCAACAAGCGTGCGTGGTGGAACATCTTTTGTTACAACAGCACCTGTCGCCACAACAGATTCGTCACCAATAGTCACACCTGGAATAATTGTCACATTAGGCATTATCCAAACGCCCTTGCCAATTACAGTCTTGGAAATCTTTCTCGGATATATTTTTTTCAATACCGTATTGGAAGGAATATTAGCATGAGCTGTAATGATAGCCCTATCGCCAATTGACGAATTATCACCTATGAAAATCTGATCGGCGAAAACTCTATCAAAAATCACCTCATGTCCAATGTATACACCTTTGCCGATATTGATACCACGCCAACGATGCATTGCGGTTCGCCACGACTTTATCGGACAAAAGAAAATAATCTTATCCAATGTGAAACGCCAAATGAAGCGGAATCCGTATCGCACATAGCCCCAGAATCCTTTCAAATGATAAAAATCTAATACTTCTTTTGCTGGCATATTATTTTTTGTTGCTTTCGTATAATTCTCTGCATGTCACAAAGTCGAATTCGTGATTCTTGAAAAACTTCAATTCCCTTTCGTAAATAGGCAACGCCTTAGCGCCAAGATTCTTCACTTTCATCTTATGGCGAAGCACATCCCCTAAGATATAGGATATGTAATTCTTGGAGCGCCGCTGTATGGTGCCGTCACCGGCATCGGTCTCGTCGATGAACTCATTGGGATGCGTCAAAAAAGCGAACTGACGCCCATTCATTTTCGTCTCAAGGAAAAGCACATCACGCGTAAAGCGGTTCATTCCCGGGGCTATACGCATGAAGGTACCAATATACGGCAAAATCATGGCTGAAATAGGCACTTCGAAAATATCGCTCTCGCCTCTCTTGAATATATTGCTTTCATCAACGAAATAAGCATGGCGAGGGGCGATGAGCCAATTCATCTTGTTGGCCACGCCAAACGACATGAACATATCCATGCGTTGCGACGAAACAGAGCTGTCAATCTTAAAACCGGCCTCTTTCATGGCCATTGGAAAACGCTTGTTTACACGCGCTGCCGGCGAGCGGAAAGAAATCACTTCTTCGCCAATGATGGCTTCCAAAATGGCTTTCGACTCTTTCAAATGACGGACCTGTTCTTTATAGTCGAGCGTGTCAATGGCCAGACTCACTTCATGCGTCAAGCCATGCGAGCCGACTTCATGACCTCTACCATGCGCCATTTTCACCAATTCAGGACATATTGTCGCGATATGCCCCGTAAAGAAAAAAGTGGCTTTCACGCCATATCGGTCGTACAAGTCAAGCAAGCGAGGCATGCCTTGGTCAAAAAGATATTGCGCAACGTCGTCACTCAAGCGGTGTCGCAAAATTGACGTAGTTTCCACATCATTAGTGATAAGACAATTGCGCATCATTGCTTCCAATACGATTTGACAAGTTTCGAATACACCCTCTGAACTAATTTGTTGCGTTGGCCTAGTCGTTTGACATTGTTTCGCAAAAACTCGCGGACATGCAACCAAGTCCATTGGCACGGATTATCCGTCCACAAAGTATGGGCCAAAATTAAGCATTTATTTGGGAAACGGCCATCTTTGACAGTTTTGATGATTTCGTCTGTGGAATGAAACGACAATCCGAAACGATTTTCCACAACATCTCGAACAGCATATTTTCCGCCATCCCAAGCGTAGCCTGTATCTGTAAGGTAATAGACTTCGTCGAAATCAGTGGTCAGATAAGGTTCGCCAATCAGGTCGAAATCACTCAGATTGTAGTGTTTCCAAATGTCGCGGTTATCGTATTTGCAAGTGGCGCTGCCATGCATGCAGACTGTCTTCACTGGATAAAACGTACGAAAATAGGCCAGATTATTAGCGAAACGCTTCACGGCGGAGTCCATATCTCCTTGAACAGCGTTCAAGTCTTCATAATGATAACCAATTTCGTGTCCCATCCGAGCTATGGCGCTAATGACTTCCGGATGATTACTTTGCTTTACGGTACGGAAAAAATATGTTGACGCAATACCTTTCTCATGCTCAGCTTTCGCCATCTTCAGGGCATTGCCGGCTTTCTCGTCCACATCGTGACGCAGTACGACAAACCTTTCCGGCAAGGACTGATTCTCTTTCCCTTCACAATACTGGGCAAAGTTCAGGAAAACATAGCCCGCCAAATCAAAAGCGTTTAGAAGAGCATTATATTTCTTAACGGTGAAATCCATCATTTGAAACGATACTGATAGTCAGGGTTTTCTTTCATTATCTTTCGGCTCTCCGGATAATTCTCGATGAACCATGTGAAGAATGCAGTCACATCAATTTTATCGGCGAGCATCTTCTGTCGGCGCTGCTGAAACTCGTCACGGAGATTAGGCATTGCGAGAAGTTCAATAATTTTAGAATAAAGCATTTCAGGCTTGGCGGAGTTTATGCCGAAGGTAAGTCCGTACTTGTTTTCTAGTTCTTCCAAGACTCCAATCCTACCGGCAAAACTATTGAAACGAATCGATGGTGTCCCCAACATAGCAGCCTCGACGGCCATGCTTTGACTGTCGCCAACCAGCATTGTAGCAAATGCTAGAACATGATGGATGTCGTTTTTTTCAATTATCAGACGATACTTTTCAAAATCAGGCTCCAGTTCCCTTTCTGACGTAATGAACACACGCCCTTTTGCCTCCAGCATGGAAATAAGCGTTTTGGCCACATCTCCACAAAGGCCGTCAGTATTGACATTCAAATCGTGATATGCATTCAGTTTTGCAAAACGAAGAATGAAATAAGGTTCATCTGTCGGGAAATATCTCTCCACAACTTTCTTGTTTGGCATAAACCAATTGGGGTGCAGATAAGCAAGTTTGTGGAATCCCTGATAGTGGACGGTCTTCTTCTCCAACTCCCCATTGTTACATGTTACTGGAGAGAGCATCGTTTGAATGAAAGGCCCTCCGATTTTCCGAAAAGCAGGGACCACGGACATATCATCTTCACCAAAATTAATCGACTTCTTTCGCAACAGCCATGCTACATGAGCAACTTCTACGGTTGATCCCATCAGCAAATCAATATCATGATCCCGACAAAACTTGACAATTCGGCAATCACGGACCACCATATCCCAAAATACACCAACTTTACTTTTCCGATGACCGTTTCTAAGGACATTATAGTATTCAAAACCTGATTCTTTCAAAAGGTCTTCCAATATGTCTTTCGTCTTTATCAAGATATGGACATTATAACCGTCATGGGTTAGATTCACAATCACATTCTTGAACAAATGAAATTGAGCAGGATGGCTAAGTTGAATTACAATATTCATCTTTATTTAATTATCTTCAAGGACCTTAACAATTGCCTCGCCATCAATCACAACGTCTTCGTGTGCATTATAGCAGACGGTTGACAGATAAAGTATCGACTTTTCTTTATTTATATCTTTAACAGTAACGACGGCCCTTATAGGGTCGTTGTGATATACCGGTTTCCTAAAGTTCAAGTCCTGTTTCAAATAAACCGACCCTGGTCCAGGCATTTTCGTACCGATAATTGCACTGAAAAGTGATGCTGACAGATAGCCGTGCACAATACGCCTTCCGAAAAGACCATCTTTTGCATAAGCCTCATCAAGATGCAAGGGGTTGTTGTCCAACGACAACAATGCAAATTGCTGCACTTCATCCAACGAGAATGACTTGGTCATTTCGCAACTTTGGCCGATATAAAAATCATTGATTTTCATATTCTTTCATTTATGTATATATCCATCCTCACCAATTTCAAAAGTCTTAATCACCTTTGCCGGGATACCTCCTACCAATGTGTTTGCTGGAACATCCTTATTGACAACGGAACCAGCCGCAACAATAGCCCCTTCGCCAATGGTCACGCCAGGAAGAATGGTCACATTGATGGCAATCCAAGCATTTTTCTTAATGACAACCGGTGCCAGATAAGAGTCGGAAATGAACTTATGATAATCCAAAGGCTTGTTGTGCGTAAGGATATAATCGCCACCAGCCACCGAAACGCCATCTTCGATGACGATGAAATTCGGAAATACAGGATCCATGAAGACATTGGTGCCAATATGGACATTCTGCCCGATCTTGACGCCACGCTTGCGCTGAAGGCGAACTCTTATCGAGTTGTAAGGGGCAAACAAGGCTCTTTTTTGCAGGCGGAAGTCACGATAACGCCGATACAAGAAACGCAAACTGGCAAAAGCACCTGTATAGCCATGTTCTTTGGCAGACAATTTCACAGTCTTAAAGAAACCATTTGACGCATAATTCGTCAAGGGTTGTCGTTCAAAAGGCAAATAGTCTTTCATAGATTATATCTAGTTTTGTTTTAATCAGTTTAATAACAATATCTATCTATTAACTCACAAGTACTTGTAGTACTCGACATCATTCACAATTACGATAATTGACTTATTAGTGTTTTTTTCGACTGCTGGTAGATATTAATCAAGCTCTCAGCCACAGTCTTGTTATCCAAGCCCATGGCCATTATTCTTTCGCGTCCATTCGTGCGAACATGCCCCATTGCATATTGCAGATCACGAGCTATATCCTGAAAAACTCTTTTGGCAATAAAGCATCCTTCCACACCTGTTATCCGTTCCGCCACGTCGCCCACATCCACACTCACTATCGGACAACCGCATGCCAAAGCTTCCTTGATCACTTGAGGAGAACCTTCCGTCAAAGAAGTCATCAGGAAAGCATCGGAAGCATACATCAGGTCAGCGACTTGCTCACGCGAATAACCTTTCAATTCGACAAGTTCCACGTTGTCCAACAAGGCAACGGCCTCTTTTGCTAAGGATGCGTTTTTTACCGCATTGTCAAAAGCGCCAGCAAACAGAACTTTTTTTGCATCCGCACCCCAGCCCAGCCGTCGTCGCGCGATGCTTTTATCACGTGGTTCATATTCTGACAAGTTCACACCACAAGGCAACAACACATAATTGTTTTTCGGCTTCGCAATGTCGAGATTTCGCTGCGAAACAAAAATGTTGCACGCCGACAGGCGCATCGCCAGCCGTGACAAGCGCAGATTGGACTTCACGTTGATGTCGCTGCCATGGTATGTGGTGACAACGGGCACCTTGCGTTGAAGGTTGGCCAACAAACCGCACAATCCGAAATGGGCATGAACGATATCCGGCGCAAACTCCTTGATTTTCCGCTTCAGCGCTGGCAAGGTTCTCAAATAGCCTTTTATACCTTCGTCGTGATGCGCCACCAATTTAGCCAATCTTATAAGGCAATACTTTCCCGAATCGATATATTTTCTGACCGTTTGCAGGTTTGGCGTGAAACAATTCGGGTGCAAATAGCCCAACTTCATATAACCATCATAAGCCACTTTTTTAGCATTCCATTTCCCCACACTACAAACGCGAGGGACAACAATGCAGGTAGTGAACGGATATGTCGTCTTTACCAATTTAGTGATAATCTCTGCGTCATCCTCCAATGTCGTGAATGAAAATTTGTGAAGAAGCCATGCCGCCTGTGCGACCGAAGCGTCCGTTCCGATTAACAGGTCGACCTTGTACCGTTTTGCATATTTCAACACCATTCGGGTGCGCTGCAACGATGCCATTGCAATGGACAGCTTATTGTTTTTTCTGAAAACCGGCTGTATGTTCACATAATCCCATCCCGATTCCTTCAGCAAATCCTCAAGAATATCCTTTGTTTTGATCAGAATATGAACATTGTGGCCATCATTTTTCAGATTTGCCACAATGTTTTTGGCAAAATGGAACTGCGCCGGATGACCGAAATAAAAAAGGATGTTCATAAAACAACTTTAAAAAACGCGCTATTATCTGTTTTGGAATCTGTTGATTCTCTCATCTATGATGATCCCATTCTCTATTATCTTGCATCGCTGAAGCACTTCATTCTCACTATTCTCAATCAACAAATCCGCATAGCATGCAAACACATCACTAAGACTTTTTGACGTCGTCTTATAAAACAAAGAGGGTGTATGATCAACGACATAATGCGTTACTCCATCCACCACATAAATCGGTGATTCTATAGTAGTTGGGACTGATGTTTCAATGGCGCCGCATTTATCGCAGCTAATATCAATTATCAGTGCATCCTTTTTCATCCTTTTCAAATCCTCTTTATATACAACATGATCTTTACGTGTTGTATCCCACAAAATGGCATTAACAATCACATCATAATTGCCGAGTTCTTTTTGAAATAGCTTTTCTGTACTTCTGTCATAAACAACAACATCCGCTCCCATATAATTCAATGTTTTGAGCGCCCCTCTTGCGGCATTCCCTCTTCCTAAGATTGCTGCTTTTGTATTATACGGGAATAATCCATGACACAAATAAGCATGGCTAACAGCTGCTTCTCCAGCAATCTCATTATTTCTCCAAAAGACGTGGCGCCCCAAATAATTCATATCTTCCCATGCATAAGCAGTAAGATGTCCGTGTATCAATTTATCTGTAATATCTTTATTCTGAACTGCATGAATCCATCCAAAAACCACTTGTTTATCCAAACAAGATAAATACTCTGCATCTCCCACCTTAGGATCGCAGATAATATCTTTTGTCAAGACATCTTCTCGATTTACAACATGAATCCCAGCGATAGAGTAATCGTTATCCGTAATACCAAACACCTCTCCATAACCCGTTTCTACATAAATCTGATTCTTGTTTTTTATGGCAGAAACATGCATTGGCAACAGCGCTCTTCTTTTCTCATTTTCTTTATGACTAATTGGCAATCCTATGGTTTTCATTTTCTTTGTTATTAATTAATATAATTATAATCCGAAATGCAATAATCTTCTTTTCCGGACGGCATCGGAGGGATGTCGTCCACAAAAAATAGCTCAACTTTTGAGCCGACAAATTTCACCTTGAAATTGTCTATCACATACTGGAATTGGTCATGGCTTTCTTGTGGATTTTTCAATTTTAGCAGAATCCTAATGTCGCCAACCTTATCCTGACGAATCTGAAACTTATCAATCTTGTTATAGATTTCCTGATTTGTAACATCATGATAATCCAAATCCCGATGGAGCATTATTGGCAGCATCGTTGGTGACATTGGCAAGCCTTGCTTACTGTATAGAAGTTTTCCTGCCCTACCCAATACTTCGCCCAACAAACGGGTTTGTCGACCACAGGAACACTTTTCCTTCTTAATATAGGACATGTCTCCCACATGATAACGAATAAACGGAAATGAATAATTTGCCAAATCCGTAGTAGTCACGTAGCCTACTTCTCCATCATTCAGCACATTCCCTTGCTTGTCGGTTATCTCGATTACACAACAATCCTCACAAATATGAAGGCCTTCGTGCATATAGCATTCATACGAAAGGATTCCACCATCGCCAGCGCCATAAGCGTCATACACCGGAGCACGAAAAACCCTTTGAAGTATTGATCTATACTCCGGCATCAGTTTCTCTCCTGTTGTCAAGACGGCCTTGACATGATTCACTGGAAGCTTATTCCGTTCAATATAGCGGGCAAACACACTTAACGACGAAGCATACCCGCGGACAGCAGAAGGCTTCAGTCTCTTAAAAGCCTTATAATATTTCTTCATGTCGTCATCAGTCATATCCGAACTGTGATACTTGTGATTTCGAGTAATGAACATATCGTACATACTTTTTAAAGACGTCCTCGATTTTTTGCTTTTTTTAACAATAGAATTGCCACCTATTGAAAATATTTTTTCACCAAAATAGAAACCGTACCATTCCCATGCTTTATATGTTGACGCTTTCTGTACACTCCACGCATCGATATCTGAGATAAATTTCAGTGGCACTCCCGTACTCCCACCCGTTGAAGATGGGTGAATTTTTCTAAAAGACATATCTTGACTTTTCAAATCCTCGAAATTATCTCTTATATCCTGTTTGGTCAATATCGGCAATTTCTGCAAATCTTCACGACACTTGATTTCTTCAGGAGAAATGCCCAAACTGTCAAATGTCTTTCTATAATAGGGAACGTTATCATAGCAATGACGAATCAATGCCTTTATCTTTTTATTCTGAATATCAACGAGTTGTTCTTCCGTACCAAAGTCAACTGCTTTTTGATTCTTAAGTTCTTTTGAAACGCTGCTATGATTCACTTTGTCACCAATTGGCAACAAAACATTTTTATCAAATAGTGCATAAAGACTCATTTCAAATAAATATTAATCAGTTGTTTTTTTACTTCTGTCCACGAATATTTCGTCAATTCTTTCTTTGCGTTAACGACCATTGCCTTTGTAGCTTCCTGATGCTCAACAGCCCAAATCATTTTATCAGCCAATTCTTTATAGTTGTCCGATTCAAACAACAGTCCCGTCTTCTTGTCTTCAACCATAAAAGGCACCCCGCCGACATTACTTGAAATCACCAGCAAGCCCGCATTGAAAGCCTCAAGTAGCGAAACAGGCATATTGTCAATCCGCGGAGCAGAAAGCATGATATCGGCCTGTCTCAAATAATTGTAAATCTCCGCATTGGGAACACGGCCAACAAAAGTCACGTCCTTGATGGTGTTATCATGGACAAAAGCTTCCAGGCTTTCCTTGCTTGAACCATCACTCAGTATAGTCAGCGTGGCCTCCGGCATCTGCAACTTCACCTTTTGGAAGGCGCGTAAGATGCATTCAATATTGTAGAGCGGATTCAAGGAGCGGAGGCTGATGAAATGCGGTTCAATGCGGTCGCGTTTCCTATATTGAGACGCATCGAATTCAATTACATTGGGAATGATGGTGTAAGGTATTCCGTATTTATCAAAGACTTTACCGAGAAAACCCGACAGCACAATGTTCGCATCGGTTTTCGACAGATAACGCTTAACAAGACGCGTGTGATTTCCAAAAAACGCTTCAGCGCCACCGCCATGATATGTCACAACGACTTTCTTTCTAAATCGTTTCCCAACCTTCACTGCATATACAATAGGCAACATTCCCCAGTCCGAACAACCATGAGCGTGAAGTACATCGTAATTCCCGGCCACCATGCACAAACGATAAAACGCTTTCATTCGTGCAATTGGCGGACCTTTTGTACTGAAGACATCTGCTTGCAAATTTTCTTTCGCCAAGTTGTTTTTTAGCAATTCCACTTGTCCGGAGATGCCACCAACACCCGGTTTGTAATTGGTTATAAGTAACACTTTTTTCATCCCACAATTCCTCTACTGCCAAGTTTGAAGAAAGCCCACCCAAATTCCATGATAACCACTATGAAAAACCAGTAATTGACAAATTTAATGTTTTTCTGATCGACCAATGTGATGCCATAGGCGGCTAGCATCAGCAGGCAAGGCAGGGTGGGAAAATGAAAACGCTCCGCGTTGGCGAAACCGCTAAAAGCGATAATGACAAGATAAGCGATGGCAAATGCCAGAATCAAGGAAAAATCCCGCCATTTCTTATTGATGAAAATCGCATATACCAATGAAAACAGGACAAAGATGCCTAATACGTTTTTCACGAAATTGCCTCCATGTATCAGCTGCTGGTTGTACTGCTCATCCACATCCACCATGGTGGAGAAAGGCATCACAAACATTAGCGGCGCCATGACACCACCGGTGGCATATCTCGCCCAGTTGTTGCCTCTCAAGGTTTGTTCCGTCCTTTTGTTCATCTGATTCTCCGCTTTGGCATTCCAAGTCTCCTCCACTTCTGTCATGATGGTGCCTCCTGCCAAAACACTCACGGCAATCGCAGCCCAAACGACGATCAGCACTTTCTTGCCCCAGCCCAATAGTTTTGAAGAATAAAAAAGCAGGGCGGTAAAAAGACTGAAAACCGCAACGGCGCCAAGCACTGTTCTAAAGAAGAACAAACTGAATGCCAGCAAGATGGGCAACACCATAGACCAGATGGAAAAGTGTTTGCCGCGCAACATATAATCGGTGCGCTCCAGAAAAGCGACCACAAGAAAAACCATCTCCGTCTCTTTCAGGTGAAGACCGCAATAATAAATCATATTGGGCATCAGCATGCAGAACACAGCAGCCAAACGGCCCGCCGAACTCCCGAAAGTGCGTGAGGCAAGACGGAACAGCAACACACAGGTAAATGCACTGAACAAAGCCTTAAACAACCTCGCTATCATAATGGAATTGCCAAAAACGGAATATAGGGTGGACAAATAATAGAGATATCCCGAATCGGAATATTGCAACCACGAATAATAATCCCTTAAGTTTTTCAACGACCAAGATGTGCTGCCAATGAAAGCAGAGGCCTCGTCATGATACATCATCGAATCGGCCGCATCCCACTCGAAAGGCAGTCCGGTCTGATCGGTGAAAAAGAAATACGAAAAAACGACCCAGACGACACGCAACACCAAAGCCGTCCAAAACAATTTTCGGACAAAAACCTTGTCGGAAATTCGGAGCCAGTTCTTCGACAAGGAATTGGAAAGATAAAAGAACATGGTAACAGACAATAGGCCTATCGCTATGAATTTGAACGACATCGCAAAACCACTATACACGATGCTAATCAAAGCCAATGAAAGGATGTAAGTTATCAGTGCCTTATCGGCAAACTTTTTCGGGAAATAAGGTATCATTAATCAAATAAAATCCTTTTCAACTTAATAAGTCTTGTTTTAAACTTATTGCCAAATAAACTCAACAATTTACTTTTCATATTTTCATGATTCCCAGTACCATCCCAGGAACCCACAAAATGATGATCACAATAAGTGTTATTCGTAATCATTACTTCACCCGTTGTCAATCGTGGACAGAAATAATCCACAGGAAAGATATGCAAGTCTTCATAAATCTGATATTGGCCATTACATTCAAATCCATTTGACATCATTATGGAAGATATGGTTTGTGTGTTTGTGGTCATGTCGTATGTACCATCCTTCATCAGAAAATGTCTGTCTGAATAATAATCCAGCTGTTCCTTTACCCATTCCCCCTTCCGTTCACTTGCCATGGTGCCTGTTACCGGTGGCGAATGTTTGCTTCCTTCATATCCAGTAAAAGCTGGGAGATGCATAAGATCATCCAAAGGTTTCAGGACTTCAACATCCGTATCCATATATAGCCCCCCATATTTATATAGCGCCCACAGCCGCACATAGTCACTCACAAAGGCATATTTTCTTGCTTCATAGGCTTCTTGGGTATAAGGAGTAGCATGGACATCGAAGTTATCTTCATTCCAGAGCCGGTACTCCCAGTCGGGCATGTACCTGTGCCACGACTCAATGCAGTTTTTGGCGAGATCCGGCAACTCGCCCCGGCCAAACCAACAATAATGGATAATTTTGGGTATCATAACGATTTCCTTAGAAAACTAATAATGCGAGTGCATGCCAAACCGTCTCCATAAGGATTAACCGCTTTTGACATTGTTTCGTATGCCTCTGCATCGTCAAGCAGCAAAGAAACTTCCTGTACAATTTTATCGTAGTTTGTTCCCACCAGTTTGACCGTTCCCGCGCTCAATGCTTCCGGACGCTCAGTGGTGTCGCGCATCACCAGTACTGGCTTGCCCAAACCCGGAGCTTCTTCCTGAATGCCGCCCGAATCGGTAAGGACAATGCTCGCCTTTTCCATCAGATAAACAAAACTGAGGTATTCCAAAGGCTCAATAAAGAACATATTGCCAAGGTTGGACAAATCGTCACCAAACACCTCATGGATAGGCTTACGCACATTCGGATTAAGGTGCATTGGATAGACAAAATCAACCTCTGGATATTTATTTTTGAGATCACGGATGGCTGTACAGATATTGACAAACCCCTCTCCGAAGTTCTCGCGACGATGACCAGTAATGAGAACCAATTTCTTGCCATTGGCCAGCCGTACAGTATCATATCCCGCTGACAAGAGAGCCTGCTTAAGTTCATCATTGAGTGTTGCGTTATTCTTTATCTTATCCACCACCCAATACAGCGCGTCGATGACGGTGTTGCCTGTGACAGTTATCTTGGTCTCGTTCACATGCTCCGCCAGCAGGTTATCTTTGGAAAGCATAGTCGGTGCGAAGTGATACGAAGCGATACGGCCAGTTATCTGGCGGTTCATCTCTTCAGGCCAGGGACTATAGATATTATGAGTGCGAAGGCCTGCCTCCACATGGCCAACGGGAATCTGCCGATAGAAAGCGGCAAGCGCAGCGGCTGTAGAAGTGGTAGTGTCGCCATGCACCAGCACCACATCCGGTTGCGTCTCCCGAAGCACGTCACGCATACCCGTGAGGACACGCACCGTCACATCGTATAAGTCTTGCCCCTGCTTCATTATATTGAGATCATAGTCAGGATGAATGTCAAATATCCGAAGCACTTGGTCTAACATCTCACGATGTTGACCGGTTACACATACTATCGTTTGGAAGTTGGTGGTATCTTTCTGCAACACCTTTACCAAAGGAGCCATTTTTATCGCTTCGGGTCGCGTGCCAAAAACAAGAAGCAGTTTTTTCATAAACACTTTTTTATTTATCCTAAATAAAATACTATAGAACACTTTGCCATGTTGATTTGCATAGCACTTTCTCTTTTATTCGCTAAACAAACAAGCGATTTTCATCCTCTATTTTTCCATTTTATCATGGTTTGTATAATGTTTGAAGCGAGTTTCCTTTCCCAAAATTTCAACTGCAAAAGCAATACAGGAGTATTATATGTTCTTTTTGCTGATTTAGGCTGTTTACTCCAATCTATTTTTGCAAGTTCCAGTTTTGCAAAACCTCTGTATTGTTTCGACAAATAATATTTCATCAATGCAAAAACTCTTTTATTATCAAGCAGTTGTTTTAGATAAGTATTATTCGGATACTGTTTTTCGTAATCGGAATAACAGCAAATTTCGGTTGTTTCCGGTTTATGAAGTTTCCCCACTGCCCTATTTATTAAATCCACATTCTGATTATAGTAAGCCAACGGATTGTTCACAAACGCCACCTTGTGCTGTAAGGCGATATGCAGCCACAAATCAAAGTCTTCTCCCAACTTCAACTGAGGTTTGAATCCTTGCGTTTCCTCAAAGACATGACGTGGAATTGCCACTGAAATAGAAGTCAATGGCATACACAAACGGCGACCGTACACCTCCACATAATCCATATATCCTCGTTCAAATCCCTCGTCAAAAGCAATGGGAGCGACTTTGTTCTTGCCGTTCTTTACGATATAATAGCTTGTTCCGTAAATGCCCGCGTCGGGAAAGTCGGCAATAAGACACGACACTTCTTCCAAAAAAGTAGGCGCCCACCAATCGTCGGCATCAAGAAAACAGACAAAGTTGCCTTTGGACAGCGCCACGCCATTATTACGTGCAGTGCTCACACCAGCGTTTTCTTGCCGGATGATCAGCGCTCGGTCGCAACCGGAAATCGCCTTTGAAGCAACTTCAAACGAATCGTCTTTACTGCCATCATCCACAATGATCAGTTCCCAATCCGCATAGGTTTGTTCAAGCACACTACGGACTGCTTTTGCCACATATTGTGCTTTGTCGTAAAGGGGCATGATGATTGAGAACTGCATTATTTCATATCATTAGCCAACTTTGCCGAGAACGAAATAGCTCCTTCCCTATTTAGATGAGTGGCATTATAAAAACAAGACGTGTCGTACGAAAGAGAATCAAGCGTATAGTTCAGCAATCGGAAGCCGTATTTATCTGCAAACATTTGGTAGAAGTCAAACATCTCTTGCGGATTATCCATCTTCTCTGTAACGCCAATATAAATCGGCGCAAATACCAAAACAACTTCCACACCATCCTTTTTGCATTCGGCCAAATATGCGTCAAAAATCCGCACTGCCTCTTGTCCATGACAAAATTCCACATTCTGCACGGCATCAAACGCAGCGCCATTCCATTGTTCATCGCGACCATAATAGCCTTTGTACAAAGGATACTGATTGAGTTTGTTTGGCAAACCGAGACCTTCCTTGATTACCTCCGAATAACCGGCATATCTCACCAATGGCAAGTATCTATCCCACGCTGAAAAGCCCTCACTTTCTTTGACAGCATTAAAAAGCGTATCACAGAACAGATATGGGAGAAACTGCTCTCGCTCATAGCCATTCGACAAGGCCATCGTGCCAAAATCCACATTCTGGATAATCAATCTCGGCCTTGGATTGTATTGACAATAAGTATGATATTTCACGACTTGCGCATCAATGCAGCGGCCGTCAACACTCAAATTATAACTATTGACACCCAAAGCACTGTCAATTATAGCTGGATCATACTGGACAAAGCCTCTCGAACTTCCCATAATCAAGGCATCGCACTGCAAATTGCCGTAGAACAAATCGTTCCAACTTTGGAAAAAACAAGCTGACGATTTGTGCAAATTATTCGTAATGAGCCAATCTAGTCCAAAAGCTACGATGCCAAACGCCAACAACGTGCTAACGACTTTAACCACGAACTTTTTCATCACTCAAAACTGGAAATAGATAAACGCTTCATTAAAAGTCCCAAACACAAAAATCATCGCAACTATTGAAACATAGATGGCATATTTCAGCACGTGCGACTTCACTCCATCCAACACGAGTCCGTGTTGTTGCTTGCGTTGAATCCACTCGACTATCAACATGACAAGAATGAACAACGTCGTTTTTATCGGAATGCTTGGCATAATGAACAGACTCTTGTCGAACAAATGCTTGAAATAGTCAAACGCTTGCCCAATGCTTTCCGAGCGAAAGATAATCCAGCCCAACACGGCGAGCAAAAAAGTCAGGAGCATTTGGCCAAACTCTTTCAGCGAAGGCAAAACACGATTGGCCGCCACAACATCAATATGATTTCTGTTTTTGCCCAACAAAATCAGAGGCAAAAAGAGCAAAGCGTGATAGGCACCCCATGACACAAATGTCCAGTTGGCTCCATGCCACAGGCCACTTACCAAGAAAATCACAAATGTATTGCGAACCACTTTGGCTTTTGAAACGCGACTTCCGCCCATCGGAATATAGATATAATCGCGGAACCAGGTGGTTAGCGATATGTGCCAACGGCGCCAAAATTCCGCAATGTCGCGCGAAAAATAAGGCACGTTGAAGTTCCGCATCAAATTGATTCCAAACAATCGGGCACAACCAATGGCGATGTCGGAATAGCCCGAGAAATCACCATAGATTTGAAATGTGAAGAATACCGCAGCTATGAACAATGTGCTCCCGCTATGCTCGGTATAGTTGTTCCAGATCTGGTCTACAAACACGGCACAATTGTCAGCAATGACTACCTTTTTAAAGAACCCCCATAACATCTGTCGACACCCATCGACTGCAGTATCGTAATCGAACTCTCGTTGCTTGCCGAACTGCGGCAATAGATTCGTCGCTCTTTCGATAGGGCCTGCCACCAACTGTGGAAAGAAAGACACATAAGCTAAAAAAGCCACAACATCGCGCGTGGGTTCCAGCTTCTGACGATAGACATCAATGCTGTACGACAAAGCCTGGAAGGTGTAGAACGAAATGCCGACAGGCAGAATGATTCTCAACGTGGATGCATGCAATGTCACGCCTGCCAGAGCAAAGGCATTGACAAAACTCTGGACAAAGAAATCAAAATACTTGAAAAAAAACAGAATTGCCAGATTGAGAATAATATTAGCCCAAAGAACGAGTTTCGCTTTTTTGCAAACATTCCCTCCATTCTCACTCTTTGCACTTTTCTCGATGAGCAAGCCGCTTCCCCATGAGCAAAGACTGGTAAAAGCAATCAGCAATAGGAAACGCCAATCCCACCAGCCGTAAAAGACATATGAAGCAATGACCACAAACAAGTTCTGCAACCGCAATTTATAGCGCAACAGCCAATAAATCGCGAAAACGACAGGCAGAAAAATAAAGAAAGATATCGAAGTAAAAAGCATATCGTCAGAATCTTGAAATCACTCTTGAACAGATTCTATACAAGGTAGGAGATCGTTTAATTATCCAAAATAATCTTTTATGCCGCCGGCTCATCGCTGTTTCCTTGAAATATCCCCAATTGATTCTCATTTTCAATTCTTTAACCCTATTACCGTATAAAGACTTTGTCTTCTCGGAAAAGCAGTTGATATAATTAGAGGCGAGCACCTGATATATCACTTTCTTATCTATTCCTTTCAAAGGAATGAAAAAGTCGGCTAACATTTCCTGCACACTCAAGCTGTCGTACCAGCGGTTGACATCTACGGTGGTGGTGATGCTACTAGAACGAACACGGTACACATAGAGCACTTCCGGAATCACGCGTAATGTCGCTGCATAATACATGACCATAGTTGTGAACAAATCGTCTTCAGCACGAAGAATGCCATCGGCGAAACGCAGGTCATGTTCATTCAAAAACGAACGCTTGTAGATACGCTGCCAGATACAGACAAAATGAATAGTCGTCGGAGTCAATCGCCGGTGATTGAAATATTGCCAACCAGAGATTGGCTCATCAACCACAGGTAATACGTTCTTCTCGCATTGCCCTGTTTCCTCAAAATATTTCATCGAATTGAAGCACAACACATCTTCATCCTTCAATTTGTTTGCCAACACAGGCAAAGCACCCTCACACAACCAATCGTCACTATCGACAAACATTACATAATCGCCAGTTGCTTCAGCCAGACCTCGATTTCGAGCCGTACTCATTCCTTGATTCACCTGCGATATGACTCTCAAGTGAGAAAAACAAGCCGCAAAGTCTTCTAGCAATGCCAATGTTCCGTCCGTACTGCCATCATTCACGACTATCACCTCATAATCGACATCATTCTCACACAAAATGCTATTCAAACATTTTGGAAGAAAAGACTCCACGTTATAGGCCGGAATAATTATTGAAAAACGCATTGAATCAAAATAATAAGCTTAATCTTCTTTCAGTTCAATTCTGTTCATCTTGTCAAGAGCCGCTCCTTTTCTCACTTTTCCGCCCCAAGTCAAGACCGCAGTCTCAATGCCAAGTTTCCCAATCACATCCAATGTGTCATGGTTGTAATATCCATATGGATAGGCAAAATGCTTCACAGGACTTCCTGTCAGTTCTTGTAATTTCTTTTGTGCTGTTTCAATCTCGTATTTTTGTTCGATAGCAGACAAACTCAATAAATTCGGATGCGAAACGGTATGATTCCCTATCGTACACAAACCGCTATCTGCCATTTCTTTGATCTGCTCTACTGTCAGCGCCATCTCATTTACCTTGTGCACAAACGAATATGTCACATTAGGAAACCATTCCTTGAATGCTTTTTCCATGGCATCCGGTTTCAGTTGGAAGATCTTGTCACGATACGCTTGAAACTCTTCTTCCGAAACGCCTAAATCTTCAAGCACATACCACCAAAGCAAGGCCTTGTGTTCAAAAAAATCAGTCGTCACATTGACAGCAAAGGGACAGTCGTATTTCTTGAATATGGGATAAGCGGTCGTGTAATTGTCTTTATAACCATCATCAAGCGTGAAACAAACGAATTTCTGTTTCGTTTTGCCTCGTCTAACGACATCAAAGACCTCATCCAATGATGCGAAACGAAAACCTTTACGTTGATAGTTGATGAGCGTTTGTTCCAAAAATGCAGGTGTAATCTCTATTTCCCTATTGGCCGACAAACGGCTACGCTGTTCCGTCACCCTATGGAGCATCAGTATCTGCCCCAACTCAGGATGGAAAACATTATATACCTTTCGTCTAAAAAATGAAAACACGCTCATTTACGTTTATGAAACAATGACTTGACTAATATCTTTTTCTTGTTTTTATCCGGTGCCAATTCAAAAGCCTTACTATGTTTGAAAAGGCTATACTGCTTCAAGCTATAGCCTTCCGCGAAGAACTCGCTTTCGGCATACTTCAAGGCGCCATACGACAAGTGAAACGCAAATTTCCGACGCAAAGCTTCGTTGTCGTAATGACCACAAGTGTTTTTCGACACCAAACGATTTGCAAAATCTTGCAATTCGTCAATATCTTTTTCTTCGCTTATCTTACAAGGCACAAACACATCCAAAAAATAGCGTTTCCCCTCTTCAGCGAAAACGGGGTTCAGCCATTCCAGCATTTTCAATCGGACAGCATCCGACTTCTGCTGTTGTGCTATCTTTTTCGATGTTGAAATCTGCGACTCGTGCATCCGATAATGGAACAAGGTTTCCTGCACATTATAGACTTGCGTCACACGATAACAATCGGACCACATCATATAATCTTCAGCGGGAAACGCCTCCGTGCTATATCTGAAACCATTGTCTACCATCACGCTACGCCGAAACACAGGAACAATAACTGTGCAACCGAATAGCATCTGCACCTTGGAGTCCTCATTCCATTCAGGGAAACGCACCGCGGATTTTTTTGTTCCAAAAAACTGAAAGCCGAAACTACAGATAGCCACTTCCGGATGATGATCCAAGACTTCAACACCTTTCTCAAGCCATCGCGGTTCAGCAATATCATCGCCATCCATACGGGCGCAGAACTCCGTTTCGGAAAGGTCCAAACCTCGGTTCAAGTTTTCGGCCAAGCCTAAATTATGGTCATTTTTCTCATAACGAATGTGTTCATCCGAAAACGACTTCACCACTTCAGCGGTATCATCAGTAGAACAATCGTCTATCACCAACAAGGTGAAGTCCCGATATGTCTGAGCCAACACGCTCTCGATGGCTTCCTTGATGTAGGGGCCAACATTATAGGCAGGCATAAGGACAGTAACGCGTGACATGCTTTTATACAAAATATTTTCCAGCAACTGGAATTTTTGACATCACGAAAGACGCCAAAGTACTACAAATAAAAACCGCGATAGTGGCTGATGGCACAAAAATCACGGCAGTAGAGCACCATTCTTGAGGTACAGTATTTGAAACAATTTGAATGAACAAATCATGCACTAAATAAATGCCAAACACTAAATTTGACAATTTGGCAATCCTATTATTTGTCCGAATGCAACAGTTTGTTTTAAAGACCAAGAACACCGCTACTGCTAGCACAGTCACAAATGGACTAGTATAGCACGGATAAGTGTGAGGAGGCACTTCTTTTATCCAATTTAGGACAACCATCCATATTATTGAAAAAACAGCCAGTAAATATACTACTCTCCTCAACCTAACTGAACAATCATATTTTCTTAAATAATAGCCAAGTACAAAATATCCAACATATCCTCCCATGCCATTCAAAGAAAAGTTCAATGTTGGGAAGAACGCGTTCCAATATTCAATGGCAGATGCCACTAGCGTTAACAGTATAAAATATTGGATTTGTTTTAGAGATGCGCTTTTCAAAAAAACCCTAATAATTGGAACTAATAAATACAACGCCAATATCATATAAACAAACCACAAATGATACCATGGCAATCGCTTAATAAAAATAGGGATAAACAAACTAGTGAATTTTCATTCTGTTCCAAAATGACTTATATTATAATAGGTGCCATAAACTAGACTCCAAAAACAGAGAGCAATGAATACTCTTAAGACATTCTTTTTAAAGAATTGTTTTATAGAAAACTCTTTTTGTGGATTTAACAACAATGCCCCAGAAATCATCACAAAGACAGGAACACACCAATCCGTTAATGAGACCATTATATTCACTGCATTCCTATTATAATCCCCAGCACCATAGTAAGCAGGACAAAAGTGCTGGAAAATGACGGCTATAATCGCAATAATTCTCAGCAAATCGAGATATGGGATACGATTATTTCCGTCGTTGGCAAGGGCTTTTTGTGTCATTTTCTTTTCAGAAATGATTTGAGTTTTGAATATACGCCCCAAGATTTCAATATCTGTTTAGGACGATAAACAAACAAATAATAACAACCAAACTTTATCGGACTCTTAACGGAAAACTTCAGCACATAAGGCAAACGTCTCCAAAAAACCATTTCCTTCACGATGGAAATGAAATAATCGCGACGCAATACGGGATTGGATTTCAAGGCCTTGTCGAACGAATCAAAGTAATGCATACGCACCCAAAGCAACCGCCTAGCGATCTCTTTTTTGCGTGAAGCCGTCAGTGTCACTTCGTTAACGCATGTATAATATAGCACCTTGTCGATTTTCCCTATCTTGAACTTTTGCCATATGCGAATCCAATAATCGTAGTCCTCAATCAAGAACAGATTTTCATCATACCCACCAATTGTTTCCATCACCTCACGCCGATACATGAAAGCATAGCAAATCGTATTGTGATGAGGCAACCGCCCTTCTGGATCCTCCATACTCACTTCATACAATATCTTTCCTGTATTGTCGAAAGCGGCATAGTTGGCCGTTACCAGTCCCACATCAGCATGTTCATCAAGATAAGCGACGAACTCTTCGAGCATAGACTTCCCCATCTTGTTGTCGTGCGATGTCCATGTGAGATATTGGCCACTTGCACGGGCAAAACCGACATTCAACGTGGCAGGCAATTTCTTGTTGACTTCGTTATCAACAACGATAATGCGTTCATCCTTTTCGGCATATTGCCGCATGATTTCCAAAGAATTGTCTTTGGAACAATCGTTGACAAGGATCAACTCCCAGTCTCGGTATGTCTGCGCCAACACACTATCAATTGATTGAGACAAGAAATCCGCACCATTGTAGCAAGGGAGGACTATGGAAACTTTATGATTTTGCATAGATAGCAGACTATAGAGACTTATCCTATACGGAAACCATGTTTATACAATTTATTCACACCTAGACGCCCCCAAAAACCATCTTTATAGGCTTGGCATAAAAGCTTCACTTCTTCTGCATTTCTACCTTGAGTTAAAAAAGTATACTCGCCTTTCTTATATTTCTTCATAGTTTTGAGCAAAAACAAAACATAGAGTAGAGCTTTCTTTGGTTTATGTTTCAAAAACATATTCAACTCATTACGGCAAGAATAATAGTCACGCCATGTCAACAATCCGTCATTATCGTTCTTTGCTTTTGTATAGGTATTGTCATGATGAAAGACCATTCCAGGCAAGCAAACCAAACGTCCGTATTTGACAAGTCTAATCGAGTGTTCCGTATCATCATTATAAATGAAATAATGTTCATTTACCAGCCCCACTTTCTTCATAGCTTTGGCATTGATGAACGAGCCAACATAACTGAGAAAGTCAAAATCAAACTGTTCCTTCTGATAATTATCCACTGGAACGGGGGTCATATAATGAGACCATCCACCAGACCAGTTTTCGTGACAACGATGCCCCGTGTCGATTACTCCATCCATTCCCACGACAGCGCCACAAACAGCTGAAATTTGCCCACCTTGATGTTGCTCAATAAATTGGTTAAATATTTCCATAACATCAGGCATGGGATAGGCATCGTCATCAGAGACGAGCACCCAATCAGGATCATGTTCCATGCTGTACTTTTCACCAGCATAAAAACCTCCACTCCCACCCATATTGGAACTCAAATGCAACACATGTACAGCAAATGGATGTGTTTCTTCTTTCCATACATCAAGAAATTCTTTCGTTCCATCCTTACTGCAATTATCCACCACAATCAAGTTACGGAACGACTTTGTCTGCGCTTCATAACTTGCCAATGTGTTTTTCAATTTTTCCAACCTATTGAAGGTTACCACTACAGCATCGACATTCATATGAAGAACTATTAAAAAATGTTTTTACAACGATTCATTACAGTTTCCAAAATGGGAGCCATATCATAATACTTGTACTCTGCCAAGCGCCCGCCAAAAAGCACATTGCTTTCAGCATCAGCCAAGGCCTTGTATTTTTCATAGAGAGCATTGTTTTTGGCGTCATTCACAGGATAATAAGGTTCCATGCCACCTTTCCATTCCGTGCTGTACTCTCGCGATACCACTGTTTTAGGAGTATCATAAACAGCTTGTCCGAACATTTCAAAATGTTTGTGTTCAATGACGCGCGTATAAGGCACCTCGCGTTCAGTATAATTCACTACGGCATTACCTTGGTAATTCGGCACATCCAACGTCTCCTGTTCAAAACGGACTGTCCTGTACTCCAGTTTACCGAACCGATAATCATAGTACTCGTCAATCTTACCCGTGAACATAACCTTATCTGCTAACGACTCCCAACGCTTTCTATCAGCAAAGAAATTGACATTCACTTGCGTGTCGACACCATCCAGCAGTCCTTCAATCAGTTTATTGTATCCACCAATCGGGATGCCTTGATAGCTATCGTTGAAATAGTTGTTGTCGAACACAAATCGCACCGGAAGACGCTTGATAATGAAAGCCGGCAATTCCGTGCATTTGCGTCCCCACTGCTTTTCGGTATAGCCCTTCACCAAGGCTTCGTATATATCGCGACCAACCAACAGCAAGGCTTGTTCTTCCAAATTGGCAGGTTCGCGGCCCTTGAGTGCAGCGACAGCTTCTGCCTTTTGTTCTTCTATCTTCGTCTTTGCCGCTTCTGGCGTCGTTACACCCCACATCTGATAGAAGGTATTCATGTTGAAGGGCAGATTGTAGAGTTTGCCCTTGTAATTTGCAACAGGCGAATTCGTATAACGGTTAAAGGGCTCTATTGAATTCACAAAATCCCACACTGCCTTGTTGGACGTATGGAAAATATGCGCCCCATATTTATGGACGTTAATACCTTCCACCGTCTCGCAATACACATTACCACCAAGCTGTGGACGCTTATCAATCACAAGGCAGCGTTTCCCTACCTTTCGCGCAAAACAAGCGAATGTTGCGCCATAGAGGCCAGAGCCAACAATTAAGTAGTCGTATTTATTTCCCATATCCTATCAGTCTATTAATCTTCCTTTTCACTTGATGAAAACTAGCAAATCCATGCTTCTTTAAGTAATAATTCAACCTAAAACTCAAAGGGACGTCCTTCTTTACTACGGCATTGATTGCACTATTAATAGCGACATCATTCACCCCAAATCGTTTCATCATGTCAGCAATATTGTCTCTGCTTTCAATAATTCCAATATAGTTTGCTCTTATTACGCTTTCACTAAAACCATGCTGACGATAGCATCTCAACATCTTTGAAAAAGCATGTAAATCCGTAACAAACAATGGATTAAAGTCTCTTTCCACCGAAGCCATAGCACTTGAATCAGAATAATAATACTTATAAAATCTATCATCTATATACTTGATTCTCTTGCTATTGCAGATATACTCTGTAATAAACAATCTGTCTTCGTTGAAAAAAATCTTCTCATCAAATCGTAGATTGGATGTACTATCAATAATAGATTTCCTAAACACCTTTCCTCCTATATAACCTTGATATCTACCTTGATAATTAGACAGCAAGCATGTAGCGTACTCTTCAGCAGAAAAAAAACGTGATTCCAAGTTAACTTCATTGGATACGCTAGGGATTCTGATCAGTTCTGATGCTAGCATATCAACATCATCATCCATATTTTTGCAAACAGTTTCAATAGCATCTTTTGTCAACTCGTCATCAGCATCCAAAAAAACGACAACATCTCCACTCACAATAGAAAGTCCGACATTTCGAGCAGAACCAACTCTGCCATTCGTCTTATGTTTGACAATGATTCTATTAACATTTTTAGCATATCCGTCACATATAATAGCACAACTATCTTGTGAGCCATCATCAACCAATATCAGTTCCCAATTAGAATATGTTTGAGCCAATACGCTATTCACACAACGCGGCAAAGTATTTTCCGCATTGTATATTGGAACAATAATAGAGACCTTAAAATTTCTTTGCATCTATAACACTTATGGCAAGATTGTCGTTTTAATAGAATCAACGCAAGATATCAAATAACCATGTATATTCTTTGCAGGAAACATTCTCCACTCCCTATCTTTATCAGCCAAATACTGAATTGATAACCCTTCAACATCAATTTTAATAGCATGTTGTACATAACGGCTTATTGTCTCAAAAGGATACTTAATAAGAAAATACAGTGAAAAATAATAACATCCCGCTCGTAGCATCAAATTAGGCATCTCTATCTCAACGTGCATTTTGGAGTTTGGAGGAAGTATTATATCGTTGCGTTGGAATTCATTTCCAAAACAGGTAACGCTGACACCCGTTTCAGTAGCGACTTCTATATTCAAGATTAATATGGCATCCTCTGCTTTTTTGTTTTCAACATCAAATGATATACGATAGGGTTGACATGAATATAACTTCGTGGTAACAACGTCATCTTGAGTTATTGAAAAACCACTGACAACACATTTGTCCTCAATAGAAACATTGTCAATCTCTGATGCATTAACTTTATAGTTATCAGCCAGATAAAGATTGATAATATCTTGCACATTTCCTGAAGCTTGCACCATTCCTTGCGACAGCAGCACACAACTGTGACACAAATCGGCAATCGATGCCATATTATGACTTACAAACAACACCGTCCTACCTTCCCCTCTACTCACATCTTTCATCTTCCCTATTGCTTTCTTCTGGAACTCGGCGTCACCCACGGCCAGGACTTCGTCTACGACAAGGATTTCGGGATCGAGGTGGGCTGCCACTGCGAAACCGAGACGCACCATCATGCCGCTCGAGTAGCGTTTCACTGGTGTGTCGATATAGCGCTCGCAACCTGAGAAATCGACAATCTCGTCCAGCTTGCGCGTGATTTCCGCTTTTGTCATGCCTAAAATGGCACCATTCATGTAAATGTTTTCGCGGCCCGTCATCTCGGGGTGAAAACCAGTCCCCACTTCCAGCAGCGAGCCGATGCGTCCCCGAGCATTGATGCTGCCCGTGGTGGGACCCGTCACCCGTGAGAGCAGCTTCAGCAAGGTGCTCTTGCCAGCGCCGTTCTTCCCGATGATGCCTACAACATCGCCTTGCTCCACCTTAAAGTTGATGTCTTTCAGCGCCCAGACGTATTCGCTCTCGCCCTTGCTGGCGCGATCGTTGGTATCGCCGATCTTCAGATAAGGGTCTTCCTTACCACGGACGTTAATCGTCCACCAGCGATTGAGGTCATGACTCAATGTGCGGGTCGATACCAAACCCAAGCGGTATTGTTTGCTGATATTGTTGAATTCTATTGCTGTGGACATAGAATGGAGAATTTATTAGGTTAATTTTAAAGGTAAAAAATTTTTGGAATTGGAGTATTCTATTCTTTTTCCGTCATGCAGAACGAAGTGAAGCATCTGTGTTATCTATCCTATTCGCTTCTCCCTCCATCCCGCAGATTCTTCGCTGTGCTATGCTCCGCTCTGAATGACGGTATTCTGCAGGTTGTCCTTTCCTCTGAATGACGGGCCATTCGGCCGTTTCCGTCATGCAGAACGAAGTGAAGCATCTGTGTTATCTATCCTATTCGCTTCTCCCTCCATCCCGCAGATTCTTCGCTGCGCTATGCTCCGCTCTGAATGACGGCATTCTGCAGGTTGTCCTTTCCTCTGAATGACGGTATTATATAAGCTGGACTCTGATCTGAAATCCTTCGGATTCGACATAGTCAATGACAAGCAGCCCTTACACCGTATCCATGAAACTCTTCTGCACCCTGTTGAAAACGAGGATGCCGAGGAAAAGCAGCGCCAACATGAAGACAAGGCTATACGCCAGCCAACCCCAGCCGATGAACTCACCAGAGTTGAGGAAGCCATATTTGAAGGTTTCGATGATAGGCGTCACCGGATTGATGCACATGATTTTATAAACGTCCAAACCCAACATTGTCTTTCCTTTCACTTGACTCAAAGGATAGACGATAGGCGTAGCGTACATCCACAACTGCACGATGAATGAGAATAGTATCTGCAAGTCACGGTATTTCGTAGTCATGGAAGAAATGAGGATTCCGAAGCCCAAGGCTAGTCCCGCCATGATGATGACAAGTAACGGAAACAGCAATGCGTACCAGTTGGGCGCCACGTCAATGCCTTTGGCGACATAGAAAACATAAACAATGATAAACAAGCCAAACTGTATGGCGAATCGCACCAGATTGCTCAGTGTGTCGGACAGTGGCGTTATCAGTCGCGGAAAATAAACCTTGCCAAAAATACCAGCATTACTAACGAAGGTGTTTGATGTCTTGTTCAGACAGTCAGCAAAATACTGCCACATGCACACTCCGGCCAAATAAAACAGAGGTTGTGGAACACCGTCGGTGGGGATACCTGCAATGCCTCCAAACACCACCATATACATAATCACCGTCAGCGCTGGCTGAATGACGTACCACAAAGGACCAAGGATGGTCTGCTTGTATTGTGTGACGATGTTCCGTTTGATAAACAGGGAAAGCAGGTCGCGGTACGCCCAGATCTCTATAAGGTTGACCTCGAAAAGGTTGTTTCGCGGCTTAATTTCTGTCGTCCATTTTTCGTTTTGTTCCATAAAAGCGCTATATGATAAGACTAATTCACACTAAATTCCACACTCGATACACATTCTCACGTGTTGCCGCACCTTGTTTCAGGTACACAGCTTCGCCTTCTGAGTCACATAAACTATTCGTATGACACTCAAAATAAATAGGTTAGTGAGACATGCAACAAATAAATACAATCTAACAAAGGATCTGAATTTGACAAATCCTTGTACTACACTACAAAGATAATGCAAATATCAATTAAAAAATAAAAAAATGCTTATTGTTGTAAGACTGACACTACGAAAAGAAAAAGTAGCAATTGAAAAAATAAGAATGGAAAGCCGTTGTCATTCCTTCGGAAAAGAAATGGACGGAGAAAAGGTCATTTGGAATGCTTGTGATGGAAAACGATGTTGCCCACTATTTGCCAGAAATAATGCCAGTCGGTGCGGAAAGGATGCCGCAGGTAGGCTTCTATGTATTTCCTTTCGCTCTCCTGAATTTCCTCGATGGTGTTGGGCATATCCTTATAAAATGGGGGCAGCATGCCGGGTTTCACCTTGATGCGGAGTGCTTGCATTTCGGGTGTGTACAAACTAAAGTATTGCTGGCTCAAGGGCCTCACGCCAACGAGTTTCATCTGGCCTTTAAAAAGGTTGACGAACATGGGCAGCTCGTCGATCCAGAAACGGCGAAACAGCTTGCCCCAGCCTGAGATGCGGTAGTCGTCGTTGAACTTCCCGCCAGGCTGAAGTTTGTTGTTGTTGTAAATATAGCTCTGCAGATACTCGGAATAGGCATACATCGTGCGGAACTTATAGACGTAGAACAGCGTGCCGTTCTTACCTACCCGCAAAAGTTTGATGATAGGTCCGTAGGTGTGTGGGTCTGTGCAAGGTGGACGCTTTTTCTGTGCTATGACGCAGAAACGGTCGTGGACATACTGTTCCGACACCACATCGAAGCCGCAATAATAAAGACGACCGAGCACCTCCGGCCTTGGATACACTTTTTTCTCTTTCTTGTTGCAGAAGTAATAGAAACGACGTGTCAGCGCCAACTTCGGAAAGGCGCGATGCCAGATGAAATCGAAAAAGTAAACTATGTGGGCAATGAAACGCGGGTATTTACTATAGATCATCACCTTGCGCTTCTTCGAAGTGTCGAAGCCGCAGATGAAGTATCCGTCTTCCTTGAGCTTGGCATTGACGGAACACAGATAGCGGTTGAGGTATCTCAGACTGTTGAGATGGTCTTTGGCCAAAACCACCTCTGCTTCGCCGTCGGGCGACATCCAGCAATTGGATGCATAATCGTTCAGCCATTGCGAGCGTTCGGCACTGCGCGGCTCTTTCACCTTGGCAAGCACCCCCTGCAGTTCCTCTGGGGCGTTGTCAAAGTCGAAGACCGGGGCGTGTTGAGTTTCCTTGTAGGAAAGGTACTCCATCGCCTGTTCGTAATTCTCCCTATATGTCAGACTCTTAAAAGGCACAAACGAAATATTGAAAGTTATTTTAGACAACCTCTCACGGCGTTGCAGATCATGTCCTGATCGTCGTTGGACAGATAAGGATGTATGGGCAGCGACAAGACGCAATGGCTCAGGCGTTCCGCCACGGGACATTTGTTGTCGTCGGGGTCGAGATAACTGAAGGCGGTCTGCTTGTGCATCGGAATCGGATAATAGATGGCTGTGGGGATGTCGAGGGCTTTGAGCGTGTTCTGCATGTCGGTACGCTGCGCTTCGTCTTTGAGCTGCAAGGTGTATTGCGCCCAGCTGGAGCGGAATCCTGCCGGGACGACGGGTGTCTTTACGACATCCTTAAGGAGTTCGGTATAGCGTGCGGCAATCTTGTCGATGTCGGCGAGTTCATAGTCTTTGAAGGCTTTCAGCTTGACCAGCAATATGGCGGCCTGCATGGTGTCGAGGCGGGAGTTGAGGCCGATACGGATGTTGTCGTAACGGTCTGAGCCTTTGCCATGAACGTGGTAAGACTCTGCTAATGCTGCCCATTCGTCGTTGTCGGTGAAAATGGCGCCGCCATCGCCGTAGCAGCCTACCGGTTTGGCAGGGAAAAACGAGGTCGTGCCGATGTCGCCGAAGCTGCAAGCCCGCTTGCCGTTGAAAGTGCCGCCAAAACCTTGGGCGCCATCTTCCAGAAGCAACAGATTGTACTTGTCGGTGACCTTGCGGACAGCGGCGAAATCAGCCGGCAGGCCGAACAGATCGACGGCAATGACCGCCTTGGGATTCAGTTTTCCCTCGCTGACAGTCCACGCCACCTTGCGTTCGAGGTCCTCGGCATCGATGTTGAACGTGTCTTTATCGACATCCACAAAGACGGGAGTGGCGCCTTCCAGGGCGATTACTTCCGCTGAAGCGAAGAAGGTGAAGCTGGGGACGAACACCGCGTCACCGGCTTTCACGCCCCACACTTTCAAGGCGATCAGCAAGGCGTCGGTACCGCTGTTGCAGGCGATGCAATGCTTCATGCCAACGTATTCCGCGAACTCTTTTTCCATCTCCTTGACGGCTGGTCCCATGACAAAAGCACTGGACGCCGCCACACCAAGGATGGCCTTGTCCATTTCTGGCTTCAAGGCCTCGTACTGCGATTTCAAATCTCTGAACTGCATATCTTTATATTAATTATTATCAAAAAAAAAAAAACGACAAGACTCACGTCATTCATCGCCAACCTGAAAGAGCGTGTCGCTCTCCTGACGGTATTTCCTGCCACAGCTGCACGACAAGGAAGCGTCAAGGCGCTGGCCGCACTCGCACACCCATCCGATGCGGCGGGCGGGAACGCCAGCCATCAACGAATAAGGCTTCACGTCTTTGGTCACGACGGCACCTGCGGCAATCAACGCGCTCCTGCCCACAGTATGGCCGCACACGACGGTGCAGTTGGCACCCAACGAAGCGCCTTCGCAAATCAGCGTCCTGGCATAGATGCCATGAACGGGAAAATTCGCGCGAGGCGTGACGACATTGGTGAAAACGCAGCTGGGGCCGCAGAAGACATTGTCCTCAATCTCGACGCCTTCGTAAACGGAAACGTTGTTCTGGATGCGGACGCCATTGCCGATCTTCACGTTGTTGCCGACATTGACATTCTGCCCAAGCGAGCAGTTCTCGCCAAGGGAGGCTCCGGACTGGACATGGCAGAAATGCCATATCTTGGTGCCGTTGCCAATACTCACATTGTCATCGACATAACTGCTTTCATGAACAAAATAACCTTTATCTTCCATAATTAATTGTCTTAAAAATTAACATCAACAAACCGGCCAGGCTCACCAACCTGAAGCCAGCACATCGGCGATGTGGATCACCTGAATCGGCAATCCCTGCTCGTCAATGAAAAATTTCTGGTGCGTGAGGCACGACATATCTGTTGAGACGATGTACTCGGCACCAGTGTTCAGGGCGTTACGCACCTTGTGACTCGCCATGCCGTCGGACAGCGTCTTATGATTGACCATGAAATCGAACTCGGCGCCGCAACACATGTCGGTCTGTTTCATCTCGATGAGTTCCAGACCTTTCACTTTCGACAGAAGGCGTCGCGCCTCCTTCCCTGTTCCGAGCACCCGAAGTGCGTTGCAGTTATCGTGGAACGTCACCTTATGCGGAAACTCCGCGCCGAAATCGTCAAAACGCATGATGTTGACCAGAAAATCAGACAACTCGTAGATATTACCGACCAATTTCTTGAAATTCAAATGGTTGGCAGTATTAAAAAACAATTCGGGATAACGTTTTTTGACAAATGCCACACATGATGACGAAGGCGACACCACAGGTTTGCCGTTTGCAAAATCATTCAGAAACTTGTCGCCAAGCTCTTTGGCATCGTCGATGTAACCGCCTTGGTAGGCAAAACGCCCGCAGCAGGTCTGACCTGGATTGTATTCCACATCCACACCAGCCTTACGCAATACCTTGAGGGTATTCTCGGCGACTTGTGGATAAAACTGATCGATGTTGCAAGGAATGAAAAGGTCAGCAATCATAGGCTTCAGTCATGCATTTATTTTGCAAAAATACGTTTTTTTCATAAACAAGAAAATAATAATGAAATGCTTACAATACATGCATATACAATAGCGTGAATAGCCTTACGATTGTAATATGCTAAATACCAGACTATTGCAGAGATGCCACGTTCAGCATTTCGAGATCTTTCCAATAATCGGGATAAGATTTTGACACGACAGAAACATCATCTATAATAACACGTCCTGTGAGCATGGCAAGTGGAGCGAGTGCCATGGCTAGACGATGGTCGGAATAAACATGGAAGCAGAAATCATCATTATTTTTGCAACACCATGAAACACAATTATTTCCATCATGATAACGCAAGGCAATCCTATCGGATGAGACGACATCGAAAAATGCTCCGATTTTTGCCAGTTCCGTCATCATGGAATGAAGCCTGTCGGATTCTTTTAAAGCGAGACTCGACAAGCCGCTGAACGATGCTTCAAGACGCAGTGCGGCACAAGTGGCGGTCACAGCAGGAAAGAGATCCGGCGTGGCCGAGAAATCGAAATCGAGATGCCGGCTTACAATGGGTGTTTTGGTCAGGCGCACTCCCGCCTCCTCGGAAGATGACGTCACTCCGAAGTTTTCTGCCCACTGCTTGATGACCGCATCGCCTTGAAGAGTGTGACTGTCGAGACCGTCAAGCATGATGTCGCAATGCTGGCTCAGCGCAGCGATTTCATACCAGTAAGACGCCGAGCTCCAATCAGCGGAAACATGGAAAGGCTTTGGGACGTAAGGAACAGGTCTCACCACAACCACACGTCCATCCCGCAAGGCTTCGGCACCGAAATGCCGCATCATGGAGAGCGTCAGGTCGATATATGGCAACGAAGGAAGTTCGCCGTCGAGATGCAGTTCGAGACCGTATTTCAAAGTCGGCGCCGCCAACAGCAAAGATGACGCAAACTGGCTGCTGAGAGAGCCGTCGAGATGCAAGACGCCACCTGCGATAGAGCGCCCCTCGACAAGCAAAGGGAGTCCGCCTTGATTGTCAGCATAATGTATGTCCGCGCCAAGCGTTCTCAAGGCCGTCACCAAAGGCTCGATAGGCCTTTGCTTCAGCCTCTCGGAACCCGTAAGAACCCATTTCCCGGGACGTTGGGCAAGATAAGTGAGCAGAAAACGGCATACCGTACCCGCATTGCCGCAGTCCAAAGTGCAAGGCTCCGCGCCATTTGCGGATGCGATATGATTCAAGAGGTTTTGGAGCAACACGGTGTCATCGGCAGCAGAGAGATTGCCAAAGCACGGCTTCAATCCGCCATAAGCGGCAATCATCAGTGCGCGGGTGCTTTCGCTCTTGCTCCCAGGGAGACGCACCTCGCCTTGGATGTCGCGGCTGAGAGAAACGACCTGATACGGCCCACTATTGCGGCTATATTCAGGCATCGGCGAAGAGACTGTTTAGCATCAGGACGGATTCGGCAATCATGGCGTCAGCGACGCTGCAACCGAACATGGCATCGCCCGGTTTCTCAAGCAGTACAAACTGGGTTTTGCCCTCATGGCTTTTCTTGTCTTGCGACAACTTCAGCAGGATGTCGTCAACGGCATCTGCATCGAGATGAAAGCCATTGGAAAAGGGAATATCTGAAATCAGCCATCTGCAGACAGGCTTAAAGTCGTTCAGCACGGACACGTCGAGGCCGCTGATGTGCACTGAGAGCCACAAGGCGCAACACATTCCGAGCGCCACGGCTTCGCCATGACGCAACGGCATATCGGAGTCAAGAAAATGGCTTTCAAGGGCATGACCTATGGTATGGCCGAAATTCAGCAACTTGCGCTGTCCGCGTTCCTGCGGATCGGCAGCCACGATGGCCATCTTGATGGAGGCTGCCCTGTCAATAAGGGTAAGGTAATTACCTTCGTCGACAGCGAGCAAAGTGCTGTCCTTGATGAATCCGTATTTTATCATTTCCGCCATTCCCGAGAGCAGTTCGCGGTGCGGCAAAGTGGCCAGAAAATCGGTGGAGCGGAACACGCCGAGAGGAAAAGCAAAAGTCCCAATCTGGTTCTTGAATCCGTTGAAGTCAACGGCAGTCTTGCCGCCGAGGGCGGCGTCAACCATGGCGAGCAAGGAAGTCGGCACATTGACGAAGTCGATGCCGCGCTTGTAGCACGACGCCACAAAGCCGCCAAGGTCGGTAACGGTGCCGCCGCCGAGATTCACCAACAAGGCATCGCGGTCGGCATGACTTGCCAGAAGTTGCGTCCAAAGAGAAGCAGCCGTTTCCAGCGATTTGGCCTGTTCGGCAGACAGAATCTCCAAAATCTCGAAATCGTCGCCAAACTCACGGCAAAACATAGGCAGACAGCATCGGCGCGTGTTGGAATCGACAAGCACAAAAGTCCGGCTGTGGCCGGAAATGGCCTGCTTCAAGGCTTCTGATGTCATATAAGGGCTCGGTTCCGTCATGTCTGTCGCTGCTATTTCATACGCACTTCACATTCAATTGGTTACCAAGGAACAGGTGATGATGCGGCTGTCATCGTCACGGCCTGGCGCGATATCGACACGAACATACCTTTCGGGCATGATGGAATCGATCAGTTGGGGCCATTCGAGCAGGCAGAGATGACCGCTGTAGAAGTAGTTCTCGTAGCCGATGTCGTAAACCTCTTCAAGTTTCCTGATCCTATAAAAGTCGAAATGATAGACGGGTTCGCCGCTATCGGTGACATATTCGTTGATGATGGCAAAGGTGGGGCTGTTCACCTCATCGGTGACGCCCATCTTATGGCAAAGGTTCTTTATCAAGGTCGTCTTGCCGGCGCCCATAGGGCCGTAGAAAGCGATGACATCGGCTTCGTCGCGAATACCGATGAGGAAATCGGAGACTTCGGAAAGTCCATCCACGCCATTTATCTCGAACACCTTTGGTGACATGTGATTAATGTATTATCAAATGCAAAAGTACCAATCATTTCGATACCGACAACAATCAAAATGTTTTTGTCGGCGCAAAAAAAATTGGCACTCATGCGCAGCACGCCACGCAGGAAAAATGACGAAAATCAGAGTTTCGCCTTGAGATAGGTGATCGGTATCAGCATTTCGCTCATCGAGATGCCGCCATGCTGGAACGTGTTACGGTAATAGTTGACGTAGTAATTGTAGTTGTTCGGATAGGCGAAGAAGTCGTTTGCGCCTGCGAAGACGTACGATGTGCTCAGGTTGAGGCGCGGCAGGAAAATCTTTTCAGGGTCGGACACTTCGTACACTTCCTTCGGATTGTATTTCAGGTTCTTGCCGTATTTGTAGCGCAAGTTGGTGTTCACCTCACGGTCGCCTAAGATGCGGACTGCATTTTTCACGTAGGTGGAGCCATGGTCGGTGGTGATCATCATGTCGCACTGTTTCTGGGCGATGAAACGCATCATGTCGAGCAGGCTGGAATGTTCGAACCACGAAAGCATAAGCGAGCGGTAGGCTTCCTCGTTGTCGGCGAGTTCGCGGATGATTTCCATCTCGGTGCGGGCATGCGACAGCATATCGACGAAGTTATACACGATGACGTTCAGTTTGTTCTGCATCAGGTTCGACATCTGTTCATAAAGTTTCTTGCCCGACTGGATGTTGAGCACCTTATTATATGAATACTTGATGTTTTTGCCGTAGCGTCGCAGTTGTTCGCCGAGCAGTTCGCCTTCGTACTGGTTTTTGGTGCCTTCATCCTCTTCATCGACCCACCATTTTGGGAAACGGCGACGAATCTCAAGCGGCATCAGGCCAGCAAAGAGCGCGTTACGCGCATACTGTGTCGTCGTAGGAAGGATGCTGTAGTACACGGCATCGTCATCGACACGGAAATAATTCTCAATAAGCGGCTGAATGGCTTTCCACTGGTCGTAGCGCAAGTTGTCGATAACAATCAGAAACATTGGCTTGTCGTCGTCGGTGAGGCGTGGCAGCACCTTGTCATGAATGACGGTGTGCGACATGACGGGCTTGTCGGATTTGCCCGTAATCCACGACTCGTATTTCTTCTCGACATAACGGGTGAAGTTGTTGTCGGCCTCCATCTTCTGGTCGGCGAGGATGGACTTGATGCCGTCGTCAGTCGATTTTTCCAGTTCCAGTTCCCAACGGATGAGGTCTTTGTAAACGTCAATCCATTCATCGAAAGTCAGATTATCGTTGATTCTCAGACTGATCTGCCTGAATTCCTGCTGATAGGTTGTGGAGGATTTCTCTTCACGGAGTTTCCTGTTTTCAAGGTTGCGTTTCAGCGAAAGCAAAATCTGGTTCGGGTTTACCGGCTTAATAAGATAATCGGCTATGTTTGAACCGATTGCATCTTCCATAATGCGTTCCTCCTCGCTCTTGGTAATCATCACGATGGGGAGTGTAGGATAATCACGCTTGATGGCTTCCAGCGTCTCTACCCCCGAGATGCCGGGCATCTGCTCGTCGAGGAAAACAATGTCAAAATGCTGATTGTGAACCATTTCTATGGCATCTGCGCCATTATTGGTGGTAACCACCTCGTAGCCTTTTTGCTCGAGGAACAGGATATGGGGCTTCAGCATATCAATCTCGTCATCAGCCCATAAAATCGTCGTCTTTTCCATTTAAAAAGTTTTTGTCTACACGTAGATACTGTCGATAGGCATGAAATTCACAATACATGATTTTAACGTCAGACTTTGGATTTTGGTATCGAAGTCTGAAAATATGGCATATCATGCTCAGCGTCAACTTACATGCCAAATTGCAAATCATGACAGTCTTGGCATATCCTAAGGAAACGATTTTCGTGAAGCAACTTTGGGCACTTATGTCGGGCGTCAGGAAGAAATCACTATTTTTGCGATGTACAATAATTAAACATAAAACGACACAAGAAATGAAAAGACTTAGGAAACTCCTGTTAGCCATCTTGTTGCTGTCTGTTGTGACGAGCATGGAAGCCCAGAAATTCGAAAACCTGGCCAATACGCCACAGATGGGTTGGAACTCATGGAACAAATTCGCCTGCGACATCAACGAAGAGAAGATTGTCGGCGTCATCGACGCCATGGTGACTTCGGGATTGCGCGACGCCGGCTACATCTATGTGAACCTTGACGACTGCTGGCATGGCGATCGCGACAAGGACGGTTTCATCCAATGCGACCCTGAGCGTTTCCCTCACGGCATCAAATGGCTTGCCGACTACGCCCACTCCAAAGGCCTGAAACTGGGCATCTACAGCGACTGCGGCTTTCAGACTTGTGCCGGCGAACTGGGTTCATTGGGTCACGAGTATCAGGACGCATTGCAATACGCCCGCTGGGGTATCGACTACCTGAAACTCGACTGGTGCAACACGCCTGACATGAACCCCATAGGATCTTATCGCCTGATGCGCGACGCCCTTTACGCCACCGGAAGACCCATATTTCTGAGCATCTGCGAATGGGGTTCCAACAACCCTTGGCTCTGGGCTTCCGAAATCGGACACAGTTGGCGCACCACGGGCGACATCGGCTGCCTCTTCAAGGAAAAAACCGGTCCCGACAAACCGACTGGCTGGCATCCACTCACCGTGGTGGACTGCATGAACCGCAACGACACCTTGCGCCAATATGCCGGTCCCGGCCATTGGAACGACCCCGACATGCTTGAAGTCGGCAACGGCATGACCGAAAACGAAGACCGCGCCCACTTCACCATGTGGTGCATGATGGCCTCCCCGCTCCTGCTCGGCAACGACCTCCGCACGATGAGCGAAGCCACCAAAACCATCCTCCTCAACAAAGACATGATTGCCATCAATCAGGACAAACTTGGCGTGCAAGGCCTCCACTACTGCGACGAAAACGGACTGGCATTCTGGTTCAAGCCGCTTGAAAACGGAGACTGGGCGTTCACCATGCTCAACCTCTCCGACCAAGACATCACCTACGACATCAACTGGCAGCACTTCAACTTCACGGACGACGCCGTGTCAAAGAAAAGCACCGGCTTCGACAAGCAGGTTTACAAGGTTTACAACCTCTGGACGCACAAGATGGAAGGCAAGACCAGCCTGAAAGACAAGACCGAACGCACCGTTACAGTGCCTTCCTGCGATGTGATTTCATACAGGCTCGTCCTGTAGTAGCCAAAGCACAACAGTGGCAAAGACATCATGACGAACGACAATCCGAACAAAAGGAAAATCTTCAACGACCCGATATACGGATTTGTCACCATACCTGACGAACTGCATTTCGACATCATAGAACATCCTTACTTTCAGCGGCTTAGGCGCATCAAGCAGAACAGCATGGCCAACATGGTCTATCCCAGCGCAAACCACACGCGTTTCGCACACAGTTTGGGCACCATGCATCTGATGCAACGCGCCATCCATCTGCTGAGAGGAAAAGGCTACGACATCAGCGACGAAGACCTCGAAGCCGCTTCCATCGCCATCCTGCTGCACGACAGCGGGCACGGACCGTTTTCGCATACGCTCGAAAACAGCATCGTCAACGGCATCTCGCACGAAGAACTGTCGTTGCTGGTGATGAAAAAACTCAACGAGGTCTTCGACGGACAACTCGACGGCGCCATCGACGTATTCACGGGAAAACATCCGAAAGGATTTCTCACCAAGTTGATTTCCAGCCAATTGGATGTTGACCGAATAGATTATCTGAAGCGCGACAGTTTCTTCACTGGCGTAGCGGAAGGCAGCATCAACGCCGAGCGCTTGCTGGAGATGATGGAGATTGTCGGAAACGACCTCGCCATAGAAGCCAAAGGCATCTACTCCGTGGAGAGTTTCATCGTCTCACGCCACATCATGTACCTGCAGGTTTACTTGCACAAGACCGTGCTCAGTACGGAAAACATGTTGATGAAAATCATGCAGCGCGCCAAGATGCTGAGCAAGGAACGCGATTTGTCCGCTTCGCCCGCATTGTCGTTCTTCCTGAAACAACAAGGCGACTTCAACGATATCGCCGACAAAGACCACGCCCTCGACCTGTTCTGCCACCTCGACGACTACGACATCATGTCGGCCATCAAATCGTGGTGCTACGACAAGGATCGCGTGTTGTCGGAACTGAGCCAGAGGCTTATCGACCGACGTCTGTTCAAGATTGAGATACAGCAAGAGGCATTCGACGCAAACTACATCGACGAGAAACGCAAGGCCATCGCCAAGCAATTCGCGCTCAGCATGGAAGAAGCGGACTATTTCCTTCTTGAGGGCACAGCATCAGATCACGCCTACCATCCAAAGGAAAAGGCCATCAACATCCTGTTCAAGGACGGAACGATGAAAGACTTCTGCGAGGTCTCGGAGCAACTGTGTTTCTCGGTGCTGTCGCAACCCGTTGTGAAACACTTCATCTGCTACCCCAAGGAACTGCTTTGATTCCGTCAGGTCAGCAATGCCGTTTCAAGGCGCGGCGTTTCGAGTCGAGAACCAACTCATTGGCTTCCTGATTCAGCGCCGCTTCTTCTTGGGTCTCAGGCACGATGACGACACCATGCGAACGCGAACGGTGGTTGGCATCGAGATACGAGAACGTCGCGAAGCCGTCTGCAGCCACCTTATCGGGATCATTGCTGCGATACATCTTGGTATAGACCGTAAGCGTGCTTTGTCCGGCAGCAACCACTTTGCTTTCGAAGGTCACGATATCGCCTGCGAAGATGGCTTCGCAGAAGTCGATGCCATGAAGGACAAGCAACACGGTGTCTTCTGTGTCAACATACTGTGCCACAGCAAAATATGAACTCTCAAGAAACCACTCGGCACAACGGCCGCCGAAGAAAGTCTGGTGATGGTTCAAGTCGGCAAGTTTGATTAAACGTTGAGAATAAGAGGATTTCATAGTATTTTACGATTTAATGTGAGACAATGATGATTTCCAACCGAGGATTGATTCGGTTGTAGGAATAAGGAAATATTGTGGTCTGGTCAACATAAAGTCGCTCCAGATGGTGGCAGTTCTCGATGGATTCTGGAATTTGCAGCAGGCCGCCGCTATTGGCGATGTTCAATTCAATCAGATTGGTGAGGTTACCAAGAGAAGCAGGAAGTTCGTGCAGCAGATTGGTGCCTATATAAAGAAATTCCAACGACTTGAGACCACCAATCTCATCGGGAAGATGGGCCAGTTTGTTGTTGGTAATTTCCAGAATCTCAAGGTTTTTCAATTTGCCTATCTCTTTTGGCAACGAGTCCAGTTGATTGTAGTCGAGATATAATTCTTTGAGATTGACCAAATTGCCGATTTCAGGCGGCAATGAGGTGATGCGGTTGTGCTTGAATGAAATTTCTTCCAGATTGGTCAACTTGCCGATGACGGGAGGTATGTATGACAACCTGTTCGAACTCACCACCAGCCTTTTGAGGTGTTTCAGTTCGCCGATTTCTTCCGGCAGCGAGTCGAGGCCGTTTCGGAACAGATAAAGCGTTTCGGCTTGAGGATTGTCTTTGATTTTCTGGACGAGATTCTTGGCCTTGCGGTACGAAATCCTGATTCTCTTGCCACGTTGCGCCAGCGCGTCATTAGCGGAACACAGCATCAAGCCTAAAAGCAATGAATATAGCAATAGTTTTTTCATGATGTTGCAGTTCATTGATTTATATCGAATTTAAGTCCGTCATAAGCCAACTTCATGTTTTCTGGAAGTTCAGGATTCACCTTCGCCGCACATCCGATATGGTGACTGACATGGGTGAACCACGCTTTTTTCACGTTCAGTCGTGTTGCGATTTGAATGGCCTGAATCATACTGAGATGCGAGTAATGCGGCCTCCAGTTCAAGGCTTCGATGATGAGGTATTCCACGCCGACGAGTTTAGAGAAAGCCTCATCCGGCAACTCGCTCAAGTCGGTGACGTAGGCGAATTTGCCGATGCGGAAGGCGTAGCAAGTGAGCGTGAAATGGCGCAGGCGAATGGGTTCGATGTAAAGATCGCCAAGTCTGAAAGGGGTTTCGTCGAGGGTGTGGATTTCATAAGTCGGCGCACCTGGATAATGAATCTCGTCGAAGGCATAGGAATATTCGCGTTTTATCTCCTCTTGCGCTTCTTCGGAAGCATATATAGGCATGGCTTTCTTCTGGTGGAAGATGAAAGGCCGGAGGTCGTCGAGGCCGCCGATATGGTCTTTATGCTCATGCGTAATCAGCACGGCATCGAGATGGGTGACGCCTTCGCGGAGCATCTGCTGGCGGAAGTCGGGGCCTGCATCCACAACCACCTTGACTTCGTCGGTCTCAATGAGGATGGAAGTCCGCGTACGCTTGTCGCGCGGGTCAGAGGAACAACATACCGGACACCGGCAGCCGATGACAGGAACACCTTGCGAGGTGCCACAACCTAAAACCGTAATCCGCATCATGGACTTAATCCTTTCATTTTTAAGGAAGGGCAGCGTCATCACGGGTGACAACCGTTGCCGCATTCTTCTGCAAAGATAAATAATTAGAGACGCAATCGGATTGACAAATAATTTTTCATCCGACAATTTCATAAAGAAATAAGGCGTTTCATAGAAAAGTGTATTTTTGCAAGTTATATGTTCGAAAAAATCAGAAATAGGAAAATCAGACGCGCCTTAGAACAGTTCGTTTCTGAGAAACCTGTCGCCAAGTTTCCTGATATTCAGAAACTGTCGTCATGCATCATCATCCTTGATGAGAATGACAAAGGCATCATCAAGAACATGGAAAGCCGTGTCAAGACGCTTTTCGGCATTTCGTGCTGCAGGTTTGTCATTCTGTGCAATCAGTTTTCGGAAGACATCCTTCAGAGCGACCTGTACTGCGAAATCACGCCGAAAGACTTTGGTTTCATGGATGTGCTGAAGCCAGAGAAACACGAATTTGTCCGCAAGTTGCCGTCCACACATCTCCTTGTGAATATGGCGGTGAAACACCCCGACATCAGCGACTACCTCAGCACCTTGCCGAGGACGGATTTCAGGGTTTGTTTCCACAGCAGCCGCAACATCAAGGTTTACGATCTGGTCATCGAGAACAGCGAAGACGCCGACTTGATTTCCAACGTCGAGGTGCTTTACAAGTACCTCACCGCCTTGTCAGGCGGTCCGAAAACGCAATGACAGCCTAGTCCATAACACATACACGCAGCATCATGAAAGACAATCCATTCAAAGGAACAGGCGTCGCATTGGTGACACCATTCTGCAAAGACGGCAGCGTCGACACTTTAAAGTTGTCGCAACTCGTTGATTTTGACATAAATCAAGGTGCCGATTTCCTCGTAGCCTTAGGAACCACGTCGGAAGCGCCCACGCTGAACGATGCCGAAAAGCAGGAAGTCGTGAAGACCATCATCGGCGCCAGTCATGGACGCGTCCCAATCATGCTGGGACTCGGAGGAAACAACACGCAAAGTGTCATCGCCCAAATAAAAAAACAGGATTTTGACGGTATTACCGGCATACTGAGCGTGGTGCCTTTCTACAACAAGCCCAACCAGCGCGGCATGGAAGCCCATTTCAAGGCCATCGCCGATGCTAGCCCCGTTCCGCTTGTCATTTACAACGTGCCAGGACGTGTCGGCGTCAATCTTCAGGCTGCCACCTGCGTGGAACTGGCGCATCATCCCAATATCATCGCCGTGAAGGAAGCGTCGGGCAACTTGCAGCAAATCATGGAAATCCTTCGTGACAAGCCACAGGATTTCGATGTGATTTCGGGCGACGACGGCATCACCCAGCCTTTGATGGCGCTCGGCGCTCAAGGCGTCATTTCCGTGGCCGCCAACGCCTATCCAAAAGTCATGTCAGCCATGACACGCGCACAGATGAAAGGCAATTCAGCCGAAGCCCTGCGCCTTCATTACGCTATGATGAAGATGAACCAACTCATCTTCGCCGACGGCAACCCTGCTGGAATCAAGGCTTTGTTAAATCATATAGGTTTGGCAGAGAATGTGTTACGTCTGCCATTGGTGTCCGTCAATGAGAAAGTCGAAAACGACATCATCACCGAATGGGACAAGCATCTCGCCATCGTCAACAATGAAATCTAATAAACAACAACTATCATATTCAAAATGAAACATCTGCATTTTTTACTTTTATTGCTGGTCATCTCGCTGTTCGGAAGCAATGCTTCTGCACAAACAGACCTGAACGAACTGATGCACTCACGCAATGAGTATTATTTCAGCCTGAAACTTTCGCAAGCGAAAGACATTCAGAAGATCAACAAAATCGTCTCCGTTGACGCCACCAATGGTGAGTCTGTCATCTGCTACGCCAACAACAAGCAATATGAGAAACTCCTCGGCCTCGGTTACAAGCCAACGCTGCTGACGCCTCCTTCGATGAAAGAACAGCCCGTCATGTACGACGGCACTTCACGTGAAACGTACGAATGGGACTCTTATCCCACCTATAGTGAATACGAAACCATGATGTACGGTTTCGCCACCAACCATCCCGACAATTGTTCCATCATTGAACTCGGCACCTTGAGTAGCGGCCGCAAAATCCTTGTCGCCCACCTCCACAACGGCTCAACGGATGGCAAGCCTCGCTTCCTCTATGTCTCAAGCATCCATGGCGACGAGACCACAGGCTACGTGATGATGCTCCGCCTCATTGACTACCTGCTATCGAGCACCAACACACAGGCTATGAACATCATGAACAACATCGACGTCTATATCTGCCCGCTTCATAACCCCGACGGCACTTACCACGGAGGCAACAACACCGTTTACGGAGCCACGCGTGGCAATGCCAACGGCATCGACCTGAACCGTCACTTCCCCGACTTTATCGAAGGTCCTCACCCCGACGGCGAATCACACTACCAGGATGAAGCCCAATGGTTTATGAACTTCGCTCAGGAACACCTGTTCACCATGAGCGCCAACTATCACGGCGGCGCCGAAGTGCTCAACTATCCTTGGGATACGTATCAGCCTTTATGCGCTGACGACGCGTGGTGGCAATATGTCTGCCGCGAATATGCCGACCTCGTTCATGCTGTGAATGCCAATTACATGACCGACCTGAACAACGGCATCACTAACGGATATGCATGGTACAGCATCGGCGGCGGCCGCCAGGACTACATGAACTATTACCAGCAATGCCGCGAAGTCACCATTGAATGCTCCTCGGATAAAACGCCGTCAGCATCGTCTTTGCCCAATTTCTGGAACTACAACGTCAACGGCATGCTGACCTATATGGAGGAATGCCTCTATGGCATCCACGGCACCGTCACCGACTCTATTACCGGCCAGCCAATCGTCGCCACCATCACCATCAGCGGTCACGATAACAATGGCTCATCAGTGACGTCACATATGCCCGCAGGCGACTACCACCGCCCCATCAAAGCCGGAACATACAACGTGCTTTACACTGCCGAAGGCTACTGCCCAAAATCATACACTATCACCGTCAACGACCACCAGACTGTTGTTCAGAACGTTCAACTCGTGTCCGGCAACTGCTTGCTCCCCGACTTCTCGGCCAGCATGACCGACGTGCCGATAAACGGAAGCGTCAACTTCACCGACCAATCATGGGGTGACGTCACTGCATGGTCGTGGCAATTTGAAGGCGGATCGCCAGCGACATCGACTTCAGAGAATCCCAGCGGCATCACCTATGCAGAAGCCGGCCACTATGACGTCACGCTGACCATCACAAACAGCAATGGTGAAAGCGCCACAGTGACGAAAGAAAACTACATCAACGTCTCTGAATCGTACAACATGCAGAACGGCACCATCACCACTTGCGACGCCCTGTTCTTCGACTACGGCGGTGCCAATGGCAACTACAACAACAACGAAGACCTCACGATGACCTTCATGCCTCTGCAGAACAACCATTCCATTAGGGTGACATTCAACCAGTTCAGCACTGAAAGCAACTACGACAAACTGTACATCTACAACGGCGCATCGACCTCGGCACCTTCAATCGGAACCTATTCCGGTTCGACCAGCCCAGGCACCGTCACAGCCGACAACGAACAAGGCGCACTCACGTTCCGCTTCACATCCGACGGATCTTCCGTCAGCTCAGGATGGAGCGCCACAGTAGCCTGCATCTCGAACGACCCGCTCGCTATCACCGTGACCGCCACCCCTGAGACCATCAACGAAGGAGAAACCTCGCAATTGCAAGTGACGGCAACAGGCGGAGCAGGCGGATACACCTATCTCTGGACTCCCACCACGACACTTGACAACCCGAACATTGCCAACCCGGTCGCCACTCCTGTCGAAGCACACACAACCTATCAAGTCACTGTGACCGATGCCGATGGCGAAACAGCCTCCGGCGAAGTCACCGTCAACATCAGAGACCTTTCAGCCTACGAAAGCATGTTCGAAGACTTCAGGATTTATCCGAATCCGAGCAAGGGCGTGATTTACATCGAAAGCAGCACGCTGACTGGAAAACTTCAGTACAGCCTCGTCAACAGCCTCGGCCAGAAAGTTTTGTCACATCAAAGCGAATCTTTCAAAGGCAAGGAACAGATTGACATGGAAGGTCTTGCAAAAGGCATCTATTTCATCCATCTTTCCACCGATGAAGGCACCATGACACGCAAAGTCGTCGTGGAATGACCTTATAGATTACAAAACTCTAACCTGAGAAAACAAAAGATCTCCCACGGGAGGTCTTTTGTTTTTGAGAGGCCTGCATGACGTCACAAAGCCTCATAAGTGACGATTCTGCAATAAAAGCATAAAAACAGCGTTACAGATTCACTAAAAAAGCCTATTTTTGCAGCATGGTATATCGCAAACTGACCGTATTTTTCATAGCAGGGTTAATCTTCCTCACTTCATGTAACGGGTTCAAGCGCATCGTACAGAGCACGGACAACGACATGAAGTACGAAGTAGCCATGGACTATTTCGACAGGAAAGACTACAACAAGGCCCTTCAGCTGTTTGACCTTTTGCAGGCCGCCTACCGCGCCAATCCCAAAGGAGAGAACGTCGGATACCGGACAGCGTTGTGCTATTTCTACACCGCCGATTACGAAGTGGCCAGTTACTACTTCAACAAGTTTGCGAAGAGTTATCCTTTCTCCAAGAATGCTGAAAAGGCCCAATTCATGAGCGCCTATTGCAGTTACCTCACCTCCCCTCAGTCGAGCCTTGACCAGACCAACACGCACAAGGCCATCACGCAGCTGCAGTCGTTCGTCGAGGCTTATCCGAAAAGCGACAGCCTGCAACGCGCCAATGAACTTATCGGCAATCTCAACGACAAACTCGAAGAGAAAGACTACAACATCTGCCAGCTGTATTACAAGATGGAGAACTACACTGCGGCAATCACGTCGTTCGAAAACATGCTGAAGGACTACCCCAACACGCCACATCGCGAGGAGATTCTTTCTGACATGACTAGGACATACTACGACTATGCCGAAAACAGTGTCGCCAGCAAGCAACGTGAACGTTACGAGGCCTGCGTGGAACATTACAGCACGCTGTCCTATCTTTATCCCGATAGCAAGTACGGCAAGGATTTGGAAGGCATCGTCAACAAAGCAAAGAAAAAATTAGAAAACATAAAATAAACTCGATAAAATGGATTTCAAGAAAATCAAGACCGAAACGACGGTGGTGACCCGTCAGAAGGACCAGTTCTATCGCGGGACGGGCAACATCTACGAGACTGTTGTCATCTTGACAAAAAGAGCGAATCAGATTGCGTCGGAGATGAAAGAAGATCTCAACAAGAAGATTGAGGAGTTCGCATCGAACAACGACACGCTGGAAGAAGTGTTTGAGAACAGGGAGCAGATTGAAATCGCCACGTTCTACGAACGTTTGCCAAAGCCAACGCTTATCGCCATCCACGAATTTCTGCATGACGAGATTTACTTCCGCAACCCGCACAAGGAAGTACAGGACGAATTCTAAGTACCGCTTACACTCAAAAGGCACCGCTGCTATAGGTACGATTCGTACCGGCAACGGTGCTGTTTTTTTTCTGTCCGTATAGAATCAAAATCGGACTGATTTTGCTTGATGCATAACAAAAAGCACGATATTTGCGTTTGAAATAGTAAACGAAAACAATGAAGAAGGCACTTTTCGCATCCATAATAACATGCTGTTTGCTGCTGCTGTCCAACACGATGCAGGGGCAAGAACTGAAATGTGAGGTCCAAGTCAACTCCAGTCAGATTTCTGGCAGCGACAAAACCATATTCCAGAACCTGCAGTCAGCCCTGTACGAGTTCATCAACAACACCAAGTGGACGGAGATCAACTTCAGGACGAACGAGAAAATCGAATGCACCATTGTCATCAACGTCACGAAACGCTCCGACACGCAGAACTTCGCCGGCGAGATCAACATCGCTCTGAGCCGTCCCATTTACAAGTCAAGCTACACCTCGCCTGTCTTCAACTACATCGACACAAGTTTTCCATTTGAATACATTGACGGACAGTCACTTGACTTTAACCCGAGCTCTTATATGTCCGACGTGACTTCCACCATTGGCTTTTATGTCTATCTGATGCTCGGCTACGACTTCGACACCTTCTCCCTCTATGGCGGAGAACCGTTCTTCAAAGTCGCCGAAGTCATCGCATCTTCAGCGCCACAAGACGGCGAACATGCCGGATGGTCCACGACGAGCCTCAAAAACCGTTACGCCATCATCGAGAACTTCATGAACCCGTCATACAAGCCGCTGCGCCAGTTCCTTTACGAATATCACCGTCTGGGTCTCGACGTCATGTCGGAAAAGCCCGATGAGGGCCGTGCCGCCATCACCAAATCGTTGGCCTACCTTCAGGATATCCACAAAAGTTATCCAAACTGCTACATCCTCACGCTGATAACCGAGACGAAGCGGAGCGAATTCATCAGCATCTATTCACAAGGCTCGCAGCAGGAAAAAGTTGCCGCCATCAACATTCTGAAAGAGATAGACCCGTCGCATTCCTCGGAATACGACGCCATCCTTGACAAGAAATAAACCAACAACTGACAGAGATGCTTAAGCAACTGCATATCAGCAATTATGCACTTATTGACGAACTCTCTGTCGATTTCGAACCGAATTTCAGTGTCATCACCGGAGAGACCGGCGCAGGAAAATCCATTCTGCTCGGCGCCCTTGGTTTCGTCACCGGCGACCGCTCCGATGCCGGCGTACTGTTCGACAAGGACAGAAAATGCATCGTGGAAGCCACTTTCGTCTTGAAAGACGACTCCATGAAAGCCGTTTTCGATGAAAACGACCTCGACTTTGACCTTGAATGCACCTTGCGCAGGGAACTCACGCCGCAGAAAAAGACCCGCGCCTTCATCAACGACACGCCCGTTTCAGCGCAGACGCTGAAAGACATTGGCTGCCAGCTTGTTGACATCCATTCCCAGCACGATTCCCTCCTACTCACCAGCGCCGACTTCCAGATGCGCCTCCTCGATGAAATCGCACACAACGAGACCATCTTGGAACAATACAAGACGGAACTCGCCAACTACAACAGCATCAAGCGAAGACTTGAAGAGCTGAAGGAAATGGCGATGAAAAACGTGTCAGAAAACGACTTCCTGAAGTTCCAGCTTGAAGAGCTCGACAAAGCGGCATTAAGAGTTGGCGAATACGACGAGATTGTGCAAGCGCTCAACATCATGGAGAACGCCGAGGAAATCAAGACGCTTCTCTATGGCGCCAACAGTCTGCTGCAAGACTCGGAAACCGCCATTTTGAGCCAAGTCAACGACCTGAGCGCATTGCTTTCCAGACTCAAGAAACTGCTTCCCGAAACAGCCGATTTGGACGGACGTGTGGAGAGTCTATCCGTAGAACTGAAAGACATTGCCTACGACATGGAACGTCTCGGCAACGACACGCAATTCGACGAAAACGAGTTGCAGTCGCTTCAGGAACGTCAGGACTTTCTCAACCGCCTGATGATGAAGCACCACGTCGATAATCCCGACGCACTCGTCACTCTGAAAGAGGAAATCGCCAGCAAGGTGAACGCCTTCGAGAATATCGACGAAGAGATTGCGAAGACCGAAAAAACGCTGAAAAAAAAGAAAAAAGATGTTGACGACATTGCCAGCACCTTGCATGACAGACGCCAGCTCGCTTCAAAATCGTTTGAAGACAACGTGACCGGAATGGTAAGGCAACTTGCCATGCCATACGCCGTGTTCAGCATCGCCATTGACCATCTCGACACCTTCACCGCCAACGGAAGCGACAGCATACGTTTCCTGTTTTCGGCCAACAAAGGCGTTGCCGTGGACGACATCGAGCGCGTCGCCTCGGGCGGAGAACTATCACGGCTGATGCTCGCCATAAAAAGCGCCGTGTCGCAGTACAACTACATCCCCACGCTGATATTCGACGAAATCGATGCCGGCGTTTCGGGCGAGGTGGCGGCACGACTGGGAAGCATCATGAGCGCCATGGGACAGAACCTTCAGCTGATTGCCATCACCCACTTGCCTCAAGTCGCCAGCAAAGCAAAGCACCATTTCTTCATCTACAAAGACAACGACAGCGCCCGCACCCAATCGCACATCAGACTGCTTCAGCCCGGCGAGCGCGTCACCGAAATCGCCAAGATGCTCAGCAACGACAAAGTGACCGAAGAAGCCATCAAAGCCGCCGAAGTGCTGCTGCGATAATCCGCATCGGCTTTCCCGAAATTAGAATTCAATGCTATCGGTGAGACGTTTGCCTTCACCTGAAAAAGAAAAAGGTGCCCTAAGGCACCCTTCCCTCTTATTGTTGAAGCAACATCACTTCTTGATGATCTTTTCAACAGAAATGCCATTGCCGTTCGTCAGCCGGACGAAATAAACGCCGTTGCGCCAAGCACTTACGTCGATGTCGGAATCCGTGCCACGATAGACTAACTGGCCGATGGCGTCGAACACTGAAACTTCATCGAAATCGCCTTGCAGATGAAGCTTGTCGGTGACAGGATTGGGACAGACATGGGATTCGTCGGCATTTTCAATGTCGGAACTCACGGTAACCCAAGCTATGGTCACATTAGGATCTTGAGACCAAGGAGCGGGTTCCGACTCGCATTCGTCATCGGTGCCAACTCGATATGAAACCGTCACCTTATAGCCATAAGTGCCAGGCTCAATGTCGTCAAAGTAACTGTTTTGATCCATTCCGAGTTGCGCGATACGCACGAAGGAAGGCGATTGTCCGTTGCCACGGTAAATATTGTAATGATCTGCATCGTCAGGCAGATTGGCACCATTCCATGTGACCGCCACACCGAAAGTGTCCTGTTCCCATTGGTATTCGGCATCCATGTAACTCGGGGCGTCGCAAAGCAGCATGTTGCATTCGGTCTGGAATGAAAGCAACTCGCCGACCTCAGGCTTCCCTGAAGAAGTGTAAAGGAGCTCATTGTTATAGTCATAGACCTGGAATGAACATTCTGCGTCATCGTCTTCGTATCCGATATTGCAGTAGTTCCAGAACAAGGTGAGGTTTTTCTGGCTTGGGGCATCAATCACCATTGTGCCGTTGGCGCCAGCGTCAAGGCCAACACGGGAGACAACGTTGCCACATTCATCGAGGAGAGAGATTGCCGGTGACAGCCAGCCGTCGCCAGTAGCGTCATGCAGCTGGAAAGTCAGTGGACAAGTCGAGCCCATAATGATGGTGTCGCGCACCGCAGTGCCTTTGCCCATATCGTTCACCGTATAGATGGTGAAATAATTGGCAGCGCATTGGGTGGTATGGGAATAATTCAACGTCTGGCCAGGTTGAGGCGACACAAATGCATAAATCTGTTCGCTATTCAGCAAAATCACGACGGAATCAAGGTCTGTCTGTGTCTCGCCACCAACAGTCAGGGACGGAGCAGTCATCGTGATGTTCACTGAAGTACCGCTCGGAACGATGGTGAGGTTTTGAACGGATTGAGGCTGATCGTAATATTCCTCGTCGGGATGGATGTTGAACAATGCTCCATGGCTGTAGTTATACTGATGATGGGTAAGATTCATGGCATCAAGGCTATAGAAGCCGTTGTCGAAACCTTGCCAGCCCCAGTTGAAATGGAAGAAGTCGTTCTCGTCGTAGCCGTCACAAACAAAGGCATGACCGCCTCTTGTGCCGTCTTTGGTGTAACTGTATGCGCTGTAATAGATTGGCCGTCCGGCATCGAAATCAGCTTTCAGCATGTTTTTCCATTGCTCATCGGAATAACTCGACCGGTCTTCTAAGTGCATGTCGTTCTGGTAGCGGAAATAATCCTCAAGGGCAACGGGAACATCTCCAGAATAGGCGCCACTGGCAGATGGGCCGTAACTCATGTCAACGCTGACACCGCAATGAAATTCGAGCAAAGCGACGGCGTCCACTTCGGCCTGCGGTGAGGTATAATCGAGGAAATCGGGCATAAGTTCGTAGCGGTAATGCGCTTCGCCGAAATTTGCCGTCAAAGTGCCGTATGAAGTGGAGCCGTATCCATCGCAGTAATAGCTGTGACTTCCCGTTCCCGTCTTAGGCCATTCCCAGTAATTGAGGAGCTGCGACATGGCGTTGGCCACGCAGCCCGACTTGACGTGTCCGTTATAACCTTCCTGGTCTTCGGGGCACTGATCGTTGTAAAGTTGTGTCTGATGCCAAGTCGTTGTTACCAACGGACCAACGGAACGCACGCCGCGACGGGAAAGACGACCGGTAGTCTTCAAGGACTCCCAGTCATTCAAAACCTCTGCGGAAGGTGTCAAGCCGTTTTCCATTGCATAGCTTATCTCCGTTATATAGTTCTCAAGAAAGGTCATCAGGCCATCCTCAATGTTGACGGCGCTGAAACTGCTCTCTGTGGAATAGCCGAGCACGGGCCATGCACAATTGTCGGCTGAAACGATGACGAAGCCTTTCGGAGCGACGGAAAAGACGTAGAAACAAGGCTTCCCTTGTTCGTTGGTGCCCGTGTAAGCCAGCACAGCGCCATCAGCTTTCACAACGGTGTTGTGATTCATGAAACTGACACCCAGTGCTTTAGCAGTATTGACATCGACAGGACCCGCTATGAGTCCGCCGAGACAGAGCATCACAGAAATAAGTGTAAAAACAACTCTTTTCATCGATTATTAGATTTGAGTTTCAAAATTATACAATTACCGCGTATCATGCCATATCATTGCCCGCAATTTGTCAAAAAAAAGGCGCTCACCTTTCGGAAAGCGCCCTATGTAAAGTCGTGAGAATATCAATGTTTAAGCACCTTCACGATGCTGACCGTGCCGTCCGACAGCTCGACCTTGAAGAGATAAAGTCCTTCAGACCATGAAGCGATATCGATTACAGACTGAGAACCTGCAAACACTTGCTGTCCTATAGCGTTGAATGCGACAAGACGCGTCACATCGCCATCAACATAGATTTTGTCGCTGGCAGGATTAGGATAAACCAAGGGGTTCTGCTGTGTCGTTTCTTCCTGAACATCAGCCACTTCGCAATTGATGTCGTAATGAGCAATATCCCCGACAGTCGGTGTTCCTTCTGAAGCGGCAATGAGATTATTATCCCAGTCAAAAATCTCGTAGGAGCATTCGACGATGGCATTATGAGAATAGCATGAGTTGTCGTACGACCAGAAGAATGTGGCGTTCTGTCCGCGTGGAATCAGTTCTACGGTCGATGCCGAAGCGCCATCGGAAAGGCCGACACGGCGCGAGACTTTACCATCTTCGTCAAGAACGGCGATGAACGACATGTCCCAGCCGTTTCCACCACTGTCGTGGCGGTCGAAGCGCACTTCGCAGGTATGGCCCACCATCACGGTGTCACGCGCCACCTTGCTCATGTTTCCGTCTTTAAGTGCATAGACAGTATAGTAATAAGTGGCGTTTTTGTCAACCACATCCGTGATGTTGACCTGTTGGTCTGTGACATTGGTGAGATAAGCGACATTCACGCCATCGCGCATGACGACAATCGAGTCTATTGACTGAATCTCCCAATCGCCGTTTGTCATGTATGTTGGTGAAAATGTGATATTTACATTCATATCATCGCCTCGTGATGCTTCGAGACCTGTGACCGGTTTCGGGCAATACAGATAAGTTGCATCAGGACGCAAGTTGAATATAGCCGTATGGTAGTATGGGAACGAATAGAATGTGAGATAGAATCCGTCTATGGCATAATAGCCGTTGTCGAAGCCTTGCCAACCCCAGTTAAGGTGAAACATGTTGTTATCGTCGTAGCCGTCGAGGATGTAGGCATGGCCGCCAGCATCGCCGCTTGAACCATAATAGAGCGGCATGCCGCCATCGAGGTTCGCGCGCAAATCTTCTTCCCATTGGCTTTGGCTTGAATTGTAGAGGTAGCGCATATCCATTTCAGGATCATATCTGAAATATGTTGAGAAAGCGGTCGGCACCGATTCAGAATAAGCGCCACTGGCGGAAGGACCGTAGCTCATGTCAACACTGACACCTGCATGATATTCGAGCAATGCTGTGGCATCGACCTCGGATTGAGGACTTGCGAAATCGAGGAAATCGGGCATCAGCTCGAAATGATAGGTAGACTCGCCGAAGTTGGCTGCCAGAGTGCCATAGCTTGTAGCGCCATAGCCATAGCAGTAGTAGCTGTGACTGCCATTGCCGACACGTGGCCATTCCCAATAACGCATGACCTGCGACATGGCATTGGCAACGCATCCCGACTTGCAGTGGCCGCTGAAAACACTTGTCGAATCGAGCGGAGCCATATTGTTGTAAAGGTCTGTCTGGTTCCATGTCGATGACATAAGAGGACCAACAGAGCGCGTTATTCTCTCGTCATTGAGTTTCCCTGTTTCAGCAAGGCGTTTCCATGCTGTGGCTGCTTGTTCCGGCTGTTCCAAATTGTTCTCTATCAGGTAGTCGAAGCCAGCTCTGTAATTCTCAAAATAAGTCATCAGGCCATCGGTGATGGTTTCCGAACTGAAACTGCTCTCGGTGGAATAACCAAGGATGGGTTTGGCACGGTCGTCGGCGGAAACGATGACGAAACCGCGTGGCGTGACAGAGAACACATAGAAACAAGGTTTCTGATGATTCGTGTAGGCGGTGTAAACGAGCTTCGCATCAGCAGTCCTGATACTCGTGTTGCTGTTCATGAATTTCACGCCCAATGTCTTGGCACGATTGACATCAACAGGAGCCGAAATCGCTATGCCTAAGCATAACAGACTAAAAATTAAAGTAAAGACTATTTTTTTCATTGACCAAAATGTTGATTTATTGCCTCAAAAGTAATGTATTTTCCCCATACCGGGCGCAATTTCGTGTAATTTTCATATAGTCTTCGCTCGGCAGAATCAGGACTATCAAATTTTGGTCAAATTAAACACAATCCCATCATGGAATAAGGCAAGAATATGGAGTAAAATGCATGGAGAATGCGAGAAGAAAACAGACGCAAAACAGTTCCTTCACGCACAAGAATCGTCAACGATCCTCAAACTTGACAAGCAGGAAGGCGTCTTCGCTGCCATCCTTCTTCACATACGCCTGGTCATAAACGATATGATACACCGCTCCGGCTTTGGTCGTGTAGGTGTGCGTGAAATACTTGAAATCGAAGCCTTTTTCCAACATCGTGCTGCGATTGACGATGGTCTTCCCCTTCGCGTTGAGGTCCGTGAGGATGCTGTGATTGCGCGACAAAATCGCGTTGATGTTCCTCACAACATTAATCCGGTTATGATTCTGTTCGTAATGGTAGGCGTTGCGGCATGCGTCGCTGCAAAATTTCTTATCGGAACGTCCAAAGATGGGTTCTCCGCAGGCAAGGCATTTTCTCTTTTCTTCCATAGTGCATATTTTTTGAGGTCAATAATCAGATCATTTGGTAAATACGTAATGGAGTATGTCGGCACCCATCTTCAGGGCCTTCAGGCGGGTTTCCTGCGAGTCCTTGTGAACACGCTGGTCTTCCCAACCGTCGCCGAGATCGCTCTCGTAAGAAAAAATGCAGACAAGCCTGCCTTGATAAATCAGACCGAAAAGTTGTGGGGCCTTGCCATCGTGCTCGTGAATCTTGGGCAAGCCGTTCGGAAATGGGAAAGGTTGCTTGAAAATTTCATGAGAAGACGGTATTTCCACAAAATCGAGTTCGGGGAACACCTTTTTCATCTGCGGCTCGATGTATTGCCTGATGCCATAGTTGTCATCGATGTGCAGGAAGCCTCCACCCGTAAGGTAATTGCGGAGATTCTGCGCTTCGGCGGCGTCGAACACGACATTGCCGTGCCCTGTCATGTAAACATAAGGATAGTTGAATATGTCGGGGCTGGAAGGCTCCACGGTAGGGACATCGGGATTGATGTCGGTGCCCATCTCCTGATTGCAGAAACGCACAAGATTGGACAATGAAGTCGGATTGCCGTACCAGTCGCCGCCGCCACGGTATTTCAGCAGGGCGATGTTGAGTTGCTGGGCTGTGACAGCCAAAGGCAGCAGCAAAAGAATCAACGACAATAGCCTTTTCATTTCATCTGATTTATGAGTTGTATCGTATGGCAAGCCACGAGAGCCGCCGTTTCGGTGCGCAAACGGGCGTCACCCAAACTGACAGGCACAAAGCCATTGGCTTTGGCAAGATTCACTTCCTCCACGCTGAAATCGCCTTCAGGACCAATGAGGACAAGGGCGTTATCACCTTTATGATATAGATCGCACAACTTCTCTGTGACCGTATCGTCAATCCAAGCGATGTACTTCTTCCCATCGAACGGCTGCGTGACCAATTTCTCAAAAGGCACCACCTCGTCAATCTTGGGCAGACGCGACTTGATGGACTGTTTCATTGCCGCGACCATTACCTTGCGGAAACGCTCCACATTGGCGGCACGCCGCTCCGAATGGAACGAAGTGAACAACTTCACCTCATCGATGCCAATCTCAGTCGCCTTCTCCAGAAACCATTCCGTGCGCTCGTTAAGCTTGGTGGGCGCTATGGCGATATCCAGCACAAAATTCCAATGGTCGTAGCCTTGACGCTTGTCGCTCAGCTCGACAGTGGCCTTCTTGGGAAAAGCATCAACCAAGACGGCATCGAAAATCCAGCCATTCCCATTCGTCACGCAAAAATGTTCCCCTTCAGCCATACGCAGCACTTTCACGCAATGCTTGGATTCCTCCTCCGACAATGTTGTCAGACCGGTATCAGCGTCAGGTATGTAGAACACATTCATATTTGCGATAATTACGATTCAATGATAACTTACATTCTTTCGGGCATCCCGATGCCAAGCAGTTCTGACGCATTGCGCAACAGACGCGCCACCATGTCGCAGATCTGCAGACGGAACATGCGGCGGTCGGGGTCTTCTTCCCTGAGAATGCTGCATTCCTGATAGAACTGGTTGAATTCCTTGGCAAGGTCGAACAGGAAGTTGGCTATCATGGCGGGACTGAGGTTGTCGGCAGCCTGGCTCAACACCATTGGCCATCCATACATCATCACGATGATTTCCTTTTCCTTGGGATGGACATCCTTCACTTTCACACTGGAATCCAAAACTATTCCTTGTTCGGCGGCTTTGCGCAGAACGGAACAGATACGTGCATGGGTATATTGTATGAAAGGTCCGGTGTTGCCGTTGAAATCGATGGATTCCTCCGGATTGAAAAGCATGGTTTTCTTCGGGTCCACCTTAAGGATGAAATACTTCAAGGCGCCAAATCCGATGGTCTCGTAAAGCTTATAGGCATCTTCGGGCGACAGGTCTTTGGCTTTGCCAAGCTCTTCGGAAACCGACTTCGCCGTGGCCACCATGCCGTCCATAAGGTCATCGGCATCGACCACAGTGCCTTCACGCGACTTCATCTTGCCGTTGGGAAGCTCCACCATGCCGTAAGACAGGTGCTCAATCTCCTTGCCCCATTCACGGCCAAGGCGCAGCAAAACGCGCTTCAGCACATCGAAATGGTAAATCTGTTCGTTGCCGACAACGTAGATAAGTTTCTCGGGGTCGTATTCCTCGACACGCAACTGGGCTGTACCAAGGTCTTGCGTCATGTAAACGGACGTGCCGTCGCGACGCAACAGCAGCTTTTCGTCGAGACCTTCGTCACGCAAGTCGCACCATACCGAATTGTCGTCGCGGCGATAGAACACGCCTTTGTCAAGACCTTCCTGAACAAGCGCCTTGCCGAGCAGATAGGTCTGCGACTCGTAGTATATCTTTTCGAAACTGACGCCCAGACGCTTGTAGGTGACGTCGAAGCCATCATAAACCCATTGGTTCATCATGCTCCACAACTGACGCGTTTCGGCATCGCCGGCCTCCCATTTGCGAAGCATCTCATGCGCTTCCTGCATCAATGGCGATTCCGCTTCGGCCTTAGCCTTGGCGGCTTCCTGCCCTTTCTCGTCAAGTTGGTCGAAATCGGCCGGCAGCAAGGATTTCACTTCGTTTTTGAATGCCTTGTCGAACATGACGTAAAAGTCGCCAATCAGATGGTCGCCTTTCTTTCCCGTCGATTCCGGCGTGCATCCATCGCCCCATTTCTTCCACGCCAGCATGCTCTTGCAGATGTGTATTCCCCTGTCATTCACAAGATTGACGCGGACAACGTTTTTCCCATCCGCCTTGAGAATTTCCGAAACGCTCCAACCTAACAGATTGTTGCGGACGTGGCCGAGGTGAAGCGGCTTGTTGGTGTTTGGCGAGGAATATTCGACCACGACAGAACGACCCGTCGGCGTTTTCCGGCCAAACAAATCCTTGCGATGGTTTTCAGCGAAAAATCCTATCCAGAAATGGTCGGAAATCAGGATGTTGAGGAAACCTTTCACCACGTTGAAACGCGATATCATGTCAGACTCCTTGTTCATCTCCTCTCCCATCTCGTTGGCAAGCTGTTCGGGACTACGTCCGGCAATTTTGACGAAAGGAAACACGACTATGGTCATATCACCCTCGAATTCGGGTCGCGTCTTCTGAAAAACGACTTGCTGAACAGGCGGCTCCTGGCCGTAAAGATTTTTGAAAGCCTTGACAAACAACTGTCTCAATACTTCTTCCAACATGGTGACGATATTTTGTTATGGCACAAAAATACAAAAAAAACATGAGGACGAAGAGAGACGCACGACAGCTATCATTGCCGTAAGTTTTGTGGCATTTCCTATCAAGCAAAATAGTTGAATACAGACGAACTTGTGCGGGGCAATGAAATTATCCGAAAAAAAAGATTCAAAAATCGGTTCATTAATAAAAAGATTCCTATTTTTGCATTCCGATGATGAAGAAAAGAATATCACCGGATGGAACAAGAAGGACGAAGTTGTTAGGCTTCACAATCCTGAATTTCAATAATTTAAATCTTGGCGGTCAAGTTATTGGCCGTCTTTTTTTTGTCCAAACAATTCTAAAACAAATACAAATATGCCCATCTCATTGAAAAACCGCAGTCTGATTTCCATCAGCGACTACACGCCAGATGAAATCTGTCACATCCTTGACATTGCAGAAGATTTCGAGAAGAATCCGCATCAGAACCTGCTCAACGGACGAATCATCGCTTCCTTGTTTTTCGAGCCATCGACAAGGACACGGCTGAGTTTCGAAACCGCCATCCAGCTTCTCGGCGGCAACGTCATCGGTTTCAGCAGCACTGCCGGAACCAGCGTTCAAAAAGGAGAATCCCTGAAGGACACCATCACCATGGTGGCCAGCTATGCCGACCTAATCGTCATGCGCAACCCCATCGACGGTTCGGCGCGCTTCGCTTCCGAAGTCTCGAAAGTCCCTGTCATCAACGCAGGCGACGGTTCGAACCAGCATCCCACACAATGCATGCTCGACCTTTACTCGATACGTAAGACGCAAGGTAAACTCGACAACCTCGAGATCAGCCTTGTCGGCGACCTGAAATACGGGCGCACCGTACACAGCCTTGTCGAGGCCATGAGCCACTTCCACGCTAAGTTCAACCTCGTCTCTCCTCCCGAACTGAAACTCCCAAGTGCGGTCAAACAGCACATCAAGGACGCCAATCTGGAGTACGAGCAGTTCACCGAACTGGAAGACGTCATTCCTCATTCCGACATCATCTACATGACAAGAGTGCAGCGCGAACGTTTCCCAGATCCATTGGAGTATGAGAAAGTCAAGAACTCGTATGTGCTTCGCAACGCCATGCTTGCCAACGCCAAGCCGAATTGCCGCATCCTTCATCCACTGCCTCGTGTGAACGAAATCCACGTCGATGTCGATGAAAGCCCGAAAGCATACTATTTTCAACAGGCCCAAAACGGCGTGTACACACGTCAGGCCATCATTTCAGCAATTTTAGGATTAAAATGAGTCAAACCATGGAAAAGAGAAAAGAATTGATCGTGTCTGCCATCGAAAATGGCACCGTCATCGACCACATACCAGCCGACAGGGTGTTTGAAGTGATTCGCATTCTCGGCCTCGAAAAATCCGACAAGTCCGTGTATTTCGGGACAAACCTCGAAAGCAAGAAATACGGAACCAAAGGCATCATCAAAATCAGCGACAAATACTTCGAACCCGAAGAAATCAACAAGATCGCCTTGGTCGCACCTATCGCCACACTCATCGAGATCAGGGATTTCGAAGTAGTAAACAAGCAGAAAGTGCAGATTCCTGACAAAATCGAACACATTGTCAAGTGTTTCAACCCCAACTGCATCACCAACAAGGAGCATGACGTGCCCACCAAGTTCAAAGTCAGTCTTGACGCTGAAGGCAAAATTAGGCTGGTGTGCCACTACTGCGAGAAGTACACCACGGAAGACAATATGGAATTCCTGTAAACAACGGGTTCCTGAAAAGCCGCCAATTGGCGGCTTTTCTTTTTTATGGGAAAGTGAACCGTTTTATCCTATTTTTGCATAGTCGAAATCAATCTCACAATGAAGAAAAAGGCATTATTCATCATTATTGGCATCCTTGTTATCATATTTATTTGGGGTATAAGCACTTACAACAAATTCGTAAAATCTGAGGAAGCCATGTCAACAGCTTGGGGACAAGTGGAAAACGTCTATCAGCGGCGTGCCGACTTGGTGCCGAACCTCGTTTCCGTAGTGAAAAGCTACACCGAATACGAGCAAAGCACCCTTGTTGCCGTCACAGAAGCAAGAGCCAAGGCCATGTCCACCACTGTTTCAGCCGATGACATGACCGAAGAGCAGTTGCAAGGCTTTCAAGATGCCCAAGATGGACTCACAGGCACACTGAGCCACCTTACTGCGGTTGTGGAAGACTATCCGGAACTGAAAGCCAGCGAGAATTACCTGACACTTCACGCCCAGCTTGAAGGCTGCGAGAACCGCATCCAGATTGAAAGAAACCGTTTCAACGAGATGGCGAAACAATACAACCAATCCATCAGAAAATTCCCCAACAGCATCATTGCCAAGATGTTCGGATTTGAAAAACGGCCCTACTTCGCCGCTTTGACCGAGAATGCCGACCAAGCGCCGAAACTCTGACAGACCTTCATTTCGTGTAGCGAATGGCTGACAAGGTAAACAGCCAGAAATAAAAAAAAGCCACGTGAAACCACGAGGCTTTTTTATGGCAATCATCCGAATCAGGCTTCGGCTGCCGGACCCGCCATCGGATACGGAGGAAAAGGCTGGTCGACATCCTTGATGGTGCCGAATTTCGCTTCGTATCTGCTTATGTTTTCCGCCAAAGCCTTGTACAGCCTTTTGGCGTGTGCAGGTGTCATGACGACTCTTGACTTCACTCTGGCCTTTCTCGCACCAGGCATCATATTGATGAAGTCGATGATAAACTCTGTGGGCGAATGAGTGATAACGGCCAAGTTCGAATAGATGCCATCCACCACATCGTCAGTAATTTCAATCTGCAATTGGTTTTTCTCTTCCTTTTCCATGATTTATCTGTTTTACATTAATGCAAAGATAGACATAATCCCCGCTTTTCGCAATGGCAGAATAAAAATTATCCTGCATCAAACCGAACAAAAAAAGGGACAGACACAAGTCCATCCCTTTTATCATGAAAAAAAATAACCTTATTGTTCGTTTTCAGCTATTTTGTCCTTCAATGCTTCATATTCCTCGCGTGAAGCGACTATAAGGTCATCGTATTCGCGCAAACCGGTACCGGCCGGAATCTTGTGTCCGACAATGACGTTTTCCTTCATGCCGAGCAGATAATCGGTCTTTGCCGCAATAGCAGCATTGGTGAGCACCTTGGTGGTCTCCTGGAATGAAGCGGCGGAGATGAAGCTGTCGGTCTGCAATGCAGCGCGCGTGATGCCTTGAAGCACCTGGCTTGCCGTTGCAGGATTGGCCGGTCTGGCCACGACAATCTTCATGTCTTTACGTTTCAGCAAGGAATTTTCATCGCGCAACTTGATGGCCGTGATGATCTGACCTTCTACAAGATTCTCGGAGTCGCCCTTGTCGGTGACAACGAGTTTGCCGTAGATTTCGTCGTTTTCTTCCTGGAATGTCAGCTTGTTGACAAGTTCTCCTTCGAGGAAACGCGTGTCGCCAGCATCCATGATTTCGACCTTGCGCATCATCTGACGCACAATCACTTCAAAGTGCTTGTCGTTGATGACCACACCTTGTGAACGGTAAACGCTCTGAACCTCGTTGACGATGTATTCCTGAACCTTCATCGGGCCCATGATGGCAAGGATGCTCGATGGCGTGATGGCACCGTCCGAAAGGGGCTGGCCTGCCTTCACGAAGTCGTTGTCCTGCGCAAGAATCTGCTTCGACGTAGGAATGAGATAATGTTTCTGTTCACCGATCTTTGATGTGACGATGACTTCACGGTTACCACGTTTCAGTTTCTTCTCCAAAGTGACGATGCCGTCAATCTCCGACACCACTGCCGGGTCGGAAGGATTACGTGCCTCGAAGAGCTCGGTGACGCGCGGCAGACCGCCGGTGATATCACCACCTCCGGAGACATTACGAGGAATTCTGACGAGGTTGTCGCCAGCCTTGATTTCATCGCCTTCTTCGACGACAACGTGAGCATCGACAGGAAGGTCATAGGAAACGAGCACTTCACCTTTCGCATCAACGATGTCGATAAGCGGGTTCTTGGCTCCTCTTCTTCCTTCTACAATGACACGCTCGTTAAAACCGGTTTCAGCAATGGTCTCATTACGGTATGTGACACCTTCGATGACATTCTGGAAGTTGACCTTACCAGCATATTCCGAAACGATGGTGGCATTATATGGATCCCATTCGCAAAGCTTATCGCCTTTCTTAACCACAGCACCGTTGCCGAAGAACAACTTGGCTCCGTAAGGAACGTTGGTTGTCATCAGCACGACGTCGGTATGGCTGTCGTGGAGTTTCAATTCAGCTGAACGGCCTATGACGACCTGACATTTCACGCCATCACGTTCCGCATCAACAGCACGGAGTTCATCTATCTCGAGATATCCGTCATATTTTGCTTCAGTGCTGGAAACGACCAGACCTTTCGATGCCTTACCACCTTGGTGGAAGGTACGCAGGGTAAGCTGTGTGCCAGGCTCGCCGATTGACTGTGCAGCGATGACGCCCACAGCCTCACCTCTCTGAACCAGTTTGCTGGAAGCAAGGTTACGGCCATAGCAGTTGGCGCAGACGCCACGTTTCGACTCGCAAGTCAAAACGGAACGAATCTCAACACTATCCAATGGCGATTCATCTATGGCTTCAGCCAATGACTCGTTGATTTCCTGACCGCCGGCGACAATAAGTTCTCCGGTCTGAGGATGGAACACGTCGTGCAAAGCGACGCGGCCTAAGATTCTGTCATATAACAGGGAATGCTTGCCAGGTTCCTTGATTTCTTCACCACGCGCCACAGTAAGACCACGCAATGTGCCACAGTCTTTCTCGGTGATGATGACATCGTGAGCCACATCAACCAGACGACGTGTCAGGTAACCAGCATCAGCCGTCTTCAGAGCGGTATCTGCCAAACCCTTACGAGCACCGTGAGTAGAGATGAAGTACTCGAGCACCGACAATCCTTCGTTGAAGTTCGAAAGAATAGGATTCTCGATAATTTCAGCGCCTGCGGCACCTGCCTTCATAGGCTTGGCCATCAGACCACGCATGCCGCACAACTGGGAGACCTGAGCCTCGGAACCACGAGCGCCGGAGTGCAACATCATATAAACAGGGTTAAAGCCCTGGTCATCGGATGAAAGCAGATCCATCACTTCCTTGGTCAACTTGGCATTGACGTCGGTCCAAAGGTCAACGATCTGGTTATAACGTTCATTCGGGCCCATGAAGCCCATTTTCTCGTATTCGCGGATTTCAGATGCTTTGGCGTTGGCTTCCTTGATAAGAACCTCTTTGGCTGAAGGAACGAGAACGTTACCTAAGTTGAATGAAAGACCGCCCTTGTAAGCCATCTCGTAACCCATGTTCTTGATGGCATCGAGGAATTTCGTTGTGATTGCCGTACCCATCATTCTGACCATGTCTCCAACAATGGTACGCAAGGATTTCTTCGTCAACAGTTCGTTGATGTAGCCGTATCCTTCAGGCACCACCTGGTTGAAGATAACACGTCCCACTGTTGTGTCAACGCGTTTGGTGACGAGCTGGCCGTTTTCACGCACCTTGACCCTCACCGCAATCTTAGCGTGCATTTCAGCACGTCCTTCGTTGTGTGCGATGATGACCTCTTCAGGAGAGTAGAACGTCATGCCTTCGCCTTTCACGATATGATCGGGGGTGCTGGTACGAGGCTTCGTGATGTAATAAAGTCCAAGAACCATATCCTGCGATGGCAGCGTGATAGGAGCACCGTTGGAAGGATTCAGGATGTTGTGTGAAGCGAGCATCAGGACTTGGGCTTCCAGAACGGCTGCATTGCCCAACGGCACATGCACTGCCATCTGGTCACCATCGAAGTCAGCGTTGAAAGCCGTACACACCAATGGATGCAGACGGATAGCCTTGCCTTCGACCAATTTTGGCTGGAAAGCCTGGATACCCAGACGGTGCAATGTAGGAGCACGGTTCAACAATATCGGATGTCCCTTCAGTATGTTTTCGAGGATGTCCCAAACGACAGGCTCTTTCTTGTCAACGATTTTCTTTGCCGATTTCACCGTCTTGACGATGCCGCGTTCAATCATCTTGCGGATGACAAACGGTTTGAACAGCTCTGCCGCCATATCTTTTGGCAGTCCGCATTCGTTCATGCTCAGTTCTGGTCCTACAACGATGACCGAACGACCGGAGTAGTCGACACGTTTACCCAAGAGGTTCTGACGGAAACGGCCTTGCTTTCCTTTCAAGCTGTCACTCAATGATTTGAGAGGACGGTTCGATTCGGATTTGACGGCACTCGACTTGCGTGAGTTGTCGAACAATGAATCCACGGCTTCCTGAAGCATACGTTTTTCATTACGCATGATGACGTCAGGAGCGTTGATTTCCATAAGTCGTTTCAGACGGTTGTTACGGATAATGACACGACGGTACAAATCATTCAGGTCGGAAGTCGCGAAACGGCCGCCGTCCAATGGGACGAGTGGTCTCAGCTCCGGAGGAATGACCGGGACGATCTTGACGATCATCCATTCGGGACGGTTTTCTATCTGTTTGTTGGCTTCACGGAACGACTCGAACACCTGCAGACGTTTCAGTGCATCCTGCTTACGCTGCTGTGCGGTTTCGGTGCTTGCCCTGTTGCGGAGTTCGAACGATTCCTTGTCGAGATCCACTCTCGAAAGCAAGTCGTAGATGGCTTCCGCGCCCATCTTGGCGATGAACTTGTTAGGATCGTCTTCAGCCAGATACTGGTTTTCGATCGGCAAGGCTTCGATCAACTCAAGATATTCCTCTTCGCTGAGGAATTCCATCTTGGTCACCTTCCTTGTAGGATCATTCGGGACCTCACGTCCTTCCAGCACACCAGCTTGAATGATGACATAACGTTCGTAATAGATGATTGTGTCAAGCTTTTTGGTAGGAATACCAAGAAGCGCTCCAATCTTATTGGGCAGCGAGCGGAAATACCAGATATGGGCGACGGGCACCACCAATGCGATGTGGCCCATGCGTTCACGTCTGACTTTCTTCTCCGTAACCTCAACGCCGCAACGGTCGCAAATAATGTTTTTATACCTGATGCGCTTGTATTTGCCGCAATGGCACTCCCAGTCCTTCACAGGACCGAAAATCCTCTCGCAGAACAAACCGTCGCGTTCAGGCTTGTATGTACGGTAGTTGATTGTTTCCGGTTTCAACACCTCACCGTGTGAACGGGCGAGGATGGATTCAGGGGAAGCAAGACTGACCGTGATGCTGGCGAAATTGCTATTAATCGAGTTATTGACCATATATATTCCCTTATTTATTCAAGACGTTATAAATCAGTTCAGCACATTACCATCCTTATCCTTGAAAGTGATTTCAAGGCCCAATCCGCGAAGTTCGTGAATCAAGACGTTGAACGACTCCGGCGTGCCTGGAACAGGCATGTTGTCGCCCTTGACGATGGCTTCGTATGCCTTGGCACGACCGTTGACATCGTCGGACTTGACGGTAAGAATTTCCTGAAGCACGTTGCTGGCGCCGAAGGCTTCCAGAGCCCAGACTTCCATTTCACCGAAACGCTGACCGCCGAACTGGGCTTTACCGCCGAGAGGCTGCTGCGTGATGAGCGAATATGGTCCAATGGAACGTGCGTGCATCTTGTCGTCCACCATGTGGTGAAGTTTCAACATGTAGATATATCCGACGGTTGCAGGCTGGTCGAATGGAACGCCCGTTCCTCCGTCGTAAAGCTGAATACTGCCGTTTTTAGGAAGGCCGGCTTTCTCAAGATAATCATTGATCTGATCGAGCGTGGCGCCATCGAAGATAGGCGTAGCGAACTTCAGACCGAGTTTCTTTCCTGCCCATCCCAAAATGGTCTCGTAGATCTGTCCCAAGTTCATACGCGAAGGCACACCCAACGGGTTCAGAACGATGTCAACCGGCGTGCCATCTGCTAAGAACGGCATGTCTTCCGGTCTCACAATCTTGGAAACGATACCCTTGTTACCGTGACGGCCTGACATCTTGTCGCCGATCATCAGCTTGCGCTTCTTGGCAACATACACCTTGGCCATCTGAATGATACCGTTCGGAAGTTCATCACCAACGCTGGCGACAAATTTCTCTCTGTTGTACTTGCCCTGAATCTCCTTGAATTTGACGGAATAGTTGTCTATCAAAGTGACAATGAGGCTGTTGGTCTTTTCATCACTCGTCCACTTGTTAGGATTGACGACAGTGTAGTCAATTTCGAGCAAGGCTTTCTGAGTGAACTTGGCCTTCTTGGGAATGAGTACTTTCTTGAAGTTGTCATTCACGCCAGAGGACACGTGACCGTTGAGCAATGTCATCAGCTTGTCAACAAGCAACGATTTCAGTGCATCAAGATCTCTCGTGGCTTCGGCATCAATCTTGGCCATGTCTTCCTTGTCCTTGGCTCTCGACTTGCGGTCTTTCTGAAGTCTGGAGAACAGACGCTTGCCGATGACAACGCCCTTCATGGAAGGACCTGCTTTCAGTGAAGCGTTTTTCACGTCACCAGCCTTGTCGCCGAAGATGGCGCGCAGCAGTTTCTCCTCCGGAGTAGGATCGCTTTCACCCTTAGGTGTGATCTTTCCGATGAGGATATCGCCTTCGTTGACTTCGACGCCGACTCTGACCAGACCGTGTTCGTCCAAATCCTTGGTGGCATCGGCGCTGACATTAGGAATATCATTGGTGAGTTCCTCAAGACCGCGTTTCGTGTCGCGGACTTCGAGGGTGAATTCTTCGATATGGATGGATGTGAACAGGTCTTCTCTGACAATCTTTTCAGAGATGACGATGGCATCCTCGTAGTTGTAACCCTTCCAAGGCATGAAGGCCACTTTCAGGTTACGGCCCAAGGCGAGATCTCCGTCCTGAGTGCCATATCCTTCTGTAAGAATCTGACCCTTAGTGACTTTCTGGCCTCTATGAACCACGGGCTTCAGATTGATGCTCGTATTTTGGTTCGTCCTTGCGTATTTTATAAGGTGATAGGTCTTTACATCATCGTCAAAACTCACCAGACGATCGGTATCAGTACGGTCGTACTTGATGGTGATCTTGGTCGAATCCACGAAGATGACTTCGCCTGAACCTTCTGAGGCAATGAGCACGCGGGAATCCCTGGCAACAGAGCGTTCAATGCCGGTACCCACGATAGGGCTTTCAGGATTCATCAATGGAACAGCCTGACGCATCATGTTCGATCCCATCAAAGCACGGTTGGCATCGTCGTGTTCCAGGAAAGGAATCAACGAAGCGGCGATGGATGCAATCTGGTTAGGACCGACATCGATAAGGCTGATCTGATCAGGAGTGACGATAGGATAGTCGGCAATATAACGGGCCTTGATTTCCTTTTCGAGGAAATGACCTTCATCATCCATAGGCGTGATGGCCTGAGCGATGATTTTGTCCTCTTCCTCTTCAGCAGTCAGATAGACTGGCGGGTTCTTGAAATCGACGACACCATCCTTTACGGTGCGGTATGGGGTTTCGATAAACCCCAGGTCGTCAATCTTTGCGAACACGCAAAGTGAAGAAATCAAACCGATGTTAGGACCTTCAGGAGTCTCAATGGTGCAAAGACGTCCGTAGTGTGTGTAGTGAACGTCACGCACCTCGAAACCTGCCCTGTCACGCGACAGACCGCCAGGGCCCAAAGCGGAAATTCTACGCTTGTTCGTGACTTCCGACAGCGGGTTGGTTTGATCCATGAACTGCGACAGCTGATTGGTGCCGAAGAACGAATTGATGACCGACGACAATGTTTTGGCATTGATGAGGTCGGTTGGCGTAAACACTTCGTTATCACGCACATTCATTCTTTCGCGAATGGTACGTGCCATACGAGCGAGACCGACGCCAAACTGAGCGTAGAGCTGCTCGCCCACCGTACGAATACGGCGGTTGCTCAAGTGGTCGATATCGTCAACATCAGCCTTGCCGCTTAGCAATTCGACAAGATACTTGATGATGGCGATGATGTCCATCTTGGTAAGCACTTTCACATCCGCAGGAATGGTCAGACCCAGTTTGCGGTTGATGCAAAAACGGCCTACCAGACCCAAGTCATATCTTTTATCCGAGAAGAACAGTTTCTCGATAATGCCGCGTGCCGTTTCCTCATCGGGCGGGTCGGCGTTACGAAGAATGCGGTAGATGTATTCCACAGCTTCTTTCTCGGAGTTACATGTATCTTTATTTAATGTGTTGAAAATAACCGAGTAGTCGGTGATTTTGTCGTTTTCATCACGTTCCGCCTCATTGTGGATAAGCACGGTCTTCACTCCAGCGTCGATAATCTTCTGGATGTGGTCTTCTTCAAGAACCGTTTCACGTTCGAGGATCACCTCGTTACGTTCGATGGACACGCACTCGCCAGTATCTTCGTTCACGAAATCCTCGAAATAGGAATGGAGGACTCTTGCGGCGAGACGGCGTCCGAGGACGCGCTTCAATCCTGCCTTGCTGACCTTCACTTCTTCAGCGAGGTTGAATATCTCAAGAATGTCCTTGTCGGTCTCATATCCGATGGCACGAAGCAGTGTGGTGATGGGCAATTTCTTTTTCCTGTCGATGTAGGCGTACATCACGTTGTTGATGTCGGTGGAGAATTCCATCCATGAGCCCTTGAAAGGAATGATACGGGCGGAGTACAGAGTCTGTCCGTTGGCATGCTGACTCTGGCCAAAGAAAACGCCCGGTGAACGGTGCAGCTGTGATACAACGACACGTTCGGCACCATTGATGACGAAGGTTCCGTAGGGCGTCATGTAAGGAATCATTCCAAGATACACGTCCTGCACCACGGTCTCAAAATCTTCATGCTCTTCATCGGTGCATGACAATTTAAGCTTCGCCTTCAGCGGCACACTGTATGTGAGGCCGCGCTCAATGCATTCCGCGATGGTGTAGCGCGGGGCATCGATATAATAGTCTAGAAATTCGAGTATGAAGTTGTTTCTTGCGTCAGTGATAGGGAAATTTTCAGCAAAAACCTTGTAAAGCCCTTCATTTTTCCTGTTGTCAGGATTAGTTTCCAGCTGGAAGAAATCCTTGAACGACTGCAACTGAATATCCAGAAAATCAGGATATTCAAATGGTTTCTTTATTGACGCGAAACTGATTCTTTCTGATGTTTTTGTTGCCAAGGTGATTAATTTTTTGATATGAGAAATATGAGGACGGATGGGAAAAAGAAACGAATCTAAAACAGCGTTAAAATAATAGGCACAAACCTCAGTCCCAAATTTGATTCGGAACTGAGGTCACCGTGCCGCAATTATGCGGAAATAAATTCCTTTTTATTTGATTTCAACCTCTGCACCTGCTTCTTCAAGTTGAGCCTTAAGTGCATTAGCTTCATCTTTGCTCACACCTTCCTTGATAGCTTTAGGAGCAGCGTCAACTAATTCCTTAGCTTCCTTCAGGCCGAGGCTGGTAAGTTCTTTCACCAGTTTCACGACACCGAGTTTACCTGCACCGGCTGATTTCAGGATGACATCGAAAGAAGTCTGTTCTTCTGCAGCAGCAGCGCCAGCGCCGGCAGCAGGAGCAGCGACTGCGACAGCAGCAGCTGCAGGTTCAATACCGTATTCTTCTTTCAAAATGGTAGCGAGTTCATTTACTTCTTTTACAGTAAGATTCACTAATTGTTCAGCAAAAGCTTTTAAATCTGCCATTTTATTCTATTTTTAAAGTTCTATAATAATTAATCCTTTTATGTAATATCAATTCTTTATTCTGATTTCTCAGACAAAGTCTCAAGAATTCCGGAAAGCTTATGTCCACCCGATTGCAATGCACCGATGACATTCTTCATAGGTGACTGCAGCAAGGCGATGACGTCTGCGATGAGTTCATTCTTCGACTTGATGGCGACGAGTGCGTCAAGCATGTTATCGCCAACGTAGCAGCATTCCTCAAGGTAAGCGCCCTTCAGTATGGGGCGGTCACAAGTTTGACGGAAACTCTTTATCAATTTTGCAGGGACATTCGCTGCCTCGCAAAGCATCACAGCAGTCGATCCGTTCAGAACGCCGTAAAGATCTTCGTAGTCTTTGTCCATCTTAAGCATGGCTTTGTGGAGAAGGGTGTTCTTTACAACGATCATCTTGATACCACTATTGAAGCATTGCCTTCTCAATTTGTTCGTCACTTCAGCGTTGAGGTCTGAAACGTCGGTCAAATAAAAATTAGGGCAAGCCTGCAATTCGCTGAGTATGCTGTCGATAACGGTTTGTTTGTCTTCTTTTCTCATTTCAATAATTCCTTTTCAAAATTAGACTCCAACTGATTTAACATCGATCTGCACACCCGGGCTCATGGTACTGGAAACGTAGATACTTTTCACGTATGTACCTTTCGCTGCTGCTGGTTTCAATTTGATAACGCTCTGGATAAGTTCCTTCGCATTATCGAAAATCTGTTCTGGAGAAAAGCTTAGTTTCGCAACAGCCGAGTTGATGATGCCGTACTTGTCAACTTTGAAGTCGATTTTACCGGCCTTCACTTCTTGAACAGCTTTTGCGATATCCATAGTAACAGTACCTGTCTTCGGGTTAGGCATCAATCCTCTTGGTCCGAGGATACGTCCCAACGCGCCGACTTTAGGCATGATGTTAGGTGTGGTAATCACAACGTCAATATCGGTCCAACCTTCTTTTATCTTCTGAATGTAATCATCCAGACCGACGAAATCGGCACCTGCATCGACAGCTTCTTGGACCTTGTCCGGGTTGCAAAGAACCAGGACGCGGACAACCTTACCAGTGCCGTGAGGGAGTGTGACAGAGCCACGGACCATTTGATTGGCCTTACGTGGATCTACGCCCAGACGGATGTTCAGGTCGACTGAAGCATCGAATTTGGTGTAAGAGATTTGTTTTACGATACTAACCGCTTCGTTCAAGGAGTAACTCTTGCTTTTGTCGAACTTTGCTAAAGCTTCTTTCCTCTGTTTAGAAATCTGTGACATTTAACTTAGTTTTTTGTTCTACAAATGCTGAAAGACTCAGTCTTTCTTTAAAGGTGATTCGCCGCTGACCTTCACTCCCATGCTACGGGCCGTACCAGCCACCATTGACATGGCTGATTCGATTGTGAAGCAGTTCAGGTCTTTCATCTTATCGGTCGCAATCTGACGAACCTGATCCCAAGTAACTGACCCAACCTTTAAACGGTTAGGCTCTTTGGAACCACCCTTCAGATTTGCAACTTCAAGGATTGAGACTGCCACTGGGGAAGCCTTGATAATGAAATCAAATGACTTGTCCTTGTACACCGTGATGATGACAGGCAAAACCTTGCCGGCCTGATCCTGTGTACGGGCGTTGAACTGTTTGCAGAACTCCATGATGTTCACGCCTTTGGAACCTAATGCAGGTCCAACGGGTGGAGCGGGGTTTGCAGCTCCTCCTTTAATTTGCAGTTTGATTAATCCGCTTACTTCTTTTGCCATTGTTTTAATCCTTAATTAATGACGATAATAAGGAAGTGAAATCCATAAACCATCATTCCAATTTAACCTGAAAATAACTCAACTCCAACGGAGTCTTGCGGCCGAAAATCTTGACGGAGACCTTGAGCTTTTTCTTCTCTTCGTTCACCTCTTCGATAACACCGCTGAAACTCTTGAATGGGCCGTCATTGACTATGACGGACTGGCCAACAAGGAAAGTAACATCGTTGCCTTCTCCCATTTCCTGCATCTCATCCATCTTTCCGAGGATGCGATTCACTTCTGCGGGACGCAACGGATCAGCTTCTCCCTTGGTGCCCAGAAAGCCAAGTACGTTCGGGATGTTCCGGATGACATGAGCAACCTCTCCCGCCAAGACAGCCTCTATAAGGACATAGCCTGGCAGATAGTTGCGCTCTTTCGAGACTTTCTTGCCATTCTTGACCTCATAGTACTTCTCGGTAGGGATCAGCACTTGAGTAATCTGGTCCTGTAAGTTAAGACGCTTGATCTCGGATTCAAGGTATTCTTTTACCTTTTTCTCCTTGCCAGTGATCGCCTTGACAACATACCATTTCTTTTCGTTTGAGCTCATTTTCCGGTACTAATTGAGTTTGTTAGCTTACTAATGCTCACCAAAGATTCAATACGCACTGGTCAGAAGAGTCTGTAGAACGCTTCCAGCAGGTGCTGAAAAGAAAAATCCATCAAAAAAACCACCAAAGCGATTATCAGGGAAGCAATGGATACAACAATAACGCTACTCTGCAATTCCTTCCAAGTTGGCCAAGTAACCTTGTCTTTCAACTCGGTGTAGCATTCCTTAACGTAGTTTACTATTTTCATCTTGTTTTATTGAACCTTATTTCTTAATGCACGGGCGGAAAGGCTCGAACTCTCGACACTCGGTTTTGGAGACCGATGCTCTACCAACTGAGCTACGCCCGTAAATTAGGGAGGCCGAAGCCTCCCTTAACTAATTATATCAATCCTCGATGAGTTCGATGACCTGTCCGGAACCGACGGTACGACCGCCTTCACGGATAGCGAAACGCAGACCTTTGTCCATTGCGATTTCGGCAATCAGCTTAACATCGATGGTGACGTGGTCACCAGGCATAACCATTTCCATTCCATCAGGAAGGGTGATTTCGCCCGTAACGTCGGTGGTTCTGAAATAGAACTGAGGACGATACTTGTTTCTGAATGGGGTGTGACGGCCGCCTTCTTCTTTTGACAGAACGTAGACCTGTCCTTTGAAGTGACCGTGAGGTTTAACGGAACCTGGCTTTGCGATAACCATACCACGACGGATCTGGTCTTTGTCGATGCCACGGAGCAGCAGACCTGCATTATCACCGGCTTCGCCTTCGTCCAAAATCTTGCGGAACATTTCAACGCCAGTAACAACTGACTTCAGCTTTTCTGCACCCATGCCGATGATATCGACAGGATCGCTGACGTGGATGATACCAGTCTCGATACGGCCAGTGGCAACAGTACCACGACCTGTGATTGAGAAGACGTCTTCGATAGGCATCAGGAACGGTTTATCGACGGCTCTCTGTGGTTCAGGGATCCAAGTGTCGCAAGCGTCCATAAGTTCATCGATAGCAGGAGTCCACTTCGGGTCGTCATTCAGGGCGCCCAGAGCCGAACCACGGATGATTGGGGTGTTGTCACCGTCAAACTCATACTTGCTCAGCAATTCGCGGATTTCCATTTCAACAAGTTCGAGGAGCTCTTCATCATCAACAAGGTCAACCTTGTTCAAGAAGACGACGAGTTTCGGCACACCTACCTGACGAGCGAGCAGGATGTGCTCACGAGTTTGAGGCATAGGACCGTCAGTGGCAGCGACGACAATGATAGCGCCATCCATCTGGGCAGCACCGGTAACCATGTTCTTCACATAGTCAGCGTGGCCAGGGCAGTCGACGTGTGCATAGTGACGTTTTTCAGTCTGATATTCGACGTGAGCCGTATTAATGGTAATACCTCTTTCCTTCTCTTCAGGAGCTGCATCGATCGAATCAAATGATTTAAATTCAGCAAGACCCTTTTGCTGAAGGTGCTTGGTGATAGCAGCTGTCAAAGTGGTTTTGCCG
>CAYQND010000003.1:103432-228459 GCA_964418895.1 uncultured Lentimicrobiaceae bacterium | reverse complement strand
GCGATGGCGCCATCGAGGACCCTCAGCGAGCGTTCCACCTCAACGGTGAAATCGACGTGGCCGGGAGTATCGATGATATTTATTTTATAGGTATCATCATTCAAATGCCAGAACACCGTGGTAGCTGCGGAGGTGATGGTGATTCCGCGCTCCTGCTCCTGAACCATCCAGTCCATGGTGGCAGCGCCGTCATGGACTTCACCAATCTTATGGTTACGGCCGGAATAATACAGGATACGCTCGGTCGTAGTCGTCTTACCAGCATCAATATGAGCCATGATGCCGATGTTACGAGTGAGACTGAGTCTGTTCATATTTTCCTGTCCGTTTTCCATAATCAGTGAGCAGTGTCAGCTATAGGGCTTTAGAATCTGAAGTGCGAGAATGCCTTGTTGGCATCAGCCATTCTGTGGATTTCTTCCTTCTTCTTGAATGCGGAACCTTCTTCCTTGTAGGCCTGCATAATCTCTGAAGCGAGTTTCAAAGCCATTGATTTCTCATGACGTTTACGGGAGTAACCGATCAGGTTCTTCATTCCGATGGACTGCTTGCGCGATGCCGGAATTTCGGAAGGAATCTGGAAGGTAGCACCACCGATACGACGGCTTCTGACTTCAACCTGAGGTGTGACGTTGGCAAGAGCCTTCTTCCACACTTCAAGAGGATTCTCGTTGAGTTTTTCCTCGACGATGTTCAACGCTTCGTAGAAAATCTGATAAGCCAAATTCTTCTTGCCTTCGATCATGATGTTGTTCACGAACTTGGTAACCAGCACATCATTGTACTTAGGATCTGGAAGGATGATCTTCTTCTTTGGTTTAGCTTTTCTCATGTTTAGTAAAGTCTTAATTTGCTTCTTTGACTATCATTTCTTTGCGGCGGTTTTTTTCGGTCGTTTTGCGCCGTATTTCGACCTGCGTTGTCTTCTGCCATCAACTCCGGATGTGTCTAATGCACCACGGATGATGTGATAACGGACGCCTGGCAAATCCTTGACACGACCACCTCTGATCATGACAATCGAGTGTTCCTGCAAGTTGTGGCCTTCGCCTGGAATGTATGCGTTGACTTCCTTCTGGTTTGTCAATCTTACCCTTGCGACCTTTCTCATTGCTGAATTAGGTTTCTTAGGAGTTGTCGTGTAAACACGAACACACACGCCACGACGTTGTGGACTCGAGTCCAATGCAGGCGACTTGCTCTTGTCGATCAATTTCTGGCGCCCTTTGCGCACTAACTGTTGAATAGTCGGCATTTTGTTGTTACTTTAGTTATTTGTATTATCTCTTTTTACGTATAAGATTCTCTGTTCAAACCAAAATAGCCTGAAAATCGCGCTCTTCGAGATGTAGTTGGGGAAAATCGACAAGCCACTATGTGGCTTTTGTGAATTAAACCCACGATGCTTAATCTATTGGCCATCAAGCCTTTGCATCGCGTAGAAACCTATTACGTTTAACTTGTCAGGTCCCTAACTATATCATTTTCAAGGTTAAACCTTCAAACTTTTTCAGCGCGGCAAAAGTACTACAAATTTCTTTACCCACAACATCTTTCTCGCTTTTTTTTCAAAAAAAACATCATCAGCCTTCAGAAACGACCTTTGACTTAATGAAAATCATCTGAAAAAAGACTGCATGAAGGCGGCGCAGAACACCTTATATAATAAATAGGACACATGATTTTCTTTCACCCTATCCGTTATCTCAAATCCGAAATTGAAATTAATAATAGTCTTCCGCAATAGAAGCCGGAACAGGCACCCAAAGTCGGGCGGAACAACTGACGGGAAACTTCATTCACACGTTGATATGGAGCGGATTTTCAGACTATGGGAACTCGCATTTATATTCCTCAAACATTGCAAGGCTCAAATCAAAACTGTATCTTTGCAGTCAAAATTCAAAATCAAGATGACTTCTCCCGTATTCTTAATATTAGCATGTCTGTTGGGCGTCACCTTGTTTGCTGTACTGAGCGTATTGCTAATGGGCTTTGTCCGCAGGATTGCTGAGAAACGGCAAAATGACAATACAGAGACGGAAGAAACCATTCCATCGCAAGATGCTGATTCTTCTTCGCAACATGAGCAAGACGAAACAGCAGACAGTTAAGAAAAGAAGTCATGCAGAATAATAAACAACAATCACGATGAAATACGATTTAATTGTCATTGGTAGCGGGCCTGGCGGCTATGTGGCTGCCATCAGAGCCTCACAACTCGGAAAGAAAACGGCTGTCGTCGAAAAGGCTGAAATCGGTGGCGTTTGTCTCAACTGGGGCTGCATTCCCACTAAAGCCCTGTTGAAAAGCGCACAAGTATATGGATATTTGCAACACGCCGAAAGTTACGGCATCAAGGTGGAAGGCGAAGTGAAGCCCGACATGGAGGCTGTAGTGGCGCGTAGCCGTGGCGTGGCTGCCACCATGAGCAAAGGTGTACAGTATCTGTTTCAAAAGAACAACATCGATCTCATCAACGGATACGGCAGACTGACAAGCGACAAAAATGTCGAGGTCACCGATGCCGAAGGCAAAGTCAGCACATACGAAGCGGAGAACATCATTCTGGCCACAGGCTCACGCGTGCGGCAGTTGCCCGCGCTCCCGATAGACGGAAAGAAAATCATCGGTTACCGTCAGGCTCTGGTACTCGACAAACTGCCTGAGACCATGGTGGTCGTAGGTTCTGGAGCGATTGGATCAGAGTTCGCATTTTTCTTTGCTTCCATGGGCGTCAAAGTCACTCTGGTCGAGTTCCTCCCCAACGTGGTGCCCAATGAGGATGAAGAAATCTCGAAACAAGTGGAACGCACTTTCAGAAAACTCAAGGCGACAGTCATGACAGACGCTTCTGTCACGAAGGTTGACACCACAGGAGAGAAATGCGTCTGCACCATCAACGGCAAAAAAGGCGAAGTCACCGTTGAGTCCGACATCGTCTTGTCGGCAGTTGGCGTTCAGTCAAACATCGACGACATCGGACTCGAAAGCCTTGGCATCGCTGTCGAGCGCGGCAAAGTCATCGTGGACGAATACTACCGGACCAATGTTGAAGGTGTTTATGCCATCGGCGACATCGTTCACGGACCATCATTGGCGCACAAAGCCAATCACGAGGCCTTGATTTGTGTCGAGAAAATCTGCGGCATGAATCCAGAGACATTGAACTACAACAACATACCTGGATGCACCTACATCACGCCAGAGATTGCTTCCGTCGGCCTGAGCGAAGCCAAAGCCATTGCCGCAGGGCATGAAGTGAAAATCGGAAAGTTCCCGTTCACCGCGTCAGGAAAAGCCACGGCATCAGGCAACAAGGACGGTTTCATCAAGGTCGTCTTCGACGCCAATACTGGCGAATGGCTGGGTTGCCACATGATTGGCGACAACGTTACAGAAATGGTTGCAACGGCGGTGTTGTGCCGCGAGTTAGGCTCCAAAGGTGAAGACATCGTTCGCGCCATCTTCCCCCACCCGACCATGTCGGAAGGCATCATGGAAGCCGCTGCCGCCGCTTATGGCGAATGCGTCCATCTTTAATTGCTAACGCTAATTTCCAAGCATAAAAAAAAGCAAAGACAGCGATTGTCATGGAAGTCATAAACACAAAAATCAAAGATCTGTTCATCATCAGGCCTGACATTTTCAGAGACGAAAGAGGCTATTTCTTCGAGGCGTACAACAAGGCTCGGTTTCATGCACTGGGACTTGATATGGACTTCGTTCAGGACAACGAGTCGAAATCATCGGCAGGCGTCTTGCGCGGCCTTCATTTCCAGAGACCTCCCTTCGCTCAAGGCAAACTCGTCAGGGTGGTGAAAGGCGCTGTCATGGACGTCGCTGTTGACATCCGTAGAAGTTCGCCGACATACGGAAAATGGGAGAGTGTTCTTCTGACCGAAGAAAACAAAACCATGTTCTGGATTCCTGAGGGCTTCGCGCACGGCTTCGTGTGCCTCGAGGACAACAGCATCTTCACCTATAAGTGCACAAACCTCTACGACAAGGCATCGGAAGGCAGCCTGCTGTGGAACGACCCCGACATTGCCATCGATTGGAACATCAAGAATCCGATTTTGTCAGAGAAAGACAAACTTTCGCCACTATTCAAGGATTTCGTCAGCCCATTTGAATGAAAAGAAATAACTTACTGATAATAGCAAGCGTCGCAGTCCTGCTCGTCATCGTTGCAGCGGCATTCACCTTTACCAATGCCGAGACGGAAAATGACGACATCGAGGCTTATGAAGGCCTTGACCAAGATCCTGTTTATTTCGACCGCATCGAGCACATCACGCACGACATCGACCTGCCGAAGAAACTGAGTTTTGCGGGAGAACAAGTGCCGATGGACCTTTTCTACGTCAACGAGCAACTTGAGCGCGAACTCCTCGTCAACTCTTATCTCCACGCCAACACATTGCTATTGCTGAAGCGTACGACACGGTGGCTCCCTACGATAGATTCCATCTTGAAAGCAAACGGAGTGCCGTCCGATTTCAAATATCTGGCCATGATAGAAAGCAACCTCACCAACGCCGTTTCACCATCGAAAGCCGTCGGCTTCTGGCAGTTTCTGCAGACCACAGGACAAGAATACGGTTTGGAGATCACCGATGAAATCGATATGAGGTACAATGTCGAATTGGAGACTGAAGCAGCATGCAGATACTTCAAGAACGCATATTCCAAGTTCGGAAGTTGGACATTGGCCGCCGCCGCCTTCAATGCCGGCAGCGGGAAGATAAGCAGAACCATCAACGAGCAAAAGGTCACTTCGTACTACGACATGTTGCTGCCGCAGGAGACCGAGCGGTATGTGTTCCGCATCCTCGCCCTGAAACTCATCACGGAAAATCCTGAGAAATACGGCTTCGAAATCAGCAGCCATCTCAAATACAAACCATATCAATACAAGACTCTGACAGTAAGCGAGTCGATTCCAGACATGACTGAATTCGCCTTCGGGCAAGGCACCAATTACAGGATGCTGAAGTATTTCAACCCATGGTTGCGTTCGAACACACTCACAATAGCGGAAGGCGACAGTTACACGATCAAGATTCCGACAGGAAGATACGCCATGACGCACGCCAAATTGAAGAGAGAAAAGTGATATGGAACTTCGGCTAAATACGCGTAAGACAAAATGAACGAATTTTCGGAGGAGAAAAACCTTGAAATTCTCGGGGCACGGGAGAACAACCTGAAGAACATCGACATCTCCATTCCGCGCAACGCTCTGGTGGTCATCACGGGCATCAGCGGCAGCGGCAAGTCGTCGTTGGCCTTTGACACCATCTATGCCGAAGGGCAACGCCGTTACATGGAGAGTTTCTCGGCCTACGCTCGCCAGTTCATCGGCGACATGGAACGCCCCGACGTTGACAAAATCACGGGATTGAGTCCCGTCATCTCCATCGAGCAGAAATCCGTCAACAAGAACCCCCGCTCCACTGTCGGCACCATCACTGAGATATACGATTTCTTGCGTCTTCTTTTCGCACGCATCAGCGAGGCTTATTCGTACAACACGGGCGAAAAGATGGTACGCTATTCCGAAGACCAAATTTCGGATCTGATTCTTCAAGACTACAACAATAAAAAGATCAACATCCTGGCTCCGGTAGCCAGAGGCCGAAAAGGACATTACCGCGAACTATTCGAACATATCCGTCAGGCTGGATTCACCAGAGTGCGTGTTGACGGAACCATACGCGAAATAGAATACGGCATGATGGTGGACCGATACAAGATGCACAACATCGAGATTGTCATCGACCGCATCGAAGTCACCAGCAACGAGGCGAGCCGCATCAGGAAATCGGTGGAAACGGCATTCCGCTACGGGAAAGGACTTCTAATGGTGATGGAACATGAGAGTGGCGAACCGCGATACTTCAGCCGTCTGCTGATGTGTCCGACCACGGGACTGTCATACGAAGACCCTGAGCCGAACACTTTCTCGTTCAACTCGCCATTCGGCGCATGCCCGAAGTGCAACGGCCTGGGGGAAGTCGCCGTCGTTGACAGAGAAAAACTGATTCCGAATCCCGAACTTAGCATCAGGAAAGGCGGATTGGCGCCTGCCGGAGAATACAAAAGCGGAAACTGGATTTTTCATCAACTTGAGTCGATAGGATTGCGTTACGGATTCACGCTCGACACTCCCATGAAGGAAATCAGCGAAGAGGCATTGGATGTCATCCTTTACGGCACAAACGAGACATTTGAAATCAAACGAGACTATCTCGGCATCACTTCGACATACAAGATCAACTTCGAGGGCATCATCAACTTCATCGAAACGCAAAACAACGAGGAATCGTCGGCGAGCATCACCAGATGGGCCAATTCGTTCATGAACCACGTGACGTGTCCCACCTGCAACGGCTCGCGTTTGAAGAAAGAATCACAGTATTTCCGTATCGACGGGAAAAACATCGCAGAGGTCGCCGAGATGGACATCCTCGCTTTGAACCAATGGATAGAAACGCTTCCGGGGAAACTCACCCAACGACAGAACGAGATTGGAAAAGAGATTCTCCGCGAGATTGGCAAACGCGTGCATTTTCTGCTTGACATCGGCATCGACTACCTGAACCTCAACAGACCTGCCGCATCGCTATCAGGAGGCGAATCGCAACGCATCCGTCTTGCAACTCAAATCGGATCACAACTGACGGGCGTGCTTTACATACTCGACGAGCCCAGCATCGGACTTCACCAGCGCGACAACCACCGTCTCATTGAATCGCTGAAGGAATTGCGCGACATCGGCAACTCCATCATCGTCGTGGAACACGACAAGGACACGATGTTGGCAGCCGACTACCTGGTTGACATTGGTCCTGGAGCCGGTCGCCATGGCGGAGAAGTCGTCTTTGCCGGAAAACCGCAAGACACAAATAATGGGCATTCCATCACTTGCGACTACCTCAACGGAAAACGCAAGATCGAGGTGCCAGCATCAAGGAGAAAGGCTGCAAAAGACAATTTCCTGATACTGAAAGGCGCTACAGGACATAACCTTAAGAATGTCACATTGAAACTGCCATTAGGTGTAATGGTTTGTGTAACAGGCGTCTCCGGATCCGGAAAATCGTCATTAATAAATGAGACCCTATCCCCCATCCTGAACAAGCGGTTTTACCGTTCGCTGAAGGACCCGCTCCCCTATGAATCCATAGAAGGACTGGAGAACATCGACAAAATCATCGAAATAGACCAGGCGCCTATTGGCCGCACGCCGCGTTCCAATCCTGCCACCTACACCAAAGTTTTTGACGACATCCGGAAATTGTTTGGCGAATTGCCCGAATCCAAGATCAGGAACTACAAATCGGGACGATTCTCGTTCAACGTGAAGGGTGGCCGTTGTGAAGCCTGCAAAGGCGCTGGCGTGAGGGTCATCGAAATGAACTTCCTACCCGACGTGTCGGTGATTTGCGAGGAATGTCAAGGCAAGCGCTACAATCGTGAGACACTTGAAGTTCGATACAAAGGCAAGTCCATCAACGACGTGCTGGACATGACCATCAACGAAGCAGTTGAGTTTTTCGAAAACATCCCTTCCATAATACAGAAAATCAGGACGTTGAAAGATGTCGGACTTGGTTATCTGACACTTGGACAGGCATCGACCACCATATCAGGCGGAGAAGCGCAACGCGTGAAACTCGCCACCGAACTCGCCAAACGCGACACAGGCAAGACGCTTTACGTCCTCGACGAACCTACCACAGGACTTCATTTCGAAGACATCAAGGTGCTGATGAGCGTTTTGGACAAACTCGTGGAGAGAGGCAACACTGTGCTTATCATTGAGCACAACATGGACGTCATAAAGATGGCCGACTACATCATCGATATGGGTCCTGAAGGCGGCGACCGCGGCGGACAAATCCTATGCGCCGGCACGCCGGAGGAAATCATCAACTGCAAGGAAAGTTACACGGCGCAATACCTCAAGGAAGAACTCAAAGGCTAACTACGACGCCAAGTTGTCCACGGCGCGAACCATCACCTCAACTTGATGATGCTGCCTGGAGTGACATACGCATCCGGACTGATGCCGTTCATCTTCTCAAGCCTTTCAAGTTTCACGCCGAACATGAGCGCCACATCGCGAAGGTCTTCACCATATTTCAGGACATAACTGCGATCCGTCTTCGACTTGTTTTTCAACGGCTCGACATAGATGACGTCGCCATTGGTGAACACATAACGCATGTTACGGTCGAGATAGTTGTAGTTGAAAATCTGGTATGCAAAAATGCCCAGTTCTGCAGCAATGCTTTCGGGAGAGTCGCCTTGCCGGGCGTAGATGAACCTGACGCCGTTATTCAGATAGACGAAACGACCGCTCTCGGTCTGATCGACAACTCCAAAAGCCGACCTGTCCTCAGGCAGCGAAGTGTAAGGAAGTTGTTTCGGCTCCTCTTGTGGCTCCTGAACCGTCTCAGGTTCAGACGGAGTCTCCACGACAGGAACGTCAGTCTCAACTAACAAGCCTAAGGCAATCAAGTCATACTTCGTCAGATCATAACGGTTCACAAGGCCTATAAGCAATTCGGCATATAATGGATTCGTGGCATAGCCAGCCGCTTTCAGGCCTTTTGCCCAGCCCTCGTAATCGGTGATTTCGAGATTGAACAACGAACTGTAGCGCGGACGGCTTGTCAGGAACAGCGAATGGTCGCGGAACGATTGCGCGGGATCGACATATTTGCGGAAACACTCGTTTTTCTCGTCATCGTCCATGGTGTAAGTGTCGCCAGTCCATTCCTCATGGCACTTGATGCCGAAATGGTTGTGAGCCTCGGTTGCCAATAAACTGTTGCCAGAACTTGACTCCAGAATGCCTTGAGCCAGAATGATGGAAGCCGGAATCTTGAATTCCTTCATTTCGGCGATAGCCGCATCCTTATAGGTGGCGATGTATTCTTCCGTAGTAATCTGGGCTGTCAGCGTGAACGACGACAACAACATGAAAGACAATAATATGCAATTAGCAAAAAGGTATTTCATACGCATTAGTTAATCAGCCGTAAAAATAAGTCAAAAAAACGGAACTCCTGACGGCCTATTCGAAAAGCCACCAAAAAAGATTCAATGTCTTTAAAATAAGTCAAAGCCTGACATTGAATTACGATGAAATTGAGCAATAAGGAGTATTTTTTGTATTTTTGATGCCCAATTAGAAAAAGGATATGGACTCAAGCCTCATCTTCAAGTATTTTCCAAACCTCAGCGAGACGCAGAAATCTCAATTCCAACAACTTAAGGCGCTTTACGAAGACTGGAACAGCAAGATTAACGTGATATCTCGCAAGGACATGGAACATTTCTACGAGCATCATGTGCTGCATTCGCTGGCCATTGCGAAATACATGGAGTTCATTCCTGGCATGAGGGTCATGGACCTTGGCACTGGAGGAGGATTTCCCGGCATTCCGCTGGCGATTCTTTTTCCGCTCACCGAGTTTTATCTCATCGATGGTACGGGAAAGAAAATCATGGTGGTGAAAGACGTGGTGAAGACTTTAGGACTTACCAACGTCGTTGCCGAACAGAAACGCGCCGAGGAAGTGAAGGAGAAGTTCGATTTCATCACCGGACGTGCCGTGATGACGCTGCCCGAAATCGTCAACCTGGCAGGTAACAAACTCAGAATCAGAGGCGACGCTGAAGCCGGAGGCATCCTTTATCTCAAAGGCGGCGACTTGAAACCGGAACTGAAAGACTTGTCGAAATACTGGAGGCACACGCAAACCTTAGTCTCCAAGTGGTTTAAGGAAGAATATTTCGATGAGAAGTACGTTGTTCACCTCTATTGAAATGACAATCTACAATCTATTAATCAAACATATTCGTTTATGAAAAAAGCATTATTCACGATTCTGACGCTGACAGCCTTTGTCATGACAGGATTCGCTCAACAACCCATGCCGACGCCACTTGACCCGAACGTCAGGACTGGCAAACTCGAAAATGGGCTGACGTATTACATTAGACACAACGAAAAGCCATCGCAACGCGCCAACTTCTACATTGCACAGAAAGTCGGTTCCATCCTCGAAGAGGAGAATCAGCGCGGTTTGGCACATTTCCTCGAGCACATGGCTTTCAACGGAACCAAAAACTATCCAGGCAAAGCACTGCTCAACTATATGGAACACAATGGCGTGAAATTCGGCGAAAACGTCAATGCATGGACAAGCATTGAACAGACCGTTTACATGCTCACCAACGTTCCCACAACGAACCCGCGTCTCATCGACTCATGTCTGCTGATACTGCACGACTGGTCGAGTTTCATCTCGCTCGAAGGAGACGAAATCGACAAGGAACGTGGCGTCATCCTCGAAGAGATGCGCCAAGGCAAAGATGCACAGGAACGCATCTGGGAGAAGATGCTTCCGGAAATCTATCCGAACAGCCCTTACGGAAACCGTCTGCCTATCGGCACGGAACAGGTAGTGGCACACTTCGACTATCAGGCTTTGCGCGACTACTATCACAAATGGTATCGTCCTGACCTGCAAGGCATCATCATCGTAGGCGACATCGACGTCAACCTCATCGAACGCAACATCAAGGAGATCTTCTCCGACATTCCGGCACCGGTGAATCCTGCCGAACGCACACGTTTCCAAGTGGCCGACAACACCGATCCCATCGTGAGCGTTTGCTCCGATAACGAAGCGACTGGATATGACGTTGCTATGTTTTACAAACACGACGTCGTTCCGGACAACGAGAAGAATGATGTCCAATACTGGCTGCAAACCTACATCAACCAGTTGGTGTCGAACATGTTCAACAACCGCCTCGAGGAGATGATCCAAAAATCCAATCCACCATTCATCAGCGGCATGGGATACTACGGCACATTCTTCGTTTCGGACACAAAAGACGCCTGGACTTGCGACGCAAACGCCAAAGACGTTGACGGCATTGACGAAGCCCTGACAGCACTGGTCACGGAAAACAACCGCATGAAACAATTCGGTTTCACCGAATCAGAGTACGAACGCGCCAAAGCCGACCTGCTCAAGATGGTGGAAAGCCAGTACGAGGAACGCAACAAGCAAGACAACGGCAGATACCTCTGGCCCATCCTGTCACACTTCCTCAACAACGAGCCCTTGATGGGAATCGAGAATGACTATACGCTTCTCAGCCAGATACTTCCGAATCTTCCTCTGGAAGCCGTGAACCAATATGCGAAACAGTTCATCACCGACGACAACATCGTCATAACACTTACCGCTCCCGACAAGGAAGGCGTAACGCTGCCAACAAAGGCACAACTGCTCGACATATTCAACAAAGCCAAAGACATGCCAGTAGAGGCATACAAGGAGACCGTCTCCAACGAGCCCTTGATTGCCAAGCTTCCGAAAACCGGAAAAATCACCAACAGGCAAAACCTTGACGAGTTTGGCGCCGTGGAACTCACCCTGAGCAACGGCATGAAGGTCATCTACAAGAACACCACTTTCAAGGATGACGAAATCCTGATGTCATCGTACAGCGTCGGAGGTGTTTCGGTGCTGAATCAGAACGACCCGTACACGTTACAGGAACTGAATTCGCTGATCACACTCGGAGGTGTAGGAAATTTCAGCGCCATCGACCTGCCCAAAGTCACAATGGGCAAGAAAGCCCATGTCACGCCCAACATCGGCAACTACGCCGAAGGCATCAGTGGCAACTGCTCGGCAAAGGATCTGGAGACCATGATGCAACTCACCTACCTCTATTTCACTGCACCACGCAGCGACGATGAAGCGTTCCAGTCATACCTCACCAGGACAAAAGCCGCGCTGGCCAACGTGGAATCGAATCCTATGACCACATTCAGCGACAGCCTGCTTTCGGTATTGTACAACAACCACCCGATTGTGAAAAGGATGAAAGCCGAAGACTACGACAAAGTCAACTATGACAAGGCTATGAAGATTTACAGTTCCCGCTTCAACGACCCAAACAATTTCGTGTTCATCTTTGTCGGCAACATCGACAAAAACGTTTTCGAACCTATGGTGGAACAATATCTTGGATCACTGAAAGCAAAGAAGAACAAGGAAACTTGGAAGGATTTCGGCCTCAAGATCAGCGACAGCGACAGAAAGTGCCGTTACGAGAAACAGATGGAGACGCCCAAAGCCACTTGCTACATGATTTACAATGGCGAGATGGAATACAATCTCAAAAACAAAGTGTACATGAACGCTTTCCAAGACATCATGGACATCGTTTACACTGAAAAGATCCGTGAAGACGAAGGCGGCACCTACGGAGTCGGAGTGAGCGGCAGCCTGACAAACCGTCCTAAGGATGGCTATTCGCTACTGATCGGTTTCGAAACCAACAAGGAAATGTACAGCAAACTGATGGGCATCGCCAAAGACCAACTCGACAGCATCGCGTTGAACGGACCGCGTCCGCAGGACCTGAAGAAAGTGAAGGAATTCATGCTGAAGAAACACGCAGAAGACCTTGAAAACAACCGTTATTGGCTCAATGCCATTCAGACAAGCGAAAGTGACAACATCAACATGATGAAGGGCTTTGACGACATCGTAAACGGCATCACCATTGAGTCTATGGCTGATTTCGCCAAGAAACTCATCAGCGGTCACCAGAAAGAAATAGTTCAGTTGCCTGAATGAGTTAATGGGAATTTCTCTATTTTCGCACCACTTAAAACAGAAAACAATAATCTCAAAAACAGATAATCTATGGTAGAAAAAGTTCAAAAACTTATGAACGACAGCCCCGTAGCACGTTGGACTGCTTTGTTCCTCATCGCTTTCATGATGCTTTTCGGATACATGTTTGTCGATGTCATGTCACCTTTGCAGAGTCTCGTTGAGACGCAACGCGGATGGAATCCGAATGTGTTCGGCACCTATGCCAGTTCGGAATACATCCTCAACGTCTGCGGCTTCCTCATCCTTGCAGGCATCATCCTCGACAAATGCGGCATCCGTTTCACCGGCACGCTGTCAGCCTCGCTGATGGTCATTGGCGCTGTGGTCAAGTATATTGGCATCAGCGATTGGTTCCAGATTACGGGATTCGCCACATGGCTTAATTCATGGTGGCCTGCTATGCCTGCCAGTGCCAAATTGGCGTCGTTAGGCTTCATGTGCTTCGGCTGCGGTTGCGAAATGGCCGGCATCACGGTGTCGAAAGCCATTGCGAAATGGTTCAAAGGCAAGGAAATGGCTCTGGCAATGGGTCTGGAAATGGCCATTGCACGTGTCGGCGTCTTCGCCGTATTCTCCTTGTCGCCATGGCTGGCTCTGAAAATCGGTCAGCCTTCAGTGGTGCGCCCCGTGCTGTTCTGCACAGTGTTGCTCATGATCGGTCTGATATTCTTCCTCGTGTTCCGCGTCATGGATGCGAAATTCGACAAGCAGTTGGGCGTTCGTGACGGTGGCGAAGTCGCAGAAGAAGACCAGTTCAAACTCAGCGACATCGGCAAGATTCTTGGCAGCCAGGTGTTCTGGATTGTCGCACTGCTTTGCGTGCTGTACTACTCTGCCATTTTCCCATTCCAACGTTACGCCACCAACATGTTGCAGTGCAACTTGAACATGACAGCCAACGAAGCCGCAAACGTGTTCCGTTGGTTCCCGATTGGTGCTGCCATCATCACTCCATTCCTTGGCAACTTCCTTGACAGAAAAGGCAAGGGCGCCACAATGCTCATCATGGGTTCCATCCTGATGATTATGTGCCACCTGACCTTCGCTTTCCTCGTTCCTTCAACAGGCAGCAAGTTCATCGCTTTCCTCGCCATCATCATTCTGGGAATTTCATTCTCATTGGTGCCTGCCGCTTTGTGGCCCAGCGTTCCAAAGATCATGAACGCCCGTTACCTTGGAAGCGCCTATTCGCTGATATTCTGGGTTCAGAACATCGGCCTCTGCTTCGTTCCCAAGATCATTGGCAACGTGCTTAGCAACGTAAACGCAAACAATCCTGATGTCCTCAACGCCAAAGCCTTAGTGGCAGCCGGACAACAAGACGTGCTCATCCCGTACAACTACACCGTACCGATGATCATCTTCGCCTGCTTCGGTGTTGCCGCCCTTGTACTCGCTATCTATCTGAAGATTTGCGATGCCAAGAATGGCTGGGGACTTGAACTTCCTAACATTGAGAAAGACGAGAAGCCAGTCGAAGGCTAATTTCTCACCGCTTTCTAACGACAATAAAAGCCGCCCTTTTGGGTGGCTTTTATTGTATAATTATTGCGAAAAATAAAAAAAGCGTCTGACATCAGACGCTCGTAACTGTGTGGGAACTAATGGATTCGAACCATTGACCCTCTGCTTGTAAGGCAGATGCTCTGAACCGACTGAGCTAAGCTCCCCTTTCATTCAGGCTGCAAAAGTAATGTTTTTCGGCTTCGCTCAAAGATAAAATCCATTATTTCTGAAAAAAAATGCGGCCACAAGACCGCACATAACATGAAATTGAGCGAATAACGGGGCTCGAACCCGCGACCCTCAGCTTGGGAAGCTGATGTTCTACCAACTGAACTACATTCGCATTACGATGCAAAAATAGTTTTTATTTTCTTTTTGGACGCCGAAACTGCATTATTTTTAAACTGCTGATGTCTGATGTTCACTACATATCGAAATAATTAATTAAGTTTGCACATCAAATATTCGCATCAACTATGATTACGAAACAAGAAGAAGAAATCATCAGAAGCAGTTTCACCGAAAAGACATGGAACGACACCAAGACGCGTGACTCATGGTCGGTGTTTAAAATCATGTCGGAGTTTGTCGAAGGCATGGAGAAAATGTCGCAGACAGGACCTTGCGTGGCCATTTTCGGATCGGCACGGACACAACCCGGAGAGAAATATTACGAATTAGCGACAGAAATCGCTGAAGGCCTCACCCAGATTGGTTTTGGCATCATCAGCGGCGGCGGTCCAGGCATCATGGAAGCGGCCAACAAAGGAGCCAAACAAGGCGGCGGCACCAGCGTAGGTCTCAACATCGTGCTACCTCACGAACAGCACCTTAATCCCTATATCGACGCCGACAAGAACATCAACTTCAATTACTTCTTCGTGCGCAAGACCATCTTCATGCGTTACGCGCAAGGCTACATCGCCATGCCAGGAGGTTTCGGCACACTCGACGAACTCTCGGAAGCCATCACGCTGATCCAAACCAACAAAATGGTTGACTTCCCCGTAATCCTCGTCGGCACGGAATACTGGAGCGGCCTTATCGATTGGTTCAAAAAGACCTTGTTGGCCCAGAAAATGATCAAGGAAGAGGATTTCGACATCTTCCACGTCGTCGATACAAAAGACGAAGTCGTCGACATCATCAAGGACTTCTACATCAAATACGCTCCCAAACCGAACTTCTAATCGTGACCAAGCCATCAGTGCATAATGCAATGACACGCAGGTATGTGGAGATTCCATTTCAACTTCTTGACATTGAAGGAGATGGATTCCATATCATGATTCAAGGCAAAATCAACGGTCAGAAAGCCAACTTCATCATCGATACAGGTGCGTCGCGATCCGTTTTCGACCCGAATGACATTGGAACATACATCGGCAATCTTCAATTAGAGAAGAAGCAAGGCGTAACGGCAGGTGTGGGCAGCAGCGATCTCGAAAGTTCGACATTCACCATCGACAGGCTTTCTATCGGCAAACTCGATATCGAGAACTATCTCGCCGTGGCGTTGGACTTGGACAACATCCATGAAACCTATGGTTCGCTGAATCTTCCTAAGATTAACGGAATTATCGGAGGTGATGTTTTGGCGCGGTACAAGGCGGTCATCAACTACAAACTGAAGAAAATCCGGCTCACGCCAGACAAACTGCCTTGATCTGATTTCATCAGCAGACGCTGAACGAATCTGAAGATTCAGGCTTCAACAATTCACTGAAATACTACGCGATTCCACTATCGTTGAACCGTCACCACCTTTTTCATGATGACGCCGTTGTCCGTTGTCGCAACAACAACATACATTCCTTCGCCCAATCCACCGATATCTATTGTACATATTTGTGAATCAATATGTTTCACATAAACACAGCGTCCCATGCCATCGAAAACCGAAATCATGGAGATCCTCCCCGACCGGCTGCTAACGGAGAGTTGTGCTTGTGCAGGGTTCGGGAAGACAGAAAACAAGTCTTCGCTTTGTTCTTTCACACTTGGCGAGACGCTGGCGCTGGCATTATAGAGTTGCAAGCCTCCACCGAAATTGCCAACAACGGCCACCAGACCGCCATCGTAATGCAAGTCTGCCACGCTGACCGATGAACGCATGCCGAAGCCGTTGCAGAAGCCATTGATGAAGTCAGGCCACCGTTCTGAAACTTCAACAAAATGACCATTAAGATTGCCATCTAATCCACTGTAAAGAAACAACTTGCCCTGTTCAGAGCCCACCGCGAGCAGAAGTTCTCCATCAAGTTTAAACAACGCAGGGACACTGTAGCCGTAATACGAGACATCATGGTCGCGGACATCCACTTCGCCCCAAAAATCATCAATTAAGGTGAAGACGATATGAGTGCCGTCGCTGCTGCCATGATAATAGGACAACTTGCCGCTGCCACCGCCCACAATCAGGTCAACGATGCCATCGTCATCGACATCGTAAAGGCAGGGAGCCGACCAGGTATCGGAGAAGTTCAGGAAATTGTCGTCAATCAAGTTCCAGTCGGAATCGAAATACAGCAACTCGCCCGATGACGAGCCGACAATCGCTTCGTTCTTTCCATCCAAATCGATGTCGCCGAAAGCAGGCACCAATCCCATTCTGTCAATCGACTTCAAACTGCCGAAATCGTCATCTGTCATTTGAAATGAAGGCTGAGCGGCGGATCCCGTGTTTCTGTAAAGCCTAAGCCTTGAAGAGCGGTGCGTCTGAAGCGATCCGTAATGATACCATGACGAATCGATGTCGCCGACATCTCCCACAATCAGGTCAAGAAGGCCATCAGCGTCCACATCTGTAAAAACAGGATAGGCGCCCGTGCCGACATCAATCATCTGGTCTTGCAGAAATGATTTTGAATACAACTGAAAATCAGGATTCCGGCTCGATCCGTGATTCAGATACAGCCATACGCTATGTTGTCCTTCAGATGCCATCGGATTGGGGTCGAAAGGCGAGACAAGCAGGTCGTCGATGCCATCGTTATTGACATCGGTGAAACTACACACTGGCATGGAGAAGAGATGCACCCTGTCTGTCGTTGGAAAATCATCCGTCTGGCTTACCATCAAAGCATTGAGCGAATCGCCACCATTGACAAGGAGCGTCAGTCCGGCATAATCCACATCGGCAAGCAGCAAGTCCGGCAATCCGTCGCCAGTCAAGTCATGCACAGCGAAAGTCGCGCCACGGTGACGGTAATCGTTCTTGCTGATTTCCAGCATATTGTCGAACATACAAGTATCGAGATACATCAGATTGTTTTCTTCGTTCTCTGCCACGCGGCCCCAGCAGAAATCTGTCTTCACGAAGCACAGAGAATCCTTGTTGCCGTAACGTTCCATTGACATGTTGACATGTTCTTCTATGAAAGTTCCCAACGACCAGAATGTCAGGATGTCGAGATCGCCATCGCCGTCCAAATCGATTATGGCAGGATAGTCGGCATCCGTGGAGATGATGTTTACCTCGCCGCCGCCTTGCAACGATGTGAGATATGGCGACTTCACGAGTTGAAAAGCCAGCGTGTCGTTTGTGACATTTCGGAACACCTTGATGCCAGCCCAGCCTTTGGAATAGGTGAAGATGTCTTCCCTGCCATCGCCATCATAGTCAACAAATTGCGCCCAACCATACATCGCGGGGAAACACCGTGAATATTCCGGTGCATATTCGTAACTGATTTGCCCATTGGCGCCAAAGTTCAGAAAGCAAAGAACCCTGTTGCCATGACGGTCAAAGACAATCAAATCCTTCTTGCCGTCGGCATTCAGATCCAGACGTCCGAACTGACAGGCATTAAGACCGCCGCACCATGGCGATTCAAGTTGAGTCGCATCCTTATCAAACACTTCGACTTGCGCGAACAGTGGCAGCGACACAAACAAGAGTAGCACTATGACTTCAAGACGCTTCATTTCTTCGGTTTTTCTTCAGGAACAGTTTGCTCTTGCGCATGACGGGCATCCAAGCAAAGCCGGAAACCTCCGTAAGGCGCTTTGGCGTTTGCAAAGCGTTTGCCTCTCCACGACACTCGGGCGTCTTTGGCCGGAAAACTCCAGCAGCCGCCACGAATGACATACAACGGCACCTTGCCCTGAGCCGGTTCCTTGCGTTCGCCATCGTAATAGCCGTAACGGGTCTGACACCATTCATAAACATTGCCCGACATGTCGTAGATGCCGAGTTCGTTGGCAACGCCACGGCAAGTACGTTTGGCGTGACGGCTGTTTTCAAAGCACCAAAACGATTTCTTATAGTCGTCAGCACCGCTGTAAATGTGATTGCGGCTGTACTTACCGCCTCGTGCGGCATATTCCCATTCCTCTTCAGTGGGAAGACGGAAATCGAGATGTGTGATTTTATTCAAAGAATCGATGAAAGCCATGGCTTCGTACCAGGTTATGTTATTGACAGGGCGACGTTTACGACATTTAATGCTTGGATTCTCCCCCATCACGGCCTTCCAGAGTTTCTGCGTCACTTCGCTCTCACCGATAAGAAAGTCCTTGGAAATGACGACATGATGCACGGGATACTCGTCAGGCTGGGCATAAGGATTATAATTGAATTCAAGGGTGTCGGACTTCTGGGCTCCCATCCAGAAAGAGCCGCGCTCCACTTTCACCATCTTGATTTCAACGCCGTTGACGGAAAATGAAGAAGTTGCAACAGCAGGCAACGGAATGGTGTCGCTTTGTGAAAAACAACTGAAAGACAGCAATATAAATGAAAGCAAAAATCCAATTCCCTTCATCATGATGATAATTAATTGTACAAAAATAATGCTTTTCAAGATATCCGACCTAATAGCGTAATCGTCATTCCCTTTTGCAGCAAGCCATAAACAATGCGGAAACGAATGAAGGGAATTTCGTATATTTGCAGAAATATCTAATGACATGGCAAGGATACTCATCATAGACGACCAAGATCCCATCCGCCGCGTGCTGCGCGACATTTTCGAGAACGAAAAATATCAGGTTGACGACGTCGCAACAGGACCTGAAGGCATTCAACTTGTTAAGGATCAAGAATATGACGCAGTGTTCTGCGATATCAAGATGCCTGAGATGGACGGTATGGAAGTGCTTGACGCCGTGAAGGAAATCTCCGATGTGCCCGTCATCATGATATCAGGTCATGGAACCATTGATACGGCTGTTGAAGCCATCAAGAAAGGTGCTTTTGACTTCATCCAGAAACCGCCGGATTTGAACCGGCTGCTCATCACCCTGCGCAATGCCCTCGACAAACAGAGCCTGAGTTCCGAGAACAAGGCTTTGAAAAAAGTAGTGAAACAGCAATACGAGATGATTGGCGAGTCGGCGCCCATGATTGAAGTGAAGGAGATGATTGGGAAAGTCGCCCCCACCACAGCACGAGTCCTCATCACTGGCGAAAACGGCACGGGAAAGGAACTTGTAGCGCGCCAACTTCACCAACTTAGCGGAAGATGCTATGGTCCTTTCATCGAAGTCAACTGCGCCGCCATTCCATCGGAACTGATTGAGAGTCAACTATTCGGGCACGAAAAAGGCGCATTTACCTCGGCAGTGAAGCAGCGCAAGGGAGATTTTGAACTCGCTGACGGCGGCACTTTGTTTCTCGATGAAATCGGTGACATGAGCCTTGCGGCACAGGCCAAGGTGCTCCATGCCTTGCAGGAAAACAAAATCGTGCGTGTCGGAGGCGAAAAGGAAATTCCCGTCAATGTCCGCATCCTCGCTGCCACCAACAAGAATCTCAAAGAGGAAATCGGGAAAGGCAATTTCCGCGAAGACCTCTATCACAGGCTCAGCGTCATTGTCATCGAAGTTCCGCCGTTGCGGGAACGCAAAGACGACATCCCGCTTCTTGTCGAGAACTTCGTAGGGCTCATCGCACAGAATATGGGAAAACCTGCACCGATGTTTACCGCCGACGCCATGGAAGAACTGAAGCAATACAAGTGGACCGGCAACATCCGCGAGTTGCACAATATTGTCGAGCGGCTCGTCATCCTTTGCGGCAACAGGATCTCGAAAGACGACATCCACAAGTATGCAAATCCTTTAAACAACTGATTGTCAGTTTACTTTTTGCAATTGTCAGTGTGTTACGATGATTCTTGTTTGAAGACATCGGCCTGATTTTTCATGATATCCGAAAAAAACACTACTTTTGCATCCTGTTCTTTGAAGACAGACATCTTGAATTGAAATTGGGGGTGACCGGTTTTGACAGCAAGATGAATGGTCATGTAAGCATGTCGAGCCACGCGGTTACGCTCGTTAATCTTGGCTGCAAAAAACTAATTGGCGAATCTAATTACGCTTTCGCTGCCTAACTGAAGCACAGTAAGTTAAGGCTTTATCCGTTCACAGCGTGAGCGGACGAAACATCTCGCAGATGGACAATCCTGATTCCGGTCTGAGTCCGAGGTGCTAATCAATTTCGGGATAGTCGTGCCGGAGTTCCGACGTCACGGCGAAATTTAGGAAATAAGGTTGCGTTTAGGACGTCTGTTCCCTTGCACAACACGAAAACCAATAGCAGAATAAGCATGTAGAAAGCCTGAAGGTTCCTTGTTTGGACGAGGGTTCGACTCCCTCCATCTCCACAAATGCAAATGCTATCATGGCGCAATGACCCATGATAGCATTTTTCATTTTAGCCATTTCGTCAACACAAACGACATAGTCATCGTGACGCTGACTGTTTCACAGATGGACAGAAAACGCAGCGAAGAAACTATTACGCTACATAATCAAGTTGAACAGATATCCACTGAAAATGAATAGTAAAGTCGTGGTACCGAAATAGATACCAATCAATCGCCATGTCATCACCTTTTTAAGCATGGTGGCTTCGGGAATGGACAGTCCCACCACACCCATCATAAATGCGATTGCCGTTCCGATCGGGACACCTTTGGCCACAAAAACCTCAATTACCGGGACAATACCCGCCGCGTTGGCATACATAGGCACTGCAAGAATGACGGAAAGAGGCACTGCGTACCAGTTACCCTTGTTCATGTAACTTTCGAAAAACCCTTCAGGGACATATCCATGCATGACGGCTCCAATTGCGATACCGATAATGATGTAGAGCAAAACGCCTTTTACGATGTTCCACGAATCTTTAAGTATCTGTGGCAGCCTTTCCCAGAAAGAAAGCCTTTCCTGTTCAAACATTTCCTGATTGCGTTCAGCATTCTGCTGGATGCCTTTCACCCAATCGGTCAGGTATCTGTCAAGATTGAACCTGCCCAAGACAAAACCTCCAATTGTGCCAAGCACGATACCGCTGATAATGTAGATCAGCGTCGTTTTAAGGCCAAAACTTCCCAGAAACATGGCGACAGCGACTTCATTCACCAACGGTGAAGTAATCAGAAAAGAAAGCGTCACGCCCAACGGAATGCCACCTTTCACGAAGCCAATGAACAAAGGCACCGAAGAACAGGAACAGAATGGCGTCACGGCGCCAAAAAGAGAAGCCAACAAATACTGGAACCCATATAACTTACGAGAATTCAGGAAATTGCGCAACTTCTCGATGGGAAAATAGGCGTTTATGATTCCCATTATCGAACTGATGAGAAACAGCAGGATGATAATTTTTATAGTATCATAAAAGAAAAAATCAAGTGCCAGTCCGATTTTCGTACCAGCATCAAGACCGAATACGTCGAAAACCAGCCAATCAGCAAAATACTGCACAAAGTTGAACATAGATAGTATTTTTTAATTCCAGAAAACCATTGACAAAGCCATCAGAAAAATAGCATGACGGCATAATATACACCTACCCCGATGAAAAGCACACCGACAATACGGCTGAACCATTTCTGAAAGGTTTTCATCTTGCCGTAGAACTTGCCGATTCCACCTACGCTATAAGCGAGAATCCATGTGACGATGACTACGGGCAATCCGGTTGCCACCGCAAATACCGCCGGCAAAGCGAAACCGGCAGTTGCCGTTGCCGAAAGCGGAATCAGCATTCCAAAATAAAAGACACCGCTTGACGGGCAAAAAGCCAAGGCAAACAAGATTCCAAGAAGAAACGAACCGAGTTTCCCTTTGTTTTTCATGTTTTCGCCATCACCTTTGAAACCAAACGATGGAAGGTTGATTCTGTCGGAGAATAGGATAAACACGCCGGCTATTATGAGCGCAGGAGGCAGAATCATTTCGCCATACTTGCTGATGAAATGCTGGATGCTAAAAGTGCTGGAACCAGCCACAATAATACCAATCAGAATGACACCCAGTGTCGTATAAGCAACGACTCTGCCGAGTGTATATAATATCCCATTAACCAGCACCTGTTTTCCACTTCCGAGGTCTTTACTGATGTAGCCAACAGCCGTGATATTGGTCGCCAAAGGACAAGGACTTATTGCGGTGAGCAGGCCGAGCACGAAAGCAATGACAACCGGCATGGTTGAACTCGCAAGAAGATGGTGAAGCCATTCCATTATTGCAGCAGTTTGACAATTTCCTGTTTCAATTGTTTCTTGAAGACCTCCGGTTGTGTTTTGGCATAAGTGAATGCCATATCGGTAAGGTCTATCACCTTGCCGTCCTTGTCAAGAATGAGAGAAGAAAAGGATATCTCATACTTCTCAGCAAGCGCTTCGCCACTATCGCTAAGAAAATCGATGGACGACATGGTAATCTTGCCATTTTCCATTTCATTCTTGAAATCAGCCTCAAGTTCTTTCCGAGTTTGTTCTTCCACTGCAATGCAGGTAGCACAGCGTTGAGGCCCATGGAAATAAAGCACCTGAACAACTCCCTTCTCGGTCGTAATGGCTTCTTTTGGCTTCTCACCATTCGAGCATGATATCAGCGCAACACATGACATCGCTATGATTAACAGTCTTTTCATAATGTTTTCCTCCCTTTATACATTCCCATTTTCAGTCAGCACCTTTTTCACCTGATCAAGCGACATCTGACCTTTGGCCACGACTTTCTCGTCAATCACCAGAGCCGGCAACGACAACACATTGTAGTCCATAATCCGGACGAGGTCTTCCTCCTTGATGACTTCAGCATCAATGCCCATGTCTTCGACCGCTTTCTGAACGGTCTGGTACAGTGCCTTACATTTTGAGCATCCCGTACCGAGAATTTTAATTATCATGATTGTTCTATTTAGTTATGTATCTATTATTTGTAGTTCGCAAAACAACGAACATATCTTCCATAAAAAAAGATTTATTCCAATTCTATCATCAGTTTTCAAATTTATGAACAACAACATCATCATTTCTCATGCTTTGTTGTTTCTTGCATAACTCCCAATGCCTCAACTTCATAACAAACAAATAAATTCGTTTATCGGCAACATCCTTTTTTATTGGTGCCGTCATCAAAAAACTCAGCGAACAAACCCTTAGCCAATTGCCAGTTTTCACGATTGATACAATACTTCACTTTTGGCGCCTCGATTTCGCCCTGGATCAATCCGGCTTCTTTCAACTCCTTAAGATGTTGTGAAACCGTAGCCTTCGCAATCGGCAATTCCTCATATATGGCACCAAAATAACAGGTCTCTCGGGATGCCAGAAAACGCAGAATCGCTATGCGTGTTGGATGTCCCAAAGCCTTAGCGAATCTCGCAATCTGTTCATTATCAATATTATTCATATTATGACTATATGATATTTGTTCGCAAAATTACGAACATTCTAATTACATGCCATTTATTCTCAATATTTTTTCTGCATATCAAAAACAATCCGTTTCACTGGGATCAGGAAGAAATTCTGACACGACAAATCAGAGGGATAAACAAATATTCGTACTTTTGCCAATCAATGAGAGTGGTTCTCACCATCGCAAGATAAATGCGTTGATTATTCGGCTACTTGAATTAGGAGCAAGGTTTTCCTTGCTGACGGACATAGGAATTTAAACACGCTGCTGTTGAAAGTTTGTGGATTATCTTTCCCACTTCGGGTCCCGTAGTCTAATGGATAGAATTAAGGATTCCGGTTCCTTCGGTCCGGGTTCGAATCCCGGCGGGATCACGAAAAAACAGGCACTTGTTGGTGCCTGTTTTCATTTATAAATCAACGTCTTACAAAGATTCTGATTTTATAGAATCATCATTTCTTATCCGTGATGATCACGTCGATGGCGCCGACACCGAACTTGGCGACGGAAGCCAAGCGGTTTTCCGTATTACCGTAGTTCTTCAGTTCCTCGATGATGGCGTTTTTTAGCACGCCATTGCCAACGCCGTGGATGAAAGTCACCTTGTTGTATTCGCTGGAAATGGCGCTGTTGAGCATCTCCTTGAAATAATCCATCTGCTTGCGAAACATGTCGGTGCTCGACATGCCCAAGATGTTGTCGACGAGTTCTCCGATGTGAAGATCCACCACGGCTTCACCAGGAGCGGTACGGTGCCTGTCGATAGGCGATTCCTTCTTCACAAGGTCGGCTTTTGGCCCAGGATTGCCGATGCCTCCTTTCAATATCTTATCAAGGTCCACGCTATTGCTCTTCAATGCGATAATCTCTGAAAGACAGACCATTACAGCCTTTTCGCCAAGGATTCCTGACATCTGGTAACTGCCTTCCTTGAAGAAGCGTCCCGAACGAATGGAAAATGGGGCATTCAGTGGCATAAGCACGCTATCAGACTCATTCTTGGTGAAAACTGCCTGCACTATGCCGTTCAGCCAATATTCCAGATCATCACGCGAAATGGTCTCCACGACGACTTTCGAGTAACTGTCCACCTGTCCATAGTCAACATTGACGAACTTTTCCGGTTCCTTTATGGTAAAGGTGTAAAGCATATCGAAGGGTGTATGGTTGACGAGCACCACATCGAGCGGCCCAGTCAGCAGCCATTGCTGTTCGTGAGGGACAAAAGCCATGTAGGCGCCTTCCTTTTCAGCGTCTTTGGCGAAACGGCGCAAGCCGCCTTTTCTGGCTTCCTCACGCTGTTCGGCTTCCACAACTGCCTTGTCCTGCAATTCCTTGCTCACCGTCTCGACGACCTGTTGCCGTCTCGAAGGCTGTGCGCGGAAATCAAGCACCAGATCAGAGATCATGCATGGAATTTCGAATCCATCTTCAATCTCCACCATAACCATTCTCGAATCGATAATCTTAGTGACTTTTCCGCCGCCTACGCTGCTCATGAAATTCACCTTGTCGCCAATCTTTACGTCTGTCATCTCAATTATGTGTTTACTTCGGCATCGCCGAAAAGATTGCAAAGATACACTATTCGGGCGATTTCCGTGATGGCATACCCACATTAATCGACCCGAGAGGCATCGGAATCCGCACGATGCAGTTCAATATATTTGCTTAACTTTGCGCAAAATAGAACAAGAATGAAAACAACCCGCATCTTTGCATATCTGCTACTGCTATTGCTCGCCACATCATGCAAGGAACCCGACGGCAAAGGTTCCATCGCCATCGCCGTGAACTATTCCGACAACGGAGAGCCGCTTGTCACCGACACTTTGCGCTACACTAATGAGGCCGGAAACCTATATCTCGTAAGCGAAATCCAATGGTTCACATCGCATTTCGAACTGCACGGAACTGACGGAGAATGGATTGCTGTCGGTCCCACAATCAATTACATCGATACGGATATCGCTGATACACAAAAGATTGACCTTGACAACATTCCTTCTGGACAATATGACTCCATCCGTTTCACATTCGGACTGAACGAAGCCGACAACGTTACTGGGCTTTTTGTCGATGCTCCGGAATCGAACATGTTTTGGCCTGAACCTCTTGGCGGAGGCTACCATTACATGAAACTCAACGGCAAATGGCTCAATCCCGATAACGGCGAACTCACCCCATTAAACATACATCTCGGCATCGGGCAAAATGACGATTTCACCGAGTTTTACCAGAACTATTTCATTGTGCAGCAAGCATTAAGCATCAACATCACCGAAAATGCCGTTCTGCCGCTCACTTTGGAAATGGTCATCGACAACTGGTTCCGCACTCCAAACACATACAACTTCTGGCCTTCAGGTTATTCCATCATGCAAAACCAGCAGGCGCAGCAGCAACTGAGAGAAAACGGAAATGATGTTTTCATCATAAGGTAACTGTTCAGAAAAATGAAGTATAGATTATTGACATTCTGCATATTGTCATTACTTTTCACTTCATGCCGTCATGAAGAGACGCCTTTTGTCACCACGCCTTACGTAATCGATGCGCCATCCTATTTCCCGAACAAGACCAACATCCCGGCGGATAATCCGATGACCTTGGAAGGTGTCGCCTTAGGCAAGAAACTGTTTTACGACGGCCGTCTTTGCGGCCGCACCGCACCCGACACGCTCGTCTGTTGCGCCACTTGCCATCATCAGGAGAATAGTTTCGAAATCGGAGGAGACCTCACCAACACCCATCACGTCATGCTACCCTTGGTCAACCTTGTGTGGAACACGACGGGTTTAGGTTGGAACGGCTCGGTCGGCAGCATCGAAGAAATGGTTTATCTTGCCGTCACAGCCGACAACGAAATCAATGGCGACACGGCACAAATCGCCAGTTTCCTGCAAAACACAACGGACTATCCTCCCCTTTTCAAGAAAGCCTTCGGCAGCAGCGACATCACCTTCGTCAACATTGAACGGGCCATAGCCCAGTTTGTCAGAAGCCTCGTCTCGTACAATAGCAAGTTCGACCGTTATCTAAAAGGCGAAGAACAACTCACGCAGGACGAACTGAACGGCTATCTCCTTTTCGTCACGGAAGAAGGAGCCGACTGCTTCCATTGCCATGGCGGTGGCGGCAACGCCTTGTTTACGACTAACCTATTTTATAACAACGGATTAGACACCGTTTTCAACGACCCGTCAGACCGATTCGCCATCACCGGCGACCCGATGGACAAAGGCGCTTACAAGGCTCCGACACTTAGAAACGTGACCTTTACCGGACCCTACATGCACGACGGACGTTTCGAAACCCTTGACAATGTCATCGACTTTTACAGCGAAGGCGTACACAACTCATTGCAAGTCAGCCCGCTGATGCACCACGTCATGCAACAAGGCGTGCAACTCACCGATCAGGAGAAACAACAACTCAAAGCCTTCCTAAGCACCCTGGATGACGACAGTTTCATCACCAATCCCGACTTCGGCAAAGAATGACCGCCACAGCCAAGGTCATTCACAATTCACTATCTTTGCAGCACGATGGACAACGAAACAGAACGCGTATTCCCATGGGGCGACAGCCGTCGTTTCAACAGTTACAGCGCCTACTTCAAGAGGCTTTTTGGCGGACGCGTGCAGAAAATCAGCATCAACGCCGGCTTCACTTGTCCCAACCGCGACGGAAACATCAGCACTGGAGGATGCAGTTTCTGCAATAACGACGCCTTCAACCCATCCTACTGCAAACCGACCAAGACAATACGTGAACAAATTGAAGAAGGCATCGTATTTCATCAGAAACGTTATCGCAGAGCGGAAAGTTATCTTGCTTATTTTCAAGCATTTTCAAATACATACAAAAGTCTCGATGAATTGCGAAGCCTATATTACGAGGCCATCGGGACGCAAGGCATAAAAGGCATCGTCATCGGCACACGTCCAGACCTTATCAATGATGATATGCTGACGATGCTGACCGAGATTCAGAAAACGCATTACGTCATGCTGGAATACGGAGTGGAGAGCGTATATGACGACACGCTGCGTCACGTCAACCGCGGACATGACTTCGCCACGGCCGAAAACGCCATACAGCAGACCGCGAGCCACGGCATTCCCTGCGGCGCACATCTGATTTTCGGTCTACCCGGAGAGACCATCCCTATGATGCTTGACACCGCAAGCATCATCTCACGACTGCCACTCGACACAGTGAAATTCCATCAGTTGCAGATTTTCAAGGACACGCCCATCGCCCAGGAATACGAACAAAATCCGGATGCGTTTCACATCTTCAATCTTGACGAATATCTCGACTTCGTCATTGACTTTGCCGAAAGGATGAGTCCCGGAATCGTCATTGAACGCTTTGCAGGAGAAGTGCCGCCACGCTATCTTGTCACAGAGCCATGGCTGAATCTACGATACGACGAAGTGCTTTGCCGAATTGAGAAACGCATGGAAGAACGCGACACGTGGCAAGGAAAACTGTTCAATGCACAATAAGACAACGACCGCTCATGACCTACCTGAAATCCAACACATTATTCGAAAAGATGCGTACCGAGGCATTATACGACAGCATTCCGCGCCCACAAATAATTGCCGACCACCTGCTGACGCCTGAAAACATGGGCGCCATGATTCGCATCGCCGACAACATTGGCGCTACGGAAATGTGTTTCCTTGGGGTTCAGCCCACCAACAGTCTCAGCAAGATGAAACACGCGGCAGCCAGCAGTCACGATAACATCAAATGGTATTTCACAGAGGAGACCGATCTCCATGCCATCGTGCCATCCGGCAAGACCATCGTCGCCGTTGAAACCGCCGATGATGCGACCTGCATCTACGATACTGAACTTCCTGAAGATGTGGCTTTTATAGTCGGAAACGAAAGCCGTGGCTTGTCAGACGACCTGCTTCGGCAGTGCGACATGATAGTTTTCATTCCCGTGCCCGGCCCGACACGTTCGCTCAACGTCAGCCAAGCCGCCGCCGTGTCGCTATTCGAATGGCAGCGCCAGATGGCATGTAAACTGAAAGAAAAATGAAGACCTACCGACACGTATTTTTCGACCTTGACCGCACGCTTTGGGATTTCGATGCCGCAGCGGAAGTGGCATTCGAAGAAATATACGAGAAATACCATTTGAAACAATTGGGCATCCCCAGCGCACACGAATTTCACGAAACCTATCATCCGCTGAATGAACAACTTTGGGTTTTGTACAGAGCCGACAAAATCACCAAAGACTTCCTTAACAGGACAAGGTTCGTCTTGCCTTTGGAACATTACGGCATACACGACGTGGAACTCGCCGACAAACTCAGTCAGGACTATGTCTATCTCTCGCCACGCATCGTGAGACTTGTGCCAGGCACCATGGAACTTCTTGATTATCTGAAACCTAAATATCACTTGCACATCATCACGAATGGATTTCAGGAAGTGCAGGACACCAAGTTGAAAGGCTCTGGCATGGCACCTTACTTCGACACTTTGACGGTTTCTGAAGAAGTCGGGGTGAAGAAACCCAATCCGGGGATTTTCATCTACGCCTTAAGCAAGGCATGCGCCACCGCGGAGCAAAGCATCATGATTGGCGACGAAATGGACGTGGACATCGACGGCGCCCGTAATACCGGCATTGACCAAATCTTCCTAAACCGCACAGGCAATGCCCACGAAGGTCTTTCGACTTTCGAAGTGCGCTCGCTACGAGAAATTGGGGCTATTCTTTAGGCTATTCCAACACCGCCAACACAGTGCGTTTGCCAACCGTCTTGTCACCGATTTTCACTTTCACTTCTGCATCGAGAGGAACAAAAACATCAACGCGAGAGCCGAAACGGATCATGCCGAGTTCCTCTCCCGCAACAGCATCATCGCCAGCAGAAACTTCACAAACGATGCGGCGCGCCACAAAGCCAGCAATCTGACGGACAAGTACTTCCCTATTCTTAGAATCCTTGACAACCAGAGTGTTATGTTCGTTGTCCGTTGATGACTTCGGATTGAAAGCGACAAGGAATTTCCCATCATGATACTTCCGATACGACACTGTGCCGTTCATCGGAAACCAATTGACATGAACATTATAAATCGACATGAATATGGAAATCTGTCGGCATTCGGAATGGAAATACTCATTTTCGACGACGACTTCGTTGGCAACGACTTCGCCATCACAAGGAGATAAAACGGCATTTTCGAGATGCACCGTCTGCCTATTGATTGGAATGCGGAAAAAACTCACAGTCCAGATCATCAAAAGGAGAGCCGCGACATATAACAGCATGTGCCAAACCGTCTGGCATGGCCAAAACAAGTTGCAAAGCACGATAGCCAACACGCAAATAATTGATACAATGGTAATTGCGCAATAACCTTCTCTATGAATACGTTTTATCATAAAAGCATGAGATATACGAAGATGAACGGTACCGAGAACATCACGGAATCGAAACGGTCAAGAATACCGCCATGGCCTGGAATCAGATTTCCGGAATCCTTCACGCCAGCCTGACGTTTCAACATCGACTCGCACAAATCGCCCAGTGTGCCGAAGACCACTACAATCAAAGCCATTCCGACAGCCACTTCCACCGTTATCCACGATGCGAAGCGACAATAGATTGCAACTGCCGCCATGGTCAGCAGCAATCCGCCGATACTGCCTTCAATGGTCTTGCCTGGCGATATGCGTTCGAATAGTTTGTGACGCCCCAACAGACGACCCGTGATATAGGCGAAAGAGTCATTGGTCCAAATCAGGACATAAATCATGACAACCAGTCCGGGACCGGCAATGGCGCCAATCACATCAGCACGGAACATGAACAGCATCAGGGATGCGGGTAGGCTTAGGAACACCAGACTCGCAAAAGAGCATGATGCTATCTGCATAAATGTCAAATCCTTGCAAAACAGCGACTGAAGGAATGGCATCAGCAGCGCGAGCAATGCCAGCAAGAGGCATTTCCAAGGCAGCACCTGAAGCGCTACAAGAGCCGACACGACGAAGACGAGCGTGGCAAGGACGATGACAACAACCGTCTGGGTGACATTCCCCGAAATCTTGTGAAGACGGCACATCTCGAAGGCGCCAACGGCGACCACGAATGCCATCAGCACAACGTAAGCCACAGGCGAAAGCAGAATGCTTCCAACAATGAGGATTACGAGTACCGCACCGGATAATGTCCTGATTCCAAGTTCACGCATAATTCTTCAGTCGTGCAAATGTACTAAATAATCGGCACAAGACAGGCATTACGAAAAAAGGCCGCCCGAAGGCGGCCTTTTACTGTGACAAGAATGTCAGATTACTTTACAACAAGACGTGACACAGAGTTGTTGCCAGCATTGTCATAGACGCTGAGGAAGTAAATACCAGCCTCGACATCCAGATTAATGTTGTTGACCACGTTGTCGAGTTTAACGATGCGGACCAACTGGCCAGCGACGTTGTAAACGGCAACACTGCTCAGGTTTTCGCCTTGCAGGGTGATCGTGCTGCTTGCAGGGTTAGGATAAACACTGCAGAGTGTGTTTTCATTTTCATTGACAGCGGTGATACCGACGTGCAGTGTCAACGGAATCAAGAACGATGGATGTTCTTCATCGTTGGTGAAAACATGAATGTCAGCTTGCTTGACATCGCCTTCGCTAAGACCAATGGAGCTCAGTGAAATAGTGACGTCTGAAGTCTGGCCACCAAGGACTGCACCTTCGGTAGCTCCGAGAGTAGCCCATGAACCGTTAACCAGTGTGCCGACGCAATGTGCTGAAAGCATCCAGTTGTAGCTCAATTGGCCACCGCTGCTGATCAGCAGTCTTTCCCATGTGCCGCCGTTTGAACGCAGCCAGTCGCCGTTGCCGACAGCCGGACCTGCATCGGTTGACAGAGGATATTCGCCAGCGGTCTGCTGCATCTCAACTGCGAGCCACATGTCCTGACCTGTCATGTAAACAGGAGTGTCGAATGTGCAGGTAATCCAAGATGAAGTAGCTGTGCTGGTGATGGCTTTTTCAGCAAGCATTTCGCCAGGTTGTCCGTTGAATCCTTGACCGTAGATGCGGAAGGTATAGACATGGTCGGTAGCTGTGTATGTGCCGATGTAGTACTGTGCAGAGACAATCTGCATACCCATGGAAGCGCCAGCGTATGAAGCAGCTGGATACTTGTTGGCAATTTCGCGCAGGAAAGCTGATGCGGAGCCAATACCTGATGAATATTCACCTGAATAATAGTAAAGGTCTGTGGATTGTGTACCGGCAGGACCTTCGCCGAAATCGATATAGCCGTACCAGTCGCCAATGGCGGTGCCGGAATTGTCAATAGTCAGTGTGGCTGTGCCCATATCGTCAGGATTGAGTTCAGCGCTGATGCTTTCAGGAGTGACAGACATTGAAGAAGTGCTTTCGCCACCTACCTGTGTGAAGTTGACATTGTCAACATAGAATGAAGAAACAGCTGCGCTGGTTGGCGGGAAGATGTCCATAGCGGCGAGCTGACGTGTGCCAGCGCCACCACCGGCCTGCATGCTGAATTGGCCATTGTAAACCTCAGTGCCGTTAGCAGTGAAAACAAACGTATCGCTATCGAGATCAACGTCGAAATGCAGTGTGAACCATGTATCGAAAGGAACTTCGAACGATGTGCTGATATTGTTGGCCTTGATGACAGTTCCTTCACTGGCACTCTTCATGTAAATCTCACAAGCCCACTCGCTGCCCGTGCCATTGAAAATGTGCAACAGGTTGCAGTAAGCGTCCTTGCCTGTAGGGATGAAAACATCAAGAGAAACTGAATAAACTCCGGAAGTCTTGTTGCCGAGAAGCAGAACCTGGTCGTTGCCATAAGAAGCATACATGGATTTGGTTCCTTCTGAAGCTTGTGCATCGGAAACAACGGCATCTTCAGCGCCACCAGGAGCATTGCTCCATGTGGTCCACCAATCGTGACCCGCAGCAGCGGATTCGGTACCGACCTTGTTTCCTACCGTGTATTCCTCAAAAGAATCCTGGATAAGAACGGTTTGAGCGAAAAGATTGCCACTTACGAGAAGAGCAACCATCGCGAAAAGTAATGTAAACTTTTTCATTTTGTTTGATTTAGTTGTTGTTTAGTGTTGATATTTGCTATTACCTACTTTATCGAGTGCACAAAGGTAAAGAAAAGAATTTGAAAGAATCAATACTTTTCTCAAAAAAATGCTGAGAAAATTAATCGGAACATGAAGGCGCCATCATCAAAATTTCAAGCGGATTTCATTGTCAGCGGTTCTCGTTTCTCTTGGCTTCCTCCCAATAAGCCAGCATCTCGTCAACGGATAAGTTCTGAATGCCTTTGCCCGACTCCCTTGCCTTTTGCTCGACAAAAGAGAACCGACTTTTAAACTTGTGGTTGGTCTTGTCGAGAGCGTCTTCGGGATTGACGTCGATATGGCGGGCGTAGCAAATCAAGGCAAACAAAAGGTCGCCATACTCCTCCTCGATGCGTTCATGACTTCCATGATGCTTCAGCTCATCGAAAAGTTCTGCCTTCTCTTCCTCCACTTTGTTCCATGAATCATCGGGGTCGTTCCATTCGAAGCCCACGCCTGCCGCCTTCTGCTGCATTCGGAAGGCTTTCAGCAAGGCAGGAAGCGTGTCGGGCACGCCGCCAAGAACGCTTCGGTTGTGTTCCTTCTCCAACTTGATTTTTTCCCAGTTTTGCGACACTTCCGACGCATCTTCGACCTTGCTGTCGCCGAAGATATGAGGATGCCTGACTATCAGCTTCTCGCAGATGCCATTCAGCACGTCAGTGATGTCAAAAGCCCCTTGTTCCGAGCCGATTTTGGAATAGAAGACGATGTGCAGCATCAGGTCGCCCAACTCTTTCTTGACCTCGTCGAGTTTGCCGTCGATGATGGCCTCGCTAAGTTCGTAAGTCTCCTCAATGGTAAGGTGCCGTATAGATTCCATGGTCTGCACTCGGTCCCAAGGGCAACCCGCCCTGACCTGATCCATGATGTCGAGAAGACGTTTGAAAGCTTCCAATCGTTGATCCATAATTTGTAGCAAGTTTAGATGCGCCCATAGCATTCAGCATGGCGCAATACGTTCTGCAAATGTAGGCTTTTGGCCTGAAACACGATAATAAAAAGAGCAGCTTGACGTTTTAGATTGACACTATCCCTGCAATTTTAGTACTTTTGCAGTCCATTTTATGGCGGTGAAGAAAAGAAAGATAACGATTCTGTTGGTATTAATGGCAATCCTGCTAAAAGGACATGTCGCCGCACAATCATACAGTGTGCTGAACAACAAGAACCTACAGATAGAAGCTCGCGTCCACTACGGTTTCTTCTACCAGCATCACTTCGAAATGGAGCGCTACAATGCGCATTTCCCATCCTACGAGTTATCACTTTACAGCGCCACATTTGGCAAACAATACTGGCAGACGCTTTACAACTACCCGCTTATAGGCTTCACCTTCTATCACTCGGATTTGGGTGGATTCGAAGACCTTGGCCAAGTGTATGCGCTCTACCCTTTCATCAACTTTCCCATCAACTCAAGCGAAAGCAGCCAACTCACCTTCAAGATGGGCGTCGGTCTGTCGTATCTCACCAACAAGTTCGACAACACCTATAATTATCACAATTTCGCCATCGGCTCGCACGTCAACTCGGCCATCAACCTATCTTTCGAATACAGGCAACAGATTGTGCCGCGACTTTACCTGAACACTTCTATCGGCCTGACACACTTCTCGAACGGTTCGACAAGAACACCGAACTACGGCATCAACATCTTTAGCGCCGCGACGGGACTATCGTTCTATTTGAAGAGACCTAACCCATTGTTGGCCAACAAACTGAATCCAAAACTCTACCTCTTTGAATTCGACAACAAGAAATGGCTTTCGGTGGACTTCAACATGGCCATGGGAGTGAAAGACCTGACGCAAGAGATTGACTACGGAACGCACAACTATCACAGCGTCTTCGACTTCAATGCCAACGTGTTGGCCGATGTCTCTGTCAAAGGCAGAGTGGGTATCGGTTTGGAACTTGTCAAGGACAATTCCGACTATGACTTCTTGAAACAGAAAGAAATCACGAACATGAACAATGCCTTGTCGGTGAATCCCGACACGAACTACGTTATGCACGAATATTCCAATTTCGAAGTCCTGAAACCCGGCATCGGTCCTTCGTATGAGATGGTCCTTGACAGGATGTCTTTTCTGTTCCATCTCGGATGGCATCTCGCCGGCGCCGATCTGCACGAAGGCTCGTTTTATCAGAAACTTGCTTTACGTTACGAGGTCTTCGACAACATTTACCTCACTTTCGGCCTCACGACGCATTACGCTCGCGCCGACTACCTCGGTCTCGGCATAGGCTATAGACTCAAATACAAATATTATCTGAACAAGAGATGAGACACACCATCCTATACATCACCATGCTTGCGTGCTGCATGCTCGCATCCTGCGCCAAAGCCCCGTTGACGAATGGTGACCCAGTCACACAGGATCGTCCCATCACACAGCCTTTCAGCAAGATAGACATGCACGACAATATCGACGTCACCTTGGTGAAAAGCACTGATGGAACACAACACGTCGAGGTGACCAGTGGCGAAAACGTCATCGACAACATCGTCACTGAAGTGAAAGGCGACACGCTGGTCATCGCAAACGAAAATGCCCTCGACTGGATCAGAAGTTACGACTGCCCCTTTGATGTGACTATCTATTACAACAGCATCGGCAGCATCAACTACTATTCTGTGGGGTCCTTGACAAGCACAGACTCCATAACAGGAGCGGGCGACGATTCTGGCACATGGTTCTATCTCAACATTTTCGAAGGCTCAGGCGACATCGATCTCGGCATCAATTGCCGCGATCTGAGGGTCAATTACAAATACGGCACTTCGGAGGTGAAATTGCATGGCAGGGCTGCCATCTGTTACATCTTCCACAATAGTTTCGGCCCTTTGGAAGCTGAAAACCTGTGGACCAACATGACTTGGATTGTTTCGAACAGCACTTGTTACTCGCGCGTCTGGGCGGAGACTTATCTTTGCGCCATGCTGCACGGCCTGGGCAACACCTATTACAAAGGAAGTCCCGAAATCGAATACTCGCATGACAGCTCAGGTTTGCTGCTGCCGCTCGAAGAATGAACAATATCCGTTAATAGACAAGAAAAAGCCCGCCTGATTAGGCGGGCTTTTATTTTGGTATTAGAAAAAACATCAATAAGCCTTGGCGTAGTAAACCCGCATCTTGGCAGGCTTGCCGGAATAGACGTCAACGCCATCTTCCTCTTTCACGTCAAGCGGAATGAAGCGCAGCGTGGCTTTGGTTTCTTCCTTTATTTTCAGTTCGGTCTCGGTAGTGCCATCCCAGAAAGCGTGGACAAAACCGCCTTTTTCAATCTGATCCTTGAATTCGTCCCAAGAATTAACGTCGAAAGTGTGGCTGTCGCGGAACTTGAGGGCTTTCTGGAAGAGGCTGTCCTGGATTACGGGCATCAGATCTACAACCGTCTTGGTCAAAGCATCAGCCGAAACGACTTCCTTAGTCATGATGTCGCGACGTGCCAATTCAGCAGTGCCGTCCTTAACATCGCGGGGACCGATGACGAGACGCACAGGAACACCTTTCAACTCCCATTCATGGAATTTGAAACCGGGCTTCTGCGTGTCGCGGTCATCAAGTTTGACGCGAAGGCCTGCGGCTTCCAAATCCGTCTTTATCTCCTTGCAGCGGGCAAGCGTCAAAGCCTGCTCTTCATCGTTCTTGTAAATCGGGACAATGACCACCTGAGTAGGCGCGATACGGGGAGGCAGGACAAGGCCGTCGTCATCAGAATGAGCCATTATGAGGGCGCCCATCAGACGTGTCGATACGCCCCATGAAGTAGCCCAGACATATTCCAGTTTGTTCTCCTTGTTGAGGAACTTCACATCGAAGGCCTTGGCAAAATTCTGTCCTAAGAAATGCGATGTGCCAGCCTGAAGCGCCTTGCCATCCTGCATCATGGCTTCGATGCAGTAAGTGTCGATGGCGCCGGCAAAACGTTCGTTAGCCGATTTCACGCCACGATATACGGGTATTGCAAGCCATTTCTCAGCGAATTCCGCATAAACGTTAAGCATCTTCTTTGCCTCTACCTGAGCCTCGTCGCTGGTAGCGTGAGCGGTATGGCCTTCCTGCCAGAGAAACTCGGCAGTACGCAGAAACAGACGTGTACGCATCTCCCAACGCACCACGTTGGCCCACTGGTTGCACAATATGGGAAGATCACGATAACTTTTTATCCAGTTGCGGTATGTGTCCCAAATAATCGTCTCGGATGTCGGCCTGACAATAAGTTCCTCTTCAAGTTTCGCATCAGGATCCACCACGACGCCTTTGCCATTCGGGTCGTTCATCAGGCGGTGATGAGTCACAACGGCACATTCCTTAGCAAAACCTTGAACGTGGTCGGCCTCGCGGCTAAAGAAACTTTTGGGAATAAACAGCGGAAAATAAGCATTCACATGGCCCGTATCCTTGAACATTTTGTCGAGAGCATCATGCATGAACTCCCAGATTGCATAGCCATACGGCTTAATCACCATGCAGCCCCTGACCGCCGATTGTTCGGCAAGATCCGCCTTGACAACTAGGTCGTTATACCATTGCGAATAATTTTCTTCACGTGTCGTTAATTCTTTAGCCATCTTTGGTATAGTATTTGTATATTTTCAGTCAGTAATTCACTTGCAAAAGTACGAATAAAGAGTAATAATAATTAAAAAACGCAATAAAAATGAAAGCCATCAAATTCATGCCAGTTCTCGCAGTGATTGTTCTTGCAGGCTGCTCGGCACACAGAAATGTCGCCCGTGATGACGTTTACTACTCGCCATACAATAGCGATGGCAACAGGGTTACCTCATCCAGCAATGGTTCTTCTGTCACATCAGGCATCAGCGACAAAACGGAATATGACTACCAGTCGTATTACGCTGACAGCAAGAACTATGAGAATGACGCCGACCCTGTCTATCAGACTTCCGAGACTGTGACTGACACCAATGGCGTTGTTTACACAACCACCGAAACCTATTATGACGCCGATTATGCGGCACGCATCAAGCGTTTCGGATCATCATCGTCCAACAACGTAGACTACTACGACGACTATTACTCCGGCGGTGGCAACACCTACATCTACTACGGTTACGACACATGGAACTACGGTTGGGGTTATCCATACTACAGCTTCTACAGCCCATCATGGTACTACAATTGGTATTATCCATACAGCTGGTACGGATGGTATTATCCGCACTACTATTACGGATGGTACGATTGGGGTTGGTATGACTGGGGATGGCATGGCGGTTATCACCATCACTTTGACGAACCTTACAATCCTGGCCACAATCCCGGCCATGGCATGGGAAACTATGTGGCACAGGTAAGACATGCAGGCAATAACACCGCTGGCTCAATGAGCTATCGCACTCCACAGCCTGGCGGCTCAGGAGGTAGAAGCTCAGGCGCAACAGCCCGTCCAAACAGCAACGGTTCCACAAGCCGTCCTACCATCGGCACGAGTTCTAGCGGAAGAATAGGAACGACGACATCACGGCCTTCATCAGGCAATGTTTCCGGCCGCACATCAGCGTCAGAACGTGTCAGCAGAGCACAGAGCCAATACAACAGCTCTAGCGCCCAACGCGGCACAGAACGCCAATCCTACACATCGCCGAACAGCAGCCGTCCTTCACGCTCTAGTTCAGAATATGTACGCCCACAGAGCCAGACCCAAACCAGATCAGGCAACGTAGCCCCGTCATCTAACAACAGCTACAACAGAAGCAGTTCGTCAAGCTACAACAGAAACGAATCATCAAGTTCTAATAGAAGCTCATCGTCAAGCTATAACAGAGGTTCATCCTCGAGTCAGAGCAGAAGCTCATCCTCAGGATACAACAGCTCGTCACCTAGCCGCAGCTCCTCGTCAGGAAGTTCCCGCAGTTCCAGCGGCGGCGGAAGCTACAGCTCAGGCGGTGGCGGCGGACGCAGCTCAGGCGGCAGCTCAAGTAGCGGCGGCGGTGGCGGCGGTCACAGCTCCAGTGGCGGTGGCGGCGGCGGAAGACGTTAAACCTATCGCGCTAACGAAATAAATACTACCTTTGCAATCGCAAGGGTAGTATTTTTTTATTATGAAAAAGACAATCATCCTAATCCTGGCACTCGTCTGTGCCATAACGGCAACAGCACAAGGCGTTGCCGACGCATTCCTCTATTCGCAAGGTCTCTATCAGGGGACAGCCAAAAGCACGGCCATGGGAGGCGCTTTGGGAGCCGTAGGCGCCGACATGACTTCAACCTGCATCAATCCGGCAGGACAAGGACTATACAGAACCGACGAACTCGCCACCACAATCAGCTTCACAGAGAATTTCGTCAAATCCACCTATTATGGCGAGTCGGACAATGGCTCGAAATTCAGATTCACCATTCCGAACTTCAACTACACCTTCGTCAACAATAAAGGCAACAACAGAAAGCTGTTGTACACACAATTCGGCATCAGCCTGACGCGCACCAACGACTTCAATTTCAAAAGTTCAGCCACAGGCATCAATCCGAACAGCTCGAAAATAGATTCCTATCTGGCACAGATTAATGGCTACAGACCCGACGAACTTGAATCCAACTTCGGCTATACCGCTTATCCGGCATGGGAAACCTACCTCATCGACACGGTTACGCAGAACGGACAGCAATACTACACGTCGCCGGTGCCTCAAGGCAACATAAGGCAGTATGACAAGATCTCGTCGAAAGGGCATTCGCAAGAATGGACATTCGCATATAGCGCCAACTTTGAAAATCGCTTCTTTATAGGAGCCAGTTTCGGCTTAGCGCATATCAAACGCAACACGACCAACACTTTCAGTGAGGCTGCTCTTGCCGGAACCGACACTAACTTCAGAAACTGGAATTTCGAGGAAAACATCAAGTCGTCAGGAACAGGCTGCAACTTGAAAATCGGCGCCATCATCTATCCTTCTGACAGAATCAGAGCCGGCTTCGCCTATCACACGCCGACCCTATACGGATTTGACGAATCATGGGCGACAAGCACCGACGCCAGATTCAGCACCGGATACTACAAATATGACTCAGAGACTTCAACCTACCAATATAATTTTATTTCGCCCGGAAAAATGGTAGCAAGCATGGCATTCATCGTCCCGCAACAAGGCATGTTCACCGCCGACTTTGAACGCATGAATTACGGAAAAGCAAAATTCGACTGCGACGATTACGACTACAGTTCGGTCAATAAAGACATAAAGGAAGCATACGGCGCAACATACAACATGCGATTCGGGATGGAGTGGCTGGTTCAAAACATCTGCCTGAGAGGCGGCTGCGCCTATTACGGCAGTCCTTACGGATTTGGAAAGCCTGAAGGAAGCGTCAAGAAAATCGGTTGCGGATTAAGCGTATCGGTCAGCGAGTCAACATGTTTCGACTTCTCGTACGAACTGACGCGCTCGCTATGGGCATACTATCCCTATCTCTATTATAACAATGACGCGCTGGCGATAGAATCGGTGAACCAGACCAAGACCTTCAACAGTCTCGCTGTCACGTTGCGAATCAAGTATTAACAGCACAAGGTTTTACATCCGATTCATAGCGATACGAACGTATCTCGGTAACGGACATAAAAAAAGACTGCTTTTCGGCAGTCTTTTTTTTACTTGCATTCAGCAAATCAATCATGATATTGCTCGATGATTTCCTTATCGACAAGGATACGTCCGCAATATTCGCAAACGATGATTTTCTTGTGGGTGCAGATGTCGAGTTGGTGTTGAGGCGGAATCTTGTTGAAGCAGCCACCGCAGGCATCACGCTGTATGCCAACCACGGCAAGACCGTTTCTGACATTTTTGCGTATACGCTTGTAAGCCACCAGCAGACGTTCCTCGACCATGCCTTCACATTCCTTGGAACGTTGCAGCAATGCATCTTCCTCTTTCTCAGTACCTTCAACGACAGTCTGAAGTTCCGCCCTTTTCTCATCGAGATCAAGTTTGCGGTCATTCAGGCGTGACTGAGCCTCTTCTATCTGAGCCGTTACGGATTCTATCTTGGCTGTGAATTCCTTAATGCGTTTATCACTGAGCTCAACGTCAAGGGTCTGATACTCGATTTCTTTCGACAAGGAATCGTATTCCCTATTATTTCTGACGTTATTCTGCTGATCCTCATACTTTTTAATCAGAGCCTCGGTTTCCTTGATCTTAATCTTATAATTGGCAATCTCGGTCTGATGTTTCTTGTTGTCATCTTGGAAATTGCTGATTCGGGTTTCCAATCCGGCCACTTCATCCTCAAGATCCTGGACTTCCAATGGCAGGTTACCTCTATAAGCCCTAAGCTCATCTATCTTTGAATCAACCTGTTGCAAGGTGTAAAGAGCAACCAGTTTCTGCTCGATGCTGATTTCAATCTGTTCTTCAGAAGGGATTTTAACCTCTTTCTTCTTTTCTTCTTTTTTAACTGCCATTTTATTTAGTCTTTACAAAATAATGAACTGCATTAGTATCAGTTTCGCATGATACGGCCGCAAAATTAGTAAATTTTTTCCGAATCAGGTCACAGAATATTTCTTTGGCAAACTGTTCGGTCTCAAAATGTCCGCCATCTATAAGCAGAAGGCCGCCGTCAGGCTCGAAAAAATCATGATATTTCACGTCAGCAGTAAGGAAAGCGTCGGCATGAGCACGTCGTGCATCGGGCAAAAGGAAAAATCCGGAACCACCGCACAAAGCCACACGGCGTATCATGCGTCCCGTCAGCCTGCTGTGACGAAGGACAGGGGTGCCAATAGCATCGGAGACATGTGATAGAAAGGCTTCTTCTGTCATCGGATTATCCAAATCGCCAATCATACCGGAGCCTGCCTTATCGAAATCGTTCTCAAGTCTGAATACATCATAGGCGACTTCCTCGTAAGGATGAACTTTTTTCATGGCGGCAACAGCCGCATCCAAAGCATAATCGGGCAACACGGTCTCGATGCGTAACTCATTCTCGACATGCACACTGCCAATCTGGCCGACAAAAGGATGACAGCCTTCGTGCGCTCTGAACGTGCCTTCCCCACCCGAATTGAAACTGCATGAATCGTAATTTCCGATATTGCCCGCACCCGACTCGAACAGCGCTTTTCGAACAGCATCGGCAGCCGCATCGGGACAATAAACGACAAGTTTCAAAAGTTTGCCTTCGGCAGGATGCAACACCTGCAACGACTTCAGTCCCAGATGTTCCGCCAAGCCTCGACTGATTCCTAAATAACTGTTATCGAGATTGGTATGCATGGAAACGATAGCAATATCGTTTTTCAAGGCTTTAGTCACGATGCGTTCAATGAAAGACTTGGTCGTGATACGTTTCAATCCCTTGAAAATCAGCGGGTGATGGCTGACTATCAAATCGCACGACTTGCTGATGGCTTCATCGACGACTGCCTCGGTTACATCCAAGGCGACAAGAATCTTATGGACTTCAGCGCCCTCATCGCCAACCTGAATGCCAGCGTTATCGTAGGATTCCTGAAGGCTCAACGGGGCAACCTCCGTCAAACAGTCAATAACATCTCTTACAATCATTTCAAATAGAATTAATCGCATAAAAGTAGTAAAACAACCGGTATCAGAATCATAATTCAAATAAAAAACTTGTAAAGCCGTTTTTATGGATGATAATCAAAGGAAATGACGAAATTTTCCTAATTTTGAAAACTTTATGAGAAAATTGCTTCTTCCGATATCGTTGCTATACAGTATAGTCCTGACAATCAGGCACAAACTATACGATTGGCATCTCTTGAAATCTGTTCGGTTCAAGCAACCCGTCATCTGCATCGGCAATCTGTGTCTGGGCGGCTCGGGCAAGACGCCCCACACCGAGTATCTCATCCGCCTGCTATCAAAGGATTTCAAAGTTTGCGTCATCAGCCGCGGGTATGGCCGCAGAACAAAAGGCTTCGTCCTTGCTGATTCCGGACATGAAGAAATCGGCGACGAGCCCATGCAGTACCATCTGAAATTTCCTGAAATCGGCGTCGCTGTTGACGAAGACCGTGCCAAAGCCATACGCCGCATGCTCAAACAGAGCAATCCGCCGCAAGTCTTCATCCTTGACGACGCCTTGCAACACAGGAAAATCGATGCCGGACTAAACATCCTGCTAACAGAATACGATCATCCCTATTTCAGTGATTGTCTGGTTCCGTCAGGAACATTGCGCGACGTGAAAAGTGCAGCCCGACGCGCCGACATCGTAGTGGTGACGAAATCGCCCGCCAATCTTGGCGAAAAAGAAAAGGAAGTTTTCAAGACGAAACTCGATCTTGACAAAACACAACGCCTTTACTTCTCGCATCTCACCTACGGCCAACCTATTCCGTTGAACGATAAAGCCCGCAATGCGAATGACACTGCGGCGTCAGAAGTGCTCGTATTTAGTGGAATAGCGAATCCCGACCATCTTGTCGAGCATCTCAAAGCGACACATGATACGGTTTGCAACGTCCGTTTTTCAGACCATCACAACTACTCCGAGAAAGATATCGACAAAATTCTGGGACAATTTGCAACCTTGAATGGTGAAAGCAAAATCATTATGACGACGGAAAAAGATGCCGCGCGGTTAGCAAAAACTTCATATTTTTGTAAGTTTGAATCAGTTCCGCTATTTGCGCAGCCGATTCAAGTCGAGTTTAATTCAAGTGACATTTTCAACAAAGAAATAGAAAGTTATGTTAGAACAAATTCTTGCAACGGTTGATTTCATAAACGGAAAAACCGCCCATTTCGCTCCTGAAATCGGCATCGTGCTGGGTTCGGGCTTGGGTGGGCTTGCCAACGGCATTGAGGTCAACTACGAGATTCCATACAAGGACATTCCGAACTTCCCCGTTTCGACCGTCGCCGGTCATAAAGGGAGCCTGCTTTTCGGAACGCTCAAAGGGCATAAGGTCGTGGCCATGCAAGGCCGTTTCCATTATTATGAAGGCTATTCGTCGACCGAAATCACTTTCCCAACGCGAGTGCTTAAATATCTGGGAATCAAGTTCCTGATACTTTCCAACGCTGCCGGCGGCATCAATCCGAAGTTCAGCGTCGGCGACATCATGTTCATCAACGACCACATCAATCTGATTCCCAATCCGTTAATCGGCAAAAACGATGACCGTATCGGAGCACGTTTCCCCGACATGGGTGAGCCTTACAACAAGAGAATCATTGCATTGGCGGATAAAATCGCCGAAGAGTTAGGCATCGAAGTGCAGCACGGTGTGTATGTCGGCGACACCGGCCCAACATACGAAACCCCGATGGAATATCACTATTACCGCGTCATTGGTGGCGATGCAGTGGGCATGTCAACGACTCCGGAAGCCATTGTAGCGCATCACTGCAATCTGCCCGTGTTTGCCGTGTCCATCATCTCCGACTTGGGCGGAGAAGAAGTGCATTGCGTGCTGACACACGAAGAAGTGCTCAAAGCCGTTGGGAAGACTGAACCAAAGATTCTTGCCATCATCAACGAGTTGGTGAGAAGGTCGGACGAATTGCAATTCTGATGAAGACCTACTTCGCTTCCGATTTCCATTTCGGCACGCCTAAGATAGAAGACAATCAAGGTAGAGAAAAACGTCTTATCCGTTGGCTCGACAGCATCAAGGACGATGCCGACAAGGTTTTCCTCATGGGCGACCTGTTCGACTTCTGGTTCGAATACGGCACTGTCATTCCCAAAGGCCATCTCCGCGTTCTGGGCAAAATCGCCGAATTGGTGGATAAAGGAATCGAAGTCCATTTCTTCATCGGAAATCACGACTTGTGGCAGTTCGGCTATCTCGAAAAGGAAGTCGGCGTCATCGTTCATAAACGTCCTGAAGTCATCAGTCTTGACGGAAAACGTTTTCTCCTCGCCCATGGCGACGCCTTAGGCCCTGGCGACAAAGGCTACAAGTTCATGAAGCGCATCTTCGAATGCAAATTCAATCAGTTCCTATTCAGATGGTTGCATCCCGACATCGGCATACGATTCGCCTTATGGTGTTCCTACAAAAGCCGGTTGGGGAAAAATCTTCACGGAAGGAAGTTCGACGAACATTTTGACGTGACGACTTGCAGCCAATACAAGTTTGCCGAAATGCAAGTGGAGAACAATCCCGACATCGACTTTGTCGTATTCGGCCACGTCCACTACCCTATTGAAAAGATGATGAATGAGCATACCAAATTCATGTTTCTTGGCGATTGGATAACGCATTTCACCTTTGCCATATTTGATGGAAACGATTTGGAACTTCGCAGTTTTACAGAATAACATATTAAATATCAAAGATATATGAAAAATACAAAGCAATACATCGAAGCCAACAAAGACCGTTTTCTCGACGAATTGTTCGACCTCATCAGAATCCCATCCATCAGTTCGGAAGCCGCACACAAGCCCGACATGCTGAAAGCCGCCAAATATTGGCGCGAAGCCCTGCTGAAAGCAGGTGCCGACAAGGCCGAAGTGATGCCGACAGAAGGCAATCCCATTGTTTACGGAGAGAAGATTATCGACCCGAAAAAACCGACCGTTTTGGTTTACGGCCATTACGACGTGATGCCTGTCGATCCGATAGCGTTGTGGAACACGAAGCCTTTTGAACCAGTCGTGAAAGACGGCAAGATCTGGGCGCGTGGCGCCGACGACGACAAAGGCCAGTCGTTCATGCACGCAAAGGCTTTCGAGACCATGGTGAAGACCGACACCTTGCCCTGCAACGTGAAATTCATGCTCGAAGGCGAGGAAGAGATAGGCTCAAGCAGTCTGGCCAAATGGGTTGTGGTGAACAAATCTCTCGTCAAAGCCGACATCATTTTGGTTTCTGACACCAGCATGATCGCCACCGACGTTCCTTCCATCACCACAGGGCTGAGAGGCCTTGCCTACTGGCAGATCGAAGTGACAGGACCCAACGCCGACTTGCATTCCGGCATCTTCGGCGGCTCGGTCGCCAATCCGCTCAACACGCTTTGCGAGATGATCGCCAAGTGCATGGATGAGAACAACCACATCACCATTCCGCACTTCTATGACGACGTCGTGGATTGTTCACGCCGCGAGCGTCAGATGCTGAACATGGCGCCTTACAATGAGAAAGAATACAAGAACAGTCTGAATGTCAAATCCTTGCGTGGCGAAAAAGGCTACACCAAAATCGAGCGCGTCGGCATTCGTCCAACCTTAGACCTTTGCGGTATGTGGGGCGGCTACACTGGAGAAGGTTCCAAAACCGTGCTGCCTTCAAAGGCTTATGCCAAACTCTCGTGCCGTCTGGTGCCAAACCAAGACCATGATAAGATTGCGAAGTTGGTGAAAAACTACTTCGAGAAGAACGCGCCAAAATACGTCACCGTGAAAGTCACGCCACTGCACGGCGGACAAGCCTACGGCTGCCCCATCGACTTGCCGGCTTACAAAGCCGCCGAAGCCGCTTACATGGACATCTACGGCAAACAGCCTATCCCGATGCGTAGCGGCGGTTCCATCCCGATTATCTCGACTTTCGAGAAAGTTCTCGGCATCAAGTCCATCCTGATGGGCTTCGGTCTCGGTGAAGACGCCATCCACTCGCCAAACGAGAATTACCGTCTCGACCACTTCTACAAAGGCATCGAAACCATAATCGCATTCTACAAGCACTTCGCCGGAGAGAAATAATCTCCCCGAAAAGACATCTGCTTTATCTCGAAAACGTAAACGGCTCAGCCGCTTGTAATTTCACTCTTATATTAATAAAAAAGCCGGTCTCTCGACCGGCTTTTTCTCATTTACTGCTCGTTTATATTTCTCACTGATTTTCCATCCTTGAAATTCTGAAGGCCATCCTGCAGGAATTTCACAAAGGCATCCCTGTCGAGATTGTAGGCGCGAGGCTTCATGAGCAACTCGCCGTTGTGACCCATCAGACAGTAGTATGGCTGCGCGTTTGTATCGAATTTCGATATCTGGAAATCGGCATTCTTGCGGCCGATGGTCTTCTTTTCCTTGCCGTCATATTTCGACACAAACCATTCCTCCTTTGGCAACGCGGCCTTATCATCGACATACAAGGCGCAGATGATATAGTCGTTGCGCAACATGTCCAAGACGCGCGGATCGCTCCAGACATTGGCTTCCATTTCACGGCAATTAACGCAGCCGTGGCCTGTGAAGTCAATGAAAATCGGCTTATTCTGAGCCTTGGCGCATTCTACGGCCTGGTCATAATCGAAATAACCTTTCAGATTGTGAGCCAATTCGAACAGGTCGGCATACTTAGGCTCCTCGCATAGTACCGTGGAGTCTTCAGCCTGCACCGTGCCGGCAGGCAAGGTGCCCGAAGACATGGATTTGGCATCCATATAATCCATAACCTTATCGGAATTTTCCTGAATGATACGTTCAAGGTCAAAGTCAAGTGTCTGCTTTGGAGGCAGATAACCCGAAAGCGCTTTCAATGGCGCACCCCACATACCTGGAATCATGTAAACCACAAAGGTGAAGTCAATGATGATGAGTATGAGACGGAACACCGAAATGTGTTTCACGTCGCTGTCGTTGGCGAACTTGATTTTGCCCAAGAGGTAAAGACCAAGCAGCGTGAAGCACACGATCCATATCCCGAGATAGACCTCACGGTCAAGAAGCCCCCAGTGATAGGTCTGGTCGGCAACGCTGAGGAATTTGAATCCAAGGGCGACTTCGATGAAGCCCAACACAACCTTCACCGAGTTCATCCATCCGCCACTCTTAGGAAGATTCTGCAAGAGATTCGGGAACATGGCGAACAATGCAAAAGGCAATGCAAAAGCCACAGAGAAAGCAAGCATGGTGACGATAGGAGCCCAGAACTCACCTGAGGTGGACTTGATAAGCACCGTGCCTACGATAGGGCCTGTGCAAGCGAACGAGACCAACACCAATGTCAAAGCCATGAAGAAGATGCCTCCCAAGCCGGCTTTGCGTTGCTTGCTGTCGCTCTTGTTGACCAGATTGCTGCCCAGCGTAATTTCGAATGCTCCGAAAAACGATGCGGCAAACACCATGAACACGATAAAGAATATGATGTTAGGAAGCCAGTGTGTGGCAAGCCAATTGAAAATATCTGCAGTAACGCTATCGCCTCCGAAGATCCATGTTATCATGATGATAAGGGCAATCGGGACCGTATAGAGCAACACGATGAACAGAAAATACATGAAGGCCTTGAAACGGCCCATGGCTTTGCTTTCGCCTTCGCCATGCATGAAAAACGAAACTGTCATAGGCACCATCGGGAACACGCATGGGGTGAGCAAGGCTGCAAATCCCCATAGAATGGCCTCGAGTATCATGCCCCAGATGTTCGATCTCGAACCAGTGGCTGAAGCATCTTCAGCAGGGTCTTCAGCGGCATCCAGAACGGCAGGATCCGAACCGTAAGTCAAGTCGATGTCCTCCGTCAGCGAGACACACTGCTCATCCTTGCACGCCTGATAGGAAAGTTCGCCCTTAATGGGGAAAGAACCATCGGCCAACTTCTTGAAAGTCTGCGAATAAACCGCAGTGCCTGAAAACTCAGTGTATTCCACCTCAAAGATGTCATCATAGACCTTTTCACCAGGTGTCACGTCTTTTGCAGTGCCGACAAGTTCAAACTTATCGGAAGGCTCAAAGGTGAAAACCGTCGGAAGCGGTCCAAGTTCAGGCATTGTCGTTGAATAAATGTGATACAGTGGATCGATGGTCGCTGTGGCCACCAAATTGAATTCCTGCTCATTCACATCCTCAATGGCAAAACTCCATTTTACCGGATCAAGAATCTGTGCCTTAACGGGCATGGTTGCAGCAAGAGCCACAAACAAGCATAAAAGAACCCTTTTAATTGTTGTCATAGGTTTTCTATTCATTAATATATCATAAGATTATGAGTTGGCAAAAATACTAATTCTTATCATCTGTCCGGCATTCGAAAACAGATTTTGTAGCGCCGGTTATCTTAAATCTGTCGTCGATGCGATGCCCAACAATCCAAACAATGTCATCGTCAGCCGTCAGCAGGATGCTGACATTGGTTTTCTGCAACGATGTGAACCCTTCGTCAACGAAGAAATCGCTCAGCAACTTCTGCCCTTTCATGCCCAATGGTCTGAACCGGTCGCCTCGACGCCAATGCCTGATTTTCAGCGGAAACTTCAACTTGTCGAAATCCAGATAAGCATATTCTGCAGATGTATTCATCACGAAAGACTCATTCTTGATGTAACGAGAAAAATGCAATTGGTGTTCTTGTACCGAAGCCGTCTCCTCATTAATAGTGACAATAACATCTTCATTATTATCGCGCGCAAGCGGAACAAGTTCAAAATCAGCACGATTCACTATGACTTCGTGGGTGTCGGAAAGAAAATGTTTCCCAGACAGACCATTCATCGCCTTGAACACGGAATCCGTCTGATCGGAGTTGAAACCGAATTGGCGAAGCCACTCGAAAAGCAATTGTCTTCCGCACGCACCAGCAAAGAAATTTTTGTCAACGCGTTGAGAATCGCCCTCTTTGATACTTTTATTAAGTTCTGATTCAAGTAGTTGCCTGTAAAGTTCATCCTCCGATGAGAGATTGGCGATGGAACGCAGAATGGCTTTCCTGCCTTCCGGATTTATCTCGTCCACGACAGGCAGCAACAGATTACGAATCTTGTTACGAAGGTAGAACGATTCCGCATTGGTGCAGTCTTCTCTCCATTTCATACCATGTTGATGGGCATAAGCCATGATATCGTTGCGCGAAGCCCATAACAGCGGCCTAATCAGGGCGCCGTTGGCAGGTCTCATTCCTTTCAGGCCATGGAGACCGGCGCTGCGGAAAAGATTGATGAAAAACGTCTCTATTTGGTCATCGGAATGATGGGCAACCGCTATCTTATCGAAATTCAATGACTTGCGAAGTTCCTCAAACCATGAATACCGCAAATCGCGGGCTGCCATCTCAATGGAAACGCCATGTTCTTCGGCATATTGTCTTGTATCGAATTGATTTACAAAACATTTCACATTATGATTTTCGGCAAAGTCACGGACAAACTGTTCATCGCCGTTGGAATCCTCGCCACGAAGATGAAAATTGCAATGTGCGATGACAACCTCGCAACCCGAACGCAACATCAAGTCGGCCAATGTCATGGAATCCACGCCGCCGCTCACGGCAACGATGACCTTATCGCCATCTTTGAAAAGATGGTTTTCGTGGACGTATGTCAGAAACGGTTGTAATAACATTGTATTTCAGATGATTGCCTTTATTTCTTCTTCACGGAAAAGCCAAAACCACCAATCTTTTCGCCCAATCCGTAGTATTTGCCGTGCGAATACGCCAACGGCTTGGCGTGGTTGAGTTGGAAGGCTCCAGTACCTTTATCTATAAGATTTTCTTCCGCATCGATAGCCACCACGTTGGCGATGAACATATCGTGCGAACCCAACTCCTTGATTTCAACCACCTTGCACTCGATATTCAAGGGCGATTCCTTAAGCAAAGGCGCTTTCACCACCTGAGCCTGTTCCAAATGAAGTTTCATCTCCTTGATCTTGTCATAATCTTTCCCCGAACGCACGCCACACCAATCCGTCACCGAAGCCAATTCCTCTGTTGTCAGATTGATGACAAACTCCATGTTTTTCAGGATGATGTCATGCGAGAAACGCTCCTTTCTTACTGATATATAACACATTGGCGGATCGGAACAGATGGTTCCTGTCCAAGCGACAGTCAGTACGTTGTAATTCTCCGGATTGTCACCGCAAGTCACAAGGACTGCCGGCAAAGGATAGATCAGCGTTCCGGGTTTGAATGGGATTTTCATTTTGCAAGACAAGGTTAGAAATATTCAGCAAAGGTACGATTTTCGATGTTTCGTGAACAAAATCAGCGCAATTGCAGATAACGTGTCAACGGTTAGAAAACAATAAAGGCTGCCTTTTCAGACAGCCTTCATTCATGTTGACTTCAGGTCAACTTATTCAATGGTCCATGTCGAGCCGCTGTTCAGCAGGTCGTCCATGTTCTTGATTTTCGATGCGGCCTTCTCATTCTTGATGATTTCATCGAGACTGTCGTTGAAAGTCGGGGCTTCCACATTACGGATAACGCCGATGGCGACAGGATAATTAGGAGGCATCATGTGTGCCAGCATCATGTGAATGCCCGTATCAGGGGTTTTGGCGTCATGGACAAGGATATCCTTTTCAGTGATGCCGTCTTCGCCAATCTTGACAACTTCAAGATGGTTGTTTCTCAACATGATACCTTTATCATGATCTTTTCCGAAGATTAAAGGCTGTCCATGGACGCACTTCACTTGCATGTCGTCGCGGACGTCCTTGCCTGTGATGTTTTCGTGAACGCCGTTAGAGAAAATCATGCAGTTCTGCAGAATCTCAACAACGGAGAGACCGTCGTGCTGATAGGCGTGCGTGAAAATCTCGGTCATTTCCTTAGGATTGACGTCAACGGCGCGGGCGAAGAATGTGCCGCGAGCACCGATTACCAATTCACCTGGATTGAAAGGATCTTCGAAAGTGCCTTGGGGACTGGTCTTGGTCTTCGTGCCACGGAAAGTACAAGGCGAGAACTGTCCCTTGGTCATGCCATAGATACGGTTGTTGAACAGCAATAGGTTGATGTCGATGTTACGACGGCAAGCGTGAATGAAGTGATTTCCGCCAATGGCCGTGCAGTCGCCATCACCCGTAATCATCCACACTGAGAGGTGCGGGTTGGCGAGTTTGATGCCTGTAGCAGCGGCAGCGGCGCGACCGTGCACGCTATGGAAGCCGTAGGTGTTCATGTAATATGGAAAACGCGAAGAGCAGCCGATGCCTGAAACGACAACGATGTCTTCTTTCCTGACTCCCAGTTTCGGGAAAACGTCTTCAACCGACTTGAGAATGGAATGGTCGCCGCAACCTGGGCACCATTTGATCACCTGATCGCTGACGAAGTCTTCCTTTGTAAGATTAACAACCTGATTTTCTATATTATTATTTTCCATGATAGCATTATTTTAAAAGGTCATTAAACTTTTTGTCAAGTTCGCCCATTGTGAATGGCAGACCTTGTACCTTATTGAATTGTTCGTATTTGAACTGCGGGAAGTTCATGCGCATGTATTTCGCAAACTGTCCTCTGTTCATCTCGCAAACCACAATCTTCTTGTGCCCTGAGAGCACTTCTTCTGTGTTCTTCGGCAGAGGCATGATGTAGCTGAAGTGAGCGTGTGCTATCGACTTGCCTTCTTCCTGAAGTTTCTCGACTGCAGTACGGACAACGCCATAAGTGCCGCCCCAACTGACGACCAGCAGGTCGGCGTTCTTGTCGCCTTCGATTCCCTGAAGCGGAATGTCATTGGCAACACGTGCGATTTTCTCCTCACGAAGTTCAGTCATGATTTCGTGATTCTGAGGATCGGTGGTGAGATTGCCTTTGATGTTTTCCTTTTCAAGACCACCTATGCGGTGACGCAGGCCTTCAGTGCCCGGGATAGCCCATTGACGGCAAAGTTTCTCTTCGTCACGGCGATATGGTGCGTAATCCGGATCGTTGGCTTTGGCCAAAGGTGGAACTATTGTGGGCATGTCGGCCATCTTGGGGATGCGGAAAACTTCGGAACCGTTGCCGAGTGCGCCATCGCTAAGCAACACGACAGGTGTCATGTGTTCGAGAGCCAATCTGGCGGCTTCGAAAGCGGAATAGAAACATCCTGCGGAACTCTTGGCAGCCATGACAATCAGAGGTGCGTCGCCATTACGGCCAAACAGAGCCTGAAGCAAATCGCTTTGCTCCGTCTTGGTCGGGAGGCCGGTTGAAGGACCGCCACGCTGAACATCGATGATAACCAATGGAAGTTCCGTCATAACCGCCAATCCCATGGCCTCGCTCTTCAGCGACAAGCCAGGGCCTGATGTAGTAGTGACAGCCAGACAGCCCGTGAAAGCGGCACCTATTGATGACATGATGCCAGCGATTTCATCTTCTGCTTGGTAAGCCTTCACATTCAGGTTTTTGAATTTGGTCAGTTCGACAAGAATGTCTGTGGCCGGAGTGATAGGATAAGAACCGAGGAACAAAGGACGTCCCGAACGTTCGCTGGCAGCCATAAGGCCCCATGCCATTGCAGTATTGCCAGTGATGTTGCGGTATTTTCCCTTTTCAAGTTCAGCGGCTTCCACCTTGAAAGTGTTGGTGAACAGTTCCCAAGTATCGGCATAATGATAACCAGCGTCAAGGACTGTCTTATTAGCCTTGATGACTTGGTCTTTGCCTTTGAACTTGCTCTCGAAGTATGAATAGACAGTGTCAAGATCACGATTGAACAGATACATCACGACGCCGAGGGCGAACATGTTCTTCGACTTGAGCATTGTTTTCGCATCCATGTCGAAATCCTTGAGCGCTTCCTTAGTGAGCGTCGAAATAGGCGCCTTGACCACCTGATAATCAGCAAGCGTGCCGTCAACAGTCGGGTCGTTGGCATAGCCAGCCTTCTCGAGGGTCTTGTCTGTGATTGAATCCGAGTCGAAGATAATGATGGTTCCTGGCCTCAACCAGCGCATGTTAGCCTTGATAGAAGCAGGGTTCATCGCGACAAGGACGTCACAAAGGTCACCTGTGGTGTGGATTTCCTTATGTCCGAAATGCACCTGGAATCCTGACACGCCGGCAACAGTGCCTTGCGGAGGACGAATTTCAGCCGGATAATCCGGAAACGTGGTGAAGTCATTCCCAGCGAATGCAGTGGAATCCGAGAAAAGATTTCCGGTAAGTTGCATCCCATCACCCGAATCGCCCGAAAATCGGATAACGACTTGCTCTAGAGCTACAACTTTACTTTTTCCTGTCATATTTTCTAATTTTAAATTTGAAACCTATTGATAATTAAAACGATAAAACAGCCACCTAATAATCTGCAAAAACACATTTGCCGACCTCAATGACTGCTCTATAAATTTATCTTGCAAAAGTAGGCAATAATAACTTGTCAAAAGTAATAACCTAAATGAATTTTCGGTTTTTAGACATATTCTAAATTATAACAAATGTTCATAAAGCGACAAGATGTTTATTTAGGCAATCTTCAAAATAGCAAACTGCTGAAACGCTGCACGTCTTCTCAAAGAAGAAGCGGCAAGAGCCGTTGACATTAGTAAAATAGGCATAGTACATCGACTTGAACGAGTCTCAGTTTAGATTGGATATAAATTATACGCCAACCAATGCCATAATAAAGTTTAATTCTATCTTTGCCGCACCAATTCAAAACAACAAAATTATGGCATACAAAATCACAGACAGCTGTGTAGCTTGTGGCACCTGCATTGACGAATGTCCTGTCGGCGCTATTTCGGAAGGTGACATCTACGTTATTGACCCAGATCAATGTGTCAGTTGCGGCACTTGTGCAGCAGCATGTCCGAACGAAGCTATCGTTGAAGAATAATTCAATCGAACTTATCGCATTAAAAGAGAAAAAGCCTGGCAAACAGGCTTTTTCTATTGAAAAAATCATCGTCGGGGCACAAAAAAGAAGAATTTTTATGTCAAATTTCAGTTTTGGCAGAATATTTGATATTTTTGTCCCGTCATTTAATAAAGAATGAAATTTAAACACACCTAATTACTAATCTTAAAAATTCAAATTACTATGAAGAAATTAGCATTGGCACTCGTTTGCCTCGTCACAGTGGCTTTCTTTACAAGCTGCGGTGGTGACAAAGACCTGAATCCAACAATCGCATTGGTTGCTGAAGATGGTTACATTTCACAAGATTGCACAGTTGAATCCGGCACACCTCTTATGGTAGGTTTCGATGCAGCTGCAAATGTGAATTCAAACACCAACCTGACCAGCTTCGAAATCAAAATCGCTAGTGGCGACAACGTTCTTTACGACACCACTTACACAATGGACCAGGCTACCTATGAGTATGTCAACTCATTCACCATCGAAGGTACAGGCGTTGTCAGCATCACTGGTATCATCACCGACGCCGACGGCTACACTGCTTCTGCAGTCCTGAACATCACCCTCACCGACCAGAGCCTTCTGGAAAGCGCAGTTGAATGGACAAGAGTAGGCGGCAACGCTGGAACCGGTCTTGCTAATTTTGGCCTCGAATGGACTTCAAACTACAAGGAAGTGTTCGCCACCATCAAACCTGTTACTGGCGCCACCTTGTATCAGTTCAACTCAAATGTGTGGTCACAAGTGACAACACAGTCAGCCAAAATCGCTGCTTTTGAAAACGCTACTGCAATCGAAAACTACCGTGGTGTTTCCTGCAACGCAGGTGCAACTTATGATGATGTCATCGGAACCGTTTACAACGGAAATTACTATCTGATTCACATCACATCGGCCACAGTGACCGCAGCCACATCCGGCACAACTATCGTTATTAAAGGTGCTTCGAAATAATTCAGGCTTCCTAAAATTGTAAAAGAAAGGCGTCCGCAAGGGCGCCTTTCTTCTTTTTTAATAAGAGATCTTTATAGTTCAAACCAATGTCATAATCCTCAACAATGCAACATATAATGACAGCGGAAACGACTTCATAAACATAATGATGGCCGAGTGAAAACCCGGCCATCATTCATGTAGAAGCAATATGCAGAGCGAAAATCATTCAGCCAAGGCGTGACTGATTCTCCTGTTGGTTTTCAAAAGACGGTCTTCGTCCATCTTGATGATTTTACGATCGTAAGTCATCAGGCCATTCAGTTCGGTTTCACAATCGGTGGTCTGAGTATAGACGGCAGCGGAGAACCCTCTGAAAATCAAATCGTAGAGCATATCGGCATATTTCACATACTCGTCGGTGACTTTTTCTTCGGAATCGAATTCAATGTAACCCCAGCCCTGGTCTTTGACCCAAGTGTGGTTTTCGACCTTTCGGCCAATGCCGCCATATTCGCCAAGGACAGTGGCACGAGTGGCGTCGTAGAAGTAAAGTTTAGGCTCGGGATAATTGTGAAGATCAAGAATGTCGCCGCAAGGGAAATGGTTTCCGCCTGATGCGGGATTCACAAGACGTGACGGGTCGGTGGTCTTGGTCCAGTTCACAATGTCAACGGTCTTGAACTGTCCCCACGACTCGTTGAAAGGCACCCAGACGCCGATACAAGGTTCCGAATAAAGATAATCGATGATTTCCGCCCATTCCTTGCGATAGCAGTTTTCTGATTCCGCTGTGCGAAGGCTTTCGGGACCTTGGAAATAGCGGTCGGTCTGCCAACCGGGACCCCTCCCACCGCTTGGCATATCTTGCCAGACAATGATGCCAAGTTGGTCGCAATGATAATACCATCGAGCGGGTTCGACCTTGACATGTTTGCGTATCATGTTGAAACCGAAGTCTTTGGTCTTCTGTATATCGTACAGCAAAGCATCGTCGCAAGGCGCCGTATAAAGGCCGTCGGGCCACCAACCTTGATCGAGGGGACCAAAATGAAATATCGGTTTGCCGTTCAGCGTGAGCCTAACAATGCCATTCTCATCGCGTTGCGTGCCGAAACTACGCATGGCGAAATAACTGCCAACGGCATCAATGACCTTGCCTTTGCGCAACACGGACACTTTCATGTCGTAAAGATAAGGATGGTCGGGAGTCCAGAGATTGCAAATCTCAGGCATATCGACTTCGACACTGCCACAGATGGATTTGCCAGTGGCAACGGTTTCGCCTTTGTACGACACTTCGACGAGATACAAATCGTCGTCGGTCGCATTAGAAAGATCGACATCGACCTTCACAACGCCTTTATCAAGATCAGGAACGGTTTTCAGCGAACGAATGTAAGCGTCAGGAACCGGTTCAAGCCAAACAGTCTGCCAGATGCCAGTCACCGAAGTATAGAAAATGCCATGAGGATCCCTAACCTGTTTTCCGCGAGGAATATAACTTGCGTCGGTGGGGTCCCAAACACGTAGCGTCAAAGTGTTTGTCGTGCCGTTCAAGGCACGAGTGATGTCGAAAGTGAATGGTGTGTAACCGCCGGTATGCGAACCGACTTTGATGTCGTTCACCCACACATCGGTCTCCCAATCGACGGCGCCAAAATGGAGCAGCACCCTGCCATTCTTCCATGAATTCGGAACAGTGAAGGACTGACTGTACCACAATGCGCTGTCGGGACCGACCGTTTTCTGTACACCCGACAATGACGATTCGATGCAGAACGGCACGAGGATGTCGCCGTCAAAATCGGAGGGTCGCTTCTCCCCTTTTGTCTTTATGGAATATTTCCACAAGCCATTCAGGTTTTTCCACTCCTGCCGCACCAGCAAAGGACGCGGATATTCCTGCCAGACATTTTCCGGCGTGACTTTGTCGGCCCATTCCGTTTTTATTCTGTCACCGGCAGGAGCATACTGAGCCATTGCGGAGCCGCCTGCCATCAATGCCAAGAGCAACAATTTAAACTTTAGTTTCACTGATTATCTGTTTCAATTCAACATTGTCATTTACTCGTCATCTTCACTCATGTATTTCATGAAGGCTTCGCAAGCCGCGATCATCATGTGTATGGAGCGCGGGACGATGTCGCCGACTTCAGGCGTGGAATCAAGCAATTGCTCGAAACAAATCCAGACGGAAGAGCCGCTGCTCTTGTCATCTTCGTATTCATAAACGACGGCTTTCACCACTTTGAAATTCCAATTCACACTATTTGAAGCCATTATCGCTTCGGCGAAGTTTTCGTCAGTGACGTCGAAGACGCCGGGGATGGTCAGTCTATAAAACAAGGGATCTTCTTCATCATGCCAAAGTAAGAAGTTCAGTCCTTGGAAATTGAAAGACAAACCAATTTCGTTTTCAGAAGGAGTGACATTGGCGGCCTTTAGGTAATCATAGACCAGGTCTTTTGCAGTTTTCATCATGAAATATGTAGTTATGTGATAAATACAGAGTTTAAAATCAATTATTTGTTAAAGCCGATTTTCGTGTGCATGGAATACGAAGGATTCTTGAATTTGATGACATCGACGAGTATTTTCTGCGATATGGGCACATCGTTGTAAGCGGCCGTCATGGCGGCTTCATTGATGGCTTCGGTGATGTCGCCAGCGACAAACCCGTCGGAGAGTTTGCCGAGTTCATCGTAATTCAACTCCTCGCAAGGACGGTCTTTGAGATGGTTACGGAAGATGTCTTTGCGGGCTTCCAAGTCAGGAGCGGTAAGGAGATACACCCTATCGATGCATCCTATGTGAAGTATCGAAGGATCAACAAGATCGGGACGATTGGACGTGCCAACGACGAGGATGCCTTTTTCGGAACAGCCTGTCATCAAAGCAGAAACCTGCAAGCCCTGCGTCATGGCTGGACCATCATCGCTCAACTGACTGATGTTGGGGACAAGAAATTCCAATTCATCGATGCAGAGCAGTGAAGGAGCATTGCTGGCGGCAGCCTCAAAGGCACGCTGCAGATTTTCGACAACCCCTTCCTGATACACGTTGCCGAACTCCTGCGCATTGATAATGGCATAGTTGAAGCCGCTCTCTTCGGCAATGTTCTTCATCACCAGCGTCTTGCCGCATCCGGGAGGACCGTAGAGCAGGATTCCGTTCAATGGAGTCAGTTTGTACTTCTTGGCTTTTTCAGGATTCTGCAAGACGAAGAGCACTTCTTTACGAAGTTGTTCTTTCAACTCATCACGCCCAGCCACATTGTCGAAACCGTTTCCTGAACCCTTTTTGAATGTTATTTCTTTGAGTGGCGCATTGTTGTTTTCTCCAGAAACCTGATTGGGCTGCGTTGGCGCCGCAGGCTGTCCCTCAGCAGGACCATCGTCAATATGAGACATCTGCTTGTCGATCAGTGCTTTGGAAAACTCAGTTGCAGATGCAAAGCGATCATCGGCATTCTTAGCCAAAGCCTTAGTGAGTATCTGTTTGTAAATGTCGGACAACTTGACGTCAGCCGTCTCAAGCACAAGGTCTTCGCGTCGGGCGTTCTTCACGGTTTCCTTCACCATTGCCTTGTCGCCGTGACATTCCGAGATGTCGGCTTCCCAAGGAGCGTGGCCAAACATCATGTAGTAGAACAAGGCTCCGGCAGAAAACAGGTCGCTTTTGGGGGTATATATCCCCTTGAATGTCTCGGGAGCACGGAAGAACGGCATCAAATCCTCGACGTAAAAGGTCGGACGGCCCATTACCATATAAGAGATATGGCCCAAGTCGATGATGATAGGCAGCACTGCGCCGCCCTCCATATCCTGAAGCATGATGTTGGATGGAACAATATCGTTGTGAATCAGCGCACGGGAGTGGATGTATTCCAGTCCGCTCAGCACGCACAAAGTGATATTCGCCGCCGATTCGGGATCAATAACACCTTCATTCTGAATGGAATCGGAAAGAAGTTGGCCTTTGTAGTACTCCGTCACAAAATAATGGTACAATTTGGCCGACTTGCGGATTTCACCCTTCGTGACATAAGAGATGACATTATCGTGTTTCAGTTCCTGACACAACTGGATTTCATAGACTTCCTTGCCATCAAATAACATTGTGGAAGGTATGGCCTCCATATCGAACAATTTCAGGAAATATGTTTTGTTATCGGGAGCCGAAACAACATAGGACTCGGCAATCGCTCCTTTTTTTATAAACGAATTGATTGTATAGTTGCCTATTTTCTCACCAATCTGAAAAGTCTCCATAATCAAGTTTGATTTAGGGTACAAAGTTCAATAAAAATATCGATTTTCACAACACCGCGACATGATTTTTTCGCGATGGCGATGAAAGCCGTAGGCAAAGATGGAACTATCTGTACCTTAAAGTTTTAACTTGTATGTAGCGCCTAAATAATACTTGTCGACGGGATTTTTGACCTGAATCTCATGGTCGAGGCGGACGAAGGCGGATACAGTGGAGATGCGGGTAATCCTATAGTCAACGGAAGCGACAGTCCTGATGTCATCAACGACGTTATGTTTCGGGTCATTGACGAGCCAATGCGCCTCGGAAGAAATGCTGTATTTGAAAGGGCTGTTCGGCTTTTGATAAGATATCTGCAAGCGGTTGCGCCAGTATGTCTTGGGGTTCACGCGATGATCGCCCGTATTTTCGTCCATGAAAGTGGAAAGCACGCGCGACCGGAGCGAAAACTTGAAACGGCGGTAATGCTGGTTGTAAGTGACATCGGCGCCAAGACGCCCGCGATTTTCGAAATAACCCTTGTCGTTATATCTTCTGATATAGTCAACATTCATCCCAACGTGAAGATGCTTACGCGGAAAAGCGTAGTCCATTCCCACCGAATTCAGCCAACGGTCGAGTTGACTGCAATCGTTGTCGAAGCGCAGTTCTTCCTCGACTTCAAGCGACATCTGTCTGCCAATGCCGGTAGAAAGGCTTGATCCGACGATGCAGCCGAAATCAGTGCTTCTGTTGCTCTGTGCCACAGCCAGAGTTGACGCCAGCAGGAATGCCAGCAGGAATGGAATGCGTCTTGCAGTCATGAAAATGTCAGTCAGAGAAGTCTTTAAGTTTCGTCACAGAATCGATGGTGTTGACTTCATCGTTGAGCGGCTTGTAGTATATCTTGACGAAAGCCACGTCGCGGAGGAAATCGATATGGCCTACCTCGACTTTCTCGATTTCAAGACCGGTGCGTTCTTCAAGGTCGGCCTTAAGATCCGCCTCCCTACCCTGTTTCACCAAATCTATCTTATCATACAAAATAATCTTATTGGCGGTATGCTGCAATCTCTTGTTGCCTTCAAAGACCCAAATGGAAAGGATGATAAGCAAGTTGACCACAAACATCTCGGCATAACTTGCCGTCAGAGCCTGGCCATTGATAATGGAGATGCCCATGATGACAAAGAGATACGTCATTTCACGGATTCGTATCGTTTCAGTCCTGTAGCGGATCATGCCAAAGATGGCGAATAAGCCGAGCGCGAAAGCGATGTTCATCTTCATGTATTCCATCAGCGAAATCAGCAGGAAGATGGTGACGGCGAACATGATGAAGGTGAAGTAATAATCCCTGCGTTTCGACTTTTTGTAATAGAAAAACTGGATGATGATCCAACATACAAGGAAGTTGAAAGCAAACCTGAGGAGCAAACTCAGCAGGCTCGTGGAATCGTAAAGCGGTACGCCGAGGAAGTCGGCAGTAGAAGCGCCACCGCCGAACTCGCGTGCTATATCAGGGTCAAAATCCTGAACATTCTGTAACAGTATCATGGTTGTATTGAATTGATGATTTCATTTTTTGTATTCTGATCAGTTTCTTCTTGAAGCGATTATGTTTTACCTCAGGTCGCGTCATGCAGGTCCCGATGCAGTATTTGCTAATGTTGAAGGGTTTTATTCTCAGATTGAAGAGGACATCATTCAACAAGGAATAGGCGCGGCCGTCCTGCTTCAGTTCCATCACGACCAAATCGTCCATGGAAGCCGTTGTTCCCACTGCGAGATTGTTGAAAACCAAATGGCAGTCCACAGTGAGGCGCTCGGTCTTTTCGAAATTGACCAAGGTGATGCGGTCGAAAACCGTTTCAAGGTTCGGCTTGAGGGTTTCGGGGTCGTAAGGCTGGTTTTGGGCAAGAAAATCGCAGACGTCCTTGTCTTGCGTGACATCAGGACAAAAGTCAATCTTGATGCGTTTTTTGCTGGTGCGGCCTTTGTTGCTTTTGTGTTTCACCTCGCAGAAAGTCAGGTTGGAATCGACATAGGTACGGACACGCACTTTGTCGCGAACAAGGTGTTTGCTGTGGTGCACCATGTACATGGCAAGGCTCGGCGTGTCGTAATAAATGGTGTCGTAAGGTGAAAGCCGGTGGCCTTCGGTCTCCTGGACATAATAGGATCCTTTTATTCTTTTCAGAATATCAAGCAGTTGCGGTTCTGTGATGAGATACTTCGTGTCGATGCGGTTCATCAGACTGACGTCTTTGATCTCACCCAGAGAAATAGGATGCATTTGGTCCAGTATGTCGAGGATTTCGCTGGTCATTTGCCTGAGATGTACTCGAAAGTCTTCACCGCTTCCAGTTTTCCGTTCGGGAAATAGTTGATTTGGCGCTTGCGGGTGCCATCCTCATAGTATTCGTATTTCCTGATTCTGGCCACTTTATTACGGTCGTTATATTCGATTTCACGCGAAACCTTAGCATCGACGCCGCTGTTGGCGGGGTATTCGCTAATCACACGCGACTTCAGTCCATAAGATGCGTATTCTATCTCCTCTATTTTTCGTCCCAAAGAATCATAAGTAGTGACGTGATCGAGAAAAGCCTGCTTGCTTCCCGATGACAGATTCCATTCCTTGACAGTCATGCTCTTGCGACGTTCACGCTTTACCAAAGTGCCTGGCGACACGGATTGAGCGAAGCCTGAAACTGCAAAACCCAAAAAGACAAATAACAACAAAATCCGAGTTTTCATAATGTTATATATTAAACATTGACAATTACGTTGAATTGTTCCGTCATTTCGACGATCTCTCCAGCCTCATTGACGGTGACGGTTTGGAAGACGTAAGACGGTATCTCATCCATATCTTCAGTGACGGTAAACACCTCGTAAACACCGGGTTCCACCTTCTGGAAATAGAAATAACCATCAGCACCAACACGCACATCATCGAAATGACAAGTCTCGCCTTCTTTGCGGATGTACACGCGATGTTCGCAGGCCCAGCCTTCGCCACGATAGGTGCCATTATGATAATAAGTGGCCCAAACTCTTCCTTTAATGATGGAAGTGCCGTAGGCTTTGCCTTCGTGGACATACATCGTCGGGACTTCAGTGACAGCACCGCGGTCGAGGGTGACGGTCGCCGAAACGGCTTCGCGCTCGCCGGAGGGCAGCGTGGAATAAGAGAACACCGTGTAATCGCCAGGTGTCAGATATTCAAACTGATAATATCCGTTGGGATCGGCTTCGACATCGTCGCCATAGAACTCGTCGTCACCATAAACGATGAACACGTCCGACTTCGCTGCCGGAACGGTATCGGTTTCAAGCATCGCATCTTCAGGATGTTGAACCATCATCAGACAACCTTTTATCGTTCCAGTGCCGCCTTCACCTTCCTCGTTATTGCAGGAAACGAATGAAAACAGCAACAGCAGAGCCAACAACGTCTTTGAAAGTATCTTCATTTTATATAATTATTTGATTTATGTGACAAAAATAGTTACCGAAAACATGCAAAAAACATTCCGAAAATCAATGAAAAACAACAAAATAAACGACCAATTTCATTCATTGCTAATCTTGGTGATATTGTCACAGGCCTTTCCAAGCACATTGGCGAATGTGTTCAGGTCATTTTCAGAGATACCGGCAAGGATGTCGTTCATCGCATTGATGGCAATTTCCTTGGTCGCATCTTTCATCATCAAGCCTTTTTCGGTAACGACAACATTATTGACGCGCCTGTCACTCTTATCAATAGACCTGACTACCAAACCTTTGCGTTCAAGATTATCAATGAATTGGGTGACAGAATTCTTATCCTTCTGGATGATATAGGCAATGGCTTGCTGTGTCAACGTGCCTTCATTCCAGAGCGTGTCCATCACGAGGAACTGTTCTGCAGTGAGGTTCACTCCATTGTTCTTGAACACCTCGGAAAACTGTCTCTTCATCTTGCAATTGAGAATGTTGATGAGTACACCAACCTGTTTAATTAGCATCATATCTTTGTGGGTTTTATTATTAATGAATATGTACTATCGAATTCTATGATTATGCAATTATATGAATAATTTGCGAACAAAAGATATAAAAATGTGACAATTTCAAAAAAAAGCAATTTAAAAAGGTGAAAATCGCAGAAATAGATGATTTGTTCAGAGGATATACGCCGTCTTCATTTAAGAGGGCTGTCGGGTTCCTTGGCCATGTAGGCATAACTGAGGCGGTCGGCAAGGCGAGGAAAAATCCTATTGAGGACAACATACAACCGCCCAACAGGCGTGAGTATCATTGTTGACTTGCGATGAATCAGACCGTGCTTCAGCCTTTTGGCCACTTTTTCAGCCGATGGCATCTTGTTTTCGTCACGCGGAGTGACGCCCTGAGGCGTTCCGTCGGCTGTCAGAGCCGCTTTTCTGATATTGGAAGCGGTGAATCCAGGAGAAAAGACCATCACATGAAGGCCGTCATGAAGATGTTCGATGCGCAAAGTGTCAAGGAATCCCCTGATGGCATATTTCGACGACGCATAACCTGTGCGGCCTGCCAAGCCATTGAATCCGGCAATGGAGATGACACCCACGACGGAGCCTTTGGATTCAAGAAGATAAGGCAAGGCATACTTCGTGCAATACACTGTGCCCCAATAGTTCACGTCCATCAGTCTATGCAGCACCGAAAGGCTGACATCACGAAACGCGGCGCGCATGGAAAGTCCTGCATCGTTGACCAGCACATCGATACGGCCGAAACGATCCACTGTACGGTTCACCAAATTCCTGCAATCATCCTCGATGCTGACATCCGTCCTGACGCATAGCGCATCTTCTGGGTAAGGAAGTTCTTTGGCAATGGCCTCCAACTTGTCGATGGAACGAGCGGCAAGCACTATCTTGGCGCCGGATTGAGCGAAAAGCCTGACCGCAGCCAACCCTATTCCGGAACTGGCTCCCGTCACGATGATGACTTTATCCTTTAGCGAACGTTTCATCAATTTGTCTTTTCTGCAAAGATAAAAAACAATTGTATTCAATCCAACTCTGATAAACAGAATGAATGGAATAGGAATGTCTATTGCCAATAAGAAAAATGCCGTTGAAACTGCATTAGCGTTTCAACGGCATATTATTGATTATCAATAAATAAACTACGAGATTTTCCCGTTTATTTTATTGACATGTTAGGCACTTCGTCACCGTCGTAGTAGCCTTTGGAAAGTTTCTCCTTGACTTGTGCGAAAGCATTCAGCGTGTATTCGACCTGTTCCATTGTGTGTGCCGCAGTAGGAATGATGCGGAAGATGATCATGCCCTTCGGAATGACTGGATAGGTGACCACAGAGCAGAAGATGCGGTAGTTTTCGCGCAGGTCGACTGCAATATTGGTAGCCTGAGCCACGTCGCCAAGTACATGCACTGGTGTGACGCATGCTTCGGCAGGGCCGATATCGAAGCCCATGTCGCGGAAGCCTTTCTGCAAGGCGCGTATCACTTTCCAGAGTTGAGCACGGAGTTGGTCACCTTCTTCGCTGCGGATGATTTCGAGACGTTTCTCGCAACCTTCCACAATCGCCAGAGGCAAGGATTTGGCGTACATCTGGGAACGCATGTTATAACGCAGGTAATCAATGATTTGTCTTGGTCCAGCGACGAAGCCACCAATGATGGCCATCGATTTCGCGTAGGCGCCAATGTAAAGGTCAATCTCGTCCATTACGTGGAAATGCTCTGAAGTGCCGCGTCCATGCTCGCCCATCACGCCGAAGCCGTGAGCGTCGTCGATGAGGATGCGAAAATCGTACTTCTTCTTCAAAGCGGCAATCTTGTCGAGAGTGCCAAGAGCGCCCGTCATGCCGTAAACGCCTTCGGTAATCACGAGAATGCCGCCCCCAGTCTCTTTGACCTCATCGGTAGCGACTTTCAGTTTTTGGTCGAGGCTCTCCATATCGTTATGCTTGAAGGAGAACGACTTGCCCATGTGGAGCCGTTTGCCGTCCATCAGGCAGGCATGTATCTCGGCGTCATAGACGAGGACATCGTGACGGGTCAGCAATGCGTCGAGGGTCGAGAAAATGCCCTGATACCCGAAATTGAACAGATAAGCCGCTTCTTTCTTTTCAAAATCAGCGAGTTCCTGCTCAAAATGTTCGTGCATGCGGGTTTCACCGCTCATCATACGCGCCCCCATAGGAGCCGCCAATCCCCATTTTGCCGCGCCTTCGGCATCAGCCTTGCGTACGGCAGGATGGTTAGCCAACCCAAGATAGTTGTTCAAACTCCAGCAAAGCACTTCCTTGCCGTTAAACACCATGTTCGGTCCCATCTCGCCTTCCAGTCTCGGAAAAGCAAAGTAACCGTCGGCACGCTCCCTATACTGTCCGATAGGTCCACCGGAATCATTTCCAATTCTCTCAAAAATGTCCATTGTTTTCTAATTTAAGATTCATTTTACAAATCGGTTACAAAATTAGTAAATATATTTATTGTAAAGCCTATATCGAAGAAAAAGGTATTTTTGCAAATCAAAATAATAGTCAGAATCTGCTATGCTACAACTAAGAGACAAGACCGCATTGGTGACAGGCGGCGGGACTGGGATCGGGCTTTCGATAGCAAGGCATCTTGCCAAGGAAGGCTGCAACCTGATACTCACCGGCTTGGGAGTCGATGAATTGAACAAGGCCAAGGAAAGTTGCGAATCGTTTGGCGTAAAGGCTTATGCCACCGAGACGCATCTCGACGACTATGCATCCATCGACAGGCTTTACGATTTCGTCGTTGACAAAGGCCTGACGATAGACCTGTTCGTCCTGAATGCCGGCATCTCTCAGCGGGAGAAAGCCTTGGAAACCGATTTCAGCGTAGACGAGAAAATCATGAAAATCGATTTCATGAGTTCCGTATATCTCATCAAGAAGTTCGGCAAGATGATTCAGACATCGCCACATGTACAACTGTCGGTGACCACTTCCCTATCCGGACTGTTCGGCTTTCCGCTGCGCTCGTCCTATTGTGCCGCCAAACATGCGCTGTTCGGCTTCTACGAATCGCTGGAACTCGAATACGACAACATCAATGTCACCTTCCTCATTCCCGGAAGAATCAACACCCAAATCAGCAAGAGTGCGCTGATGGGCGACGGTTCGGCGCATGCGAAGATGGATATGGGACAGGCAAAAGGCCTTGACGTGGACAAATGCGGCGCCATTGCCGTCAGAGCCATCAAACGGCAACGTCACAGAAAACTCATCGGCAAGTCGGAACTTTTGATGGCTTACATCCACAAGTACTGTCTCGGCCTATATTACAGACTATCAAGGAAAATATCAGCAACATAAACTATGAAAGAAAAGATAATTTGCGGAATCCAGCAAGTCGGCATCGGCGTCAAAGACGTCATCGAATCCTGGAAATGGTATTATGATAATTTCGGTTACGAAATCAAGATACTTGACGACGAAGGCGTTGCCGAGCGCATGCTTCCCTATACGGGCGGCAAGCCTCAGCCTCGGAGGGCCATCATGGCGTTCAACATCCGTGGCGGCGGCGGATTTGAGATTTGGCAGCCCAAAGGGCGCGAACTCAATTACCTCAAGGAGCCAGTCCGTCTCGGCGACACGGGGATCTTGGTGGCGAAAATCAAGACGAGCAACATCGAAATCGCTTACGACACATTCAAAAAGCGCAACCTTGACGTCATCAGCGACATCATGACATCGCCATCAGGCCAACAGCACTTCTTCATGAAAGACCCGTTTGGCAATCTCTTCCAAATTGAGAAAGACGATTACGTCTTTGTCAACAGGGACATGGTTACCGGCGGCGCCAACGGTGTCATCATCGGAGTCAACGACATGGACAAATCCATCGAATTTTACGGCAAACTGCTCGACTACGACAAAATTGAATTCGACCAGACCGCCGTCTTTGACGATTTGAAACCATTAGCAGGCGGCAACGAGAAACTTCGCCGCGTCGTGCTCGAACGTTCCAAACCCATAGAAGGGCCTTTGAGCAGAATTATGGGAACTTCGCACATCGAACTTATCCAAAATCCTGCCCAACGAGGCAAGAAGTTGCTTGATGGCCGCTATTGGGGCGACCCCGGATTCATCCATCTCTGTTTCGACGTGCGCAACATGGATTCCATCCAGGCTCAAGCCGAAGCGTTGGGACATCCTTTCGTCTGCGACAGTGGCGTTGACTTCGACATGGGCGATGCCAATGGCCATTTCACCTATGTAGAAGACCCTGACGGCACACTGATAGAGTTCGTGGAGACGTTCAAAGTGCCAATTGCAAAGAAACTCGGTCTTGCGCTGAATCTCGCGAAAAAAGACGACAGAAAACCGCTATGCATTCTGAAAGCGTTGAAGTTCGCAAGAGTGAAGAGAGAGAATATCCGATGACCGTCTCTGGCTACTGGACAGGAATTTCGGACTATAATAAAAAAAGAAAGCCGGCTCAGAGAGTCGGCTTTCAATGTGTTAGCAACTGGAATTATTTTATTCCGAGTTTGGCCTTAACGGCAGGTGTCACGTCTGTGGCATCAGTTCCGATATAGACTGCAGCGCCTGTTGCTGAGTCGAGGATGTAGGTATAGCCTTTTTCCTTGCCGACAGCGTCGATTGCTTTCTGAATCTTATCGAGAAGCGGTTTGAGGAGTTCTTCACGCTTTGCAGCGAAGTCGTCCTGAGCGCTTGCCTGGAACTGCTGGATTCTATTCTCAAGGTCGGTGATTTCCTTTTCCTTGGACTGTTTCACAAGGTTCGACATCGTCTCGACATTGGACTGATAATCCTGCATCTTGTTCTGATACTCGTTGGCCATAGACTTGAGCTGATCCTGAAGACCATTGTAGTAGGTTTCAAGGTCTTTTTCAGCCTTAGCTTTCTCGGGCATGGATTCCATCACAGTGTTGGTGTTCACGTGAGCGATTTTCACAGTTTGAGCGCTGGCAAAGCCATTCATGGCAAACAAAGCGACAAACAGGCATACAACTTTTACAATTTTATTCATCTTGGGAATATTAATGATTTACTTCTGTTTATTTCGTTAATGGTGCGGCAAAAATAAGAATTATTCCTTTCATGCCAAAACCAGGGTTGAATATTAATCTTATCCGAATCCCGGCATTATTTTTTCTCCATTGCAGATGCCTTCTTTCTGTCTTCGCGACGGACCGTCTGCATCACGTTGCCAAGTTGGTCGAGGACGTCATCGCTGACATCGTTCTTGTCGCTCGCATAGAGAACCGACGTGCCTGACGACAAGTCGAAGATAAAGGCGTAACCTTTGGTCTGGGCTATTTCCTTAATGGCGGTATAGACTTTTTCCTGAATAGGCTGAATCAATTCCGTGCGCTTCTGATAGAGTTGGCCTTCGGAACCGAAATACTGCATCTGCAGGTTCTTGGCTTCCTGTTCCTTGTTGATGATTTCCTGTTCACGAGCGTGTTTCTGGTCTTCGGAGAGCAGCACCATCTCGGTCTGATACTTCTTGTACATCGCGGAAACGTTATCGTAGATGGCCTTCACTTCCTTCTGCCATTTTGTGGAATAGGAATCCAACTGATCTTGAGCATCGGCGTATTCGGGGATGTTCGTCATGATATAATCCGAATCGACATAGGCAATTTTCTGTCCGCCAATCTGAGCGTTCGCACTCAGAATACCGCAACAAAACAAGGCTGCGGTTAATACAAATGTTCTTAATGTTTTCATTTTCAGTATGTTATTATAATTATTTCAAAAATCGTCAATAATAATCGTCACAAAACCACCAGGCTTTATCTATCAATCATCGTTCCAAACTGGAAATCTTCAACAATTATCAGTCGATGGAGTTGCCGATGGAGAAATGGAACTGACTGCCGCCGGCATCGTCCATGCCATAGACGTCATCGAAACCATAGCCCCAGTCGAGGCCGAGCAGACCGAACATTGGCAGATAGATGCGGACACCCACGCCAGCCGAACGATGCACGTTGAAAGGATTGAAGGAATCGAAGCCGAGCCAGCAGTTTCCTGCTTCAAGGAAACCAAGCGCAAAGATGGTGGCTTGAGGTTGAAGCGTAAGCGGATAGCGGATTTCCATGGTGTATTTCGTGAAGACATTTCCGCCCGTGTCGGCATTTTCATAGGCGCCCGGCGTCAGCGATTCATTCTCATAGCCTCTCATGCCGATGATTTCGCGGCTATCGAAGGAATAACTGGAAGAAAGTCCGTCGCCACCAAGATAGTAACGATGGAATGGCGTGATGCCAATCGCGCTGTTATAACAACCGAGATAGCCGAAGCGCACACGCGTCATCAGCACCAGTTTTTCATACAGTTCGGTGTACCACGCTGCCTTGAAACTCCATTTGTGCATTTCGATCCACTTGTATCTGTCGTCTTCGCTCATCGATGCATAATCCTTGTTGGGTGAAAACAGCGAATATGGAGGAGTGAGTTCCACAGAGAACTGGACTTCGGAACCGTTTCGCGGATAGATGGGCTGGCTGACCGAATTACGTCCGATCACGAGGTTGTAACTGATCATGTTGAATTTGCCATTGCCGGAACCGAAATTCAAAATGGAAGAATAGTTCAACAAGTCGTAACGTGTGGCGTTGAAACCCTGATAAATAGTGAAATAATCATCAGGCCATTTCAAGCGCTTGCCCAAACCTGCTGAGACACCCGTCATTCTGAACCGGCCGAAATTGTCACTGCCTATGGCCTGACCATTAGAATAATAGGACTGGTGCACGGAAACCGTGAGTGAATTGGGTTTGCGTCCGCCAAGCCAAGGCTCCGTGAACGACAATCCGTAGTTCATGTAACGCGTTCCATAGGTCTGCAGCGACACGGAGAGTTTCTGTCCGTCGCCGGCGGGAATAGGTCTCCACGCCTCTTTGTCAAGAATATGCTTGAAGGAGAAGTTATTGAAGGTCAAGCCGGCGCTCAGCATCAGCATGCTATAGCCCCAACCTGCCGAGAACGACACCTGGTCGGCTGCCGCTTCCTCCACCTGATAGTCGATGTCAACCGTGCCGTCGGAATAGTTGGGCTGCACATCAGGATTTATCGTCTCCTGGTTGAAAAATCCCAATGTGGCGAGTTCGCGCACGGTACGCGTGATGTCGCTGCGGCTGAACAACTGTCCAGGACAGGAATAGAGTTCGCGCAAAGCGACGTAGTCATTTGTCTTGGTATTGCCGTTCAGCGTCACGCTGCTGATACGGGCCTGGTCGCCTTCGTGAAGGCGGATTTCAAGGTCGATGGAGTCGTTTTCGACAAGCGTTTCCACAGGATTGACCTGGAAAAAGAGATAGCCGTCATCCATATACAGCGAACTGACATCAAGAGTCGTTTCACTGTAATTGAGGTTCTTGTCAAGCAATTCCTTGTTATAGACGTCGCCCGACTTGATGCCGAGAACGGAATTCAGGGTTTCGGTGGAATACTTGGTGTTCCCAGTCCAAGCGATGTTACGGTAGTAGTAGCGGTCGCCTTCGTCAATCACCAGATCGATGCCGAGATTCTTGTCGTCAATCTTGTATACCGAATCTCTCACGATGATGGCATCGCGGTAGCCTTTGGCATTGTATTTTGCAATCACCTTGGTCTTGTCTTCCAGAAACTTGTCTTCCAGAAACTTGGACGACTTGAAGATTCTTGGCCTATAATTGTCATAGAAATATTCTTCCACGCCGTTAATGGCTTTCAATGGCTTAAACGTCAGAATGTTAGCGGCGGTATTCACCACGAGAGGACCGAGCGGAGAAAGTGGGTCTAAATGACCGCGTTGTTTCGTATCTTTCAAGGCGCCAAGCACCTGACCTTCACTCAGATATTTGTTTCCGATAACATTAATCTTGCCGATTTTCACTTTGGGACCTTTATCAACAGCGATTTTCATATCGACATAGTTGTCGCGAGCGGTGTCGGCGACCTGTTTGATATCGACGGCGACATTGGCGAAACCTTTGTCGATGTAGTAGTTTTCGATGATACGGCGTGTTTTAGTGACAAGGTGGTCGGTGGCGACGTCGCCATGCGAGAGGTTGATCTTGTTACGGATTTCGTCTGCCTCTGTTTTTTTCACCCCATCGAAAGAGAATTTCGACACGCGGGGACGCTCCTTGACAACGATTTCAAGAAAAATCTTGTCGCCCACGATGTCTGTGGCATTGATATCGACATCCTCAAACATGCCTTGATCCCAAATCTTGCGTATAGCCTTGACGAAGGCATCTCCAGGAACCTTCACCCTATCGCCGACATTCAAGCCAGAGATGACGGCAAGCACTGTCTTATCGACATACTGCGTGCCTACAACGGTGATGCCGCCGATTTCATACTCCACGGGATGGTTATAGTTAATGTCCGACATGTCGTCGCCGACCTGTATCTGGGCTTTCAAGGAATTGCCGGACAGCAGGACCAACGTCATGCAGAATATTGAGCATAATAGCCTGGTTTGTAATGCTTTCTTCATTTTTCTAATCATGTGTTACAGATTTGTTCGCTTGTTTTTCCAAATCTTCGTTCGCGGCTCTGATAGTCGATGATGGCTTTGTAGAGGTCATCCTTTCTGAAATCAGGCCAATATGTGGGTGTGAAATAAAGTTCCGAATAGGCAAGTTGCCACAGCAGGAAGTTGCTGATGCGTTCTTCGCCACTTGTGCGCACAAGCAGTTCCGGATCGGGGATGTCGGCAGTGGCAAGAGCCTTGTCGATGGTCTCCTGCGTGATGTCGTCAGGAGCGAGCCTTCCTGCCGCGACATCTGCCGCTATGGTGCGGGCAGCCTGAGTCAGGTCCCAGCGGCCAGAATAACTTAAGGCGAGGGTTAGCGTCATTCTCTTGTTGCCTTTTGTGATGTCAATAGTCTGCATGAGTTGCTCGTAATTGGCTTCAGGGAGGCTGCGCAAGTCGCCGATGGCGTTGAGGCGGATATCGTTTTTCGTCAGCGTCTCGGTTTCAGACACCATGGTGCTTGCCAGCAAAGCCATAAGGCCGCTGACTTCCGAGGCGGGACGATTCCAGTTTTCAGTAGAGAAAGTGTAGAGTGTAAGATATTTCACTCCGAGTTCGGCGCACGATTCAACAGTTTCGCGCACGGCGACAATGGCATTCTGATGACCGAAGAGACGCGGCATGGAATGTTCCTTAGCCCAGCGTCCGTTGCCATCCATGATGACAGCGATGTGCTTCGGCAAACGTTCCATATTGATTTGTTCCTTCAAGTCCATGATTTCAGAATGACAAGTTACAGGTTTTACGCGAAGGCACGTTGAAACGCCATGTCAGGGACAAACCGGCGATGCCGAACCAATCCTTGCTCGCAGAATCGCCACGTTGCTGGTTTGCGTGAAAGTTACCGGTAGGATCCGTGAAGTCGTACGTCTTTCCGTCAACGGTGACGGTGGCGTGTGTCGCAGGATACACCGTGCTGACATCGTCAAGATAGTCGGTAAAAGTTTTCTGCATGCGCCATTCCGCAGTCAAACCGACATGTTGCGACAACGAAACTTTCAGGCCGACGCCGAAAGGTATGGACAACCCGAATGGGAAATCGTGATTGAACATGTGCGTGCCGTAAGTATTGACGCCTTCGGTTTGAAGGTCGCGCAAGCTGATGTCGCTGGGGACACCTGCGTAGTTGGCATAAGTCTTGAAAGTGAAGATGGAAAGGCCACCGAAAAGATAGGGTGACACCGACTTGAGATGATTGCCGGTATAGTAATCGAAGAAATTGAATTCGGCAATGAGGCTGAAATCGTTAATCTCCGACCTGAAACTAAGGCCGCGTTCCGGGCGCCAGTTGACTACGGTGTCCGAGCCCGCCACTGTGGCGTGCGTGTAATCGAAACGGAATGTCCAGCGCGGATTGGGGTTGTAACGCAAAACGCCACCGAACTGCAATTTGGACTGATTGAACTGTTTGGCAGGATTGATGTCGCCAATGTAATAACTCAATCCGCCATGCGGACCGATTTCGAATGTCTGAGGCAACTCCACCTGGGCATACAAGACATTGCTTGTTTGGCCTACTACTGCCAAACACATAACAATCAATAGATTACGCAATAACTTCAACATACTGGTCATTATAAATTATTGAAAGTCAGCGACAACGCCTCAACTTACGCACACGACGAGATACTCTCGAATATAGCGTGCAAAGTTATGACTTTTTTCAAACCAAACGGCAATTTTCAGTTTCTATTGTCCTTGCCCCACATCAACTTATTGCGAATGGTACCAAAAAAGTCTTCGTTGTCCATTCTCAGCATGTTGATGCAGAAATCCGCCTTACGGATGACAAGTTCGACCGAGGTGTCGAGCGTGCGTGTCGTTGAATCCATACCGAACACAAAACTGTTGTCGCGACCTTCCACCATGATGCGCACCGTGCTCTCGTCAGGGATCACGATAGGTCGCACCGTCAGATTATGTGCAGCGATTGGCGTGATGACAAAACAACTCGAGTTCGGCGCCATGATGGGTCCGCCGGCACTCAGCGAATATGCCGTCGAGCCTGTCGGCGTGGCAAGGAGAATGCCGTCGCCCCAATAGGTGTTCAGATAGATATCGTCGACAAAAACCTTGATGGAAAGCAGTGAATGTTCGGGGTTTCGTATTACGCTCAATTCATTGAGAGCGCAGTTGCCGTTGGGAAAAAGATTTGCCGGAGAAACGAGTTGCAGCAGAGTGCGTTTCTCGACATGGAAATTGCCGTGAACGACCTTTTCGACAGCATTGTCGATTTCGTTTTTCGAGACGCTGGAAAGGAAGCCGAGTCTGCCCATGTTGATGCCAAGTATCGGCACGCCTGAATCGCGGAGCAAGGGCACAGCATCAAGAATGGTTCCGTCGCCGCCGATGGAGATGACAACGTCAGCCTTGGATTTAAGGTCATCGTAGGTCTCGAAGACATCGTAACAGCATCCTTCGGGCAGACAGGTCATGATTTGAGGCAGAAAAGGCTTGTAGATGGACAACCCGACATCGCTGCGCGTCAAATCGCTCATCAGTGTTGTCATAAAAACCTGATTGTCAGCCGAAAGCATCTTTCCAAACAAGGCAATTCTCATATCACGTATTATTTTCCGCAAAGATAATCTTTTTGACACATCCAGAATTGATTCCCTTTCGTACGTGACAATCCTCTGCCCTTGCGGCAACGAGAAAATTGTCAGATGTCGAGATACTTCATGAACTCGCTGTATCGGTCACGAAGATCGTCGTTGTTGTTGCGCTCGCTGAAAGATGCCACGATATTATAGTTGAATCTATTGAATGTCTGCAAGATAGCCGAAATATCAACTTTGCTAACCTTGATGGAAACGACAAGTTTCGTTGATTCGGCATCCGTGTCCATGGTGAGACTGAGAATCTTGGCGTCGTCCGATTCGACAATGCGGGCGATTTCGGAAAGCACGTAATCGTTGACGCTCATCTCAAGCACGATGACGCCGCCGGGTTCAGTGACGGCGTAGGCATCGGTGAAATACTGGACAATTTTCTGCTGGCTGACAGTCCCGACATAATTGTCGAACTCGTCAAGCACAGGCAACAGCGTCAGGTTGAGTTGGCCGATGAGGCGCAACGCGTCGAACACATGCTGATAGTCGTAAACGAAAGACTGGGATGTCAAATTCAGGTCGCCTAACTTCTTGTCCATGTCTGACGAACTGTAGATGTCGAAATTGGAGACCAACGCAAGCAACTTCTTGTTTTCGACGAGAGGAAGATGGGCGACGCAGAGGTCTTCCATATATTCCAAAGCATCGCGGCAAGTATCGTTCTTGTCAAGCGGCACCACGCCATCCTGTATCAAGTTTCTGACTATCATATATTTGCTATTTTACTCCTGTTCTTCTTTCACTGACTCGTGGCTTTCGTCGTTCATCATGCGGATATAGTTGACGTAGCGCCAAGAGGCGATATCGCCGTCATCGACGGCTTGTTTCACGGCGCAGCCGGGTTCGTGTGTGTGCGTGCAATTGGCGAAACGGCATTCGCTCATCCGCTCGCGCATCTCAGGGAAACGCTGGGCAAGGGTCTCTTTATCAGGGTCATACAAGACAAATTCCTTAATGCCGGGCGTATCGACAATCCAAGCGCCAAAATCAAGTTGATGCATCTCGGCGAATGTTGTGGTGTGCTTGCCTTTCTCATGCACGTCGGAGATGGCTCCGATACGAAGATTCAGCGAAGGATCCATGGCATTCGCAAGAGCGGATTTCCCCACGCCCGAATGACCGAGAAACAGGCATATCTTGCCTTTCATCAGCGCTTTGAGTTCGTCGCATTTGAATCCCGTCTTAGCCGAAACGCCAAATGAGACATAGCCAAGGCTGGAATAGTACTCGATGAGTTCGGCCATATCGCCAATCTGATCATCGCTGTACAGGTCGCACTTGTTGAAAACCAAAGCGGCAGGAATGTGATAACTTTCAGCAGTGACAAGACAACGGTCGATGAAACCCGTCGATGTCCTTGGTTGCGCCAGCGTGGCGACGATGATGGCAAGGTCGATGTTGGATGCGATGATGTGTGATTCCTTACTGAGGTTGATAGACTTCCTCACAATCAGGTTGTTGCGGTCCTCAATCTTGATGATGACGCCCGTTTCTTCGCCTTTCTCCATCTCAAACAGCACGTTGTCGCCAACCGCCACAGGATTAGTGGAGCGAAGACCTTTGAGGCGTATCTTGCCACGCAGACGGCACTCGTGACGGACGCCGTTTTCGTCGAGCACGATATACCAACTTCCCGTTGACTTTATCACCTTGCCTTTGTTCATAGGGCAAAAATAGTCATTTTTTCAGGAAACCGAGACAAATCGCCTGAACAAAATCAGCAACATGAAACAAAGCGCGACAATTCACCTTGCCGGCAAATCGCCTTACTGGACGATTTCCAAATCACCATCATAGATAGCGACAGTGACATATCTTTGGAGACTTGACACATATTTCGTCTCGAAAGAAACCGAAGACGCCTCTCCTTTCGGGTTCGGGGCCGCTATCTCCAGATTGTCCGTCTTTTCAGCGCGGGCTACGGTACTGCTGTTCTGAAACAAAGCGATGGCTGCAATGGTGATGATTGATGACGAAACGCCAATCAGCAAGTCGTGTACGATTCTTCTCATAATTATTATAATTTGGTGATTAATATGCCTATTCCATTTGCAAATATCATGCAAATCCGGCAATTGTCGGGTTGAAAAACATAGAAAAGATTAAGAAAAAAACCGCAGGCAACATCAACTGAACTGCCACAACAGCGGGAGTATCAGCAGCGCTGAAAACGTTTCCCAGGAAGCGACATTACGATGCCGTCAAATTCGAGTCCGAGCAACAAGGAAGCGATTTTCGTGGTCTGGAGGCCAGTCTTGACAATGATGTCGTCAAGGTTGACCAAATCCGCATCCTTGAAGCAATCCATGATGAGTTGTTCCTCCTCGGTGAAATCCCTGAACATGACGGTTTGAGTCTCTTTTTTCGCGGGTGAGTCCCAACGCATGATGTAGCGGAGATTGGCAACGCTTTCTATCATGTTGGCGCGGTTGACGCGAATGAGATGGTTGCAGCCTTGGCTATAGATGTCCATGACGCGGCCAGGGAAAGCAAACACATCGCGGTTGTACGAGTTGGCGATGTTTGCCGTGATGAGCGAACCGCCTTTCATGGCTGATTCTATGACAACCACGGCATCTGCCATGCCGGCGATGATTCTGTTGCGGCGGGGAAAGTTCTCGCGGTCGGGTTTGGTGTCGCTGGTAAATTCCGTAAGAAGGCCGCCATTCTCCAGCATATCTTCGACAAGTTCCTTGTTTTCAGACGGATAGATGACATTCATGCCACTCCCCATGACGCCAACCGTCGGGATGTCGTATCTGACGCAACAACTGTGTGCCAAGGTGTCAACGCCATAGGCAAGTCCGCTGACAATAAGGACACCGTCATCGGTGAGATCCTTGACAAGTTGTTCGCAGTTTGCCTTGCCATAGTCGGTGATGTTGCGCGTTCCCACGATAGCCACGACACGGCTCGCATTAAGATCTGCCGTGCCTTTGTAATAAAGCATGACGGGGCTGTCATCACATTGCAGCAAGCGTTGAGGATAGTCGCTGTCGGTGAAAAAAAGCGGCTTCACGCCATGATCCTGAATGTAAAGCGCCTCCGCTTCGGATTCCCGTTGTATCTCTTTGGAAAAAATAGCGTCGATGATGCTGGCATTCATGCCTTTGATCTGCTGCAAGGCCTTGCGCGACTCCTTGAAGATGGCTTGTGCGCTGCCGCAATAGGCCACGAGTTTCTTGCCGCTGACGCTACCGATGCCGGGAATAAGAGTCACGGCAATCTGGGAGACAAGGTCATCGGAGTTTTTCGTTTCAGTTGACGGGGTGATGTTTTTCTTTTTTGGGGGTGTCATGAGTTTGTCAAATGTGGGTTGCTATTGTGATGGAGGCAGGCCGTCAATCGAGTTTGAGGACGGCGAGGAAGGCAGACTGAGGCACCTCGACATTGCCTATCTGACGCATTCGTTTCTTGCCCGCTTTTTGTTTTTCGAGCAGTTTGCGTTTACGCGACACGTCGCCGCCATAGCATTTTGCCGTGACATCCTTACGCACCTGACGCACAGTCTCGCGAGCGATGATCTTGGACCCTATGGTGGCCTGAATGGCAATATCGAATTGATGGCGTGGTATGAGTTCTTTCAACTTCTCGCACATGCGACGGCCAAAATCGTAGGCGTGGTCGCGATGAATCAAGGTGGAAAGCGCATCGACCGACTCGCCGTTCAGCATGATGTCGAGTTTGACAAGGGTGGCTTCCTGATAGCCAGCGATATGATAGTCGAAAGACGCATAGCCTTTCGAGATGGATTTCAGTTTGTCGTAGAAGTCGAAGATGATCTCGCTCAATGGAAGTTGGAAAGTAAGTTCCACCCTATCGGTCGAGATATACACCTGATTTTTCAGTATGCCCCGCTTGTCGATACAGAGCGTCATGATGGGGCCTGTGAATTCGTTTTTGGAGATGATCTGGGCGATGATGTAAGGTTCTTCCACGTGGTCAATCTTGGTCTGTTCCGGCAAGCCGCTGGGATTGTGGACCTCAATCATGGTGCCGTCGGTGCAATAGACTTTGAACGACACGTTGGGCACTGTGGTGATGACATCCATGTTGAACTCGCGGTCAAGGCGCTCCTGGATGATTTCCATGTGAAGAAGTCCGAGGAAACCGCAACGGAAGCCAAATCCCAATGCCGCCGACGACTCGGGTTCGAAGACCAGCGAAGCGTCGTTAAGTTGAAGTTTCTCCAGCGAAGCGCGAAGTTCTTCATAATCGTCCGCATCGACGGGATAGATACCGGCAAACAGCATCGGCTTGACATTTTCGAAACCTGAGACAGGCTGGAGACAAGAATTTTCAACGTGCGTGATGGTATCGCCCACCTTAACTTCCTTGGAAGATTTGATGCCTGAGATGATATAACCGACATTGCCGGCTTCCAGTTTGTCCTTCGGCACTTGCTTCATCTGAAGCACGCCAATTTCGTCAGCGTGATATTCTCTGCCTGTGGCAAAAAACTTCACCAAATCGTTGGTGCGCAGCGTGCCGTTGAAGACACGGAAATAAGCAATGATGCCGCGATAGGAATTGAACACCGAATCGAAAATCAGAGCCTGAAGCGGTGCATTAGGGTCGCCTTTTGGCGCAGGGATGCGCTTCACGATGGCATCAAGCACAGCAGGAACGCCTTCGCCCGTTCTGGCGCTGACCTTCAGAATTTCTTCCGGCCTGCATCCCAGCATATCAACCATCTGGTCTTCAACAATATCAATCATGGCACTATCCATGTCAATCTTGTTCATGACGGGAATGATTTCCAAATCATGTTCAAGGGCAAGATAAAGATTCGAAATGGTCTGAGCCTGAATGCCTTGGGTGGCGTCCACCACAAGCAAAGCGCCTTCGCAGGCGGCAATGGAGCGCGACACCTCGTAGGAAAAGTCGACGTGACCGGGAGTGTCGATAAGGTTCAGCGTATAGTTCTCGCCATCTTGGATATAATTCATCTGGATGGCGTGGCTCTTGATGGTAATGCCACGTTCACGTTCGAGATCCATGTCGTCAAGCACCTGATCAACGAGTTCCTTGCCACTCAAGGTATGCGTGAGTTCGAGGAGTCTGTCGGCCAAAGTGGATTTGCCATGGTCGATGTGGGCTATGATGCAGAAATTTCGGATGTTCTTCATTGTGCGGCAAAAATACGAAATATTTCATTCAAGAAAGACGATGTTCCAACCTAATCGGATGCATTTCAGAAAATGAAAATCTGCAATCCGATGAAGGCACTCCAATCCTTGACCATGACGACCTTCAGAAGGACAATACAGGCATCATGACAGCCGCTGGCGAGCATCAATTATCAGAACACAACGTCAATAGTTGTATCCCCTGTTCAGCACCATCTTTTCAGTAGGATGATGACCGAGATAGACCAAGCCGAGGTTGCCGTCGATGGCGATTTTGTCGCCAATATGAAGTTCAACGCCATTGAGTTTGCAGCAATGCTCGTCATCATCGACATCGAGGCCGTCGCAACTCACGACACAGACCTTGCCCAGTCGCACCGCCGTCACGGCAGCGTGTGATGTCGCGCCACCGCGCGCCGTCAGCAGGCCGTCGCAGTCGAAAATCATGCCGATGTCGTCAGGCACCGTGTCGGGACGTATCAGGATGACGTTGCCGTTCTTATGTTTCTTGTGAAGCATCTTGATGTCGTCTTCGCCAAAGGCGACCATGCCATTCATGGCGCCACCGCCAATGCCCATGCCGCGTCCGATCTGCTGCATCTCGTCAGGAGAATTGACGAAAGCGGAAGTGACGTCTTCGGGCTTCAGGTCTTGGTCGCGTATCTGCAGAATATGGAAATCTTCAGCCTTGTCCGATTCGAAAGTAAACTCCATTTCCTGCGGGCTATAACCCAGATTTTCAGTAAGTTCCTGTGCTATGGAATATATCTTCTTATAGATCTCCGGCAAGGAAGTCTGCATCGACGGTCCTTCGAGGTTGGCCGACTTGCGTTGCGTCTCGCCAATCGGCAAGGGCTTCACCAGTCCGCCTACGATGTCTTCGCCCTGGCTGCGCATGGTGAAGTCGCCGTAAAGATGCACGCCCGGACGTTCGCGGTGCGGATTCTGCGTGAACACGACGCCCGTTCCGGAAGTCGCGCTCAGATTGCCGAAAATCATCTGCTGCACGATGACGGCCGTGCCCCAGTTCTCGGAGATGCCCAGATGGCGGCGATAAGCCAAAGCGCGCTGGGAATTCCACGAGTCAAACACCATGTTGATGCACTCGATGAGTTGCTTGAAAGGATCGTCTTCGAAAACGACATTGTTCGCTTCGAGGACTTTCTTGTACGAAGCCGCCAATTCGCGCATCTGGCCGATGCCGAGTTCCATTTTCTGCTTCACATTGTTCTTTTGCTTGAAGTCGTTGATGACATCGTCGAACACATCGCGTTCAATGCCTTTGGCCATGCCCCAACTCTGAAGCAAACGGCGGTACGAATCCCAAATAGACCAAGCACGACGCTCATCTTTGGCGATATTCTCCACCAGTTCATCATTAAGTCCGACGTTGAGGAAAGTGTCCATGGCTCCAGGCATGGAAATGGCCGTTCCCGAACGAACTGAAAGCAATAGCGGAGCGGCTGCATCTCCAAATTTCAGTTTCGTAATGCCTTCAAGTTCATTGATATACGACTGTATCATGGTATGAATCTCGGCACGCAGTTCAGGGATGGTGTTGATGGTATCGTTACGGCGGAATGTCTCTGTGGTGACGACGAATCCGGGCGGAACAGGCATGCCGGCAAGATAGAGATTCTTCAAGTTGTAGGCCTTGTTGCCGATAAACACTTGGTTGTCCATCATGGGCGTCTTCAGCCAGAACGGACTGACAAGCATTTCGGAGTTGTATGTCATGATGTCGCTGATCAGTTTCTGGTCGAGGGACGATTCCATGACGTGCAAGGATTTCAAGATGCGCGACAGGAAGTTGTCGAGCGGCTGCATGAGGAAAGCGTCCGACAACAAGTCGCGGTGAAACTCTTCCGACTTGCGGCTGATAAGCGCTGAGGTTTCTTTCTCATCAAGTTCGCCCTTAGGGTCAAAGAGTTGCGGGATGACGACTTTCAGCGGATATTCGTATGACTTGAGGAAATACTTGATGATGATGCGGCGCACGTCTTCGGCAATGAACTGGAAGATGTTGACATACTGCCCGAAAGAGAAACTCCTTGAGGTGAGACTGTAGCGCAACATATTGAGTTTAGAATTCAGTCCTTGGTTGGTGATGCCGTCAAGTTCGAGTCCTTCGCGGAAATATTCAAGGATGGCGTAAATCTGTTCCAAAGTGCGTTCCGAGATGTAGTCGAGATTGATGCTCGACACCACCTTTTCCAGCAGTTGCGTGGCGACGCGTTCGAGGCGGAATGTGAGTCCCATGGCTTCGAACTTGCTTTCCCTGTAAGTGCCGTACATCGACGGAATGCCGATGGCAATGTGGCGCTTGTGGTAGATGTTTTCCCAACCTTCGCTTTCCGCAGGATTGAAGATGATGGTCTTGAGGCGTTCCATGAAGGAATAGATGAGTTTCAGCGACTTGCCGAAGTCTTTGGCTTCATAAGCCTTCTCGAAGTCATCAATTTCTTCGTCAGGGATATAGGAGAAACTCCGCAGCGACTTGAAGATGTTGACCGACTCGAAGGAATACTTTTCTCGGAGAAATGCGTAAAGGTCCTTGATGTCCATGAGGCGCGCCCGTTCACGTTCGAAAATCGCCTGATCAAGGTTGAGTTTCTCAGCAGCCGACTTGATGAGTTTTTCATAGTCGTCACGCGAAAGCATGAGCAAGTCTTCCGGCTTCAGGCACGACATCTCGCCCATCTGCAACGTAATCCGATGCACGTGGACAAACCAGTCGCCATTGACGTCGATGCTGTCGTAAACATTATTCGGAAGCAGGGGCCGCAGCGCTTCGATGTCGCCATCGTTCCAAAACTTAAACACATTGAGCGTGAGACCAATAAGCGTATTATTGCTTTCGGTGTGCACCTGCTTTCTGAGGAAATGTATCAGTTTGTCCTGACGACCTGAAATCTCGTCCATGTTGGTGGTCACGTTGCGGATATCGCCTTCGGCACCGATTTCGTTGAAATAGACAGGAAATATTCGAGCCAACTGCTTGACTTTCTTGTAATAAGGCGTGATGTTGGAATTCAGAATCTTGGTGATTTCACGCTGGAACAAATCCGTGTCGCTGATGAATATCCCGCCCAATTTCAGATTGACAATCAGGGAAGAAAGCAACTTCTCCATGAGCGACTGCGAGTATTCGATGAGTTCAAGCCATACGCGGATGTTCTTGATGTGATTGTCATCGACAAACAACTGCCAGTCTTCGCCCACAAACACTTTTCCGGGAGAGACAAAACCGAAAGCGATGAGTTTCTTCTCGAAATAATTGATGATTTCCTTCTGTTCGGTCTTGTCGATATCGATGATTTTCTTGCCTAATGTCAACTGGAAGTCAAGGACTGCCGACATGTAGTTCTTCCTCAATTCCTGCGCCAAATCAAAGATGGTGTCGATGAACGGCATCAGTTCGTCCTGCGACAACTCATCGACAGCGTCGCGCAACATGCGGTCCATGTTCCAGACGAGACGTTCACGCGACGACTCCATGCCCGGGATGTGAAGCAGATAAAACACAAAATGGAATTTGTTGATGAAATGAGGAAACGCCTTTTCGGCATTGACAAAATGTTCGGCAATCTGCTCAAAGTTAGGAAGTTGCATAATATCATCCCAAGTCTTTGCGTTCTTCAACGACTTGTCGAGCATGGCAAAATAAGGCTTGCCTATCTCGTTGACAATCATCGTGCTTTCGTCTTGGTTCAGAATGGCAGCCATGCTGACTACCCAATCTTCCACTTTGCTGCTCTCCTGCCAGTAATGGTAATTCTCGTTCAGGAACTTGCGCACGAGCGCCATGGCTTCGTCGCGGAAGGCATCATCATGGGCGGCACGGTCAAGATAACGGCCAAGGTATTTCGAAGCCAGAATGCAGCAGTCCTTGTTATCATCGAAGGTTGCATCGAGGATGGCGAAAACTTTGGCGACATAGCCGCTGTGGCTCGGAGACTTGGAAAGCACCACGTCGGTAAATTCCAGTAAAGTATTTATTATGTTGATTCTCAGTTTTTTGTCAACTTCAGGCTTAAGAAGGCTTTGCATCATGTCGAGAGGCACGTTGAGGGCGTCGGCGGGAATGTCGTCACGGGTGTAGAACCAGAAGTCGTCAATCAGCATCTGGCGGAGGTTTTCGGTGACGAAGGTGTGGTTTGAAAGCGGGTGATGGTATTCGGTGATGCACTCGCTGGCGCGCTTGTTGATGCCGAAATACTTGCTTGACAGTTCGATGAAAGCCTTATGGTCGTCGGGAATAAAGATGTCCTTGTATCGGGTTTGGGCTAAATTGGCTTCCAGAGCGGTCGATTTGAATGGTGTATCCATTTTGTTGAAATTTGCTGCAAAGTTTCTGAAAAAAAAGTAATTTTGCGAGCAATAATTGAATTAAGTTCATCATTATGATGCGACATAAGGCATAAAAGATTGCATATCAAATACAGAACAAATCAAACATTAGTCACAAATGGAAAAAATTAAAATCGGTATCAATGGTTTCGGACGTATAGGAAGGAACGTCTTCAGAATCGCTTTGGAACGTCCTAACATGGAAATCATCGGCATCAACGACCTGACCAGCAACAAGGTCTTGGCGCATCTTCTGAAATATGACTCGACACAAGGTCGCTTCAACGGCACAGTCGAATATGACGACACAGCACTCATCGTGAACGGAGTCCGCATCCCGGTCACTGAAGAACGTTCGCCGCTGAACATCAAATGGAGCAAGACTCCTGATGTGGTCATTGAGTCCACTGGCGTTTTCTGCAGCAAGGAAGGCACCAAAGGAGGCTATGGCGACCACCTGAAGAACGGCGCCAAGAAGGTTATTCTGACCGCTCCCGCCAAGGATACCATTGACGCCACTATCGTCGTCGGCGTCAACGACAACGAGTTGAAAGACACTGACCAGAGCGTGTCGAACGCATCGTGCACCACCAACTGTCTGGCTCCCGTGGCCAAAGTCCTGAATGACCGTTTTGGCATCGAACAGGGTTTCATGACCACCATCCACAGTTATACCAACGACCAAGTCATCCTTGACGGTCCGCACAACGACCTGCGCCGCGCCCGTTCCGCCGCCATGTCACAGATACCCACCACCACAGGTGCCGCCAAAGCCGTTGGCATCGTCATCCCCGACCTGAACGGCCGTCTCGATGGCATTGCAGTCCGCGTCCCCACACCAACAGGCTCACTCGTTGACCTCGTCGCAATTCTGAAAACGGAAGCCACCAAGGAAGAAATCAATGCAGCCATGAAAGAGGCTTCGGAAGGCCCAATGAAAGGCATTCTCGCTTATACCGAAGATCCTATCGTAAGTTGCGACGTCATTCACGACCCACACTCATCCATCTTCGATTCGTTAAGCACGATGGTGAAGGGCAAGGTTGTGAAGATCCTGTCATGGTATGATAACGAATGGGGTTATTCAAACCGCGTCGTTGACCTGATAGAAAAATTGAAATTCTGATTTTTTCAGAAAATGAAAGATTAAGGCGTTGCTTTGCGACGCCTTTTTTTGTGTCATCGCACGATGGCGATGGAACCTTTAAGCGTCTGCATGGAGATGCCGTCGTAGGAATCGTAATAAACTTCGCAAACGTAGAAATAAGTGCCGTCGGAACAGTCCTGTTTCGAGCGATAGTCTTTGCCGTCCCAATTGATTCCAAGGTCATCGGTGACGTAAACCACCCTGCCCCATCTGTTGAAGATGGTCATGGAAATGTGGTCAATCGAACTCTGCGAGACGCTTATCGGCACGAAGAAGTCATTCACGCCATCGCTGTTGGGAGTGAACACATTCGGCAAGACGTACAAAGGACAATAGTCGTAGTCGATGCAGACCGTGTCGGAAGGTTGCGAGACGTTGCCATGAACGTCGGTGGCCGTCATATAGTAGCAGCCCACGACAGTGGCCATACCTGAGTGTAAGGCAGCCGTGTCAGTGGCCTGAGGCGACAAGTTCAGCAAGGTGAAACCCGCCGTAGCGGAAGGCGTATAGTAGATGTTGTAACTTGCAATGTCATCGTCATCACCGCCATGCCAAATGATGAGATTTTCAACCGCATCACAATCGGGAATGACTTCGATGGACAAATGCGCAGGCGGCTCATTGTCAGTCGGGGTGGCCGACACCAAAGGCGAATAATTGACCAAAGGCTTGGCAACACCATCAATCATGTAATGACCGAAAGTCCTGACATAATAATGATATTCCTTGTCATTCACGACATCCGTATCGGTGAACTTCATTTCGGTTGTAGAACCTACAGAAAGATAATCTCCGTCGAGCGCCCTGAACACCTCCATGCTGTCGATAATCCAAGGGACTTCCTCTGTGCAGCGAAGCGTCACGGAAGCATCACCTACAGCGGTTGACAGTCGGATGGCAAAAGCCTCTGTAGAAAGGCCCATCACAGTTTGATTTGCATCGACCATCTTCACCTGATAGGACAAAGTCTGCGCCTGATTCATGTTCGCTCCCGTATCAACAAATGAAGTGTCGGAAATGGCGCCGCTGAAAACAGTGCTTTCCACGCCGTTGAGACGTCTCGCCAGCAAATAGGAAAATGGATGCTGGAATGATGTGGTGTCGAGGTCCTTAGGTGCCGACCATGCCACGATTGCGTTTCCCGATGCCATATTCAACGAATCGTTGGAGACATGAGTCATCAGCGGATCGTCGTTCAGAAGGAAGGCGCAGGCCTCTTCGCTGACGATGCTTTCAGCGCCGTCGTGGAACACGGCCACGATGCGGTAGCAATACTGCAATCCCTGTTCAAGACCCACAAAACCATTGTTATCGGTATAACTTGTGGCTGAAGCATCCAATTCGGCTATCATGTCATAACCTTCACGGATGCCCGTCTCACAAAAATCGGGTTCGTAGGATTCGGAACCAATCTTGCGGTAAACACGCAGATGCTTGACGTTCTGACAAGCGTAGGAATTCCACGTCAGCACCATCGACGAGCCGTCCGGTACTGCCGAAAGTCCCTCCACAGGAGATCCCAAAACAGAAATCGAAATGCTTTTGACATTAGTGAGATTCACAGGCGACGAATTGTCTTTGGCTCTAAACACCACCTGATAAGGAGACTTCCTCACGTGTTGGCAAGCGGTATTCCAAATAAACTCAAATTCCGGATGGAGACCATAAGATGTTTCTGGAATCATCATGGCGGGGCTTGACGACAATTCGAAAGGCGTGCCCGATGCCGTCAGCGTGACCTCGTCGCCATCAGGGTCAGAGGCTGTGACATAGAAAGACAATTGACTGCCCGCCACGACACATGTATCGCCAACACATTGTATTTCAGGTAAATCGTTATCGCAAGCCGCAATCAGTATCTGCATATCGCGCGTCACGTAGCCTATTCTCACGCCATTCCTCCATTCTTCCACCACGAAAGCCACATTGTATTCGCCTTGCAGCACGGGGGCATCCCAACGCAACTCGCCCGTCAGGGAATCCATCTCAAAGATGCCGGAGGTCTGAGGCAAAGTGTAACCAGGGATATCTTCGCCATTGACGCCCTTGCAATTGACGATTTTGTAACTCAGGCTGTCGCCATCGGGATCGGAAGCCGAAGGATTATGGAGATATAACTTTCCAACACAGCCTTTATCTACAGGAGCATTGAGGAGTTGTACGGAATTGTTGTAGCCGAGGTATGGGCTGATGACCAATTCCGATTCGATATACATAGGTATGGAAACGGAGTTGGGCACGTTAACGACGCCGTAGTTGCGGTTCGGGTCTTCCATACTAATGACATAAGTTCCTGAAGACGAGAATGTATGGTTGCTGCGATAGATGTTCAAGGTGTAGTCGTCGCCGAGTTCCTGATAGACGACACGCGGGACGTAAGCATCGGAGCCGTCGCCCCAGTCGAGAAGCAAGGAGTCGCGCTGCACGCCTGCAGCACTGGGTGTAAAGGTGTAACACGTCAGCGTAAACTCATAGGTGTTGCCGCCTATCCATTTATAGGTTATTTCAGCAGCGCGTTGATGCGTGGCAAAGCATCGCACCGACACTAACAAAAATAACAGAATAAGCAAGATAGACCTGCGCATGGCGATTCGTATTCAGTTGCAAAGATAGGTGTTTTTTACATAGAAAAGATGCCAGCCTGATGGCGACACATCGCATGATAATCGAAAAAAGTTGGGCGCACAACAGATTGGAAAAAGAAATATATGACTAACTTTGCAGCACAATTCTGATTAAAAGTGATACCAGACACCTATTCACCGGAAGAGAAAGTCGAGATTGAACGCCGCTACCGGCATCTGCTTGACGTATGGCAGACCCGAAAAGATGCGCAAGACCTTGAGATGGTTGAAAAGGCTTTCTATTTTGCCGTCGAAGCCCACAAAAATCAGCGGCGGCGCACTGGCGAGCCCTACATATACCATCCCCTTACCGTGGCAACCATTGCCGCACAGGACATCGGCCTCGGAAGGACGTCCATAGTCTGTTCCCTTCTTCACGACGTGGTGGAAGACACACAGTACACCCTTGAAGACATCAGCGAACAGTTTGGCGAGAAAGTGTCGCGCATCATCGACGGCCTCACCAAATTGAACGGCGACGAAGCCACGGAAAGCATACAGGCAGAGAACTTCAAGAAGATTCTGTCCACATTGTCGTACGACATCAGGGTGGTGCTCATCAAGTTGGCCGACAGGCTGCACAACATGCGCACCCTCGACTCGATGCCGCAACACAAGCAGTTGAAAATCGCATCGGAGACGTCGTACATCTACGCTCCGCTTGCCGACCGTCTGGGACTTCACGCCATCAAGTGCGAACTGGAAGACCTTTCCTTGAAATACATCAACCCGACCATCTTCCAGAGCATCAGCAAGAGAAGGGACGAATTCAGGGAACAGCGGAAGAGCGAGATGGAGACATTCATCAAACCCATCAGCGATGCGCTTGCCGAAGCAGGTCTAAACGCAACAATCAGAATATGTGAAAGATCCGTCAACTCCATCTGGTGCAAGATGCAGGAGAAGGAAGTGCCGTTCGAGGAAATGTTCGGCGCATTCTTCATCAAAATCATCATCGACTGTCCGCTCAAGATGGAGAAGATTCAATGTTGGGAAGCGTACGCCGTGCTGACCACGCTATATAAGCCCAACACATCGAAACTCAAAGACCTCATTTCGACTCCCAAAGCCAATGGCTACGAATCGCTGCACGCCATGGTGATGGGCAACAAAGGCAACTGGGTCGATGTGCAGATCAAGACGGCGAGAATGGATGAAATTGCGGAAAAAGGCTTTGCCGCCTACTGGAAATACAAGACCAACGACCAGACCGAGAGCGGCTTCGACGAATGGCTGAAGCGCGTGCAGGAACTGATTGACAGCGAGCCGGCCTCCGCCACGGAATTCGTCGATAACTTCAAACTCGACCTCTTCTCGGACGAGATATGCGTCTTCACACCCAAAGGCAAGATGATATCGATGCCCAAAGGCTCTACGGTACTTGACTTCGCCTATCACATCCACTCCAACATCGGCAATCACAGCGTCGCTGCCAACGTCAACAACAGCCTCGCTCAACTCAACAAGGAACTGCATACCGGCGACCAAGTGGAAATCATCACGTCGGAATCGCAACATCCGCAGGATAAATGGTTCGAATTCCTCACCACGGCTTACGCGAAATCAAGGCTGAAAGACGGCATCAAGGAATACCGCAAGGCCTTCCGCGAACAAGGCGAAGCCATCTATACTGAAATCATGAGGAAAATCGGTCTGGAAGCCTCCAAGGCCAACAGAAACAAAATCATGGAAAGCAAGAACCTCAGCAGTTCAGTCGATTTCTATTATTTTGTCGCCACGGGAAAAATCAACGAATACATCATGCGTTCCTGTCTGAAGCCGCAATCCAACGGGAACAACATCGTGAAATACCTTACTTTCGGATTGCTCGGCAACGTTTCAAAAGACAAGAACAAGAAAAACGCGCCCGAATCGGCGGAAGAGTTTGACTTCTGCGTGGCCTCGTGCTGCAATCCCATCCCCGGTGACGACGTGGTGGCCTTCAAATTCCCCGGCGAGCCGATGCAGATACACCGTTCCGACTGCCCTAAAGCCATCGAGATGATGTCGCAGCACGGCAACAACATTGTCCAAGCCAAGTGGCAGCCCAAGAGTGAAATCTCCTTCCTCGCCGGACTGAAAATCACTGCATTGGACACGATAGGACTTCTGAACAGAATCACTTCACTGATATCGAACGACATGAAGATCAACCTGCGTTCCATACAAATGGACTCAAGCGAAGACCTCGTTTATGCCATGATTTCGGTTTACGTGCACAGCACCAAGGAACTCGACGCCCTTATCGACAAACTCTCCAAAGTGAGAGAGATTCAGAAAGTGATACGCATCGCAAACGAAGAATAATCGCCGTTCCCCTTCTTTTCATGAATGCGCCGGAACCATCTGGCGAACGCACCTATTATTTTTCAATATTGTCAAGCGTTATTCAACTAAACAATGTATCTTTGCAGAAGCATCATCCGGAATTCATGAAAGAGTCAAACGACAATTCATATCAGTCCGTCAATAAACTATTCGTTGAGTATTTGCAACGGCATCATCAGAGGAAAACGCCGGAACGTTTTGCCATCCTAAAGGAAATCTACGACACGGAAGGGCATTTCAACGTCGAGGTTCTTCACGAAAAGATGAAAGACGGCAAGTACCTCGTTAGCAGAGCGACCATTTACAACACCATCAAATTGCTGCTCGACTGCGGGCTGGTCATCAGACACCAGTTCGGACACAATGGCGCACAATACGAACGTTCGTTCAAGTTCCGCCAGCACGACCACTTCATCGACATCGAAAGCGGTGAGGTGATGGAATACTGCGATCCGCGCGTGCTTGAAATCCAGAAATCAGTGGAAAAGGAACTTGGCGTAGAGATCAGTTATCATTCTCTGATTTTCTATGGAAAGTCAAAAAAGAATCCGGATAAAACGAGTGCTATAATCATAAAAAAGGACAACATCGATGGAAAAGAACAAGATTGACATCCTCCTCGGCCTGCAATGGGGAGACGAAGGAAAAGGAAAAGTCGTTGACGCCTTGACGCCACAGTACGACATCGTGGCGCGTTTCCAAGGCGGTCCCAATGCCGGGCATACCATAGAATTCGGCGGCAAGAAGTTCGTGCTGCACAACATCCCGTCAGGCGTGCTGACGCCCAACTGCATCAACGTCATAGGCAACGGCGTCATCATCGAGCCTTACATCCTGAAAGGCGAAATTGAGAACCTGCACGGCCACGGCTTCGACCTGAGCAAGACGCTGATGCTTTCAAACCGCGCCCATCTCATTCTTCCCACCCACCGCGCACTTGACGCCGCCAACGAGTTGGCGCTCGGAAAGAAAAAAATCGGCTCCACGCTGAAAGGCATCGGACCAACCTATACAGACAAATATGCTCGGAAAGGCCTGCGCATCGGCGACATCACCGCGCCCGACTTCCGTCATCGCTACGAAAGCCTCAAGCAAAGCCATCTCCGCGAAATAGCATCCTTGGGATTCGACATGACTGGTTTCCAACTTGAGAAAATCAGTTTCGAAGAATACGAGAAACTCTGGTTCGAGGCAGTGGAATATCTCAGACAGTTCCAGTTCATCGACAGCGAGTATTTCCTGAACGAAGCCTTGGACAACGGCAAGAAAGTCCTCGCCGAAGGCGCTCAAGGCTCCATGCTTGACGTGGATTTCGGAAGTTATCCTTATGTCACATCTTCCAACGTCATCGCTGCCGGCGTCTGCTCCGGACTTGGCGTCGCACCGAGCCGCATTGGCAAAGTGTACGGCATCTTCAAGGCCTACTGCACCAGAGTCGGAACGGGCCCCTTCCCTACCGAACTCTTCGACGAGACTGGCGAGACGCTGCGTCAAAACGGACGTGAATTTGGAGCCACCACAGGCCGCCCGCGCCGTTGCGGATGGCTCGACCTGCCGGGACTGAAATACGCTGTCATGCTCAGCGGCGTCACCAACCTCATGATGATGAAATCCGACGTCATGGACGACTTCGAGACGCTGAAGGTTGCCATTGCCTACACATACAAAGGCCAGGAAATCACGCATCTGCCGTACGAAGCCTGCACCGAAACCATGACACCCGTTTACAAGGAATTTGCCGGATGGCGTCAGAAAATCGATGGCAAGATACCGCAGAAACTCGAAGACTACATCAAGTTCATCGAAGACTATGTCGGCGTACCCGTCTCGTTCGTTTCTTACGGTCCCGACCGTTCCGAAGTAATCAACAGACATTGATTCTGACAATTAATACGTTATAGTGACTTATTAGAATACAGATACTTCTAAACGAATTATTTTCCAATAGTGCCGGATAGTCCTTGCTGTCCGGCATTTTCATATCAAATAAAGGTGAAACTCCGTAAATCATCCTTGCATTCCGATAAAAACGGAGAAACAAAAAATCCTATTTTTGTGGAATAAAACACACAGACCATGCAACGCAGTATTTTTCTTCTCATCGGATTATTATGCACGCTATCGGCTTGCAACAACCAGCATTTCATCAGCGACAGCCAGCAACGCAAGGAAGTGACTGACGACCTGAACAGTCGCAAGGCCACACTGAACAACGCGAGTCTGTTCTCCATACTGGACAGCGCAGGCATCAGCGTGAAGGAACGCGAAGCGCTTGAGTTCCTGTATGCCTACATGCCTTTGGGAGACATCACGGATTATCCGGGCTCCTATCATCTCGCCAACGTGCAAGCCGCTTTCAAGGCAAAGGAAGAGATGCCATGGGGCAAGGCCATTCCCGAACGCGAATTCAACCATTTCGTGATGCCCGAACGCATCAACAATGAGAATCTCGACGACTTCCGCACATCATACTATGAAGAATTGAAAGCACGCGTGAAAGACCTGTCGCTTTACGATGCCGTGCTCGAAGTAAACCATTGGTGCCACGAGAAAGCCAACTACAAAGGCTCCGACAGCCGCACCAGTTCGCCCATGGCGACCATCAAGACTTCGTGGGGCCGCTGCGGCGAAGAATCCACGTTGCTTGTGGCGGCGCTGCGTATTGTTTGCATCCCCGCCAGACAAGTCTATACGCCACGTTGGGCACATTGCGACGACAACCATGCATGGGTGGAAGCCTACGTCGACGGCCAATGGCATTTCCTTGGCGCTTGCGAACCCGAACCCGTCCTTGACCTTGGCTGGTTCAACGCTCCGGCATCACGCTGCCTGCTGCTCCACACCCGCGTCTTCGGCCACTACCATGGCCCTGAAGAAGTAATCGAACAAACACAGAACCACACTGAAATCAACGTGGTGAGCAACTACGCCAACACCGCCAAAGCCTTCGTAAAAGTCACCGACAGCAAAGGCGAGCCTGTACCGAACGCCACCGTCGATTTCAAGATATACAACTACTCGGAATTCTGCACCGTCGCATCGAAAACCTGCGATAGTGAAGGCATCACATGGCTTACGGCCGGATTGGGCGACATGATGGCTTATGCCTCACGCGACGGAAAATTTGGCTTCGGCATGATACGCTTCGGACAGACCGACACGCTTGACCTCGTGCTTGACAAAGACACCACCTTCAAGCAACAGATGATATTCGACATCGTTCCTCCTGCGGAGAACGTCAAATTGCCCGAAGTGTCGGAAACGATGCGTGCCGAGAACGACCGCCGCATTGCCGATGAAGACACCATCCGCAATGCTTATATCGCCAAATGCCAGCAAGAACAACAGTCTGACAACGACACGCTTCAGGCCATTTTGGCGAAGTCATGGGGCAACTACCAAACTATCAAAGATTTCATGAATTATGCAGACGGCAACAACCTGTACGCCAAAGCCATCGCACTGCTCAACGTCATCAGCGACAAGGACTTGCGCGATGTTAGTCTTGACGTGCTGAAAGACAATCTCGACAATTGTCCAGTCATCGACAATGAACTTTACAACGAATACATTCTCTGCCCACGCGTCAGCAACGAGATGCTCTGTCCTTACAGAAAAGTCCTCATGCACGCCTTTGACGATTCACTTATTGCCCAGTTCAAGGCCAACCCTCAGTTGTTGGCTGACTGGATCAACGACAACATCGCCATCCACGACGAGATGAATGTCAGGAGCATTCCCATGTTCCCCACCGGAGTGCTAAAGGCAAAAGCCGCCGACAGCCATTCACGCGACATCTTCTTTGTCGCCGCGGCACGCAGCATCGGCATAGCAGCCCAGAAAGACCCTGTGACCGGCAACATCCTATATCATGACGGACAACAATGGCAGAAGGCGCATTTCGGAGAAACGGTTTCAGCACAAGGCGAAAAAGGCTTCCTTCACATCATCTACACGCCCATCGCCAGCGTACCCGACCCTCGTTACTACACCAACTTCAGCATCAAGAAATTCAACGGAACAACCTTCGACCTGCTGGCTTATGATGACAAAGATCCCGGCATGGATGTCGGCATGACGCTTTCGCAATTCAGCAAAGACATCCCCCTCGACGAAGGATATTACTTGCTTTCGTCAGGCACCAGGCAGGATGACGGCAGCGTGCTCAACAGCAGCGTCTTTTTCTCGATTAAGGCAGGACAGACCACGCCAGTGAACATGATTCTGCGCGAACCCGAAACTACAGCATCGGCAAACGGCAACATCAATATGAAAATGCAGTTCCAAGGCCTTGCAGACAACAATGTTAGCGACCTCAGTCAAATTGTCAAGGGACACGACAGGTTCATCCTCGCCCTCCTCGACCAAGGTTCCGAGCCGACGACGCACGCCATGCAGGATATCATCACGGCAAAAAAATCTTTTGACGAAATCGCCGCTCCGATTTTATTCATCTTTGGCGACAAGGCGACATACGACCGGTTCATGCTGAAACGGTTCAACAGTCTCCCCGACGGCATCGTCTATGGCATCGGCAAAGGCAACATGACCGCCGAAGTCGCTGACAGTCTCAAACTCGCAAACACCATGCTCCCCATCTTCGTCGTCGCCGACAAAGACGGCAAGGTGGCATTCGTCAAGCAAGGCTACTCGATTGGCTTGGCCGACCAAATGCTGAAATATTGCGGAAAATAAGGGTCCGTCTCCATCGGAGATGAACGTCAAGACATGAAAAAAGGAAGGCAAAAGCCTTCCTTTTTTTCGTATTAGCAGGAATCTGATTAGAGTTTCCTTGCGATTTCCTTTTCGGTATAACCTTCGATAATATCGCCGGTCTGAATGTCGTTGAAATTGTCGATGTTCAAGCCGCAGTCTTGGCCCGCAAGGACTTCCTTGACGTCGTCCTTGAAGCGTTTCAGTGATGCCAACTTGCCTGTGAAGATGACGATGCCGTCACGAATCACACGGATCTTGGTATTACGGGTGACTTTACCATCGAGAACCATACAGCCGGCAATGGTGCCGACCTTGCTGATCTTGAAGGTTTCACGGATTTCGATGTTACAAGTGACGACTTCTTCGATTTCAGGTGCCAGCATACCCACGATAGCGGCCTTGATTTCCTCAATAGCCGTGTAGATGATGGAATACAGGCGGACATCGATCTTTTCCTGGTCGGCAAGTTTGCGGGCTTGCATGGTAGGACGGACGTTGAAACCGACGATGACGGCGTTGGATGCCGAAGCAAGCATGATATCCGATTCGCTGATGGCACCCACAGACTTATGGATGACATTGACCTGAACCTCTTCGGTAGAGAGTTTCAAGAGTGAGTCGGACAAAGCCTCCACGGATCCGTCCACATCGGCTTTGACAATGATGTTCAGTTCCTTGAAGTCGCCAATGGCGATACGGCGTCCGATTTCATCAAGGGTGATATGCGGGTTGGTACGGCGTGTCTGTTCACGTTGCAACTGTTCGCGGCGGTTGGCGATGGATTTGACTTCCTTTTCGTCCAACATGACGTTGAAACTGTCGCCAGGTTGCGGAGCACCATTAAGGCCGAGCAAAAGCACAGGCGTTGAAGGACCGGCTTCCTTGATGGGATTGTTGTGGTCGTTGAACATGGCTTTCACCTTGCCGTAAGTGGTTCCGGCGAGCACCATGTCGCCTATGCGGAGTGTACCATTCTGCACCAGAATCTTGGCAACGAAGCCACGACCTTTGTCAAGGGCCGACTCGATGACGGCACCTTTCGCCAACCTGTTGGGATTGGCTTTCAGGTCGAGCATCTCGGCCTCAAGGAGCACCTTTTCAAGAAGCAGGTTCACATTGATACCCGCCTTGGCGGAAATCTCTTGCGATTGGAACTTGCCGCCCCATTCCTCAACGAGGATGTTCATCTGCGCCAATTCTTCGCGGATCTTGTCGGGATGTGCTGTGGGCTTATCTATCTTATTCAATGCGAAAACGATAGGAACGCCAGCGGCTTGTGCGTGGTTTATGGCCTCAACGGTCTGAGGCATGACATTGTCATCAGTGGCGATGACAATGATGGCCACATCGGTGAGTTTGGCACCACGGGCACGCATGGCGGTGAAAGCCTCGTGGCCTGGAGTATCAAGGAAAGTGATTTTCTTGCCACTTTCGGTGGTGACTTCATAAGCACCGATGTGCTGGGTGATGCCGCCAGCCTCGCCAGCCACGACGTTGGTCTTGCGGATATAGTCAAGGAGTTTCGTCTTGCCGTGGTCCACATGGCCCATTACGGTCACCACAGGAGCACGAGGCACCATGTCTTCTTCCCTATCTTCCTCCTCAACTTCGGCGAGGGCTTCCTGAACGTCGGCGCTCACGAAATCGACTTTATAGCCGAACTCGCTTGCCACGACGGAAAGCGTCTCAGCGTCAAGGCGTTGGTTGATGGCGACAGGCATGCCGAGGCTCATACAGGTGGCGATGACGTTGGTGACAGGCACGTTCATCATGGTGGCCAATTCGTTCGCCGTGACAAACTCCGTAACCTTAAGCACTTTCTTCTCCAGTTCCTCGCGTTCACGTTCTTCGCTCAGATTACCAGCCACTTGCTGACGTTTCTCGCGGCGGTGTTTCGATGTCTTCGATTTGCCGAGAGGCGACAGACGTGCCAGCGTTTCCTTTATCTGCTTCTGGACTTCATCGTCAGTGAGTTCCACTTTGGGTTCAGGCCTGAAGCCTTTTCTATCCTTCTTCTGGAACCTGTTGCCGGGTTTGTTGCCGTTACCATTGCCGTTGCCGCCACCTTGAGGTCTCGGACCGTTGCCTGGTCTGGCAGTTTTATTCTGAGAAGCATTATTGGCATTGCCATTATTGTTGACATTGGCATTGCCGTTAGCGTCTGTGGAGCCTTCGAGTTTGCCGGCGATGCGTTTGCGTTTTTTCTTGTTAAGGCCGTTATCGGCGCCACCAGCAGGTGATGCGGGATGATGGCCGCGTTTCCTTTCTTCAGGAAGTTCAATCTTATCGAGAATCTTCGGACCTTCCAACTTCTGGAACTGCGTCGGGATGAACTTAGGTTCGGACGTCGTGGGAGGTGTCACTGGCTTCTCAGCAGGCTTGTCAACATTGCTCTTGGACGGCTGCTGAGGCTGAGGCTGTTCCTGGGGCTTCTCGGGTTTCTTGTTCTCCGGAACTGCGGCATGTTCTTTCCCCTTATGGTGATCCTCATTTTTCTTGTCACCGGAATGGCTCTTCGGCTTCAGACTGTCGAGGTCGATTTTGCCAACCACTTTAATGGTGGAGTCTTCCGTGCCTTTTTCCGTTTTCACCTCTTTGGTTTCAGGTTCCTTTGCTGGAATCTCGACCTTTTCATGGGTTTTTTCTTCCTTCTTCTCGACGATGACAGGTTGCGGTTTCGCTACCGGTGTCGGTTCGGGTTCAGTCACAGGAGCCGGTTCAGGTTTCGCTACCGGAGCCGGTTCAGGTTTGACAGGAGAAACTGTTTCGGGTTTCGTTGTCGTTGTCGGTTCAGGTTTCGTTGTCTCAATAGGTTTCGAAGGAGCAGGTTTCTGCGTCTTCTTTTCGGGGGCGAGTGTGCTGGTGCGGATAATCACGTCGTCCTCGTCCTCTTCATTATCGCCCTTGGAGGTTTGGATGTTTGAGTCGACCGACACGGAACCGCCCTTGTAAGAAAGGTTGCCGAGTTTTTTCGCCTCGTCCTTGACTTCCTTTTCGTTCTTGTATTCCTTTTTCAACAAGTCATACATCTCTGGAGTAAGTCTGGTGTTTGGAGAGGCGTCAACCTGGAAGCCTTTCTTGCCGAGGAAATCCCGTATGGTTTGAATGCCCACGTTGAATTCCTTGGCGGCTTTCTGCAATCGGATTGCTGTATTATTTGTTTCTTCTGTCATATTCTCTTGTTAATTTGTTACCACCTGATATCATGCAAAGGATTGCGTTTATTCCTCTTCAGAGAACTCGTTCTGAAGGATGCGGAAGACGTCCTTAACGGTTTCCATTTCCAAGTCGGCTCTGGAAGCGACTTCTTCGGGAGTATGCGACAGCACTGCCTTAGCGGTGTCGCAGCCCATGCCGTGAAGTGCGTCAATAACCCATTGATCGATTTCGTCAGAAAATTCCTTCAAGTCAACATCTTCCTCAAAGTCTTGGCCTTCGGTATCTCTATAGACGTCGATAGCGTAACCTGTCAGACGGCCGGCCAACTTGATGTTAAATCCGCCCTTGCCAATGGCGAGGCTCACCTGATCGTTTTCCATATATACGTTGGCGAGTTTGTTCGTTTCGTCAAGGACGATGCTGCTGATCTTAGCAGGGCTGAGGGCTCTGGTGATGAAAAGCACCGGGTTGCTTGTCCAGTTGATGACGTCGATATTCTCGTTGCGCAGTTCGCGGACGATGCCGTGGATACGTGAGCCTTTCATGCCGACGCAAGCGCCAACGGGGTCGATGCGGTCGTCGTAGGATTCCACGGCGATCTTGGCACGCTGACCAGGTTCGCGGACGATGCCACGAATGGTGATGAGGCCGTCGAAGACCTCAGGGATTTCCGACTCGAACAGACGCTGGAGAAACACCTCCGATGTGCGCGACAAAGTGATGACGGGCGATCCGTTGATGTTTTCAACGCTTTTGACGATGGCACGAACATTATCGCCTTTCTTGTATATGTCGCTCGGTATCTGTTCGATACGCGGCAAACTCAACTCAATCTCCTCCTCGTCGAGCGCGATAATCTCGCGTTTCCAAACGTGATTCACTTCAGCAGTGATAATCTCGCCGACTTTGTCCTTATACTTCTGGAAGATGTTCTCCTTCTTGTATTCGGAAATCTTAGCCTGAAGATTCTGACGAAGCGCCAAAATGTCGCGACGGCCGAAACTGTCGATTCTCAAAAGTTCGCTCACGTCATCGCCGACCTCGAAATCGGGTTCAATCTTCACGGCATCGGAAAGTTTGATTTGCCGCAGCGGATCTTCCAAGGCGTCATCATCGACGACGGCGCGGTTGTGATAGATTTCGAAGTCGCCCTTGTCAACATTGACGATGATATCGATGAAATCATCCGTCTCCGTATCGTATTTCTTGTTCAACATGGCCCTGAACACGTCCTCCATGATGCGCATGATCGCTTCACGGTCGATGTTCTGTGTTTCCTTGATTTCGGAAAAAGTCTCAACTAGGTTTAAGGCTTGATTATTTGCTTCCATTGTATTGTTTTATTTTCTCTTATTCCTGACATTAATGTTCAAAACACGATTAGGGGTCTCACTTCGACTTTCGAGCGTTCCAGGCTTACGTTGCCTTCCGCCACGGGGAGTTTCTTTTTCGACGACTTCTTCGGAGCCACTGCTATCGACAACGATGTGCTGTCGAAACTCAGCAATGTCCCGACCATCTTGGTCTTGTCGGCCATCTTCACCTCGACATCCTTGCCGACATATTTATTCAACTGACGGTCCATGACAAGCGGATTAGTCAGACCGTAAGAGCACACGCTGAGTTCATAGTCCTCCACGTCGCGGTCGAGTTTATCCTCGATGGCGCGGCTGAGTGTGGCACAGTCGTCAACGGTGACGGCGGTGTCGGAGTCGATATAAACCTCAATGGTGTTATTCGGCTTCACCTTGACATCGGCCAGGAAACGGTCGGTTTCTCTGAGTTCATCTTCGACAATCGTCGAAATCTGTTCCTTAGTTATCATAATCTGACAAGTCTACTTTTAATCATAAAAAATGGGGATTCGCATCCCCACAAACCTTCCCCCGCATCGTGTCGGCAAATCTTCCGTGTCTCACTGATTCAGAAGAGGTTGCCACACGTGCGAAGCGGATTGAATGTCTATAAAAAAACCTGTTACATTCGTAGCAGGTTCTCTCCACTTCGCGTTGTCGAGCAAGGATTCGAACCTTGACAGGCAGAACCAAAATCTGCAGTGCTGCCATTACACCACTCGACAATTCCATTCATCATGAATGCGGGTGCAAAGATATAACCTTTTTCAATACCATGATAAAAAAAACGCGATTTTCTCAACCGAAATCGGGATTTCCATCTCGGCAAGGCTTCAAAATCGCCCTGATGTCGGGTATTTCGACGAAATGATGCGACAATCGGACCTGATGAAACGGCAGCAACTCTTATGCGTAATGCAAGCAACAGCAAATCATTTTTCCTGAAAACAGAACATGAAAGGAAAAAAGCCATATTTTTGCAGATTGTGTTTTTCAGCATCTGACAAACAGATTCAAAATAGAACAAATATAAAGTTATGACTTTTAAGAGGTTAAACAACATCACGGGATGGTTTGCCGGACTGGTAGCCACCGTCGTGTATCTGCTGACTCTTGAGCCCACCGTAAGTTGGTGGGACTGCGGAGAGTACATTTCCACTGCATACAAACTTCAAGTCGGTCACCCTCCTGGGGCACCGTTGTTCCAGATGATCGGCCGTTTCTTCTCGCTCTTCGCGGGAGGTGACGTCACCAAGGTCGCCATGATGATCAACGTGATGTCGGCCATCTGCAGCGGCCTCACCATCGTATTCCTCTTCTGGACCATCACGATGTTGGCGCGCAAAGTGTGGATGAAAGATGACGAGCAATCGACATGGGTGGAGAAAATCGGAGTCCTCCTTGCCGGACTTGTAGGCGCTTTGGCTTACACTTTCAGCGAGTCGTTCTGGTTTTCGGCTGTCGAAGGCGAGGTTTACGCCATGTCGTCCTTCTTCACCGCGATGACCTTCTGGGCCATCCTGAAATGGGAACGTGTCAGCGACGATCCGTACAGTTACCGATGGATACTCTTCATTGCTTTCCTTATCGGACTTTCCATCGGCGTTCACCTGCTCAGCCTCTTGTGCATACCCGCCATTGTTTATGTGGTGTATTTCAAGAAAGCGAAGAAAAAGAATTTCTGGAGTTTCGTCGGCGCCGGCGTGCTATCCATAGTGCTGCTCGCCTTCGTGCAGGTGTTCCTCATCCCGCAAGTCGTTAACTTTGCAGGCAAGATGGAGCTGTTCTTCGTCAACACGTTGCACGCACCCTTCAATCTCGGCACCGCGATATATTTCCTCATTATTATAGGACTCATCGTCTGGGGACTGATTTACACGACACGTCGCAGAAAAGTCATCTTCAACACTTGCATTCTGGCGTTCATGTTCATTCTCATCGGCTATTCATCGTTCTTCCTCTTGACCATCCGTGCCAACACCAACACGCCTATCAACGAAAACGAACCGCTCGACGCCACATCGTTGTTGTCCTATCTGAACCGCGAGCAATATGGCAGCTGGCCTCTGCTCTACGGCCAGTATTACAACGCTCCCGTTGTGGATTCCAAGAAAGGACGCCCCATCTACGTCAAGGATAAAGCGGCCAAATGTTACCGCATGACGGATGACGGCAGCGAACAGCCGAAAGCCTTGTATGCGGAAAACATGGAAACGTTCTTCCCACGTATGTGGAGTTCGCAGCCAAACCACACAAGAGCATACGACAACTACCGCAAGAACAGCAAAGGCGCCATCACCGGCAACCGCGTCAAAGTAAGGAGATACGACGGCAACACTGTGGACATGCTGAAACCTACTTTTGGTCAAAACCTCAAGTTCTTCTTCAACTACCAGTTCGACCACATGTATTGGCGCTATTTCATGTGGAACTTCGTCGGACGTCAGAACGACATTGAAAGTCAGGGCGAACTGGATCACGGCAACTGGATCAGCGGCATCAACTTCATCGACGATGCACGGCTCGGCAGTCAGGAAAACATCCCCGACAGTCTGCAAAACCCAGGAAGGACAAAATTCTTCTTCCTTCCATTCCTGCTTGGACTTGTCGGATTCTTCTGGCTGTTGAAACGCGACAAGCGTGACAGCTGGATCATATTCCTGCTGTTCTTCATGACAGGTATCGCCATTATCATCTACCTGAACCAGACTCCATACCAGCCTCGTGAGCGCGACTACTCTTACGCCGGCTCATTCTACGCTTTCGCAATCTGGATTGGCATTGGCACCATCGCCCTCATCGACATGATAAACCGTCTCACCAAGAGCAAGAAAATGGTCACTACGGTGGCTTTAGGTCTTGTCTGCCTGCTTGCCGTGCCATGTGTCATGGGAGCGCAAGGCTGGAAAGAACACGACCGCTCAGGCAAGACATCGGCATTAGACTGGGCAAAGAACTATCTGGCGGCACTGCCACCAAATTCGGTTATCTTCACCAGAGGCGACAACGACACCTTCCCGCTTTGGTACGTTCAGGAGGTTGAAGGCTTCCGCACCGACGTGCGCGTCGTCAACTACATGCTGTCATCGGGATACTGGTATGTGCACCAGATGAGCCGCAAGGTCTATGACTCGGAGAAACTTCCGCTCACGCTGAGCCGCGAACAATACGACAACGGCGTCAACGAAAGCCTTCCTGTCTATGAAGAGGATTTCTTCAAGGACAAGACCGTCGAGCTGAGCCAAGTCATCGATTTCATCAACAACCCGAAAGCTGTCAAGACTTACCAGACTGGCGAAACCACGCATTACATCCCTTGCCGCCACGTGAAACTCACCGTTGACAAGGAAGCTTGCATCCGCAACGGCATCGTTCCAGAAAGCATGAAAGACAGCATCGTCGATGTCATCGAATGGAACATTGAAGAAAACCGTTACATGTACAAGAACGCCATCATGCTTCTTGACTTCATGGCCACCAACAACTGGGAACGCCCCGTGTACTTCACCAGTTTCAGCGACATGTCGAGTGTGCTTGGCATAGACAAGTACCTTCACATGGAAGGTCTCGCCTACCGCTTCATTCCCGTCGTGGCTGAAGACTATTACAATAAGGTTGGCGGCGTGTACCGCGAAGGCTCGTATGACCTGCTGGTCAACAAAGCCCGCTGGGGACGTCTCAACGAACCCGACGTCGTTCCCGACCGCGAAAGCATCCGCAACTCGGAATTCGCTCGCCAGAGTTACTCGCGCCTTGCTCAGGCCTTGGTCAACCACCACGAGTACGACTCTGCCGTCGTCGTCATGGACAAGTTCCAGGAGTTCTTCCCGAACAACAAGTTCCCTTACGACATCCGTTTGTACATGTTCCCTGAGATGTACTACATCTGCGGCGACAGCGTGAAAGGTGACACCTTCATGAATACCTTTGTCAAGAATTGCTGTGACAAGGTGGAATACTACGGAAACATGAAGCCTCGCTTCGCCAATTACTTCAACGAAGACATCGAAGAATCCCTGAGCCTACTCCAACACATGAGAGAGGTGTCCATCCGTTACAACCGTTCGGCTATCAAGGAGAATATCGACGCCAAGTTGCAAGAATACATGGTGAAATACTACAAAGGAGGAGAGGCTGCGGAAGCAGACCCTTCGCCACAATGACGCATCCGCAGACTGTCATAGACAGACAAGGATCTTACATTTGAAATCAAAAAAAGTGCCGCCACATCGTGACGGCACTTTTCATTATGAGGTGCTGACGGAATCACTCTTTCGTCTCCACAGCCTCTGTCTTTTTCCTGTTTCTCGCACTCAGTATCCAGATGACGATACCGGCAATGACAAAAGGAACGCTCAGCCACTGACCCATGTCCCATGCCATGTTTCTTTCAAAATCCACCTGAGGATTCTTCAAGAACTCGATGAGGATGCGGCTGCCGAACACAACAATAAGGAACAGACTGAACATCAGTCCGGGTTGTTTTTCGGCGATGTTGCGTTTGTAATAAAGCCAAAGCAGTACCGCCAAGACGATGAGGCAGAATAAGGCCTCGTAGATGCCCGTCGGGTGACAAGGCAGCCATTCGGTAGGCGGACAACAATTAGTGTCGGTGCAAGCCGTATAGTGATCGAAAGTGCCGCAAAACTGTTCCGCGCCACGCATGAACTTGAATCCCCATGGCAAAGATGTCGGCACGCCGTAAATCTCGGAGTTCATCAGGTTGCCCGTGCGGATGAGCGCGCCCACCAGCGACACTGGCATGACGATACGGTCGAGAATCCAGATGTAAGGTTTCTTGTACTTCCTGACATAGAGCCACAGGCCGATGAGGATGCCTATGGCGCCGCCATGACTGGCGAGACCGCCTTCCCAAATTGCGAGAATCTTCAGCGGATGCGAGAGATAGTATTCAGGCTCGTAAAACAGGCAGTGTCCAAGTCGCGCTCCGATAATGGTGGCGACCAGCATGTATATCAGAAGGCTGTCCAAGGAATCGCCGGTCATCTTCTCGCGTTTGTAAACGCGTTTCATCATGAGATAGCCAAGCACAAAGCCGACAGCCCACAGTATTCCGTACCATCTGATTTGAATATGACCTAAGGCAACTGCCACAGGGTCAACGTTCCATGTAATGTAATTTAGTAGCATAACTGTTGTTTTGACACAACAAAAGTAGTGTATTTTTCATAGTGAATCGAAAAAAGAGGTTTGACGAAGTTCAGACACAGCCGTATTCCCGACCCAACAACAGTCCCATGATGATGACATCCTGCTGATTCATGTTCAAAAAAAATCAGTTGCCGTGTAACTTTTTTCAAGTATCTTCGTCTTCCGAAGAGTAACTGGGAATAATGAACAGAAGTCAATACAACGAATGCGTGAATCGCTATGCCGACGGAATATATCGTTTCGTCCTATCGAACATACGCAATAGCGACAGGGCTTCCGACATCGTTCAGGACACCTTTGCCAAAGCATGGGAAAAGGTGGATTCCATCAGTTTCGAGAAGAGCAAAGCCTACTTGTTCAGCACCGCCTATCACACCATGATTGACGACATCAAGAGAGAGCAGCGGATGACAAGCATCGATGACAACGAAAGCCTGTTGACCAGTTCAAGCAGTTACACGCACTATCCCGACGTGCAGGAAACACTCCACAAGGCGTTGGAGAAACTATCTGAGACACAACGCAGTGTCGTCCTTCTGCGCGACTATGAAGGCTATTCGTACGAGGAAATCGGCAACATCACGGGACTCAGCGAGTCGCAAGTGAAAGTTTACATCTTCCGCGCACGCACGGCCTTGAAAAAAGAACTGAAAAGCATCGAAAACCTAATAGACGCGGGCTTATGAAAATTAACATGAACAACTACGAGGCCTACCTGCTCGACTACGAGGAAGGCAATCTGGACAAGATCCAGACTCAAGAACTCATGCTTTTTCTGAAGCAGCATCCTGGCCTGTACGATTTTGATTCGGCAACGGAAACGCCGACACTCGAACCGGACAAGACACACTATCCCGACAAGGCGGCATTGATGCAACCCGACATCGTTCCGCTCGGCGAAATCGACGAAAGCAACTACGAGGAACGCTTCATCGCCTACCACGAACACACACTTTCCGAAGCACAACGCCAGCAGACCGAAGCCTTTCTGCTTCAAAATCCATCTCTGACGAAGGAATTCAGACTGTACGGCATGACAAAACTCACTGCCGATACGAACACCGTCTTCAAGGACAAAGGCAGCCTGATCAAGAAAACCGTGAAATTCGGCACCACGGCAAAGATTGTCAGCATCGCGGCAAGCATGGCGCTGCTTATAGGCATCGGCTGGCATTTCGCCACGCAACCACGACATCTTGAAAAACAAGATTTGCTGACCGAACTGACACCCATAAAGCCTGCGCAAGTCAATGACAATAGAGACGTCACCCAAATCGACACCATCCAAACAATGACGACGGTTATTCCGAAGGTCACTACGCATAAGGAAAAGCAATCCGAACCATTGGCACGCACGCAAGCCGTCGCCATCGACGTTCCGCCAATGTTGCAAGCCACGGAGACCGGATTGAGCGAAGCCTACTGCATGGAACATGGCATCAATCCCGAAAAGGACGCCATCATCCTTGCCTCAGACTACACTTTCGCCATGATTCAGTCTAACGAACCCAAACCGTCTGTTGCGACAGCTTCCGCTGACGACAACCTTTCGTTAATAGGCAAAGGCGTATCCTTGTTGAGTGACGGCCGCTACAACAACCTTGGCGACATGGTACGCAGGAACATACGGCACGCTTCCAACAAAATCAACCATAATATCACAAAGACCACTGCCATAGCCTATTACAAGATAGACTACCGAATCGAGGAGTTCAAAGACAACTTGGCAGAATTGAAACAAGCCGGCATCTCAGGACGATGAACATCACTGCAGCGCGTTCAACGAACGGCATTTGAAACTGCACGATTCGACGTATTTCTTAGGCTTGAACAACACGGTTTTAGTCACGCCAGGCTCCAAATCAAAGGCATTGTCGGAAAACACGCCATCAGCGGAGTCGGTATAAAGCCACACATCCTTTGCCAACACATCGGATTTGAGCGTTATGCTCCAGCCATCCTTGACCGGATTGACATCCATATCAAGTTTCAAAGGTCTTAATTTCAGATATTTAGGCAAAACAAGATAGCAATAGCGTTCGGCAACGAGTCCGCCATCTTCCATCAACTCGAGTTTCACATAAACGGAGTCGTTCGGAAGGGTATGAAGGATGCTTTCAAGGCCAGGAACGGCATAAGCGCGGTTTTCATTGGCGCCGTTAGTGACCTTCAGGCTCTCATGGTAGCGCATCTTGCCAGAAAAGTCCATGACTTTCACTTCCAGTTGTCCGTTCAGTGGCTGCATCAGGTCGGAGACGACATGCAACTCGCGATGATTTTCGTCAAGCGAAAGCAACACTGGTGCGAAAAGAGTTCCCAACTTGTATTGAAGGGCTTTCTTCCTGCCGTAATGGTCTATCGATGACCACGATACGACAGGCCACGAGTCGTTGAGTTGCCAGAACAAGGTGCCCATGTTGTACGGTTTCGCCGTGCGATGCGCTTCAATTGCAATGCCCATGCCGTAGGCTTGCGACAATTGGCTTACATACACATAATCTTCGAAATCAGAAGGATACGGATAATAACGGCGGATAAAGTCATCGATAAGTTGGTTGCCGCGTGCGTGTTTCTGATGCGCGGCGATGAGCCGGCTGTCCTTATACAAGACCGAATCGGGGCAAAGCATCTTCAGCGTGGCGATGTCGGGATAGGCCTGGTAGCCGTATTCACTGCTGAAGCGGCTGACCTTTTCGCGATAGATTTCGAAAGGCTGTTCGCCCCACCACACGCCCCAATAATGGGAATCGCCTTCAGTGAGGCTCTCGGCTCTTCCCCACCCTTTTGATGGCGAACTGGGCCAATATGGGCGCGTGCCGTCACACTGGGCAACGACGCGGGCCAAAATACCTTCAAACAATGTGTCGTATCCTGCCTTAATGGCTTTGTCTTCCTCTGCCGTCCAACCCAACTGTTGCTGCCAGCCCCAATTGTAGTAGCCTTCGGAGACCTCGTTGTTGCCGCACCATATTGCCAGCGACGGATGCGAGGCAAGGCGTTTCACCTGATCCACGGCTTCCTGGCGTACATTGTCAAGGAAGGCGCTGTCGTAAGGATACATCGTGCCTGCAAACATGAAATCCTGCCACACAAGTATGCCGAGACTGTCGCATAGGTCGTAGAAATAATCATAGGGATAGATGCCGCCGCCCCAAATGCGCAGCATGTTGAAATGTGCGTCTTTGGCATCGACGAGCAAGTCGAGGTCGGTGGCGCGAGTCATCCACGAAGTAAAGTTGTCTTGCGGGATGTAGTTGGCCCCTTTGGCGTACATCGCGTTGCCATTCACCTTGAAGTAGAAACCTGTCCCGATGCTGTCGGGTTCGCATATCAGTTCCACCTTCTTGATTCCGGTACGCAAAGTCCGTGTTTCAACAAGGCCATCGGCATCCGTCAGACGCAGTTCGAAGTCATAAAGAGGCTGTTCACCCATCTCGTTAGGCCACCAAAGTCGCGGGTTGTCGATGGTGAACGGCAAGTCGGCATGAACGCCGTCGGCAGCGATGCTTACCGAGTCGTCGATGATTCTCTCGTCGTCGCAAAACAGTTGCACCGACACTTTGCGCGTTGCAGGCCTTGACGAAAGCAGGTCGAGCGACAGGTTCATAGTAGCCTCGTCATCAGCGATGTCCTTCGTGACGATGGAAGCGTTTTCAATACGCGCGTCAGACCAGCCCACGAGGCTGACAGGTTTCCAGATGCCCACATTCTTGTATTTGGGCGCCCAGTCCCAGCCATGCTGATATGCAGCCTTGCGGCTCACGGAATAACGTTCCGGAAGTTTCGGCGAAGTCTGGCTGTAAAGCGCACTCTGTATGCTGTCGTAAGAAGGGAAATCGACTTCGAGCACATTGCCGGAGTCACGCAAGGACACGGGCACCGACCAGGTGCGGAACATGTTGTCGGCATGGATGACGGGCTCGCCGTTCAAGGTGACGGTGGCATAAGTGTCAATGCCTTCAAAGACAAGGTCGATGCGTTCTTTCTGACGCAGAGATGCGTCGAGGTCGAAGGTCAGCGAATAATGCCAGGGATGGTCGGAAATCCATTCGAGACTCGGCTCCACCATGCCAAGATAAGGGTGCGGAATCATTCCGGCCTCATAAAGGTCGGTCTGCACCACAGACGGCACACCGACAGGAATGTTGACATCGAGCGTGTCACCTGTCAACGTCCAGCCCTCGCACAGCGACTGCCGCGCCACATTGTCCTTTATGGCATCATGGCACGAGACAAGGCAAAGCAATGCCATCGAAGCCAAGAATATGGATAACTTATTCATAATGTTATTGTTATATGAAAGAAGACGACTTTAGAATCTGTTAAGCATCTTCTCCATCTCATAAATCAAATCCTTGTTCGATTCCGTCCAGACCATGCGCGCTCCTGTAACATCGGTCTGTTTCGGGTAAAGGCTGTCGCTGCCGCGAGTCACATAGTGCGACAATGAAGCGTGGCAAGCGTTGACGCCGGTCATGTTGACGATGTCCATCACATTGCCGAGGTTGATGCCGCCGCCAGGCATGATGGTGATGCGGTCGCCAAAACGACGTTGCATCTCACCGATTTGCGAAATGCCTTCATAAGCAGTGGCTTTGCCGCCTGAAGTCAGCACCCTGTCGAAACCCAGTTCAATGAGCGTCTCCATAGCATCAATTGGATGCGTGCAGGCGTCAATGGCGCGGTGAAACGTGAATTTAAGCCCTTCGCCGGCGTCAATGAGTGTCTTGAGCGTTGCGACATCAGGCATGCCTTCATCGTTCAAGGCCCCGATGACGACGCCTTCAAGACCGAGTTTCTTACACAGCATAATGTCGGTCACCATCACATCGACTTCTTCCTTGTCGTAGATGTAATTTCCGCCACGAGGCCGTATCAGCACACGGATGGGAATGAATGACAATTCGGCGGCTTTTGCAAGCGTGCCGAAAGACGGCGTGAGGCCGCCCACTTCAAGGGCATCGCACAATTCGACACATTGGGCACAGCCATCCATAGCGTTTTTCAAGGAGGCAATGCCGTTGGCGCAGATTTCCAATTTTATCATTTGGCGTATTATTTGGCACAAAAATAGGAAAAAGTAGGATAAGACAAGGCGTGATTGGCACATTAGCCTTATCCTTGCGATGATAGGGAGAGCGCGCATCTCGCTGATAATGGAAAAATGCCTATTTTTGCACGATAATTGAAGATGACGTGATCTTTCCGCAAAATTTCGAGCAAAAAATAGGTTTCAATCGCATTCGCGAGATGCTTTCCACCCACTGCATCAGCAAGATGGGGTTGGAGAAGGCCGACAGCATGCGTTTCAGCACTGACGTTGCCGCCATCACAAAAAGCATGAATCAGGCCGAGGAATTTATCCGTCTGATGCAGAGCGGCATCCCTTTCCCCGTCAGTGACTATCACGATTTGCGCGAAGAACTGCATCGTATCAGGATAGACGGCACCGTCATCAGCATGGAAGGGCTTTTCGCCCTGAAACCGTCGCTGAACGTGCTGCATCTCATCCTGCGTTTTGCCAATTCAGATAACGCCGTCAACTATCCTGAAATCACAGCGCTGATGGACGGCATCTCCATCAACAGCAAGGTCTTCAGCGAAGCAAACCGTTTGGTCGACGACAAGGGAGAAATCCCCGACAGCGCCTCGCCTGAACTCAGGGACATCCGACGCTCGATGCTGCGCAAGCAGGAAGGCATAGACAAGCGGATACGCCAGATCATGAACGATGCCAAGACGGCAGGATGGGTGGACCAGAAGTCGGAAATCACGATACGTGACGGCCGCATGGTGATTCCCGTGAAGGCGAGCGACAAGCGCGCACTGAAGGGCTTCGTCCATGACGAGTCGGCAACAGGCCAGACCGTTTACATCGAGCCTGGCGAGATTGTGGAGACCTCCAACGAAATCAAGGAACTGGAATATGCCGAGAAGCGCGAGATACACCGTCTGCTGCTGGCTTTCACCAACCTCATGCGCCCCGCTCTGCCGGACTTCGTCAAAGCCTGGGACATGTTAGGGGAACTGGACTTCGTCAGGGCTAAAGCCATGCTCAGCCTCGACATCGGAGGCGTAAAGCCGCTCATCCACGACAAGGCCTATTTCGACTGGCGACAGGCACGGCATCCCATCCTCGAACAAAATCTGAAGACACAAGGAAAAAACGTGGTGCCGCTCGACCTGAGGCTTGACGGCGACGACCGCATCCTTGTCATCTCCGGCCCCAACGCAGGAGGAAAGTCGGTGTGTCTGAAGACCACCGGACTGATACAATACATGCTGCAATGCGGCCTGATGGTTCCCATGAAGGTGGATTCGGAATGCGGCATCTTCCATAACCTATTCATCGATATCGGCGACGAGCAATCGCTCGAAAACGACCTGAGCACCTACAGCTCGCACCTGATGAACATGAAGACCGTGTTGGAACACGCCGACGATAACACGCTGTTTCTCATCGATGAGTTTGGGACAGGCACCGAGCCACAACTTGGCGGCGCCATTGCCGAAGCCGTCCTGCTGGAGCTGAACAAGAAAAAGTCTTTCGGCATCGTCACCACACACTATGCCAACCTGAAACTCCTTGCCGACAGTAACCAAGGCATCGTCAACGGCGCCATGCTGTTCGACACGAAGTTCATGCAGCCCATGTACATCATGATTACGGGCAAGCCCGGAAGTTCATTCGCCTTCGAAATTGCAAGGAAAATCGGCTTCCCGAAAGACATCCTCGATGATGCCGCCAACATTACCGGCAAGGAACATATCAAGTTCGAACAACAGTTGCAGCAACTCGAGGTGGACAAGAAAAGCATCCGCAAGAAAGAGCGGGAACTTCAGATAGCCGACGAGTTGCTGAACGAAGTGGTGACGAAATACAAGTCACTCCTCGCCGATCTGGAGAGCAAGAAAAAGCAATACATCAAAGATGCTGCGACACAGGCACGCGAAATCATCGACAGCGCCAACAGCCAGATTGAACGCACCATAAAGGAAATCAAGGAGGCGCAAGCCGACAAGGAAAAAACAAAGGCCCTGAGGCTCGAGTTACAAGCCACCAAGGAAAAGCTTGCCAAGACGGAACAAGAAGCCGTAGAGCCGAAGAAAAACACCGACGACGGCCCGCTGAAAGTCGGCGACACCGTTTGCATCGACGAGATGCAAGTCGTGGGCGAAATCATTGAACTCGACGGCACCGATGTCACCATACTCTTCGACTCGGTGAAACTCCGCACCATCACCGACAAGTTGCGCAAGGTGAGCCATGCCGAAGGTCGCAAGGTCTTGAGACAATGGCAGTCGAACGTCATCGAAGACCTCAACGACAAAGCCCAGCATTTCAATCTCACCCTCGACGTGCGCGGCAAACGCGCCGATGAAGTCATCGACCTTGTGGCAAAGTACGTCGATGAAGCCAAACTGCTCAGCATCAAAGAAATAAGCATACTGCACGGAAAAGGCAACGGCGTGTTGCGCAAGATGATACGCGAATATCTCAGCCACCAGCACGAAGTGGAGCACTTCGCCGACGCCTCACTGGAAACCGGCGGCAGCGGCATCACCAAAGTGGTATTGCGGTGAGTTCATGCCGTTGCGCAGAATTTCAGAAATTATGACAACAACAAAGGCGAGGCCGACGGTCTCGCCTTTTGTTTTGATTATTCGCTCATGCAATCAGGATGAGATGCCTGCACCCCTATCTAAGATAGGTATTTTACTAATATTCTGATACTTACATTCCTCTATTCAATCCTCATCCCCACGTTATCTCACAGCAACTGCTACACTGTCCTCAATGACAAAAAGGATGTCTTTAAGTCATTAATCGTCTTCAAAAACAATTAATTCCAATACAAATCACAAATTACGAGGTTTTCATTTTTTCTAATTAAATAAACCCGCTTCATACGCCATGATGCCTCACAAACCAAATAGTGACAAGAAATTAGAATGCCTTCACTCTTTTCATTTCATGAAAAATAACAAAAAAGCGGAGCCTAAGGCTCCGCTTCACATTCAATTAACCATATTACAATCTTGATTCGACGGTTCAGGGCGTTGAAACGCCCTGAACTGCCGTCATCATTTCTTACGTGAGCGTTTCGCCATGGCATAAGCCGCTCCGAAACCAATCAGCAGCAATGCACCGCTACCGACAGGTGTGTACTGGTCGTTAGTGCTGCCCATGCCGGGAATCCCAGGAACAGGCTGCCAACCCTCAACACGGGGATTGTCACTGTCTTCGTCCATCACGAACACCTGCGACATAACGGGCGCCGAAAGAAGCAGCAGGGCTGCCATAACTGTTATTACTCTCTTTTTCATCATATCTTGATTTTTATTTGATTTCATTACGTCTAGGTGTTTTTTCATTTCACAACGATTTTCTGTACACTGACCTTTTCGCCATTGGTTAGGCGCATCAGATACATGGCTGCGGACAGACCTTCTGTCGAAATGCTGTTGCGGCTGTCTGTAAGTTCGCGGCATTCCAGCACACGACCGTTCACATCAAGCAGTTCCAGCGTGCCTTCGCCTTCCACAATCCAGTTGTTACCATCGAAGTATGCGAAGTGGTTCGCCTCGCCGGCATCCTCCGCCACGTCAGTATAGTTGAATCTCAGTTTGAAGCGCGACTTGTAGTCATTCGTGCTTGCAGTAAAGGTGTAGTGGTCGGTAGCAAGGCAGTCCACGTCGGCACCCGTGATATTGTCAGTCAGGTGCAGATAAGTGAACGTTCCGTTTGCCGTTGTCCAGCGCATCGTGTATTCGCCATCTGCTTCAGCTTCGAACCACACCGGGACGTTGTCGACTGGATCGCCGATGAACGCAATGCTATAGTCTGTGTCGTTGTAATGGGTGTACAGCGAGCCGTCGCCACTGCGAATGCCCTTCAGCTTCTGAGCGCCGCCATTTTCAGGACGCGACAGCTCAACCACTGCGATATCGTTCTTGCCAGCAGCGTCGGCCACGAACAAGTTCACCAAAGGATAGGCGGGTTGCTCCTCGCGGAAGTTGGATCCCGTTGAGGTGTTGGTGCGCATCGCATTCGTGAAGGTCAGGTCCACCTGACGGTCGGCCTGGATGAAGAAACCCTGGTGCATGTTGATGTAACGCTGTGCTGTGGCGGAACCTGTAGATGTGCCGTCGTAGTACGCTACGTAGCCATTATTGTCGGCGTCGAGAATCACGTAAGTGTTCTGGATGCCTGCAGTGCCATTCCATGTGGCGGATTCGTGTAACAGCTTGAAGTCAAGGTAGCTCTGGTATGGGTTACCAATCAGGTTGTTGCCTGTCAGGTATTCGCCTTCGCAGGTCACAAGGTAGTGCACGTCGCCATAGTTCAGCTCAGTGCTGCTGCGCATCAGCGTGTCGAGTTTGCAAGCCACCATGTAACCACGGCCAGGCTGCATATAGGTCTCGTTCTCGTGGATGCGCGTGAAGCTCGTGCCGACACAACTGTCGTAGTAGTAGTCTATCTTGGTCGGGTTGGTGTCCCAGTTCTCGTGCCAGTGGCTGTTCGAGTTACGCTTGAAGTTGATCCAGTGGTACTCCGGCTCGAAATAGTTGTAGATGTCCCACGCTTTCTTCATCGAGATCTCTTTCGGGAAGAAGCCGTCAACATCGTTCTTTATCCAGTAGTATCCTGCCGGTGTTCCACCGTCAGGGTCAGCGCATTCGTTCAGGGTTTCACCCCACACATGTTCGTTGTTGTCAGCATAGCCGACGCCGATGAGGCTCGTCTTGCCTGCTGGAGAAACCATGTGCCAGTCGTAGCCTGTGCTTGTCGAACTATTGTCAAGCGTCACGCCGGTGTAGGCTGTCAGCACGCTGTTGTGAAGCAGCGAAACGTCCTCGTTGATGTAGAGTTCAATCTTGGAACCGTCGCCATTGGAAGCGGTGGTGCTGCTGATGTCGTCGTCGTTGTAGAGGACAACAGTGGCCTCTACGCCTTCAAGGCTGGTAGCAGCGATGTCGGTGTTGGCGCGTGCGATGGTCACATTGAGATGATCACCATAGGTCACCAAACCGAAGTTGTCAACGGCGGATGCCATGGCGGACTTGAACTGGCTGTGAGCCAGTATCGGGTAGTCGCGGTTCACGCTGCTGCCCGACGTGCCGTTGTAGGTCGTCATGTGCCACTTCGTGTCGCCGTGACGACCTTGGTTCTCGTACATCCAGTGCGACCATTCGCCTGAGACGTTGGCATCCAAAGCGTCCAGAAGCTTGGTGCCGTTCACCGTCACAGCGTCAGTATAAGGTGTCTGCTTGGTGAAAGTCGGAACGCCGTGAGCGTTGCCCAGCAAGGTTGCAAGTTCAGTGTCGCTATAGACGTTGGTGGCCGTTGTTGATCCGCCCAAAACGTCTTTGACAGAAGCATTGACAGCAACTTGTGCGTCGCGCTCGCCCACATAGATATTATTGATAGTGCCTGAAACATAGTCGCCCACCACGCCGCAAGCATAGCCTGTCGTGCTGCCGGACTCGTTACGGTCAGTGAAGAGCGGTATGCCGTAGCTGTTGGCGAGGGTGCCGCTGGCCATCTTGCCAACGAGACCGCCCATGTTGTAGCCGTTCAGTTCAGGATAGACATTAGAGCTGTGGATTGTCGTGCCATCGTTAAGGCCGACAAAACCGCCCATCACGTCAAGATTGTAGTCGTCGGAAATTCTGCCTGAAGCACCGCTATATTTGATAGTGGTATTCACGGCCTTGCCAACGAGGATACCCAGATAGGATGGTGTTGCCGAGTAACGGTCGCCAGAGCCACTATAGCTAGATGAGCGGGCAAACACGCCGTTGAGCGTAGCTCCGGACGTATTGCCGAACATACCCATGCCATAATGGAATGGCAAGTAGCAGTACAAGCCGTCAATCACATGACCATTGCCGGTAAAGGTACCAGTGTATGAATGTGCATCGTCTCCGATAGGCATCCACATGTATTCCTTCATGTCCAAGTCGGCTGTAACGTTGAAGTTAGTGGCTGGAGCCGCCGTTTGGCCGTTTCTTCCATTCACGATGGAGATGGCCCACGCCAGTTCCTCACGGCTGTCGATGTTATTGGCATCAAAGCCTGAAGGTTGGCTGGTCACAGCAGACACCCATGTCTTCACGAAATAGTCGTTGGTGCACAAGAACTCATCATTAGAGATGTTGACATGATACATGGCATATTTGTCCTGATCGTCATACATGAGAGTGGCGCGCTGTATTGCCGTTGCGGCAAGCGACTCGTTTGCGGCGGTTGCCACGATGGTCTTGTTCTGGCCGTCAGGAATTTCCTTAGTGATGCCGATGATGCAATTGGCATCAAGAGGCGTAATGATGGTCGTGTAGTTTGCATCAGCAGGAAGCATCAGGTTGCAGTCCTTGCCATTGGTCTTGTTGCTATAAATGGTAAGCAAACCGTTCAGGTTCATCGTTCCCTGCATGTAGGCACCACCGGCGCCACCTGCAGTTACATTGTAGTTATTGGTCAATGCTGCGCCTCCACCAATATTGAATGTGCTATTGCTAGCCACATTGACAAGCGGTGAAGTTGCGTTGACCGTGTTTGTTCCCGGATTATATATGGAATGCACGCCGCTGAATCCGTAGGAACCGTCAATAGTGACATGGTTCAACGAGAAAGTGCTCGTCTCCGGCACATCGACCATAATGCCTTTGTAAACAGTATTGTCGAAGCCGGTCAATGTTGTAGTTCCATTACTCAAATAATGGGAACCTGGATAACGATACACTGTGACGCTATTATAGTCAGTGCCATCCCAGGAAAGTTCCGAATTCACATGGGCCGTGACTTTATTCACTTCGAAAATGTAGTCTCCTTCTTGGTAGTCATTGGAATTCAAAATCTGAGCCAAAGTGGCCTTGGCTTTGTCAGCGAACAATCCGTTGTTATAGCCATGACCGTTGACACCATCAAGATAGAAGAACTTGGCGGCACCGACGACATAGATATGGACAGTGACATAGAAGCCATTGCTGTCATCCGCACAGTTTGTCAACTTCACGTGAATCTTCAGGTCGCCAATAAAGTGCTGGCCTGTCTGGTACGTTGTTACATTCCAAAGGTCTGTGGCATCATATCCCAAATCGAAACCAACGCTGAAGAATTTACGTCCGTCAGCAGTGCCAAGAGCTTGTGTCGGGTTGTTGGCGATAAAGTCGTATGTGCCATTCTGTGTCAGCCAGCCGTTAGAACCGGTTGCATCATCACAAGCGCGGAATTTCACTGCGAAATTCTGTCCGTCGATATCATTCCATGACACCATCGTTGATGATGTGGTCGTTGTCAGTGCTGTCTTTCCATCCCAGTTGACTGTGGAAGACTCGGCACCGGCGGTCATGGTGAAGGCCGGCAGCAGAAGCACATTTGACGAAGACTGGATGCCGCTGATACTTGGGCCGATATTGGCGAACAAGGATATTTCAACATCCTGGCCAATGCTGGTCAGGGTATTGATGATCAGATGCGTGTAAATCGTCTGAAGCAAGTTGTTATTGTTATCGTATTCGCAAAGCGTGATGACCACTTCCTTTGTGGAATTCAATGTCAGGGCATTGCTGTAAGTGAGGGCAAAGTTAATGGTAGGCAAGCTGATGACATTGTCAATATTCGCAATATTATTTGTCTTGAGCCAGCCGTAGGAATCGTTATTATAAATCTTAGCTGTTGAAGCAGTGGCGAATGCACCGGAGAAAGTGGATGTCAGACCGAACGTGCTGTTAGGATCTTCCGTCAGCGCATTCTGTGATTCAGTGATGGCAGCGTCTGATGCAGTGCCAAAACTACCACTATTGTATGCAATCCAACCGCTTCCACTCTTAGCCGCATCAAGCACCCTGTCTATTGTTCCAAAATCAATGGATTTGACTCTGAAATGGGAAGTCGCCGAAGATGCCGGAGGCAATTGTATGGTGCAGTTCGTTGACAGCACGGTGTTTGCACTGTTATTGGTTTGAGCCACGATATATCCGTACACTGTACTTACAGAGCCATTGCCCTGGAAACGCCAGAAGCGGTAGTACTGCGTGTCAGACTTGCTTGGTGTGCGGTTGGTATAAGGCATCTGGACTCCATTTGCCGCAACGGCGCCGTTGGCGTCGAAGGTATTGTGGCTGGCATCGTAGCTCACGAAGCCGCCATCTGTCGTGTTGTCGTAAGGTGACGCAAGGCCCTTGGGACGGGCAAAGCAATAGCCTTCATTGTTGATGCCGTCGCCACCCGGTTCCACCATGTGGCAGAAGCCTTCAAGCTCACCGTAAAGGGTGTTGGAAGCGCTGACATAGCGGACGGCAAGATAACCGCCTTCAAGGATACGTATCTTGTTATCAGCAGTGCCATAGTTGCCGAGGCCATCATAACCTACGACAGTATAAGTAGGAGTAGCGGCATACACATCGGTACAAGTGTAGCTGCCGAGTTTCTTCACGCGGTCGAGAGGCATGGCCAAAAGCAAGCTGCTGCCGTTTACGAGACGCATCACGTCATCGACTGAATGCACGCCATATTGTTCGGTAGGAACAAATGAAGTGATCAGCTGAACGCCATTCAGTTGGACATGGACATTGTCAAGGACAAGATTCTTGCACATCTGGATGGAACCCATCTGACGCGTGACATTGATATTGGCATCCTTGGATCCGGCAGCAACCTGTCCGTAGTTGCGGATATACACGCTGTGGTCGGTAGTGCCTGCGTAGCAGGATGTGCCGCTTCCGTACACCGAACCTCCGATGAAAATATAGTTGTTCTGCAATGTCGCACCATTATCATAACCTGTGCCGTCGATATAAATGTTAGACACGCCAGTGATGGTGGAAGCGCCGAAGGTGCCTGACGAGAAAGATCCCCAGTCAGCGCCGGCATACACGCTTCCCGCAATGTGAAGCGGTGCGATACCATAAACCGCTGCTGTATTCGCTGCATGATTTGGGGCGTTGAGGATGGCGTTCTCGCCTATATAAACATAGGTGGATCCGGCAAGACTGCCTTTATAGCCTGAGCCATAGACGTTGCGGTCTATACGGCCGCCGGAGATGTTGACGAATGTCGTGCTGGCATCGTTGCAGGTCTTGCTGCCGCCATAAACGGAGTTGTGGACATGGCCACCCCACATATTCAATGTATTATTATTAAGGACAAGGACTGGTGTAGCGGCCGTGCCTTCAGCACCGCCGTAAACGCAGTTGATGACTTCGCCACCGGACACGTTGACGATGGCTGTTTTGACAGATGCCGCATGGCCGCCGCCAAACACATTGTTGATGTAGCCGCCCTTGACAGACACCGTAGTGCCAGAGTCGTTGTTGGTATAGCCTGCAAGGTTACCACCGCCATAGACATTGTTAATCGTGTATGCTGCTGATGCAGGGGTGTCGGAACCGTTAATCGTGACGGTAATGGTGCCAGAAGGATTACTGAAGATATTGCCACCGCCATACACGTTGTTTATTGTGCCATTGTTGACAACAACAACGATATTTCCTCTCACCGTGGCTTCCGTCGAAGAATTGCCAAGACCGCCGCCATAGACATCGCCACTGATGATACCATTGTTGACCGTGACCAATGTCGTGTTTGAATCACTGGTGTTCACGGAACCGAGTGCGGAACCGCCGTACACGCTGCCATAAACGACAGGTTGGGATGGAGTGCTGCTGGCTCCGATGACAACGTTGACGTTGCCCGACACCGCAGTGCTGCTTCCGTAGCCGCCGCCATGGACGTTGGCAGAAGTAGCCGAAGCGCCTACTGTACCGCCAATTACCGATACCGCGACATTGCCTGAAATGGTTCCGCTAGTATTGCTGCCGCCATAAACGCCACCAAGCACCGTGCCACTCGTCATGCTGACATTGGCAACCGTACCTCTTTGCTGATTGGAGCCTCCAAAAACAGACCCTTCTACAGTAGCGCCTTTAACATAAACATTTGCCGTTGCTTCGGTATGTCCGTAGTTGCCGCCGCCATAGACATTGCGCGAAATGACAGCGCCATCAGCAACAACCACCGTGGAATTATTAACCTGACCAACAGTAGCATCTGTACCTGCCGCACCAGAATTTCCGCTGCCGGCGCCATAGACATTGCCTCCGTACGAGTAACCAATTTGAGGATCAGTTGAGGTCTGACGCACTTCCGTCGTGCCACCCACATAAACATAGGTGTCACCTGCAACAATACCACCCGATGTTTGTTGTCCATTACAACCGCCGGCAATCCAGCCTTCCACATCACCACCGGTCAAGACCAACTTTCTGTCGCCATAAGCAGCCGCATAAAGTGCTGCGCCATAAACCGAGCCATGGATGGTGCCTCCCTTGATGCGGATGTTGACTGACGGACGACCGGACGCTGCAACGGTTTCGATGCCACCGGCAATATTGGAGAAAATGCCACCTTCGACAATCAGCTTCCTCTCACCTGTTTTCACTACAGGGGAACCAGAGGCCGCCATGCCAATATAAAATGACGGGTCACCGTTACTCACATCGTCTCTGAAATAATAGTCACCGCTCTTCACAACAACACGCAATGTTTCTTTGGATAAGTTAGAATCCTTATTATACGCGCCACTCGTCGCAGCCAAGATAACCTCATCATTAACAATCAGCTTTGTGTTGGTTGCTGTGGACCTATCGTAATCACATCCCAAAGTCGAGCGAATCGAAATATCACCCGTATAGGAGAAATAGGAGAAAGAGGAATAGGAAGTGCTTGACTCCCCATTGTAATAGGTATAGCCATTGATAAAGGAAACATTATTATAAATGCCACTTTCAATACGCAACTTATAATTCATTGTGGTAGGAGCAGAAGCATAACCTCTCACCCATGTCACACACAGCCCGCCGCTTGTGGTGTTGGAGATGCCGCGGCCAAGGACCAGGTCGTAGCCTGCTGCGGTATAGGTGTCATTATTATCGTTGTTGATATTGACATATTCGAACTTCGTGTTGGCTTTGCAAGTAAAATTCCCTTTCAGATAGTTGCTGCTGCTACGGTAATCTGTCGCACCATCCGGTGTCACCATGGTGATGGTGGCCGGATAGCTTAAATTAGTTGTTAAAGTAGCTACCGAGGTAGATGAAGTCCTGTGGACGACAATGAAGTTGGTTTCATAAGTGCCGCCTGCGAAACCAGAGAAAGTAGAGGCACTTGGTGTTCCACTCGTATAAACAATCACCGTTGCATTAACCCAAACGGCTTTCAACACCACTTCGGCCGAGATGGTATTAGGGGTGTATGTGCCAGTAAAGCTGAAATAGACGTCTTTTTCTGCAGGTATTTGGCTGCCTACAGCATAGGTCGTGCTGCCGTCGGACAGCGTGCCGCCCGAGATGCTCACCACTTCCCAGGCCGAAAAGCCTTTATAAGTGCTCCCGTCCTTAGGACGTTTCGAGAACGGGTTGGGTATTGTCGTATAGGCATATTGGCCGTTTGTCTTTTCCAAGGTCTTGTAATAGACGAAAGAATCCTGATCCTCAGTCTTGGACACTTGTGCGCCATTGCCTTGGTACGTGATCTTCACGTCGCGGGGATCGGGAGAACTGATTGGGCTGCCCGTTTGGTAATAATTCCATGTATGATTTTCACGGTCGTCCAAAGTGACCACGCCGCGATCCACTCCTTTAGAGCCATGGAAGGTGCTTTCGGCAATCGAGGACATCATGCCGTTCAGAACAGCAACAGCCTTGACGGTTGCATTGTTTGCAACAGAGAAAGTGCCCGTGTAATGGGTGCTGGCTGTTGAAGGTGTTGTGCCGTCGATAGTATAGTAGATGCTTGCCCCATCTGATGCTGTGATAGAGATTTGATTGCTATCATCAGCCATAGTGATGACAGGCGAAGTCACCTGATTTCCTGATAACACGATTTGTTTCGTAGCCGTGCTCTTCGCTCCTGATGCCGAGCGTGTTGCCTCATCAAGAATGCCGTCACTGCTGTTTGACAAATTGCGTCCACTATAGGTTATCTCATTATTGTCAGCGTTTGCGACGCCAAGGCTGGCAAGCAAACAAAAGACCAGCATCATGGCTTTCAACGGAATCCATGGTAGCAACTTCTGATTCATTTTCACTTCTTTCATTTTTTGTTCTGGTTCAATTCTACTATACATATCACTATAATTATTTATTATTCAATTGGGTAATCATAAAAAACACAAAATTGATTTGCCATCACGGCTTAGAAAAATAACTGACTGACTCATTCGTTCGACACACTCATTTGAAGGTGAAAACGGTCAAAAAAAAGCGAAGAAAACCCATCCACATGCTGGCACACAACATGCACCAGACGCGACGAAAGGTTCTTGAAAAAATAAGACGAATGGTAGAAATCCAAATTTTTCATTTATAATAAATTATATATCAACAAGATAGTTAATGACCATTACAAAAAAATGCAAATTAGCAATAGCATCAACCACCTCTTAGACATATTTGGCGCAAAAGTAATTCAAATAAATCAATATCAGGTACTATTTTTTGATTTTTTTTTAAGTAAACCTGAAAAACATGCGAGATTAATGCTGCAATCTGATTGTTAATATGTTAAAGTTACATCTGACATGAATTGTCCCTCAAGGCATGGAAGCATCATACGGAAAAATAAAAATCATTAATAAAACAGAGAAGAGGCAATTTTGCGATAGAAAGACACGAGATGTCATGAAAAATGCAGGCGGGCAAGTGGCGGAGGCAAACGCCAATAATTCATCGGAAAACACAAGAAGCGAACCGGACAGGCACTAAGCGATAGTTGCCAGGCAAACAAACTGTGCGACAGGCTAATAGGAAGAAAACGCGCAGCAAGATGGCAGAAGGACATAAAACAAAGAAGGCAGCCTAAGCTGCCTTCTTTAATACGTATTGAAACTCAATCCATCAACGCGTCAGCGTGACACGTTTGACGGTGACACCCGATTCGGTGACAACACGGACCAGATAGATGCCCGCATTGAAGCCGCCGAGGTTAAGCACCGTTGACGAGGTTTCCACATCCTCATCATAGACAATCTGTCCAAGAGCGTTAGCCACAGTGATGTGATTCATGCCTTCGGCCTCGACAGTGACGTTGCCATCGGTGGGGTTAGGATAAAGATCGACATTGATTTCGGTTTCATCCACCATGGCCATACCATCCATATTGTCGGAGTTGCCTGCCACTTTCTTGTAGATATAGACTTTCTTCTGGCTGCTAGCGGCATAAGGGGCGAACTTGATTTTTTCGTATAAGCCGATGTCTCTCGAGAAGGAACGGTTGCGCACGGTAGCGGCGCCATTGGTGCCGATGGTGATGATGAAGTCCTTGTAATAGGAGCTAGAAGCTGTCCTCAAGCTATACACGCCATTGTAGGACCTGTAGACGTAAAGATAGCCATTGGTGGAGGCATCATAGATGTTGTAGTATCCTGAAGATGTTCGCAGGAAATTGAATTCCACGACACCGTCGGTGAGCGGGATTGCACCGTTGGTGGCGGTGACGAAAACCGCATTGCGGTAGTAAACATCGCCCCAGAAGTTAACAGTGTAGCCTTCGAGCCCTACGGCAAAAGCTTTGCCATTATATTCACTGGCGATGATGCAAACGTCATCAGCACTGAGATCGTCCAGCGAAGTAACCAGTTGATAATGCGTCACCGTTGCGGCACCTTCTTCGAAGATAGCGGAAACGGTCACATCGCTTGCCGGCATGACGAAAGTATTGTCAGTCACAGCGATGGCATTGCCACCAGCATCGGTGACATTCCAGCTGCCAAAATGATGACTTTCATCAGGCATCGCGGTCAATGTGATGACAGTGCCTTGCATGGCTGATGAAAGGTCTGATTGCACCGTGCCACCCGTCACGCTAGCACAAGTGATGGTGAAGTAGCTGGGGCTCACACACGACACGGCAGCTTCCCATCCAGCCTTGTTGACCGAGACGTCGGAAGTAAAACGGAAGGTCAGTGCGCCGTCGGCATTTGTAGCCAACACAGTGCCTGGACTGTTGGCATTGGAATATTTTCCGATTAATGTGGCGGAAGTGGATGTTCCGTCATAGATATACAACTGCTCATAGCCGCTTTCCACGAGGAATGAGGAGAATACTGCCATGATGGCGGAATTGGCGCTGCCAGGATAGAACGTCAGCGTGTAATTCTCTGAGTTGCCGTAGTTGCCGTCCGGGCCGCCTGAATCGTAGAATGTGGCATTGCAAGTATTGATTGATCCGCTGTGCATCAGGACGACTTCCGGTTCATTGCTTTCGACCAATGTTGCGCTGACGGTGACGTCGCTGGCTGGCATGGTGAACTGGTTGTTGGCCACCGTTACTGCGTTGCCGGCGGTAGTGGTCACATTCCACGCACCGAAAAGATAACCGCTATTCAAGCTGATGGTCAGCGTCACGGTCTCGCCCGCACTGGCAGTGGTCTTGTCGGCAGTGATGATGCCGCCCGTCACAGCAGCGCAAGTGATGTTGTATGATGTGACGTTCTGGCTGAAGTTGGCCACCAAGTCTCTGGCGCCAGTCACCGTGAAGCTATATGTCGCAGACGAGGACACCGATGTTCCGTTTTCAGTCCAGTTGACGAAGGTGTAGTCGCTTGAAGCCGTTGCGACGAGTGTTGCCGTGCTGCCATAGGCGTAAGTGCCGCCGCCCGAAACGTTTCCGCCTGCAACGGGGCTTGCCGTGGCTGTGATGTTATAGGAAAGCACCGTGAAGCTTGCGCTGACGGTGACGTTGTCGGCTGGCATGGCAAACTGGTTGTTGGTCACTGTCACTGCGTTGCCGCCGGCAGTGGTCACATTCCATGCGCCGAACGCATAACCAGCATTAGGAGTCTGAGTCAGCGTCACGGTCTCGCCTTCGACGGCCGTGGTCTTGTCGGCACTGATGGTGCCGCCCGTCACAGGTGCGCAAGTGATGGAATAGGAAACAGGAAGCAGGTTGAATGTCGCGCTGACGGTGACATTGCTGGCTGGCATGGTGAACTGGTTGTTGGTCACTGTCACTGCGCCGCCGCTGGCATTGGTCACATTCCATGCAACGAACTCATATCCTGAATCAGGAGTCTGTGTCAGTGTCACGGTCTCGCCTTCGCTGGCCGTGGTCTTGTCGGCACTGATGGTGCCGCCCGTCACAGGTGCGCAAGTGATG
>CAYQND010000003.1:52198-103332 GCA_964418895.1 uncultured Lentimicrobiaceae bacterium | reverse complement strand
ACTGGTTGTTGGTCACTGTCACTGCGCCGCCGCTGGCATTGGTCACATTCCATGCGCCGAACTCATATCCTGCATTAGGGGTTGCGGTCAGTGTCACGGTCTCGCCAGCACTGGCTGTCGTCTTGTCGGCACTGATGGTGCCACCCGTAACAGATGCGCAAGTAATGGAATAAGTCTGAACATAACAACTTACAGTGGCAGCCCATCCCGCCTTCACGGTATAATTGTCCGAAGTGAACTTAATGGTCAGCGCACCATCAGCATTGCTAGCCGTAACAGTACCCGGAGAAGTGGTGTTGGTGTATTTCCCAATCAAAGTGGCGGATGTTGAAGTGCCATCATAGATGTACAAATAATCATAGTTTTTTTCTGTTGCGAAAGAAGTGAAAGCCATCCTGATAAGGCCATTATCGGTTCCAGGATAGAACGTCATTGTATAATTCTCCGAATTGGAATAGTTGCCACTCGCACCGCCCGAATCATAGAACAGAGCATTGCAGGTGGTCACGGTACCATTGTGCATCAGAATGGTTTCAGGCGTATCTGAAACGGTGATGTAATCGGATTTTGTCAATGTCTCCGTAGTACCGTGAGCGTTGGTTACCGTTAACGTGACGTCGTAGGTTCCCACTCCAGCATAGGTGATGCCCGTAGGATTTTGAACCGTTGAGGTAGCGGGAGTACCGCCTTCGAAAGACCACGACCACGAATTGATGCTATTGCCAACACTGGCATCAGTAAAGCTGACAGACCCGCCAGGCGCCACGGAAGTGGAACTGGCCGTAAAATCAGGAGTGATGCTATAATCGGGTTGCAGAGCCACATTGCACACTACAGACTGAGCATCAACAGCAGTTATCGAGATAGATTGAGACTGATATCCGGGAGCCGAAAAAGTAAAGGTATAGGTTCCTGCCTTGATAGGACGATGATAGTCTCCGACGCTATGCGTTTTCACAAAGGTATTATTAGCATCATGGCTCTCCACTGTGACAGTGGCACCGACAATAGGGCTGTTTGTAACAGCATCGGTCACCACACCGCTGACGCCATTCAATGCTTGGCTCATGAAGGTCAGCATAGCGGTCTTGTTATAATTCCAATAGTTAGGAAGGGTGCTTGCAGTAGGTGTTTTAGTATTGGAGCACTCAATAGTGACCTCGCGGCATTCCGCATAATAATTCATATAGTCTTGACGGCTTCCGCTTGTTGTGTACCATGCGTAGCCGTTGGTGATGCCATTATTTAAATAGGTCATGTAACTGGAATTGACAGCGTGGGCAAGATTGGTATATTCACGGCAAACATACTGCCACCATGCGTCATCAGCATGAAGTGTTGCCCAAGTATCCCATGGATAATTAAGGACTTCAGCCCCGCCATGGTAGTTGGCACCCATAGTGAAGGTGTAATTCTGAGCGAACTGCATGAAAAGCTGTGTTTCGGGAGCGTATGCATTCCCATCAGGATGCGCACCATCTTCAAAATCAGGATAATTCCTGTTCAGGTCAACGCCATCGATATTATACCTTCTTGCACCAGTGACGGTATTGTTACCACCATAATAGGTGCCATCCGGATTGGCATTGGGACAAATGAAGATATCAAGATTATTCATGACGGTTTGCACCAAGGGATCTGTTGTATCTGTCAACAGGTAATTAATAAGGCGAAGCATCAATACATAGCCGGTGCATTCGTCTCCATGCATGGTGGAACTGTAGAAGAATTTCGGTTTCCCGTTGGGCTGACCATTGTTAAGACGAGCCACTAGAATCTTTCGGCCACTTGCCAATGTTCCAAGTTCAAGAATCGTACATTTCGTCGGATTATCCGTCGCGAAGGCATACATCATGCTTTCATAAGCACTGTATGTCGGATAGGAATCCCATTCATAAGTAGAACGGTCTAATCCATCGAACATAGCGAAATCCTGAGTAAGAGACGGAGGAGTGAGCAAAGTTGGCCGATAGCCCAGGTCCTTAAGTCTTGCAAATTGTTGATTGTTGGCATAACAGATTACTGTGTTTTCATCCACAATCTGGTCAACGGAAACAATCGCATTTAGTGCTTGAATGTCTGTGCTTTGAGAGACATCAACACTAAAGTAATACTCATTTCGAGCATTCATGACCTCCTCCAAATCACTTTGCTGAGCGACTAGAGGGATGCTTAATAGCAATAAAGCGAAGACGAGAAAAAAACAGTTGTTAGACTTCATGGTATAAGAGATTAAAAGTAAAAATCAAATCGTCACATAAAAATCATTCTCCTTCCTTTCAACTCACAGGACAAGTCTGGCCGATGCGTCCCCAAGGAAACACAAACCGCTGGAATGCACTCCCAGCGGGCGTTGGAGACTTCAACCGGCAGAAAACTCCTCTTCATATCGTTCTTGACATTACACATAAAATAGACCTTCCTAATTTGTTGAACCACACTATTTAAACATGATTTCATCAGCAAAATTACGACAATAAAATTACGAAACAAATAAAAATCGAAAAAAATGCAATTTTTTCTCATTTTTATCTTCTTGAACAATAGTATTTTAGCAAAATGATGCAGTTTTTGGTCAAAAAAAACGCCATTTTTCATCATCACCTATGAATATTTATGGCATTACTAAATTCAAATTGAGACACCCCAACTGCGCATCATTAACCATCTGACACCTTATTATATAAAGCATGGCTGTAATATGCAATTAAAGTGGTTTGAGAACAAACCGACAACACGCTTTGGCTCTCTTTCGAAAAAAAAGCACTTGCATAAACACCATCTAAAAGAAAGATTACGAAGGTATACACCGTCCGATTCCGAGACAGCATCATTCAAAGAAAATTTCTTGAACAACATGGAAAATAAAATAATACTTTTGCATTCGAACAACCAGGATGAGACGATCATCCGATGAGGATTTGCATTTATGAAACACGCCATAGCCATCACATCAGGAACGGCAATGCCGCCGTTGGCATGCTCGCCACTGACAGCATCGTACAGCAATGCCAGACACCATGATGGCGGCGAGATGAGTGAAACCGCTGAAACGGGCATACGGCAACCAAGAATGCTCCGGCACAAAGACAACCATTAATCAAATTCAGAATATTTATGAAACACTTTACCTTGATTCTTGCAGCAGTGATGGCCATCTGCATGACCTGCTGCAAAGGCGGAAACAAAAAACAGAACGGCAGCGACGACACGAATGCCGCTCCGACTGAAAAGGCCTATTTCTCAAAACATTACAACGATCTTTTGCAACTTCTGAAGGAAGGCGGCATCTCCGATGACTTCGACAGCCCGGCGGAATACAGCTACTACGACGTTGACGAAGACGGCATCGACGAACTATTCTGGCGTGACGACGACAACATCGGCGTATTTGCTTACAACGGAGGCAGTCCCGTTCTCGTTAGATGCGGCGACTTCAAAATTTCCCTGTCATGCTGCGGTCACTTTATCAGCACAGGAGGCTCCTGCGGCACAGGGAGTTTCTACTCCACCATCAACGAGCTGCAAGGCAGCAAAGTCATCGGAAGCGAATCGGAGACAAGCGTTTATGGCGAGATTGACGCACAAGGTTCCAGCGACACCGTCGCTTACGAAGCCATGTTCCAACGGATGTGCATCTTCGACGCCCTTATGCCTGCCGACATCTTCCAGTGGAAGCCCATCGACTCCTTTGCCAGCGACACGCTAGCCGTTGCCGACAGTCTCGTGGAGCTCCGCTACGCCTACGCCAACGAAGACGGCACCAAGCTCATCATCCCCGGCCTGACTGATGCTCAGACTGCGGCACGATACGAAATCGCCATCTGCAACGGCAACATCATTCCAGCGACTTACGTCGGCATCCAGCAGCAAAATGAAAACGAGGACACCGGACGTAACCTCACCCCCAACTTCAACAACCAGAAAGGTGCCGTGTTCAGCATTCCTGAAGACGCCATCTATATCAATGAAGAAGAAGGCTACGGCAGCATTTCCACGTGTTTCCTGATGACGGACAAGAGCTTCTTCAAGAACAACAGGCCTATCGCCATCATGAACGTCGGAGAAGAACTTGATCGCAAAAGCGGATTGTGGAAAGAACTCGAAAGCCGCTACAAGCGTAAGATGGAATACGCCAACATTGTCTTCAGTTTCGGCAATGAGGGGGAAAACATCTTCGTGTCAGCGCAATTCAGCAACCAAGGCGACGAAGCCCTCGGCATCTACGCCATGGCCTTCACCGACGGACAAGGCACCATCAAGAGCATCAACACGATCGACTTCCCTGCCACTTTCAATGAAATCAGCACATGGACTGTTGACGACAGCGGCCATTTCAACACGCCGGAAGCCAACGCCATGTACAAATGCGGCGACAAGTACATCCTGTACACCGTCAAGTCGGGCACCGAAAGCACAAATTTCAACTGCTACAAGATAGCTGACGGCAAAATCACTCCCTCCGAGACATCCCTAGGCTCATTCTACACCTCGCCATTATAAACCCGCATACAATCATCAAGAAAATGAAAAACACAGCATTAACCATCGTTGTGGCGCTGATAAGCCTCGCATCTTTCGCCGACTCTCCGCTGACGAGCACCACTTTCATCAAGGCCTACTCGAAAGAAAACATCGCAAAGCAAGTGTTGGAGGAAAACAAGAGAGATACCGAACAAAACAACTACTACTTCCTATGGGATTATCTCGTCTGCCAAGACAATCCGATAGCGGTCAAGATGTCATGCATTAGTGGATTGAAGACAAGTCTTGACGGCACAACCCCTTTCGATTCCTTCTATTCCTATCTGTGCAACAAGAACGGCTATAAGGACATCGAGAACATGGCCGCAAAAGCCGACAAGGCCACACTGATGTGCGCAGCCTACCTCTATGCCATGAGCCATACCGAGAACCACGACGTGCTGGTTGCTGCCTCCTCCATGGCACGGCAAGCCCTTCGGAAAGATCCGGCGAGCTACACCATGAACATTGTCAGCGCGCTGATAGAGGCACAAGCCGAATTCCGCAGAGGCAAAAACGCCGATTACTGCCGCATCGGCAAACTCACCGACGACGTCCGACACAACAGCAACCTCAGGGACGACATGAACGAAGAATCCAAGAAGATCATCTTCGGTTACATGGACATTTACCTCTGCAAGGAAAGCCACGGCGACATCAGACCTGCCGATGGAAAATGGATCGTCGACACCAAGTGGACGGACGGCTCATCGGCTTTTGTCGTCGAGCCCATGGATGGCTTTCTGAACTTCAGCGGCGGCAACCTGCACGAGGGAGGCTACTGCTTCGGCCTTGTCAGCAAAGCCGACAACTATGAGTTGTGTCTCGGCTACATCTCACCTGCCTTCAACGGCACCGAAGATGGAGGCCAGATCAGCATTAAAGGCGAAAAAGGCGACAAAGTCGTCCTCAAAGACATTGAAAACGCAGGTCGTTATCTTGTCGTCTATGACAAGTCAGGCACCCCGACTGATGTGCTTACCACCACGGAAGACCTGAGAAACACCATAGAAACAGACATGGTTGAATATTATCTGGCAGGAGAATACAAGGCCTCCAACGGCACCACCCTCATCTTCCATCCCGACGAGAAAAAAGCCGAAGGCTTCTCCAAGAATGTGCAGTCCTACACTTTCGGCGAAGAGTACGAAAGCCCGACCAACATCATCGTCCTCGATGACGGACGCGCGTTCCGCGTCAATAAGACCGACAAAGGCTTGGACTTCATCAGCACCAAATACAACGCCAAAGATGACTTTTGGACTGACGGAAAACCCTTCGCCTCAACGGTTCGCACGAAGAGACCGTCCACTGTCAGCGGCATCAACGGCGACTTCCCTTTCGCCTCCGCACGTTTGCTGACACGCGGGGAACTGTCGCTGTTCAGAAAGTCGGAACTATCGCTTATGCGTAACGAGATCTTCGCCCGCAACGGATACATCTTCAATAACGAGACTCTGAAAAAACGTTTCGAAGCCACCAGCTGGTACAAAGGCACAAAGGACAGCAAGACCATCAGCCTTTCTGAAATAGAACAGATTAACGTCGCGCTAATCAAACAGATGGAAGCGTCAAATTACAACATAGGGGAATGAAAGGAAAAACACTTATCATCATGTCCATCACGCTTTGCTTGATCCTTTCAGGTTGCTTCGGTCAGAGGCCGCCGAAAGGGAACCTCATCTACTGCAGTTACTCCAAAACCCGTGTGGCGGGTCAGGGAAAAGACTACTGCGAGATCATCAACGAGAACGGAAATTGTACCGTGAATGTGGTCATGAATGAGAACAGCGAATTCAGCAAGCCATTCAAAGGCCGGTACGAGGCCTCAGAAGCCGACATCAACCGCCTGCACGACATCATCATGAAGGAGAAGATTTACGAACTTGACGGATATAGGAGGAACAGCCACATGACCGGTGGAGCCACATACCGCATCTACATGGAATTCGACTCCGGAGAATGGATAGAAACCAAATGGTACACCGATAAGCCTAGTAAAAAAGCCGTGGAAGCCTATGACACAATTTACAGTTTCTTTTCCACTTGGCGATGAATAGCGACACCATTTACAGATAATAATGTCAGAAATTTAAAACCGGATATGAAACACATCATCATCATTTCAGTAATTTTAGCCATCACACAAGTAACGATGGCTCAGCAAAAAACCAACACCGTCACAACAATTCGCAACACATGGTCGGGAAAGACCATCCGGCTCGAGCCATCGGATAAAGAAAAGACGGGAATTGAAGCCTTCGCAAGGGCTGTCTGCCTGCAATATCAAGGCAACACCATCACCGATGCCGTCCTTGCCAACCTCAACAATCCCAGTCTTAAGGACGAAGACTATGACTTCACTCTCAGCCATAGCAACGGATACATTGGCATCAGGTTCGTCAGCGACGGCACTGTAGAAGGCCAGATGTGCTACTGGGGCATGAAAAACAAGCACCGTCTCGTTGCCGTAAAACTGTTCAACGTTTACGAAGATCCGCTGCCGCTGCTGATGTTCTACGACTACGACCCCGACACACGCGTGATGCAGCCCATGAATCCTGCGCCATTCGACATTCAGCCCGATTTGTCCAACTGCGACCCGATGCTTCCAGAGCAAGGCAAAAACATCAAGCTGATGAACTATGATCCCGTCGGAGAATCGCACCTGCTTTACGATGGCGACGGCCATTTCACCACCAGCAGCAAGCCGGAAGAGATAACAGAGAACGGCAGCGAACCGGCAACGGTGACGTGTTTCCTCAGCGATGGCGACGTCAACTTCAGGAACAAACCCAATGGCACCGTCGTGGCGAAACTCCCATCAGCAGACGGCTGCCTCATCACGGTTCACAAACCCGAAAACGGCTGGTGGCGTGTGCTTGGCAACACGGCAATCCTCCCCGACAGCATCGTAAACATCACCACTGCAGAGACGGAATGCTGGGTCCACTACTCCGTCATTGGCGAGACAACACGGCTCCATGATTTGAAACTGTACAGCAATCCCGACACAAACTCCACCGTCATCGCCACCATCAGAAACGAAGACGCTCTTGTTAACCCTATCTCCGTATCCCAAGACGGCACTTGGCAAAAAGTGAGGTTTGGGAAGTCAACCGGCTGGATTGAGAGCGAGGGTCTCTGCGGCAATCCTTTCACTACCTGTCCGTAAGAAAACAAATGACAAATTAATAAGAATCACAATATCAGCAATATGAAAAAAACATTATTGTATTTCATCCTCGCCCTTGTTGCAATTTCAGCGACAAGCTGCATCAACAAAAAGCAAAATGGCGACAACGAAGCGCAGCCTTTGACGATTGACAGCAGCCTTGTGCAGCATTCCGAAATCATGACCGACGCCCTCATCATCGACAACTACAACGGCCAGCTGACTGCAAAGTTCAATCCCGCCAAACTTGCCGAATACGGATTTTACAATCCCCAAAACACAGGGGCAGACAGCATCATCGACAAGATGATCTTAGAGAACATCGCCACAAAATGTCCGAAATGCCTTGGCTTCCATTGCGCCAATCCCGGCGGCGATGTCAATCCCACCATCTGCGCTGTCATGAGTGACAGCACAGTGGAAATCCTGAACATCTACAGCGCCTTGAAATACGGTTGGTGGACGGCGGGACCAATTAACGGATTAACGAGCATCGTGAGCATCAGGGACGAGGAAACCACCGAAAACGGTGAAGATTCGAACATGCCCATCGCCTACGACAAGAACGGCAAAAGGCACGACATCCTGAAAATCTTCCCCACTTACGACATTGTCCATCACGACACAAAATATCTCAATGGCGAATCGGTGCACAGCCTTGTCATCACCGAGGACAACAGAATCATACTCACCATTGACGCCTCAGACGGCAGAAGCACGGAACGTTTTGCCGGCGCCATCGAACCCCAAAACGTCGATTTCGATGGAGGAATCTGCGAATTCAATTACGTCATCAACGAGCACAGCGTCAATGGCACAAGCAACGATGTGTCAGCAGACATGCATGGCAGCATCGTAGTCAAGAACATCTACGATGACGAACAAAATTTCAACACAATCACAGTGAAAGAGGGACAGCTCCCTTTCGGCACGCCGGCAGCGGACGGCAGCATCGAATACAGATGGAAGAACTATTAATAAAACTCCCTTTAGCCATCAAGGAATGGTATATCATTTCTGAAACTGCACAAAAAAGTCCCGCCGTTTGGCGGGACTTTTCGTTAGCGTGAATTCCCATCTCACTTTTTCTTGGAAAACAATGAGAGGATGAACAGAAGTAATACTGCGCCGACAACGCCGGTGATCAGCGCGCCCCAGAAGCCGTTCCCGGACTGAATCTTGAGTACGCCAAACAGCCAGCTGCCCAAAAAACCGCCGACGATACCAACGATGATGTTGACCAGAAGGCCAAATCCTGCGCCTTTCATGATGAGACCGGCAATCCAGCCAGCCAAGGCGCCAATCAATACAGCAATTAGAATTTGCATGGTGCTTATTATTAGTGAATGTGTGTTACTTATTTCAATCCGTTGTTTTTCTTGAATCTGTCGAGTTCTACATTCTGGGCTTCGATGAAGCCGAGAACGTCATCCCTTCCCGTTCCGTTTTCGGAAGATGTCACGAAGATCGGAGGCAGTTCCTCCCAGTCCTGGAGCAAACGTTTCTTGAAAGTCTCGACATTAGCGGCGAGGACGTCCTTGCCGATTTTGTCGGCCTTGGTAAAGACGATGGCGAAAGGGACATGGCTCTCGCCCAACCATTCCATGAAGCCGATGTCGCTGTCCTGAGGCTCGATGCGCGAATCGATGAGGACAAAGGTGCAGACCAGATTGCGGCGCCTTGTGATGTAGTTGCTAAGCATGGCTCGCCATTCCTCGCGCGACTTCTTTGAACGCTGTGCGTAGCCGTAACCAGGGAGGTCAACCAGATACCACTGGTCGTTGACGACAAAATGGTTTATGGTGATGGTTTTGCCCGGTGTGGCCGATGTCTTGGCCAATCCGCGGCGGCGCACCAGCATGTTGATCAGTGAAGACTTACCCACATTGGAACGTCCGATGAAAGCATATTCCGGCATATTGTCCTTGGGCAGCTTGTCGAACTTGGTATTGCTAACGAGATAATATGCCTTGTTGATATCCATTTTGTTGTCGGTTTAGCATGTCAATTGATGCCGGTAATTTTCACTTCAAATGTTCTGGTCTTTCATTTCTGTCATACACCAGATGACGTTCAATCTTTTCGTCATACAAGTCCTCAATGGTGATGAGAATGCCGGTTTCCTCGACGTTACCAAATGGCGGGTTGAGGGCTGTGCCGAACGAACGCATGGACGGCGACAGGCTCATGTAAGCGCTGACAAGCGGAGGCACAGCGGCGCCACGGTCACGGACGTTCTTGTTCAAAATCTTGAAATCTTCGCGGTAATTGCCTGAGACAAAAATCGGCTTGAGTTTCTCTTCATCCATCTTGATTGGGAGATTGAATTCCGGTCGTGGAGTAACCAAGCCATCGGGATCGGGAAAATATTTCTTCATGAAGTAAAGGATCATGTCGCGCGATTCGCTTTCGAGTTGCGGATACATGGTCACCTTGCCGAAGAAATAGCGTGCCGAAGGATACAGATGGTTGAGGCAGGCAAGGCCGTCCCAGAGGTTGTCGAGAGAATAGATGCCTCGCGACAGGCTCTTTGTAGGTTGGAAGTCGGGCTGGACAAAAGATCTGCCAAGTTCTATAGTGTAAGGCAGATAATCTCTTACAAAAGTCTCTGAATAGTGGAACAATTCCGCCGTCGGAGTGTTCACCTGTCCTTCTTCATCTGTAGGGAGGTTCTCGCAAAGCAGGAAACGGTAGCCGCCAACGATGACCTTCATGGCCGGATTCCAGACGATGAGCTGCATGAAGTAGTGTTCATCGGAGGTGTCGAAAGTGTCGATGTCGCAGTCGAGTCCTGTGCCGCCGCCAGAATCGCGGAAGCTGATTTCACGCAAACGGCCGATTTCCCGCATCGTGTTCGGAGAGTCGTGTGCCGAGAGGATGTATATTTCATTGTCCCCATTATTCGTCTTTCTGAAGAACTTGTCTTCCGACAACTCTTTCAGAATCATGTCTGATGGAATAGGATCAATAATTTTTTGCATGATTGTAATTAAATCTTGTAGTCCTTGGAAGGATCAAACGACTGGTTGAAATCCTCCGTTAAATTATACGAAAAACAACGCAGTTTTTCAGCCCACTGGGCGTCGGAATAGCGTTGGTCGAAAGTCTGATAAGGGATCGGTTTGCCAAAAGTAATGGTCAAGGTCTTGTTGCGTTGCTTGAAAAGCTCGTCAACGAGAAAAGCCATCTCGATGTTAGCCTTGATTTTCAGTCTCTTACGAAAACGGGCGAGATTATAGAAAAAGTTGGTGTTGCGCCCGTCGATGTGGGTCGGGATGATGTCGCGATGAGAAGCGCGAGCTCTGGTGATGAACGACTTTTTCCAATCGAGGTCCATGATCTTGCCGCCTTTGGTCTTGCGCGAGCACAGTCCGAAAGGAAAATAGCAGATAGTCTTGTCGCCATCGAATGTCTCGTTGAACAGTTTCAGGTTCTCGGCTTTGTTCGCCACACCGCTGCCGACTTTGTTCACTGGGATGAAAATCGGCCTCAGGTTCTTGATGAAAAGCAGAAAATCGTTGACGGGGGCCACCACATTGGGACGCACTTTGCCGACAGCGCCTATGAGGGCGATGCCGTCGAGCCCGCCTAGAGGATGGTTGGATGCCACAAGGATGCGGTCGCTATCAGAAAGGTTTTCAACGCCTTTGGTAACGACATTGAGGTTGAAATCGGAGACAACGGCATCGATGAAATCAAGACCTTCCTTGTCAGAATACTTGCTGAGGATCTCGTTGACATCGTCTTCATGCAAAAGGCGTTGAATGCGACGAAACAGCCAACCCGGCATGTGTTTCATCAGTTTAGGAACTTTTGCAGTGAACACTTTCCTAAGATCGATCTGATTATCTTGAGTGATTCCCATTGTGATAGACTACGACTTTTAACTTGCAAAGATATGAATTATTCAGACAATCGCCCTGATATTTTCTTTTTCGCCACATCGTCGACGCTGATATTTTGAAGTGAAGCGAAATACACTTCATCCAATGAAATGACGATTCACATCATTATGTATTATGTTGATTAACAAATTATTCACACTAGTTGTTGAAAACTTTTTGTCATTTTAAGCAGAAAATGGATGAAAAAGTGGTGTTAAATGGGAATAAATGGGAAAAAATGCACTAATTTTACACCCTGAAATAATGGAAAAATGAGTTATCCAATAGGTCAAAACGAATGCAAGCTGGACTCGAAAGGACGACTGATGCTGCCGGCAAGTTTCAAGGAACAGCTGGGCAGCCTGTCCGATGAGGGTTTCGTACTGCGTCCGGGATTATTCGGCAACTGCATCGAGATGTACACCATCAGCGATTGGAACCGCACCCAGGAGAGGCTAAAGAAGCTGAACACCTTTGTGAGAGCCAACGTGGAGTTCATTAGGAAATACAACGCTGGAGCAAGAGCCGTTAAGCTCGATGCAAGCGGCAGGTTGCAGATTCCCAAGGACTTGCTTGAAAAAAGCGCCATGAACAAAGATGTAGTCCTCGCCTCGCTGACCACCAACATGGAGTTGTGGGACAAAGACACCTACTACTCCACCATCAACGGAATGGACGAAAGTACTTTCGAACAGTTAGCGACCGAAAAGTTAGGGGACTTGAGTTTCGACGAATAGAAAAAGGGAAGCACCATGTATCACGATCCCGTCATGTTGAGCGAAAGTATGGAAGGTCTGCAAATCAGGCCTGACGGCGCTTATGCCGACGTCACCTTTGGCGGTGGCGGCCATGCCCGTGCCATCATGGAACGTCTGACGACGGGACACCTTTACGCTTTCGACCAGGATGAAGATGCGGCACAGAACGCCTTCGACGACGAGCGGTTCACCTTCATACCTCAGAATTTCAAGTATCTCAAGAACTTCATACAATTATACCATAAAGGAAAAATCGACGGCATCATCGCCGACCTTGGCGTCTCCTCGCATCAGTTCGACACGCCTGAAAAAGGCTTCTCCACACGTTTCGACGGCAAACTCGACATGCGCATGAGCCAAAGCAACCCCGCCTCCGCCGCCGACATCGTCAACACCTATGACCAATCCTCGCTGGCTCGCATACTCAGCCTCTACGGCGAAGTGCAGAATGCCTATAGCGTCGCCAACGACATCATCATGTCAAGGACCGACAGTCCCATAGAGACGACAGGGCAACTCAAGGAAGCCGTGATGAGACACCTCACAAGAGGAAAAGAAAATAAGGTGCTGGCACAGATATTCCAAGCTTTGCGCATCGAAGTGAACCAGGAACTCGACGCCTTGACGGCATTCATGAAACAATGCCCCGACGTCCTCAAACCCGGCGGCCGCCTTGTGGTGATGTCATATCACTCGCTGGAAGACCGTATAGTGAAGAACTTCATGAAGACTGGCAACGCCGAAGGACAAGACGAAAAAGATTTCTACGGAAACTCCCTGACACCTTACTTAACAATAACGCGCAAACCCGTCGTGCCGTCGGACGAGGAAATCGAACGCAACAGCCGCGCACGTAGCGCCAAACTGAGAATCGCTGAAAGGAAATGAACATGGCAGAGAACAGATTCAGACAGGACACAGAGCCACAAGCAACGGAACAACCTTTTGAACAAAAAGGTCAGGAACCTGCAGCCATAGAAGAAAGCACTTCAAGAAGCGAGGAACGCAGGAAAAAGAGAAAAGAAAGAAAAGACCAGAAATCGTCCGGTGGGAAACGCGTCATGACCGTCTTGGGCGGCACTTTCCTGATAAAGGAAGAATTTGCCAAACAATTCCCCTTCATGATGTACATCACCTTATTGCTCATGGCCTTGATAACCAACACCTACATAGCAGAAGAGACGACACGACAGATTGCATCGACAACGAGACAACTCAACGACTGCAACGTGGAGTATATCCAACTGAGATCTGCCATCATGCAGGCTTCAAAACAGTCAGTACTGGCGAGGGAACTTGCAGGCACCGGCATCAAGGAGACCGTGGAACCATTGCGTAGAATCGACGTCACAGACAAGGAGGAACAGCAATGAGCCGTCTGGATCCTAGAACCGACACGATGTGGAAAACCTATCTGGTTTACATTCTCATGCTGATTTTCGGAATCGGGGTGATTGTCAAGATTATCGTTGTGCAAACCAAGGACAGCAAAGAACTCAACCAACTTGCCGAGAAGAAAGAATACAGGATAAAAACCGTAGAAGCCGCCAGAGGCAACATCGTCTCCGACAACGGCTCGCTCATCGCGACATCGGTGCCCGTTTTCGACATCTATTTCGACTCGCAGGTGGTGGATCAGGAACTGTTCAACGACAACATCGACAGCCTCAGCATGCAGATGGCGTCGCTCTTTCCGAAGAAGACGGCAAAGCAATGGAGGGACGACCTGAGCGAAGCCAAGGCAGAAAACAAACGCTATTACAGCCTCATCAAGAACATCTCGCTGGATGAATACCGGACCCTTCAGAAATTCGTCATCTTCAAGAAAGGCCCGAACAAAGGCGGTCTGATTGGCGAAAAGAAACTGCGCCGCGAGAGACCCTACAAGGAACTGGCATCCAGAATGATAGGCTATGTCAATGAGAACGAGAACCTTTATGTTGGCATGGAAGGCGCCTACAACGATGTGTTGCGGGGACAAAGCGGGACCCAGATGGTAAGGAAACTTCACCACAACTGCTGGATTCCGGTCCATTCCGACAAGGACAGCGAGGCGCAAAACGGCGACGACGTCATCACCACCTTCGACATTAACCTGCAAGATGTCACTGAAAACGCCCTCTACAAGGGGATGGTTGACCACAAGGCTGATCAAGGTTGCGCCATACTGATGGATGTGAAGACGGGATACGTCAAAGCCATAGGAAACCTGAAACGCAACAAGGAAACGGGAGAATATGAAGAATCGTACAACTTCGCGTTGGCCGAGAAGATAGAACCCGGCTCGACTTTCAAACTGGCATCCATGCTGGTGCTGCTTGAAAACAAAAAGGATCTGAGCATCAACAGCCACATCAATATCGGCAGCGGCCCGTTGGTATTCGCCAGAAAAAAGATGTTCGACGACCACGTGATTCATGGCGACGGCAATGTCACCATAAGGGAAATCTTCGAGCACTCGTCGAACAAAGGCACCGCCTTGCTGATATACAATGCCTTCCACGACCATCCTGAGAAATACATCGAAGGGCTGTATGCCTTAGGATTGAACACGCCGCTGGAAACGGGCATTGCGGGCGAAGCCAAACCATACATCAAGCATCCGAAAGACAAGGACACCTGGTACAAGACCTCTTTGCCATGGATTTCCATAGGCTACGAAATCAACATCTCGCCACTGCAAATCCTCACGCTTTACAATGCGATGGCCAATGAAGGCAAGATGATGAAACCACAGTTTGTCAGAGAGATACGGAGAGGCGACCAGGTTATCAAGCGCTTCGACCCTATCGTGCTGAAAAAGAAAATCGCCTCACAGAAAACCATCGACACCATCCAAAGCATGATGGAAGGCGTGGTCTTGAGAGGCACCGGAAGGAGCATCAAGGACAAACTCTTCCCCATAGCAGGAAAGACGGGAACGGCGCAACTATACAACGTGGAACACCATGCTTACAAGTGGGTCAACGCGCAGGGCGTGTTGGAACGCGATTACAACACGACATTCGCAGGCTACTTCCCGGCAAACAACCCGAAATATTCCTGCATCGTGGTCATCAGCAAGCCTAAAGCCAACGGATGGTCGGGCGCACGCGTGGCGGCACCGGTATTCAAGGAAATAGCCGAAAAAGTCTATGCCACAAGGTTGGGAATAAAAGAAGAAGACAGCACGGCGATAGTCAACATGGACAGCCTTTGCTTCAACGGCGTGACCTATCGTGGCGAATTGACGGGCTATTTCAACGGAGTGAAAATGCCATACAAGGATTACTCGGCTGGAGCAGAATGGGTTAAGGCAGACAAAAACGATAAAGCCAACGCCATCATACTGGAGAAAGTGAGATTCGGCGAACAACAGGTTCCTGAGGTTGTCGGAATGAACATCACCGATGCCGTGTATCTTCTGGAAAGCATGGGAATGAAGCCGCGTTTCAAAGGTCAAGGCGTCGTAAGCGCACAGTTGCCGGCAGCAGGAAGCCCGCTGTTACAAGGGGAAGTCATCGATTTAACAATGGAAAAGCAATGAAAGTCAACGAAATAATAGCAAACTGCAACCTGTTGAAAGTCATCGGCGACCTCGACAAGGACATCGTCAGCATTGCCTTTGATTCAAGAAAGGTGGAACAAGGGACAATGTTCTTTGCGATTAAAGGCACACAGCACGACGGCCATGAGTATATCGACAAAGCCATTGAACAAGGTGCCACATCCATCATCTGCGAAAAGATGCCGAAAAAACAGGATCTTCACGAAGGCACGACCTACATCAAGGTGGAGAACCCGGCTTACGTGCTGGGCGTTGCGGCATCAAACTTTTTCGGCAACCCTTCAAAGAAACTGAAACTTGTCGGCGTCACAGGCACCAACGGGAAGACCACTATCGCCACATTGCTTTACAGACTGTTCACCGATGCAGGCTACGTCTGCGGCTTGTGCTCGACAATAGAAAACATCGTGGATCGCACAATTATTCCTTCCACGCACACCACTCCCGATCCCATCGAACTCAATATGCTGCTGCAGAAGATGGTGGAAAAGAAGAGCGAGTTCGCCTTTATGGAAGTCAGTTCGCACTCCATCGCCCAAGACCGCATCGCCGGTCTGACCTTTGCAGGCGGCATCTTCACCAACCTCACCCACGACCATCTTGACTACCACAAAACTATGGCGAACTATCGCAACGCCAAGAAGAAATTCTTCGACAGTCTGCCTTTCACCGCATTCGCAATCACCAATCTGGACGACAAGAACGGCACCTACATGCTTCAGAACACAAAAGCGCGGAAACTGACCTACGCACTGAAGCACGATGCGGATTTCAAAGGAAGCATCATGGAAAGCCATTTCGACGGCATGACGATTAAGGTGAACAACATAGAAATGAACACAAGACTTGTCGGGAACTTCAACGCCAGCAACCTGTTGGCCATATACGGAACCGCATTAAGTCTCGGATTCGAAAGAAACGAACTGCTCGTGGAAATCAGCCGTCTTACGGGTGCCAGAGGGCGCTTCGAATTGGTGCATTCACAATGCGGCATCATCGGCATTGTCGATTACGCCCACACACCCGACGCACTCCAGAATGTGCTTTCCACAATCAACGAGGTGCGCAAGCATAAGGAAACGCTCATCACCGTGGTCGGCTGCGGCGGCAACCGCGACACCACGAAACGTCCCGAAATGGCGGCTGTAGCGGCGGAGATGAGTGACAGACTCATACTCACCAGCGACAATCCCCGTGACGAAGAACCCGACGAAATCATACGTCAGATGAAAGCAAGCCTTTCGGAAGACGACATGAAAAAGGTGCTCACCATTACCGACAGACATGAAGCCATACGCACTGCCGTAGCACTGGCGGCCAAAGGCGACATCATCCTGCTGGCGGGAAAAGGACACGAAACCTATCAGGAAATGAAAGGCACAAAGCATCATTTCGATGACAAGGAAGAACTGACAAAAGCAATGGAGGAAAAACGCTAATGTTGTACTATCTGTTTCAATATCTGCAAAGTCATAACGTACCGGGTGCCGGGATGTTCACCTTCATCACTTTCAGAAGTGTCACGGCAGGCATCCTTGCGCTGATTGTTTCCATCTGGTTCGGAAACTACTTCATTCATTTCCTGAAGCGAAAGAAAATCGTGGAGACGCAACGCGACGAGAAGACAGATCCGTTCAACACAAAGAAGTCAGGTGTGCCCACCATGGGCGGCGTCATCATCATCGCAGCAATCCTCATCCCTTGCCTGCTGATGGGCAAGTTGCACAACGTCTACATGATTCTGATGATCATCACCACCCTGATACTGGGCATCACCGGATTTGCTGACGATTACATCAAGACCTTCAAGGGAAAGAAAAACGGACTTAACGGCTGGTACAAGATTGCAAGCCAGATCATTTTAGGACTCATCGTGGGACTCACATTGCGGTTTTCGCCATCCGTAGTCATCAACGAGAAAGTGAACGTCAAGATCGAGAACAACACAGAAGTCATTGAGAAGACTCCTGACGTGAAATCGACACGCACCACTATTCCTTTTGTGAAGGATCACAACCTGAACTACGCCAACCTGTTCAAATTCCTCGGACCTCACGGAAAATACATTGCAGGATGGATATTCTTCGTCATGCTCACCGTGTTCGTCGTTGCTGCAGTGTCGAACGGTTCCAACCTCAACGATGGCATGGACGGCATGGCATCAGGCAACTCCGCCATAATCGGCATTGCCTTGCTGGTTCTGGCCTACGTGTCGAGCAACGCTGTCTTGGCAAGTCATTTCGACGTGATGTTCATCCCAGGAAGCGAGGAAGTCGTGGTGTTTCTCGGCGCTTTCGTCGGCGCCTTGATAGGCTATCTATGGTACAACTCCTATCCTGCCCAGATTTTCATGGGCGACACGGGAAGTCTGGCCATCGGCGGCATCATCGCAGTGACCGCCATCATCATACACAAAGAACTTTTGCTCCCACTGCTGTGCGGCGTTTGGCTCTTCGAAATCCTGTCGGACATCGACACCAAGATTTTCGTCAAAAGAGGAAAAAAATTCAGGATATGGAAACGCGCGCCTCTGCACGACCACTTCCGCACAAGCATGGAAGATGTCAACAGAAACTATCCCAATTGCAAAGTGGTTTTCAAAGGGAACGGATTCATGCATCATGAGGTGAAGATCACCATCCGTTTCTGGATCGCCACCATACTGCTTGCGGCATTCACCATACTCACATTAAAAATCAGATAACAAGAACAACAAATATCATGTCATTCGTAGAAGAAATAGCAAACGCATCACAAAGACGGCCAGGGAACATGGCTGCAGGCATCGGTTCACAGGTACTGCAGATAAGGAAGGAACGCATCAAGCAGAGCCTTTGCGACTTCTGCGCCATCGGCCATCGTCAGGAGTATGTGGCGACTGTGGACAAGGTGATGTACTATGACGATTCGAACTCGGAAAACGTCAACAGCACCTGGTTCACTTTGGAGAGCATCATAGATCCCGTAATCTGGATTGCCGGCGGAGACGACAAGGGAACCGACTACTCGGAACTTGTCACGCTGGTCAAAAACAAGGTCAAGGCGGTAATCTGCATCGGGAACAGCAAGAATTTATCAAAGGCCTTCAAGGGCGCTGTCGCGGAATTAGTGGAAGCCAAAGACATGAAAGAGGCGGTGAACTTCGCTTCGGTCATGGCCGAAGAAGGCAGCATCGTGTTGCTTTCGCCAGCCTGCCGTCCCGACGGACATTTCAACGATTCAGCCGACAGAGGAAACCAATTCAAAGCAAATGTGAAGAAACTGGAAAATGGGCGAAGTGAATAAGACATTAAAAGGCGACAAGGTCATCTGGATCGTCGCGATGCTGTTGGGGATCATCTCACTGGTGGTCGTTTACAGCGCGACGAGCGCACTTGTGGAGAGCAAGTACGGCGGATCGACGGGAAGGCTGCTTATCAAGCATGCCGGCACCTTGCTCATTGGCTATGCCATGATGTTTGCGGCATACAGATGCGACTACAAGAAATTCTCAAAAGCATTTGAAATCATCCTCTATGGCTGCATCCCGCTACTGATCTACACTTTGTTCTTCGGAAAGAACCTAAACAACGCATCCCGCACCATCAACCTCCTCGGAATGTCTTTCCAACCCAGCGAGGTGGCAAAAATAGCCCTCATCACCTACCTTTCAAGGGAATTGGTGCTCATGAGAGACAACATGAACGACTTCAAGCAAGTCTTCATCAAAATGATACTGCCGATTCTCGTGACCGTAGGACTGATATTCACCGAGAACCTTTCCACCGCAGCGATGCTGATGGTGGCCTGCATCGTCCTGCTATTCATGGGCAGAGTGAAGTTCAAGTACTTGCTGGCACTGGCCGGAATCGGTTTGGCGCTTGTTTCATTCTATGTTTTAGGCGACATGACCGTGACAGGCATTACGAACCATAGGGCGGATAAGAAAGCGGAAAACATCGAAGTCGCGGCAACGCAACAGTCCGAAGATGGACAGAAACAAGTCGCGTCATACCATAAGATCAGCCGAATAGAGACATGGATAAACCGTATCAAGGCCATGTCGGAAGAGAAAAAGATGAAAGAGAACGGGACTTTCGACCCCTTCGACGGACATCATTATCAGCAGACTTATGCCAAAATCGCCGTAGCGTCGAGCGGAGTAATCGGGAAAGGGCCCGGGAAGAGCGAACAGCGCAACTTCCTTCCACACCCCTACTCCGACTTCATCTTCGCCATCATCATCGAGGAATATGGCTTGGCTGGCGCTCTGCTGGTGATGCTTCTATACATCATCTTGCTGACGAGAGCGCTGAAAATCGTGAACAAAAGGCCAATGAGTTTCAGAGCCTACATGGCTTTCGGTCTGGCATTCCTAATGGTCATGCAAGCCATGATCAACATGGGCGTGTCGGTTGGACTGCTTCCTGTGACGGGACAGCCGTTGCCTTTCATCAGCATGGGCGGATCCTCCATCATGGCGACTGGCGTCGCGATCGGAATGATACTGAGCGTGACCAAAAGCATAGATGAAGAAACGGAACCATACGAAGGGGAACGTGACATCAAGACGGATGAGGAATTGGAACAAGATAAACAGAACACAAATGAATGACACACTGAAAGTTATCATTAGTGGCGGAGGCACCGGAGGCCACATCTTTCCGGCGATAGCCATCGCCGATGCGCTGAAAAGGAGATTTCCTTCAGCCGACATCATGTTCATCGGCGCTGAAGGCAGGATGGAGATGGAACGCGTGCCACAAGCAGGTTATCCCATCAAAGGACTGCAGATCTGTGGTTTCCAAAGGAGCCTGTCACTGAGCAACCTCAGTTTCCCTTTCAAACTTATCAAGAGTTTGAAAAAAGCCAGAGCCATACTCAAAGAGTTTAATCCGGACATCGTGATCGGTGTAGGCGGATATGCCAGCGGCCCGACATTAAGAGCAGCAAACCGGCTTCACATTCCCACTGTCATTCAGGAACAGAATTCCTATCCCGGCATCACAAACAAGTTGGTAGGCAAGAAAGCCAAAGCCATCTGCGTCGCCTACGAAAAAATGGACCAGTGGTTTCCAAGCGACAGAATCTATCTCACAGGCAATCCGTTACGCGGCAACATAAAGACTGAAGGAAAACGTGACGAGGCAGCCACATTCTTCAATGTCGACCAGAATGCACCCGTTGTGCTTCTCGTCGGCGGAAGCCAAGGTGCTTTGGGCATCAACAAAGGCATCTCTGCACAACTTGACGCTTTCAGAAGCAGCAACATGCAACTCATCTGGCAGACCGGAAAACACTATTACGAGCAAGCCAAACAAGAGGTGAAGAACCTGAAACTTGAAGACAAGGTCAAACCGACCATATTCATCGACCGTATGGACCTTGCATACGCCATAGCAGATGTGGTCATCTCAAGGTCGGGAGCCATGTCAATCTCCGAACTCGCCATGGTGCGTAAGCCCGTCATCTTCGTCCCGCTGCCGACAGCGGCAGAAGACCATCAGACCAAGAACGCGCAACGCCTCGTTGATGCTGGCGCCGCATTAATGGTGAAGAACGACGAGACCGAACTGCTTCTCATTCCGAAACTGCAGGAATTGCTGCGCGACAAGGAAAAACAGGAAAGAATGAAAGAAAACATCGGCACTTTCGCACGACCGAATGCTGCCGACGATATTGTAGACAAAATAGTGCAAGTATTGAAATAATAAGGCAATGGGGACAAGACATAACATATACTTCTTAGGCATAGGCGGCATCGGAATGAGCGCTCTGGCGCGTTATTACCACAGTCGCGGCGCCACAGTGTACGGTTATGACCGCACCCCATCCGCATTGACCCAACAGATGGAAAATGAGGGCATGGCAATCCATTATGAAGATAAGCCAAATAATTTGCCAGCCCTCATTGACACTGTGATATACACCCCTGCCGTGCCCAAAGACCTGAAGGAATTCAAGGCGCTTCAGGAAAGAGGCATCCCCATGTTGAAACGCGCCGAGGCCTTGGGTGAAATCTCGAAAGACATGTTCACCATCGCAGTGGCGGGGACACATGGCAAGACAACGACAACCGCCATGGTAGCCCACATTCTGTGCGAAAACGGCATCGACATGACGGCATTCATCGGCGGCATCGCGAAGAACTTCAACAGCAACATCCACATCGGCAGCGACAAAGGCATACTGGTGGCCGAAGCCGACGAGTTCGACCGTTCATTCCTCAAGTTGCATCCCGACATCAGCATCATCAACGCCATCGATGCCGACCATCTGGACATTTACGGCGACGAGCAGCATCTGATTGCGGGATTCGAGGATTTCGCCCGTCTCACCGAGAAGAAAGTGATTTTCAGAGAAGGACTGCCTCTGCACAAAGATGCTAGAAGCATCGTGTTCGGCACCAGTGACGGATGCGCATTCCGAGCCACCGATATCGTCTCGTCAAACGGGACGACGACATTCGACATCGTCGCAGCGGGCAACAGCACACACATCACGCTGCCAATGGCAGGAATCCACAACGTGATGAACGCCACCGCCGCCTTCGCAGCAACGCTGGAATTAGGGCTCGAACCCAGTGACATCGCCAAAGCGATTTCAACTTTCAGCGGTGTCAGCCGTCGCTTCGATATCAGAGTAAACAACAAAAGATATTGTTACATAGATGATTACGCACATCATCCCGAAGAAATAAAATCGTGTTTGTCGGCCATCAGAGAATCATTCCCTACGAAAGAAATTACTCTGGTCTTCCAACCCCATCTCTTCACCCGTACACGCGATCTGATGGAAGAATTCGCCACAAGTCTGGCCATGGCCGACAGACTGATTTTACTCGACATCTACCCCGCAAGAGAGAAACCCATTGAAGGGATCACCTCGAACGCCCTGCTGCAGAAAGTGGCATTGCAGAACAAACAGGTTTGCAGCAAAGACAATCTCATGAACCTTATCGGCGCCTTGAAGCCAGAAATGCTGGTGACGATGGGAGCCGGCGACATAGACAGATTCGTTGAACCAATAGAAAAAATGATAACGGCATGGTGAAGAAGATCTTGAGCATATTGACATGGGTCGTGACGGCAGCCGGCATCATTGTGTTGTTCGTCTTCAGCCGCAACAGTTATCTCGAAACGCCGCTGAAATCCATCTCGCTGTCCATTGAAAGAAGCAAGGACGAAGGATTTCTCACCAGAAAAAAGGTGATTGCCGACATCGCCGGAATCTGCGACACCACAGGTAGAAGCACCGTCAATTCCGTTGATATGGTCAGATTAGAATACATGCTGAAAAGCAGTCCGTGGACAAAGAGCGCCACATCGTTCATCGACCTTGACGGAAGGCTCGTTGTCAAAGTCAAGGAATATGAGGCGGCGACAAGGGTATTCAACGAAAGCGGAAGTTCGGTGTATGTCACCGAAGACGGTGATATCATCCCGACAAGCCTTGAATACACGCCCAGGGTGCTCGTCGCAAGCGGGAACTTCGACTTCCCCGTGACCGCAAGGCATTTCCGTGTCAGCGACAGCATTTACGCCCAGAGCGGCATAGACAAAGTGTTGAAAATCAACAAAGAGATAAAAAAAGATAAGTTCCTGACAGCCGTCATAGGCCAAATCTATCGCAATCCGAAAGGCATCTTCGAACTCAGCGTGAACGGAATCGAATCGAGGGTGATATTGGGTGACGACAGCGATACGGCCGACAAGTTATTGAGGCTGAAACTGTTCCTGAAACAGAAAAGCGGTTCAAAAGAGTTGACCGAAATTAGGAAAATGGATTTGCAATTTAAAAATCAGTTAGTGTGTACAAAAAATAAACAGCAATGAGTGAAGACAAAAACATCAATGATGAGAAGATCATCGTAGGTCTTGACATTGGCACCACGAAAGTCGCCTGTATCGTAGGCAGGAAGGCGAGTAATGGCAAAATCGAGATCTTGGGTTACGGAAAGACCGTCTCGACCGGCGTCAAACGCGGCGTCGTGACCAACATAGATGACACCGTGACCGCCATAAAGACCGCAGTCAGCGAAGCATCGGAAAACTCCAACGTTGAAATCAGTTGCGTGAATGTCGGCATCGCCGGACAGCACATCAAAAGCATCCAGCATCGTGGCGTGATGATGCGTGAGAACCGCAACAAGGAAATCACCGAGGAAGAGTTGGAGCGTCTCAGGCTGGACACCTTGAAAATCAACATGATCCCTGGCGAGAAGATTATCGACGTCATCCCGCAAGAATACTTCGTGGACGGAGAATTCGGAAACAACCCGAAAGGCATGCTGGGCAGCAAACTCGAGGCGAACTTCCATGTCGTCATCTGCCAGGAAAGTGCGGCCATGAACATCGCGAAGTGTATCGACCGCGCCGGACTGCAGATGGACTACATGATTCTGGAGCCTATCGCTTCGGCAGACGCCGTGCTCGACGAGGAGGAAAAGGAAGCAGGCGTCGCTCTTGTTGACATCGGCGGCGGCACCACCGACATCGCCATCTTCCACGAAAAGAAGATTTACCATTCAGCCGTCATTCCTTTTGCAGGCAACGTCATCACTGAAGACATCAAGCAAGGATGCTCCATCATCAGCCATTATGCCGAGGAAGTGAAAGTCAAATTCGGCTCTGCCCTGGCCAGCGAAAACCGTCAGGAAGAGTACGTCTCCATTCCTGGCATCAAGGGAAGACCTGCGAGAGAAATCTCATTCCGAAACCTCGCAAGCATCATCCAGGCGCGTTTAGACGAGATTTTCGACCTTGTCAACTATGAGATACAGAAAGTCAACGCAGAGCACAAACTCATCGCAGGCATCGTAATCACCGGCGGTGGCGCCCTCATCAAGCACATACAGCAACTTGCTGAATTCAGAACCGGCTTAGACGTCAGGATTGGCTATCCCAACGAGCACCTCTCGGCAGACACCGCGAAAGAAATGGCAAGTCCCATGTACGCCACCGGCATCGGATTGGTGATAGAAGGCATCATGCGGCAGGAACACCTGGAAAGAATCGAACAGAGCAAAGGCCAGAATACCGTGGCGAAACCTGCTCAGGAACAGGCTGTTGAAGAAGAGTCGACAGAACAAGTCGAAAAGGAGAAAAAAACACAGAAAAAACCTTTCGACATAACAAAAATTATATCATCTTTGTCTGACTTTTTCAAGTCTGATGACATCAACTAAAAGGAGAAGTAAAAATGGAACAACTCAATACAAATGATAATCTTAACCGGAACAGTATGTCATCAACTTCCAGAAACGACGATATGTTCACCCCTGTCGGCCTCGACAAACTGAACTACATCAAAGTCGTGGGTGTGGGCGGTGGCGGTGGCAATGCCGTCAACCACATGATGGAAGAAGGCATCCAAGGCGTCGATTTCGTGCTATGCAACACCGATTACCAAGCCTTGGTGAAAAGTGCTGTGCCGATTAAGATACATCTTGGCAAACGCGAGTTGGGAGCCGGCAACGACCCCGCTGTAGGCCGTCAGGCTGCCGAAGAGAGCCGAGACGACATCAGCAACCTGTTCGATGAAAAGACCAAGATGCTTTTCGTCACCGCAGGCATGGGAGGCGGCACCGGAACGGGCGCTGCTCCTGTCGTGGCACAGATAGCGCGTGAAAAAGGAATCCTGACCGTCGGCATCGTCACCATTCCATTTGAATGCGAAGGCCGCCGCCGCAAGCAACAGGCTCTGGCAGGCATCGAAGAACTCAAAAAGAATGTTGACACGCTCATCGTCATCAGCAGCGACAAACTCAGGGACGAATACGGCAACATGAAACTCACCGAAGCCTTCAAGAAAGCCGACGACGTCCTGACAACAGCCGCCAAAGGCATAGCCGAAATCATCACCGTGACGGGATATGTCAATGTTGACTTCGAGGACGTGAAGACCGTCATGCAAAACAGCGGCAAGGCCATCATGGGCACGGGACATGCCTCAGGCGAAGGCAGAGCAAGGAAGGCCATCGAAAGCGCCATCATCTCCCCTCTGCTGAACGACTCGGACATCAAAGGCGCGAAAAACGTACTGCTTTACATCACATCAGGCACGGATGAAGTCTCCCTCGACGAAGTCGTGGAGATGACAGAATACACGCAGGAAATCTGCGGCAACATGTCCGATGTCATTTGGGGCAACGGAGTCGACGAAAGCCTCGGCGATGCCATCAGCGTGACGCTGATTGCCACAGGCTTTGAAGGCGAAGGTTCAACCATTTGGAACAGAACCCCAAGAGCCATTGTAAACAACGAGACAGCATGCAGGAATGGCGGCGTCGAGAAGCCTGCAACAGAACTTGAACGTGGCAACGGCACCAAGATAGTCCATAGCCTTGACGAAACGGCAGAAACGCCAGAAACGAAGCCTGAAATCCCTACTCCATGTGTGGAACCCGTCGTTGAAGAGACTGACATCGCCGTTGAACTAATAGTCGAGACCACGATAGAACCTGAACCCGAACCGATCCAAGGTGAAACGAAACAGGATAACACGGAGGAACCAACCCATATTATCCACAGCCTCGACGAGCAGGAAGAGAACAGTTTCTTCACCGTTGAGAACGAAACGCCTAAACCGGAACAGAATATCAAGACGACTTCGCCTTCATCAACGAACGAAGAGAATCCGGATCAAGGACTCAAGAAGTTCGACAACCCTTTCAGACAGGACGATGACGACGAGAGTTTCGAGATCTCGTCAAAGCATAATGGCAACTTCAGGGCTGAGACAAAAACCAGCCGTGAGACCGAGGTCATCACTGTCGAAAAGCCCAAGAACGAAACCGACCCTAAGGAAGAGTTGAAGAAACAGAGACTCAGAGCATTAAGCCTTAACTTCAGAACTCAGAAAGGCATCGAAGAACTTGAAAATCAGCCTGCTTATCTCAGAAGGGATGTCGATATCGAGGAGAAAGATCAGGATGACCTGTCGCATTATTCTTCATCGAAAAAAGGCATCAGTTCCGAAAACCCTTTCCTTCACGACAACGTGGACTGAACATAAACGCTTGCAAAACAGCATCATCGCTAAAGGCAAGCATTAAAACAAACGAACTATGGCATTAGAAACTCAGATCATGGCCGACATCAAGGCCGCAATGCTGGCGAGAGACCAGAAGAAACTCGAAGCGCTCAGAGCCGTGAAAGCCCAGATACTGCTTGAGAAGACGAAAGACGCATCGGGCAGCATTGACGAAGCAACGGAGATGTCGTTACTGCAGAAACTCGTGAAGCAACGCAAGGAATCGGCGGAGATATACACGCAAAACGGACGGCAGGAATTGGCCGACGAGGAACTGTTCCAAGCCGCTGTCATCGAGAACTATCTGCCCAAGCCGCTCAGCGATGACGAACTAAAGGAAGTCATCAAGGAAATCATCGCGCAAAACGGCGCAACGTCGATGAAGGACATGGGCAAAATCATGGGCATCGCCACGAAACAGATTGCAGGAAAAGCCGACAACGGCAAGATATCCCAGATGGTGAGACAACTGCTGGGAGCATGATCCGTTTTCTGTGACTATTTCAAGAAGAGAAACGCCTCGGTTTCCGAGGCGTTTCTTTTTATCTCACTCTGATTTTCTGTCCTATTTGCAGGACGCTCGTCCGGCTCAAGTGATTGAGTTTGCAAAGTTGCGTCACCGTGGTGTGATGCTGCTTGGCGATGCCACTCAGCGTATTCCCTGGTTTCACTTTATAATACTTCGCATCGCTGCTTCGTGGCGCGACAGCATCGGGTTTCGCATCGACCACACTGACCGCCACGTTTCCGCTAAGGTTCTTATATGCATTGCGAAGGGACTGGGATGTGATGTTGCACTTCCTGTCAACCATACGGACTGAATCGGCAAGCGAATGCGAGAACAGCCAATTATAGGTCTGTTCAAGATAAAACACGCGGGCGAGGTCGGAATGGTTCATGCCCGGCATCTTATCGAATCGCAGCAACGAGGTGTCGCCGCATGCGGCCATGTTGTCAACTACTTTCTGGGATGCCGATACCGGAACAGCCCTGTCGGCAGTCCCATGGAGGATCCAAAGCGGCACGTCGTTCAAGCCGCAGACCGACGGCAACGTGCTTCCGCCACACATGGCGATGGCGGCAGCCACCTTTTCGGGATAAGTGCCGACGAAATCCAACGTGCCATACCCGCCCAGACTCATGCCGATGACGTAAAGACGGTTCGCATCGACACGATAATGTTTTTGCGCCCATTCATAGACATCCAGCACCTTGCGCGGCTCCCATCTGTTGGGAGTCTGCGGCGCCAGAACAATCGCGTTGATCGACATTCCTTTTTTAATCGCATCAAGGCACCCGTAACGACGGACATTGGAGAGATTGTGTCCGCTCAAACTCTTGCCATGAAGAAAGAGAATAACAGGAAGTTCAACCGTATCATCTGCATAGTGCTCAGGCAGATAAACCCAGAAATTATAACCATTTTTGATTGAGTCGCGGCATGCTATCATCTGAGCGGAACTCAGAAATGGCAACAAGCACAGCAGGATTATCAATAGTTTTTTCATTCAACTGTCATTTTGTAGATTTTATTACCTCTTGAACCAAGAACCACCTTATTGCCGATCACAATCGGCGATGATTCGAAATTACCTCCGATATGTTCGCAAAACAGAATCTCGCCCGTCTTGCCTTGAATCAGATAAACGTTACCATTGGTGTCGCCAGTGAAGACGAACATCTCGCCACCGTCATTGGTAAAAGCGACAGGCGAAGACCATGCGTAATGTTTCAGGTGCGTGCGATAGACGATGTTGCCAGTGGCGCGGCTGAAAGCGATGAAGTCACCGGAACCTCCGGAATCGTTGATGCAGAAATTGCCGAAAATCAGGCTGTCGCAATCGGCGATGCCTATCAACGGAGTGCCATACAGACCGCCATCGAAATGCTTCTCGTCTTCAAACATTTGCTTGCATGAAACCGTCTGTTCCCAGACAAGTTCGCCCGTCAACGCATCCAGTTTGACGAAACGCGATTGCATGGCAGCAGCCAGTTTGTCAACCTCGGTGCCCGTATAGGCATAAGGATGCCCGTTTTCCTCGACGACGACGACCGAAGCATCGGTGTCATCCTTGTCGTCATAGAACCAGACTGGCTTCAGCGTGTTCAGATTGATGCAAAGTATTCCGCCGCTGTTGTCGCCGAAATAGCCATAGTTGTGGTACACCGCCATCGACGACTCTATGCCCGGGCTTTTCGCTCTGCCCGTTGCGGAATAGCGCAAGGTGGAGTGCAGCACATAGCGTTTGTCCTTGAACACATATTTATAAACCGTGCCGTTTTCACCTGGCCGGAACATGAAATCATCGACCACGACGGGAGAAGAGTCGTAGGCGCCCCATCCGCGCCATGCTTTTTTGTCCTCAGGAAAGAAATCGACACGATTGCCGGTGTAAAGATCTATCATCAAGGCGCCAAACGGTTCCTGACGCGGAACGCCTTGTCCGACGAAAAGCAAGCCATTCAAAGACGGATCAATGGACGGCGTGCCTTTTATCACGTTGCCCAAGTCTATAGGATTTCGCGAAGGCCGTCCCGTTTCGAAATCGATGAAATATTCCATCCCGCAAAGGGAAGCAACCATGATTTCCTTGCCGGAGAAAGCGTTGTCAGAGAGCATTGCGTTGCCACGAAGACGCTGAACCAAACTGTCAGGCCAATCGACAAACAAAGGCTGTCCGGTCCACCCCGTACCGCCGCCCCAAACCCCATATTCCGTATGGGTCGTGTCAACCTTGGTAGAAAACGCCCAGTCGACAGACACTTTGGATGGCCGGCCGGCAACATGACCTATAAAAGACGGATTGCGCGAAGGCGAGCCGCGGAAAGTGAAGATGCCCGGCGCATCGGCATATTTGTCGGAGAGATTCTTGAGAAAGCCCGGAGTCTTACGGTCGAAAGTGTCGATGACAAAATGCAATTTCTTGGCAGATTCGAACATGGTATCAGGCAAGACCGAAAGTGCAGCCGTGTTGAGATTCAGACTATCAGCAACTCCGACGTCGGCGGCAGAAGAAGGCTTCTGTGCAGGCGAATCGCAGGATGACAGCGCACATCCCAGAAAAAGAATAACGCAACCTATCAGTTGAAAACGTGTCATGATTCGCAAAGTTTCGAATCGCAAAAATACCAAAAATAAATCATCTTGTTAATTTCAGGCTCCAAGGCCACCTCAAAACAAGTGGGACAAGCGACCCGACCGAATGTGTTTTTTCATTTACTTTGCATTGTCAATACAACCCCAAAAAAAATGGACAACCCAATGAGAAGGACATTGCTCGTTCCCTTTCTGCTTCTATTACCACTCTTCGTGGCAGCGCAAACTTACGTCAACGACTTCGAAGGTCAGAACGCTCTGCCATGGTACAACGTCAACGTCGAAACGGACAGTCTCGGCAACCACGTTTGCCATTGCTCAAAAGATTCCGAGTACGGGCTAGGTTTCGAAATGCCTGTTACGGGAAACCTTGCCAACAAAAACATCCATTTGAAATACGGCTTCCATTGTCAATTTCCATCCGACACCATAAACGGATATATCGTTGTAATTGTCAATAAGTTATGGAAAAGCTATCCTTTCTACGACTATGCCAAGGATTCCTCACAACAGTTTATCGTGAATATTGATCTCAACCTGCCTGCCGACTATCTGAAAGACGGCACCTTGAAAGTGTATCTCTGGAATCAGAAACACAACAGCATCATCATCGACAATGCCGAGATGGTAATCTCTGCGGAAGAAATGCAAACCTATCTTCCTGAACATCAGCATTTCTCAACCTATGGTAAAGCAATAAAGCCACGTAGTAAAATCGGTCATTATTCATATTTTAATGATAATCAATCGATTGTGTTGACAGACAAAAACGCAAAATCACTCACCTATCCTATTTATTTAGAAAACGAATTTATTCTGAATGGTGACACGATGACTACCTTCACCAACAAATGGACAAGGAACAGAGGCGACAACTTCACCGCAAGCGACGAATACTATTCCACAAAGATGGTCTTTGACGAAAGCCGTAATCAGATTAGTTTTGACATCCGAAGCACTTTCAAGCAAGATGTAAGGCTACTCCGTCAGGCCGTAGTCATCCCGTTCATTGACAGTACGTTGACTGTCTATCGAAGAAACCGCCACGTTGACACAACCAATTTTCAAAATGCCTATTATCTTGACCGTGAAGGTTTTGTCATTGGCAATGGAGAGCGATGCGTCGCAACCTATCACCAAACCGGAATCTCATCAATTCAACTTGACGCAACACACCACGCGGTACACTTCAACACCGACTATTGGCGTGACCATCCGCTGATTCATTATCCGCTCGACACCGACACATCAGACTACTTCATTGACCTCTCGGCAAGATCAGTGAAAAACGGGGAAACCATCAGGTCATCCTTTGCACTCAGCATTGGTGTTGACGTTCGCTATTTGCCCCAGATCATGCCGATACGCGACGGTTTCGAATCAGGCATCGTCTTCACCGAACATGCCGACTGGACGGACATCCGCACTCAGAGAGCCATCATGTTCGGTTCGGAAAACATCACCGCAGCCAAGGATGCGGTCGGCGGATTCGTCCATTTCAGGATTCCCATCACCAAAAGCGTCTTCTACAACAATCCCGACCACGTGACGAACTATAAAGCAAGTCGCGGGCTCTTCAAAGGACCTCATGCCACAGTCTGCACCGATGAAGCGTTTTACAGCCTGCTCAAGGAAATAGACGGCCTTGGATTTGAGATTTGCCTTCACACGCCCGAACAATATTCCACGACGCACGACAACATGGCCAAAGCCTTATCTTACATGAAACGCCATTTCAACTCCCCGACTTGGATTGACCACGGATACAACAACGGAAGCCAGCACAACCGCGAAGATCTCGTCTGCGACGGTCTCCGACCTGAATCGCCGCAATATGCTGTGAAACTCTGGAAGAAAAACGGCATCAAGTACCTATGGAATGCCTACTACGAAGAGAACCGCATGCCGCAATGGCTTTTCGATGGCAACATGATGCAGCCTTACGGCGGATACGGCGACGCCTTGCCGAACAGACAAATCACCACGCTCCCCGACCGCAACGACTTCGTCCTCTGGTCGACGCCATCCACGCTCGAAGTTCTCAACAACGACGAATGGCATTATTTCTACGCACCTGAACGCCTGCAACGCCTTGTGGACAACCACGACGTCCACATCACGCACATCTATCCGGCCTGGACCAATCCCGACAGAGCGTTCTGGGAATATGACGACGACAGCGTCGCCGTGGCCATGCCAGGATTCGACTTCGCGCTGCAAGAAATCGCCAACCTCCGCGACAACAGGAAGATGCTGCCCATGACGGTGCGCGACTATCTTCAGTATTGCGAAGCGCTCCAGCAAGTGGAATACGTCATCATCGACAGCACGCACGTTGAACTCATCAACCACGGCGCCGCCATAAAAGGCCTCACGCTGATAAGCAACAGGCCCATTCATCCCATCAACAAGCCACAGAGCCTCAAGGAATCAAAATTCAACTACATGATTTGGTTCAACATGGACAGAAATGAAAAAACAATCATAGAACTCAGATAATGAAATACATATCCGTATTTGTGTCGGGCAACGGCACCAACCTTCAGCGCATTGCCGAATATTTCGAAGACAACGAAGACATTGCCATCTGCAACGTGGTGTGCAATAATCCGAAAGCCTACGCCATCGAAAGGGCGAAGAACTTTGGCATCCCCGTGCGTTTGATCACAAAAGACGAGTTCAAAAGTCCGGCATTCACCCAAGAGATGCTCGACCTTCAGCCCGACCTCATCGTCCTCGCAGGTTTTCTGTGGCATCTGCCCGATAGTCTGATACAAGCCTTCCCAAATAAAATCGTCAACATCCATCCGGCTCTATTGCCAAAATACGGCGGTAAAGGGTTCTATGGCAGCCACGTCCACGAAGCCGTTGTGACAGCTGGAGAGCCGTTTTCAGGCATCACCATCCATTATGTGAATGAAAAGTACGATAGTGGCGAAATCATCTTCCAAGCTCAGATCGCCTTGGACAAAGACGAAACTCCAGACACCTTAGCAGCCAAGATTCACGTGCTGGAACAGCAATATTTCCCTGTTATCATCGAGAAAGTGCTCAAGGAGCAATAATTCCTTCACTAAGGCCAAAAGCATTATCAGTCAGTCGGCAAGGCCTTGAAGCCATTGCCCATGATTTCGCTGCTCTCGACTACATTCACGAAAGCATCAGGATCGAGCAAGCGAAGGTTGGCCTTAAGTTTCACCAAGTCTGCGCGGTTCAAGGTGACATAGATCATCTTGCGTTCCGTACCCTGATACAATCCTTGTCCAGAGAAACATGTCCCGCTTCGGTCCAAATCCTTGATGATGAAGTTACGAACTTCATCTATGTTCTCCGTGACGATAAAGGCGGTTTTGTAGCTTCTGATGCCTTCGACGACCATGTCGATAACCTTGCTCTCAATGACAATCAGCAAGATGGAGTAAATAGGAAGTCTGAGTTGATGGAAAGCGATGAACGACGTCAAGGTGATGCACGAATCCACAATCAACACCAACGTGCCCATCGACACCTTAATGTATTTATGGACTATCATGCAGATGATATCGCTGCCGCCCGACGTTGCTCCCGACTTGAATATCATGCCGATAGCCAAGCCATAAATACCGCCAGCGACCAAAGTGTTCAGAAAGTAATCGGGGACAAAGAATCGTTCGCTATGCGGAATCTTCACCATGGTGTTCATGAAGTTGGGATCACTCTTGGCGTATTCCATGAACATGCCGTTATGAATCACCGGATCGTAACCCCACAACGTTTCCAGCAGCCATGTGAAGGAAAAGATGAGCAAGGTGGACAGCACAGTCTTCAGGCCGAATCTCGGACCTAGAATCCAAGTGCCTATCAGCAGCAGCGGGATGTCCATACAGATGGCATAGTAGCTAATCTTCCAAGGCCACAGCGTGTTGAACACATTCGCCAGACCGTATGTGCCGCCAGGAGCAAGCAGATAGGGATTCACAAACATCACATCTCCCACCGAAAAGAGCAACGACCCAAACACCAACAGAGCGTAAGACGCAATCTGCTTCTTCACATTCACCTCTTTCATAAATACAAAATTTTATGCTACAATTTCTCCCGTAAGAAATTGAATGCGCAAAGGTACTACATTTTTCGAGACAAAAAACAGTGCGACAAAAGCCCAGTCGGTCTCACCGAACGCACTGTCAAAGGCAATAGGTTCAAGACGCGTATTTATGTTTTTGTGGACAATTTCATAAAACAAAAGAGGCTGACCAAATGATTCGACCAGCCTCTATTGTTTCATTCAACGTCTAAGAAAGTGGATTACTAAAGCAGTTTCACTTTCAGGGTTTCAATCATATCGACCGTCATCTTGTCGAGGTCGTATTTAGGACTCCAACCCCACTCCTTGCGGGCGCAACTGTCGTCCATCTTGTTCGGCCACGAATCCGCTATGGCTTGCTTGACCGGTTCGGGACGATACTCCATCTCGAATTTCGGAATATACTTTTTGATGGCTTTGAAGATGATTTCAGGATCGAAACTCATCGATGTGACATTGAACGAATTACGGTGTGTAAGTTTCTTTGGATCGGCTTTCATGATATCGACCATGGCATCCAAGGCGTCGGGCATGTACATCATGTCCATGAAAGTGCCTTTCTTGAGAGGACAGACGAATTTCTCGCCTTTCACTGCGGCATAGTAGATCTCGACAGCGTAGTCGGTGGTACCGCCGCCGGGAAGGGTCAGGTTGGAAATCAGACCCGGGAAACGGACGGAACGCGTATCTACGCCAAAACGCGTGAAATAGTAGTCGCTCAACAGCTCTCCAGTGACCTTAGTGACGCCGTAGATGGTGTTCGGACGTTGAATGGTGTCCTGGGGCGTGTTATCATGTGGCGTGGATGGGCCGAAAGCTCCGATCGACGACGGTGTGAACATGGCGCAGCCAAAAGTGCGGGCCACTTCCAGACAATTGACAAGGCTTCCGATGCCGACATTCCAGCCCAGCATCGGTTTCTCCTCCGCCGTAGCGGAAAGGATGGCCGCCAGATTGTATATCGTGTCAATCTTGTATTTTTTGACGACTTCGACAATCTGCATGACCTGCGTCGAGTCGATGCGCTCGAAAGGGCCGTTTTCGACTATCTCTCCGGAAAGCTGGCGCAAATCGCTCGCCACTACATTATGGTTGCCGAAATCGGCACGAAGTTTCTTGACCAATTCCGTTCCGATCTGTCCGCCGGAACCTACTATCAGAATCTTTTTCATTGATGTGAATTTATTTTTCGCGGAGCGCTGACTCGGCAAGCCGCTTCAATGTCCCGTAAGACCATTTTCATTTGAGCACTCCGAGTTCCTTGCCAATCTTCACAAAAGCGGCGATGCATCTGTCGAGATGTTCTTTTTCGTGTGCAGCAGAGACCTGGACACGTATACGAGCCTGTCCCTTGGGAACAACCGGATAATAGAAGCCCGTCACAAAGATGCCCTCAGCCTGCAGTTTGGCAGCGAATTTCTGCGACAGCGGAGCGTCGTAGAGCATGACAGCGCAGATGGCCGACTGTGAAGGCTTGCAGTCGAAACCGGCTTCGTTCATCTTAGTGATGAAATAGTTCGTGTTCCAGTGCAGTTTGTCCTGAAGTGTGTTGGTCTCGCTCATCATCTCGAACATGCGGATGCCTGCGGCCACAAGGCCTGGAGCCATGGAGTTGGAGAAAAGATAAGGACGAGAGCGCTGACGCAGCATATCGATGATTTCCTTACGGCCTGTCGTGAAGCCACCCATAGCGCCACCAAAGGCCTTGCCAAGGGTGCCGGAAAGGATTTCAATCTTGCCACGCAGGTTGAAATGTTCGGTGACGCCACGTCCGGTATGTCCGACAACGCCAGCAGAATGGCTTTCGTCAACCATGACCATGGCATTGTATTTCTGAGCTAAGGCGTAAATCTTGTCAAGCGGGCAAACGTTGCCATCCATAGAAAACACGCCGTCGGAAACGACAAGACGGAAACGACATCCCTGAGCATCCTGAAGCTGTTTCTCAAGGTCAGCCATGTCGGCATTGGCATAGCGGAAACGCTGTGCCTTGCAGAGCCGGACACCATCGATGATGGAAGCGTGATTAAGCGCATCGGAGATGATGGCATCCTCAGGTCCGAGCAAAGGCTCGAAAACACCGCCATTGGCATCGAAACAGGCAGCATACAAGATAGTATCTTCGGTACCGAAGAACTCAGCAATCTTGGCCTCGAGTTTCTTGTGAAGATCCTGGCATCCACAGATAAAACGCACCGACGCCATGCCAAATCCGCGGGCATCCATGCCTTCCTTGGCGGCCTGAATCAATTCCGGATTGTCGGCAAGACCAAGATAATTGTTCGCACAGAAATTCAGGCAGGTTTTTCCGCCCACCATGATTTCAGCACCTTGTGCGCTTTCGATGATGCGCTCATGCTTATATAAGCCATCGGCATCAATTTGAGCCAATTCCTTCTTCAGATACTCTTGAAAGTTTGTGTACATCGTATGAAATTTTTAAGTTTATTTCTTTGGGCGCAAAGGTACAAAATACTCTGAAAAATTATTCTGTCATGTCGCATTTTTCTTCGGATATCAGTCGAGATCAACTTTGAAAGGCAGGGCCTCACAAAAGCAAGTTTTCGACATCATTTTCAATTATTATCCACTTTCAATGCCATTGCTGCTCTTGAAAAGCCTTTTTCCTGGGACATCGTTATTATTTGTACTTTTGCACCATTAAATCTACGACACTATGGAAAATGCCTTGTTCATATACAACAGCCTTGCGAGAGAGAAACAGTTATTCCAGCCTCTGAACGCACCTTTGGTGGGCATGTACGTCTGCGGGCCCACCGTATACGGCGACGCCCATCTCGGTCATGCCAGGCCCGCTATCACCTTCGATCTCGTGTTCCGCTACCTCACCCATCTCGGCTACAAATTGCGCTATGTGCGCAACATCACTGACGTGGGCCACTTGGAACACGATGCCGACGAAGGCGAAGACAAGATAGCCAAGAAAGCGCGTCTAGAACACCTTGAGCCGATGGAAGTGGCGCAGTACTACACGAACCGCTACCATCAGAGCATGGACAAACTGAACGTCCTACGCCCATCGATAGAGCCTCAAGCATCGGGACACATCATCGAGCAAATCGCCATGATACAGCGAATCATTGACAACGGCTTCGCCTACGTCGTGAACGGCTCAGTGTATTTCGACATCGAGAAATACAGCAAGGTGCACCACTACGGTATCCTCTCGGGACGCAACTTCGAAGAGATGCTCAACACGACGCGAGAATTGAACGGTCAGGAAGAAAAGCACAATCCTGTTGACTTCGCCTTGTGGAAGAAAGCAGAGCCGAAACACATCATGCGATGGCCATCGCCATGGAGCGATGGATTTCCGGGATGGCACATGGAATGCTCCGCCATGAGTTGCAAATACCTTGGCGAAACGTTCGACATCCACGGCGGCGGAATGGATCTATTGTTTCCCCATCACGAATCGGAGATAGCGCAATCCGTGGCGGCCAACGGGAAACAACCAGTCCGCTACTGGATGCACAACAACATGATCACCATCAACGGACAGAAAATGGGCAAGTCGCTGGGCAACGCCATGTCGCTCGAAGACTTCTTCGCCGGCAACCATCCGTTGCTCGACAAGCCCTATGCACCGATGACAATACGGTTCTTCATCCTTCAGGCGCAATATCGCAGCACGCTCGACTTCTCTAACGAAGCCCTTCAAGCCGCTGAAAAAGGATACAGCCGCCTCATGGAAGCCGTGAGATCCGCCAAGACTCTTCAAGCCACTGAAGACGCCGAAAAGCTCGGCATTGCCACTATCGCCGAAGCCTGCTACAACGCCATGAACGATGACTTCAACAGTCCCATCGTGATAGCGAACCTATTCGAAGCCGTGCGCATCGTGAACTCCGTCAAGGATGGCAAAACGAAAATCAGCCCCGAAGATCTTGCAATGACCAATAAACTGTTCCAAGACTTCGTGTTCGACATCCTCGGCCTCGTTGACAGCGACAGCAGCACTGACAGCAACGGTCTCGTGGAAGGCCTGATGCAGACCATCATCGACATCCGCAAGGATGCTAGAGAAAAGAAAGAATGGGACGTCAGCGACTTCATCCGTGACGAACTCGCCAAATACGGCATCACCCTGAAAGACGGCAAAGACGGCACAAGCTGGCTGAAAAAGTAACAACGACAAACCAAAAAAAACATTCATGACAAAGTTTCTCCTGCATCTATTTTGCCTCGTCCTCCTTTTGGCGACAAAAACCGTAACAGCACAGGAATCGTCGCTGTTCGGCGATGACGACCGTTTCTTCATCGAAACCGACTTGCGACAAGGCCATTACATCCCGTTTGTGGAGCGCCACGCTTATATCAAGGACTTGCCACAGTACGGCATCGATTTGAAATTTGGCAAACAGACAGATGGCACGAAAAACTGGGAGCAATGGTTCAACTATCCCAACTACGGCGTGATACTGCGTTACGAACACAACACCCTTGACAGCGCAAAATACGAGCACCGCAACGAGACCGGCGATGCAGTCACGGACTGGGTGGCAATAGGCGACTGCTACACTGCCGGAGCCTTCGTCAACGGACATATCATACGCCAAGACTTATGGTCATTCGACTACGACCTCGTCGGCGGCTTTTCGTTCTGGCCTGACTATGGAAACGAATTCATCGGCTCGCTGATGAACGTTCACCTCAGCATCGACGCCGGACCCACCCTTCACATCAGCGACAACGTTGATCTTTTGGCGCGCGTCATTTTCTCCCACTCATCAAACGGCGCACTGGTGCTGCCTAACAATGGCGTCAACGTGTTCAGCGGCGAAGTAGGCCTTCGCTATCACCCGCAGGGAAGACCTGAATTTCAGCCGAAAAGCCATTACCAAATGCAGAAGACGATGAGCATCTATGCCTCGGAGTCCTTCGGAGCGCTCCAGTCGAACACCAAACGCAACGGCGAGATTTCGGGCGAACCCGGCTACTACTTCGGCAACCTCGTCCAGCTTGGAGTCACGCGCCAGTTCCATCCTAAGTTCCGTTACGATGTCGGCCTCGACTTCGCATGGAGCGGCGAAACGAAACTGAAGTATCAGGAAGCCAAAGACCGTTACGAAGCTGGCACATTGGAAACCTCGCTGGAGACCTACTCCCCTTGGAAATCCACTCACATCGCTGCATCAGCCATGTTCGAAGTGCTTTACAACAGATTCGCTTTCTGCATCGGCGGCGGTTATTATCTCTATCACGGCATCTTTAGCGGCACCAACGAGAAAAAGACCTGGGCGCTAGCTGAAAGGAAGATGAGCATCTTCGAAAAACAGTATCTGCCCAACGCATACAAGAACTATTACGAACGTCTAGGATTCAAATACTATTTCGGACAAAACCGCAATATCTATGCGGGAGCCTTCATGAAAGTCCACATGGACAGCATCGACTACATAGAATGGACTGTCGGAATGAATCTATTCAGTTGGCATGACAAAAAAACTACCAGTTGGCGATAAGCGATGAGAAAAAGCACCCTTACTTTGCTATTGCTCTGCATCACCGCAATAGCTTTCGGACAAAACGAAAACATCTACATCGAGCCAGGTTTGCGTTACGGCAGAGGACTCCCTTTCGATTCTGACGACAGCTACCTCTGGGATCAACCCATCGTGGGACTCGACCTCCGCGTCGGCAAGACGACCGACGGCAGCGAAGCATGGCACCATTGGTTCAACTTTCCGAGTTACGGAGTCGCGCTACGCTACGAATACGATTACGGCACCGTTGAGAGTGAAGCCGGCAGTCCGCGCCTCGGCAACGACATTGCCTTATTCGCCTACTATGACGGCACCATCTACCGCGGACGCAATTTCCTGTTCGACTACACACTGGGCGGCGGAGCAGCATGGTGGTTCTTCTGTGATAACCCGGAAACAGGCACGCAAGACAACCGCTTTCTAGGAAGCCATCTGAACGTGCATTTCAACCTCGACATCGGCGCTTCCTATTCCATCACTCCTAACTATGACATCTACCTTCGCGGCGGCGTCGCACATAGCTCCAACGCGGCTTTCAAGTTGCCAGATCGCGGCGTCAACAGCACCTCACTGGTCGCCGGAGTGCGATATCACCTTAACGAAGTGCAAATCGACAAGACGGCACCGGAAACGGCAAAATACACGCGGCATTCCATACACGTCGCTGATGGCGTCGGGCTGATGGAATCGACAGTGGATCATAAGTACAAGTTCTGCAACACCTTCCAGGTGGGATACGGCTACCGCATCGGCGACAGGATACGCCTTGGCGCTGGCTTCGACATGATGTACAATCCCGAATACAAAGCCATCTTCATTCGCAACGGCAATGAAGCCGACTTCACACCAATAAAAAACTGTAGCTTAGGAAGTTACGGCTCTTTTGAAGCCTTGTACAACCGTTTCGTATTTCATTTCGCCATGGGCGGATATCTTTACCGCGGTTGCGCCCCCGACAACACCATCGGGTCGTATAAGCCTTACTATGAGCGTCTTGGAGCCCGGTTCTACGTCGATAAAAACAAAAAACAATTTGTTGGCATCACTGCCAAACTGCATTTCGGCGTCATCGACTATCTGGAATGGACTTACGGCATCCAGCTATTCAACAAGTAACAGCATGTGAGAAAGGCTTTTCTCATAATATCTTCCCTATTTCTTCTGAACGCTGCGATCGCTCAGGAGCATAGCGTCAGATACTGGTATGTTGAGCCGGCGACACGTCTGGCCGATCACATTCCTTTCCCCATCTATGAAAGTTATCCGGTCTATACCGCCGATTTCAGGATTGGGATGCTGACTAACGGAGAAAAAGCATGGCAACGCTTCTTCAATTACCCCATGGTGGGTATGGATTTCCGTTTCGAACACAACACCATCAAGGACTTTTACGACGAAGAAAGCCATGCGAACATCAGCCTTGGCAACTGCTATTCCTTGTTCGGCTATTGCAACGGCCATATCGTCAAAAAGGGGAAATGGCGACTCGACTACACATGGGGCGGAGGTCTCTCCTACTGGCCAATTTGGGGAAACCGCCTCATCAGCTCGCCCGTCACAGCGCACCTCAATCTCGATGTCGGACCGAGTTTCCATATCGCCGAAGACTGGGACGTCTTTGCCAGAGCATCTTTCTCCCATGCCTCCAATGGCGCCATCATGATGCCGAACAAAGGCATCAATGTGTTAGGTGCACAGATCGGTTGCAGATATTTCCCAAACGGACATCCTTCAGAAATCCATGACACGGACGACAGCAGCTTCAAGAAGAAAAACACCGTCTACGCCTTCGAAGCCGCAGGATTCAGGGAATCGAACACTATTTACAAACGTTATTGCTTCGGCAACACCTTTGAAATCGGCTATTCGCGGCTCTTCCACCCTTGCTTCAGCTATGGCGCAGGCCTTGATTTCCTTTATACCGGGGAGAACAAGATCGTTTACGAATATCATGACAAACTTGGCGAATACGCCACTTGGAATGCGTTCAGCATGGCGCCATTCGTCTCCTTCAACCTCGAGTACGGACGTTTCGTGTTTCTTTTGGCGGGAGCATACTACGTCTATCAGCCAACGCAATTTGTACCACGACACTATCAAAAATACTACGAAAGGTTGGGCTTTCACTACCATTTCGGAACAAATGGCAAAGCCTTCACAGGCGTTTCAATGAAAGTGCACGCCAGCAAAATCGACTACATTGAATGGACTGTTGGAGCCAACCTTTTTGAATGGTGATGAAATGAAAAAGCCGTTCCCGCCCCATGACCTCACAGACATTCTTGGCAGATACGGCTTCAATTCTTGCCGCTCGGCGGCACTTACTTCGACATGACTACCGCCCAGAGATTGGCGCCATAAGCGCACAAAAGTCCGGCACAGCCATCTTTCCACAGTTCTTGGACGCGCTCGATAGGATAATCCTCACTCTGAACCACCCTCTGGAAGGTGTAAACGGAAATCGAGCTAAAGACAATGCACCATAGGCCGTTGCCATAGGCGATTTCGGTAATCATCTTGCCTTGGCTGATTTTTTCGCGCAGCTCATCAAAGTCTATCTGAGTGCGCGTAATCCAGTTGGTGTTGTCATAGTCAATTCCTTTCGAGAACACGACCACCCACATTCCTTGGCCGTAAGCGACTTTGGTGATGACGTAACCATCTTTCCATTTCTCATCAATCTTCTCTGTTGGAAATTCAGAGTCACTAACCCAGCATTGTCCAAGGCTCTTATCGACAAGAGAAAACACGTAAATCCAATCCGAACCATCAAAGAAGATGTTCGTCAGGTCAAATCCTTCATCCCAGAAATCAGTGACCGTTGAAGGCGTAAATTCGCTGTCCCATGTCAGTTTCTGATCTTTGAACTCGCATCCTTTCTCAAGGACTACGGAATAAATTCCATTGCCGTAATCAAAGTCTGTGATGAAGAATCCCTGTTCGCGCTCCTGATGAATCAGTTCCACCAGTTCATTGAAGTCTTGTCTCAAATACAAATGCTGCTCGTCTCTGTAACACGTTATCATGATCAATAGTTGCGGGACTGTTGGTTTATACTGTTCCAACGGATTCATGCAACGCCAAGTCCCAAAATGCCCTGCATTACAACCGTGGGGCAAATATAGAAAATAATCCAATAACCTGCAAGCAAATCAGCATGACCTAAAAGAAAGAGGAGCGGCAATCGTGCCGTTCCTCTTTCCGTAGAGATTGAGAAACATCAGACCATCAAAGCGCCGACAAGGCCTAAGATGGCGTAGAATTCCGGTAGTGCGGCGTAGATGAGCGTGTTGGTGAACACGTTGTGACCTTGGCTCACACTGATGATGCCGTTGGCGCAGACCTGTCCCTGACGTATGGCAGAAAGCATGCACACCAGACCGACGAAGATGCCGATGCCGAAGACAGTAAGACCGAAGGTTGAATCGGGAGCGGCATTACGCAGCTTGCTCAGCAGGATGAAGAAAGCCACGAAGCCATAAATGCCTTGTGTAGCGGGAATGGCTGAGAGCACCAAATAGTTGCCTGAGCCTTCAGGTTTTTTCTTGAGAGCACCTTCAGCCGCATTGCCAGCGATAGTTGTTCCATAGGCACTGCCTATGCCCGCAAGGGACAGCACGGCGCCAAGTCCGATGTAACCTAGTGTTTGAATAATTTGTGGTGACATTTTATTATTATTTTATTAGTTTTGATTTGTTTCAGTTAAAGGAGCGTATTTACGTCCCATTCCATCGAATCCGGAGTTCTTGAAGAACTCAAGAAAATTAAGCCTTAGAGGGTGCACGAAAGCGCCAAGGGCGGCCATAGCCAGATTGAGTGCATGACCGATGATAAGCAACACTAGGAAGAAAATCCAATGCGTAAAACCGCCATCGCCCAGCACCATCAGACCCAACTGGTTGAAAGCCGAGCCGAGCATGGATCCCGCAAGCCCCAAGGCATACAGACGCAGGTAACTCAGCACGTCGCCCAACAATCCTGTGGCGGTGTTGTAGGTCTCCCACAAGCCGCCACCGATGTTCAGCAGCGGATTCTTATGCAGATCGCGCAGGAAGAAGATGCATATAGCAGAGACGATGCCAAGCACGATGATGATTGTCTTGGTGATTGCCGAATCCAGCACGCCGAGCAATGCCAGAGCACCAACGGCGACACCACCCACGATGAGAAGTGTCCAGCCCCAAGTGCCGAGACTACCCCAAAAGCCTTTGTTCTTTGTGGCGACCACAGTCTTTATGATTTCTGCGACACAGATGTGGACGACTCCAACAACAAGCGCAAGCATCATGGTGAAATCAAATTCACCCATCCCTGGAATGGTAATCTTGGAAGGCAACATCACCCTGTCGAGCCCAATCCCTTGAACCCACCCCCATTGCGCAATATCAATGCTGAAGAATGTATGGAATATGATACCTATTATTAAGGTAGCAACACCCAAGGTGATGATGAGTGGCGCAGTCTTGGCCAGTGGGCCCTTCTTCCTCAGAATAAGACCCAACAGTATGATTATCAGTCCATATCCGGCATCTCCCATGCAAAAAGCAAAGAATAAGGTGAAAAAGATGCTGATGAAGACAGTAGGGTCAAACTCGTTGTAATCGGGTCTTCCGTACATGTCCGTAAGCACCTCAAACATCCCAACCATCTTCTTGTTTTTCAGTTTAATAGGAGGTTCATCTTCCGTGGTGGCTTTATTCACAAGACAGACAGCGTCCAATTTGTCGAGTTCCCCCTGAAGCTTGTCATCACACTCGATTGGCGCAAATCCGACAAGCAGCGAAAGTGTGTCTTCGGCAGCCTGTTCTTTTGTCGCCTTGGCAAGATACAAATCCAAGATGCTCATGTCGTTGCCGTATTCCCTTTTCATCTGCGGAATGGCTTCCTTCAATTTCAGCAGTTCAGCCTTGCAAACGAGAATGTCGTTCTTGATGGCCGCAATGTCCGCATCGGATTCCGCAACTGTGCCTTTCGGAGCTTCACATTCTGCCAAAGGAATGTCGTATTCCGCCGAATTCTCAGAGATAATGACGAACCAGATGTTCGACCTGTTCTCCTCTACCACTTGAAGGGGATAAGTGTCAGCCCAAGTTGCGTTCAGCTTGTCCTTGGTGACTTTATAGTAATGTATTTTGTAGCCTTGTTCCGCAATGGCGTTGAGACGATTCTTGTCAAATTCGCCCCAAGGACGCCGTTCTGCCTTTTCCTTTTCCGCTGCATCGCGACGGCTATTAAGCTCTGTCAGGTGGTTAAGCAACTCTTTTGTGCGAAGCGCCGGATTATCAGCCAAAGTGAAATGTCCGCTCAACTCCTGAATCGTTTCCGCCTCGGCCACGTCAAAAGTCAGCTTCTCCAGCGAAGAGAGCGCCTGTTTGACAATAAGCGCCTTGTCGAGCAAAGCCATGGACTGCTCATCAACAGGTTTTGTGGATCGCTTGATATCCATCACACCAAGTGCCTGGATGTGTTTCATGAACTCATCTGTGTCCTTGTTCAGGAGAATGAAGGAATACTTTGTCATTTTTTCGATCATTGTTCTTCCTCCTCTTCTTCAATCAACTTCTTGTTTTTCACAATTTTCTGTGAAGCCTTGGAAAGGTTTTCCTCGTCTTCCAGATAACGTTTTATTTTGCGTATGGCTTCGATATAGCCAGGAATCTGCACTTTTTCGTAAAGATTGACCTTTTGGGTCGTCTTTTTCCGTTGGTGATCGAGGATCCTACTCACTTCGGTGTAAATCTCCGACTCGATGCCCAAGGTGGCCAAATTCTTAAGGATCTCGACGCCATCGGCATACCACATCGGTTTAGTGAACAGATTCAGTTCCTTAACGTCGAAGACGATGTCGTCGAGCGCAGGCGTTGGTACTCCTGCAATCTTCACCGTCTTGAGCTTCACGTCGGCGACGGAAATCAGTCCCGGCTCAAATTCATTCCAAAGCCTTGCCATGTACTCATACGATTTGAGTGCTTCAGACAACTGGGCGACAAGTCTTTCGGAGTGTTCCTTGGCTTTCTTCACTTCCACACGCAACGCCGACTCCTTGTTTTTCAACGTAGGAAGGGCACGCGTGCGGACTTTGAGCTGTTTGTCAAGGCCATTAAGCGAAGTCTTGTTATATTGGAACTTGATTGCCATGATCAGTCTTTCCAGTATTTTTTAATCAGCGCGTCTTTGAGACCTGTTTCGGCCTTGGTGAAATACTTGGAGAACAGTTCCCAACCAGTGTCGAGCATCTCGATGATGGAGATGTTGACGTCAATGGCGAGAAGCCGCGTGGCGTATTCCTTGGCATAATCAAGGCAACGCAAGTCGTAGTCGCTCAGGTCAAAACCGTTTTCAAGCTTGGTCTTGGCATTGGCTGCATCAGCATAAAGACGCACCGAGGTGTTCATCACAGCACTATGGTCTTCACGCGTTTTCTTGTTCTGCACCAACTGTTTCAGACGAGACAGCGAACGGAAAGGATCGACGATGACCTTACCAGAATCAGCGTCAGCACGCAGGAACAGCTGGCCTTCGGTGATATAACCCGTATTGTCGGGTATGGCATGTGTGATGTCGCCGTCGTTTAAGGTGGTGACAGCAATGATGGTAATGGAGCCGCCATCAGGAAGCTGAACGGCTTTTTCGTAAATCTTTGCCAAATCGGAATACAAGGAACCCGGCATGGAGTCCTTGGAGGGGATCTGATCCATACGGTTGCTGACGATGGATAACGCATCAGCGTAAAGTGTCATGTCGGTCAGCAGCACCAGCACCTTTTCATTCTTATCGACAGCAAAATATTCGGCTGCAGTAAGGGCCATGTCAGGAATCAGCAGACGCTCCACAGGCGGTTCGTCGGTAGTATTGACGAAACTGATGATCTTGTGAAGTGCGCCGGCATTCTCGAACTGGTTCTTGAAATACAGATAGTCGTCATTCGAAAGTCCCATGCCGCCAAGAATGATCTTATCGACATCAGAGCGTAGGGCCACCATCGACATCACCTGATTGTAAGGCTGGTCGGGGTCGGCGAAGAACGGAATTTTCTGTCCGGAAACGAGCGTATTGTTCAAGTCGATGCCGGCAATGCCTGTCGGGATAAGCTGGGAAGGTTGCTTTCTCTTATATGGGTTGACGGAAGGACCGCCAATCATTCGCTTTTCCCCTTCCACAGCAGGACCGCCGTCGATAGGATCGCCGTAGGCGTTGAAGAAACGGCCGGCAAGTTCATCGCTGACGTTCAGGCATGGCGGTTCGCCATAAAAAACGACTTCCGCATTGGTAGGAATGTCTTCGGTGCCGCCGAAAACCTGAAGCGTGATGGCCTTGTTCTTGATCTTCACCACTTGTGCCAGACGCCCCGCCACAAGGGCGAGCTCGTCGTTGGTGATGCTATCAGCCTCAAGAGTGACTGTGGCCTTGGTAATGGCCGTCAGATGTGTATAGATACGCTGAAATGCTTTCTCACTCATGTTTTAGTTCCTCCTTTAGCTCTCTAAGATAGTTGTTGAACTGTTCCGACTCAAACTCGGAATAGTTCATCTGACGACAAATGTTGATGATATTCTTGAAAAATGTGGTGCATTCCTCGAAATCATTGAACTTGAACGACCTGTCGCATATTCCGAGCAACAAGTCAAGCATATATTTCTGTCTTTTCAAAGGCGTCGATGCGTCGATGGCGTCAAAGGCATCCTGCTGAAGGATGATGAAATCGATAAGCTCCGACTTCCAATACTGTTCATGGTATGCAATCGGCACGCCATCATCGCCCAAGATGTTGATCTGTTCGTAGGCGTCTTTGCCTCTACGGATAATGTATTTTGTCTTCGTCACCTTGTCAACCCAGCCTTTTTCAATCTTTTCATCGAGATACTCCTCTATTTCGGGATATTCGAGATACTTGGAGTATGAGTCAACGGGATCCACTGCGGGATAGCGTTTCTTGTCGGCGCGGTTCTGCGACAGTCCGTAAAAGCAGCGTGCAGCTTTTTTGGTCGATTCCGTCACAGGTTCCTTAAGATTACCGCCAGCAGGCGACACCGTCCCGATGAAGGTGATGGAGCCCGAAGTTCCGTTATTTAACTTCACATAACCGGCACGAGCGTAGAAGTTTGAGATGATGGAAGACAAATCCACAGGGAAGCCATCCTGCCCGGGAAGCTCCTCCAGACGGTTGCTCATCTCGCGAAGGGCTTGTGCCCAACGTGATGTGGAGTCGGCAAGCAGCAACACCTTCATACCCATGGCGCGATAATATTCGCCGATGGTCATGGCGGTGTAAACTGACGCTTCACGGGCAGCAACCGGCATATTCGACGTGTTACAGATGATTGTAGTACGTTCCATCAGCGAGCGGCCTGTGCGGGCGTCTTTCAGCTCGGGAAATTCTGAAAAGATCTCGACGACTTCGTTAGCACGTTCACCGCAAGCCACCATAATGATGACTTCGGCATCTGCCTGTTCCGCCAAAGCATGCTGCAATACCGTCTTGCCGCATCCGAACGGGCCGGGGATAAATCCCGTACCGCCTTCAGCGATGGGGTTCAGCGTGTCGATGCAACGCACGCCGGTTTCCATGACCTTGAAAGGACGCGGTTTCTCGGCATAGCCTCCCACCGCAACCTTCACAGGCCATTTCTGCACCATAGAGACCTCAATGTCTTTGTCTTCCTCGTTGGTCAGCACAGCGATGGTATCGTTTATCTTATGTTCGCCAACTGCAACTATTGACTTCACTGTGTATGTGCCTTTAAAGCTGAACGGCACCATAATCTTATGGGGCAGCCAGCCTTCCTTGACTTCGCCCAGCCAATCGGAGGCGATGACTTGTTGTCCCGGCTTCGCCAAGGGCGTGAAGTCCCAAAGCTTGTTTTCATCTAAGGGCTTCGTGTATTCGCCTCTTTTCAGGAACACGCCTTCCATGGTGGCAAGATTGTTCTGAAGTCCATCAAAATTGCTTGACAGCAATCCGGGCCCTAAGGTCGCCTGAAGCATATATCCCATAAACTCGACATTGTTGCCGACATGAAGTCCGCGCGTACTTTCATACACTTGGACCGACGCCTTGTTTCCATTGACCTTGATGACTTCGGCCATCAGATCAACGCCATCCAAGTCAATGTAGCAAATCTCATTCTGGGCCACAGGACCATCAACCTCAACGGTGACCAAATTGGAGATGATTCCTGTAACCTTACCTTTAGTACTCATATTTAAACCTTATCTTAATCTTTAATCAATTCATTTTCAACACCCTTGAACGTCCCTCTAACTTCGCCGACCAACTTGTGAAACATTTCCTCGCCCTTTTGGGTGTCAAGCTCAGCCCAGCGTTGCACCATCTTGGCCTTCACGAGGAAAGCAAGGATGGCGTCCATATCGAAATAATTCATGAGGGTGATTTCGGAAACCTTGTTCCATTTCAGCAGATCCATTTGCTGTTCGCGGGCAACGAAATCAGGATTGTCAAGGATGTCACGTATCCGTTGAGCATCATCGAAATCGGACTCGGGCATCTCGACGAGATAAGCGTCCGCTTCACGGTGAAGACGTTTGGCAAGATAGATCACTTTCATATCGCGCAGCCGCGCATCGAAGTCGAAATACTCGCGGATGAACCTATTGCCTGACGCCGCAGCCTTGGCGTAGAACTCGGAGCCAAGCATCGCTTCGTCAAAGCCTTCTTCAAGAAGAGCGACGAGCTCCTGATCCTTATCCGACAACAATTCGACTACATAGTCCTTCGTTTTCTCGAACGAAAAGTTGCTTCCGTCGAAGTTCAAAGCCAACTCGGGAAATCCTGCAACTATATAGACATAATTGTTCATGCCTTGCCAAACAGAATTTTCTTTGTCGCGGGACGCAAGTAAGACGAAATCAAGTTGGAGAACTCTACATCAGTGAACTGAAGCATGAAGCCTTCACCTTTTGGCATGATGTTGAACCCACCTTTGATTTTGTCAGAATAGGACACGTGTATCTCCGATTTGAACTGCTTGCGCACTTCATTGGCAACGAATGGCTCTATTTGGGTGCGAAGCGATTCGGGTATGACAATATCTAGATCGACGGGGGTCGCATTGGCCGGATTGAAAGCAGCGACAATGGCTTTGACCATCTCCTTCACAAAATCAGCCGAAGACAGGCATTCCGATGTGGCCTGACGCGTAATGTTGGTCACGACGAGACGCTCCATCTCTTGTTTGGTAACGGAAAGGCTCTGTGTGGCAGCCATCTTCAGGTCGGACGTCACCTTTGTCTTAAGATCCTCTGCTTCTTTCTGCGACTCGGCAACGATACGGGCAGCTTCGGCCTTAGCCTGAGCGATGATATCATCAGCTTCGGAATGCGCACGCCTCAGCAGCTCCTCGCCATCCTGTTTCCCCTTCGACAGACCTTCATTATACAACTTATCTGTCAGTTCTTGCAACTTGTTTGGCATAACAATTAGATGTTTTGTGTTCACGACATGATGCCGTGGTTTGCGTGCAAAGATAACGAATAATCACCATCTTATTCAATTAACAGGAAGAGTTTTTTCAGGATTTTATACGAAGTCGTCATTTTCATCCCCATAAAACATTATGAGACAAACAAGAAAAACAAATTATAAATATTGCGTCGAGGAAAAATCCGTTTTGGAATCACATCTCCGGGCTTTGGTGACATTTTAGTCTTTTTTTCTGATATTTGAATCACTCTGAAAAAACTTTGTATAGATTTGCGGTCAATTTCAAACAACAAGAAGACATAAAATGTCAGGAAACAATAAAGGGCGAATTACACAAGTCATCGGACCTATCGTTGACGTCTATTTTAACGGAGGTGAAGCAGATCTTCCAAAGATACACGATGCTCTGGAAATCAGTCGGCCGAACGGAAAGAAACTCATATTGGAATGTCAGCAACATATAGGCGAGGATTCAATACGCGCCATCGCCATGGACTCCACCGACGGGCTGACGAGAGGCATGGAAGTTGCCCCCCTCGGAAAACCGATTTCTGTCCCCGTAGGCAGCCAGATTAAGGGAAGACTGCTGAATGTCATCGGAGATTCCATTGACGACATCGGTGATCTAGACAGGTCGCAGGACTATCCCATTCACAGAGAGCCTCCGAAGTTCGAAGATCTAGCGACCTCACAGGAAGTGCTTTTTACTGGCATCAAGGTCATCGACTTGCTTGAACCATACCTGAAAGGTGGCAAAATCGGTTTGTTCGGAGGCGCCGGAGTTGGTAAAACTGTGCTTATCAAGGAATTGATCAACAATATCGCCAAAGGTCACAACGGCTTTTCCGTGTTCACCGGAGTCGGAGAACGCACCCGCGAAGGCAACGACCTCTTGCGCGAGATGATTGAATCAGGCATCATAAAATATGGCGATGCTTTCCGTGAGTCGATGGAAAAAGGCGACTGGGACTTGTCGAAGATCGACAAAGACGCGCTTGCAACCTCGCAAGCCACGCTGATATTCGGCCAGATGAACGAGCCTCCAGGGGCGCGTGTGTCGGTGGCACTCACAGGTCTCACCGTGGCCGAGTCGTTCCGTGACGACCCGAACGGCAAACAGAA
>CAYQND010000003.1:0-52188 GCA_964418895.1 uncultured Lentimicrobiaceae bacterium | reverse complement strand
TTCATCGACAACATCTTCCGTTTCACTCAGGCAGGCTCGGAAGTATCAGCCTTGTTGGGACGAATGCCATCTGCCGTGGGATACCAGCCCACGTTGGCCACTGAGATGGGACAGATGCAGGAACGCATCACCTCGACAAAGAACGGATCCATCACCTCTGTACAGGCCATCTACGTACCTGCCGACGATTTGACCGACCCAGCTCCTGCGACGACCTTCTCGCACCTTGATGCAACAACAGTGCTAAGCCGTAAGATCTCGGAACTCGGCATCTACCCTGCCGTTGATCCGCTAGACTCGACATCACGCATCCTCGACCCGAACATCATCGGCACCAAGCACTATGACACCGCACAACGCGTAATACAGTTGCTTCAGCGCAACAAGGAACTTCAAGACATCATCGCCATTCTCGGCATGGAAGAACTTTCGGAGGAAGACAAAACCATCGTCCACCGTGCACGCCGCGTGCAGCGTTTCCTGTCGCAACCCTTCCATGTCGCCGAACAGTTCACGGGCTTGAAAGGTGTCATGGTGCCTATTGAAGAAACCATCCGTGGCTTCAACATGATCATGGACGGCAAAGTAGATCAGTATCCCGAAACGGCTTTCAATCTTGTCGGCACTATCGATGATGCCATCGCTAAAGGTGAAGAAATATTGAAACAAAGCAAATAAAAAAATGAACGTCGAAATCATCAGTCCTTCATCAAGGCTCTTTCAAGGCAACGTGAAATCAGTCACTGTGCCAAGCAAGATGGGGCCTTTCACGCTCCTGGAGAACCACGCCCCGATAGTGGCGATCCTCGAAGCTGGCCAGGTCACCCTTACGGACGAGAATAATGAAAGACATGAATTCGCCATTAAGAGTGGTTTTGCTGAACAACATGACAACAAACTGATAGCATGCGTTGAAATATGAAAAAAGACGTCTTAACGAAATATTTGGCCATCTTCCTTGTCATCTGCATCGTTCTTGACATCGTCATGGTGTTGTTGTTTTCCAACAAAACGTGGTGGAACAACTGGATGGCCATGGTCCCCATCATTTTCATGATTCTCGGCGCTTTCTACTGCAACCTGATGAAAGCAAACATCGACGCCAGACCCGATAACATGACATGGCTGTTCGTTTACAAAGGCATCAAGATTGCCGTGACTGTCCTCTTCGTCGTCCTGTATGTCGTTTTCGCAGGCCAAAGCAAAAAGATTTTCATAGGTGAAGCGCTACTTTGCTATCTGATCGCCTTGGCGACAGAAACATGGGCCTACACCGACTACCAAAAAAGAAAAAACAAGGAGAGCGGAAAAGCATGAAAAACGCACTCAGTCATATCGCTTTCATTATCGCACTGACAGCCATGCTACTGCCACTCGCATCTCGTGCTCAGCAAACACCAGAGAGCGAGTCTGCCGCTTTTGGAGAAGAGAAGTCGAAGAAATTCGATGCGAAGTCATTCATCTTCGGACACACCGGCGACTCATACGAGTTCCACATCACTGAAATCAAGGGCAAACCGATCAGCGTCCCATTGCCTGTCATCGTGAAAAGCAAGGAGCGCGGATGGTTCGCATTCTCCTCGAACAAGGTGTGCAGGCTTAAGCCGGGAGAGAACTACAAAGGATTTTACATCGCCCCTCAAAAAGCCGAGAAATACGCCGGAAAACTTGTTGAGACAGACAGCAGTGGCAAGATAACGAGACCTTTCGACATCTCGTTCACCAAAGACGCTTTTGGAATTTTCATCTGCTGCACCTTCATGCTGGCTTTTTTCCTGCCGGCGGCGCGCAAATACAAAAAAGATCCCATGGCAACGCCCACAAGATACCAAGGTCTTGTGGAATGGTTAACCTATATGGTGCTTGACGGCATCGTGAAGCCCTCCATAGGCGAAAAGCAATATAGAAAATTCGCACCTTATTTATTAACGGCGTTTTTCTTCATTTTCTTCAGCAACCTGTTCGGTCTCATACCGTTCTTCCCTTTCGGAGTGAACGTCACAGGCAACCTCGCCATCACATTAGTGCTGGCGGTGCTCAGTTACTTTTTCATCAACGCCCTTGGCAACCGTCATTACTGGAAAGACATCCTTTGGCCCGACGTGCCAATCTTTCTTAAAGTGCCGATTCCGTTGATGCCCATCATTGAGTTCATCTCCACCCTCACCAAGCCTTTCGCGCTGATGATACGTCTTTTTGCGAACATCCTCGCAGGCCACATCATCATCATGGTGCTGATGGCGGTGATTTTCATCCTAGGAGGCTTATACGGTGCGGGAGTTGGAATAGGAGTCTCGGTCGTGTCCATCTTCATGACCATCTTCATGACCGCATTGGAACTTCTGGTAGCCTACATCCAGGCCTACGTCTTTACAATGCTTTCGGCAATATTCATCGGCCTTGCACAAGAAGAACCCGAGGAGGCTAAAAGTTGAAACAAATTTTCAAACAACAAATATTCAATAAATCAAACACTAAGTAATCATGTTAGCAATCATTTTACAAGCCATGCAGCAGATCAGTTACGTGCCAGGCATGGCAGCTATCGCAGCAGCTATCGCAGTCATCGGAGCAGCACTAGGTATTGGCAAGATCGGACAATCAGCCATGGAAGCCATCGCCCGTCAGCCCGAAGCAGCCGGAAACATTCGTTCCAGCATGATCATTGCCGGAGCCCTTGTTGAAGGTGCGACTTTGTTTGCTATCGTCGTTTGCGTATTGGCAGTGCTTTAATGACATCGATGTCTGAGGTGCAACAAGCCTCAGACATCCATTAATAAAAGAACAATGGATCTATTTCTTCCCGAAAGCGGCCTGATTATCTGGATGCTGATAGCATTCCTGATTGTCTTCTTCATCCTTGCCAAGGTGGCATGGCCTATGATCATGAAATCGGTGGACAAGCGCAACCAGCACATTGCTGACTCGCTGAAAGCGGCTCAGGATGCCAACGAGGCATTGGCTGGCGTCGAGCAAAAGAGAAAAGAAATCATGGCAGAATCGCAAGCGGAACAGATTAAGGTGATGAAAGAAAGTCAGGACCTTAAGAATCAGATTATTGAAGAAGCCAAAGATCAGGCCAGAATAGAAGCAGAAAAAATCGTAGCGGAATCCCGCGTGCGCTTACAGAAAGAACAGGAAGAAGCCATGGCGGAAGTGAAGAACGAAGTCGTGGCGCTGTCCATAAGCATCGCCGAGAAACTGCTTACGAAAGAACTCGACGACAAGAAATCGCAAAGCGAATACATCGAGCAATTGCTCAAGAAAGACAACAACATTCAAGCCTAACCATGGAAGACGGAATAATATCGGTCAGGTATGCACGAGCCTTGTACAGCACTGCTAAAGAAGAGAAGTGCGAAGACGAGGTTTACAGGGAACTGGAACAGTTCTCGAGCAACGTCTTTGACAATCTGGAAAGATTTCACGAAGTGCTGGAAAACCCTGTCTGTAAAGATAAGGACAAAGTCCAACTGATTGAATCCGCCATCGACGAGCCTGTCTGCGAATGCCTTAAGCAATTTATCCGTTTTGTCGTTAAGCAGAACAGAGCAAGCAGGATTTTCCACATCGCCCTGAAGTACCAAGATATGTACAGGACAGACAAAAACATCCTGAAGACAAAGATCACCACTGCTGCCGAAATGCCGGAACAGACCCTGAAAGACATCACGTCCTTTGTCGAAAGGACTTTCGGCGCGACAATAGAAGCTGACGTGATGGTGGATCCCAGGCTTATCGGAGGCTTTATGCTCGACATCGAGAACAAACGCCTCGATGCCAGCATCAGAAAACAATTGGCGATTCTAAGAGAATCCTTAGTAAAGAAAGATTAAAACACATCATTTACAATGTCAGATATCAAGCCAAGCGAAATTTCAAGCATACTGAAGATGAAGCTCCAGCATCTGGAGAACGAGAACCAGTTCGAGGAAATTGGGAAAGTGCTTCAGGTCAGCGATGGCGTGGCGCACGTGTATGGACTTGACAAGGTCCAGTCCAACGAACTGGTGGAGTTCGAAAACGGAACTATGGGCGTGGTTCTCAACCTTGAAGAAGACAATGTCGGCGTAGTCCTTTTCGGCCCGACAGAAGGCGTCAAGGAAGGCGAAACCGTGAAACGCACGCAACGCATTGCGTCGGTCCTTGCAGGCGACGGCATGCTAGGCCGTGTGGTCAACGGATTAGGCATCCCGATCGATGGGAAAGGCGCCATCACAGGCAAGACCTACGAGATGCCGCTTGAACGCAAAGCCCCAGGAGTCATCTTCCGACAGCCCGTGAGTCAGCCTCTCCAGACCGGCCTCAAGGCCATCGACGCCATGATACCGATCGGACGCGGACAGCGCGAACTCATCATCGGCGACCGTCAGACAGGCAAAACCGCCATCGCCATTGACACCATCATCAACCAGAAAGAAAACTTCAAGAACGGCGATCCGATATATTGCATCTATGTCGCTGTAGGCCAGAAGGGATCTAATGTCGCCAACATCGTCAACACGCTGGAACGTTACGGCGCCATGGACTACACGATAGTGGTCTCGGCCACGGCCTCCGACCCTGCTGCCATGCAGTTCTACGCTCCATACGCCGGAGTCGCCATTGCGGAATATTTCCGTGACTCGGGAAGACACGCGCTCATCATCTACGACGATTTGTCTAAACAAGCCGTGGCGTACAGAGAAGTATCGCTTATTCTTCGTCGTCCCCCAGGGCGCGAAGCCTATCCGGGCGACATCTTCTACCTTCATTCGCGTCTGCTGGAACGCGCTGCCAAAATCATCAGCAACGACAAAGTGGCACGCCAAATGAACGACCTGCCTGATTCCATCAAGGACATCGTGAAAGGCGGAGGTTCAATCACGGCACTTCCGATTATAGAGACACAATCCGGCGACGTCTCGGCTTACATCCCGACCAACGTCATCTCCATCACCGATGGACAGATCTTCCTTGAGACGAGCCTATTCAACGCTGGTATTCGTCCCGCCATCAACGTCGGCATTTCCGTATCTCGTGTCGGCGGCGACGCACAGATCAAGTCCATGAAGAAAGTGGCAGGAACGTTGAAACTCGACCAGGCACAATTCCGCGAGATGGAAGCCTTCTCAAAATTCGGCGCCGAACTCGACCCCGCCACGCTGGCCATCATTGACAAAGGCACTAAGAACGTCGAACTGCTGAAACAAAACCAGTATTCGCCTATGCCCGTCGAGAAACAAATCGCCATCATCTTCTGCGGCACCAACGGTCTGCTAAACAAGATATCCACCACCAAAGTCCGCGACTTCGAAAAGCAGTATCTCGACATCCTTGAGGCCAAACACCACACCGATGTGTTTGAGAAACTCAAAGCCGGAATCATTGACGACGATATGAAGGAAATCATGCGCAGCGAAGCCAAAATACTGAGCGACAGTTTCCAAAACTGACAATAACATGCCATGGCATCACTCAAGGAAATAAAAGCGAGGATCAACTCCGTGGAATCGACGCAGAAAATCACCAACGCCATGAAAATGGTGTCGGCGGCAAAACTGAAAAAAGTCGAATCGAAAACGATGAAGTTCCTCCCATACAAAAACAAGCTTTACGAAGCCCTGACCAATTATCTGGGCTCTCTGGAGGAGAAGGTGTCCATTCCGCTGGCAGAAAAAAGAATCGTCAAGAAGGTCATTCTGATGGCATTCTCATCAAACAGCGGCCTGTGTGGCGTGTACAACTCCAACATCAGCCGTCTCTTGCAGGAAGCCTACAACGAATACGGACAAAGCATTGGCAAAGATAACATCATCGTTTATGCAGTAGGAAAAAAAATCAACGAATTTGCCGATAAATACGGAATCCACGTCGAGAAGTCCTTCAACAAGATGAGTGACAAGCCGACATTTGAAGACGCCTGCGAAATCAGCGACACCTTCGTGAAAATGTTCCTCGATGGCAATGTCGACAAGGTGGAAATGATATACAACCACTACAAGAACACTGGAGTTCAAGTGCCTCAGCGTGACACCGTGCTTCCGCTGTCCACACAGAATCTCGGGACATCGAGGGCAAGAACGCTGACTTATATCGTCGAACCGTCAAAAGACGAATTCGTCAACGAACTTGTGCCGAAAGTTATCCGCACCAACATCTTTTCCATCATGCTCGACGCCAACACCGCCGAACATGCGGCAAGGACAACGGCCATGCACATCGCATCGGACAACGCCAACGAACTGTCGCAGGACTTGAAACTGGAGTATAACAAAGCCCGACAAGAAGTTATCACCGATGAACTGATCGACATCGTTGGCGGCGCAGAAGCGCTGAAAAAGAAATAGCTCTATAAGTTTATCAGAAAAAAATGAAAATCAGGAGGGCTACAGATTCTCCTCCTGATTTTCTTAACTCACAAGTCAATTCTTCACCTTGTATATGTTCGAGACGTGTTCAAAGCCCCTGCGCTCGAAAAACGCATGGGCGTCATGATTGTCCTTCCCCGACTCCAGATAGACGTCCTTGATGCCTTTTGAAGAAAACCATTCAAAATCAGACTTCATCAAGGCGGCGCCAATGCCTCGCAAACGATATTGAGGCAACACAAGCAAATCGCATAGCATACCGAAAGGATCAGCACCGTCTTCCTCGATATCCACAATGCTGAAGCCCATGATATCGCCGCCGGAAGTCTCGGCGAGAAACACGCACGATTGGTCGGAAACGATTTTGCCATCGGCATATTTGAGCCACATCTCGTCGGCATCAGGGGCGATACGACCAACAAATGAGCCGTCGGCCTTGTGTGACGCTACCCCAACCCCCATTTGAATCTCCCCATGAGAAATGTATTCAGGATGCGCTGCAATATGGCTCACAAAAATTTCTCTAAGCCTTATGGCATCACGGCAATCCGCCTTCCTAATCCTGTAATCGCTCATTTCTTATTCTTTTTTCTAAAGATACCAAGAATGAAATCCTTCAACATGATGACAACGGAAATCACTAAAGCAGAAACCATCAGTAATGCGGCAAACCAAATAAGGTTCAAAGCGGCACCTGACGAATCTTCTGACAACGTGGCTCCAATGAAAGGCAACTCTATGGGCTGGAAGAGAATCTCCATCAGCGAAACCGCTGAAATCAGTCCCAACACCAAATTCAAGGTGTTGCTCTGCCGCATCGATTTGTATTCGCTCAGATTATGTAAAGAGTTGTTGACCGTGTCTATGACACTATTAAGCCTTACCATGTCCTCGTTCAGCTCAAGGCGTTTCACTGTCCTGTCAAACATGATTTTATGCGAGACGAATTTGGAATATTTCACAGCATCGAGTTGAAGCAGAATCCGGGTCATTTCCACATTAAGTCTGGAGTTATTGGCAATCAGTTCCTGAGGATCGACCTTGTTATCCCCCACAAGGGTCGAATCAAGCAACTTGTCATTAACATAAGCGATAGTGTACTTCTTTGCGAGAATCATCTCCAGGATGAGCAGATACTCAGGCCACGACACATGATAATGCGACCTCTCGGCAAGATGTTCGGCCCAGTCAGTCGGAGCTTCGGCGCTGCGCAAGCCGTAAGTGCCAAGAACAACGCACATGTTTTGGTTCACTAGCACAAGGTCATCGGTGTCGATGGCTATGTTGCAGCCGCACACGTCGTCGTATGACTCTTTGGTGCGGAAAGGCCATTCGCCGGGGTAGAGCGACATCAGTCCGACAAGTTCCTGTTTGTGATAGTCGTGGATATGGTTGATGATGCCGGCCTCATCGACATCGAATTCCTGGAACGTACCGTCATGGTGCTGCACATCTTCCCAAACATCCACCATGACATAATTCAGGTCACGCATGATACATGGAACCATCTTGATGGTTTTCAGCCTATTACGTTGTGTTTGTTCCAAACAGTTGCAAAACAGCATGTCCTTGTAACGTTCGCAGACCACTTCAAAGGAATTGCCCGCGCCTTCCAAATCTATTGTGTCCAAAGACAAGCTTCCAGCACCATCCTGTAAGATTGGTGTGGCATCCTCAGCAATTTCAAGTTGAGAGACGATAACATTCTTCAGTTTTAAATTGATGTTCGTGTCGTCCTCATCATCGTTCTTGCTCCAATGCTCGGCGCCCATGTTCAGCGACGCAAGGGAAATCAGATGGTCGGTGGTGAGCAGGTTGTCAGACTTGAAGGCCTTGCCGTCATTGACGAGACGATAGGATAACGACACCGTCTTATTGAAAAAGAGCGACATCTCAACATAAATGTGACCGCTCAAAGCGACAGCATAGGGATCATCGAGATTGACATCCATCTTAAAGCCATGCAGCCGATAGCGACGGATATAGCCGGAATCGGGCGGCAACATGAATATCTGTGAATCAATGTCGTTCTCGATTTTTTCGAAAAGACCGGTCTTCAAGGCTTTCCTTTCGGAAAACGAAAAATTATCAGGTAAGACAAAAGTCTGGATGAAGACAAGAGAAAAGCCCTTGTATCTCAATCCGTTAAGTTCATTCTGACAGCAGTTGTCACAGCGTATCGAGGTCATGCCTAAGGTATTAGGCATCAAAAATAGTAAAAACCTGAAAAAAAACCAAAAGCAACATCGAGTACACAAAAAAAGGATGGCTGATGCCATCCTTTAATCACGATTCCCAGAAGGAATCCGAAATATCACTCGCCTAACTTGATGCGGACGAACTCAGAAACCGTCGCGTCCTTATCGGCAGCCTGAATATACTGGCGAACCGTTTGAGGATCAGCGATCAGGGAAATCTGGTCGAGCAGGCAGTTCTCTTTGAAGAACTTGGCCATACGGCCTTTGGCGATGTTTTGCAACATCTGTTCAGGGACAGTGACGGTGGCGGCAACATCGGCTTTGATTTGACGAGCCTGGTCACCTTGTTCTTTCGTGATGTAACCTTTTGTGATGTTTGACTCAATATGTTCATCACTATCAACATGGTTGGGGTTGATACCGGCCTTGTGAAGAGCCTTTTCAATCTCCTTGTCAATCTGATCCTGTTTGGTCTTGTCGATGGCAACAGCGAGTTCTCTGTCTTTCACTTCCTGAGGAACAGCGTTCTCGTCGACGGCGATAGCAGCCATAGCGGCAATCTGAAGAGCAACCTCGTGGCTGATTTCGTCAACCTTGTCGAAAGTCTTGTTCATAGAGACGATAGTGGCAAGGCGATTGCCAGGATGGTTGTAGTTGGTGACGTAAGCGCCTTCGATGACTTTAAAAGCACCGAGTTCAGTCTTTTCACCGGTAATGGAAGACTGGTTGACGATGGCTTCGTCAACGGTCATGTCATTGTATTTGGCGGCTTTCAGGTCGTCAATGTTTTTGATGCGGTTTTCCACGGCAAAATCGAGAAGTCCTTGAGTGAACTTGACGAAGTCGGCATTCTGAGCCACGAAGTCAGTTTCGCAGTTCAGCATCAGGATGGCTGCATATTTGTGATCGGTTGTGGATTTTGAAAGGACAGCGCCTTCGCTGGCCTGACGGTCAGCTCTTTTAGCGGCCTTGGCCATACCCTTCTTGCGAAGCAGGTCGATGGCCTGTTCAATGTTGCCGTCGGTCTCGACAAGGGCTTTCTTGCAGTCCATCATGCCGGCGCCAGTCATTTGTCTCAACTCGTTAACTTGAGAAGCGGTGATATTCATTATTATTCCTTTTACTTGTTTGACGATTCAAAAAAAATCAGCCCAAGTCTCATGTTTCAAGAACGCGCCTGGCGAAACTATCGGCATGAAGGCTTGGACTGAAACAATTACTTTTTAACTATGGTTTTACGAGGTCTTCTGTTTGCACGAGGCTTCTTGTCATCCTTGCTTTCTTCCTCCTCGGTGTTCACGTTTGCATTTCCTTCGTTATCTTCAAGTTCAGCATCTTCAGGGGCATTGTCCTTGTTGAGTTTGCGCTCGTCGAGGCCTTCCTCGATGGCGTCAACCATCTTGCCCACAATCAATGCGATGGACTTCGATGCATCATCGTTTCCCGGAATTGGGAAATCCACGAGGTTAGGATTGGTGTTGGTATCGACAATGGCGAAGGTGGGAATATTGAGTTTGCGTGCTTCGGCAACGGCAATATGTTCCTTCATGATATCGACGATGAACAGCGCTGAAGGCAGACGACTAAGGTCGGCAATGGAACCGAGGTTCTTCTCGAGTTTCTCGCGTTCACGTTCTATCTGCAGTTTCTCGCGTTTCGAGAGACTCTTGTAAGCGTCGCTTTCCATCATTTTGTCGATGTTGGTCATCTTGCGGACGGCCTTGCGGATGGTGGAGAAGTTGGTCAGCATGCCGCCGGGCCAGCGCTCTGTGACGTAAGGCATGTTCACCTTCTTCACGAGTTCGGATACGACATCTTTCGCCTGCTTCTTGGTGGCAACGAAGAGAACCCTCTTGCCCGATTTCGCCAACTGGTTAAGTGCTGCAGCAGCCTCGTCCATCTTGGCCTGAGTTTTATAAAGGTCGATAATGTGGATGCCATTGCGCTCCATGAAAATGTATGGAGCCATGTTCGGATTCCATTTTCTCCTGAGGTGTCCGAAATGACAGCCAGCATCTAATAATTCTTCAAATGTTACTTGTGTCATGAGTTTTCTTTTTAATGTTTACGTTCACTAAATACAATCGCCGAGTAGTTTTGCGATGAAAAGTCTCGACAATTTGGATGCTAAACAAAACCGCTTTGCTTTTAAGGGCTTAACGTTTGCTGAATTGGAACTTCTTACGGGCACCTGGCTGACCTGGCTTCTTGCGCTCGACCATACGCGGGTCACGACGCATCAAACCTTTGGCCTTCAAGGTAGGACGATACTCAGGGTTGATTTCGCACAGCGCACGGCTGATGGCGAGACGAACCGCCTCTGCCTGACCGTTGATGCCGCCGCCATCAAGGTTGACCTTGATGTCGAACTTGCCGATATTGTCAGTCAGCAAAAGAGGTTGGTCAACAACATATTGCAGAATGGCTGTCGGGAAATACTCCTTGTAGTCGCGCTTATTCACCGTAATGATGCCATTGCCGCTGCGCATGTAGATGCGGGCGACAGCAGTCTTTCTTCTACCTAAAGCGTTGATTACTTCCATGATTATTATTTACTAGTATTAATTTTGAGTTCGATAGGTTGCTGAGCCTGATGGTCGTGTTCAGGACCTGCATACACATAGAGGTTGCGGAAAAGCTCGTCGCCAAGTTTCGTCTTCGGCAACATACCTTTAACAGCGTGTTCGACGACGAAAATAGGCTTTTTGCCCAGCTGTTCCTTGACGGTGCGAACACGCTGACCGCCAGGATAACCCGTGTAGCGGACATAGTACTTGTCTTCCATCTTGTTCCCTGTCAGTTTGATTTTCTCGGCATTGACGATGATGACATTATCACCACAATCGCTGTGGGGAGTATAGCATGCCTTTCTCTTGCCGCGCAAAATCATGGCGACCTCTGTGGCCAGACGGCCCAGAATTTGTCCTTCAGCGTCGATAACATACCACTTCTTGTTGGCGTGTTCTTTGTTGACGCTAATCGTTCTGTAACTTAATGTATTCATTTTCAGTTTTAATGTATATTCTCTAACAAAATTACCCCCGCTAAAATCGGGGTGCAAAAATACAACTTTTCCCAATCCAAACAAAGTTTTGCGCATAATTTCATTTTCGCCCATGAACTTGTGCTTTTGTTCAGACCAAGAATGGAACTTGGACAGTAACGAGGCTGCAAAAGTAGTTATTTTCTGTTGATGAGCAACTGCTTAGAAGTTTTTTTTCGCGCCACCCTATGTTATCCATGTGTGAAAGATGCACCATTACTCCGCCTGGCGCCGCCGTCTTTGACGAAATGAAAAAGCGTGCGCTGTGGCCATGCTCCAAAAAAACAAGACCGTGCGCACGCCCTTCATCTCCAAGTCGCTCAATCAAGCACAGGAGGACGCGACTTCTGTCATTTCTTCACGATTTTCTTTGTGTAAGTCCGACCATTGTCAACGGTCACTTTCACCATGTATTGCCCCGCCGGCAAGGTGGCGATGTTCATGTTCTCGAAGCCCCTGCGCACCTCCATCACCATCCTGCCGCTGGCATCGTAAAGCTCCACACCGACAGGCTTTGCGTCCGAAAGCAATCTCATTCGCAGCACGCCGTCGGCGGGATTCGGAAAGACCTCCATCTCGACTGATTCAGTCAGTGCAAAGTCATCGACCCCAAACATGCCATCGGCATCGATCTTCATGCCGAAAACCGTTTTGTCGCCATCGTATGCGTCATCGCAATAGCCGCTGATGAAACAGCCGCCGTCGGAAGTGGCTTTGACGCACATCGGCAGCATCCTCTTTTTATCATTACTGTACTTCTTTTGCCATACGATGCTCATGTCCCATTTCATCTTGGTAAGCACGATTTCGCTTTCTGAGAAATTGTAGGTATATGGATCCGAATAGGAATATGAACACTGGTAAACATAGCGTTGCGCATTCTGATCCATCCCGCAGATAGTGGCTTGAATGTCGGTGCTATCGTTTCTGAAACCGAGAATTGTATAGTCAGTTATTGGGCCGGAACTTGGTCCAGACTTGAAAACCAAGGTCGAGATATCCCAATTGCTAAAATTCCCGCTATGCTCGTTCTCATAGCTGTTACGAGTCCGGTCAGAAATCAGCAAGGTGCTGTCTGGCAAAGACATGGCCTCAATGACATCTTCGCCTTCCCATCCCACCCACAAGATTTCGTCGCCTTGCAATTCATGAATCAGAGCGCCACCAGCCAGATTACTGACAAATGACACATCCATGCCGGGAGTGATTCTGTTGAGAGCCGGTATGTGCGACCAACCATCCAGCCAGTAATACACGTGCCCGAAATCGCCACTCCCATCGGCGAACTTGAAGATGTCGCCGACGTAGCCAAGTTCGAGCTGATGATCTGCACAGAGGGTCATTTGCTCCACATTGCCGTCCATGGAGATTGTCATGTAAAGCTTGTTGTATCTTATTGTGCCAGACGGCAAAGTGTCGCTATTAGGACAAATGCCGCAAAAGAAGATGTTGTCGTCATCATCGAAGATGGAACGGGCTTTCACTATCGAGCCAATCGTGTCGGGCAATTCCACCTCGGTTTCCGATACAAGCTCAAGATCGGCACTCAAATGGGCAAGATATGGTCTTCGAAGCGATGTCGTCTCATCGACAGCAGTGCCGACAACCAGGATTCCGCCGTCGGGATGGGCATAAAGCCCCGCGATACTTAACAGCCTGTCGGAAAGGTATTCATTGAGCAGCTCACCGCCGGTCGAGATCCTGAAAAGCCGCGCATGAACCACCGACGCTGGGGAATCTTTAGGGACGACCGTCCCGTCAAAGGCAGCCAATATCATTGCGCCGTCTTCAGCCTCCATCGACAAGGTGGAGTAGTAGTTGTTTTGCGCCTGATTCCACTCAAACGCATAGCTATCTTGTTGTGCACGAGCACCGGCAGGCAGCCACGACAAGAATGCCGCAACAAGCATTGAAATTAGAATGTATTTGTTTTTCATGATGAAAATAATTTATGGTTTTCTTTGATGATGCGAAAATAAAAAAAAACAATACGATGCAAGTGCTTTGCAAAAAAAATCAATAAGTTACGAAAATAGGCACATTTTGAGCAAAACGAGTATCTTTGCGCCGAAATAGAATGCAGATATGGCGATACAGATTAATCACATCACAAAACAATATGACCAGCAGCTTGCGCTGAACGATGTTTCGCTCACCGTTGACAAAGGAGGCATTGTGGCCTTGCTAGGTCCTAACGGAGCCGGAAAATCCACCCTGATGAAAATCATCACCTGCTTCATCCCGCCTACATCGGGCAGCGTGAGCGTGAACGGTTTCGACGTGATGGATAATTCCATGGAAGTGAAGAGGATTGTAGGTTACCTTCCTGAACACAACCCGCTCTATCTGGACATGTATGTCAGGGAGTATCTGCAGTTTGTGGCAGGCATTCACCACATCGAAGGCAAGGCTGCGGCATGTAGAATAGAACAGATGATAGAGGAGACGGGACTCTGCACGGAAGCGCACAAGAAAATCGATGCCTTGTCGAAAGGCTACCGGCAACGCGTGGGGCTGGCACAGGCCCTCATGCACGACCCTCAGGTGCTCATCCTCGACGAGCCGACCTCGGGTCTTGATCCAAATCAGTTGATCGAGATCCGCAATCTGATCATGAATCTCGGCAAGGAGAAAACCGTCCTGCTGTCAACACACATCATGCAGGAAGTTGAAGCCATCTGCAGCCGCGCCATCATTATCAATAAAGGTGTCGTGGTTGCTGACGACAAAATCGAAAACCTGAAACAGACCGACGCTACCGGCAACGTCATCATCGTGGAATTTGAGAACATGGTGGCAATAGAAACCCTGTCACAAATCCCCGGCGTGAAAAACGTTCAGCACGCAAAAGGCAACAACTGGATTCTTGAGCCTGTCAATAATAAAGACATAAGAGCGAATCTGATGAGATGGTCTGTAGATAATGGATTAATAATAAAGACTTTGCGTAAAGAAGACGTCAGTATCGAAGAGGCATTCCAGAAACTGACGAAAGAATAATCGTCCGCACTGAAAAATATTTCTCATTTTACTCCTTACGTTAGCAAAATAACAGTATTTTTGCAGCCGAAAGAACGTGGAAAGATTTGAATTGATTGCAACCACATGAAAAAAATGCTAAAGCAATGTGTGTTCACACACACTACGTCAATCACAAAGCTTCCCGCAAATTATTAATTAACTATTAAACAATTTGTTATGGGTTACTATTTCACATCAGAATCAGTTTCAGAAGGTCATCCCGACAAGGTGTCCGACCAGATTTCGGACGCCATTTTAGACGAACTTCTTCGTCAGGATCCGAACTCCAAAGTAGCTTGCGAGACCTTGGTCACAACAGGACTCGTCGTCTGTGGCGGCGAGATCAGGACAAACGGCTATGTAGAGATTCAGGACGTGGTGCGCCGCACCATAGAAAGAATCGGATACACGAAAGCCGAGTACCAGTTCGATTCGAAATCATGCGGTGTTCTCTCCGCACTTCACGGACAGTCGGGCGACATCAATCAAGGTGTTGAACGCAAGTCCAAAGAAGATCAAGGTGCCGGTGACCAAGGCATGATGTTCGGATTCGCCTGCAAAGAGACCGAAGACTACATGCCACTGACCATTGAGTTAGCGCACCGCCTTCTGATAGAGCTGGCGGCCATCCGTCGCGAAGGAAAGCAGATGAAGTACCTTCGTCCCGACGCAAAGTCACAAGTCACTGTGGAATATGGCGAAGGCTGGAAACCACTGCGCATCGACACCATCGTGGTTTCGACGCAGCATGACGAGTTCGACAAGGACGAGGCCATGCAGAAGAGAATCAAGGACGATGTAATGAACATCCTTATCCCCAGAGTGAAGAAACAACTTCCTGTCAAGCTGCGCAAACTCTTCGGCGACGACATGAAACTGTATGTCAACCCGACCGGCAAGTTCGTCATCGGCGGACCTCACGGCGATGCCGGCGTCACAGGACGCAAGATCATCGTCGATACTTATGGCGGTCGTGGCGCACACGGCGGTGGCGCTTTCTCAGGCAAGGATTCATCGAAGGTGGACCGCTCGGCCGCTTATGCAGCACGTCACATCGCCAAGAACCTCGTGGCAGCAGGCGTCTGCGACCGCGTTCTCGTCCAAATCGCTTACGCCATCGGCGTTGCAGACCCCATCGGCTTCTACATTAACACCGAAGGCACAGCACACGTCAAAGATGCTCATGGACAAATCATGACCGACGAAGAAATCGCCTTAAAGGTGCAAAGCATCTATAGCCTGCGCCCATATAGCATCGTCAAGCGCTTCGGACTCACCAATCCTATCTTCGAGAAGACCGCCTCCTACGGCCATTTCGGGCGCACTCCATTCTCAGCAGAAGTGGAAGTGTCGTACAAGGACAAAGAAACCTACCAAAGAGAAGGCAAAACCTACAAAAAGGTCGAGTTCTTCGGGTGGGAACGCCTCGACTTCGTTGACACGCTGAAAAAGGCATTCGGAATATAAGAAAGCCTATCCGGCAATACAAGCAAATCCCCGAACCAAAAGTCCGGGGATTTTTATTGAAAAAACATTTCCATATCGTCGTGACTAGTAACACCCTGATTGAGATGCCTTGATGCAGATTAAAATGCATTTTTATTCTTCATCTTGCGCATAAATCATATATGTCTTAATATTGCATCATGTTTTACACGAAACCAAACGAATCTGTTTCAAGTTGGTTTTGTGCGTTTCTTTGAGTTGCCAATGATGAAAAAAGTTGCGCCCGACACATATCAGGGATAATGAAATGAAGAGATTTATAATTATTAGTATCTGTTTGATCGCTTTTGTTTCTTGCAAAAAATCCGACATCGACATCGTCGACAGGGAAATCTCAATATATGCCGGCGAAACTGATTTCATCCGTGCAACCTCCGACTACCATCTTTCGTACTCCACGGAAACAAAGCATTTCATCTTCGATTGCGACGAGTCCGGCGCTGTCAAAGGCAACCATGTTGGTGAAGGCATTGTCAAGGTTAGCAATGATAAGACTGATGATTTCGTGAATGTTAAAGTCATCCCAAGACATAACCTTTGGAATTTGCCAGATGTAAATTTTGGATGCTCAGTAGATGACGTTACAACACTGATGGGGATTCCAGACGAGATTGGTGACGACAATGACTATAGTTATTACACCTACTACAGGTATGGAAACGCCGACTACATCACATTCGTTTTTGACGCAAACTACCTGCTATTCAGTTATGACATGGTTAGCACGACAGCCTATCCCATTAAAGAGTTTTTAAATGAGAGATATGAATATTACGGCACATCAGAAGAGGATATATTAATATATGGAGATGCCGAATCTATGAATGACGCCACATTGTTTATCGCTTGTGTTCAATTTGATTGTGAAAATCATGTATTATACTGTAAAGATAACATATTTAATAAAAAGTCATTCGATTCAGACACAATGAAGATTGCCTATCATCTGAAATAACGCACAAAACCGGTTATCCAGCACAAGTTAACAGAGTGAAACATATTCCGATTTGACTTATTACTGCCGAAAAACCACGCAAAATATGATTATTTAGTAGTGAAAAGTCGTTTTCGGTGTTTTGTCGCCATAAAAAAAGGCGACCGTGAAATAGCCGCCTTTGGTAAATTTCAGCAAGAGAAATCACTCAGGCTGTTGAACAGTGTCATTCATCTGCTCGAACTCCTTAACTAACTCTTCGGGGGTCTTGCCGAGGTTCTTGATGGCTTGACGGGCTGATGGTACGAAATCATTTTCGGGATAGTCGTTGATGATTTTCTCATAGAGTTCACGAGCCTTGTCAAGATCCTTGTACTTGTCCTCATAAACCATGGAAGCCAGCAGGAACATGCCGACGGGAGTCATGCTGTAGTCAGGATAATTCTCGAACATCTTGTTACCGATTTCGATAGCCTTCTCCGGTTCCATAAAGTTGACCGAGACTTCCAATGCCTTGAACATGTATTCGGGAGCCAGACTGTCTTTCGGGTTGTCTTCGGCGTACTGGCAGAAAGTGTTCACCACTTTGGGGATCACTTCGTCATTGACTGTCTGATCAGTTTTGAAAAGCGTGGCCTCGGCTTTCTTGGCATCGTCAAGTGTCACTTTGTGACCGCATGAAGTCATGGCACTAGCAAACGCCACGACAATCATCATTGTAATTAAACTTTCCTTCATAATCAATTGAATCTATGTTACTTCAGTATGCAATTATTTACGTTTTTTCTTTGGAAACAGCATCTTGTAATCCACATCGCAGTTGCCTTCTGAGATGTCGCGAAGCTTTCCGCTCAGCATCATTTTGCGCATGGGGGCAATGCGGTCAACATGGACGTGACCTTCCAAATGGTCGTATTCATGCTGGATCACACGGGAGCGAATGCCTTCGAAAACGTCTTCATGCTCGACGAAATGCTCATCAAGAAATCTGATGCGCACTTTGTCTTTTCTGATGACTTCCTCATAGATGTTCGGAAGGCTCAGACACCCTTCGGTGAATGGAACATCGTCGCCGAATGTCTCAATGATTTCGGCATTGATGAAAGTCTGTTTGAAATCCTTAGCATCGGGATAATCCGGGTAAAACGGATTGGTGTCCACCACAAAAAGACGGATGGACTTGTTCACTTGAGGGGCGGCAAGGCCGACGCCGGAAGAATGACCCATGGTCTCATACATGTCCTCAATAAGATTGTCCAGTTCCGGATAGCCGCTGTCGATGTCTGAGGCGATGGCCTTTAGCACAGGATGACCGTATGCAACGATTGGCAATATCATGATTTACTTTATTTTTTCGTTCGGAGACAGTGACAAGTTAACGGCGCGATTCCATGAAGGATTGCAGGATGATGGTGGCACTGATCGTATCGACCAAGGCCTTATCCTGCCGTTGTTTTTTCTTCAGACCTGCGTCAATCATGGTCTGATGCGCCATCGCGGAAGTGAAGCGCTCATCCATACGGACCATTTTCATGTCAGGTAAAAGCTTGCGCAGCCGGCGGATGATCGGATCGATGTATTTCGTGCAATCGGACGGGTTGTTGTGCATGTCTTTCGGTTCCCCGATGACGATAAGCTCAACTTCCTCCTTAGCGACATAATCCACGACAAACTCGGGCAACTTGGACGAATCCACCGTTGTCAGTCCGTTTGCGATGATCTGCAATGAATCGGTGACGGCAATGCCGCAACGCTTCCTGCCAAGATCCAATGCCATTATCCTTGCCATTTGTTTCTAAATTCGGGTGCAAAGATACGAATTTTTGCCATTTGGATTCAGTCTTTGTAAAGATGAGAGGCTTTTCAAAATATGCGCCTTGTGCCGAAATAAATGAACGAAAAAGCATATTTTTGCAAAAACAAAATTGGAATGGACAAGATGCAGACGTTGATAGAACAGGCGTGGAACGATCGTGACCTTTTGAATGGCAGTGACGTGAGAGACGCCATCAACGAGGCTATCGCCTTGCTCGACGCCGGTCGTTTACGCGTTGCGCAAAAAGAGGAAGACGGCAGATGGGTTGTGAACGAATGGCTCAAAAAAGCCGTGCTCCTATATTTCCCGATTCGCGACATGGAAACGCACGAAGTGGGCATCTTCGAATACTACGACAAGATTCCGTTGAAGAAAGGCTTTGAGCGGATGGGTGTACGCGCAGTTCCACCCGCTACGGCACGTTATGGCAGTTTCATCAACCACGGCTGTGTGCTAATGCCTTCATACGTGAACATCGGCGCCTACATCGACAGCGGCACCATGGTTGACACTTGGGCCACCGTAGGCTCTTGCGCGCAGATAGGCAAAAACGTCCACATTAGCGGCGGCGTAGGCATCGGCGGCGTTCTGGAACCCGTGCAGGCGGCTCCGGTAATCATAGAAGACAATTGTTTCATCGGCTCACGTTGCATCGTCGTCGAAGGCGTTCACCTCGAATCAGAAGTAGTTCTGGGCGCCAACACCGTGATCACACGCTCCACAAAAATTATCGATGCGAGCGGAAAGGAACTTACAGCCTATGACGGCGTGGTGCCGACACGTTCCGTTGTCATCCCCGGCAACTACACCAAGCACTTCCCTGCCGGAGACTTCCAGGTGCCTTGCGCCCTAATCATCGGGAAAAGAAAAGAATCAACCGACCTGAAAACCTCACTGAACAACGCATTGCGAGATTTCAACGTGGCGGTCTAAAAGACAACAAATAAAAAAAGAGACTTGCAAGTCTCTTTTTTTGTCCTTTTGGGTGGGAGGTGGGATTCGAACCCACGACCCTCGGAACCACAATCCGGTACTCTAACCAGCTGAGCTACACCCACCATCGGTTTCGGACTGCAAAGATACTACTTTTTCAAAACCAACATCAGAAATTAGCACGTTTTTTTTTCAAGATGATAAAAAAGAGGCTATTCTGCTGGAAAACCGTAAATTTGCAATTTGATGTCGGAAAAGGAAGACAAATACAGGAATGAATCTCCAGCCGCGTTGGCCTGGCAACGTTTCCGGAAAAACAAACTGGGAATGGCGGCGGCCTTTTTCATCGTCATGGTCGCCTTGCTGGCTATCTTCGCCTATATCATTATCCCCGATCCGACGCCAAATTCCAACCGTCAACTTCTAGAACTCACCACGCAGAAACCTGGGTTCGAAGTGGACATGCTGATGATGCCGAAGGAAAACCTGAATGGAAGACAGCACTTTTTCAAGAGATTGGCTTCAGGGAAAACAGACGACTTCACGTTTGTGCCTTTCGACAGCATCCGGGTGGATCAGCGTCAGACAGAAGTGTTTCAGTTCAATCCCGAACATGACGGCAAAGTCGAAACCCGAATCATCCCTAACAGCGAAATTGCGCCAGGAATGACATTCGGCAACGCCGCAGAGGCAAACCAATACATAGCCCGGCATTGCACCAAACACCAAACGTTCGCGCTCGGCACCGACCAGTTCGGCCGAGACTTTTTCAGCCGCTTGCTCCTAGGAAGCCGTATCAGCCTCACGGTAGGCTTCATTGCTGTTTTCCTCAGTCTGGTCATCGGCATCACCGTAGGCAGTATCGGCGGATTTTTCGGAGGCAAAGTTGACGATGTAGTCATGTGGTTCATCAACGTGGTGTGGTCCATACCTACCCTGCTGCTGGTTATTGCCATCACCTTCACCTTGGGCAAAGGCATCGCACAAGTCTTCATCGCCGTAGGGCTCACCATGTGGGTCGAAGTGGCCCGCATCGTGCGTGGGCAGATTTTGTCCATGCGGGAAGCCACTTTCGTAAAAGCCGGAAAAGCTTTGGGTTTCAGAAATATAAGGGTGATTTTCAAACACATACTGCCAAACATCATCAACCCTATTATCGTCGTGTCGGCGGCGAATTTCGCCAGCGCCATCCTGCTTGAGGCAGGTCTGAGTTTTCTCGGCATCGGCGTACAGCCTCCCATGCCATCGTGGGGTAGCATGATCAAGGAAAACTACGCCTTCATCATCCTTGACGCAGCATATCTCGCAATCTTGCCCGGCATCGCCATCATGCTTCTCGTGCTCGCCTTCATGCTGGTGGGCAACGCGCTCCGTGAGGCACTGGACGTGAAACAATGATGTTATTATCCGCAGCATGACTTCGAATGTCGGCTATGCATGCTCAGAAAATGACAAAAATGAAACTGCAAGTCCTTTAATAACAAAATAAAGACTATCTTTGCACCCTCAATTTCAGACAGGCGGGTGTGGCGGAATTGGTATACGCGCTAGACTTAGGATCTAGTTTCTCACGAAATAAGGGTTCGAGTCCCTTCATCCGCACAAAATTATAGATTTAGATAAAAAAGGAAATCAAACTCAAAATGAACACAACACAGACTCAATTGGGAGATCTGCTGGTCTCTATCAAGATCAACATCCTTAAAGCCGACTATGAAGAGAAAGTCAATGATTCTCTGAAAAAGCTCCAACACAAGGCAAACGTTCCCGGGTTCCGCCCTGGCAAAGTCCCGTTTGGCATGATCAACAAGATGTACGGGAACAATGTGAAGATGGAAGAACTGAACAACCTCGTTTCGGAAAACCTCAACAAGCACATCATCGACAACAAGCTCAATCTCATCGGCTATCCCCTCAACGACCCAGACCAGAAGCCCATTGAGTTCGACAAGCAGGACGACATGGAGTTCAACTTCGTGGCTGCATTGCGCCCCGAAATTGACGTTCAGTATGCGAAGGCAAAGCTGAACTTCTTCCACGTCATCGCCGATGACGCCGACATCCAGAAGACCATAGACAACATCATCGAGAAAAATCCCAACATCACTCATACCGAGACCGTCGCTGACGACGACAAACTGGAAGTGAAAATCTGCGAAGCGGAAGATGGCAAAGAAGTGGAAGACGGCTTCAAGAAAACCGTTTACCTCTATCTGGACAAAATCACCGACAAAAAGTCGAAGCAACAGCTGATTGGCAAGGCTCTGGGCAGCGAGTTCATCTTTAACTTCGCCAAAGCCTTCAAGTCTGAGGAAGAAGCGGCCAAATTCCTCGGTCAGGACGCACCTGCCAACAGCGATTTCAACATTGTCATCGATGATATAGAGCATCACGAGAAAGCCCTGCTCGACGAGACTCTTTTCAAGAAGATATTCCCTGAGAAAGACATCAAGGACCTCGATGAATTCAAGCTCAATGTCAAGGAAGAGATGGAGAAACAATATGCTACCGAAACCGACAGAGTCCTTTTCCCAAGAATGATCGACAAGATTGTCGAAGTCGTGAAATTCGACCTTCCCGACGCATTCCTCAAACGCTGGATCGTTGAAAACAGCCAAGGCAAAATTAGCGAGGAAGAAGTCGAGCAGAACTACGAGGAAGACTATTCCAAAGGCCTACGCTGGCAACTCATCGAGGATGCCATCGTGAAAGACAATATGGAACTTGTCGTCACCGACGATGAAGTCAAGGATTTCCTCAGAAAACAAGTCTTCCCAGGCATCAACTACGAGACGCTTGATGACGACATGAAAGCACGCATCGACAAGATAGCCGAAAGCTATATGAAGGAAGAAGAACACATAGAAGGCATCAAGAACCAGATTGCCGACATCAAGATGACCGGATTCCTGAAAGACAAGATGGCCATCACATACAAGGATGTGACTTACGAAGCCTTTATCAAGGAACTTGAAGAAAAGCCTCGCAAGACCAGCAAGTCTAAGAAAACCGCAAAACCTGCCGAAGAATCAGAGACTTCGGAACCTGCCGAAAATTAATAACAACAAGAAAAAAACGCAACATGAACAATGAATTTCAAAAGTATGCCACAGGACACCTCGGCATCAATCCATTAGGACTGGAACAATACATTTCCAAAATCAACAACAACGGCTACATCTCTCCTACCGTAATCGAGGAGCGTCAGCTCAACGTGGCTCAGATGGACGTGTTCTCTCGTCTGATGATGGACCGCATAATCTTTCTCGGAACAGCCATCGACGACTATGTCGCCAACATTATCCAGGCCCAGTTGCTGTTTCTGGAATCCACCGACTCGAAGAGAGACATTCAGATTTATCTGAACTCTCCTGGCGGCAGCGTGTATGCCGGACTCGGCATTTACGACACGATGCAGTTCATCTCGCCGGATGTCTCCACCATCTGCACGGGAATGGCTGCTTCGATGGCGGCAGTGCTGCTTTGCGCCGGAGCTCCCGGAAAGCGTTCCGCACTCTATCACTCGCGTGTGATGATCCATCAGCCCATGGGAGGGGTTGAAGGACAAGCCACAGAGATAGAAATCACCGCTCGCGAGATTCAGAAACTGAAGAAAGAACTCTATGAAATCATTGCAAAGCACTCGGGACAAACTTATGACAAAGTTTGGGCAGATTCCGACCGCGACTATTGGATGACCGCCACAGAAGCCAAGGAATATGGCATGATAGACGAAGTGCTGGAAAAGAAATGACGACAAAGAATCCTGGCTTCTGCTCCTTCTGTGGCAGAAAAGCATCTGAAGTCGACCTCCTAATCGAAGGCATCGATGGCAAGATCTGTGACAAATGCGCGGAACAGGCTTATCTTATCATCAAGGAACATCAGATCAACGAATCGAAAAAGGGCAAATCCGATTTCGAGTTGAAGAAACCTCAGGAAATCAAGAAGTTCCTCGACCAGTACGTAATCGGACAAGACGATGCCAAGCGGGTGCTGTCTGTAGCGGTTTACAATCACTACAAACGCATCAACCAGGACGTCGCTGAAGATGAAGTTGAGATTGAGAAATCGAACGTCATCCTCGTGGGCGAGACAGGAACAGGTAAGACCTTGCTGGCACGAACGATAGCAAGGATGCTGCATGTCCCCTTCGCCATTGCTGATGCCACCGTGCTCACCGAAGCAGGCTACGTTGGCGAGGACGTGGAAAACATACTCGTCAAGTTGCTTCAGGAAGCTGACTACAACGTCGCGGCGGCCGAACAAGGCATCGTATTCATCGATGAAATCGACAAAATCGCCCGCAAGAGTGACAATCCGAGCATCACAAGAGACGTGTCGGGCGAAGGAGTCCAGCAGGCTTTGCTGAAACTCCTCGAAGGCACTGTGTCGAACGTCCCGCCTCAAGGCGGACGCAAGCATCCGGAACAGAAGATGATCCCTGTGAACACGAAGAACATCCTTTTCATCGCGGGCGGCGCCTTTGACGGCATAGAACGCATCATCGCCGCAAGGAAACGCACCAACGTCATAGGATATGGCTCGAACGCTGAGGAAGTGCTCGACAAAAGCAACATGCTGAAATATCTGGCTCCTGCCGATTTGAAGAAATTCGGCCTCATCCCAGAAATTGTCGGACGTCTGCCCATCATTACGCACCTCAGCCCTCTCGACCAGAACGCCCTGAAACGCATCCTGACCGATCCGAAAAATGCCATCGTGAAGCAGTTCACAAAACTCTTCAAGATGGACGGCATCGACCTCATCATCAAGGATGAAGTGCTCGACTTCGTTGTGGATAAAGCCATCGAATTCAAGCTTGGAGCCCGCGGATTACGTTCCATCATGGAAGCCATCCTCAACGACGCCATGTTCGAACTTCCATCTGAAAAAGGAATCACCGAACTCGTCGTTGACCGTGACTATGCGGAAACGAAACTCAACAACTCAGGACTTTCCAAACTTTCAGTAGGCGACTAAGGCTGATTCCGATATTTCATGTTCTAACAATTTGACGGCCTCTCTGGAGGCCGTTTCTTTTTGGCACAAAAGTTGCGAATACTCATCTGTCACAAAATCGCAAACAATGAAAATGAAAAAGATTGCATTCGTCATGATTCTTGCCATGATTTCGACAACAAGTTTCGGGCAAGTGAAATTACATATCGGTCATGTAAAACAGAATTCAGAATCGAACTCAGAATCGAAACCTGAGTCGAAACTGGATTTGAACAATCCGACGACTTATCATGTGGTGTATGGAAGAATAAACAACAACGACACGTTGCTCTACGTCTTGCTTCCAGAAGTTAACATTACCTTGTTGCAACACTACTACGAGTTTGCCAACACCAGACAAGGAAAACGTCTAGTACGCAATGTCAGGAAAGTGTATCCCTATGCAAAGGAAGCCGGATTGAAACTGCAGGAATATGACAGCGTGCTGTCGCTGGTGCAAAGCAGCAGGGTGCGCCGCCAAATGATGAAAACCGCCGAAGACCAGATATCGGCGCAATACGCCGAGGAACTCAAGAAACTGACTTTCTCCCAAGGCGCCATACTCATACGCCTCATCGACCGCGAAACGGGAAACACGTCATACAAGGTTGTGCAGAGCCTGCGCGGAAAACTGAGAGCCATCTTCTATCAAGGCTTCGCCAGACTTTGGGGCTACAACCTAAAGAGCGAATACGATCCGGTGAATAATCCCGAAGACGACCAGATCGAAACCATAGTCAGACTACTCGACGAAGGTGTTATCTGATCCTTATTCGAAAAACAATAAAAAATCCGGGAGCAAAACTCTCGGATTTTTTGTGTCATTTTCCCCGTCCCTGAATAACTATCAGGACAGTGTAGATAAGTATCTTCAAATCAAGAGCCAGACTGACGTTTTCGATATATAGGACATCGTATTTCAGACGTTCAATCATTTCCTCAACATTCTCGGCATAGCCGTATTTCACCTCGCCCCAACTTGTGATGCCCGGCTTCACTTTGAAAAGTAGCCTGTAATAAGGAGCCTTCTCCATAATCTTGTCAATGAAATACTGGCGTTCCGGACGATAGCCCACAAGCGACATGTCACCTTTAAGCACGGTGTAAAACTGAGGAATCTCGTCGAGTCGCACCTTACGCATGAACTTGCCGAATTTGGTGATACGAGGATCGTCATCACTCGACAACTGCGGTGTGCCGCCCGATTCGGCGTCGGCATACATGCTGCGGAATTTGGCCATCTTGAAAGGCTTCCCTTTCTTTCCAACGCGCTCCTGAACATAAAACACAGGTCCCTTTGATGTAGCTTTCACGATGATGGTGCAAAGCAGAAAAACTGGCGACAGTACAATCAGAGCCGCCAGCGACATGATGATGTCAAATAGGCGCTTGACAACACGCTGCCATATAGGCATCGGTTCGGGCGTGACTTGAACCAGCGGCGCATGCCAAATGGCAGACTGCTTGACGCTTCCAAAGACAAGGTCCTGCATGTCGGGAATGATTTTCACCACTGCATCAGTGCTGTCCATGACGGTCAGTATAACATCGATGGAATCCATTTCGGAACGTTCTATGGCGATGATGACTTCCTCGACGTCATTCTCCTTGACGACACGTTCCAGGTCATGGTATGAGCCAAGATGCGGAAGATACTGGCTCATCTTGTAACTATCCTTGTCAAACACATTCAGGAAGCCGATGAATCGTTCTCCCGAAGGTTTCAACTGAGTCTCAATTTCCTTGTATATGGCACAGCCATTCCCATTGCTTCCGATAATCAACGTGTTGAAACCCAAACGTTTGGTATGGATTCTGTGAATGGTGGTCGTGGTGATGAGAAGTCGTGCGATATAAGTAAGGCCAAACTGCAGGGCAAATAATACCAAAAACGACTGATAATATGACTTGTATGTGACAATCTGGTCATCGAGAATGGCGACGAAGAAAAGAATGGTGACGCCAAGCAGGGTGATGAAGAAAGTCTGTTGCAATTCGGTAAGGCGCGATTTGGAATAAACTTTCTGATAGGCGCCGGTGACGCTGTGCAGGATAAGCCATCCTATTGGAATCAGAAGGATGCCGAGCCAGAAGTTCAGGTCGTTGCATGCATCCGTCAACCGGTCAAGAAGCGTGATGTCATACCCTTCCTTCGTCTTCCTGAAAAGATAGAACAGCGCCCACGCCAAGACGAACATGAGCCAATCCACAAGGACATAGACAAAGGCGAGCCTCTTCTTTTTTTTCATCGGTCGCGATAAAGAAGTTTCAGATTATCGAAATAGTAGTAACTGTCCTTATTCTGACGCGAGTACCAGGAACTGATGTATATCTTGAAATAGTCGGCACTCATGTATTCGACAATGACAGGTTCGAGATTGACGTAAATCTTCTTCCATACAGCAGGAATGCCGTTCACGTTATCCGTTGGGGGAATCTGCAGCAAGGAAGTCTGTGTCACCGTGTTGTCCTCGCAGTAGTAAACTCCCACCTCGATGGTGTCCGAAGTGTTGTAGTCCATCTCAAGCATGCACGCGGCGCCATTGATAGGAAGTTCGGTGAATTCGCCCGATGCGATTTTGAAACACATCGCGGTGTCTGCTGGGAGCATTACACGACCTGAATAGGAAGAATACTGCGTTTGCCAGGTTCCTTCGCCAGCAACCCTATAGATGGATGTGTCGCTGTCCGATGTGGCTTCAAGAGCGAGCGTCGGGCTTTCGAAATCCTCCATCATCGCGATATGCACCGTGTTTAGGCCGTAATAGTTGACAACAGGATTGATGGTGATTATGCTGTCGGGATAAAGAGTGAATGCGTCCCAGGTTTTAGGTTCAAAAAACGGGTACGGAGCGCGCGACGCCGCAATGCCGTTAATTTTGATGCCCGCATAAATTGCGAGTTTGTGCTCTCCTTTTTCAAGAATGGGAACGACGGCGGGCAACTCGAAACATCCAATGGGGTTGTCATCGATGTAAATCCAAGCATCGGTGATGTTTTTCGTGTTGGCGCCAAAGGTGAAGTAATCCGTTGTCAGGCGAATAGAGTCGATGCGAATATAGGAAGGCACCGTCTGGTTGCCCTCGAACTTGTTGCAGGATGCAAAAGCAATCAGTATTGATGTGGCTAACAGCAGAATGACGCGCGTAAATTTTCCAAACATGAGTATCGTTTTGTTTTTGTAACGGAATAAGTCAAATTATATTGTTTCAGAATCCATCATTCGTTATTTTCTTCGACGACTCCTCCACCGCGTTCAGGATGCGGTAGGCGAGCCTCAAGACGCTGACGCCGTCTTCGATGGTGACGGCAGGCGTTGTATTGTGTATGATGGCGTTATAGAAACTTTCCAGTTCCGTCTGAATGGCGTTGAGGCTGCTGATCTTGGGCTTTTCCAATGTGATCTGGCGTTCGTTGCCGTCGCCGAGCGCGATGGTCATGGCGAAAGGATTGCCGGCATCGACGTCATCGTGGATACGGACAATTTCGGTCTCTTTCTCAAGAAAATCGATGGCGATATAGGCGTCACGCTGGAAGATGCGCGACTTGCGCATGTTTTTCAACGAGATGCGGCTGGCGGTGAGATTGGCCACAGTGCCGTTCTCGAACTCGATGCGGGCGTTGGTGATGTCGGGTGTCTTGCTGACGACGGCCACGCCACTGGCACTGACATGCGTTACCGGCGACTTCACAATGGCAAGCAGAATATCGAGGTCATGCACCATAAGGTCAAGAACCACAGGCACATCAAGACCGCGCGGATTGAAAAGGGAAAGACGATGGGCTTCGACAAACAGCGGCTTGTTGATGAAAGGTTCGGCCGCGATGAAAGCGGGATTGAAACGCTCCACATGCCCCACCTGCACCTTCACGCCCGCCTTGTCGGCGATTTCCATCAAGGCTGCAGCCTCTTCAGGAGTGGCGACAATAGGCTTCTCGATGAAGACGTGCTTGTGCTTGTTCAGCGCTTTGGAAGCACAGACGAAATGCTGAACCGTAGGAGTCACAATGTCAACGACATCGGCAGAATCGATGAGGCTGTCGATGGTGTCGAAACACCTGACATTCATCTCCGTTGCGACATTCTGAGCCGTTTCCATATCAGGGTCGTAGAAACCGGTCAACTCGTAATCTCCAATCTGCTTGATGCATTTGATGTGAATCTTTCCAAGATGGCCAGCGCCCAAAACGCCAATTTTCAGCATATTCCAAAATTTTCGCAAAAATAACTTAATTATCCTTTGGTTTGACGTATTTTCGCAACCAGTTTCAAGAAATGAAGACCGTTTTGGAAGACAACTACCGTCACAAGGGCATGCGCAAGCAACTTGTTGACCTGCTAAGGGGAAAAGACATCACCGACGAGAAAGTCCTTGCCGCCATCGGCGAAGTGCCTCGTCATGTCTTCCTCGACTCTTCGTTCGTGGAATTCGCCTATCAGGACCAGGCATTCCCAATAGGATCGGGACAGACCATCTCACAGCCACGAACCGTGGCTTTTCAGACACAACTGCTGAAAGTGGAGAACAATATGAAAGTCCTTGAAATCGGCACAGGGTCTGGCTATCAGGCTTGCGTCATCGCCGCCATGGGCGCCAAGGTGTTCACCATAGAACGGCAAAGGAACTTATATTTTCGCACCCGCGACATCCTCGGCAAACTCCCCTACGTCAGGGTGAAGACTTTCCTCGGCGACGGCTTTGAAGGCCTGCCAACCTACGCTCCTTTCGACAGAATCATCATCACCGCAGGAGCACCGGAAATCCCAGCGAAACTCATCGGCCAATTGAAAACTGGAGGCATCATGGTCATCCCGCTCAACGATAACGGCACAGAAAAGCAGAAGATGTTGAGAATCACCAAGATGGAAGACAACACTCTCGAAAAAGAGGAGTTCGGAGAATTCAGTTTTGTTCCCATGCTCAAGAATGTCGGCGATGACTAAAAGGCACACTTCTACACGCTACTAACTTAAAAACCATAAACACAATGAAAAAGGCATCCATATTATTCGCAATCGCCTTGCTGTTCCTTGCCTCGTCATGCGGCAACAGGAAAGATGAAAAAACACCCGTCACACTTCCTGAGATTGCTGAAAACCAGCAAGTCGTTTTTGAAAACGACACAATCCGCATCATCGATGACTACACGGACATGAATCAGAACCATATCATCATCCAGCCCAAATTCGAAGAGATCAAAGGCATCGACATCGCATCACCGGAAAACGAATACGAGGTGTACGAAGGCTTGCTTGACGGACATCTGGTGACAAGTGTCGGAACCGGCAATGTCCGCGACCTGAGGGTTTACAACGCAGCCGATGGCAAGATGCTTATTGAGCAGAGCGGTTTCACCGACACCATCACGCCAGACAATGACGGCAAAGGCTTTTTATTCTTCATCCTTCCGGAACCGTCATCTACCATCTATTGGAATGCCGAGACCGGGACTTGGGATGATGAGAGTGCTGTCCCCGCACAATATCGCGGCGAGCCTCTTCAGCAAGGAAAAGCCGCTGCTGCAGAGTATGTCTTTAACGGATATCCTCTCGGCCTGCACGTCGAATATCACGCCGATATGACGACGGGAGAAGTAGAACCTACTGGAGGCTACCAGTGGACCTACGTGGAGTAAGGATCATCTATTTGGTGCATGACTGGAATCAGTAGATTCCTGTCATGCTGCCATCAAGCCGTCTTGTTTATCGCATCATTTCCTCGTGCCGAGGATGGATCGGAAAATCTGTGTGCCGATTTGACGTCCGAAAGAACTGGCTGCTGAGCCGAGCGCCTTCTCAAAAGCGGTCTTGCGCCTGGAAGTCTTGCGCCTGCCTGTCCTTCTGTCCTCTCTCTCCTCTCTTTCCTTGTCCTCTTTTTCCTGGGCCTTGCGTTTTTCTTCCGCAGCCTTTTCCTTCTCCTCGCGTTTCTGTTCCTCCTGCTGTTCCTTCAGCAAGATTTCGTAAGCGCTATCACGGTCGAAACTACGGTCGTAAGTGCCGTAAAGCCTTGATGTCCTGATCAGTTGCTGTCTTTGCTCGTCGGTGATAGGTCCTATCTGGCTGAACGGGAACAGTATCTTTGCGCGTTCCACTATGGAAGGAGCGCCTTTGGCATCGAGGAACGAAACCAGGGCTTCGCCGGTTCCCAATTCAAGGATGGCGTCCTCCGTCTTGAAGTTCGGGTTGACGCGGAATGTGTCGGCGGCAGCCTTGACGGTTTTCTGGTCTTTAGGCGTAAAAGCCCTCAGGGCGTGTTGAACGCGATTGCCAAGTTGACCCAGCACCACTTCGGGGATGTCGTCAGGGCATTGCGTGACGAAATAGACGCCGATACCCTTGGAACGCACGAGGCGGACCACCTGTTCGATTTTGTCGATAAGGGCCTTGGATGTGTCTTTGAAAAGCATGTGGGCTTCATCGAAGAAAAAGATGAGTTTGGGCAACTCCAGGTCGCCCACTTCGGGCAACTGTTCGTAAAGTTCGCTCAACAGCCAAAGCAGGAAGGTGGAATAAAGTTTCGGATTCAGCATCAGTTTGTCGGCAGCAAGCACGTTCATCACTCCGCGACCGCCTTCGGTCTGGATGAAATCGAAGATGTTGAACGCCGGCTCGCCGAAAAACTTATCGGCGCCTTCGCTCTCGAGGGCGAGCAGCGAACGCTGTATGGCGCCAACGCTTTGCGCCGTGATATTTCCGTAATTCGTGGTGAATTCTTTAGCATTTTTGCCCACATAGTCGAGCATCATGCGAAGGTCTTTCATGTCGATGAGCAAGAGACCCCTGTCGTCGGCAATCTTGAAGACGATATTCAACACACCTGTCTGCGTCTCGTTGAGGTCAAGAAGGCGCGAGAGCAGTTGCGGACCCATGTCGGAGACAGTGGACCTCAGAGGATGCCCCTGTTCGCCGAACACATCGAAAAAGCGTGTAGGACAGCCCTGGAATTGCGGATTGGTAATGCCAAACTCAGGACCGCGTTTCTCAATGAAACCGCTCATCTTGCCTGGCTGGCTGATGCCTGAGAGGTCGCCTTTCATGTCGGCCATGAAACAAGGCACGCCTGCCTGGCTGAATGACTCGGCAAGCACTTGCAGGGTGACGGTCTTTCCCGTACCTGTGGCGCCAGCGATAAGGCCATGTCTGTTGGCCATTTTACCCAACATATTGATTGGGCCGTTGTCGCTGTGTGCGATGTATAACTGATGATCTTCGGTGTACATGATGTTATTTGTTTAATTTGAATCTTATATACTTAATTGTCAATCCTTGGTCGAGCCACATCTGCTCATAGAACGTACGTATCGTCTTCACTTCGAGGTCATCGGCATTGGCATAGAGGTCGCTGGTAGCATAAAGCAGCGGCAGGCCTTCCTTTTCAACCACGTCGTGAAGCGTGAAGTCATACATGACAGGGCTGTCAGTCTTAAGATTGACAACGCCATCCGTTGCGACGATCTTGCGGTAACGCTCGAGGAATTCCGATGAGGTAAGACGGTGACGCGCGTTGCGGTTGCCCTCGCCGAGATGAGGGTCGGGAAACGTGATCCAGATTTCGGCGACTTCATCTTTTGCGAAGAAATGCTCGATCTGGTCGATGCGTGCACGCACAAAAGCCACATTGTCAAGATGTTCCGACGAAGCCTGTTTCAGTCCTCTCCACATGCGGGCGCCCTTGATATCGACACCGATATAGTTGATGTCGCGATGCACTCTGGCAAGACCGACGGTATATTCGCCTTTGCCACAGCCCAATTCAAGGACGATGGGGTTGCCGTTGTGAAAGAAATCCTCGTGCCATCGGCCTTGCAAAGGAAATCCTTCCGACATGATGCGTTCATAGGAATACTCGAACAAGTTGTCAAAGGTCTTGTTCTCCGCAAATCGTTCAAGTTTGTTTTTCTTCGACATGGCTTTTCACTTTGATAGTATCCAGGCTTTGGGGCTGCCATTAGAGCGAATCTCATCGAGCGCCGTCTTGGCTTCCTCCATGGTGTTGTAACGCCCGAAAACGATATCCCACGTATTGCCGCGTTTCTTGGCAAAAGCCTTGTCGTAACCTTTTTCGTGCAAATCGTTCACCACCCTTTCGGCATTTTCGGGACTGGAATAGCATCCTCCGATGATGAGAATCTTGCCTTCAACGGAAGGTGAAGAAACAGGTTCTTCGTCAATAGGCGCACTTGCATCGTGGCCTTCGACGGCAACTGGCTGCTGAACGAGACTGTCACTACGGACTTCCGCCGTATCAGCAACTGAAGGCTCTGGTTCCGAAAACACGAAGTATGGCGATGATGGGAACACGAAGCCAAACGGCTCTGTGACGACATCAGTAGTTTGAGAAACGGCGGAATCTTGCGGCATTGAGAGTGTGTCGGTCGCCGGAATCCCAATCTCTGGAACCGTGACAGGAATGGTCACGGGATAGCCCTGTTCGTCGGCAGCCGGCATGGCGTATGCCAGTTCGGGTACCTTGACGCTGTCGTCAACAACGACATGGCGCATCATCTCAGGAAGATATCCGTTGTCATTTCTGATGACGATTGTCGAATCCGCCTTAGGCGAGACAGCGACATCGATTTTGTTGTCCGGTTTCCAGAAAAGGACAATATAGACAAGGCCTGCGATGATGAGAGCCAGCAACGAAAATGCAAAGATCAGACGACGTTTCTTGCGGCGATGATTGCTGACGCGCTCGGGGTCGTCTTCCTCGCGCGCTTCCTCCAACTTGGTGTCATCTACCGTCATCTTCGTATTCTTTTCCTGTTGCTGACGTGCTATTCTGGACTGTATTTCCTCACGTGTTTCGGAATGCTGGACAGTTGTGGCGTAGAAGTCGTCAAGTCCGAAGGCATCGTCATTGAAGTTCGTCGAGGTGTCCGGCTTGAAAACAACATTCCGGGCGCCGTCATACGACAAAGCGCCAACCTTGTCAATCACGACAGTCAGTCCGTCATTCATGCTTTCGAAACAATCGGAGACGAATGCCATCAGCAACTTGCCGGCTTCATCAGTGGAGATGCCGTTCCGGTCAGCGACGTAATCGGCAATGGCCGTATCCTGTTTGCACAACAAAGGATCGAAACTGACCTCACTTGACGGCAGCGTGAAGTGATTGGTGATGACATTTGCCGAGGCGGGAGAACTCGTCTTCACGAAAGAACCCAGTTCGGGGACTGTCACGATGTCTCTTACAAACAAGAGTTCCGATATGGCTTCAGAGATGGATATCATGGCATTTTCACTGTTTGTATGTTCATCATCGGCTGTGTGTTTGGCGTGCATTAGCGAAATCTTCGGCTTTACGGATGTCGTCAGGGACGTCGATTGAAACGTTGTCCGATTCAGTCACCGCCATGTGTATTGAAAAGCCGTTTTCCAGCCACCGCAACTGCTCCAACGATTCGCAGCATTCAAGCGATGAAGGTTTCAGCATTGCTATCTCGCGCAAGGTCGCAGACTTGAAGGCATAGACTCCGACATGTTTGTAATACACGCCGTTGCCAAGCCAAGCACTTTGATCCATATTGCGCATGAACGGGATGGGACTTCTGCTGAAGTAAAGCGCTCTTTTGTCCTTGTCAAGGACGACCTTGACGGTGTTGGGACTGAACAATTCGCCGGCGTCAGTGATCCGTTTTGCCAGCGAAGCAATCTGCACGGCATCGCCACTGACAAGTTGTGCGACGATGTTTATCTGTTCAGGATCGATGAAAGGTTCGTCACCTTGGATATTGACCACTGCATCATACTGTTCGTCAAGCAGGCCGAGGGCTTCGCAGCAACGGTCTGTGCCGCTGCGATGGTTTGGGTCGGTGAGCACGTAGGCGCCGCCGAAAGACATCACCTCGTCGGCGATACGCACATCGTCGGTTGCGACCACTACGGCATCAAGGCTTGACTTCAAGGTCTGTTCATACACCCTCCTTATCATCGTTTTGCCGTTGATAAGCGCCAAAGGCTTGCCCGGAAATCGAGCGGATGCGTAACGCGCCGGTATGATGCCAACAATCTTCATGTCAGAACAATCCGTTTAATGAGGCTTCTATTTTTTCAATAATGGTTCCGAGATCCTCAGGGTTCTCAAGTTCCATGTTGTCGCTGTCGATGATGAGGAGTTTCCCTGCTTTGTATCCGTTGATCCACTCTTCGTAGCGATCGTTGAGATTGCTGAGATAATCGAGACGGATGGACTGTTCATAGTCACGATTGCGCTTGGCGATCTGACGTATCAGCGTCGGCACGGAAGCCCTGAGATAAATCAGCAGGTCGGGGGCGTCGATGAACTTCACCATCAGGTCGAACAACGACCTGTAATTCTCGAAGTCGCGCGACTCCATAAGACCCATGGAATAGAGGTTGGGCGCAAAAATCATGGCATCCTCGTAAATCGTGCGGTCTTGAATGACATTCTTCCCGCTGTTGCGGATGTCGATGACTTGACGGAAACGGCTGTTGAGGAAGAAAATCTGAATGTTGAACGACCAACGCTGCATATCCTCGTAAAAACTGTCCAGATACGGGTTGTCATCAACTTCCTCGTAATGAGGCTCCCAGCCGAAATGCTTGGCGAGAAGACGCGTCAGCGTGGTCTTGCCTGATCCTATGTTTCCTGCGATTGCTATGTGCATGCTTGCTTTAATTATAGACCCTACGCGTAAGATGGCAATATATGACCCGTCTCAACACGTCCAGTCCGATTTCAAACTGCTAAATTAAGAAAAAGCAAACAAAATCAAGTGCATTTTTTTATTGACGGACGTCAATAATTGCTATCATTATGACATATAGCCTGTTACGAAAATTATGATTTCCGGAACAACTTCTGCAGAGCAATACGGAAGCAAAATCACTTAGGCGCCTTGATTAGCAAAAAGACGGCGAGAGGCATGTAGATGAGATTGGGAATCCACGCCGCCAATAATGGCGACACGTTGCCCGAAACGGCGAAGGCCTTAGAGATGGACATGAAGAGGATGTATGAAAACGCTATGGCTATGCCAGCGCCCAGATGCATGCCGATGCCTCCCCTCACCTTGCGGCTCGACAATGCGGCACCTATCAGGGTGAGAATGAGGATGGCGACAGGAGAAGCCATACGCTGCTGCATCTCGAACTCGTAACTTCGGACTCCTTGCGAGCCTTTCAGCCTCATGTTGGCGATATGTTTCCGAAGTTCGAAAAAGTTCATCTCCTCGTAATCCTCTTTCATCTTATAAAGGTCGGTAGGATAAAGGTTGATGATGGTATCAAGGTTTCGCCCTTGCACGATACGCTCCTTGTCGCCTTCGATGAAACGCTCGGTGTACATGTCTATTTTCCACTTGTTCGGCACAATGCTATCATGATAGATTACATCAGCCAACATCTTGTACTTCAATTCATTGCCATCATACTTTTCCCACGAGAACTTGTAGCCGAGGTCTTTCTTGATGTTGTACGACTCGACATAGACATATTCGGAGGGTCCCAACTGCACATGGATATTCCTGCCTCCACTGGTGGCAAGTTTCTCCATATAGGCATCCTTGAATACGCGCCGCGACGTGTTGGCGTGAGGTATGAGGATGTTGCTCAGATACAGCGACATGACGACGAGCAATACAGCGGCAAGGATATAAGGATAGAGAAAACGCCAGAAACTGACGCCACTGCTGAGAATGGCGATAACCTCCGTGTTTGAAGCCATCTTGGAAGTGAAGAAAATCACCGAGATGAAAGTGAACAGATAGATGAACAGGTTGATGAAATACGGAATCAGCGGGATATAGTAGTGAAGCAGGACGTCGGTCCAATGGACATTGTTCTTGAGGAAACTGTCGATGTTTTCGGAAAGGTCGAAGATGATGACGACAACGATAAGCAGAGCAGTGGCAAAGAAAAAGGTGCCGATGAACTTCTTGAATATGTATTTGTCGATTATTTTCATTGCCATTCGGGAATATTACAGGCGGCGTGTCACCTTGGGCAGCATCATGTCGCGCCAGTTGCTGAAGTCACCGTCCACAATGTGTTTCCTGGCTTCCGTCACAAGCCACAGGTAGAAACCGATGTTATGCAGGCTGGCGATCATGGGGCCGAGTATTTCGTCTGTCGTGAACAGATGACGCAGATATGCCTTGGAATATTGTGCATCCACGAAAGTCGTCCCGTTCGGATCCACGGGCGAGAAGTCATCCTTCCATTTCTCGTTTTTCATGTTCATGATGCCTTCCGACGTGAACAGCATGCCGTTGCGGCCGTTTCGCGTAGGCATGACGCAGTCGAACATGTCAACGCCGCGCGAGATGCCTTCGAGAATGTTGGCTGGCGTGCCGACGCCCATGAGATAACGCGGTTTGTCCTTAGGCAAAATGGCATTGACCAATTCTATCATCTCGTACATCTTTTCCGTCGGCTCCCCTACGGCGAGGCCGCCAATGGCGTTGCCTTCGGCATTTTTCGACGCGATGCGTTCCGCCGACTCCGTGCGAAGGTCACGATAGACGCAGCCTTGGACGATAGGAAAAAGCGACTGATGATAGCCATATTTCGGCTCGGTTTCATTGAACCTTTCGAGGCAGCGGTCGAGCCACCTGTGGGTGCGTTCCATGGACTGTCTGGCATAGTGGTAGTCGGAAGTCCCCGGGGCGCATTCGTCAAAAGCCATCATGATGTCGGCGCCGATGGAGCGCTCGATGTCGATGACGCGCTCAGGCGTGAAGAGATGCTTCGAGCCGTCGATATGGGAGCGGAACTCCACACCTTCTTCTTTCATCTTGCGGATGCCAGTGAGCGAAAAGACTTGAAAGCCGCCGCTGTCTGTCAGGATGGAACGGTCCCATCCGTTGAACTTGTGCAATCCGCCGGCCGCTTCGAGGATGTCAAGGCCAGGACGAAGATACAGATGATAAGTGTTCCCCAGTATGATTTGAGCCTTGGCTTCGTCGCGGACATCACGGATGTGGCAGGCCTTCACCGAACCCAAAGTGCCTACGGGCATGAAGATAGGCGTGGCGATTAGGCCATGGTCCGTCTTCATGAAACCGGCGCGTGCGGCGCTCTTAGGGTCATTAGCCTCTATGGAAAACTCCATCGTGATGATAATTTTGCGCAAAATTAGAAAATAATCCGCACAATGATGAAAGACTCCTGCCAAAGGCGACACGATGGAATCAAGTCCAAGAACCATCTTCGGGCAGCAGTCAGTGCCATTATGGCCGTAAAACATTGCAAACCATTCATCATGATTTTTTCTTTGGTTACGACGATTTTTCTAAGCAAATGAATTACCTTTGCACAACATTTTCAAGCAGGCAATTGTGAGTATAGCATTCAATTTCAACACCCTCAGTTTCATATTTCTAGCCGCTTTCGGCATCATGCTCGTCATACAACTCGTCTATCTTTGGGCTGTTTACGGACGCGTCGCATTTTACAAAAACAAACATCGCAACAAGGAGAACGACGAACTCGAGCCGGTTTCCATCGTCATCTGCACCCAGGACGACTACGTGAACCTTTCCAACATGATCACCACATTGCTGCAGCAAGATTATCCCGACTTTGAAATTGTCGTCGTGAATGACTGCTCCATGGACGAGACGGAACAATATCTGAAAGACATGGAACGCCGCGAACCTAGGGTGAAACCCGTTCAACTCAGCCAGCATCTCAACTTCTTCCAAGGCAAGAAGTTCCCGCTTTCCATGGGCATCAAATCGGCCAAAAACGACCTGCTCATCTTCACCGACATGAGCAGCATGCCCGACAGCAACCAATGGCTGCGCAACATGGTCAATTGCTACGGGAAAGACACGGAAATCGTAATCGGTTACAGCCCGTTTGAACGCCGTCACACCTTGCTGAACCAACTCATTCGTTTCGACTCGATGTTCTGCGGCATACAGTACCTTTCGGCGGCATTATGCAGACATCCTTTCATGGGCGTGGAAAACAATCTTTCGTATCGCAAAAACCTATTTTACAGACATAAAGGCTTTATCTCACACTACAACATCTCGCTTGGCGACGACGACTTGTTCATCAATCAGGCGGCCACGAAATACAACACCGAAGTGCTTATCGACCCCGCAAATCCCGTCATCAGCAGGCCAAAAACCTCCTTGGCTGCATGGCTGAGACAAAAGGCGCGCCGTTACTACACATTCCATTTGTACAAAGCCTCCGACAGATTCCGTCAGTCCATCTTCACGTGGTCGCATTTCCTATTCTACGCGTGCTTCATCGTGCTGTTGTGTCTGGAACCCGCCTTCACCGTAGCCGGAATGCCTATTCTTTACGTTCCCTCCATCGTACTCCTATTCTTGCTACGTTACATCAGTCAACTCATCGTCTTCAAGCACGCCGCCAATAATCTCAGCGAACGCGGACTTATGGTGGGCATGGTCGCTTACGATGCGTTATTTGCCATCTTCACTCCGTTGCTAAGGCTAATGGGCAAGATGAAAATCGGCTTTTCGGATTAGTCCGAAACAGAAATTACAATCAGAATTTGAGAAAAAAACGAAACAGAAGGCGGATACTCAATCACCTTCTCAATGCCGCATCCACACGGACGACTTGCTCCAGAAGCATCTCTACGTCATCGTCCATATCGTGACAGATGACATACTGCGAACGGCTTATCTTTTCAGACTCCGGCCATTGTTTCGACATCCTGCTCCGCACCGAATCGGCATCGCAATGGTCTCTGAGCATGACTCGGCGAAGGCGCGTCTCTTCGGATGCCGCCACCGTGATGATGGCGTCAAACATGCCTTCGAGGCCTTTCTCGAAGATGATGGCCGACTCATAGAGAATGTAAGGGACTTGCTTGGTCGCAGCCCATTCCGCAAAGCGACAGTTCAAGGTCGGGTATAAGGTTTGCTCGACGAAACACCGAGCTTCATTGTCATTGAAAATGATGTCTGAGAGAAATCTTCGGTTTAGGGTGCCGTCTTCAAAATAGACCTCCATACCAAAACGGCTCGTAATAATCCGTTTTATCTTAGGGGCGTAGTAAAGCATCTTGGCTTCCTCGTCGGAATGGAAAACGGGAACGCCGAGGTTCTCAAACAGCGTGCAGACCCATGACTTGCCGCAGCCGATGTTACCCGTAACGGCGACTTTTTTCATTGAACGATAAGATATTCCACCTTGTCGGGGGTGAATTTCACGATTTTGACATTCTGCGGGACTTTGACAAGATGCACGTCAAGCAGGGGCTGCGATGATGTCATCCCTGTCTCGTTGGCCTCGACTTTGAATGAATCGGCGGTGAGTTTCGAGAAGTCCTTGACGGCGACGAGGCACTTCACATCGACCGCCTTTGGAAAGAACCTGATCTGGACGCTGTCGGAATGCGACACAGGCACCTGAAAATCGGCTTCGGTGTACTGCTCCACATCGAGTCGCACTCTGACGGCATCGACATTAGAATGAATCTGGGTTCCGCCGAAATCAATCGCCAAGTTCTCCTGAACGCTCGCGCTCAATTCTCTTCCTACCAGAGTAATCGTTTTCACCGTTGTAAGAGTGTCTATGACTTCCTTCGGCCCGAAAACAGTGACGGCGGAAGGAGAAATCACAGGCTGTCCATAAATCTCGTACTGGCGCTGGACCTCAACATCGAGTGGCACTGTCACTGGCACCACTTTCGACTGAAGATCTTCCATGTCAAAATAGACATACGCGTCGTCCATGGCGATATCGGCAGAAGTGATGCCGAGACGACTGGCGATCTTATCGGCCACGTACTGGCTGCTGATAGAATAGGAATTATCAGACTCTTTCTGATACGGCACTTCGTCAAGCCTGATGGTGACGACACGATGTTGAGGACGTATCATGTTATGATTGAGCGTTCTGAATCCGTCTGTGACAAAAGACAATCTCACCGTCGTCTCAGGAGATACAATGCATTTATCGGCAGGCACATTCTCGTATTGAACCGCGAAGGCCGTCTGCGTGGAGTAGTTCTTTGACAACTTTATCAGCAGCCAAAGCGTTGATGAGATGACAAGGAAAACGAGAAATGTGAGCAACTCACGTTTCTTCACGGGTTTAACTATCTCTTCGATTTCCTTGTCCATGGCTATGCAAAGATAAAAAAACGGTTCCCGTCAATCAGTACAAATGACGGAAACCGTAAAATGGTGTTAGGCTTGACCTACTTGGCTGCCGTCTTTTACAAGAGCGCTCTTTTCAATTTCCACCGTCAAATCAGGAGACAGCGAAATCATCACTGTGTTTTCTTTCACTTCCACAATCTTGCCGTGGAAGCCGCCAATAGTGACAACTTTGTCGCCTTTTTGCAGTTCATTGCGAAATTTTTGCTGTTCCTTTGCTTTTTTGGATTGTGGCCTGATGAAGAACAGCCAGAAAACAACGATAAGAAGGACGATGAAGATGATGTTCGTCATGCCCATGCCCTTGGATGCGCCTTGAGCCGCCTGAAGTAAAACTGTCAGAATGTTCATTGTTGATAGGTTTATTAGATTTATACTGGATGAATTGTCTTAAATATTTAAAAATCAGATGGTTTCTTAACCATAGCCTTGATGTAGAGTTTGGTCTCCGACGGGTTTGTGTTCGAAACGACGGTAAGGGATCTGCCCACATAGCCTTCATGTCCGTTGCTGTCATAAGTTACTTTTATGGTGCCATTGTCGCCAGGTTTGACGGGTTCCTTGGAGAACTCTCCAACGGTACATCCGCAAGTGGTGTTGACACGGCTTATCAGCAGCGGCATATTGCCAGTATTGGTGAAATGGAAAGTGTATGACACCCTTTCGCCTTGAAGAAGTTTGCCGAAGTCATGTGCCGTGGTGTCGAAAGTGATTTGTGGTTCCCTTCCGGAAGAATGGCTTGCCGACCTTGGATTATTCACCAAATCGCTCGACAGACCTTGACCATCGTTATGGCAAGCCGTCATGAAAGCCGATGAAAAGATCAGCAAGATGAAAATGAGTTTAAAATACTTTGTCATGTACAATCAGTTAATTTACTAACATACAAAAAAATCACCTCCCACTATCAAAAATAGCGACAGAACCTTTGAACGTGGCGTCAGCCTGCAAGCCATGACACTTAAGCACATAGAAATAGGTAGCATCGGGGAGGCTACCGCCGTCCCAATCGTTCTGGTAGTTGTCGGAATGAAATACGATGCGGCCCCAACGGTTGAAAATAGTCAAGTCTGTCGTCTCGTAATAGGTATTGATGGGTTTGTAATCGTCATATTCGTGTTCGCCTGATTTGGCGTCGCCGCCGGAATCATCGAGAGAAATGATGAAAGTGTCGTTGATCCCGTCGCCGTTAGGGGTGAAGATGTTGGGCACCTTGAGTTTGACTGGCATCACCTTGACGGTCTTGGTGTATATGGTGTCGCAGCCCTGGGCGTTGTACACGTTGAGGCTTACGATGTAGTCGCCAGTCTGAACATAAGTGAAGGTCGGCTCTGGTTGAGACGATGTCATGCTGTAGACTTCGTTCAATACCCAGAAGAAGTTGCTAATATCCACGACGCTGTCCTCTGGCACATTGCCCGTAGTGGAAAGGTTCTCGAACGAAAATTTAGCGTGAGGGTTCTGTAGATATAAGGTGTCACCTGGATCGACGGCGATTTCTATACGGGGATTGACAAAAGCAGAAGGGCTAATGGAATCGGTTTGCGTGCAGCCGCGTCCGTCGGTGATCTCCACATGATAATCCGTATAGGCTTGAAGCCCTATCGCAAGCGCCGGATTAGTCGGCGAGATGTGCAACGGACTGATGTCCCATGAGTAGGAATAAGGTTCAACAGAACCCGATGCGACTGCCAGCACCTGAGCGGTTTTGCCGTTTTCATCGCTGTTATCGCTGCAAGTAAGTTGTATCTGCTGGAAATCAATGTTGAAACGAGGCTTCACTTCCACCGTGAAAGGATCGGAAGTGCACAACACATTGCCCTCTGAATCCATGACTGTCACGGAATAAGTGGTCGTCTCGAAAGGACGCACCGTGATGGTGTAGGACGTCTGTCCGCCCGGCGTCCACAGAAAAGTCCTTTGGTAATCGTTCTGGACGCTGAGCGTCACGGCTGACCCGCTGCAAACCGGAAGTGTGACGTTGCATGATATTTCGCAAGGCGACTGGGCAAACGACAATTGCTGCACCAGAAACAGTGCCAAAAAGAAGCAAGAGCTCCTTAACGCGATTCCAAAAGTCTTAAACGTCATGTGTTGACATTATTATTATCAGATGGCAAAAATACTAAAAAATCGGTTTCCACCGTTTGTATTTTGTAAAACGCAACAATAAAGGAAACATTGCACGCCGCGTAACTGAAATATGCAGCCGACGCCATACCATGCCGATGAGGTGAAAAAGTAGCAGCGTGTCCGTTAAAAAGACTATTTTTGCCATTCGGAAATTCATAACACACATTATCATGATGAAGGAATTGGATGATTTTCAAAAAGAGATTCTTGCAGGCATCCCTGAAGAGTTGCCCGAAGTGAAAGAATACGACAATAGCGTTAATCATGCGCCTAAGCGCAAAGACATACTGACACCCGACGAGAAGAGGCTTGCCCTGCGCAACGCCTTGCGCTACTTCCCTTCGAAGCTCCACAAGACGCTGGCTCCGGAGTTTGCCGAGGAACTGGAACGTTACGGCCGCATCTACATGTACCGTTTCCGTCCGTCCTACAAGATTTATGCACGACCCATCAGCGAATATCCGGCCAAGTGCCAGCAAGCCGCGGCCATCATGCTGATGATACAGAACAACCTCGATCCTGCCGTGGCGCAACACCCCCACGAACTTATCATCTATGGCGGAAACGGCGCCATCTTCCAAAACTGGGCTCAGTACCGTCTGGCGATGCAGTACCTCGCCAACATGACCGACGAGCAGACGCTCGCCATGTACTCAGGCCACCCCATGGGATTATTCCCATCGCACAAGGACGCGCCCCGCGTGGTGGTCACCAACGGCATGATGATTCCGAACTATTCCAAGCCTGACGACTGGGAGCGTTACAACGCCCTTGGCGTGACGCAATACGGCCAAATGACCGCTGGCTCGTACATGTACATCGGTCCACAAGGCATCGTTCACGGAACGACCATCACCGTGTTGAATGCCGCACGCAAACAAGGAGGCGACACAGCAGGCAAGATATTTGTTTCAGCAGGACTTGGCGGCATGTCCGGAGCACAGCCCAAAGCAGGAAACATCGCCGGCGTGGTTTCTATCATTGCTGAAATAAACCCAAGTGCGACACAGAAACGCTACACACAAGGTTGGGTGGATGAAGTCCACAGCGAACTCGGCGAACTTTTCAGCCATGTCCTCGCTTCCGTGAAGAAAAAAGAAGCACGTTCCTACGCCTATCAAGGCAACGTGGTCGACTTGTGGGAATATGCTGCCAAACACGACATTCACATCGACTTAGGTTCCGACCAGACCTCGCTGCACAATCCGTGGGCAGGCGGCTACTACCCTGTCGGACAAAGTTTTGAGGAATCCAAAATCATGATGGCCGATAAACCGGACCTCTTCAAGGAAAAAGTGCAGGAATCCCTGCGCCGTCATGTGGCAGCAATCAACATACTTACAGCCAAAGGCATGTATTTCTTTGACTATGGCAACGCATTCCTGCTGCAGAGCAGCCGCGCCGGCGCCGACATTATGAACGACAAGGGTGGATTCCGTTATCCTTCATACGTTCAGGACATCATGGGGCCTATGTATTTCGACTACGGCTTCGGTCCGTTCCGCTGGGTGTGCACATCCGGCAAGCCGAAAGACCTCGAAGTCACTGACGAAATTGCCTGCAAGGTTTTGGAAGAAAACGCCAAGACAGCTCCTGACGAGATATGCCAGCAGATGCATGACAACATCCAGTGGATACGCGGCGCACAAGCCAACCATCTTGTCGTCGGTTCACAAGCCCGCATCCTTTACGCCGATTGCGAAGGCCGCACCAAGATTGCAGCCGAGTTTAACCGGGCCATCGCTGATGGCAGACTGAGCGCACCTGTAGTGCTCGGCCGCGACCACCACGACGTGTCAGGCACCGACTCGCCGTTCCGTGAGACATCGAACATCTACGACGGTTCTTGCTACACCGCCGACATGGCCATCCAAAACGTTATCGGCGACGGCTTTAGAGGCGCCACATGGGTAAGCATACACAATGGTGGCGGCGTAGGCTGGGGCGAAGTCATCAACGGAGGCTTCGGCATGCTGCTCGACGGCTCTGCCGATGCGGACCGCCGTCTGCACGAGATGCTGTATTGGGACGTCAACAACGGTATCGCGCGCCGCAACTGGGCCCGCAACGAAGGTGCCATGTTCGCCATCAAACGCGCCATGGAAACCGAACCGAAACTGAAAGTCACCCTGCCCAACATCGTGGATGACAATGTTCTATATAAACTATTCTAAAACTGCCAAAGGACATAAAATCACAAGACAACAGAACGGATAATACCACTCGACAAAAAGGCGGGGCTTTCGTCCCGCCTTTTTTCTGCTCATGAAAGCCTCATGGCAAACAAGCTTCTCAAGAAAAAAGAGATTCACAGCGTTTCATTTACCATTTTGAAAAGAATCAAGCAAAATCGTCAGTCGCATAACAAGTGTCATCCCAACAAGATAGGCATATTTGAGGATAAGAAAGTGCGAAACGAAACCGACTTTGGCTGAAATTGACTACCTTTGCACAATTTTATTGAGGAGAATTGGCAAGCGTTCCAAGACAACCGTACAGGCACGATGCCCGCGTTGACGAAATGATTGAGCATCTTCGTCGTGGAGGTCATTTGCTGTGTTCGAATCTGGTTGGCTCGTCAAAGTCCTTCATGGTTGAAGGTGTTTTCAACGAACTCGGCGGGCAGCACCTGATTGTCTGTTCCGACAAGGAAACTGCAGCTTACTTCTACAACGACCTCGAAGGCTTGATCGGTGAACGTGACATGGACTACAGCAAGAAGCAGATCCTTTTCTACCCCACGTCGTACAAACATCCCTACGAGCCGGAACGCCCCGACAACAGTTACATTCTGTCGCGCACCGAAGTGCTTCAACGCCTGTCGACCAGCGAACGCAGAACCGTCATCGTCAGTTATCCCGAAGCCCTCAGCGAAAAGGTGTTCACAAGAAGACTACTTTCGAAGAACACCTATAAAATAAAAGTGGGCGACAAAATCAACCTCGACTTCCTCACAGACCTTCTTTACGAATACGAGTTCGAGAACATCGATTTCGTTGTTGATCCCGGTCAATTTGCCGTACGCGGCGGCATCATCGACGTGTTTTCCTATGCCAATGACTATCCCTACCGCATCGAGTTTTTCGGCAACGAAGTGGAGTCCATCCGCAGTTTCGACATCGGCAACCAGTTGTCCATCGAAAAACTGAAACAAATCGTGCTGCTACCCAACATGCAGGAACGCGCCTTTGCCGAAGAGCGGGAAAACATCCTGCAGTATGTTCCCGACAAGACCATGGTATGGATTGAAGACATGGCCTTCCTAGCGGTCCAAATTGACAAGGAATTCGACCGCGCCGTGGAAGCATTCGCCAAACATGAGACCGAAGACAGCAAGAATCCGAGTCCGGAACTGCTGTTCGGCAAGTCGCAGGAATTGCTCGATCTCCTCAAGCAACGCACCACTGTGGAATTCGGCAACAGCAGTCTGTTGGGAGCCGACGCCCAAGTGACATTCCACACCTCGCCGCAACCCATATTCAACAAGAACTTCGACCTGCTGTTTGATAACATCAGGCATTACAAAGATGACGGATATCAGGTCATCATTTTCTCGGAAAGTTCGAAGCAGTTGCAGCGCATCCAAGACATTCTCAACGACATCCGGCATCAGGACGAAGACCACCGCGATTTCTCCACAGACCTTCACGCCATCCATTCCGGATTCATCGACAGCGACCTCAAGGTCTGCTGTTTCACTGACCACGAGATCTTCGAACGCTACCACCGTTTCCATCTCCGCGACGGCTTCGGCGACAAGCAGGCCATCACGCTGAAAGACCTCTACGACTTAAAGCCTGGCGATTACGTGACGCACATCGACCACGGCATCGGCCGCTTCGACGGGTTGGAAACCATAGAGAGCAACGGAAAGCAACAGGAAGCGCTGCGCCTCGTATATAACAACGGCGACTTGCTTTACGTCAGCATCCACGCCCTGCACCGCATCGCGAAATACAGCGGCAAAGAAGGAGCCGAGCCACATCTTAGCACCTTGGGTTCCAATGCTTGGAACAGGCTAAAAGCGAAGACAAAAGGCAAAGTCAAGGACATCGCCCGCGAACTCATCAAACTTTACGCCGAGCGGAAACGCAGCAAAGGATACAGTTTCTCTCCCGACAGCTACATGCAAACCGAACTCGAAGCCTCTTTTCTTTACGAAGACACCCCCGACCAACTGAAAGCCACCAACGACGTGAAACGCGACATGGAGTCGGAAAGTCCCATGGACCGTCTCATTTGCGGCGATGTCGGATTCGGCAAGACCGAAATAGCTATTCGCGCAGCCTTCAAGGCCGCTACCGATTCTAGACAAGTGGCGTTGTTGGTACCCACCACAGTGCTCGCACTGCAACACTACCACACATTCAGTTCACGCCTCGAAGGCTTTCCTGTCACCATAGAATATCTAAACAGATTCAAGACTACCAAAGAGCAGACTGACATACTGAAACGCCTCGAAAAAGGCCAGATTGACATCATCATCGGCACACACCGTCTGGTGAGCAAAGACGTTAAGTTTCACGACCTCGGGCTCCTCATCATCGACGAAGAACAGAAATTCGGCGTCGCTGTGAAAGAAAGGCTCAAGGAGATGAAAGCCAACGTGGACACGCTGACGCTTACCGCCACGCCAATCCCCCGCACATTGCAGTTCAGTATGATGGGCGCCCGCGACCTCAGCGTCATCAACACACCACCGCCCAACCGCTACCCAGTGCAGACCGAGCTGCGCATCTTCGACGGCGAGCTTATCCGCGAAGCCATAATGTTCGAAATAGCCCGCAACGGACAAGTTTTCTTCATACACAACCGCATACAGAGCATCATGGACGTCCACGACCTCATAGTCAGCTACGTGCCGGGCATCCGTATCGCCGTGGCTCACGGACAGATGGAAGGCGACAAGCTGGAAAAAATCATGCTCGGCTTCATCAACGGCGATTACGACGTGCTACTCTGCACCACCATAGTGGAGTCGGGACTTGACATCCCTAACGCCAACACCATCATCATCGACGAAGCCCAACGCTACGGCCTGAGCGACCTGCACCAGTTGCGCGGCCGCGTGGGACGCTCCAACAAGAAAGCCTTCTGCTATCTGCTCACACCGCCTCTGAACACCTTGACACAAGAAGCTCAGAAACGACTGCTCGCCATCGAGGAATTCTCCGACCTCGGCAACGGCATCAACATCGCCATGCGCGACCTCGACATCAGGGGTGCCGGCAACATCCTCGGCGCCGAACAAAGCGGCTTCATCAACGACATCGGCTTCGAGACCTATCACAAAATCCTCGACGAAGCCATTCTCGAACTGAAGGAGACCGAGTTCCAAGACGTTTTCAAGGACGAAGAAACGCACTCCTTCGTAAGCGACTGCAGCATCGAGACCGACATGGAAGTCCTCTTCCCCTCCGACTACATCAGTTCGACCAAAGAAAGGATAAGCCTCTACTCCGAACTCGACCACATCAGCAACGAACAGCACCTCGCTGAATTTACGGAGCGCATCATAGACCGCTTTGGCCCAACACCAAAACAAACCATCGACCTACTCAACACCATACGCCTCCGCTGGAAGGCAAAGGAACTCGGATTCGAAAAAATCGTGCTGCGCAACGACATCATGTCGGTCTACTTCATCAGCGACCATGAATCGAAGTATTACGAAGGCTCAACATACCAGGACATCATGCATTACATTATCAGCCACCCGAAACGCACCATGGTGAAGGAAGTGAAAGACAAGCTCGTGCTGCAAATCAAGGAGATATGCAGCATCACGCAAGCGCTCAACTTGCTGAAGGAAATGGTCCCCGACGAATAAGGCACAAAGAAACAATCCCAGTTTCATGAATAGAAGGCTTTGAAGGCGCTTTCATTGACTGCGTATCTCCAATCGTTGCATTTACAACATGTTTTATTGGTTTTGCAGGTATAAGGGATGACTCATCCGGCATTCTTAGGGTAATTTCATCTGTGATTCCGGGGAAAATTAGCAAATTAATAATCGTATTCAAAAAACAATCACTACATTTGCACAATTTAATAACCATAATGATTCGATAGTGACAGTATTCTACACATCAGAAACATCATCCCAAGTCATCACTGAAGCCATCCGCTTCCATAACCGGTCTCTTGCGAAAGTTTTCATGCTAGAAAAACATTCCATCTCCCTGACATATAGGCAGAAAACATCAGCAAAGAATTTTATTTGCAATTTTTCGGCAATCAGAGTAAGGGTAAAGCCTGCGTTATGTGTCTTTAAGTCGTATATACAAACAAGAGAAAATGTACATTTCTTACTGTAACACATTGAGAAATAACATATTATTCGAATTAGACAGATTCACCCCTCACAAAGGTGGATCTTCTGATATTAATTTATTTATTTATTTAATTACCTAATCTTCAAATCATGAGGAAAAATTTTCTTCTAATGATCATGGCGTTGCTCTTCTCTGTAGGAGCATTCGCTCAATTGCAGGTCACGGTAGGGTCGAACACGACTTCATTAAGTTATGCTCCTTCCTATCAACTCTACAATTACTCCACCTCTGAGCAGATCATTCCGGCTTCCGCAATAGTGGCTCCGGCTGGTCTCAACGAGATTAAGGGAATCAGCTTCTACAAAAGAAGCGGCGGTTCCGCGACACGCAATGTTAACATCTACGTGAAGGCCACCTCAAAGACGGCTTTCAGTAGCGCATCTGACTGGGTGTCAATGTCGTCATCCGACTTAGTTTACAGTGGTACGCTATCAACCAGCACTAACGGATGGAACTCTGTTCTTTTCAACAATTCAATCGTGTGGGACAGAACTAGCAATCTGCTTATCTGCGTCGATGACAACAGTGGATCATGGACTTCAAGTGTTGCTTGGGGAGCGTGGACACCTGTCTCTGGTTCGTACAGCACCATCTACCATTACAGCGACACGCAAAACTTGAATCCATTGAATCTGACAACTTCAGCAAATGGTCGCAGCTATACTGCAGACTACATTCAGCTGAATTTCTCTGTCGGCGACACTCCATTCCTGAGCGTCACACCTAACCCAATTGAAATGGGTTACCGTCCAATCGGATACTGGATGCGTCCTATGACCGTCAATGTGTCCAATTTAGGCGCTGATGCAAACATCAACGGCATGGATGTCAGCGATTCATTCTTTACTATGGACTATGGCGATTTGGAATTTCCATTTGCCATGGCTTTTGGAGAAGATGCTGATGTAGAAATATCAACAGGTGAGACTAACACACCTGGCGAAATACACGGTTCATTTGTTGTGAGTTATGCAGCACAAGACAGGACCGCCCTGCTTGTTGACCTTACCGCCACAGCATATGTTCCTGTATGCCCGGATGTGTGGGAACTGGCACGCGTTGTCAGCAGCTATCCCTATACAGACAGACCGGATGAAAGTGCTGCGATTTATGACAACTACCTTCTTCCTGGTACAAACGAAGACGGACATGATGCCGTTTACAAACTCACTATCACAGAAGACAAACTGTTGAATGCAAGTGTGACTGAAGGAGAAGATCCGAAGATTGCCCTCTATGCTGAGGACTTCTACGGCCAACCTGGTCCTGGAGTTGACAACTATTACCAAGGCATTCCGCTTGTTGGAAACAGCGGTTTCACATTTGATCAAAGCCAAATCATCACACACCCTGCTCAGGGCTATAACGGAGCTGACGCTTCAGCCATCACTGCAGGCGGGACTTCTTTTGGTCCTAATGTCAACTGGGCTGCAGGTAACGGATCATACTACCGTCTTGCGGATGATTTTTCGTCAACATCAGCTTTCAACCTCAACACTGTTAAGGTTTACGCTTATCAGACCGGTTCAAGCACCACATCGACCATCACAGGTATGTATCTTCAGATATATAATGGCGACCCGATGAACGGCGGCTCAGTGGTTTGGGGTAACAACACCACCAACCTGCTGTCCTCCACCAGCTTCATCAACGCGTACCGTGTGACATCAACAACACTGACAAACTCAGCACGTCCTATCATGTCAGTCACAGCCAGCAACCTGGGTATCTCCCTCGGAGCTGGAACATATTATCTGGCAGTAGGTCTCACCGGATCACTCTCTAGCGGTCCTTGGGGCATGGTCCAATGCATTTGGGACGATCCATGCGTTGGCAATATGGAACAACAGAACACTAGTTCATGGACTCCCTATCTTGACGGCTCAAACCAGAAAACTCTGGCCATGTACCTCAGTGATGAAACTGAAAGAAGCAACTACAACGGTTCCAACGAAATCGCCGGTTCCAACGAAGTCAGCGATGTCATGACTCCTGAAGAAATCGCTTCATCAGCCAACTATCAGACACGCGATAACGAATACCCAGTTTGCTACGGTGGCAATACAGCAATCACCAACGTCACTCTGGCTCCTGGAACATATTATCTCGTCGCATCTTCAACTACAAGCGATTTCGTTGTCAACATCGATACCGAAACGATTCCTTGCCCTGTACAGGCTTCTGGCGCCATTCCAGCCGACAATGCTGACGATGTCACCACCCCTGTCACGCTGCATTGGACTCTCGGACAGTTCACAACGCAATACCGTCTGGTGTTCGGTTCCACGTACTACTGCGAAGACGTCCTCGTCGACTGGACAAGCGATCTCTCACAGTCATACACGGTTTCCGACCTGTACAACAACACCAACTACTTCTGGAGAATTGACGAACGCAATTCAGAATGCACCACACAAGGCGAAGTCTGGGGATTCACCACAACCCTGAACATCCCGACCAACCTCCGTGCAAACTCCACCGCGATCTATGAAGGAGACAACATCGTCCTCACTTGGAATCCTATCCAGGACCGTACTCACCGTCACTACAGAGTGTACCAGGACGGAGTCCAGATCGCTGAGACTGCCGCCAACGTGACAACATACACCGTTTCCGGCCTTACCTACAACATGACTAACGGATACTGCTTCAACGTTACCGCCGTCTATGACGAAGGCGAATCTGACTATTCCAACACGGTCTGCGTCAACGTCTCCGGCGAAGGTTCTGTGAGCGGCGGCGTCTATGAACAGGACAGCGTCACCGGCATCGCCGGAGCTACCGTCACCTTCACAGGTCAAGACGAGTTCG
>CAYQND010000002.1:289585-327430 GCA_964418895.1 uncultured Lentimicrobiaceae bacterium | reverse complement strand
TACCTTGTATATTATTGTTATATAATGAATTATAGAAATCAATCTCGAGGATAAAAAGAAGTTTGCAATAAAAGAATGCTCGTTTTCAGAGAAATGACTATCTTTGCAACCCGATTTTCAGACGAAATGGAAAAAGAGAACGAATATTTAATCCCTGTGAGTGGCCTCGCAATTGGCACACATTCATACCGATACGAAATCGGAGACGATTTCTTCGCCGGTATGGATTATTCCGAAGTGAAGCACGGCAATGTCGTTGTCCGACTTGACATCGACAGGGCTGAGACCATGCTCACGCTCTCTTTCGACATTGAAGGCTCGGTGCAGGTGACTTGCGACAGGTGTGCCGAAGAATTCGACATTCCCATTGGAAGCGAACAGACATTCTACATCAAACTGAACACTGAAAATGCGGAAGAAGCGGACGACATCGCCGTCATCGCGCCAGATCAGCGTGATTACGACATCCGCCCATTGATATACGAATACATCATTCTCTCGATACCCATCCACAGAGTCCATCCTGAAGGACAATGCAATCCCAAAGTGCTGGATCTTCTTGGAGAACATAAAACCCAAGACTCCGAAGAACCGACAGAAACCGATCCCCGTTGGAGCGCGTTGAAAGACATCCATATTGACGAGAACTAACATATTGAATATTAACAGTTAAAATAATAGTAAAATGGCACATCCTAAACGAAGACAGTCTCATACCAGAGGCGCTAAAAGAAGAACTCATTACAAAGCAGAAGCCCCTACTTTGGCAATCTGCCCAGTGACAGGTACCATGCACGTCTATCATAGAGCCTACTATGTTGACGGCGACATGTACTATAAGGGAAAACTGGTGATGGCTGCCAAGCAGTAACATCATCCCGACTTCCTCACATTGTCTTAGATAGTCATATCCAGGACATTCATATAATCTCACAACCATCATTTGATCTTGGTATGGACAAGTGATGGTTGTGAGATTTGCTGTGTCAAAACCAAAGCCAATTTTCACTCAATTCCCATTGCCGATTGGACATGGTTCATACGCTATCATGTTATTGAATAACAGATAGATATCGCAATGAAAATCAAGAGTAATGGCGTACTATTTTCGAACAAGCACGGAAAATCATAAGATCGAATGCTCAGTCCATCGCCCGTGCTCGAATTTGGCCACACTGCGGTAACCAGCCTTGCGCAAAGCGTCTTCGGCAGAATCGAACTCGAGTGAAATCTCGCTGTAATGATGCGCATCGGCTGACACGATTGCCGGAACACCCATCTTGCAGGCTTCCTCGAGCAACCATGGCGAAGGATAAAAGCCCAGATAGCGTTTCTTATAAATTCCCCGCGTGTTGATTTCCATAATCAGGCCTTTCTGCCGTATCAGATCAAGCGTTTCCAACGCCAGTTTCCTGTACCAACTTTCGTCTTCGTGAAAATACCGGTCACGGTTGTGCATCTTGATCTTGTCGAAATGCGCTATGATGTCGAATTCCTCATGCTCGATCATCTCATTCGACTGCTCGAAAAATCTTCTGACAGCCTTACGGATATCGTTTCCGAAGAATTTTTGAAGACCTTCGTCGTAAATTTCCCATTTCGGCCCGTCAATAAACCAAAGTTCTTCAGGATTGGAAGATTGGCCAACAAGATGTACGCCACCAATCATATAGTCGAGATTATGTCTGGCTTCAGTGGTTGAGAACGGCTCGGACGTGGCGGTCACGTAATCGGCTTCCAAAGCGCATAACACCTGTATCCTATCGCTATACTCGGCTTTCAAAGCGCCGATTTCTTTCACATAATCGTCCATTTTGTCGGCATGGACAGCAAAATCCGTATCGAAAGGCAAAGGACCATGTTCGGACAATCCTATGGCGCTAAATCCTTGACTTACAGCCTCTTCTACAATTTCACGAGGTTGTGACTTTCCATCCGAATAAACGCTGTGGGAATGCAGATTATAGTTTTGTTTCATGACAAACGTTATTCTTCGCCGCCTTGATGGTTATCGGCTTCAACAATCTTATAAACCTTGTCGCCACGGCGCACCAGCGATTTCACGGGCAACGAACAAGCCTCGCCCTTGACGGTCTGCGTCACCTGATTCAAATCAACGCGGATTTCCTTGATTACATCCTCGTAAACGCCGGTGGTCGGACCTATTATCATGATCTCGTCGCCCACATTCAGGTCGTGCGTCTCCATGCGGATTTCGGCCACGCCGAGACGGCTGAAATAATTGGTGACCTGTCCGACATAAAGTTTTGTCTTCGTGGCCTGAGAGCCATATACCTTTGTCCACTCGCCCGTTTTGCGTCCAAGATAATAGCCGTCCCAGAAGTCGCGGTTATACACGCTGCGCAGGCGCTGCATCCATGCATCGACCCTTTCCTGCGAGAAATTGCCTTCCTCTATGGCCTTCACGGCTTCACTGTAAGCGGAAACGGTGACTTTGGTATATTCCGCCGAACGGCCGCGGCCTTCAATCTTAAGCACTTTCACGCCGGCATCAAGCACCTTGTCGAGGAAGGGCAACGTACACAAGTCTTTGGGCGACATGATGTATTCGTTCTCGATGGCCAGTTCGATACCTTCTTCGCGGTCACGCACCTCGTAGCCGCGACGGCAGAGTTGCAGGCAAGCGCCGCGATTGGCAGACGAATTGTAGTTGTCCAGACTCAGGTAGCACTTTCCGGAGATGGCCATGCACAAGGCTCCATGGCAAAAGACCTCGATGCGAACCAAGTCACCTTTAGGACCTCTGATATCTTGAGCCTCAATCTGTTCGGTGATGTGTCTTACCTGACTGAGATTCAGTTCGCGGGCTGTCACCATGACGTCGGCAAACTGCGAATAATAACGCACTGCCTCGATGTTGGTGATGTTTGTCTGCGTTGACATGTGCACCTCCACGCCAATCTGGCGGGCATATTGTATCACACTTTGGTCTGACGCTATTATTGCCGTGATTCCGTTGGCTTTGACGGCATCGACAAGTTGATGCATTTCGTCCATCTCCTCGTCGAAGATGACCGTGTTAATGGTGACGTAACTCTTCACGCCGTTGGCATCACAGGTCTCGGCAATTTGCCTCAGGTCGTCGAGGTTGAAGTTCTTCGCCGAGCGGGAGCGCATGTTGAGTTTCCCGATGCCGAAATACACCGAACCTGCGCCAGCCTGAATGGCGGCCGACAATGCCTCGTATGACCCGACAGGGGCCATAATCTCAATCTTGTTCATGCTGCAAAGGTAATGAAATCTGACGTCACAAGAGGCGGCCTGCATCAAATGAAAGCGACACCGGCACGGCGAGGCTGTGACGTTCCGAAACATCTTGACAAAATAAAGCCAATTATCACGTCCGAAAGTCTGCCAATGAGGATAAATGTCTATATTTGCGCAATGTAACAAAAGCAATCAGAAGCAGTACAATCATGCAAATCGAAAATAAAGAAATGGATGCAAAAATTGCCATGAACCCTAATCTGCTGGTCAGATACTTGCAAAAGCCTGCCGCAGCATTCACTCGCGCCGACATCATGCGGTATTGCGAGGAAAACCAAGTCGAATTCATCAATTTCCACTACTGTGGTTGGGATGGGAAGTTGAAGACCCTCAATTTCGTCATTCACAGCGTCGAACATCTTGAGAACATCCTCACAGCCGGTGAGCGCGTCGATGGTTCAAGCCTGTTCCCGTTCATCGAAGCAGGAAAGAGCGACCTTTACGTCGTTCCGAAATACAAGACCGCCTTCCGCAACCCGTTCACAGAAATTCCAACAGTGGATATCCTCTGCTCGTTCTACAACCGTGACGGTCAGCCGTTCGAAAGTTCACCGGAATACATCCTCCGCAAGGCCCACAAGGCTTTCCAGGAGACTACCGGAATGAAGATGGAAACCATGGGAGAACTTGAGTACTATATCATAGCCGACGACGAACAGATCTACGAAGTTCCGGACCAGAAAGGCTATCACGAAAGCGCTCCGTTCAACAAGTTCACCGACCTTCGCGTCGAAGCCATGAAACTCATCGCACAGGCTGGCGGCCTAATCAAATATGGTCACTCCGAAGTGGGCAACTTCACTCATGATGGAAAAATCTACGAACAGAACGAAATCGAGTTCCTTCCTACCGACATCGAAGACGCCGCCGACCAACTTGTCGTGGCAAAATGGATTATGCGTCAGTTGGCCTATCAGTACGGCGTGACGCTTACATTCGCTCCGAAAATCACTGTGGGAAAAGCAGGCTCGGGCATGCATGTCCACTGCAAGTTCACCAAGGACGGCAAGTCGATGATGATTCGCGACGGAGAACTCACCGACGAATGCAAGAAAGCCATTGCCGGATACATGGATGCGGGCACATCGCTGCCGGCATTTGGTAATCCGAATCCGCTGTCGTTCCTGCGCCTCGTGCCTCATCAGGAAGCGCCGACATCGCTGTGCTGGTCATTCTCCAACCGCAGCGCCTTGGTCCGCGTCCCGCTGGGATGGGTCAATAACGGAAAAGACATGGCTGCCGACCGTAACGCCATGGAAAAACCATCAGCCAAAGACTTCAGCGACAAACAGACTTTCGAATGGCGTGCCTCGGATGGTTGCGCCGACATGTATCTGCTGATGGCCGCCCTTTGCGCCGCAGCGCGTCACGGCTTCGAGATGCCCAACGCCCTTGATGTCGCCGAAAAGACTTACATCGGCCTTGGCGTCAACATTCACGACGAGAACAACAAACGGTTGCAGGAATCTCTCGAACAACTTCCCGACTCCTGCGTGGCAGCAGCCAAAGAACTCGCCAAAGACCGCAAGATCTACACCGATAAAGGCGTGTTCTCCGACAGCATCGTCGATTACATGATCGAGTTCCTCACTGGCTTCAACGACGCCAAACTGCGTGCCGAATTGGGCAACGACAGCGAGAAAATCATGAAACTCGTCAACGACAACATCCACGTCGGCTGATCCTGTAATTCAGTCTATCACAAAAGAAGCGGCTTGCGGGCCGCTTCTTTTTTTTCGTTTATCTGAAAATTTACTTTCTGAAAGGACGCATCACCCTGTCGAAGATACCCGTCATATAGGCAATGGCCATGCCGTAGTTACTGACCGGCACACCCGCATTCACAGCGACACTGATTCTGTTAATCAATTGCTTGCGCGTCACCATACAGCCACCACACTGGATGACGATGGAATATTGGCCTATGTTTCTGATTGGTGTCAATCCTGCAACATAGTCGAACTGCAATGTCTTGCCGCTGAATGACCGTATCAAGGCAGGCAGTTTCACTCGGCCAATGTCCTCACAGTTTACTTCGTGCGTGCAGGATTCGAGGATGAGCACCTTGTCGCCGTCGTGCAATTCCGACAATTTTGGCGTGCCCTTCGTGTAATTTTCAAAATCACCCTTCATACGGGCCATCAGAATGCTGAAACTCGTCAGAGGAATATCCTGCGGAACGATTTTGCTCACATAATCAAACACCTGACTGTCAGTAACTACCAAAGCCGGTTTCGGCACCAATTGGAGACACTGCTCAAGGTTTGTTTCTTTGACCGTAATGCAGACGCAGTCGTTGTCGAGAGCGCCACGTATGCCCATCACTTCGGGCAATATCAGACGTCCGTCGGGCGCTTCCGCATCGATAGGACAGACGAGAACAACCACATCCTGGGGATTGACAAGACCGCCAAGAAGAGACACCTTTTGATAGGCGCTGGCAGGAATGACCTTTTTAAGATACTGAGTCAGCATTTCCCGATGATCGTCCCATAAAGTGCTGAATTCCAGAACAGAGACATTCAGGCTCCGTTCAACCATGTTCTTGAATCGCTCGTCTAAAGGATGGATGTCAGACTTGTTGTGGACGACGAAAAAAGGCACTGACGTTTCATTCAGTCTTTCCACCAAGTCCATCTCAGTTTGACCGAAGACGTTGTCGGTGATGACAAGAATGGCGCAATCAATCTCTTTCAGCACCTGCATGGTCTTGGCAACACGTTGCTGTCCCAAATCGCCGACATCGTCGATGCCAGCCGTGTCAATCATGACGACAGGGCCGATGCCGAAAATCTCAATGCTTTTCTTCACTGGATCAGTGGTGGTGCCAGCATAATTTGAGACGATGGCAATATCCTGTCCCGTGATGTAATTGATGATGGAACTTTTGCCGCTGTTACGCCGTCCGAATATGCCGATATGTGGTTTCAATTCTGTTGCCATAAGCGGGATGTTATTGCATTTTTTGCAAAGATATGTAATTCAGATAATAAGGCGCAATTTATTTTGAATTTGTTTTAAATCACTGGGCTTTTGCTTTATGATCCTCTCAATTTCTTTTATCAAAAAGGTCGTAAAACCTTTCATAGTATGAGTTTGGTGAAAAACGACGAGGCATCCTTGCCCTTTTTTAAGCATAGGAAACTGTCTGTCAAAAACAGAATCGAAAAAGAGAAGCCGTATTACAGTATGGAAGAAACCTGTTCGTAGTAGTTGCGGCTTACAGGAATGTGAGGCGCGTTGTCAACATCGAGAATGGCATAGGTGAATTCCCGCTCTTTCTGCAACACCTTGATTCTCGTTTTGTTGACATAATACGACCTGTGACAACGTATCAGCCCGTTCTTAGCGCAAAGGTCTTCTATTCTCTTCATGGAATTCCTGAGCGAATAGGTTGTGATTTTGTTATCGTCCAAGTAACAGATTTTCAAGTAGTTTTCGTCGGACTGGATATAAAGCAGCGAATTGACATTGATGACAAGTTTGACGTTCTCCCGCTCGTCGAGGAAACGGATCTTACCACCCACGCCAATTTGGGTGATGTTGTTGATGATATTGTTCTTCGCTTCCAACAGATAATACAAGTCAATGATGATGTTGGGGATGGCCAGAAGCACCAGCAGATACAGGAACATCTTTCCGAAAAACCAGAAATACGCCGACTCCTTATCCATCACAAGCCAGAGGTACAAAGCCGAAAAGCCAGAGGACGCGAGCAATTCAACAAAGGAACTCAGCAAACATTGTTGCCATGTCATCTTTACTCTGCCACTAAGTATCATCAGGACAATTCTCACCAAAACCACAACCAGCAGGATAATGCATCCGATGATGGTGACATGGAAAGAATAGTTCGAGTAGGATTCAAGAAAGCCACTGAATGCAAAGGGACAGAACAAAAGCAACATGCCCAGAACAAACAATGGAAGAATCACGACGTGGGCGAAAAACCCTCGCGGCTTGAAAAATGCATCAGGTACAGCGATCATGTTTGTGTGATTTTTGATGGTACAAAATTACAAATATTTGTCATTCGTCACTCATTTTGCCACTTTGTCACCGAAATCCCAATTTTCCTCACTTTGTCACAACAAACCTCACATTTTAGCCACACCTCTAATTCCCATAAATTAGTTTTGCATCAGATATAATGACAATTGACATGGACAAGCGTACAATCAATCAATTCGATTACTTCTCCGCTCTTGCGAGATTCCTGTTTACAAGACAAGGCAGAAAGAATCTGCTTAATCCCGTTTCCGACGATTACGCACTCATCATTTCGGCTCTGGAAACCGATGATCTCAGCACCATCCTTTCATCAGTGAAGGAACAGCATTATTCGAAAAAGCATTTTGACTGCTATGTGCTCGTCCGTAAAAACCGCGGTCTCGTCATGTCCAGTGACGGGTTGTTCGCACCGAAACTGGTGAACGTTTCTGATGAAATGAATGAAAATGATGCTTTGGATGCATGCATGAAGTCGATTCTCAAAAATAACAAGGGAAAATATCTTGCCGCTGTCGTGATGGATGCGGCAAAACCTTTGCCGAACGATTTCATGCGCCAAGTGAACAACGCCGCCATGATGAACCGCCAAGTGCTCATTCTCGGAAACCGTTTCACCAAACTGAAACAGCCCACATCAAAATACGGATGTGTCATCAGAATGGATGCCGTAGAACAAGCGGGCGGATGGCCTTTCAAGCATAAAACACATCAAATCAACAATAAATTGCGATTTTCAGTCGGTTTCCTGACACTGCCACCAGCAGCCATCTGACCTTCTGGACTTGTCCCCTTCATCTAACATGAAGGAGATGCTTCAGCCCTATCCTTTGTTTATCGCAGCGAATCGTCTTTCAGGCTTGAACGCCTATTCACGAACATTGAAAAGACTTTTTTCTTCAACTCGTCCGGGTCGTTGCATTTCGCCAGAATCTCTCCCTCATGCAACTCTATGGTCGCCAGAATGTTATTGATATCCTTGTTTTTATTGATGTCGATGACAAAAGCAAGAGTGACATTATTGATGCTGGTGATGCTTTTGACAATCTCCGTCAGCCTTGTATCGGTGATGGGGTTCCTGACGATAAGCAGATAGTCGGTGCGCGGATTCAGTTTAATCCACATCTTGTGATTGCGCGTCAGGGCGATTAAATTGTAGGTGTTTCTGTTTTCCCCTGCGTCATAGTAAAAGAAGGAGTATTCGGTGCCGTCATCGTCGAGTTTGATGTCGTCATACCTCACAAAGTTCATCTTGAGCGTGTCGTTCAGATACCAAGCCATCTTGTAATCTATCAGGGTCGTATTGATTCCGATGATATGGATGTCGTCGAAAGGTGCGGGTTGAAGGGTGTTTTTGGGAGCCATGGCAACAATACTTTACTGCAAAGATATGTTTTCTTTGACGTACAAAAAAAGAAAAGTCTATTTCGGGATTCGTTTGTGCGAAGAAATCAGGACTTCGGCGATTCTGAGTTGAAAAGCATGGCCCAAGTCTTTTCGGCGGCCAACTGCTCTGCACCTTTGATGGAATGGTCTGCCGCCTGTCCATAAACCTTGTTGTCAATGACAACCTGCACGTGATAGAGTTTGTCGTAGCCTTCCCCTTTGTCGTCAACGACCTTGAAGTTGACATGATGCTTCTCTTTCTGCGACCATTCGAGCAATTTGCTTTTGAAATTCACTTCGCTCTGCTGCAACTGTTCCAGATCGAGTTGAACTTTGATGATGCGATTGATGATGACGCGTGATGTGAATTTGAATCCTCTGTCAAGGTACAGCGCCCCGACAAAAGCCTCGAAAGCGTTGCCGCCCAACGATTTGAAAACGGAATGGTTGTCGCGTGAATATTGTATCACCTCGTCAAATCCGAGTTTCTGCGAAAGTTTGTTGAGAGAGGCACGGCTTACGATGCGGGAACGCATCTCGGTGAGAAATCCTTCCGACTGTGTCGGATACGTCCTGAAGAGATAGTCGGCGACGATGGTGCTCAACACGGTATCGCCCAAATACTCAAGTCTTTCGTTGCTAAGGCGAAATGATCCGACATTGGCTTCGGAAACAGATTTATGGGTGAACGCGAGTTGATAAAGCGTGATATTCCTCGGGTAGAACCCAAAGGCGTTTTTGATATAATTGGAAAGTTTCTTGTCTTTTGAACAACAATGAGCGATATAGTCTCTTAAGGCCATGACTTACAGGGTGGGCTTCTTGAAAATAATCGTGGCGTTATGTCCTCCGAAACCGAAAGTGTTCGTCAGGGCATAAGTGATGTCGCGTTTTCTGGCTTTATTGAAAGTGAAATCAAGCCGGCTGTCTATTTGCGGATCGTCGTCGAAATGATTGATGGTGGGCGGGATGACGCCGTGTTTGATGGCGAGGATGGTGGCGATGGCTTCTACGACGCCAGAGCCTCCCAACAAGTGACCTGTCATCGACTTGGTGGAGTTGATGCTGATGTTATAGGCGTCTTCGCCAAAGACCTTCATGATGGCAAGGACTTCGGCGGCATCACCGACAGGAGTGGAAGTCCCGTGGGTATTGATATGTTCAATGTCTTTAGGGGCTATTGCGGCATCGTCTATGGCACGTTTCATGCTGAGATAGGCGCCGTAGCCCTCCGGATGTGGCGATGTGATGTGATATGCGTCGGCCGATGTGCCTACGCCGACCAGTTCCGCGTAGATACGCGCTCCTCTGTTGACGGCATGTTCCATTTCCTCGAGGACAATGCCTCCGCCACCTTCACCCATCACGAAGCCGTCCCTGTTGAGGTCGAAAGGCCGTGAAGCGGTCTTGAAATCGTGGTTGCGGGTCGACAAGGCTCTCATCGAGTTGAAACCGCCCACGCCAGGAACCGATACGCTGGCTTCGGCACCTCCCGCGATAACCACGGGCGCCTTGCCATAACGGATGCAGTCGAAACCTTCGATGATGGCGTGTGACGATGACGCGCAGGCGGACACCGTGGCAAAGTTCGGGCCTCTGAAGCCGTACTTAATGGATATCAGTCCCGCCGGCATGTTGGCGATGATCTTGGGAATGAAAAACGGATTGAACAACGGCGTGCCGTCTCCGGCAGCGTATTCAACAACTTCGGAAAAGAAAGTCTGAACGCCCCCGATTCCCGATGTCCAGATGACACCTACCGAATCGAAGTCGGTGTTTTTCGGCGTAATACGCGCATCCTTGATGGCTTCGTCGGCGGCAATAAGACTAAACTGCGCAAACAAGTCGTATTTGCGCGCATCTTTCTTGTCAAAATAGTCTTCGGGGCTATAACCCTTCACCTCGCAGGCGAAGTGGGTCTTGAATTTGGTAGAATCGAAACGAGTAATTTCACCGACACCGTTAACACCTTTCGACAATCCTTTCCAGAAATGCCTGATGTTGTTTCCGATGGGTGTAATGGCACCTAGACCGGTTACGACTACTCGTTTCAATTCCATAAAAGAACATTTAGAAGCAAATTACGCTTTTTCCTCGCCTTCGGCGGGAGCATTCTTGCTCATCTCTTCAACAAGTCTCACGACGTCACCGACGGTGACGATCTTCTCCTGTTGATCATCCGGAATCGCAATATTAAACTTCTTCTCGAAATCCATCATCAACTCAACGGTGTCCAATGAATCGGCACCAAGGTCGTTTGTGAAACTAGCATCCATCGTAACCTCTTCAGGCTTGACAGCGAGTTTTTCCACAATCATCGATTTGATCAGTTCTTCAATGTTTTCTGACATAATTTTCTCTTTTTGCGTTAAACAAAGGCGCAAAGTAAATCATTCTCATCATCATAAACAACAATTATTTTTCATCATTCTGAAAATCAACTGCTTATAGTGAATCAAAGAACAACTCTAGCGCTCAAATTTCTCTCGTCTGCTATAAAAGCAAATGCAAAAATACTATTTTTTTTCATCATGAAGAACTTTTTTTCTTGCGCCTAGATTGCAGACTCTTTTTACTTCTTTATAAACCAAATACTTAAAATCGTTTTACGGAGAAGCGGAATCATTTGCCTTCAGACTGCTAATAAAGAAGGTCAAGAAAGCAAATCCGGCACAAATAACATCGTGCCAAGAATCCATCCTCGAGCCTTCGGTAAAGTGAAGCAAGGCATCAGCATCTGATCTTGATGACGCCGATACCATTTTTTTCAACTCGGTCTCCCTATGTGATTCGATCTTTGTATCTTTACCTTTTCAAAGCCAATGTCATGGAAAAACAAGACAAGAAACTATTCCTACTGGATGCCTATGCGCTGATTTACAGGGCTTTCTTTGCGCTAAACAAAAATCCCCGTATTAACTCGAAAGGCGTCAACACCTCTGCCATCATGGGATTTCTCAACACGTTGAACGAGATTCTGAAGAACGAGAACCCGTCCCATATTGCAGTCGCTTTCGATGTGTCGGCACCGACCAACCGTCAGCGGGAGTTTCTCGACTACAAGGCCAATCGCGAGAAGATGCCGGAAGACCTTCGTGCATCCATACCTTATATAGTAGAGATTATCAAAGGCTACAACATCCCAATATTTGCCGTAGAAGGCTACGAAGCCGACGATGTCATCGGAACGCTGTCGCGGCAAGCCGAAAAGGAAGGTTTCGTCACATACATGATGACTCCCGACAAGGACTTCGGCCAACTTGTCACCGACAAGGTGTTCATGTACAAGCCCGCCAAACTGGGCGAACCGGCTCAGGTGTGGGGGCCTAAGGAAGTGTGCGCCAGATACGGCATCGCCGACCAGAAACAACTGATCGACATTCTTGGCCTTTGGGGCGATGCATCCGACAACATCCCCGGCATCCCCGGCATCGGCGAGAAAACGGCTGCCGCCTTGATAGCACAATATGGCAGCGTCGAAAACCTGATTGCCCATGCCGATGAACTGAAAGGAAAGCAGAAAGAAAACGTCATCAACTTCGCCGAACAAGGCTTGATGTCAAAGAAACTCGCCACCATCAATCTCAATGTCCCTGTCGAGTTCAACGCCAAGGAACTTGAGCGTCAGAAACCCGATGTGAACCGGCTCATGACATTGTTTGACGATCTGGAATTCAAGGTTTTCGCCAAGCGATTCATTGAAGAGCAAAACAGCAAACAGACCGTCGTCGAACCTGAGAAAGTCACGCAAGGCGATTCGCAACTTGACCTTTTCGGCAACATGGCTCAAGGTGACGCCACCGTCTCGTCGTTCAGCAGCAAAAACAATATCAACACACAGACACACAACTACATACTTGTCGATACAGATAACGCATTGCAGAAGATGATTGCCACGTTGCAGATGCAGCAAGGCTTTGCTTTTGACACAGAGACGGCAGGCATCGACGCCTTCACTTCCGACATCGTGGGAATTTCCTTTGCCATCAAGGCGCACGAAGCATGGTATGTGCCCGTGTCTGCCGATGCCGATGCCTGCAAGAAAATGATGGATTTGCTGAAGCCGCTCTTCGAAGACGCCAAAATGCTGAAGATAGGCCATAACCTGAAAAACGGCATCTCCGTCTTGCGCCGTTACGGCATTGCCGTTGGAGGACCTTTGTTCGACACAATGATTGCTCATTATCTCATTGAACCCGACCAGCGGCACAACATGGATTATCTCGCCGAAGCCTATCTGGATTACGTCACCGTCACCATCGAAAGCATCGTTGGCAAAGGCCATCAGGGAATCACATTGAGAAATGCGCCGGTGCAAGCGGTGAAGGACTTTGCGGCAGAAAGTGCCGACATCGTTTGGCGCCTTTATCAGCGATTTCTTCCCATGCTTCAGGATACGGGCGTCGAGAAGATATTCTACGACATCGAGATGCCGCTTGTCCCTGTGCTAAGTATCATGGAGTCGAACGGCGTGAAGATAGACAGCGACAACTTGCATCAGATCAGCGATGAATTCGGCAAGGAAATCCATGACAAAGAATCGAAGATTTTTGACATTGCCGAAGAGAAGTTCAACATCGGTTCGCCGCGTCAGTTGGGCGAAATCCTTTTCGACAAACTGAAAATCAAGAACGGAGCGAAAAAGACCAAAACGGGACAGTATGCCACCGGCGAGGACGTGCTTCAGAAACTGTCGCACGACAATCCCATCATACAAGAGATTCTGGACTATCGCACCTTGACAAAACTGAAATCGACCTATCTTGACGCCCTGCCGGCCTTGGTGAATCCACGCGACGGATTGATACACACGACTTATAATCAGGCTGTTGCATCGACGGGCAGACTGAGTTCCAACAATCCCAATCTGCAAAACATCCCTGTGCGTACCGAACAAGGTCGTGAAATCAGAAAGGCTTTCGTGCCGCGCAGCGAGCAGTTCACAATCATGTCTGCCGACTATTCGCAGATCGAGTTGAGAATCATTGCGCATCTCAGCGGCGATAAGGCGATGATAGAAGACTTCAGGTTGGGACACGACATCCATGCCGCTACGGCCGCCAAAGTGTATCATGTGCCATTGGCCGAAGTCACCAAGGAACAGCGCAGCAAGTCGAAAGCGGTGAATTTCGGCATCATCTACGGCATGTCGGCTTTCGGTCTCGCCGAACGGCTTGGCATCTCGAGAGGCGAAGCCGCCGACATCATCAGCAAGTATTTCGAGGAATACCAAGGCATTAAGGAGTACATGAGCCGCAGCATCGAGTTCGCCAAGAAACACGGTTATGCTGAGACCATCTTAGGCCGCCGCCGTTATCTGCGCGACATCAACGCCAGCAACAGCGTGGTGCGGAATTTTGCCGAACGCAACGCCATCAATGCGCCCATTCAAGGGAGTTCGGCCGACATGATTAAGATTGCCATGATTGACATCAACAAAGAGATGCAGCGGCTTTCGATGCAGTCGAAAATGATGCTTCAGGTGCACGACGAACTGGTTTTTGACGCCCATCTCGACGAGGTGCAGCAACTCAGGGCTATCGTGGAGAACAAAATGGTGAACGCCATGCCGCTGACAGTGCCGGTTGTCGTAGAAATAAGCACAGGCAACAACTGGCTCGAGGCACATTGAGACTGATTTCTTTCACACGTATGGATACGTGTAAACTAAATTCAATCTGCTCGCTTGTTTCATTCTTTGAAACAAAAACGGAATATTAGGGATGCATTTATCAGGAGCGATTCTGAGAATAATCCATTATCTTTGCAAAGTCAAAAGGAGACGACGATGATACCACGTGAGACTATTGAAACCATATTGCAAGCCGCCCGCATCGAGGAGGTTGTCGGTGAGTTTGTCTCGCTGAAACGTCGTGGTACGAACCTAATCGGTCTGTGTCCTTTCCACAACGAGAAAACGCCGTCGTTCAACGTCAACCCAGCACGCAACATCTTCAAATGCTTCGGCTGCGGCAAGGCTGGCGACTCGGCCAAGTTCCTCATGGAACACGAGCATTACACTTATGTGGAAGCAATCCGTTATCTGGCCAAGAAATACAACATCAAGATTGAAGAGAAGGAGCAGACGCCGGAAGAAATCATGGCCCAAACGGTACGCGAGAAGATGTTCAACATCAACTCCTTCGCCGACACCTTTTTCACCGACACGCTCTGGAAGACCGAAGAAGGCAAAACTTTGGGACTGGAATATTTTCATGAACGCGGTTTTCGTGACCCGGTCATCGAGCGTTTCCATCTCGGCTTCAGCCCAGCCAAGAAGGACGCCTTCACTGTTTTCGCCAAGGAAAACGGCTACGACAACGAGATTCTCGAGAAAGTGGGATTTTCCATCAATGGCGCCGGAGGCCTTTACGACCGTTTCCACGGCCGCGTGATGTTCCCCATTCATAACATGACGGGGAAAGTCATCGGTTTCGGCGGGCGCATCCTCATCAACGACCCTGAAAAGAAAAGTCCGAAATACCAGAATTCGCCAGAGTCGGAGATTTACGAGAAGAAACAGACCCTTTATGGCGTCTATTTCGCCAGAAACGCCATCTCCAAAGAAAACAACTGCATCCTCGTCGAAGGCTATTTCGACGTGCTGCGCCTGCACCAGATTGGCATTGAGAACGTTGTGGCCAGTTCGGGCACGTCGCTGACAGTGGAACAGATAAGGCTCATCAAACGCTTCACGAACAACATCACCATGCTGTACGACGGCGATGCGGCCGGACTTCATGCGGCGCTGCGCGGCACGGACATGATTCTTGGCGAAGGCATGAATGTCCGTGTCGTGGTGCTCCCTCCCGAACACGACCCCGACACCTTCGGCAGGGATTATCCCATAGAGGAAGTCCGCAAGTACCTTGAAACCAACGCCAAAGACTTCATCCGCTTCAAGACGGAACTTCTACTGAAAGACGCCAAAAACGACCCCATCAGAAAAGGCGAAGTCGTACGCGACATATTGCAATCCATCTCCGTCATCCCCGACAACATCTTCCGCATCACCTACGTGAGTGAATGCAGCCGCTTGCTCGACATGCCTGAACAGAGCCTGATGTCGTCGCTCAACGCAATACTGCGTGCCAAACTGAAGAAATCGCTCGGCACGGAAGGCGATGCCATCCCCGATATCGTCAACATTGCAGCACCACAGATATCTGATGAAGACCAACTTCCTTCAAGTTATTATCAGGAACGCGAGTTGGTGAAACTGCTGCTGCTGTATGGAAAAAACATGATAAGCACCGAAATACTTGGCGAAAATGGCGAGACTACAGAAGAGCAAATATCTGTGGCACAGTTTATTGTAGATGATCTCAAGAACGACCAGATTGTCTTCCTAAACGAGACGCATCAAAAGGTTTTCAATATTTTCGACAAAGCCATCGATGCAAATGCGCTGCCCGACGACTCGTTTTTCGTGTCAAACGAAGATGAGACCATCGCCTTGCTGACCGCCGACCTGATGTCAACGCCCTACCGGCTCGACAAATGGGGGAAATACGACATCCATGTCAACACTGAGGAAAACATGCTTAAAGAAGCCGTGTTGGCAAGCATTCTCCGCTATAAGGACCTGATTCTCGCATCGCGGCTCAAGGATGTCGAAGACAAACTCAGGCTGGAAACCGACCCCGACAACCAATTGATACTGCTTAAGGAAAAGAAAAATCTGGATGACATCCGCGTGAAAATCAACGGAAAAATAGGCATCGTGGTGGTCAAGTGAGTTTTCATGACCAATTTGTGTGTTAGAAACCTTCTCGGCATTTTCATTTAATTTTAAGATTTGTAGACGCCATAGCAAACATATCCGTGAATAATTTCGTTATTTTGCAGTCAAATAGTTTCTGATCATGTTTACAAATCGTAAGCGTTGGCATGTTCCCGCCGGAGAGGAACCCACGGAATTGGACAAGAAGGTGATGGCTTTTGAACGCAGAGGCTGTCTGGTACCCCGTCGTTCCTTGATTCTTAATGAAGAACAGATAGAAGGCATTCGGCGCAGCGGCGTCATCAACACCGCCATTCTCGACCTTGTCGGCGAAAAGATTCACATCGGCATGAACACCGAGGAAATCAACGAAATCGTTCACAATTACACTCTAGAGCATGGCGCCATACCGGCCACGTTAGGATACGAAGGCTACCCGAAAAGCGTTTGCACATCCATCAACGAAGTGGTCTGCCACGGCATCCCTTCGAAGAAGGAAATCCTGAAAGAAGGCGACATCATCAACGTGGACTGCACCACCATCCTTGACGGATACTACGCTGACGCTTCCCGCATGTTCATCATGGGAAAGACCACGCCACAGAAAGAAAAACTGGTCAAAGTGGCGAAGGAATGTCTGGAGATCGGCATGGAAGCCGCCAAACCTTTCGGTTTCGTGGGCGACATCGGCAACGCCATTGAACGCCACGCTTCCAAAAACGGTTTCAGCGTTGTGCGTGACTTATGCGGCCATGGCGTCGGACTGAAGTTCCACGAAGACCCCGAAGTGCTTCACTACGGCAAGAAAAACACCGGCATGCTCCTTGTCCCAGGCATGGTGTTCACCATAGAACCTATGATCAACATGGGAACATGGAAAGTGTTCATCGACAGCGAAGACGGCTGGACGGTGATCACCGAAGACGAACTTCCATCGGCACAATGGGAGCACACTTTCTTGATGACGGATCATGGTCTGGAAATCCTGACGCATTAACGGTCGCTAAGGACACAGCATACGTGGCTTGAAATCAGCGAATGACGATTTTCAGGCTTTCGGACAGATGCTCATAGTTGCTGATGCGCAGCACGTAGAAACCTTTCTGGAGATCGGAGACATCGACGCGATGCAACTGGTTGCCGCGGTCGAAGTAATCTGTTTCGCTCTTGACGAGCATTCCCTGAATGTTATAAATATCGAACTGGATGTTGCCTGCAATACGGTTGAAGAAGCAGACCCTTGCAAAGTCGGAAGCCGGATTGGGAGCGATGCTGGCAGCATATTCGGGCGTGAGATGGCTGTCGTCCACTTTGAGTTTAGCGTTGACGGCCAATTTCACCGTGACGGGCAGGTGGTCGGAATTCTGGAACAAGGCGTTGGCAACAGTTTCAGGCACTGCTGCGTTGGTCCCGGCATTGATGGAACGATTGAAATGATTGCCATCGTTGCCCACTGCAGTATAGGAATTGCTCACATAACGCACATTGTGGTATCCGAAACACACTTCGTCGGCCATGAGGATGAAGTCGAAACGGTCGTCCAATCCACCCGAGGCCTTACAATCGGCGTTGATGTCGCTGGTGGTCGATTGGGTATGATAGGCGGCATAACTGCCGTTGTTGTTCCATGGACCTACGCCGGCCGAGCCAACCGGATCGACGAGCAACACGTTGGTATTTGAATAATCGTGTGTGACGAGAAGGTAACCCGTCTCGGCAGACGAATACATATTGAAATCACCCATAATCAGCACGTTACCCTGTGGATAGTTTTCGTCGATGTAATCCATGACGTTTTGCAATTGCGCCCGACGCGTGGCTTCATAGTCGTTGCCGGCCTTCAGATGGGCGACAATGCAGACAAGACTTATGGTGTCGTTGGCGACAAGACTGGCTGTCTTGAAATACAGTTCGTAAGCGTCGATGTCACGCACCGAAGTCCGGATGACGGCATGTTTTTTCAATGCCAACTTGTTGGAATTGTAGAAGATATGATTGACAATGTCGCTATTGGCGTAGTTGATGATGTCGTCGGATTTCCAGTAGGAGACGCCGTTGATGTTGAGGTTGTGCCGCATGAAATCGTCGAGCAAGTCTTGCGTCGCTCCAAATTCGTTCACCGTGAGGATGTCGGGCTGGACATACTGGAGTATGGTGCGGATGCTCTCATCCTTTTCCTGAGTGTTGTTCGTGGTCTCGTCGCATCCCGCATAGGCACTGTTCAGGTTTCCGTATTGTAACAGATTGTATTGCATGACGGTGATGGTGTCCTGCGCAGAAAGACAGAACGGAAGCAGCAGCAGGACGAATAGCACGAATCGATTTTTCATCAGAAAGCATTTGCTGGCAAAGATAAGCCATATTATCGCCCTTAATTGCTTACTTTTGCAAAAAATAATCAATACAGTCATGAAAAAGATTGGGATGAATCGGTTATTTATGGTGATGGCAATCTTGCTCGTAACTTTCGCTTCTTGCAAGAAGGACAAGATTGTTTCTCCGATTTACGGACATTGGGGAGTCGAGAAGTACGTCAGTTGCCGCACCGACAGCCTTGACGCGGAGCATTGGGACACCCTGTGTTACACTGTTGGAACAGGTCACGGCTACGAGATTACCTTCAACGATGATGGCACTGCCAAACTGTTGCTCAACGACAGTCCGGCTTTTATCAAGGAGTTTACCTGTTCATACAGTTACGACGCCGACCAACAGGACATCATCATCCATGGCAGCGCATGGCAATATGCCATTTACGGCTCTTTGTATCTCGATGAAAACGAAGCGTGTTTCAATGTGGAGACCTTGAACGACAGCACCTTGGTGGCGTCATGGACAAATTCCATTTCAGAACCTACGCCTTTCTTCGAGCGTTTCTTTCTGAAAACTATAGAATAGCAAGTTATTGATAATCATATTGATAGTTGTCAGTATTTGATTATTTACAGATTCAAAACTATTGAAAAGATGAAAAGGCTTTTTCTCTTTGTCCTGCTCGCATCGCTGCTGTCGTTCGTCTCGTGTGAAAAAGATAGCAGCATACTGGTCGGATATTGGGGTGTCGAGCGAATCGACTTTTACGATGTGGATAATTCGGGGACGATGATTGGGTCATCCTTAGAGACCTACACGTTCACTCCCGGCGCTGCCGACGGCATAGAAGTGACGTTTTACGCCGACGGAACCGGATACATTCTGAACAAGTCGAACAGCACGGTGACAAACCAGCATTTTTCGTACGATTACGATGAAAGTGACGGCTCGCTTTATATTGTGAGGGATGACGGCTCGTCATACATGATGGCCGTGGAGACGCTCAACGAGACCAAATTGGTGTACATCAACCAATACGAAGATTATCATGTCGAGAAAGACTATTTCGTCCGTACCGGCAAAGGCACAAAGGCTTCTTGGCGACAGCACCCGTTGCTTCCCTTCAAGCCCGGCTCTTTTCTGAGCGGCCGCTAAATGCCGTAAGAGGCGTAAATGCTCTTTCAGGGAAACTCATTCCTTGTCCCCGTCCTGATTTTTGTGTTTGGCTTTACGGCAATACAACTTTTTGCTTTTCTGAACCGAGGCATAACGGATGCTTTTGCCGTGTCTGTCAATCTCTTCATGACGTTTTGCGGCTTTTAGGGCATTCAGTATGTCTTTGGTCTGCTGCTTCTTGCTTTTCTTCATCTTTTGCCAATGCGTTATTCCACGAGTAGCACAAGGCCTTTCAGATAGGCGCCTTCAGGATGGAAAATGTTGATGGGATGGTCGGCCGACTGCGAGAGTTGGTATAGGATCCTGACATTGCGGCGCGACTCGATGGCGGCAGTGGTCACGATGCTTTGGAAAGTGTCTCTGTCGATGGCTTGCGAGCAACTGAAAGTGAACAACAATCCGCCTTTGGCTATCTTACGGATGGCTTCGCTGTTGATGTAGCGATAGCCCTGAAGCCCCTTGTGGCGGTCTTGGTGTCTCTTTGCGAAGGCAGGCGGATCAAGAATAATCATGTCGAAAGCATCCTGCTTCATATCTTTGAGATAGGCTTTCATATCGGCGACTTCGCAAGGGTTGCCGTCTTTGGCGAAGCCGTTCAACTCGAGGTTGGCTTCAGCGGCAGCGATGGCTTTTTTCGACGAATCTACTGTGGTCACCGATTTGGCGCCGCCTTTGAGCGCCGTGATGGAGAAACCGCCCGTGTAGCCGAAAGCGTTGAGGACAGTTCTGTCCTTGGCGAGTTGCCTTACCAATTCCCTATTGTCGCGCTGGTCGAGGAACAAGCCCGTTTTCTGACCTTCTTCCCAGTCAACGAGATACTTGCTCTCGTTTTCAAGAACGGGTTCATTGATTTGACTTCCAAACAGATAGCCATCTTCAACGGCATCTTCCTTTCCCATGCGCTGCATGGCCTCGGCGCTTTTGTTGTAAATGGCTTCAATATTGAGGTCGGTAAGGAGTTTCAACGCTCTGACGATTTCCTTCAGATGCAGCGCCATGCCTTCGGTCTGGGCCTGCACCACAGCAGTCTTGCCATAGATATCCACAATGAGTCCGGCAAGTCCGTCGCCTTCGGAATGAACAAGACGGTAGCAGTTGGTCTGCGGGTTGTCGGTCAATCCCAAGGCCTTTCTGACCTGAAAGGCTTTCGTCAGCCTGTCAAGGAAAAACCATTCGTCGATTTTGCGGTTTTCGAAGCAGAGCATCTTGACGGCGATGCTTTCCGATTCGCAGAATCCGGTGCCAAGTATTTCGCCATGACTGTCCGTTACGGTGGCGGTGTCGCCGGCTTGAAGTCCTTCGGCAGCCGATTCGATGGCGCCAGAAAAGACCCACGGATGGAAACGCCTTAAGGCTTCGTCTTTGCCAAACTTAAGTTGGATGATGGGATATAATGCTTCTGTGTTGTCCATATTGCTGAAGATTTGGCGCAAAATTAGATTATTTATCGGAGTATAGCGCTATCTTTGCAATTGATAATTAATGTCATGAACAGAACATTTGCCATTAGCGGACAGATAGTCGACCTGGTAAGGTCGGACGTGTTTCAGGGTACCGTCTTCGTGGAGAACGGAAAAATCAAGGAAATAGTGAAAGGACATGCCGACAGCAACCGCGTCATCATGCCCGGATTTGTCGATTCCCACGTCCACATAGAGAGTTCGATGGTGCTGCCGTCGGAGTTTGCGAGGATGGCGGTGTGCCACGGCACTGTGGCCACAGTCAGCGACCCGCACGAAATCGCCAACGTGCTTGGCATGGACGGCGTCAGGTTCATGATTGCCAACGGCAAGCGTGTCCCTTTCAAGTTTTTCTTCGGCGCGCCGAGTTGCGTGCCTTCCACAGTCTTCGAAACTTCTGGTTATACGCTTGATTCAAAGGATGTTGCATCGCTTTTGTCCATGGACGACATTTATTATCTTTCCGAGATGATGAATGCACCAGGCGTGGTTTTCGATGATCCTGAGATATTGCGCAAACTGGATGCCGCCAAGAAAGCAGGAAAGCCGATTGACGGCCATGCTCCCGCCCTTACGGGCGACAATCTCAGAAAATATGTTGCGGCAGGCATCAGCACTGACCATGAATGCTTTACCATCGCCGAAGCAGAAGAAAAGATTGGCCTTGGCATGAAGATTCTGATTCGCGAAGGCAGCGCGGCGAAAAACTTTGAGGCTTTGGTTCCGTTGCTGGACACGCATCCCGAGATGATCATGTTCTGCTCCGATGACAAACATCCCAACGACCTGATCAAAGGTCATGTCAACCAGTTGGTGAAACGTGCCGTTGATAAAGGATACAACGTCCTTGATGTGCTGAAAGCCGCATCATACAACGCCATTCGCCATTACAAACTGGATGTCGGTCTGCTTCAGCAAGGCGAAGACGCTGACTTCATCGTGGTCGATAACCTGAAGGATTTCAATGTCTTGCAGACTTACATCAAGGGCGAACTGCTGGCTGAAAACGGCGTATCAAAAATCGCTCATCTTGAATCGGAAACGCCAAACAACTTCGACGTTCATCCGATACAAGAAAAACAATTGGCTGTAGCCAGTCAGGGAGAATCGATAAGAGTCATTGAATGTATTGACGGACAACTTATTACACGCACATCCATAGTCAAGCCCAAGATTGTCGGCGACAACATGGTCAGCGATACGGAACGCGACATACTGAAGATGGTCGTTGTGAACCGTTATGTCCCGTCAGAGCCCGCCATCGCTTTCATACGTAATTTCGGTCTGAAACGTGGCGCCATTGCTTCCAGTGTGGCTCACGACAGTCACAACATCGTCGCTGTGGGCGCTTCGGACAAGGAGATTGCCCATGCCGTCAACATGCTTGTCGAGGCCAAAGGTGGCGTTGCGGCTTGTGATGGAGACGAAAGTGTTGTCCTGCCTTTGCCTGTAGCGGGACTGATGAGTGCCGACGATGGTAAGAAGGTGGCTGCCTTATACGATGAAGCCGATGCTTTGGCACATCGTTTCGGCACCACATTGCACGCGCCTTTCATGACTTTGGCATTCATGTCGCTGCTGGTGATTCCGGAATTGAAACTGAGTGACAAAGGCTTGTTCGACGGGACGAAATTCGAGTTTGTCCCATTGTCATGCTGAACGGAATCTGATTTTCGATTTTATTTCAATCTCCACGCATCGTTCAGGTTGATATCCCATCCGCTTCTGACTTCCAGAGGCTTTTCGTAGTCGATGATGGTCTCGGGCAGGAACCTGTGATGGTAGTTTCCGGTGCTCCATTTTCCGTCAGCATCGGCATCGATGATGGCCCTGACTTTGTATTTTCCTGGCGTCAGATACCAGAATGGCACTTCTTCTTCCTTGGTGATGACATGACTTCCTATCACGGCGCTTTTGTCGTTCAGCAACTGGACAACGACTTGCCTTGCGCCCGCGGGCGGCACCACGGTGATGAAAATGCTGCCATACTCATCGTCATTGGCGCGGTGAAACTTGATATTGATCTTGTCGTTGGTCAGGCCACGGATGCCGAAGAAAACCGAGTCGGGCACGGAAATGGCATACTGCACTCCTTCTTTCGGATTGAATTTCAACTTGTAGCGGAAGCCGTATTCGTCGGCCTTCTCAAATTCCAATCCGTTGTATGTCACGACCGAATCGGCCTTGATTGATGCGGTGTCGTGCATGCGGTAATCGATGACGGGTTCTGGAAACTTCAGAGTCAGCGCTTCGTCAGGCATCAGGCAGCCATTTTTTAGGTTGTCTTTTACCGTCAGCCAATCCGCTTTCGTTTTTCTCTCCTTCTGGACGGCTTTTTTCGAGTCTTTCCAAGTAAGGCCGTATCGTGTCGAGTCGTGGATGAGCGTGTCGTAATTGATATGGACGGTCAGGCTGTCGATGACGTCTGGCGTGAAGTACCAAAGGATGGTGTCGTGTTGCGCCGATGTCACCGGAATGATGTGGAAACGTTCAGGCAAGCGGTCGGGCGTTGTGATGCTTACGTCATCGGCCGGATGGCGGAAGACGAAGCGCAGCAGGCCTTTCTCGACGAGTCTTTTCTCCAACAGCGCCTGTGTGGTGTCGATTTCGGCGAACATATACAAAGTCAAGTCGTTTGCCTTGGCAATATGTTGCTTGACCGGGACAGAATCTGTGATTGCAGTTTTGTCGGCATTGGCAGGATTTTGTGCTGCAACAACAGAACCGTTTTTCTCTTGCTTGGAAGCCGGCGTGGCAGCAACCAAGGTGTCGAGGAAGGCGACTTCTTCGTTTGCAAGGTCAAACAGATAGTTGGAATTCAAATCCTTGACGGCAAAGACATAGTATCGTTTATCAGCCAATCCGGAGAAACGGAAATTGCCGTTTTTGTCAGTTTTGGTGATGCGGTCGGGAATTGTCGAAAAAGGCAGATAGTAGAGGCTGTCGCGGTCGCCGTCGTAAAGCGTCACGAAGACGTTTTCAACAGGTTTCTTGTCGTTGGCGGAGACCACCTTGCCTGTTATCGTCAGCGAGTCGAGCGCGTTGCCCGTGCTGAAACTGTACGTGTAGTCGTTGAAGACGTTGCCTTCGTGGAGGTCTTTGATGGCTTTGCCGAAATTGATGGTGTAGGTGGTGCTGTCGCGCAGCGGTTCCTTGAACTTGACGGTGACGGTCTTGTTGCCAAGTTTGATGTCGGGTTTCCCCTTCAGTGGTGGCGAGATGAGCACTTCCTGACTGGCATTTTCGAGCACGACATACTCGTCGAAGGTGATGCTGATGCGGTCGCCGACAAAGCCAGTGGAATGGTTGGCAGGAACGGCTTCCGTAACCATGGGCGGCTGCGTGTCCTTCATTCCGCCCGTTGGCGCTACCACGTTGGCGCATCGCTGTAGCAGCAACGCAGTCAGCAACATAGTGGCGCCGAAGAAAGCGCGTTTCCTTGTCCAAATCATAGTGCAAATGTATGAATTTTTCAAAATTGAGCCATAATAACAACAATGGATGTTTTTTTCATACTTTTGCGCTATCTTTAAAATGATAGAAAATGTTCAGAACTCATACTTGCGGCGAATTACGCATCTCCGATGTAGGCAAAGAAGTCATTCTTGCCGGTTGGGTGCAGCGTGTTCGCGATAAAGGCTCTCTCGTCTGGATCGACCTGCGCGACAGGTACGGCATCACCCAGTTGTTTTTGCAGGAAGGCGCCAGCAGTGCACAACTTATGGAACAGGCTCGCTCTTTCGGACGGGAATATGTCATCCAAGTCAAAGGCACCGTCATCGAACGCGAATCGAAAAACACAAAAGTGCCGACAGGCGAGATAGAAATCCGCGTCAAGGAATTCACACTGCTCAACACGAGCAAGACGCCACCTTTCACCATTGAAGACGTCAGCGACGGCGGCGATGACCTCCGCATGAAATACCGTTACCTCGACCTGCGCCGCGCTCCGGTGCGCAAGAACCTTGAATTGCGTCACCGTATGGCTATGCTGGTGCGTAACTATCTGAGCAACTTGAATTTCCTTGAGATAGAAACGCCATTCATGATCAAGTCGACGCCCGAAGGCGCACGCGATTTCGTGGTGCCGTCGCGCATGAATCCCGGCGAGTTCTACGCTCTGCCGCAAAGCCCTCAGCAATACAAGCAACTGCTTATGGTTGCCGGTTTCGACCGCTATTTCCAAATAGTGCGCTGCTTCCGCGATGAGGACCTCCGCGCCGACCGTCAGCCTGAATTCACGCAAATCGACTGCGAGATGTCGTTCGTCGAACAGGAAGATGTGCTGAACACTTTTGAAGGCCTTGCAAAACACCTGTTCAAGGAAATGAAAGGCATCGAATTCGACAAGTTCCCGCGCATGACTTGGCAGGATGCCATGAAATATTACGGCAGCGACAAGCCCGATATCCGTTTCGGGATGCGTTTTGTCGAACTCAACGATGTCGTTAAAGGAAAAGGTTTCGGTCTTTTCGATAACGCGGAACTTGTTGTAGGTATCTGTGCCACAGGATGTTCCGAATATACACGCAAACAACTCGATGCGCTGACGGAATACGTCAAACGTCCTCAAGTGGGCGCCGGCGGCATGGTTTACATCAAATACGGCACTGATGGCTCGCTGAAGTCGTCCGTTGACAAATTCTATACGCCCGACGATCTGAAACTCGTTGCCGACAAGTTCGGCGCCAAGCCTGGCGACCTGATGCTTGTCCTCTGCGGCGATGCCATGAAGACCCGCAAGCAACTTAACGAACTTCGCCTTGAAATGGGCAACCAGTTGGGTCTTCGCGATCCTCAGAAATACGCTCCGCTGTGGGTTATCGACTTTCCTTTGCTGGAGTGGGACGAAGAGACGCAACGCTACTACGCCATGCATCACCCGTTTACTGCTCCCAAGCCAGAGGATGAGGCTTTGCTCGACGATCAGTCGAAATGGGGCGTTGTCCGCGCCAATGCTTACGACATCGTTATGAACGGAGTCGAAGTCGGCGGCGGCTCGATACGTATCCACGACAGAGCATTGCAAAACAAGATGTTCCACACGCTGGGCTTCACCGATGAGAAGGCCATGGAACAATTCGGCTTCCTGATGGGTGCCTTCGAATATGGCGCTCCGCCGCATGCCGGATTGGCATTCGGTTTTGACCGTCTGTGCTCCATCTTCGCGGGTGCCGACAGCATCCGCGACTTCATCGCCTTCCCTAAGAACAACTCCGGCCGCGATGTGATGAGCGGATCGCCTGCTCCTTTGGCAAAGGAACAACTCGACGAACTTCAGATTGCGCTCAACCTGAAGCAGTAGATTTAAGAAACGAAAGGGATTAGGATATGAAACGATTATTAGTGTTGACAGGCGGCGGCGATTGTCCCGGACTGAATGCGGTAATCAGAGCCATCGTGAAAAGAGCGTCGCAAGAAAGCGACTGGGAAGTGCTCGGCAGCATTCAGGCCTTCAACGGTGTCCTATGGGAACCGTCAGAGATAATGCGCCTCACCCCCGACATCGTTCGCGGCATACACTTCCGCGGCGGGACAATACTTGAGACCACCAACAAAGGCGGCCCCTTCAACTGGCCAGTGAAAAACGCCGACGGCACATGGACCACCGTAGATCGTTCCGACGAGATGATACGCAAACTCCAGTATATGGGCATTGATGCGGTTATCAGCATCGGTGGCGACGGCTCGCAACGCATATCGCAAAAATTGTTCGAAAAAGGCCTGAACATCATCGGCGTGCCAAAAACGATAGACAACGACTTATCGACAACGGAATGCACCTTCGGTTTCCAAACCGCCGTGCAAATCGCCACGGAAGCCGTTGACAAACTCGTCACCACGGCAGCAAGCCACAACCGCGTGTTCGTCCTTGAAGTCATGGGCCGCGACGCGGGCTGGATAGCGCTTCATTCCGCCATCGCTGGCGGTGCCGAAGTGTGTCTGCTGCCTGAATTTCCATACGACATCGATGTTGTCAAGAAATGCCTTGAACAACGCTTCCACTTCGATCGCGGTTTCGCCGTCATCGTGGCATCGGAAGGCGCTCGTCCAAAAGACGGCCAACAAGTATATGAAATAAGTAAAGAAGTAGGATACGAAAACAAGAAACTCGGAGGCATCGGCCACGCCCTTATCGATCAACTGAAAGCAGCAGGCTTCCAGCACGACATGCGCGAAACCATTCTCGGCCACTTGCAACGTGGCGGCATTCCTATCGCCTACGACCGCGTACTGTCTGCGGAATTTGGCGTGAAGGCTTTCGAAATGGTGCTGAATCATGAATTTGGAAAAATGGTGGCTTACCATCATCCTAACCTGATTTCAGTATCACTGAAAGACGCCATTGCGAAACCGAACTTTGTCACACCCGACAGCGATCTGGTGAAGACCGCCCTTGGATTGAATATCTCTTTAGGTATTTGATAGATAGGGAATAAAAAATGAATATTAGTATCGTTACAACGGCTCAAGAGTGCCAAAACATGGATTTTTCTCATCGTGTCGCCATCGTGATCGATGTTTTCAGAGCCACGACAGTCATCACAACAGCAATAGAACATGGAGCAAAATCGGTCATCCCGATGCGCACTCCTGCTGAAGTCGCCAAAGCGGATCCGAACTCGTTTCGTCACCCTATCGTTAGAGGCGGAGAATGCAATTCATTAAAAATCAAAGGATTCGATCTTGGAAACTCTCCTGAGGAATATTCTCACAAGATGGTTGCAGGCAAGGACGTGCTGCTCACCACATCCAACGGCACTTTGGCAATTACGAATGCTGCCAATGCCGACAAAGTCATCATTGCCTGTCTAAGAAACGCTCCTGCGGTTGCGGAGTATCTCCTCACCTTAGAACAAGACTTCACTTTTGTCTGTTCCGGCGATGAAGGAAAACTCGACTTAAACGATTGCCTCTGCGCAGGTCTTATCATCAACTTGCTGGCTCAAAGGTCGTTCGTCGATATGGATGACTTGGGGACCATGCTCAGCAGATATGCCATGCAATGCGGCAACAACATAATGAGTCTCGGAATAGAAAGCAGTCACGTGAAAAATCTGATGACCTTGGGGTTCCACAACGACATCATCTATTGCTTTGAAACGGGAAAATCAAAAGTGATTCCCGTCTATCGTAATGGCAAAATCGTGAAACTGTAATCTGTCATCCTTTTCCCGTCAGGAAATAATCTTAAGGCAAAATGCCGTGCAGCAGGATGCCAAGATAATTTCCTATGGCATAACCGATTACGCCCGCCGTGATTCCCGTGATGATTACTTTCCGGTTTTTCATCTGGTCGGCAATCATCGGAACGAACAAAGGCGAGTTGATGAGCGCCACGGAAGTGATTACCATGGTGTCGGAATCCACTTTGCTGATGCGGGCAAGAAGCATCGACAACAGCAATGAGCCGAAAATCACGAAAGCGATATAGAGAATCAGGTCAAGGCTGCCAGCATAATCAATGGCGGTGACATCAACCATCGACGACACCACAAGGCTGAAAACCAGCACCAGATACATTCCCACATCGTAACTCTTTTCCATTTTCTTCACTCCGGGGATGAAAGACGCCGCGATGGACAAGGTTGTCAGAGAGAGAATCAGCACCAGCATATTGTCCATCTTACCCGTTATCAGCAGGCTCAGTCCCATGCTCACTGCTACGACGAGCAATGACAGTCCCAAAGCCAGCAAGGTCTTTCCGAAATGAGTCTTGGTGAAGATGCCTTCGTAGGTGTGGCGCGAATCTGTCATGGAATTTTCACGTATCGTTCCATCGTTGCCCTCATCGGCCGATTGGGGTTTCGGAAATAGTTTGCGGAAAATGCGGATGCCACAACTCATGAGGAAGACGAGATAGAGGAAACTGACAAGCATGTCAATCGTATTGACAAACAGATAAGTCTCCGACTTTACATTCAATGCCAGTTTCAAGGCGGCCAGATTGGGCGTGCCACCCGTATAGACGCCTACGAGCATACTCGTTATCTTGCTGAATTCAGGGTCATCGGTGCGGAAAATGAAATAGCCTGCCACGTCGATGACGAGCACCGATACAATGCCGATGACCAATGCCGTTAAAGACTTGCGCACAGGCCAGTTGCGAAAATCGCAGCCGAAGAGAATCATGGGCATGGCGAGCAGAATCGTGACCGAGTTCAGCGTGTCCTGAATGCCTCTCACCTCGTCGGCGAGACCTAAGGGAAAGATGATCAGGTTGGCCACCACGACACCGATTCCGTAAAGGAGCAGTATCTCCCCGATCTGAGAAAGCGTTTTGCTTCGCTTGCAAAGCCAGATAACCAAAGCCGGCATGAAAAGATAAAACAGCAGAAATATGAGTTTGACCATTGTCCTTGTTTTGTTTCGGGCAGCAAAATTAAGGAAAATGCTTTTTGTTTCAGAAGGCACGCGGTTTGACTTTGGTGGAATATCGTATCTTTGCGACATGGCAAAAAACAAGTTTTACGTGGTGTGGGCCGGAAGGACTCCGGGAATATATGATAACTGGAATGTCTGCAAGGCAGAAATTTCGGGATTTCCTGGCGCGCATTACAAAGGCTTCCCCAACAGGGAAGACGCCGAAGCGGCCTACAACATGGGTTTCGATGCCTACAAAAGCAGTGCTCCAACGGTAAAGGCGATCCATTCGTCATCGAAAGAGAAGCCCGTAACGCTGGCCATTGCCGTGGATGCGGCGTGTAGCGGCAACCCTGGCCGCATGGAATATCGCGGCGTGTTCGTGGATACGGGCACCGAATTATTCAAAAGCCCCGTCTTCGAGAACGGCACCAACAACATCGGGGAGTTTCTCGCCATCGTCCACGCCTTGGCATACCAGAAGAAGCACAAACTCACCTATCCCATCTACAGCGACTCGGTGAACGCTCAACTGTGGATCAGGCATGGAAAATGCAAAACCAAACTCAAGCCTGACGCAAGAAACCGATACCTCTTTGAACTGGTAAGCCGCGCCGAGACTTGGCTCGCCACCAATACCATAGATGTGCCCATTCTGAAATGGAAAACGTCGGAATGGGGCGAGATACCTGCCGACTTCGGCAGAAAATGAACAGGACATCCATCGACTTTACGCGGGTAGAATCAGAATAGGACGGCTTCATTGACGATGTGTGTGGTGGCTTCTTGAGTTGGATTTTACGATTTTTAGTCATACAAATCGAAATATGTCTACTTTTACGGCCGAAAACTAAGGTGTAGAAATGCTCCGTTTCGATCCATATTATTTTCAGTGTCCCAACTGCCACGCATGGCTTGAAGGCCGCAACCTCAAGTCGGAACTGGTGAATGAAGCAATCCTGTATTCTGACGGCAAGATATTGTACGACAACTACATAACGACACGTCAGAAAATGGTGATTTGTCCTTCCTGCGCACACACTTTCTGGATTGACAACCCTGTAGAGCCTTTCATCACCACGCAAAAGCCCGATTCCTACATCTATTCTTGGAACACTTGGCGCTTCTACGGCATCAGTTTCACCAGCATCGAAGGAAAACTCGCCCTGATAAGACACTATCATGTCTTCCTGAAGAAAAGTTACTATGATGCGAAAAAAGAAATCTACCTGCGACGGCTTCTGTGGTGGGCTTACAACGATTTGCACCGCAACTTCCATTACGTCAGCGTGAAGTATTTTCTAAATGGCTTCATGAGTTACGGCGTATGGCATTGCAACCGAAAGATGCTGCTGGAAGGCGAAAGGCATTTCATTAGTGACCTTAAAGGCTTCACCGACAATCTGAACCGTCTGTTGGTCTTGCTCGAGAAACATCCTGAAGAGCAGAACGAGTTGGAAATGCCCGAAATATACCGCGAATTGCGTCAGTTCGACGTTGCCAAGGAACTTCTTGACGAGACGGGTGTCCGCACATACGTCGTTACTGAGATGATGCGTCACAACAGGTGGAAAGACTCGCGCGTGTTCATGGTCACCGGATGATTTTTCCGGATGGTTTCCTTTTATTTTCCTAATAGTCCGTTGATGACAACCGACGCGCAGAAGCAGCCGAACACAGCAGGCATGTAAGATATTGTGCCAACGTTAGAAACCTTGTTCTGTTCATTCACTTCTTCGGTTGTGATGGCTGAATCGTCCACAGGCTCGGCAGAAAAGACCACTGTGATGCCATCGCGGATGCCGAGCCGGTGCAGGCGCTTGCGGATATAAAACGCCAGCCGGCAATGGTTTGATTCCGAGATGTCGGCAATCTCGATGCGCTCAGGATGGAACTTGCCACCGGCGCCCATGCAACTGACGACACGTTGGCCGTATTGCTTGGCGTAATACAGCAGAAACACTTTCGGCGCCACCGTGTCGATGGCGTCCACGACGAAGTCGTAAGGCTTTGCCATAAGGTCGATGATGGCCTGGTCTTTCATGTACTGGTAGATGACGTCCAACTCGATGTCGGGATTGATGTCGCGGATGCGCGCCGCCATGACTTCGGCTTTGGGCTTCCCGATGGTGCTGTTCAGCGCGATGAGTTGCCTGTTGCGGTTGGTGACGTTCACCACATCGCCGTCCACGATGGTCATCTTCCCGATGCCAGCCCTGGCAAGTTGTTCGGCAGCATAGGCGCCGACTCCGCCCAGACCCACCACGATGACGTGGCTGTCGCGCAGTTTGCCGAGACCATCGTCACCGATGAGCAATCGCGTCCTGTCCTGCCAATCTTCCATCTTATATTTCTTTGAAGTGAAAAATCCTGACAAAATTAGAAAAAATCTCCGCCGTCAGGGTGACGAGGTCTGTCCCCAATAACATTGCGGCCTGACAATAGACGTCAGTAATCGGAATGTCGGAAGTGTCGGTCTCGAAGAACAGTGATTCGGAAGGAATCGCCGTCAACGACCCGCAGATCTTTCTTTCGGAATGCATCAACGACTCGCCTACGGAAAGCATGATGCCATCTGCGCAAAGTCGAGCCACTTCTTCCTTGCTGCCGTTGAAGCCATGGACAATCCATTGCTGGCTTGGATGCAACGTTTTATGAAATTCCAATAGTTCGTTAACACTTCTAACACAGTGGATTACGAGCGGCTTCCCGATGGTTTCCGACAAGGCGACCTGCTGGCTGAACAATTCCTTCTGTCTGCCAAAACTGGACTTGTGCACCTTGTCCAATCCGGCTTCGCCAATGGCGATGCAACCATCGTTGGCGGCCTTTTCCGTGACTTGAACCATGGCATGACGCCAGTCGAAAGCATCATCATCGAGATTCCATGGATGGACACCGACGCTGTAAAGTCCACGCTCCGTGACCGTTTCATTCCAGTCAAAGTTACGGATGGCGATAACGCCTTCTGGCGCGTTTTCCTTGTGCGTATGGATGTCGATGATTGGCGTTTTCATATCAGGCAAGGCCGATGGAGTTTGAGAACTTTTAATCGCGTTTTGGCAGCAGACCGTCGGGCAACTTGATGTCGTGGCATTCGTGCTCGTGGCACACCAATCCTGAGTCGCTCAAGGTGCCGTTCAGAAAATCCGTCACCACGTCTTCGACTTTCCCCGAACATCCGCGGATGACTTTTATTCCGTTTCTCGTCAGCACGTTGACCGCCCCATCACCCATATTGCCGGCAAGCATGACCGTGACGCCCATGTCGTGCAGACGTGGTGCGATGTCGCTCTTGCAGCCGCATCCCACAGGTGACGCCATGGTTTCGTATTGTTTCATTTTCTTATCTTCGCTGACAGTGCAAATCGTGTAGTGTTCGCAATGGCCGAAATGACTGTCGATAGTGCCATCGTTCCTTGTTGGCAACGCTATTTTCATATTAATGAATTTTAATCGTGCAAAGTTACTCATTTGGCGTTTGACGGCAAGCATTCCGCCGATAATGTCGCGGAGACGGACATTTTCGTAATTTTGCAGCCCGAAACATCGAGACATGCAACGTTACAAGAGTCTGATTCTGCCCATCGCCATCGTGCTTGGAATGTTTTTCCACGAGCAAATCGCCGTGTTGCAGCCGTTTCTTCCATATCTGATTTTCGTGATGCTGTTCTTTTCGTTCAACTCAATGAACGTCAAGGATATGCGTTTTGGCATGTTCGATTTCTGGCTTTTAATGTTTCAACTTGTCGCTTCGGTAGCCTTTTATTTCTTGCTGCGGCCTTTCGATGAAGTCATCGCTCAGGGTGTGTATGTCACCGTTTTGGCTCCTACGGCTGCCGCCGCCATTGCGGTATCCATGATTCTCGGCGCCAACATCTCGATGATGAGCACCTACCTTATCGCCTGCAACCTGATGGTGGCTGTCGTGGCGCCCTTTTCGTTCACGCTGATAGGTGCAAACAGCGAAATCACCTTCTGGTCGTCGTTTCTGGCGATACTGGCCAAGGTCTTTCCCTTGCTGATTGTTCCGTTCCTGCTGGCCATCCTCACCCGCGCCTATCTGCCAAAGGTGAACGCTTACATCGACAAGCACAAGGACATCTCGTTCTACATCTGGGCGGTGTCACTGACCATAGTCGTTTCGCGCGCCATCGGACTGATAATCGACGAATATCATGAACAGAAAGAGCGTTTTCAGTTGATGATTGCCATTTCCATAGCCCTTTGCGCCATTCAGTTTTTTGTGGGACATATCATCGGCAAACGTTATGGCGACAGGATTGCCGGCGGTCAGGCCTTGGGGCAAAAGAATACCGTCCTCGCCATCTGGATGGCCCAAAGTTACCTGAATCCGCTTTCCAGCATCCTGCCCACGTTGTATGTCATCTGGCAAAACATCTACAACAGTTTCCAGATGATGATGAAAGACAGGAAAGACGCGAAAGCGAATGGTTGATTTTTGACATAATCTGTCAAAAACAGCATGGAAATCTATTCATTTTGCAAGTGAAACTTTGGTAGAAAGAATGAATTAAAACATTTGATTATCAACAGGTTCATTCCTACGGAATGTCATTACTTCCTGTGTATTGTGTTTTACCGATAGTTTTTCCCTACGGGAAAGGATTCAGCATCGCAACTTTTGCCAGAATTTTGTTTTATGCCAAGGCATTAACCGTCGGTAAAACGATAGAACAAGTGTGACTCTGAATGACGTAGGCATTAACTTTTGGTAAAAGAGAGTAAATAACTGACAGCAAATGCCGTAGGCATTGACCGTCGGTAAAACGATAGAACAGGTGTGACTCTGAATGCCGAGGCATTAACTATTGGTAAAAGAGAGTAAATAATTGACCGCAAATGCCGTAGGCATTGACCATCGGTAAAACGAGAGAACAGGTGTGACTCTGAATGCCGCAGGCATTAACTATTGGTAAAAGAGAGTAAATAACTGACAGCAAATGCCGTAGGCATTGACCGTCGGTAAAAACACCATAAACATAACACCAACATTTCGTCAGGAATGTGCCAAAACAAACAACACAAAACATTGTCATTGTGCAACATAACACTTTATGACATCGAAAGAAAAAGATTGCGTATTTTGGTAAACAAGGCTGTTTTACCAGCATCCCATGCTTAACATCATAATCAACCATATCATCTTTAATTTTGTGTAGTTTTGGCAAGATTTCTGAATTCTGTTATATCTTTGCATCACTCAACACTTCAATACAATTACAATGAAAAAAACTCTACTACTCACATTTGCCGTCCTGTTCAGCATAGCAGTCATGGCACAAACAAGAACTACGCTTCTTTCCGAAACTTTTGACGGCACCGCCATGCCGACGGGCTGGACAACAAGCGGTTTGGGAACAGGCAACTGGGCTATATCTGTCTCGCATAACGCTGGCGGAAGTGCCAACGAAGCCGTCCTGGCCTGGAACCCACAATTCAACGGCATCAGCCGTCTGGTCACTCCAGCCCTTGACATGACTGGCATTTCCAGCATCGTGGTTTCCTTCAAGCATTACCTCGACAACTATAATAGCAGCAGCACCATCGGCATCGCCACATCATCAGATGGCGGAGCGACGTGGAACGAAGGTTGGTCACAAGCCTATAGCGAGTCGGGACAGTACGAAGTGAGCCAGCAAATCACCACTGCCGACATGGGCAGCGCCAATGTTCAGTTTTGCATCTATTTCTCAGGAAGCAGCTACAACATCAACAACTGGTATTTCGATGACATCGAATTGTTCACTCTTGAAAACCTCGACCTTGGCATCAAATCTATCGACGTTGCCAACTGTTTGGGAAGCGGTTCCGTGAATATGGCCATGACGGTTTTCAACTATGGCGCCACGACGGCTACATCCATTGAAGCCAGCTACCAGATTGATGCCAACGAGCCTGTTGTCGAGACCTTCACTACCGAGCTTGCATCCTTGGGTTCGCAGACGCTGACCTTTGCCGTCCCCGCCAACCTCATGCCAGGTTCCTACAACTTGGTTTACACCATCAATCTTGTGAATGGCATGGAAGATGACATCACCACAAACAACAGCGCATCGAAGAGTGTCAGTGTCGCATTGGGATCAGCACAGAAAATCCCGATGATAGAACATTTCTCAAGCTCCACCTGCGGACCATGCGTGAGCGTCAACACCGCCATGGTTAACCTCACCAACAACAATCCTGGCAAATACACCTACACCAAGTACCCAATGAATTGGCCAGGCAGCGGTGACCCATACTATACCGACGAAGGCGGAATCAGAAGGACGCTCTATGGCGTCAATGCCGTACCGCAGACTTTCCTCGACGGTCAAGACCAAGGTTATGCCGCCGTTACGCAAAATGCGCTTGATTTGCATTATGCAACGCCATCCTTTGCCGAAGTCCGCGGTTCTTTCAACAGCGTTGACCATACCATATCAATAATCGCTGACGCCATGTCCTATGTTGACTTGACAAATGTCCGCGTCTTTGTTTCAGTGAACGAAAAGACAACGACCGGCAATGTCGGCTCAAACGGTGAGACGGAATTCCATCATATCATGATGAAGATGTTGCCCGACGCCGAAGGCTCCACGTTCACCATCCCTGCTGGCTCAATCCAACGCGTCGAATTTACCTTTGACATGTCAACAACGCACGTCGAGGAAATGAACGACCTCGAAGTCTCTCTCTGGATCCAGGACTATTCTTCAAAAGAAATCCTCAACAGCCATTTCATGTATGAGACCACTTCACATCCTTATCCAGCAGAAAACCTCGTCCTTACAGAGAATGACAACCAAAGCATCACCGCTACATGGGAAGCTCCTACCCAAGGCACTCCTGTGGGATACAATGTCTATGTCAACGGCGCACTTGTCGCTGAATCCACGACAGACCTTACTTACACCTTCGATGCTGTAAACGGCACTTATTACGATGTTGAAGTTCAAGCCCTTTATGGTGAAGACATGAGTTCGGTGAAAGCGATTGCAACAAGAACCTATTCTTGGAATGTGAACGAGACCGAATCTTCAGCCTGCAACCTGTTCCCTAACCCGGCCAACAATAAGGTCGTGCTCGAGTCAGGACAATCCATCAGCGACATCTGCATCTACAATTCTGTTGGCGCCATGGTCGATCGTTTCAATGTCAATGAGAAACAAGCCACTGTGAATGTCGAAAACTACAGCAATGGCGTTTATTTCATCAACATTCACCTTGCCGACGGCAACAACTGCACAAGAAAAATGGTCATCACCCATTGATAACGGTACATTAATTCAACAAAAAGCCCCGAAATTCGGGGCTTTTTTTATGCTTTCAAAACACAGAAAATGCCGAGCGTGATGGCTCTCAAAGATAGTTTCGGGCATTACTAACGAATTTTAAAAAATTATTCGTACTTTTGCCGCTCAATTTCAATACAATAATGACAGAGAACGAAAACACTGGCAAGCGCCCGCGCGTTGCCAGGAAGTCTGCAGAGAATCAAGATGAATTCATGCAGTTCAAGTCCTTCGCTTTTCCTCACCGTGATGGTGACAAAGAAGGAGATGATGAAAGTGGTGCCGGAAGTCAACCGAGAGGTGAGCGCCGGTACGGTGACGGTCGTGGCGAACGCAGTTTTGGCGACAGACCACGGCGTAGTTTCAGCGATGACAACCGTGGCGAACGCAGATTCGGCGACAGACCACGGCGTAGTTTCAGCGATGACAACCGTGGCGAACGCAAATTCGGCGACAGACCACGGCGTAGTTTCAGCGATGACAACCGTGGCGAACGCAGTTTTGGCGACAGACCACGGCGTAGTTTCAGTGATGACAATCGTGGCGAACGTAAGTTTGGCGACAGACCGCGTCGCAGTTTCGATGATGAAAATCGTGGAGAACGCAAGTTCGGCGACAGACCGCGTCGTAGTTTCGATGATGACAACCGTGGAGAACGCAAGTTCGGCGACAGACCGCGCAGCCGTTTCAGCGATGACAACCGTGGAGAACGCAAGTTCGGCGACAGACCGCGCAGCCGCTTCAGCGACGACAATCGTGGCGAACGCAAGTTTGAAGATAGGCCTCGTAGCCGCTTCAGCGATGATAATCGTGGCGAACGCAGATTTGGCGA
>CAYQND010000002.1:175982-289485 GCA_964418895.1 uncultured Lentimicrobiaceae bacterium | reverse complement strand
CAGACCGCGCAGCCGCTTTAGCGATGACAACCGTGGCGAACGCAGATTTGGCGACAGACCGCGCAGCCGCTTTAGCGATGACAACCGTGGCGAACGCAGATTTGGCGACCGCCATTTTGAGCATGCAGAAGGAGATGAACAACCAAGAGGCCGTAAAGGATATGTCAGGGAAAAAGATCCCATGTATGACCGTCCGAAAGCCACAGGTGAAATCCGTCTGAACAAATATCTGGCCGACTGTGGCATCTGCTCACGTCGTGAAGCCGATGACCTGATTGCAGCCGGTTGCGTCACAGTGAACGGCGAAGTGGTCACCGCAATGGGCGTGAGAGTGAAACCTGAAGACAAGGTCGTTTACGGCGGAGAGACACTGAACCGTGAAAAACTCCGTTATATCCTGCTCAACAAACCCAAAGGCTACATCACCACATCCGACGACCCATTCGAACGTGAAACGGTCATGGAACTCGTTAAGGATGCCTGCGAAGAGCGCATCTTCCCTGTAGGTCGTCTCGACAAACAGACGTCCGGATTGTTGCTTTTCACCAACGATGGAGATCTGGCCAAAAAACTGACCCATCCGAGCAGCGAGATAGCGAAACTGTATCAGGTTACGTTGGACAAGCCTTTGACTAAGAACGACATGCTCCGCATTTCGGAAGGCATAGAACTTGACGACGGCCCTATTTCGGCCGACGCCATTTCGTACGTGGAAGACGACGAGACCAAAAAGGTGATAGGCATTGAAATGCATTCAGGCCGTAACCGCATCGTCCGCCGTATCTTCGAACATCTCGGCTATCAGGTTGAGAAACTCGACCGCGTGATGTTTGCCGGAATCGACAAATACAAATTGCCACGTGGCAATTGGCGCTTCCTTTCCGATCAGGAAGTCGCTATGTTGAAAAAGATTTGAGAAACAGTCTTTTATAATAATGTAAGAAAAGAAAGGGCTGCCTGCAAAGGTGGTCCTTTTTTCATGACGTGATTTGAATTTCCCTATTTTTGCCAATCATGAACGCCGCCACCAAGCAATACATCGAACAGCATCTCAACGATGATGTGAATCTGCTCGCCTTGAAAAAAGCACCGACCGATGTCGATCTGCCTACGGTGTTGCATCAAATCGAAGCCCGGCAACTGCTTGCGAAGAAAGTGCCTTCGTGGAGTCAAAACGAAGATTTGTTATTCCCAGCGCGTCTCGCCATCGAACAATGTTCATCAGAAGCCACGGCGACTTATAAGGCTTCGCTGCTTGGCGGCAATCGCTTTCTGGACCTGACTGGCGGTCTTGGCATCGACAGTTGTTTTATTTCCGCAAAGTTTCAGCACGCCGACTATGTGGAACGTCAGCCTGAACTCTGCGAACTGGCAAGACATAATTTCGAAGTGCTTGGTACGAACGTCACTGTACATAATGCCGCAGCAGAAGACTATCTGAACGACACTGATCCTGTCGATTGGATTTTCATCGATCCGGCACGCCGTGACGTGTATGGCCGCAAAATGGTCTCGGTAGCCGACTGTTCGCCCGACGTAATCCAATTGCAAGACCTGCTGCTGACCAAGGCAACTCATGTGATGGTTAAGTTGTCGCCCATGCTCGACATCACACAAGCCTTGTCGGAATTGCATCACGTCGAAGAAGTTCATGTCGTCGCAGTGAATAACGAATGCAAGGAACTGATTCTCATCATGAAACGCGACTGCAACTCGGCAACTAAACTATTCTGTGTCAATCTGTTGAGCGAACAAGAAACCATCAGTTTCACAATAGATGAAGAAAGTGCTTGTCCATTAAGCCTTGCAGATGGCGTGATGCGATACCTCTACGAACCGAATGCCGCCGTCATGAAAGGCGGATGTTTCAAAACCATTGCAAGCGCTTACGGGATGTCGAAACTTCATCGAAACAGCCACTTATACACATCGGAAAATTTGGTCACGAAGTTTCCGGGACGTATTTTCGAAGTGCGTGATTGTGTTCCTTTCAACAGAAATTCGCGACGGCTTTTGCCTCAAGATGGATCAAAATTCAGCATCAGCGTTCGGAATTTCCCACTTTCCGCCGAACAACTCCGCAAATTATTGAAACTGAAAGACGGCGACGAATGTTATCTGTTCGCCACTACGATTAAAAATGATTCCAAAGTCTTGATTCTGTGCAAGAAAATCAACGACAATGAATGAGAGCCACAACTGGATTAAGGTGTGACTTTATATCATTCAACGTTTGTCGGTGATGCCGAATTTCGACCACCAAGTCTGGTCGTACTTGGCCTTGATGGCGTTTTTCACCAAGTTTGTCTTGACTTTCAACTCTTCAAGAGAGCGATGCGCGTCTTCACTCTTCTTGCGTCCTTCCTCCAAAATGGCGTCCAGTTCTGTCGAAAGCGCCTCCAGCCTTCGGCATTCCTCTTCCATGTTTTTCAATGCGGAATCGCTGACGCCTGCTTCCCTTCCAAGCCGCTGGTTCCGTTTCACTCCCATAAGGACCATCTTGCTTTTCTCTATCTGAGTTTTAAAAATCTGATACATGATGCTGACTTTTTTTCTGCGTTTTCTACTTGTTACAATATTTGAACTATACTTATAAGTTATTGATATACATTACATTAAATATAATATCAATATCTATGCAAAGATACAAAAAACCCTTCAAAAGGTTTTCTGCCGTCATTTTCTTTCAAACACGGAGTCCTTGCCTTTTGCCGCCGGTTCCTTTACCTCAAGACCTTTGATGGTATGATTGGCGACGTCGTCCATGACGATGGCTGTCCTGTAGTCGGATTTCAGCGCCGTAAGTTTGATGTTTTTCATGGTGATGCCGTCAACGTGACGGATATAGAATCCCCATGCCGGCAGTTCCTTGTGTTGCGAAAATTCGGGATAAGCCTTCGGCATTTCGGGCACATCGTCCAACTGGTCAAGGCCGCGATAGGCTACGTGTTTGTCGCCGCCGCCCGGAAAAACGATTTCGATGTTTTCGAGCGTGACGTTGGCGATTTTGCTGCCAGGCATGCCGATGATGCCACAAGGCGAGATGTTGCGCGGATTGTCTTCAATAGGACCTTCGTATTCGTATTGCGTGTCGGCTTTGGTGGCAGGCACTTCGCAGTACAAGTTGCGAATCGTGATGTTTTTCATGGTGCTGGTCTTGTCGCCGTGGCGTTGCCCTACCGTAAGGTAAATGGGATTGCTGGTGTTGGTGGCGTAAAGCGAATCGACAAGGATGTCCTCGCAGATGCCTCCGTCAACGCTCTGAATGGTGATGGCACTGCGGTGGGTGTCGTAAACCACATTGTTGATGATGCGGATGTTCTTGAATCCGCCGTTGTCGGCTGTGCCGAACTTGATGCCGCTGGCGCTGGAACGTGCCGTGCAGTTGCGGACTTCGATGTTCTGGCACAACGCGTTTTTGTCGTGCGACTTCAGACAGATTGCGTCATCGCTGGAATTGATGTAACTGTTTTTCAGCACGAAACCGTTGCAATCGACGATATCGATGCCGTCGTTGTTCCAATAGGCGCAACTTTCGACAAAAACATGATCCACACAGACCTGTTCACACTGGTCGTAGGTCTGCACCCAGTCGGAAGCGTCTCTCAATGTTATATCTTTGATGGTCAGATTCTTGACTTCTCTGAAATACAGCAATCTCGCCCTATTGTTGACGCGGTCGTTGACGAGTTTTTCATCGATGAAACCATTGTAGCAGGCTTCGACAAAGTTGTTGCCGAGTTCGCGACCGTTGCCATGGATGTTGCCTTTGCCGATGATTTGCACGTTCTCGACTTCTTCGGCGATGACAAGGGCGTAGTTACGCGTCTTCTTCACTTGGTCGTAATCCCAAGGATTCGTGCTGCCTGTTATCGTCGCGCCTTCCATCAGTTCAATGGTGACGTTCGACTTCAGATGTATGCTGCCGGTGAGATACTGTCCCACCCAAAAGCGCAGCACGCCGCCGCCATGTTCCGAAATCCAGTCGATGCCTTTCTGAATGGATCTCGTGTTCATCGTGACGCCATCGGAACGGACGCCGAATTTAGAAGCGTTGTAAATGGGCTTGCCGTCTTCCGTCGTTCCCATCCTTATCTGGGCTGTAGCGCTTGAACTGAGTACCGCGAACATCAAGACCGCGATTGCAATGATAGCCTTTTTCATATAGCAAAATATTAAATATCAGGTGTTTGGTGAAAAAATAAGTCGTTTTCAGGTGTTTGTCTTCTGCGAAGATAGGGAAAAGGGAACTTTGTCTTTACAATTATTTTCCGAAAAGCGTCACGGGGCCCATCATGCCTTGCGGCTGGAAATCCTGAAACCGTTTCTTGCAGTTGACATAGACATAAGCCACACGGTTGCTGTCGGGCAACGATTTCATGTAATTCCCCAATGTCGTCGTCACCCTGACTTCGATGTCATTGTCGCCGGATTTCATCAGGTCGCTGATGTCGTAGAGCCGTCTGCCAAAATACTGCACACCCGCAGACTTGCCATTGACGATGACTTCCGACACGCCTTCCACTAATCCAAGATTAAGGATGGTTTCGCCAGAATTGGCAATGTTGATGGTTTTGCGATAGACGATTGTTCCGGCAAAATACTTGAAACCTTCATTGTCTTTCAAATCAATCAGGGTGTCGAAATGGGCGTATGATGTCGTGTCCTTCATGCTGTCAATCAGTTCCACATCCCAATCTTCGGAAATGTCGGCCATCAGCCTGTCGTTTCTGAATCTTTCGATGAGCGGCTGCCAAGTCTGACCTTTTTTCTTCTTGTCGAAGACGATGAGATAAGATTCAGCGGGACCGATGTCAAAGGTGCGGCTTCCATTCCTGTCGAGCGTGAAGCGATAGCGTTCCCCTGTCTGCAAGTCCCAAATCCACGGATGTTTGTGTCTTGTAAGCGACTTATGGAAAGTCATTTTCGTCTGGTGAGCGTTATAACGGCTTGAATTGCTAACAAATAGCATCTCGCAACCATCATCCGTGGTATAGCGGTTCTGCATCACGTAAGGGTCGGGAACTTCCACATCCAGATAATGAGGCAGGACGCCAACTTGCATCAGACTATCGCACCAGGCGATATAGTTTTGCTTCGGCGGTTCGGCAAAAGTGAAACAATCGCGCATCATGCTAATTTTTCTGAATCTGTCGTTTACAATGGAATCCCGTTGCAGGTAATCCTTGCGCAGACCGAGCGATTTGTAAGGAATGGTGTCGATGCAAAGTATCTTTCCCCCGCTTCGGGCAAATTCGAGCAACTTGTCGGCGGTTTCAGGCTCAAGGCTTTCCACATCAATCAATATCAGCGTGTTGTATTTTCTTTCGTTGAAGCAGAGATTTCCTTTTTTCACTTCGGCCTTGCCGATGATGTTTTCCGTGACGTAATCGGTGCCGCCGCCGCATTTGCTGATGGCTTCCCAAATCATGGTCTTGTATGGGGCGCGCGTGACGTTAGGGAAAGGCTCGTTTTGCATGCCGATGGTGCTCCACATGTCGTTTTCAGGATTGAGAATGGCGATGTCGGCATACATAGTCCCATGCTGCAAGGCTGCCGAGAGACGGGCTTTATATTCGTTGTAATACTTGAAGTAAGGCCACCACGTGTTGTTTTCGCTGTAGTAAGCGCCGTAGCGCACCCAGCCTGGGAACGGCACTTCCTTGTTAGGGGAATAGTTGAAGCCGTGGAAGATGCTGTGGCTAATGCCTGAGATGGCGGCTTGGTCTCCGCCGAGTTTCAGTTGTTCCAGCGTCATGTTGAACACGGTGTAAACGTTGGTCATCTCCTCGCAACTCATCGTGCGGTTGCCGGCGAGGTGCGCTGCCGACGACACGAACTTGTTGACCATGGTGTAGGCGCGTCCGCGACGGTAGTCGCTTTCCGACATCTCCTCACCGGGTTTGTGATGCAGCCAATTGGTAGTCCACGCCTCACCTTCGGGGATGTCGTATCCCATAGCGTTCTCAAGAGGGAAGAAACCGCGGCCGTAAGCCTGCGCCCGCGCCTTGACGCCAAGGCCATGGCACCACGCCAGATAAGTGTTTGTGAATCGTTCCGTCATCAGCGTTGCCTTGAAACTTTCGAAGTCATAACGTGCACGCTGCACCTTTTCGTTGAAAGCCTTGGTGACGGGGACAACGGGATTGTAGTTGAGCGCGCTGCCCATCGACCCGATTTTGAACAATATGAAAGGCAGATATTCCCTGATGTCGTAACCGTAATGTCTTTCAAATTCGTCAGCCATGTCGTCGCACCAGTTGGCGCCTTCAAGTTCCATGCTGTCGGTGAACAAGGCGCGGATGTCGTTTTTCAATGGGCCGATGCGTTTCTGTATCGTGTCGGACATGGTGTTGAGATAGCGGTTGACGGCCTCGGTGTCGTAATGATTCACCACAGGTCCTGCTGCGCCAGGGGCGCCAAGAATGACCTCCATGAAGCCTGTGACCTTGACTATGGCCGAAAGCGTGTAATTGCCTTCCGGGACATTCACGCTGATGATCTTCGCATCGGCATCGTATGGAATGTCAATGGCTTCCGAAATGTCGGAGGCGGGATTCGGATATAGCCTCAATGCCATCAGTTCGGCTTCGGCGCCGCGGTATGGGGAACTGATGCCGGGCATCGCTTTTTTTATGAGGCTGTCGGTGATGACTTCAATCGAAGCGGGACCCGAGACGGAGTCGGCGTAATTCACGACAATCTGGGCACGCTGCTTGTCGGCAAGATATTCCGCCCCGAAAGGCCATCCCGAACCTACGATAAGGTCGCAGGTCATGTCAAGCCTTTTGGCTTCGTCGAAAGTGACGCGCAACATGTCGGTCCACTCAGGACTGAGCCAAAGCAACGACGGCTTGCCGATGCTGTCGCAATAACTCGGAAACGACACGGGGTTAATCTCAACGCCACCGATTTCGGCTCCTTTGAGCAGACGGAGTTCACGCTTCAGTTCACCGGCCTCAACCTTGTCGCCATTCCACCACCAACGTACAAAAGGATAATATTGGGACTCCGGATTCTTGAACAGTTCATACAACTGCGCCGTTTTCAGATTTCCGTCGCTCCTCTGTCCGATGGCTACGCAATATGCTGACAAACAAAATATTAATAAAACAAATCTTGTTACTCTCATGACTTACCCCGTTTTCAGTTTGCGAACTTACGGAATTTTTGCATATTTCCGAATGGCCGTCTTATTATCAAACCTAAATCAAAAGGAAAACGAAGAAGAGTAAGAATGGAGTTTGCTAATTCTGATACTATTTAATTGAAAATTATTCATATATAACTGATAATCAATATATAACATATTCATTTCAACTTTCATGCTATTTGTTGCAACCTTGGGCGTCAAATTATTGTTCGATCAAATCGGGGAAAATGATTATTTTTGCCAACTTAAAAGGGAAAATGGATGTACGCACTTTTTAAAAAAGAAATCAGCAATTTTCTCAGTTCCTTGATAGGGATTACGGTCATTGTCGTGTTTTTGCTTATCACAGGACTGTTTCTCTGGGTCTTTCAGAGCGACTTCAACTTGCTGAATTACGGTTATGCCAATCTCGACAGCCTCTTCATCATAGCGCCTTGGGTGTTTCTATTCCTCGTTCCTGCCGTCACGATGCGCAGTTTTGCAGAAGAGAACCGCACCGGCACCATCGAGATGCTTCTCACCAAGCCGCTGAGCGACTGGCAGATTATCTTTGCCAAGTTTCTTGCCGACGTGGTTCTGGTGCTGCTGGCCTTGCTGCCCACGCTGGTCTATTATTACTCCATCTACCGGCTCGGACTTCCCGTCGGCAATCTCGACAGTGGCGGCATCTGGGGCTCATACATAGGCCTGTTCCTGCTCAGCGCCAGTTTCGTCGCCATCGGCATCTTCTGCAGTTCGGTGACCAACAACCAGATTCTGGCCTTCATCCTCTCGGTGTTCCTCTGCGGATTCCTATACCTGGGATTTGAGTTCATCTATTCCCTGTCCCTTTTCGGCAGCATCGACCTGTTCATACAGCGCCTTGGCATGGATGCCCATTACGGGTCCATCAGCCGTGGCGTCATCGACACACGCGACATACTGTATTTCCTTAGCGTGATGGCGCTTTTCCTGAGTTTGACAAAACTGGTTCTCGCGAGCCGCAAATGGTAATTGGAGGACTGAAAGATGGAAAACAAACGCAAGAATTACAAAAGAAACCAGCTGATGATGTTCTTCATCACGCTGATACTCATCGTCGTCATTAACATCATCGGTTCCTTCGTCTTCACACGTTTCGACCTCACGAGCGAGAAACGCTACACCCTGTCCGACACGACCAAGGACATCCTCAAGGACCTTGACGATTACGTCTATTTCAAAGTCTATCTCGAAGGCGATTTTCCGGCAGGATTCAAGAAGCTGCGCCGCGAGACCAAGGAGATGCTCGACGAGTTCAGGGCTTACAGCAAATACGTGGACTACGAGTTCATCAACCCTTCCGAGAGCGACGATGCCACCGAACGCAACGAAACCTACAAAACACTATATCAGGCGGGACTGAATCCGACCGACTTGTCGGTGCAAAGCAACGACGGGTCGAAGCAAATGGTCATCTGGCCAGGTGCCTTGGTGAGCTATCACAACAATACTGAAGTCGCTGTGGACCTGCTCGAAAACCAGTTAGGCCAGTCATCGCAGGAAGCGTTGAACGCCTCGATGCAGAATCTTGAATTCAAGCTCATCGACGCCGTGAAGAAAGTCACCCAACTCGAGAAGCCCAATGTGGCTTTCATCGAAGGACATGGCGAACTGTCGGAAAATGACGTTTACGACATCACGCAGAGCCTGTCGAAAAGTTATAATGTCGGCCGCATCAGCATCGACGGTAAAGTGGATGCGCTGCTGCGCCGCACCGATCCTAACGCTAAAGGCGAAGTGAAAGCCTTCCCAAAATTCGCCGCCATCATCATCGCCAAGCCAACACAGCCCTTCGAAGAAAAAGACAAGTTCCTCATCGACCAATACATCATGCACGGCGGCAAGGTGCTCTGGCTCGTCGAACCCGTCTACGCCACCATGGACAGCCTCGCGGCGCAGGAATCGACCATCGCCACTGACCTTGACCTGAATCTGGAAGACATGCTGTTCAAATATGGAGTACGCATGAACAAAGACCTGCTTCTCGACCTGAACTGCGCGCCATTGCCGATACGCACGGGGCAGGTGGCAGGCCAGGCACAACTCGAGTATTACCGCTGGTTCTACTTCCCTCTTCTGCAAGCGGCTTCCAATCACCCCATGGTGCGCAACATGAACGCCATCAAGGCTGATTTCGTCAGTTCCCTCAGCGCCACGACATCGGTGACAGGAATAGACCAGATTCCGCTGCTTAAGACATCCGACTACACCAAGATATCGGGCGTGCCGGTGTTTGTCAGCCTCTCCATGCTGAAACAGAATCCCGACAAGAGAATGTTCCCGTCAAAAGGCCAGAACGTGGCTTATCTGCTGAAGGGATCGTTCCCGTCGCTTTACTCCAACCGCATCCCGATGGAGATTGCCGACAGCCAGGAAATGAAATTCATGGACGAAAGCGAACCGACCGCCATGATTGTCGTCGCCGATGGCGACATCATCCGCAATCAGCTTAAAATACCGGAGAAAACGCCGTTGCCTTTGGGTTATGACCAGTTTACGGGTAACACCTACGGAAACAAGGAATTTATCATGAACGCCGTCAGCTACCTTGTTGATGGTGAAGGACTTATCGACATCCGCTCGCGTGAACTGAAAATACGTCTGCTCGATGCGGCAAAGATAAGCCAATCACGTGCCAAGTGGCAACTTATCAATACGGTGGTGCCTATCGGCTTAATCGTTGTGCTGGGCTCCGTGTTGGCTTTCATTAGAAAGAAAAAATACAGCAAGAAATAACGATATTGCTTTTTAACTGAAATACAAACACTTACAATGAAGAAAAACAATCGTTTGTGGATTATCATAACAGCCGTTCTGGCTGTCCTCGCAGCTGTGCTGATTTGGAACAACCGTTACCTGACGACGCTCAGGGGCGATTCCGCCGACTTCAAGGTTTGGGATACGGCTTCGGTCACGAAGGTCTATCTCGCCGACCGGTTCAATTACGAGTCGCTGCTCGAACGTCAGAATGACGGCACATGGACTTTGAATCACGATTACAAGGCGCATTCCAAGAAAATCGACCTGCTGCTTTATACTTTGTATAAGGTGCGTATCCGTATGCCTGTGTCGGTTGCAAGTCACGACAACATCATCAAGCAGTTGGCGGGACAAAGCACCAAAGTTGAGGTGTATCAATATGTTCCGAGAATTAATCTGTTCAACAAAATCAAGCTTTTCTATCATGAGAAGCGCACCAAGGTGTTTTATGTCGGTGACGCCACCCAAGACAGCGCGGGCACTTTCATGCTTAAGGAAGGCGCCGACAACGCCTATATCGTCTATATTCCGGGATTCCGCGGATTCATCACCACAAGGTTCACCGCCAATCCCGACGACTGGCGCGACCACACCATCTATCACGAGTCGTTGGCCGACATACAGTCCGTCACGCTTGAATTCGGCGAAGACCCGCAGCTGAGTTTCCGCATCGACAACACAGGAAAGCACCAGTACAAGATGACTCGTCTCATCGACAACTACGACGTGAAATTCGACACGCTGAAAGTCATCAACTTCCTTTCATCGTTCAGCGACCTGCGTTTTGAAGCCTTGCTCACCAACACGCTCCCGCAGAAACGTATCGATTCCATCGTCAACTCGCCTTATCTTTACAAGCTATCCCTGACTTCCAAAGACGGTGGCACGAAGGAGATGAAGATGTTCAAGAAGAAACTTCAGCTCAGCGCAGCGTCACCAATTCCAGAAGACCAGGTGGATCTCGACAACGACCGCATGTACGGCCTTGTCAACAACGGCAAAGACCTCGTGCTGATACAGTATTATGTTTTCGACAAAGTGCTGAAAGACGTCGTCTATTACGAAGCCGGACACCCGATTCAGTATGAGATAGAGCAGTATCAGATTCTGGAGTGATGCAGCAGTCGCGGGACGATTTTGGCAAATAAAAAAAGCCATCAAAGTTTCCCATGACGGCTATAACGAGAGAAATTTGTTTGCAAAATCACTTATAAGACGCACAAAAAGGCTTTCACCCTTAGTCGTAAAGGCCTGTTTCTTAATTTTTCTCTAATATTTTCATTAAAAATGAAAACCGATAACTTCGCCGTATGAAAATTGTTTTGCTCCTTATCGGAAAAACCGACGACGGTTACCTTGAAGAAGGCATCGCAAAATACGTCACGCGGCTGAAGCATTATGCGCCATTCGAAATCAAGACCATTCCCGATTTGCGCAACCGCAAGACGCTGAGCATGGAACAGCAGAAGTCGGAAGAAGGCGCGCTGTTGATGGCGCAGTTTCAGGCAGGCGACCGCATCATCCTTCTCGATGAAAACGGAAAGTCGCTGACTTCGGTCGGTTTCGCCGCCGACCTCGAACATCAGATGGCGTCGGGCTGCAAACGTCTGGTGTTTGTTATCGGTGGCCCTTACGGCTTCGCTTCGCCGGTATATGACAAAGCCGACGCGAAAATGTCCCTCTCTCCCATGACCTTCTCGCACCAGATGGTGCGCCTCATCTTCGTAGAGCAGCTTTACCGCGCCTTCACCATCATCAAAGGCGAGCCTTATCATCATGAGTGATTGTCCTATACGTTAAACTTGCTTATATTTGCGGCAAATATCGGTGAAGATGAATAACAAGCAGTTTCTTTCCTGTGCCTTATCACTATTGGCATGCGCATTGCTTTTCGTTTCCTGCAACAAGAAACTCGACATGACGGTCAAAACCATGACGGTCAGCGCTACTGAGCCTCTTACGGCAATTGACATCCAGGATGGAATGAGCGTCACGGTGATTCAGGATTCGACGGACAACCGCTGTCAAATCGAATATTCGGCTTACCTCGCCGATTACCTCATCTGTTCTTGTAATGACGGCACGCTGACAATTAAACTCAACCAGAGTATCAATATGGTGTCGGAAACCGTGCTCAACATGACGGTTTATGCAAACACGCTGAGCGAAATCCATCTCTCAGACGCATCGACCGCCAATCTCGGCAAAGAGACTTTCCTCGCCGACAAATTCACTGTCAGCCTCGATGACGCATCCTCGTGTGTCGGCGGCATCTTCCAAGGCGCCGAAAGCCGGATTACACTCTCCGACGCATCGGAACTGCTGAATTATTCTTTTGATGGTCTTGCTTGCCACGCCACACTTGACGACGCTTCGCGCCTGCTTGGCAACGTGACCGTCACCGATTCCCTGACAGCCAACCTCACAGAAGCTTCACGGCTCGTCAATTACACGGGCAACACGCACTATGCCGACATCCGTCTCGATGACGCATCGGAACTGAACATGGTGAAGAACGAAGTGGAAACCATGAACGTGGAACTGAATTCCGCATCGACAGCCACTGTGTTTGTGACCACCTTCCTGCAAGGTACAGTCAAAGACGCTTCGACATTATACTATAAGGGGACACCGCAGATGAGCTTGGATTGCGATTCAAGTTCCACGTTACGTCCTTTATGATTTGGATTGATATTTGCATCATGTTTCAAGGCTTTTTCAGCCCAAATGTTTTAATTTTGTAAAATCTAAATCGAAAGAAATGAAGAAATTGTTTGCAGTATTGGCAGCCATGATGTTTATGACATCGGCTTTTGCGCAATCAACAGCGCTGCCGGTCAGCGAAAAGACCCATCTGATCTGCTTCCAGAAAGTCGTACAAGTAGAAGGGACTCCAATGGAAGTGCACAACCGTTGCATCAGCGCCTTCCTGAACAAGTATTACAAGAATGCGGCGTCAGTGGTCACTGGCGATGACGGTTCCAAGATTGAAGGCAAGCATCTGATTCAGATGAATTGCGACGAAGAAGTGAAGGCAAAATGCCCGTGGGTCAACTACAAGTTCATCATTGAAATCAGGGATGGCCGAATCCGTTACACGCTCACCGATTTCACGCTGAAAACTCCCGGATCGCGTTTCCCTATCGAACGTTGGATGGACAAGGATGATCCGCTGTATGAGTCGCAATGGGACAACTACATCAGCCAAATCGCCGCTTTCGCCGAAAACTGGGGCGCCACGCTCGAAGAGCAAATCAAGCCTGAACAGAAGGTGGAAGAAGAAGTATGGTGATACGGCAATAGTGCCGGCTTTTCGGCTAACAACATATTGAATCAAGATGGCATCGCATGAAAGGATAAAAAAGGGATTCTCCAAGCTTCTGAAAGAAGAGAAGCTCAAACTCATTGCGAGTTATTTCGAGAATCCTGGCGAAGTCATCTCTCTTCTGAAAAGCTATTGGTATACCGACAAACGGCAACAGGAACTTTTCGACGAGTTCAGCGAGAATACCATCACCAATTTTTTCACGCCATACGGCATCTCGCCCAACGTGATGATCAACGGGAAAAACTATATCGTTCCCATGGTCATCGAAGAGAGTTCCGTCGTCGCGGCAGCTTCGGCGGCTGCCAAGTTCTGGGGCGAAAGAGGTGGATTCCATGCCGAAGTGATTGACGTGAGGAAAGTGGGGCAGGTACATTTCCTTTGGCACGGCGACAAGGCTCGGCTCGCGGAACTCTTTCCCGACATACGGCAACGCCTGATTGACGACACCGTCTCGATGACCGAAAAGATGGTGAAACGTGGCGGCGGCATTTTGGACATCAGCCTCAAAGACTTCTCGGAACAAATCCCCGACCTATACCAGATTTTCGCCGAGTTCAACACCTGCGACTCAATGGGAGCCAACTTCATCAACTCGGTACTCGAACAGTTCGGACACAGCCTTTGCGACTTCTTCGCCGGACAGACCGCCCTCAGTGAAGTGGAACGCCATGTCGAAATCGTCATGACCATCCTGTCGAACAATACGCCCGATTGCAGGGTGAAAGTGTGGGTGGAATGTCCTGTAGATAAGCTGGATGGCATCGACGAGCATCTTTCGGGTGCCGAATATGCCACGAAATTCAAGACTGCCGTGGACATCGCCCATGTGGACGTCTATCGTGCCACGACACACAACAAAGGCATCTACAACGGCATCGACGCCGTGGTTATCGCCACAGGCAATGACTTCCGCGCCGTGGAAGCTGCCGGCCACACCTTTGCCGCACGCAACGGACGCTACGAAAGCCTCTCCAGCGTGACGACAGAAGCAGGACAATTCCGTTTCGAACTCGAAGTGCCTATGGCACTCGGCACTGTGGGGGGACTGACCAGCCTGCATCCTCTTGCAAAAAAATCGCTCGAACTGCTGGGCAACCCTACCGCTCCCGAACTGATGATGATTGCCGCCACCATGGGATTAGCCAACAACTTCGCCGCCGTGCGCTCGCTGACCACCAAAGGCATTCAGGCAGGACACATGAAAATGCACCTGAACAACATCCTCAACCAGCTTCAGGCAACCGATAACGAAAAGAAACTGGCACATACGTATTTCGAAGACAAAGTCGTGTCGTATGCCGCTGTCGAACAATATCTTGACTCATTAAGGAAACATAATGGCAAACTTTCGTTCAAACGCTAAATTGCTCCTCTCAGGCGAATACCTCGTCCTCTGCGGAGCCTATGCCTTGGCTTTGCCTCTGAAGCTCGGACAAAGCATGAATGTCGTCTCGTCCGACAATAATACCGACACCCTCGTCTGGAACAGCATCAAACCCGATGGGCATTGGTTTTCGGCTGTCTTCGGACGTAAGAATCTCGACTTGAAAACCACCGACGACGTGGATAAGGCAGAATACCTGCAACGCATCCTCAACGCCGTACGCGATTTGAATCCATCTTTGTTTTCAGGCAACGACTTGATGTTCAATACGGAACTTGACTTCGATCCCGAGTGGGGCTTGGGAAGCAGTTCCACGCTGATTTCCAACCTCGCCCGTTGGGCCGGCATCGACCCCTATGAGTTGCTAAAACGGACCTTCGGCGGCTCTGGCTACGACATCGCTTGCGCCACGGCGACATCACCATTGTTCTACCACCTCGAAAACGGACATCCCGTAATGGAACCTGTGCCTTTCGACCCTCCATTTTCCGACAACCTGTATTTCGTCTATCAAGGCCGGAAGCAGCAGTCTTCAGGCGAAGTGAAATCCTTCTTGGAATTGCTGCGACAGCAGAATTTTCAATATGAGATAGACACCGTGAGCGACATCACCCGCACCCTCGTGGACTGTCCCTCGCTGGCTCTGTTCTGTTACTACATCCGCATCCATGAAGACATCGTGGCTTCGTGCATTGGACGCGAATCCATACTGAAACGCTTCCCGAAATTCGACGGCGGAATGAAATCGCTCGGAGCTTGGGGTGGCGACTTCTTCCTCGCCGCAACGGAATGGCCGGAAAATCGCGTGCGGACCTACTTCCAGTCTTTGGGACTTCACGTCGTTGTCCCTTATCGCGAGTGGGTGCTATAATAATCTTTTCCCTTTGATGATCGTCAAAAACACACTATCGCTTCGCTTTGGAAAAGCCTGCCTGATGTATCGCCTTGACGCCATCGATGATATTTTCGTTATCTTTGCCTTATAAACGTTTAGAGATGAATTGGAACGATGCTTCATTATCGGGCACACTTCCCGAAGACTTTCACGGCGGCGTGAAATGGCAAAGCCCATCGAACATCGCCATCGTGAAATATTGGGGCAAGAGAGACAACCAACTTCCCCGAAACCCTTCGATCAGTTTCACCTTGTCGCAATGCCGCACCGAGACTTCCGTCTTCTTCGAGAAATCAGACCGTTTCTCTCTGGATTTCAGATTCGACGGCAAGGAAAACGTTCCATTTTCCGAGAGAATCAAGGAATTTCTTGTCGCCAACCTGCCTTATCTCCCATTCCTTTCGCAACTCGATCTTAAAATCGACAGTCACAACACTTTTCCTCATTCTTCTGGCATCGCATCCTCGGCATCATCGATGAGCGCATTGATAATGTGCCTGTTAGACATAGAAAGGATGGCGAATGACGAAACCGCCATCGATTTGCAGAAAGCCTCATACCTTGCCCGACTTGCTTCCGGCAGCGCTTCAAGATCGGTGTTCCCGACGATGGCGCTTTGGGGGGCAACAAACTGTTATACTGATAGTTCCGACGATTATGCCGTGCCTATCTGCGACATTATTCATCCTGTCTTCAAGACTTACCGCGACAGCATCCTTGTCGTCAGCGATGGACAAAAACAGACATCAAGCCGAAAAGGTCATGCATTGATGGATACAAATCCGTATGCATCAACACGTTACAATCAGGCACAAAACAACATCGCAAGTTTATTGTCAGCCTTGAAAACAGGTGATTTGGAAACTTTTGTCAACATCACCGAAGCGGAAGCCTTGCAACTCCACGCCTTGATGATGTGTTCCAACCCATCTTATATGTTGCTCAAGCCTAACACGCTGAATATCATTGCAGAAGTGCGGCGTTACAGGGAGCAAAGATCAATTCCCGTGGCTTTCACGCTGGATGCCGGCCCTAACGTGCATCTGCTCTATCCCGAATCCTGCGCTGATGAAGTGAAATCGTTTATTTCCAATGCTTTGGAACCATTCTGCATGAATTCGCAATGGATAGAAGACCGCGTCGGAACGGGTCCATCCAAATTATGAGCCATGGACGAAGTGTTTTATAGCAAAATCATCCTTTTCGGCGAGTATTCGATGATATTCGATTCCGTGGCCTTGATGATTCCTTTCAGGAAATTCAAGGCATACTGGAGTTTCGGCAACACTTTGACCGACGAAAGGGAGAAATCTTCCAATGCCGCCATCCGGCGTTTCGCCGACTATTTGTCAGGGCAAACCGATTTTGGCGACAAACTCGACTTAAAACGCTTGGCTGATGATTTAGACAAAGGCTTGTTTCTTTATTCCGATGTGCCAAGTAGTTATGGATTAGGTAGTTCCGGAGTTCTGGTAGCGGCTGTCTATAAACGCTACGGACGACAGACAACAGACGACACGATGGCTCTGAAGCGTCTATTCGGACAGATGGAGAGTTATTTTCACGGCAGCAGTTCGGGCATCGACCCGCTGCAGTGTTACCTTGGCAAGCCATTCCAGATCAAGGATGGAAAGTTGGAATTGCTCGACGAAGGCTTCCTGAACAAAGAAATTCGTGTCTGTCTCATCGACACTGGAAGGAGAAGCAAGACGGGACCTCTGGTGAATTATTTCAAGGAAAAACGAATGGATGAAGACTTTCTGATTCGGTTTCAGAAAGAGTATGTTCCTCATGTCACATCATGTATTGAAACCATGCTGAAAGGCGATGTGAAGGACTTTTTCGACTCCCTTGGATGCTTGTCTGCGGCTCAGATGACATTTCTGCTGCCCATGATTACTGACAACACGTTGCCGCTATTCGAAATGAGACCCGATTTCCATTTCGGCGTCAAGATTTCAGGTTCCGGAGGAGGAGGCTACATGCTCGGATTCACCGACGACGTGGATTCGGCATCAAAATTGCTGGAGTCATATAATGTAATATGGATTTAAACGTTGAGAAGTCATGAAAAAACTAATTGTAATCGCCTTGTTCTGCCTGACAGCCATGACAGCTTTCGGACAGGAACATCAAGTGGCCTTCAAAAGTGGCAGCCAAAGAACGTTCATGAAACGCGCCCAACAGTTCATCGACTCCACAAGAAGCGAATATCCAAACTTCACCAATGAGGACTGGGACTATTCATTCGACGAGTATAAGGCAATGGTCGAGGAGTACCGCGACAACCTGAGCCGTTTCAGCGACGAGGAAAAAACCTTGTTCACACGGCTTCGCGGCGAGTATGTCGGCTTTGCCACCAAGGCCGGAGCCACACAAGTCGCCAATGGCGCTCAGAAACTTTTCAAGAGTGTCAGCCCCTTCTTCGAGGGTCTGGTTGGAAGCATCAAGGACACCGTGCCTGGTAAAGAATAGGAAATGTGGCGGAATCCTTCCTATGTTCCGCTCATTTTCAGGATGAAAAGCTATTTTGCTTACTTTTGTTGTCTTAAACAACAACGATGAAACGCTTTGAGGAAAAAATTCAGCACGCACTTTGGTCGGTCGTCGATTTCTTTTATCCGCCGTTCCACAAAGTGTGCAGCTTGCAGTTTTTCCGCTACGGATTCACGGGTGGCCTCAACATGGTCTTTGACACCATCTTGTATTACGTTTTCTACCATTACGTATTCCACAGAACCTTGTTTCAACTTGGTAACCTTGTCACCTTCACGCCTCACATCGCTTCGTTTGTCTTCAAATGGCCAATCACCTTCCTGACAGGCTTCTGGCTGGCACGTCACATCACCTTCTCCGAGTCATCTTTGGGCGGTAAAGCACAGATTTTCCGTTACCTGATGGTGTCTGTGGTGAACGTTTTTATCGTATATGGCGGTCTGAAATTCTTCGTTGAGGTCTGCGGCATCTTCCCAACGCTGTCGTATATCCTCATTGGCATCATCTCGGTGCTGTTCAGCTATTTCTTCAATCGTTTCTTTTCGTTTAGAATATCTAACCATAATACGGCTGACAATGAAGACTTTACGGAAAATCAATGACAAAATCCTTTCTTGCGATGCGCTCGTCGCAAGACTTGACGAATGGCGCCGTTCGGGAAAACGCATTGTCTTCACCAACGGTTGTTTCGACATACTTCATCGCGGACATGTGGAATACCTCGCACAGGCTGCCGACTGCGGCGATGTGCTCATCGTTGGTCTGAACGCCGATGCCTCGGTGCGCCGACTCAAAGGCGAACAGCGTCCCGTGAATGATGAGGCTGCCCGCGCCTTGCTGCTTGCATCCTTGCAGTTTGTCGATGCCGTCGTGCTGTTCGACGAAGACACACCGTACGAATTGATCAAGATGGTGCAACCCGACGTGCTGGTGAAAGGCAAGGACTACAAACCTGAAGACATCGTGGGGCACGACATCGTCACAGCACATGGCGGAAGCGTGGTGACCGTTGACCTCGTGGAAGGTTACTCCACCACATCTATCATCAACAGGATGAGAGACTCCGAAAAGTAGCCCGTTTTGCCGTCGCGGACTGCTTCACTCGGCCATGTCCGACACACTAATCCAATACCAAGCCAATTTCAACACCCTGTCCTTCACAATGTCCGTCTCACGGCAACCTGCTATGAGAAGCGAAATCGTGCCGCCTCCAGAATACTCATCCTTGTTGAGCAACTTGACTAAGTCGAATTCGTTGTCGCGATAGGCGAGCCAACTGCGTTGCGACTTGAGAAGTACAGCCTGATCGGCTTCACTCAAGCTTGATTTCAGCAACTTGTAATATTTGTTGAGAAGGGCGTCGTAGGCGTCGTAGCACGCAGACTCGGTCTGCCGCATGCCCAAATCGGTAATGTCGATGTCGTTGCGCATCACGCGGAAATGCTCGATAGCAAAGGTGTCGCAACGGAACCCGAGTTCCGCTTCAGAGAGGTACTCGTCATTTTCCATCTCATTCTGACGGAAAGCGGCGATGTCAGCCTTGGCCTGAGCAACATGTTCCTTGTCCATCAACTCAGCTAACACTGTCGGAAACGACCCGTTCTGAGCATAAGCCACAGCGACGAACATCGTCACCATGACAAGAAGAAATAACTTTTTATTCATGAGAAATTATTTAATGACAAACATTTTCGTCCTATCATACAAAACTTCAGGCTCGCTCTGAGCTGGACGGATTACGTTCAGCAGCGTGTCGGAGATAAAGACAAGCGAGCCGCTTTCAGTCCACTTAGGCTTGTAGCTGTTTGACAAGTCGGTGCCCTTCAACGCCTTTTGTCCGCTGCCGTCAAGGTTGGCGATGCAGTATGGTCCATGGCCAAGGTCGCCCATCTCCACCATCACGCCGTAACAAACCCGCTTGCCATCGGGCGAAATAGCCGGATAAAAGAACTCTCTGGGCTCAGCATAATCAGGGTCGGAGACAAGGCTGTTGAAGTCGATCTTGTCGCTCAGACAGACTTTCTTGCCATTCATCTTATAGTAATACTGCTGATTCTGCATGCTAAAGGAATCCGAGCCTTCATCGTTATTGGAAGTGATGAGATCCATATACTCGTTGCTGTTATTTGTCAGTTTTGACTTACGCAAGGTGTTAGTCGTCAGATCGTAAACCATGGCGCGACTGAAATTGTAGCTGTCCCAATCGAAATCACAAGCAATGTAAAGGCTGTTGTTCTTGTAGATTAATTTGGCAGGAAGGCCGTCGGTTTCCGAAAAACAATCCTGTGGCGTTTTGCCCCAGTCGATGACATCGTGTGGGACAACAGTCTCGTCGTTGAAGTCGATATATCTGAGCTTCAGCGTGTTGTTCGTCTTCACTGTGTAATAGAACCTGTTGAGGTCGGTGACGAAAACGTAATTGAAAACCGTGTCTTTTTCTACGTCGAAAGGCGCTACGGCGTTGCTATCCGCGTTGGCTAAAAACACCATGTCGCTGGTGCTGGTGAATGCAAGGTTACAGTCCTTCAGTGCGATTGGCGTCATGACGGACTGTTCTGGCTGTGTTACGGATGATTCCGTAGTGTCGTTGTTGTTTCCGGTTTTTGGCTGGCAGCCGACGACAACAAGAAGAAATGCTGCCGCGATAAACGTAAAAACTTGTTTCATAATAGGTTATAGATTATCTTTGTTTGTCACAAAAATAGTTTTTTTTTGAATGTGTCGGGAAAAGAAGATGAAAAGAGCCTGCCTTGCCGTTTTTTTCGATGGTCAATGCCTACGGCATTCACTATCAACTATTTGCTCTCTTTTACCGACAGATAATGCCTACGGCATTTTGACTTAGGGTTGTTAAAACCCGACCATTAATGCCTAGATAAACGATAACAAAACGAACAGAAGACGCATCACAGCTTAATTTCCCGTAGGGAAAACCTATCGGTAAAAAGACCTAACCAAAGAAAAAGACAACATTCCGTAGGAATGGACCATACTGCCACAGTCAATGCCTTGGCATAAGGTTTTATCGGATTTGCTTTGTCTTTACCGACAGATAATGCCTACGGCATTTTGACTTAGGGCTGTTTCAAAACAGACCATTAATGCCTCTATAAACGATAACAAAACAAGCAGAAGACGCATCAAAGCTTAATTTCCCGTAGGGAAAACCTGTCGGTAAAAAGACCTAACCAAAGAAAAAGACAACATTCCGTAGGAATGAACCATACTGCCATAGTCAATGCCTTGGCATAAGGTTTTATCGGATTTGCTTTGTCTTTACCGACAGATAATGCCTACGGCATTTTGACTTAGGGCTGTTTCAAAACAGACCATTAATGCCTCTATAAACGATAACAAAACAAGCAGAAGACGCATCAAAGCTTAATTTCCCGTAGGGAAAACCTGTCGGTAAAAAGACCTAAACATAGAGAATGACAACATTCCGTAGGAATGAACCATACTGCCAAGGCCAATGCTTACGGCATTCCATGGACGATACGAAACACTTCTCACCCGATCTGGCTCCAGTCGAAGGTTTGGGCGAAAAGTTCCTTGTAGTGTTCGCGGAGCATAAGGTTTTCCGGTTTGACGAGTTTTGGGTCATCGTCAAGCAGGCTTGTGGCGATGGCGCGGGTTTCCTGGATGAGGTCGCCGTCTTTCTGGAAGTCGCCGATAAGCATCTCCAACTGACCGGACTGACGCGTTCCACCCGTTTCGCCAGGACCGCGCAACTGCAGGTCAACTTCGGCTATCTCAAAGCCATCATTGCTGGTGCACATCGTTTTTATTCGGGTTCTGCCGTCGTTAGTCATCTTATGGTCGGTGACCAGGACACAGTACGACTGGTCGGCGCCACGTCCCACACGGCCGCGCAGCTGATGGAGTTGTGACAGTCCGAAACGGTTGGCGTTTTCAATGATCATGACACTGGCATTCGGCACGTTGACACCGACTTCGATAACGGTGGTCGCCACCATGATCTGGGTGTCCTTGTTAACGAAACGCTGCATCTCGAAGTCTTTGTCTTCAGGTTTCAGTTGTCCGTGGCAGACGCAAATCTTGTACTCGGGTTCCTGAAAATCGCGGAGCAGGGCTTCGTAGCCTTCCTGCAGCGCAATCATGTCGGTCTTTTCGGATTCCTTGATGAGAGGATAGACGACATAAATCTGCCGACCCAATGCGATTTGCTGTTTCATGAACAGCACGATGCGGTAGCCGTCGTCCTGATAGACGTGGACTGTCTGGACCGGCTTTCTTCCCGGCGGCAGTTCGTCGATTTTCGACACGTCAAGATCGCCGTACTGCGTCATGGCCAATGTACGTGGGATGGGCGTTGCCGTCATGACCAGCATGTGCGGAGGCATCTCCGTCTTCTCCCAAAATCTGGAACGTTGTTCCACTCCGAAACGGTGCTGTTCGTCGATGATGGCGAGACCGAGGTTCTTGAAAATGACGTTTTTCTCTATCAATGCGTGTGTGCCCACGATGATTTGCAAGGTGCCGTCTTCCAACCCGGCATGTATCTTGCGCCGTTCCGAAATCTTTGTCGATCCAGTGAGGAGGGCAAACGTGACAGGCATGTCTTTCAACAATTCTTTCAGCGTGGCATAGTGTTGCGTCGCCAGAATCTCGGTGGGCGCCATCAGACAGGCTTGAAAGCCGTTGTCCAAGGCCAACAGCATGACCATCAGGGCGACAATTGTCTTGCCGCTGCCCACATCGCCCTGCAAAAGCCTGTTCATCTGGTGTCCGCTTCTCAAATCATTGAAAATTTCCTTGATGACGCGTTTCTGGGCGTTCGTGAGTTGAAAAGGGAGATGTTCATTGTAAAAGCTATTGAAATAGTCACCTACCTTGCTGAAGACGCGACCCTTGGTGCAGTTTTCGCGACGTTTCTTGTTTCGCAACAACTTCAATTGGAAGAAAAAATGTTCCTCGAACTTCAGTCGCCGCGTGGCTTGCTGCACATCGGCACTGTTCGACGGAAGGTGAATCTGATAGTAGGCGTATCTGCGCGGAATGAGATTTTGCTGTTGCAGGATGCGCGCCGGAAGCACTTCGGGGATGATATCAAACACCTGTTGAAGAATCATTTTCTGCAACTTGGCGATTTGGCGCGTTCCCAAACCGTTGTCTTTCATCTTGTCGGTGGTGAAGTAAACGCCCTGAAGCCCTTCGCCGACAAGGGGATCATTAGGATCGTAAAGTTCCAGTTCAGGATGGACGAAGTTGAAGTTGTGGTTAAACTGGCTGGCTTTGCCAAACAACACATACCGCACGCCGGGCTTGTAACTCGTTTTAATCCATTTCAGTCCCCTGAACCACACCAGTTCGATGCTGCCCGTCTCATCGCTGAAACGCGCCGTGGCGCGCGTCGCACGTGGCGCACCTACGAGCTGGATGTCAGAGATGGTGCCGATAAGCTGATAGTACACCAGATCGTCGTTCACCTGCGCAACCTTGTAAATCTGACTCTTGTCGATGTAACGGAAAGGGAATCTGTTAAGCAGATCCTGATAGGTATAGACGTTCATCTCCTTATGCAGCAGCTCGGCACGCCTTGGCCCCACACCTTTCAGATATTCGATCTTCGTATTAAGCAGGTTGACTTCCATCATCTCTATCCTTGCTGCAAAGATAATCTTTTCCAAAATCTGCGGCAATCCGCAAATCCCATATCATTTCAGAAAGCAACGGCGACCGCCACGAATCAGGCATAGCCGTCACAAGATGTTCTCCAAATTCATCTTCGGATAATGGGCCTTCAGTTCTTCTTTCAACTTGTCAATCGTCTCAAGGAAACTCTTGTATGCCTTGCTCTCAGGGTAAAACGGCTTATGGTCGAGCATCTGCCTTAACTTTTCAGCCATTTCCATAGGCTTACGGCAACTCTCGTCGAAGGCGTATTCTCTGAATTTATCCCAGATGTAGCGCACGGCCTGATCGCTGGGATGAAACATATCCTCTTTGTAATATCTGTAGTCGCGCAACTCGTCGAGAAGTATTTCGTAAGCGCCGAAGTAGTTGGCATTCTTGAAGTCACCGCACACCTTGTCCACAGCAAGCAGCAATGTGGCTTTGCTCAACTGGTTTCCGTGCAGTCCGTCGCTCAGATGGCGCAAGGGCGACACGGTGAAGATGAAACGTTTGTCGGCGTTGTGGCTGACGATCTCCGAAAGAATGGCAGCCGATTCATCAACGGTGAGTCGCAGACGTTGGAAATCAGAAGACGGCAATTTGTGACAATTCGAGACTATGTTTCCGGTAGCGGCAAACCTGTAACACCACGCGGTGCCAAGGCTGATGATGACCCATTTGGACTGATTGTAATGCTGGATTGCCTTGTCGAGCGCGGCGTTGGCTTCGCTCAGCAGTTTCTCTGGCGTGTTGTACCAAAATCTGTTGTTATGCGAGAAGGTGGAGAAATAGCCTTCATCCACCTTCACAACATCGTTTTCGGTAAAATGCCGGCCTTCGTTCAGACGCGATATGGCATCGCGAATCGAAGCGGGGTTGAAGAGTGTCCCGAACGGATTCAGCATGGCGTCGAAGCCCAGCCCGCGACAGATGCCGCCGATTTCATCAGCGAAGCAGGAACCTAAAAAGAAAATCCTGTCGCCATAGACGATGCCGTTTTCTAACGGCAGCATCTTGTCCTCGGTCATGAACTCCATGTGCCGATGCTATTGAAGCAGGAAACGTTCAGCCTCAATGCCGGCCATGGCGCCCGTTCCGGCAGCCACAATGGCTTGGCGGTATGTCCTGTCCTGACAGTCGCCGCAAGCGAAGATGCCTTCCACGTTTGTCGCTGTCGATTTGGCTTTGGTGATGATGTAGCCGTCTTCGTCCATGTCGAGCAGGCCCTTGAACACCGACGTGTTCGGAAGGTGACCTATGGCGACAAAGAAACCGTCGATATTAATCGTGCGTTCGACTTTGGTCTGGCTGTCGAAAAGCACTGCACCTTTCAGTTTCTTCATGAAACCTTCCTGTTCGCCGAAGAGTTCCTTGGTCTGCGTTGTCCACAGCACCTCGATATTGGGTGTGTTGAGCACGCGATGCTGCATGGCTTTCGAAGCACGCAACACGTCACGGCGGACGATGAGATAAACCTTGTTGCAGAGTTTTGAGAGATAAGTCGCGTCTTCACATGCCGTGTCACCGCCACCGACTACGGCGACGTCTTTGCCTTTGTAGAAGAAGCCGTCGCAAGTGGCGCATGCCGACACGCCGCCGCCTTTGAATTCCTCTTCGGACGGCAGTCCCAGATAACGCGCCGAGGCTCCAGTAGCCACAATGATGGTGTCGGCGAGAATGTCGCCGTCATATTCCGTAGTGACGCGGAAAGGACGTTGCGATGCGTCGATGGCGGTGATTTCGCCCATGCGGATCTCAGCACCGAAACGCTCAGCCTGCTGGCGTATGTCGTCCATCATTTCGGGACCATTCGTTCCCTTAGGATATCCGGGAAAATTCTCTATTTCGGTAGTCTGCGTAAGTTGTCCGCCAGGTTGTATGCCTTCGTAGATTATGGTTTTCACATCGGCACGGCAAGTGTAGATGGCAGCCGTATATCCTGCAGGACCTGAACCAATTATCAGACAATCAGTGTGTTCAATATTTTCAGTCATATCATTATTTTGTTTGTTTCATCATACAAAGATACAGTATTTCAGATTGTCGCAAGCCGGTCATGACATGGCTTTTTTCGTAATTATTATGTCCATTCCGTTTCTTGAATGGAAAGATTAGAATTGAATGTAAAATATTGTAAATCAAATAATTAAATATGATTACGATTTTATATTCAAAAAAATTCCTTTCATAAATTGACTTTGATTCAATAATCCTTTATATCTTTGCACTCAGAAATCGGGGCGTGGTGCAGTTGGCTAGCATTCTTGCATGGGGTGCAAGCGGTCGCCAGTTCGAGTCCGGCCGCTCCGACGTCTGAAACGGCAACAGTTTTTCTGCTGCCGTTTTTTTTGTTCCTACAAGATTAGCGTGACGCCAAAAATCAGAAATGTGACAAACGTCGCTATGGCGTGTCGCTTCAGGAAAGGATCCAGCAATTGCAAATCCTTGATTTTGGCCATCGCCTTAAAATCTTTCAACAAGAATGGAAATACGATCCAGAATGCAAAGCAGTAGATTGGATTGTGTTTCAGTATTGTGAAAACCGTGAGGCAAACGAATGCACTGATTATCAGTGTGATGTGATAGACGAAGGCTTTTTTCAGCCCGATTCTGACGACCAAAGTGTTTTTGCCACTTCTTTTGTCGTTTTCAAAATCACGCATATTATTGACATTCAGCACCGTATTGGACGAAAATCCATGCGCTGCGGCGGGAAGCAGAATCAGATAATCGATATTGTGTGTCGATAAGTAATAAGTTCCTGCTACTGACACTATTCCGAAGAATAAGAAACAGAAAAGGTCTCCAAACCCCTGATATCCGTAAGGATGCTTGCCCAAGGTGTAGAGCAATGCTGCAAGGATTGCGGCGAATCCCAGGCTGCCGAAAAAGATGAATTCGGCAGGCTTAAGATGAGCAGTGAAAATCAATGCCGCACCGAAAGCCAGCGCCAGAAAAGCCGTGACGATGATTCCGCTTTTCATCGCCTTCTTGTCTATTTCTCCCGACTGCAACTGCCTTTGCGGACCTATTCTATCGTCATTGTCGATGCCATGAATGAAATCGCCGTAGTCGTTGGCAAGATTAGACAGGATTTGCAAGGTAACGGCAGTGAACACGCACAAAACGACCGTCAGCAGGCTGTGACTGGTGCATGTGAGAGACAGGAATCCTCCCGTCATGATGCCTGAAAAAGAAAGCATCAGCGTCCTCGGACGTGATGCTTTCAACCAATTTTTCAAACCGTTTGTCATGGTATTGTCATGACGATTTGATGATTATTTGCGGCGGCCAGAACTTCTTCTGCCATAACCTTCGTGCGAAGATCCGCGATGTCCTCTGTCGGAGTCTCTGGAGCCTCTTGACGAAGAATAGCCACGTCCTCTGTCGGACGAGCCTCTGCCTGAACCGAAACCGCGCTCGGAGTTTCTCTCTTTTCTGCTCGGACGTGAATCGTCGTTACGATTGCCACCTCTTCCGCCTCTGTTGTCGTCGATCCATTCACGGCCATCGCGTGAGCGTTCCACTTTGTATTCCGAGTCGTGATATCTCGATCTTCTTTCTCCGCCACGGGAATCGCCGTCGCCGTCATGGTATTTTTTCCTGCTCTTAGAGCCGGGTGCCTTGTCTTTGGCGACTTCCACGACGATGCCTTTCGGGTTCTTATTCGGGTCGGAGAAACAATCGAGAATCATAGGAAGGAACGATTCCTCCACATCGACATACGAGAAATCGTCGTAGAGTTCGATGCGGCCAATACGGATGTCTTTGGTGTTGGTGACATCGTTGATGGTACCGATAATCCTTTGCGGAAGGATGTGGTCGATGCGGCCGAGTCCGAAGAAGAGTGTCTTCAGACCAGCGTCGCGGTCGCCTTCCGGTTCGCGGCTCTTTCTTTCGCTACGGCTTTTCTTCTCTTCCGTCTCGCTGACGTTAAGGTCGTTGGCGTTCTTGTAGTAGTCGAGAAAACGGTTGAAGTTCAACGCCACCATTCTGGTGATTAGTTCTTCGCGCGACATCCATTCGAGTTTGCGGAAGATGACGGGCAAATAATCGTCGATATCTTCGCGGTTGATATCCACCTTCTCGATGTTGTCGATGTGCTTGAACAACTGTTTCTCGCAAACTTCCTTGCCAGTGGGGATCAGGGCTCTTTCAAGCGGACGGCCCACTATCTTTTCGATTTGCTTGATTTTTCCTTTTTCGCGCAGGTTGATAAGGCTGATGCAGATGCCACGCTTGTCGGCGCGTCCGGTACGACCGCTACGGTGCACGTAGGTTTCGATGTCGTCCGGCAGGTTATAGTTGATGATGTGTGTCAGGTCGCTGACGTCGATGCCACGTGCCGCCACGTCGGTAGCGACGAGCAGTTGCAGGCTTTTCTGACGGAAGTGTTCCATGACGTTGTCGCGCATGCCTTGTGAAAGGTCGCCATGCAAAGCGGCGGCGTTATAGCCATCGCGGACCAGATTGTCGGCCACTTCCTGCGTCTCCAGTTTGGTGCGGCAGAAAACGATTCCGTAAATGGTCGGAGTGTAGTCTATGAGACGTTTCAAGACTGCATAACGGTCTTTGGCGGCCATCATGTAGTATTTGTGGTCCACATTGACGGTGCCTGAGTTGCGCTGTCCCACCGACACCTTCACGGGATCGGTCATGTATTTTGACAGGATGGCCTCAACTTCTTTCGGCATGGTGGCGGAGAACAGACCCGTGTTTTTTCTGTCCGGCATGAATTTCAGGATGGCATCAACCTCTTCCTGGAAACCCATGTTCAGCATTTCGTCTGCTTCGTCAAGAATCATGTATTTGACATCGGAAAAATCGACTCTGTTGCGGCGAATCATGTCCTGCAACCTTCCGGGGGTGGCAACGATGATTTGCGGTTTTCTGGCCAAATCCTTGAATTGGCCTTCAATGCTCGCACCCCCATATACGGGGACGATTAGGATTTCGGGAATGTATTTGGAATAGCTTTTCAGGTCTTTGGTGATCTGCATGCAGAGTTCACGTGTCGGACAAAGAATCAAAGCTTGAACGCTGCGTTCACTGGGATTGATTTTCTGAAGTAACGGAAGACCGAATGCCGCTGTTTTCCCTGTTCCCGTCTGTGCGAGGCCAACGAAGTCCACGTCTTTTTCCAATAAGACAGGAATGGTTTGTTCCTGTATTGGCATTGGATTTTCGAACCCCAGCTCTCTTATTGCCTTCAACAGAGCGGGATTCAATCCAAAATCTGTAAATTGTGACATTGAATAAAAATTAATTGGCTGCAAAGATAGTAATAATTAGCTTATTGCGCCCCATTTGGCTTCAATTAGACCACTTTTGACGAGAATGCTGTCTTGTTTTTCCTTACTTTTGCCGCCCGTATGAGCACAAAATGTCTTGCCATATTGTCTTGCATGCTGCTTTTGTTGCCATTCGCCTCGTGTCGGCATGACCATGGAGATGACGTCAAGCGTAAGGGTGTAGAAATCAACACGGACAGCCTTTTCATCGACTTAGGAAAAGGCAAGGTGACACGCCGGGCCAAGATGGCCGATGCCGCTTTTGAAGAGATATGCGCCACCTCGGGACTGAACGGCGTCGTGCTCTACGCCGAACAAGGACAAGTGCTTTACCGGCATGCGTTCGGATGGCGCGACCTGAGGCACAGACGCGACTCGCTGCGCATCGACGACCAGTTCCAACTTTCCTCCGATTCGAAGATGTTCACTGCCGAAGCCATCATGCTGCTTCACATGAGAGGCAAGATCGACTATGACGCCGATGTCCGCGAATACATCCCCGAATTCCCTTATTCCGGCATCACCGTGCGCAACTTGCTCAATCACAGGTCAGGCCTGTCACGATACGAAGTCGTCGCTGATGAGTTCTGGCCCGACAGAAATGTGCCCCTCTCCAACGAAGACATGATAAAACTGCTCGTCGAGAAAAAGCCGGAGCCTTATTCTCCGCCCGACGTAATCTTCCACTACAATAACATCAACTATGCGCTGCTGGCCACAATTGTCGAGCGCATCACCGGCAAACATTTCGAGGATTTCATGCGCGACAACATCTTTGAGCCTTTGGGCATGCATCGTTCCTACATTTATTCCATGAGAGGCGACACCGTCGTATCGACATTCATGGATTGCGACGTGCCCGGACACGATATGTTCCGAAACGGGGGACAGACCGCCCAAAACGACTACCTCAACGGCGTGATGGGGGACAAAATCATGTTTTCGACCGTCGATGACATCTATCGCTTCTGCGTCGCATTGAATTACGACCTGCTGCTGCCCGACAGCATTCAGTCGGAGGCATTTCGTCCCGGCTCGCCCACGTGGTGGCATGAAGAAAACTACGGATTCGGATGGCGTCTGCACCAGCAACATCCAGGCACGGTATATCATTTCGGCTGGTGGAAGGGCTACCGCAGTTACATCATCCGTTATGTGGATAAAAACCGCGTGCTCATAGTCCTGACCAACACCGACAGAGGCACCAGCGGCGAAGCGTTGTGGAATTTCATTAACGACACCACGTTGCAACTGCCACAAGCTGATGTCAACGTCAGCCAATGGAAATCCGACAACGGCATCAAAACGGATTTCATGCCGAAATAAACCTACAAAATCTCCCTAAGATAGGGTCTCAGAATGGGGAACCTTACTTTCTGACAATCAGTTTGAATCCGACACCGTGAACGTTGATGATACGTACATTCGGCTCGTCTTCAAAATACTTGCGCAGCTTGGTGATATAGACATCCATCGAGCGGGCGTTGAGGTTGTTCGCCTCGCACCAGATGCGGTTCAGGGCCACCGAACGTTCAAGCGTCTGATTCATGTGTTCGCACAAAAGCAGAAGCAAATCGGCTTCCTTGGAGGTGAGTTTCCGGCTGTTATCACCTTTTATCAACAGATGATGAGGAGCGTCATAGGTGTATTTGCCTAACTTGAATGGCGTCGGACTCGGATCTTTGGCAATGTAACGATTGTAAACAGCCATGATTCTCATCATAAGTTCATCCATGCTGAAAGGTTTGGTGACGTAATCGTCGGCACCGATTCGAAATCCCTCAAGCACGTCCTCCTGCTTTGTCCTGGCAGTCAGAAAAATGACAGGGACATTGCTGTTGATTTTTTTAATCTCTTTTGCAAGAGTGAAGCCATCCATCACGGGCATAGTCACGTCAAGGATGCAGAAGTTAAACGATCCTTTCTTGAAAGAATCCAAAGCCTCTCCACCATCGAAACATAAGGTCGTCCGATAATTCTTGGCATCGAGATAGGCTTTCAGGATTGCGCCAAGATTCTTGTCGTCTTCGGCAAGTAGAATGTTTATTTGCGACACAATTATTCCTCCTTAAACTAAAAAATGATTTTAAATCAAAAATCTGCTCTTCTATTTTAACCTTGCAAATTTATACTTTTATTTAATCAAACTGCATTTTCTATTAAATATTTTCTTGTTCAGCGTATTTTACAACTTCACACCTTAATTAATTTCATTTCTCACAATCTAAAATTCAACGTCTGCCAATAAGTTACACAAGTACAAAGCGTGATTAAAAATATTCCATACTATTCCGAACGACTTTCTGATGACACAAAAAAATTCTTCCGAAAAAAACTTGATGAAAAAAACTCTCATTTTCCCATACAAGAAAAGAAAAAAGTAGTATTTTTGCAACGGTTCTTATCATAATAACCTTACAGCCCAGTGCTGTAAATTAAAGGTTTCATAAATTTTGGTTTTTGGTTCTTGAAAATCCCGGCATCCCTGCTGGGATTTTCTTGTTTTGGTAAAACGTGAAAACCGCCGAAACAGGTTTTCAGGAAATAATTACGTATCTTCGCAGAAATAAAACGCATCGTCATGAGAATAGAACTGGAACACATCACTCCTTTCACACGCAAGGAAATCTTCGAATCATCAAAGACAGCAATAAATGAGGCTTTCGATACGATTTACCGCAAGGATGGCGCTGGCAACGACTTCCTTGGCTGGGTGAACCTGCCCTCCGAAATTGACGCCAACGTGGTGGAAGACATCATAAAGACAGCCGATGTCTTGCGCAGCAAATCCGAGCTTTTCGTCGTCATCGGCATCGGAGGCTCCTATCTCGGCGCCCGAGCCGTGATTGAAGCCTTGTCGGGACACTTCGCCTCTTTGTGCGGCACCAGACCGCTGGTGGTCTATGCAGGACACAACATGAGCGAAGACTATCTCTCGGAACTGCTCGACCTGCTCGACGCCAAGGACTATTCATTGGCGGTCATCTCCAAATCGGGCACCACAACAGAGCCTGCGATAGCATTCCGAATCATCAAGGATCATCTTGTCGGCAAATACGGCGAGCAAGAAGCCGCCACCCGCATTGTCGCCATCACCGACAAGGAAAAGGGAGCGCTGAAACACCTTGCCAATGTCAAAGGATACAAGACTTTCATCGTTCCTGACGATGTCGGAGGACGCTTTTCCGTGCTCACTCCTGTGGGGTTGCTTCCCATCGCTGTAGCCGGAATCGACATCAGGAAACTGCTTGAAGGAGCCGTCAAAGTGGAGAAGCAATGCAGACTGAATCCACATCTCGATGAGAATCCCGTCGCTGAATATGCCGCCGTGCGCCACGCCCTCTACAACGCCGGAAAAACCAACGAAATCATGGTGAACTACGAGCCACGACTGGTGTATTTTTCGGAATGGTGGAAGCAACTCTTCGGCGAAAGCCACGGCAAAGAGCACAAGGGCGTTTTCCCCGCTTCCGTGACATTCACCACCGACCTCCACTCCATGGGACAATACATTCAGGATGGCCTTCGCAACCTGTTCGAAACGGTGATATCCGTCGAGGACGCCGCATCTGAACTGCGCATCCCATCGGACAAGGACGACCTCGACCAACTGAACTACATCGCGGGACGTCGTCTTTCGGAAATCAACAAGATGGCCGAACTGGGCACCATTCTCGCCCACGAAGACGGTGGCGTGCCCAATATTCGCATCGTCATCCCCGAAATTTCAGCGGAAGTCATCGGCGAACTGATTTACTTCTTCGAGATGTCGTGCGCCCTGAGCGGTTACATGCTGGGCGTGAATCCTTTCGACCAGCCGGGCGTCGAGGCGTACAAGAAAAACATGTTCGCCTTGCTTGGCAAAAAAGGCTTCGAGGAAAAGACGGAAATGCTGATGAAACGCCTCAAAGGCGAATAACTTCTGCGTATAATCTCTTGCTGTTAAATGAATTGCAACATGCTGTAAATCAGCATTGATGCTGACGTTTCCCTTTTGGAAAGTAAGTCTCATTGCTTCCTTCCCAAAGAATGCCGTAATGCTTTCCGAAATACTTTGCCGCATGACGGTTGGCGCGCATCTCGTACCATGCGAAGTCGTGTGTGGTGACGCCGGCCGGTTCTCCTTCGATCGGCTTGGTGGAAATGGCGCTGCATAAACTGGGAAGCCCTACGACGAGAAGATACAAAGGCCCGAGGATCTGACTGTCCACGTAATGGCCGTACTCGTGCATGAACACAGGATTGTGCACAGCACGCTCTGAAATGTCGCCGTTGAATCTGCCTCCCGTCCAAAGGTTCACGATGTTGCCAATAGAAACGCCTGCGCCGTATTTTTTACTTCTTCCAATGACATAAGTCGCTCCGCCAAGATAAGCGACGGCATCTACCGCGCCCACCAGGTTTCGCGCTTGCGAAAAGACATTACCCAACCAGGTCTGCGGAAACTCCCACGTGAGCCTGCTGACGATTTGCCACAAGCCGCCGAGGAAACCGATGTGTTCGTCAGAATAGGCACGACCTGCCAATATCCTGATGGCGTTCTTCGCGTTGACCAGACAACCGGCCAAAAAGACAATCGGGTTGATGGATTTGACAGCGATTATGGCATAGCCCGCGAAGTTGGCTGCAAAAGAATCTTTCAACGCCAAATAAACACCGGCGCACCAGACGAGACCTGAGATAAGGCCACCGACAGCGCCCTGTATGAATGGCCCTATCCCGACTCCGTGATCCAGCCGTTTTCGAAGCATCACGTTTGCCGTGCCATAAAGAACGGACAGAAAAACAATTATCGCTGCATACACGTACATGACTTGCAAAAATATGAAACCGAATGGTGCATGTGCAAAAAACAAACCAATACCATCAGAAAATCGAAATAATTAATGCTTTGATTCAGACAAGGCATCACTCTTCGGCGGATTTTGCCAGTCTCTCTGACGATACGATTTCCTATCTTTGTCGCTTGGTTTTGAATATTGTATGACTTTGACTAACAAAACAAGATAGATATGGCACTCAAGGAATGGCAAATCGCTTTCAACAGCGCAAAGACAATGGAGGCTAACAACAACACGGGCGCTCAACTCATTCACGAATATGAATTGGTGCTCAGAAACATAGGAAAAGAAGGCCAGAATGAAGCCGTGACAAACGTATGGAACGAGGCTTGCCGGAACCTAAACGAACTGTACCATATCGAAGGCGACGAACAAAAGGCGGAATTTTATAAAAGCCTCGAGAAAGCAGCCGATGAAGCCACAGCAGAGGAGAAATTCAATAAAATTGGAAAAGACTGACGCAAATGCCGATGCGAGAGGCTGAAAAAATTCAGACTCTGAGCGATTATCGGCCTTTCAAAGTGTTGAAATAAGTGTCGAGAAGTTTCTGCGCCCCGACATAAGCGCTATAGCGCTGCTGACGGACATCGTCCTCAATCAGGGGCAACATGTCAGCGACAAGTTTGTTTTGATAAAAATCGTTTTTCAGGACGCCTTCCATGCTGTCGAACATCATCTGGACATCCTGCTGGGCGCGTTTGTGAGCAAGATAGCCGTTTTGGCGTATGGCCTGAACGTGTTCGTAAACCATATTCCACACTTCGTCGATGTTCAAGCCTGACAAGGCGGAACAAGTCAAGACCTTGGTTTCCTGTCCTGATTCCGGCAAGGGAAACAGATGCAGCGCATTGCGGCATTCCGCCGCGGCGCGGTTGGCGCGCATCACATTGTCGCCATCGGCTTTGTTGACGGCGATGCCATCCGCCATCTCCATGATGCCGCGCTTGATGCCTTGAAGTTCGTCGCCGGCGCCACTGATGAGGATGAGCAGGAAGAAATCGACCATGGAATGGACTGCGGTCTCGGACTGTCCGACGCCGACGGTTTCCACAAATATCGTGTCGAAGCCAGCGGCCTCGCAAAGAATAATCGTTTCGCGGGTCTTGCGTGCCACGCCGCCGAGCGTGCCTGCTGTCGCCGAAGGACGGATATAAGCCTGTGGCTGGACGGAAAGTTGTTCCATGCGCGTCTTGTCACCCATGATGCTGCCTTTGGAACGCTGACTGCTCGGGTCGATGGCGAGTACGGCGAGTTTGTGGCCTTGCCGACACAGATGCATCCCAAGGGCCTCGATGAAGGTGCTTTTCCCTGCGCCAGGAACTCCTGTGATGCCAAGACGCAAAGCGTTTCCCGAATGGGAGATGCACTTGCCGATGATTTGCTGCGCCATGTCTTGATGTTGGGGCAAAACACTTTCCACCAAAGTGATGGCCTTGCTGAGTACGACACGGTCTCCCTTCAGTATGCCTTCGACATACCAATCAAGCGGCATGATGTGTTGTCGGCTGGTCTTAAGTCGCTCCAACGCATCAGGATTGACTTGAACGGGTTGCTCGACACTTCCGTTCACCTTAAGGTTGGAATCCCATTCATGTTCCTGATTTTCAAAATGTTCGTATGGCATGTCACGTAGAATTTCATTGGCAAAGATAATTCTTTTCGAAGAAACCAACCAGGTCGTTGGCGTGTTATAATTGCTCATACCAATTCGTTGAAAATGAAACAATCAAGGTCAGAAAGCCAATGTTGTCAATAATGATGGAGCGAGCAGCGGCCTACACAATGTGGATTTGACGATAGGCGGGTCATGGAAACTTAAGAAAGACAAGCAATTGAAAAATGAAAATCTGGATTATTTTTAGTCCGAGGGCGACAAATGGTGTTATATTCGGAAAAAAACTGTAAATTTGCATTTGAAATCCAAGTACATAGATTATGGCTAACAAGACAAGAGTACTTTTCGTCCATCAAGAAATCACCCCATATCTGCCAGAGACTAATGCAAGTCTTATCGGACGATACTTACCCCAAGCAACTCAGGAAAGCGGAAAAGAAATCAGGATTTTCATGCCACGTTTCGGCATCATCAACGAGAGGCGCAATCAACTTCATGAAGTCATACGTCTTTCGGGCATGAACCTCATCATCAACAACACCGACCACCCGCTCATCATCAAAGTGGCGTCGATTCAGAAGGCGAGGATGCAGATTTATTTCATCGACAATGACGATTTCTTCTCGACAAGGAAATACACCATGCGCAATACAAATGGCAGTTTCTGCGACGATAACGACGACCGCACCGTGTTTTTCAACCGCGGCGTCATCGAGACGGTGCGCAAACTCAACTGGTCGCCCGACTTGATTCACTGCCACGGATGGCTGTCTGCACTGATGCCCATTTACATCAAGCGTGCCTACAAGGACAATCCGCTCTTCAATGAAACCAAAGTGGTCTATTCCGTTTATGACGACGATTTCAATGAGGTTTTCCCCGAAGGTTTCGACAAGAAAATGAAACTTCCCGGAATAACTGTGAAAGACCTCAAATACTATAAGGACACTTCTTTCGTTAACTTGACAAAGGCGGCAATAGACTATTCCGACGGCGTGATCATCGGCAGCAAGAAGATCAATCCCGAGATTGCGGATTATCTGGTCTCATGCGGAAAACCCGTTTTGGAATACCAGCCCGAAGAGACCTATCAGGCCGCCTATAACGAGTTTTATGACAGGATATTGAAATAACAAAGACGCAAAACAGCACATCTTGAAAACACATCATTCTACCGCTCGATTATTATTAGCGTTAATGATTGGCGCTTCGACCTTGTTCAATTTCTCGTGCAAGAAATCGCCGGACACCATCGGCAACGAGTTGCAGCCTGAAAGCAATTATATCGGCGCATATTTTACGGACACCACCTCCATCGAGTGCTACTCCACTTTCGTTGACTCAATGGGAACGACATCGGTCACATACGCCCTTCTGGGCAGCATGATGGATCCCGTGTTCGGCCGCACCAATGCCGGTTTCTACACCCAGTTGCACCTGTCTTCATCAGGACAACAATTCGGCGAAAACGCCGTGCTCGATTCCGTTGTGCTCCAACTGAATCTGAGCGGCTATTACGGCGACACCACGACCTTGCAGACCGTACACGTTTACGAGATGAGCGATTCCCTCTCGTCAAGCGAGACTTATTATAGTTTCAGCATCATTCCGACCGAAACGGAAGATTTCGCCAACGGCTATCAATTCAAGCCAAAACCCAACACGACAGGATACGTCATAGGTTCCGACACCCTAAAGAAGCCTGTAATCAGAATCCCGCTCTCGGCATCCTTCGGAAACAAACTCCTCACAGCGGGCGACGACGCCTATTCGGAGCCTGACAACTTCAAGGAATTCCTGAAAGGCCTTTATGTGACCTGCGAATCCGTCAGTGCAGGCGGTTCCGTCAGTTACATCACGCTGACCAACCACGACTACACGCTGCTGCAACTCTACTACCACGAATCACCCGAAGCGACCACAACGAGCCGCTACGACTTTTACGTCACATCGGCCGACAAGTATTTCAACCACTTTGACCACAACTACACATTGGGGTCAGAAGCCTTCGTGAACCAAGTCGTCAACGGTGACACCACCTTAGGTGCACAAGTGCTCTATCTGCAGGCTACCGGCGGCGTCAGGACATTCCTGAGATTCCCCAACGTCCTCCATTTGGGTGGCGATTCACTGGAAGACTATCAGCATGTCGTCATCAACCAGGCCAAACTCATCATTCCGGCATCGGAAGTAGCAGGAGACACCTCCATATATGGACATCCAAGCGCACTCGTCCTTTACGGCATCAACGAAGACGGCTCAACTTACCTGCTGCCTGACTATTATGAAGGGTCAAGTTACTACGGAGGTTCCTATTCCTCAAAGACCAACAGCGTTACATTCCGTATCAGCGAATACCTTCAGAACCTGATTCAGGGCGACAAGCCGAACAAAGGCATCTACGTGGCTATCAATGCGGGCGCATACAATGCCAACCGCTGGATTGTCGCAGGACCCAACTCTGGCGGAAGCAAGCGGCTGAAACTGGAAATAACCTATTCCATAGTCGGGGAATAATACATAATTTTGCAAGTTTAAAGACACAGCGTTATGAAAAGACTTATTCTTGCCGTGCTGGTTCTCGCCAGCGTTACATGCTATGCACAAAATGCAGAGACCGTTGTGGTCATGACAACCAACTACGGCACAATTAAAGTGAAACTTTACAATGATACGCCGCAGCATCGCGACAATTTCATAAAACTCGTCAACGAAGGATGGTTTAAAGGCTCGCCTTTTCACCGCGTCATCAAGAATTTCATGATACAAGGCGGTCAAAATGCCGACGGAAGAGAGGATCCGAACTATACCGTCCCTGCTGAAATCCGCGACAACCATTTCCACAAGAAAGGCGCCCTATGCGCTGCACGTCAAGGCGACAACGTGAACCCCAAGAAAGCCTCAAGCGGCTCGCAGTTCTATATCGTACAAGGCAGAGTGTGGAGCGACAAGGAACTTGACAGGATGGAAGACAACTACGGCAAAATGTACTCCGCCAGACAAAGACAGACCTACAAAACCTTAGGCGGCACGCCACATCTCGATGGCGACTACACCGTCTTCGGCGAAGTTGTCGAAGGCCTCGACGTCGTCGATAAGATAGCCGCCGTGCAAACCGGATATCAGGATGTGCCTGTCGAACCCGTCACCATCATCTCAATGGAGATTCAGAAATAACAGAACGTAGTCACTTAGTTTAGATGAAAGATAAAATAGAACAGATATTAAGCGAAGTCAAGAATTTCAACGCCAACACGAAGGAAGATCTTGAGAACTTCCGCATCACTTATCTCAGTAAAAAAGGTATTGTCCCGAGTCTGTTTGCCGATTTCAAGAACGTTTCACCCGATTTGCGCAAGGAAATTGGCATGAGACTCAACGAATTGAAGAACACCATTCAGGACAAGGTAGATGAACAACTTGAGAAATTCGAGTCACAACATCATTCGGAAGCCGACTTCGACATGAGCATGCCGGCCAACGAGATGCGCGGCTCACGCCATCCTTTGTCCATCGTCCGCCGCGACATCAACACTATTTTCGAACACCTCGGCTTCACCATCGCCGAAGGTCCTGAAATAGAAGACGACTTCCACGTGTTCTCGGCCTTGAACTTCCCGCCCGACCATCCGGCACGCGACATGCAGGACACCTTCTTCATCACGAAGAATCCCGATGTGCTGCTGCGCACCCACACGTCGAGCATCCAAGTCAGGGTGATGGAACAAGGCAAGTTGCCCATCCGCATCATCGCCCCGGGACGCGTGTTCCGCAACGAAGCCATATCGGCTCGCGCACATTGCATGTTCCATCAGATAGAAGGACTTTATATCGACGAGAACGTCTCTTTCGCCGACCTGAAACAGACCTTGTACCATTTCGTTCAGGAGTTTTTCGGCGAAGGCACCAAAGTGCGCTTCCGTCCATCCTATTTCCCATTCACCGAGACCTCGGCTGAAATGGACATCTCGTGCAACATCTGCGGCGGCGCAGGATGCAACATCTGCAAGCACTCCGGCTGGGTGGAGATTTTAGGATGCGGCATGTGCGACCCTAACATTCTCATCGCCAGCGGCATAGACCCTGAAAAATACACCGGTTTCGCTTTCGGTATGGGCGTGGAACGTATCGCCATGCTGAAATACCAAATCAACGACTTGCGTCTGTTCTTTGAAAACGACCTTCGTTTCCTCGAACAGTTCGAACTCGCCTGACGAAGATTCGTCATTCACTAACAAGGCTGCCGTTTCGCGGCGGCCTTTTCTTGTCTTATGAGACACCTCATCGCCAAGATGTTTGTGCAATGAAGGTCACCATTACAAAAGTGTTTGCTACTTTTGCAACAAACGATAGGACATTAGAATAAGGCTATAAAGCCAACAGTGGCTTGATGCCACGAAAAAACACATCATATCATGGAAGAGATATTCAAGTTTCTGGAAGGCATATTGCGCAACAACAACAGGCCTTGGTTTCAAGAGCATAAGAACGAGTACCTGAAAGCGCAGCAGAATTTCAATGAGATTGCCGAACAACTCATTCTCGGCGTACAGAAATTCGATGACAGTTGTAAAAACCTCACCCTGAAAGACTGCACCTACCGCTTCTATCGCGACATCCGCTTTTCCACTGACAAGAGTCCTTACAAGAATCATTTTGGCGTTTTCATCAGTCCAGGCGGTAAAAAGTCCATGCTCGGCGGTTACTACTTCCATCTTGAACCTGATGATGCCAACTATCTGAACCATTGCCTTTTATGTACGGGAATGTATTGCCCCGACAAGGAAATGGTCAAAAGCATCCGCGATGCCGTCCTTTTCGACAGCAAGCCTTTCAAAAAGGCAATTTCGAAAGCGAAACATTTCTCACTTGATACCGAAAACAACACCTCACGCGTGCCCAATGGATACCCGAAAGACCATCCAGATGCCGAACTTTTCAAGCAACGCGACTGGCTCTTGATGCAAGACATCTCTAACGAACGTCTCTACGACAGCCATCTGATAGAATGGGCTCTGGAAGAGTTCAAAACGACTCACGACTTTGCGCAACTGCTGAACAACACTGTAAATTACGATTTAGAATAAGATACCAATTATGCGGATACTCCTCACAGGTGGCAACGGTTTTCTGGGACACAACCTCATCGGCGCACTCATCGATCGGGGACACGAAGTGCAAGCCATAGTGAGGCGACCCGAAACGATGAAAATTCAAGATGCTCACCTTCAGGTAATGAAAGGCGATTTTCTGAATTACGAGGAATTACGTGCTGCTGCAACAGGCTGTGAGGCCATCATCCACGCCGCCGCAGCGACAGATATGGCCTTGTCATACGACGAGTTCGCAAGAGTCAACGTCGGCGGCTCGCAAAACGTCATCAAAGTTGCCGACACCCTTGGCATCGACACCATCGTTTTCATCAGCACGGCGAACACCATCGGATACGGAACACCTGAAAAGTCGGCCGACGAGAACGCTCCGATGGAGTTTCCCTTCACGGAATCGTACTACGCGCAGACCAAAGCCCGAGCGGAACAACTGTTCATGGACTACGCCAGTTCCGGCAAACACATCGTCATTCTTAACCCTGGTTTCATGTTAGGCGCTTTCGACACCAAACCCAGTTCAGGAAGACTCATCATGTCAGCCTATCGCAAACCAATAATGCTCACGCCGAAGGGAGGAAAATGCTTCATTCACGTCAAAGACGTGGCGGCAGCAGCCGTCGAAGCCTTAAGCCATGGCAGCAACGGCGAACGTTATTTCGTCGGCAACTACAATCTTTCGCTTTACGACTTCTACAGACTTCAGAAAAAAGTCTGCGGCTATCGTCAGTGGCTAATCAGATTGCCCGACTGGATGATAAATGGAATAGGATGTTGCGGTGACGCGTTGGAAAAATTAGGGCTCCGCACACAAGTCAGCCTCCGCAACACGCGTCAGTTATGCGTGATGGAATACTACGACAACGCGAAAGCCCGGCGGGAACTGTCACTCGGACAGATCCCGCTGGAAGAGGCTATCACTGATTTCGTTCGTTACGCGTTTTGACAATTTCTTCCTGCTTGTCCTTTGGCGTAGGCGTGTACTGGTAAAACTCCATGGAGTAGTTGGCGCGTCCTGATGTAAGGTTACGCAATGCCGTGGCATAGCCGAAGAGTTCCATAAGCGGAATGAAAGCGTCGAGTTTCTGCGATCCCTTTCTGAAACGGCGCATGGCTTCGATACGGCCGCGGCGTTTGTTGACATCGCCAGTGACGTTTCCGATATAGTCGTCCGGAGTGTTGATCTCCACTTTCATCATTGGCTCCAAAATCACCGGGTTGGCTTTCATGAACGCCTGTTTGAAACACATCTGGGCGCAGACCTGGAATGCCATGTCGCTTGAGTCCACAGGATGGAAACTACCGTCAAGAAGGACACACTTGACATCGATGACGGGATAACCGGCAAAAGGACCTTTCGCCATAGAAGCTGCCAGACCTTTCTGCACCGAAGGTATGTATTCCTTAGGAATGACGCCGCCCTTGGTGACATCGACAAACTCGAAGCCTTTGCCCGGATTCGGCTCAAAACGGATGACGGTATGGGCATACTGTCCCTTGCCGCCGGTCTGCTTGACATACCTGTAGTTGCATTCAAACGGAGCGGTGATGGTCTCGCGGAAGGAGACGGAAGGCTCGCCGACGGTGACAGGAACCTTGAATTCCTCTTTCAGACGGTCGACGATGATTTCAAGATGAAGTTCACCCATACCTGCAATGATGGTTTCCTCGGTTTCCTCGTCGTAATGGGCGCGGAAAGAAGGATCTTCATTGCAAAGTTTCGACAAGGCTTCGCCTAATTTGTTGCGGTTGTTCTTGTCGCTAAGGTTCACCTTCATTTCAATGACGGAAGGCGGTATCTGTATGGATTCCAGAAGGACGGGACTCTTCTCATCGCAGAGCGTGTCGCCTGTCTTGGTGTATTTCATGCCTACGAGGGAAACGATTTCGCCTGCGCCGGCCTCTTGAATTTCCTCACGTTCCTTGGCCTTGATGCGGAATATACGTCCCACGCGCTCATTCTTGCCCTTGTTGGTGTTGTAGATGCTCATGCCGTTGACCAGTTTGCCACTGAAGATACGGATGAAGGTCTGCTGACCGACAAACGGGTCGTTGATGAGTTTGAAAGCAAGTGCTGTAAAAGGTTCGTTGTCGGAAGGAATGCGCTGATAGGTCTTTTCTTCGTTGTCGGGGTCGTGCGCGATGACAGCGCCGATGTCTTTCGGAGAAGGCAGGTAATCGACGATGGCGTCAAGCAGGAGTTGGATTCCTTTGTTCTTGTATGCGGCACCACAAAGTACCGGGACCATCATCAACTTGATGGTGGCTTTGCGGATGGCCGACATCAGCAAATCGACAGGGATTTCGGCATCGTCGAGATAAAGTTCGGCGACATCGTCATCAAGGTCAGCGACCTTCTCGATAAGGTTATGGCGGGCAGCCTGAGCCTGTTCCATAATGGCTTCGGGAATGGGTCCGACAATTCTTTCCTTGTCTTTGAAAAGGACGGCATTCATGTTGACAAGGTCCACCATGCCTTCGAAAGAAGCCTCGACCCCAATGGGAAGGTGCAGCGGCACGGCGTTGGCACCGAGATAACGGTTCATTTGCGCAACCGCTTCGTTGAAGTCGGCACCGGTGCGGTCCATCTTGTTCACGAAAGCGATGCGGGGCACGCGGTATTTGTCGGCCTGGTTCCACACCGTCTCGCTTTGCGGCTCGACGCCGCCGACGGCGCAAAATACAGCCACCATGCCGTCGATGACGCGAAGCGAACGCTCCACCTCAACGGTGAAATCCACGTGACCGGGAGTATCGATAAGATTGATCTGATAATCGTTCCAATGTGTGGTGATAGCCGCCGAAGCGATGGTGATGCCACGTTCCTGTTCCTGTTTCATGAAATCCATGGTGGCGGCACCGTCGTGCGTCTCACCAACCTTGCGGTTTACACCGGTAAAAAACAGGATTCGTTCGGATACCGTGGTCTTACCTGCATCGATATGGGCAGCAATACCGATATTTCTAAGTTTAGAAATGTTCTGACTCATTATTTAATTGATTGATTTATAATGTATAACAAGAAGTTATACGGATAGTTTTTCGGTTTGCAAAGGTACGAAAAATTTCATTCCCTTGTACATAACCCCATGAAACACATGGAAAAACAGCAAGTTCAACAGGTGGGAAACAAAGTCAAATATACAAACAGAGTCTTTATAAAATCTACAGACAGTGCATGCTGCGTCCAGCGCCATGCTGTGTTCTCTGACTTACATCACTCTTCCGACTCTTTATAAACTGATGTGTAGTAACAACGGTAATATTCTTTGGATTTAGTTGTAGCCAAAGCCTCCAACCAGACATACACATCTTTTGTCGTATGACTATTTTCGAATCCCAAGTAGAGCGTATTACTTCCTTTTACATCCATACAATTGGTGCACGACTGAGTTCCAATCGTGGACAAATCTACATCGTATTTCAATTCAGTAACTGGTTTGTGATCCTGGAATCTCTTTGCCTCACTTTGACTATGAAACACATACATGTCACAGTAAGCATCCTCTTCCTTGGGAGGATCAGTAAGGTAACCAAGCAATTCGCGAATAACGCTATTTCCTTCTTTGGTAGACTCATAAATAGGCAGTCCCAAAAACTTAATTTCTCTGTACGACTCCTTGGCTCTGTCAAAAAAATCGCCGTCTGAACCTTGATTGGACTTGCTTGTTGAAATCCGCAACTGATACACCACATTCAAACTTCCTTTTGGCAATTGCAGCGCCACAACAGAACGATTGCTACCGGAAAACGCTGACTTGAGATTGCTTCTTAAAGATATTTTCCGTGGATTCATAAACAGATTCTTCATCTTGACCGTCTGCGTTTCCTTTGCATGAAAATCACCAACTCCGGCAGAATCTATAGTCGTAATTACATCCATTGTTGCCATCAGTTTATCATGTTCCGGATTCTTTTTGGCTATGTCCAAATTGATATATTGCGTTTGGGGTGTTTTTATCTCTATCAAATACACGGCTGAATTTCGTATGGCCGTTTTGAAATGATATTCGCTTTTCTTTGAATAACTGGCTATGTTCTTCTCACTGTCCGCATTAAGCACATTCAACTTTGTAGGTTCCTCGCCCTCAAAATCCACAAACAGCGTATCGCCACGCATCAAGAAAACAGCATATTCTGTTCCTGGCGCCGCCACCAATGTATCGGAAACAGATTTGTATTTCAGTTTCAATTGGGGCACTATCTCATCCAATTGATCATTCAATGTCTCTCGCAATGAATCTATGGCGTGCGCTTTCTTTTTGTAAGAATTCAGTTTCTCTTCAGGTATCTCTTCTTCGTTATAATTAAAGTGAAGTTTCTTTATGGTTTGCTCCAATGATTGTAAATCGTTAGGCGTACACCCTTCTTCAATGCTTTTAATTTTGGAATTGGCATCTTCATAGGTCGAGCACAAATTCTCATAATCAGCATCTGCCGACGCTGTTGCTTGGTTGGAATTTCCCTGACAAGACTGCAACAGCATGAATATTCCAACTGCCCCGAATAAGAAATAGACTACGTTTTTATAAGAACTTGGTGTGGATGATTTGTAAAATCTTGTTTTTCTCATAATGATGTTCCCTTCTCTTTTCAAATTAGTCATTCAAAACTGATTATCAACCCCAAAGCCGATGTCGTAATGCCGGAGAAGAACAACATCATGAGGACCGTAATTTTATATAGACCGCTCGGATGTTTCTTCATGGCGACCTTCGTGCATATTGAACTGAAAGCCATCGCAAGTATCCTTTATTTTTGTTCCGTAGTAGTATTTGCCGTTGGTGATGAACACCTACTTAACAAATGCTTTGAAACGTTAGTTGAAGATTTCTAATGGTTGATAATTTGGTTCTACAATACATTTGTTTGACTGCAAATATAAACTTTATTGTTTGAAATAATTCTTTTGTGGTTAAAAACACACATTAAAGAAATTTACAACATATTGATTCATAGTATTTTTATAAAGAATGAGTTTGTGATGTATTTCTACACAATTTATTCCAAGAGCCAATTATGCATATTCCGCTTTGTCTAAAAATACTATTCGGCGCAACCATATATAATTTTTGAGCCGATTAGTATTGGTAATCGGCTCAAATGCATGATAAAATAGCCTTCAAACCAAACTATCACGAATTGATGATGTGTCTGGTCTGAAGGCTTGATGATGAGTTAGTCAAGAACGGCGTCGGTATTTGTATACCCTTCGAGGGAACCTGCCTTTGTCTGGATGCAGATGAAACTGATAGAACTGTCGGCAGCGGCGGAAATTTGACGTTTTGCAGCAGGTGAAACGCGAATCCAGTCTCCAGCATTCAACTCAATTGTTTCTCCATCGATAACGAAACTGCCGCGACCAGAAAGGATGGCGTAAAGTTCTTCGTTATTCTGATGATGGTGCACGAAGGGAACTCCAGCACCTGCCGGAATGTTGTTGATTGATACTTCTGCGCCAGTCAGATTGAGTTTGTCGTGCAATTCTAAGCGGGCTTCTTTCTCCACGCTGATTTTTTGAAAGTTTTCCATTATGTGTTGTTTTTAATGTTAGTATAAAAAAGTAATCTAATATCCTTTTGACGCTGCAAAAATAGATCGTTTGAAAATACCACGCAAGAAGGCACCTAAAAGTGGCATAGGCACTTACAGGTTACCATTGTTGAATTTCAATGTATTATCACGTGATAATTTTTCAATTATTTTTTTGTAGAAAAATATTGACCGAAATTACATTATAAAATAATATTACTTACTTTTGTAGTGTAATAATAAAAAGTAACATGACTAAACTTATAACAGACAGAGATGCAATGTTTCCGGATTGTCCCATCAGGAACGTCCTTTCGCGCATCAGTGACAAATGGTCGATGCTCGTTCTTTTCACGCTGAATGGGAGCGGCGTGATGCGCTTCAACGCCTTGCAGAAATCAATTCCCGACATCTCGCAAAAGATGCTCACCGCCACCTTGCGAACGCTGGAAGTGGACGGTCTTGTGAAACGGACAATCTATCCCGAAGTGCCGCCAAAGGTGGAATACTCGCTCACGCAGAAAGCGGAGACCCTGATACCTCACATCAACGCACTTATCGGTTGGGCTCAGGACAACATGTCAGACATCGTAAAGCGGCGTGGACGGATGTTGAGGGCATGAGGACATCCCACAAAGTGGGTATTCCAATTTGGCTTCAGCATTAGAGACGGCCATAATGACTTCCTAATTCCCGACAATAGTCGGCAATGCATCATCATTTTGCAGATGCAAAAAAAATAGTCCCCGAAACGGATTTCGAGGACTATTGTCACAAAAACTTATGCCATAAATGGCGGCTTATTTCAGGTTTTCCTCCACGCTGGTCATCAAGGCATCGCCTGAAAGGTTTCTTGCGACGATGACACCATCTTTGAGAAGGACGTTTTGTGGAATGAAAGCGATTGAATACAGTCCGCCAGCAGCATTGTTCCAGCCTTGAAGATCGGAAACCTGATTCCAGACAAGACCGTCTTTGGTGATGGCAGCCTTCCAGGCTTCCTTGTCAGTGTCGAACGAAACGCCGAGAACGTCGAAACCTTGTTCGTGATATTTGTTGTATGCGGCCACCACGTTAGGATTTTCCTTGCGGCAGTCGGGGCACCACGACGCCCAGAAGTCTACAAGAAGAAGTTTCGTTCCGCCGGCGAGTTGCGACAAAGTCACGGGATTGCCGTTGACGTCGTTCTGGGTGAAATCGAGATAAGGCTGTCCTTCGCTGACGCGGTCGAGCGCGGCGACGTAGGCTTTCACCTTGTCGAGGTTGCCCGATGTCACCAGAGTGTCGAGGTTGTCAATCATGTAATGAATCTCGCAAGGACCGAAAGCCCATTTGTAGCGGTACAGCAGATAATGTGAAACCACATCGCTCTTGTTGTCCCAGATATAGTTGAAACAGAACATCTTCTGCTCTTCTTCCTTGTCGAGATAGGCTGTGTCGAGTTTTCCTTTGGCCACGATATCGTTGGCGTCTTGGGCCTGCTTGATGAGCGCGCTGATGGAATCGAGTTGCTGGTCGAAGGCGTTGAAGTCCTTCGTGAAAGCGTTGAGGCGCTGTTGCGTCTCCGAGGCCTGGATTTCGATGTCATTCGGTTTCTGTTTGTCACCGCTAATGATGACGTCCTTGTTGTCGGTGAAGAATGACAGCGGACGGCGGAAACCTTCGGTCGTGATGGAATACATCTCGTTGTCGGCGGCAACCGGAACTTGGAAGACAGCAGTGCCATTGTCGATAGTCACTGAGTCAATCTTTACGGCTTCCGTGCCGGAGTCTTTGAGCAGATAAACCATGGAGCCATCAGCATTGGCGAGGTTCACAGTGACCTTGAAGGAAGGCTTGGTATTGTTGCAAGCCGTTGCCAGCAGGGCTATGACGCAAAACAGGATGATGCGTTTCATTGTCGTGATATTGTGTTATTTAAGGATTTCGGCTAATTTGGCCTGAAGTTCTTCCCCTTTCAGATTCTTGGCCACAATTTTGCCGTTCTGATCGAAGAGGAAGTTGCTCGGAATGTAATAAATAAGGTATTTGTCGCTGACGCTGTGGTCGGTATCGCGGACTTGTGTCCATGGCAGATGGTCGTCGGCCACGGCTTTTGTCCAATCTTCGGGCTTCTGGTCCACCGACACGCCGATAACGTCGAAACCTTTGTCGTGGAATTTGTTGTAAGCGGCAAGGACATTGGGATTTTCGGCACGGCAAGGATTGCACCACGAAGCCCAGAAATCGACGAGTGTCAGTTTGTTTTTGCCGATGCTCTCCGACAAGGAGACGTCTTTGCCGTCAGCGGTCTGCAATGCGAAGTCGATGTATGGTTGTCCAATTTCGAGTTTCTCCATGTCGGCGATGTAAGTATTGATTTCGTCGAGGAAGATGGAAGTGTTCTTGGTCCCAAACCCAGCCACGAAGGCTTTCAGTTCGTTGAGCGGATAGTCTTCTTTGGCTTCATCGAGCAGGTAATGGCCCAAGAATGTCGAGTCGTTTCTGATGAAGTTGTCTCTGAAATCGCCCTGTGCTTTCAGCAGGGAATCACCGACCTTATTTATCGAGTCCAAAGCAATGGAGTCACCGCTGTTGTAGGCCTGTTCCATCATTTGATAGAGCGGCTCCACCTGATCGTAGAACGCGGCGAATTGCTGTCTGAAGTCATCGAGTTTGGTTTGAGTTTCCGAGGCAATGATCTTGATGTCACGCGGATTTTTCAGGTCACCGATGATGGACACGTCCTTATTGTCGGCGAAGAATGGCATCGCACCCTGAACGTCTTTCACGCGCAGCGAATACAATGTCTGGATGTCCTCGATGGGAGCCGTCAGTGTGGCAGCGCCTTCAACGATAGTGGCGGAGTCGATGACGACAAAATCCTTATCGGCATATTTCTGAAGATAAATCATGGTTTGGTCAGCATTGGTGAGGCTGACATTTACCTTGAATTCTTTCGGTTTCCTTTGGCAGGAAGCAAAAGCCATGGCAAGAGCCAAAAGCAATATTAAATTTCTTTTCATTTGAATGGAATTTGAATTGTTATTGATTAGTCTTTCTGTTTTCCGGATTTGAAAAAGTAAAGCATGAGCATAATGAGAAATATGGAAACCGGAGCGCTAAGAAGGGTACGAAGCAGGGTTTGTCCTAAAAGTCTGAAACTGAAGGTCTCGAGCAGAAACAAGGTCAGATGATGGACTATTACCATGCTGGACGTGTATCTAAGAAACCATAATCCATTGATTTGGTTAAGGTTAGGGTATTGAATGTTTTCGAACTTCTGGCTCCCTGAAACCAGTTTTATGATGCTTGGCCTACAAAATGCGATAAAGGTAGTGGCGCCGGCATGCAATCCGGGCGTTCCCATGAAGAGGTCGATGACAAAGCCTGTGGCAAATCCCAACAGCAGAAGTTGCGTTTTGGGAATGTTGAACGGCAGCAGCATGACAAAGAGAATGTACACGTAAGGTTGCACATAGCCTCCCAGTCTGATGTGGTTTATCACAAGGACTTGAACCAGCACCAACGCTACGAAACGGATTATGTTTGCCAAAGTCTTGTTCATATGTCGGGAAGCCTTTGCGTCAGTGAATCGAGTTCCGGTCGGGCTTTGTTTTCGATGACAAAAACCTGCCTCAGCGTTGAGAAGTTGGTGGCGAATTTGATTTTGGCCTTGTTCAAGTCGCCTGTGGGCGACACGATAACCTTCTGTATGGTACCCACCATAAGGTCTTCGGGGAAGATGTACGAATAACAACTTGTGACAACAGTGTCGCCAGTCTTGAGAAGAATGTGCGTGGGGATGTCTTCTATGGTGCCGTAGCGGAAGTTGTTGGTTCCCCATTTCAGATTGGCCAGATGCTGGTTGTTCTTGAACCGCACACTGGTCACGGAATAACTGTGAAGCAGGCTGAGGACGGTGGCGTAATGGGAACTCACATCGGAGACCACGCCGACAATGCCGTCGGAGGATATTACGCCCATGTCTTTCTTGATGCCATCCATTCTGCCCTTGTTGATGGTGATGTAGTTGTTGACCTGGTTAATGCTGTTGTTGACGACTCTGGCGGAAATGTACCTATAGAGGGTGTCGTGATCTGCTTCGTTGCTCAGCACGCAACCCGTGCTGCTGGTGTCGATGGACACGGCGAGTTGCTGGCGCAGCATGGCGTTTTCGTCAGCCAGTTTACGGTTTATGCTTCTGAGGTGGAAGTATTCGCTGACGTTGCTGCCGGTCTCATAAAGTTTTCCAACAACATCATTAGTCTGATTTACAATGATTTGCTTATGGAAACCCTGACTTGTCATGAGCAACACCATACACACGACTTCCAGCAACAGGAAGAGTAAGATGAAGTTATGCTTTTGTATAAAACGGATCAGGTTATACATGCCGAAAGCGTTTTACATTATGATGCGACAAGTCGCCACTACCCTGCTCATCACTTGATGAGGAATGTGAAGCGGTCGAAGTTCTTGAGGGCGATGCCAGTACCGCGAGCGACGGCGCGAAGCGGGTCGTCGGCCACGTGAATCGGCAATTTTGTCTTTGCGGCAAGACGCTTGTCGAGGCCACGCAAAAGGGCTCCGCCACCCGTCAGGTAGATGCCGGTACGGAAGATGTCAGCGGCCAGTTCCGGAGGCGTGTTTTCCAATGCGTTGAGCACAGCGGTCTCAATCTTCACGATGCTCTTGTCAAGGCAATGGGCGATCTCGGCGTAGTTCACCTTGATTTCCTTCGGAATGCCAGTCAGCATGTCGCGTCCTTGCACGGCGAAATCATCCGGCGGATTGTCAAGTTCGGGAATGGCGGCGCCAACCTCGATCTTTATTCTTTCCGAAGAACGTTCTCCGACGATGATGTTATGCTGTTTGCGCATGTATTCCTCGATGTCGGCATTGAAGTCGTCACCTGCGATGCGTATGGATTTGTTGTTGACGATACCGCCAAGGGCAATAACGGCGATTTCAGAGGTGCCGCCTCCGATGTCAATGATCATGTTGCCTGTGGGTTCGAGAACGTCAATTCCGATACCGATGGCGGCTGCCATAGGCTCGTGTATCAGCCTCACTTCCTTGGCTCCAGCCTGTTCGGCGGAATCCTTCACGGCGCGTTCCTCGACTTCGGTGATGCCCGAAGGAATGCAGATGACCATCTTCAGGGACGGCGGAAACAGCGTGTTCTTGAAGTTGATCATCTTGATCATCTCGCGCATCATGTATTCGGCAGCCTGAAAGTCGGCGATGACACCGTCACGCAGAGGACGTATGGTCTTGATGTTTTCGTGGGTCTTGCCATGCATCATCATGGCGCGTTTGCCTACGGCGATGATTTTCTTCGAGTCGCGCTCCACGGCGACGATGGAAGGTTCGTCAACGACGACCTTGTCGTTGTATATGATAATCGTATTGGCCGTACCAAGGTCAATAGCGATTTCCTTGTTCAGAAATGAAAATGCTCCCATATCTTTTGATGTTGAGTTTTTCTGTTAATGTTTGAAATGTCTGTAACCTGTAAAAACCATGCTGATTTTGTTCTCATTGCAGCAGTCGATGGATTCCTGGTCTCTTACCGAACCGCCAGGCTGGACGATGGCGGTGATGCCTGCCTTGTGGGCGAGTTCAACGCAATCCTTGAAGGGGAAGAACGCATCGGATGCGAGCACGGCGCCATGAAGGTCGAAACCGAAACGGTGCGCCTTCTCGATGGCTTGTTCCAACGCATCCACGCGCGAAGTCTGTCCGATGCCGGAAGCATACAGTTGTTTCCCTTTTGCCAAAACGATGGCGTTGGAACGGCTGTGCTTCACAATCTTGTTCGCAAAAATCATGTCTGCCATTTCGTCGTCACTGGGCGCCGTTGCCGTGATGACTTTGAAATCGGCGATGCTTTCCGTGTGAAGGTCGCGGTCCTGCACCAGATAGCCGTTCAGCGCGGTTCTGACGGTCGTCGGACGAACGCTTTCGTTGCGGAGGCGAAGGATGACTCTGTTCTTTTTCGAGAACAGCAGGTCGAGCACGCCTTCCTTGTATTCGGGTGCCACGATGACTTCGATGAAAAGTTTGTTGATGTCTTCGGCGGCAGCCATGTCGATAGGACGGTTGCACACCAGCACGCCGCCATAGGCAGAAACCGGATCGCCAGCGAGTGCGGCGGCATACGATTCGGCGACGGTGCCGCGGCAGGCCGTGCCGCACGGGTTGTTGTGTTTCAGAATGGCGAATGCAGGCTCGTCGAACTCACGGATAAGGTTCAAACCAGCATCCAAGTCAAGCAAGTTGTTGTACGACAGTTCCTTGCCGTGCAATTTTTCGAACATCGCTTCCAGGTCACCGTAAAACACGCCTTTCTGATGCGGGTTCTCGCCGTAACGCAAGACGGAGCCTTCATCTTCGGCAATCCGCAACGAACGGCTTCCATCGTCTTTCGTAAACCAATTGTAGATGTCGCCGTCGTATTCCGAACTCACGGCAAACGCATAAGCCGCGAAACGCCGTCTGTCTTCAATCGATGTGGCGCAATGCTGTTTTTCAAGCAGTTCCGCCAACTCGGCATAGTGAGCCATCGAAGGGACAATCAGCACATCGTTGTAGTTTTTCGCGCCGGCGCGAATCAATGAGATACCGCCGATGTCAATCTTCTCTATGATCTCACTTTCGTCGTCCGTGGAAGCGACAGTTTCCTTAAACGGATAAAGGTCAACAATCACAAGGTCGAAGGAAGGAATCTCGTACTGTTCCATGTCCTTCTGGTCTTCTTCAAGAGCGGTACGCCCCAATATTCCGCCGAACACTTTGGGATGCAACGTCTTGACACGTCCGCCAAGAATGGAAGGATAACCTGTCAACGATTCGACGGTCTTCACAGTCCCGTCTATCGCCTTGATAAAATCGTATGTTCCGCCGGTAGCATAAATCTGTACATCATGCTGCCTGAGAAGTTTTACAATAGTGTCGATACCGTTTTTGTAAAAAACTGATATTAAGGCTGTTCTTATATTTTTCAACTTGGATGATTTTGCGACAAATGAAATTGCAAGATTATGAAAAAAATGAAACGCTTGCAAATAAAGCAGCATCTTTTTTTCGAGAAAATATGATGTGTCATCCAGGTCCGATCAAATCGGCTTTATGTAGAATAGATAAAAGGTGTTATCTTATAAAATATTTGTAATCAATTAGATACAATTATTACGTTTTTAAACTACGGAAATTTGATTTTGAAAAAGAATATTGATTATTTTTACAAATTCAAAATTAGGCGATGGAAACAAGGTGGATTCTAAATGAATCGTTTGACAAGCAATGTGTTGCTGAACTCGGAAAGATTCTCAATATTGACGAGAATCTCGCCACTTTGTTAGTCCAACGCGACATCACGAACTTCGACGAAGCCAAGGTGTTTTTCCGTCCCATGCTGGACCAACTTCACGACCCATTCTTGATGAAGGACATGGATAAAGCCGTTGACAGAATCGAGCGTGCCATTGATGACAACGAGAAGGTGCTGATTTACGGAGATTACGACGTTGACGGCACGACGGCAGTCGCTGTGGTTTACAATTACCTGAAGCGTTTTTTCAAGAAAAAGAAGATCGAGTTCTATATTCCGGATCGTTACGATGAAGGATACGGTATTTCGTTCAAGGGCATAGACTATGCCGCTGAAAACGGCTACACTCTGGTCATCGCGCTTGACTGCGGCATCAAGGCTGTGGAAAGAATCGACTATGCCAACGAGCATGGTGTGGATTTCATCATCTGCGACCATCACCGTGCCGGAGACGAGATTCCCAACGCTGTCGCCGTTCTGGATCCCAAACGTCCTGACTGCGAGTATCCCTACAAGGAACTGTCCGGTTGCGGCGTGGGTTTCAAACTCGTCACCGCGTTGTCAATGCGCCGCAAACTCCCCATCGAGGAAGTCTATGAATTGCTCGACCTGCTTGTGGTCAGCATTGCCGCCGACATCGTCCCGATAACGGGCGAGAACCGCGTTTTGGCCTATTATGGTTTGAAACTGCTCAACACCAAGCCACGTCCCGGCATCGAGGCCATCCTGCATCAGGCTCACATCGGACCACGTGAAATCAATCAGGATCAAGCCGAACAATCGGATGTTGTTCTTGATGATAAATATTACATCAGAGAACTGACAATCAGCGATTTGGTGTTTCTCATCGGGCCACGCATCAATGCCGCAGGCCGCATCGACAAGGCTTCCGACTCCGTGCGTCTTCTCGTCGCCGACAAAAAGGAACATGCCGAAAAACTGGCCGCCAACATCAACGAACTCAACGACACTCGCCGCGAGTTCGACAACAGAATCACCGAGGAGGCGCTGACCATGATAAGCAGCAACGAAAAACTGAGAAACGCCCACAGCACAGTGATCTTCAACGAACATTGGCATAAAGGCGTTATCGGCATCGTGGCATCGCGCCTTACCGACTACTATTACAGGCCGACCATCGTGCTCACCCGAGCCAACGACCTCATTACCGGTTCGGCACGGTCTATCAAGAATTTCGACATCTACGACGCCATCGACCATTGTTCCGACTTGCTGGAACATTTCGGAGGACACAAATATGCCGCAGGACTTTCGCTGAAGCCCGAGAACATCAAGAAGTTTCAAGAACGTTTCGAAGAATATGTCCGCGAGAACCTCGCCGAAGATGGCCTTGTCCCGGAACTCGACGTGGACTTGAAAATCAACTTCAAGGACATCACCGACAAGTTCATGCGCGTCCTGAACCAGTTTGCGCCTTTCGGACCTGGCAACATGGCACCTGTGTTCTGGACTGAAAACGTCATCGATGCCGGCTCCTCCCATCCCGTCGGGGCTCATAAGCATCTCAAACTTACCGTAAGGCAAGTCGGCGACAACGACACGCCGCCATTTTCGGGCATCGCTTTCCAAAAAGGCGATTTATACGACCGCATCCATAAGGGAGAGCCTTTCAGTTTGTGCTATCATCTGGAATACAACTTCTGGCAAGGCAAGACGACGCTGCAACTGAACGTGAAAGACATCAAGTTCAAGGAAGAACTGGAAGACCAATAAGCATAACGCTTAGAAAGCAACGTGACCAGTTGCCGATAATCCATTTTCAAGAAAAGCCCGAAAAAAAACGCTACCTCAGTGTAGTGCTACCTTTCAACTTTCTGTTTTCGAGTCCATCACCTCCGCATTGCCATCGACGGTGGTCTGATTCATGGCCTTATCAACGGCTTTTTCGAGGCGTCTGACATTCATGGCAAACATAATCATGATAAGACCGAAAGTCAGGGCGAGGATGCCGGAAAGAACCGTGACAACTTGCGCCGACTCGAAAGGCTTGAAGACAAGCAGGACTCCGAATCCAATGCTCAGGATTGCGCTGAGGATGTAGAACCCTTTATTATACAAGCCTTTGAGATTCAGTATTGTGAACAATTGGAAAGCGCCAATGCTCAAAGCCCAGAGGCCGATGATGATGCCGAGCACCTTGATGGTCCCGCTCGACCAGATTATCGCCACCGCGCCGAGCGCAATCAGCAGAATGGATTCAAAAAGAAGCAGGCCATAAGGCAGCATGTTCTTCTTGCGCCTGAAAGCGATAAGAAGACAAATCAACCCGGTGACAATGACGACAATGCCGGAAATGGTGATGATGGTCACCATGACATCGGCAGGCGCCGTGAAAGTGAGCACGCCATAAATGATGGCGATAATTCCGTTCAGCAGAAAAGCCCACCAATTGAAGTTGGATTTTTTAATTTCCATAGACCTTATGCTTTTATTGTTTATGCCAATACAGTGATACCCTTCACGATGAAATAGATGCCGAAACAGATCAGCGCTGCACCGGCGATTTTGTTCATCACCTTGATGCTCTTTGCGGTGAAAGTATGTTTCAGCAATGCGGCGCACCACGCTTTCCCCAAATCAAGCACAAAACCGGTTCCGATGGTGATGGCAAAGAAAGTCAGCGTCCTGAGTTTGTTGCCGTGGTTGTTGCCAGCAACTAAGGCCACCATACTGAGCCAAAACAGCCACATGAAAGGATTCAAGAGGTTCAGCACAAAGCCTTTCCCGATGAAAGTGTACCAGTGTGGCGTGTCGTCTTTTTCGTCGATGACGCCATCGCCATTCATATCGATGCGCTCAACTTCGTTGGAGTCGTTGGCGGGTTGCTCAACAGGTTTCTCCTTGACTTTTCTGATATACGTGAAAATGCCGAAGAGAATAAGTATGATGCCGGCACCGAAACTGAAATACATCATTTCGGCATCACCGTCCAGCACGAACTGTATGGAAGTCAGCACGCACAACGCGACGATGAAGACATCGTTAAGATTAGTGCCAAGGACAAAGAATGCCGACGACTTGAAACCACGGTGTATGCTGGTTTGCACAAGGGTGATGAAGGCGGGTCCGAATCCAAACACCAAGGATAACGTGACGCCTAATAAAACGGCTTCCAGTATGAATCGCATTATTTCAAATCTTTGAGATAGTTCTCCCACATTGTAAGTCGGTCACCTTTCATGACGCGAGGAAATTTTGTCGCGCCACCCCATTTGCCGATTTTCTGCTCCATGAAATCATAGAACACATGAGTGGGAAGGATATCAATGAAAAGTTCCTTGATGGCTTCTGTACGTTCCACGGCATAGTCGTCGTTGAGTTGGCACAGATACTCGTCCAGTTTCTTTATGGCATACTGAGGGTCTATCTGTTGGTTGGTGCCCAAATACCAATGATGGGCGTACATCGAGCCGTGACGTATGCCTGCCACGGTGAACTCGCAAATCTCCACTCCGGTGTCTTCTGCAAGCATTTCGACGGCACGCGTGATGTTGTCTTGCGACAGGTGCTCGCCCGTGATGCTGAGAAATTGCTTCGTGCGTCCCGTGATGGCAATTTCACAACGTTCCTTGTTGAGGAATTTCAAAGTGTCGCCGATGAGGTAACGCCAAGTTCCTGCACAAGTGGAAAGCAATAAAGCATATTCGGTATCTTCCTCTATCTCGTTGAGGGTCAAGGTGACGGGATTTTTCACAATATTACCCTCGAGGTCGAAGTTCTTCTCGTTGAACGGGACAAACTCGAAATAGATGCCGTTATCGACCAGAAGTTGCATAACGCGCTTCTTGAGGTCGACCTGATAGGCGATATAGCCTTCCGAAGCCAGATAACTTTCAACGAAGATGACTTCTTTGCCGAACAGTTTCTCGAAACTCTTTTCATAAGGCGAGAATGACACGCCGCTATGGACATAAATGGTCAGGTTTGGCCAGAGTTCGTGGATGTTATTCAGATGATATTCCTCCACGATGCGTTCCAAAAGGATCTGCACCCATGCCGGCACGCCCACAATGACGCCGATGTCCCAAGTCGGGGCCATCTTCACCATCTCGTCGATTTTCTCAGTCCAGTTCTTGATTTGCGAAATGCGTCTGCCGGGTTTGTAGAAAAACTCGAACCACTTTGGAATGCGGCTTGCGGAGATTCCCGACAAGTCACCGGCAAAATAACTGCCTTGACGACAATACTGCAAATCGGTGCTGCCGCCAATCATAAGGATGCCCTTATTGTAAAACTCCACCCGAAAATCGTAACGCACGGCCGACACCAGTTGCCTGATGCTGGCTTTCGTGATTTTCGAATTGATTTCCTTTGTGATAGGGATATATTTGCTCGCCGATTCCGATGTTCCGGAACTCAAAGCGAAATACTTGATCTTTCCAGGCCATGCCACATCACTCTCCCCTTCTTGAGCCCTGTACCACCATTGATCGTGCATGCTGTTGTAGTCGAAGACAGGAACGTTTTCCCTGAAAGCAGCCATGATATCGTCCGCTTCAAGAATCTCGTCAAAGTGATAACATTCGCCGAAAGCCGTGGACCGCGCTTTGCGCAAGAGTTTGCGCAATTCTTTCGTTTGGGCTTTTAAGGGGTTGATATTCCTTTGCTTTATCTCGACAGGAACGTTCTTTATTTCCGCCGCCGTCTTGATAATCGTACCTAATAATGGAGTTGACATGATTTGTATATATGCGGCAAAAATAAGAAATACTTGCATACAATCAGCATTTATGGCTTATTTGCTTCTGCACAGCGTATTAACACGATTATGCCCGATTTCACGAAAATGCATATCTTTGCATTCAAAACATCCTGAAATGAAAAAAACATTCTTGTTATTGTTGCTTTTCCTTCCTTATGTCACAAGGGCTCAGAACATAGAAGTGTCGGGGCTTCAGACCGGCACATGGAATTCGGATACTGTCTTCGTGGTCGGCGATGTCGTGGTTGACGGCAGCCTTGTCGTCGAGCCTGGTACCGCTGTGGTTTTCAGAGGATTCTATGGCATCACGGCAACCGAAGCGAGTTTCAAGGCAGTCGGAACCGAGGACGACAGCATAGTTTTCACGGTGCTCGACACGACTAACTTTTACCTGTACGATGCGCCGCGTGGAGGCTGGAACGGACTTACGTTCAACATGATGACAGAGCCTGTCGAGTTGAAATACTGCAAGTTTTCGTTCGGAAAAGCATCTTTCGGGACAGCATACAAAGGCGGTGCGGTGCGCATCTTCAATTCCAATGCCGACATTGCGAATTGTGTCTTTCACTGCAACTTTACCCGTGAAAGTGGTGGCGCCTTGTATGCCGAAAATGCATCCCTGATTATCCTCGACTGCGAAGTCGCTGACAATCTTGGATATAACAATGACGGCAACATTTACATGTATGGCGGCGGCATGTTCTTTCTCGCCTGCGAAGTCGAGATGAGCGGCATGAAGTTTCACGGCAACCATTGCGAGAGTTGTTGCGGCGGCGGCGTCTGTTTTGACAATTGCTCAGTAAAACTCGACAAATCGATATTCGAAGATAACCTCGCCTGCAACGGCGGCGGCATCTCGTTCCTGCGCTGCAACGACAAGGATGTGCTGGCTTCCAACCTGTTGCTGACCGGTAACAGCGCCTTGCATTATGGCGGCGCCATCCATTTTGGCACTTCCTCGCCCGAAATTGACAACGTGACCATGGTGGACAATCAGTGTATCGGCGCTGGCGGCGGTGCTGTCATGTTTTTTGGCGACAGCAGGCCGAAATTCACAAACTGCATAATATGGGGCAACCATTGGGCCGACAGCACTACAATCATCGACGGCTCGCAGGTGTGGATTTGGTCGGTGGAATCACTGCCCAACTTCTTCAACAGCGTGCTTCAATATGGTGCCGAGGGCATTCATAACCCTATGTTCCTGGGCGATTACGTCAACATGCTGGACTCTGATCCTTTGCTTGTGGACCCTGAAAACCGTGATTTCCGCCTCCTCTATAGAAGTCCTTGCCGTGACTCCGGCTCGCCAGATATAGACGAATCCGTATTGTCGGGGACAGACCTCGACGGCAACCAGCGTGTGTCAAACTGCGCCATCGACATGGGCGCCTACGAATACGATGCGTCCAGCGTGGGCGAAGGCTTTTTGGCCGACCGAAAACTGGTCATTTCGACCAATCCCATCGCGTCCACAAGTCAGGCAAACTTGACATTGCAACAGTCAGGCGACGTCGTCCTCAGAGCCTATTCGGTGACAGGCTCCCTCGTATGGGAACAACAGTTTTCAGGTCTGGCTGCGGGCGAACAGCGCCTATCGCTTGAAGGCCTTTACAATACCGTGAAAAGCGGCGCTTATCTTGTAGAAGCCATCACGCCGGAAAGACGCCACGCTACTCTCGTGGTGCGCTGAAACAACCTAACATTAAGGGATTCGGAATCAAAAGATACCGATAGCGTTTTTATAGAACGATTGTCTTAAGACATCGTCAATCTGGATTTTGTCATAGGATAACAGGTTCAGGTCGCAGACAAACATCGACTGGATTTGTGAAATGAAAAGGTTGTCGTAATGCGTCTTGAACTTGTTTTGAATCCGTTTCATATAGTCGATGGCTTCTTCGATTTCATTGTCTTCAAGGTTTTCCTTCGTGAAAACATAAAGGTCGAATTCGCGAAAATCGCCATAGAAGCCGTTGCTGACCTTTTCGACTTTGCTCTTCAGAATGCGTTTCATCGGTAGTGCCAAAGCCCAGTAGTCGTACTCCTTTTTGCCCATCAGTTTGCCCGAACCGAGACCATAGGCGTAGCCCGAACGGTTGATTTCGTTCATTTCGGTTTCATCCACTTCCTTGACATTCATGCCCGCCATTTCGTTGATGAGCGCGTTGGCGACGTTCTTGTCCTCACGTATGGCACGCGTGACCTCGATTCCAATGCTGTTGATGTTGTCCTGCAGGTCGGGACGGTCGTTGTTGACAAGATGGGAAAACTTGTCGCCAAGCAAAGTCTTGAGCGATATCATGGCGTATCGTTCAAAAAAGCAAGTGTCGTATCTCGGTGTCATGGCCAACGATTATGTGGTGAATGTGCAAAGATAAACAATTGTCCTTTAACATGACAGCGACAGAATAAACTTGTCAGGTTCAATTTGTTGCTAACGCTGCGGTCTGCCGGATATTCATGTCGATATACATTTCATGAATCGTGTGATGATGCGTTTCCGTCAAGGCACAAAAAAAGCCATGGCACGCCATGGCTTTCAACCGAATCTAATCGGTTCGTGAATTTTAGTTTTGGGTCCGTTCTATCAGAAAGAAGTTGCTGGCATAGACTTCGGTGACGAAATGCCTGACGCCATCGTTATCGGTCCAGTCGCGGTTGCGCAAGGAACCTTCTATCGCAACTTGTTTGCCTTTCTTGATCATGTTGGCCATGTTTTCGGCCAGTTTGTCCCAAGCCACGATTGGGAACCATTGTGTGTTTTCCACGCGTTTCTTGTTGGCATCCAGATAACTGTCGTTCACAGCAAGGCTGAAATGCATGACAACGCGATTGTTTTCAAATTTCTTCAATTCTGGGTCATTGCCCGGGCGGCCGATAAGTTGGACCGAATTTCTCATTGTACTCATGATTCTAAGTGTTTGTGGGTTAAATAATTATGTGTGTAGTTTACGCTAAGTTTTTGTTGTCATTCCAATCTACAAGAAGGAAGTTGTTCAGTCTGATTTCCGTCATGTTTCTGCGCACGCCGGCGGCATCAGTCCAGTTGTCGTTAAGCAGGGTGCCATCGATGGCGATTTGCATGCCTTTCTTGATGCAGCACGCAACGCGTTCCGCAGTCTTGTCCCAAGCCACAATTCTAAACCATTGCGCTTTCTTGTTACGTTTCACGTTCACGGCCATGTCGAAACGCGCCACAACGCGGTTGTTGTCAAATGTCTTCACTTCGGGTTCATTCCCTGGGCGGCCAATAAGTTGGACCGAATTCATCATTGTATTCATTTTACGGATGTTTTTAAAGTTTGCAATTCAATCTGTCATCACCATTCGTTTGGTTTGACGATGCAAAGTAACAGCGGCTGTCAAGACTAAGTCGCTGATTATCCGTTTATAGTCGAAAGTAAACGTTTAATAACGGATATATTATTAATATCCAGTTAGTTGCAATAATTCCAAAAAAGAGAGAAAAACGGCTTAATCTGATGAAATCTGCTGTCGTTCAGATGAATTTGTAGTACAGATTCCGGGCGAGACCGCCGTATTTTATTTCGGTTTTGGCAAAGCGGTAGCCTTCTTTTTCGAAGTTGCCAATGCTATGACTGTTGTTTGGCGCACAAGTGGTGCAAAGCAAGTCGAAGCCTTTTTGTCTGGCAATCTGCTCAAGGCGGATTATCAGATGGCGCTGAAGGCCTTGTCCCCTGTACTGTTCTTTCACGACAAACAATTTCTGGTTGGCGGCTTTATGCCATCCGGCGAGTCCGAGTTCGTTCGCGACGTCTTCTTCATCGCATTGCGGGACATACAGCACGCCCAAAGCCACAAGTTGACCGTCGTCCCACACGCCGAGCGTGACGTTGGGTTCCTTGACGCACGAAGCCAGCATCTCAGGCGTGTTGTGGCGCAGCAAAGTCTTGTCGGGCAGCGCCTGCCAGACTTCTTCACAGATGTCGATGATGTTTCGGATGTCGGCTTCGGAGCAAGGGGCGGTTTTCATCACGATTCCTGTTTGTAATAGACTTTGTAATACTTGCCCTTGTCGTCTTCGCCCTGTTCTATTAGGTTGCGGTTGCCATGGACGTAGATGTGGAAGTTCTTGTCGAGTTTGATGACACTTCGGAACGCGCGCGTCTGCTTCTTGACCGCCGAGTCGTTGATGTCGAAATGGTCGGAAAGCGAGATGTCTTCGTGTTCTTCGAAAGTGTTTCTGAAACTATGGAAACTCTCGATGACGGCGGGCTGTTCGATGACTTCCTTGGAAAACTCGTCCATGTCGAAGTGATCCTTTCCTTTGAAATAAGCGACAGAGCGGTTGAGCATGTCGGCCTGGTCGGCTTTCGACACTTCGAACTTCTGCGGCAACTCTTTGGTGACGAACCTTTTCGTCATCGACAGCATGGTGTGCGTGTTGAAGTATTCGTCCTGTTTCTGGATGATGTTCAAAAAGCCGTCAATCCAGTATTGGGCTTCGCTGCGGTTGGTGTTGTCAACGACAGTGACGATGTAACCGTTATCGCGCTCCGTGTTGTAGATAAGGCAACCTTTGTCGAGTTTATTTGTATTTATGCCCTTTTCGGGAGCCAGATTCAAGCCGTTTTCCGAACTCCACACGCGGAGAAAAGTATCCTTGTTTTCCGATTTGAAAAGTCCGATGGCGTCGCAATGCTGCCCATGAAAGTCGCAATCGGTGAAATGCACCACGTAAAACTCTCCCGCCTTGATTTTAGGATGGTCGCTGGTTTCGTAAAGATGTTTCGCCAACTTCACGGAATTGATGTACAGACTGTCGGTATCGTCAAAGATTTCCGAAACGATGTCATACACTTCGTTGTATTTCAAGCCGTTTTCGTGCGTAAAGCAAAACTGTTCTTCGGAAAGAAACACTTGTATGAAATAGTCGTGCAGGATGTTGCGGATATCGTTGTCGGTGGACAAAAGACCTTTGGAGCAGACGAGACCTTCTTCGGCGAGTTTGTTGCCCACGAAGTGCAAGGCCATATTTTGGATGACGGACATGGTGTTGTATTTATGGCACAAAAATAGGACAAATCATCAAAAAGACGGCCTTCCATCGGCTGTCCGAATCCGAAATTCCTTCCTTCATGGCTCGATGTCGTTCAAAAACAAACGTTTCTGTATTTTGTAATAATACTTTACTGAAAATCAGTTGCTTATCTTACTTTAAGCGTATCTTGTCCGGATTCCAGTTCAAGAAGCATCTGTTTTGCAGCAAGTCCGCCAGCATATCCGGTCAGCGTGTGGTTGCTGCCGATGACGCGGTGGCAAGGAGCGATTATCGAAAGGGCGTTCATGCTGTTTGCATTAGCGACGGCGCGGACGGCTGTCGGCATTCCGATTTGCTTCGCCAAATCGCCGTAAGATATTGTCTTTCCGTAAGGTATCGTCAGAAGGGCGTTCCAGACTGTCTTCTGAAATTCCGTTCCGACAAACAGAAGCGGAAGGTCGAATGTGGTGCGTTTTTTTGCGAAATATTCGTCAAGTTGCCTTTCGGCCTTCGCCAACATTTCGTTTTTTCCTTCTTCGAAATGTGCCTTTAATCCTTGCTGAATCTTACGGCCCACAAGGTCGCGGTGCTTGCCATTTTCCCAATCGCACAGACAAAGTCTGCCATCGAAGGCGCCAAGCACAAGTATTCCGCAAGGGGAATGGTAATATCCTATTCTGATGGTGGGCGACACGTTCAACTTCTTAGCGCTCTGCCGCTTGTCTTCACCGCTTCGGTATCAAGTTGTCCGCCGTCAAGCACATTGACGCCGTTGATCCACACTTTTTCGATTCCGAATGAGCGTGACTGGTCGGGAGTGGCCGATTTCAGTGCCGTTTCATCAAAGACTGTCAAATCGGCGAAATAACCTTTCCGGATATATCCTCTGTCTTTTATCGAAAATCTGTCAGCAACAGCGCCGCTCATCTTGCGAATGGTTTTTGGCATGGTGTCGCCTATGCCTAAAAGCGAACTGCGAAGGAACTTCGGGAAGCAGTCGTAAATTGCCGGATTCTGCACGCCGTGATCTTCCACCCAAGCGTCGGTCATGTAGAGACAGTTGTCCTGTCGCGATTGCCATGCGATGATGTCGGGAGTGGTGTAAGGTCCCATGTTGATGCGCCCTTTCCAGTCGCTCATCTCGCAGATGTCCAGATAGGCGTCAACGCAACTCTTGCCCATCTCCTTGGCGCATTGGGCTATGCTTTTCCCTTCCCATTTCTCGTTTCCTTCGCCTACGTAAGCAACGATGATGTCGCTCCAATAGAGACCCAACAACGTCGTGGTGGCTTTGCAAAGCACCGAAAGTTTTAAGCGGTTCCACCATGTGTGACGTTTTTCCATCGGCAATCCCTGAAACCAAGTCGGCATCACCACGGTGATGACGCTCACGCCGAGCGTTTCGTTGTAGATGTCGAACATGGCGTCAACGCCATTCTTACGCATCTCGGCGAGAATGCTGTGAAACTTGTCTTTGTCACCGAAAGTGTTGCGTCCCACGAAGATGGCGTGGCTATACTCGAATTTCATTTTAAGTCCGCTGCACACCTCGACAAGTTCGTCAAGGGCTCTGAGGATGTGCGACCGTCCAATCAAAGGATAGTCCATCGACACCTTGGACTCGGCTCGTGGATGCACAGTCATGGGGCGGTCGTATTTTTCGCAAAGTTTGGCGACTTCCCGAAGTTCCTCCTTAGGAGCGAAGATTCCAGGGTTGTACATCAGTCCCAACGACAGTCCGCAAGCGCCTTCCTGCAATCCTTGTTCCATGATGGCCAGCATCCGTTTCATCTGGCTTTCGTCCAATAAAACGTTATCGTATCCCGTAACGCTGGCACGTGCCGAGCAATGTCCTATCAGAAGTGCAATGTTGCAAGGCGTGTTGCGGTCTATCGCATCGAAAAAGGACTTGGGACTGGGATAGTTTCCGGTAGTCTGTCCTCGGTAGCCAAACAGACCGCCTCCGATTTTGTCAAGATTCGGAGTGTCCTTCTCGAAGCCCACGGCAGACAAGCCGCAGTTGCCGGTGACAAAAGATGTGATTCCCTGCCTGATAAATGGCTCGAAATAGTTGATTGGATTCTGGTGAATGGCAAACCAGTCGTTGTGCGAATGGGCGTCGAAAAAGCCAGGAGCGATGGAAAGGCCGCTGATGTCAACAACCTGGGCGTCATCGCAGACAATTTGTGGCGCCACGTCAACAATAAGGTCATCCTCGATGAGGACATCACCGATAAACGGTTCAGAAGCAGATCCATCGTAGATCAAGCCAGCACGGAATAGGGTTTTCATGTTTGTTGTTTGTTATAGACTCCAAAGATAAGCCATTTTCGGATAGCACGATTGAAATCGTTCTTCTATCATTATCTTTGAATACAGCGATGTGTCGGATAAACGTCTTTTTCAGTAGTGATTTTTACCCTCTTGACTGGCTTTTTAGGGACATATTGCCTATTTTTGCATAATAAACAATCGTGTGCCGCAACATCCAGAAACGCTTCTCGCATTATGAAACTCATCCATCTCTCCGACCTTCATCTTGGCAAACGCATCAACGAGTATTCCATGCTTGAGGATCAGCAATTCGTGTTAAAGGAAATCCTCAAAATCGTCGATGATGAGAAGCCTGATGCTGTCATCATCGCCGGCGACGTTTACGACAAGACTGTGCCAGCGGCAGAAGCCGTTCAACTGTTCGACGATTTTCTATTCCGCTTGTCGGAACGCAATCTCCAGGTCATGGTCATCAGCGGCAATCACGATTCCGCTGAACGGATTTCGTTCGGCTCGCGCATCATGGACAAAAGCGGCATCCATCTCGCTCCGGTCTATAACGGCAATGTCAGTCCCGTTGTGCTTCACGACGAATATGGCGACGTGGCTTTCTACATGTTTCCTTTCGTCAAGCCCGCCACGGTGCGTCACTGTTTTCAGGAAGCCGACATCGTCACCTACACCGACGCCGCCAGAGTTGCCGTTGACGCGATGGACGTTGACCAAAACCGTCGAAACGTGATAATCGCCCACCAATTCGTCACTGGCGCGGAGCACAGCGATTCGGAGGAGTCCTTTGTCGGCGGACTCGACAACGTCGATGCTTCCGTCTTTAATGCCTTCGATTACGTCGCCTTGGGACATCTGCACAGGCCGCAAAATTGCGACGGCACGCGTATCCGTTATTGCGGCTCGCCTTTGAAGTATTCCTTTTCGGAAGTGCACGACGTCAAGTCGGTCACCCTCGTCGAACTTGGTCCCAAAGGCACTCAGCAAATCACAACGCTGCCATTGAAGTTCAAGCACGACTGGCAAGACCTGCGCGGCACTTACGATGAAGTCATCGCCAAAACTTTCTACGAAGGCACAACCTATTGCGACGACTACGTCCGCATCACGCTGACAGACGAAGACGATATCCTCGATGCCATCGCGAGACTCCGCACCATCTATCACAACCTTATGGAACTGCATTACGACAACCGGCGCACACGCACCGTCGCCACGATAGGCGCTGCCGAAGACGTGGAGCGAAAAACGCCCATAAGCCTATTCTCGGAACTTTTCAAAAAGCAAAACGGACAAGAGATGAGCGAAGAACAGAAGAATTATATGGACAGTCTGATAAAAGACATCTGGGAGGGCCAATCATGAGACCATTAACGCTAACCATGTCGGCTTTCGGACCTTATGCCGGCGAAACCACCGTCGATTTCACGAAACTTGGACGCAGCGGCCTCTATCTGATTACCGGCGACACAGGCGCAGGAAAAACCACCATCTTCGACGGCATCGCTTTCGCCCTTTTCGGCGAAGCATCAGGAGAACACCGCACCAACGACATGTTGCGGTCGATGTATGCCGACCCGAACATTCCCACTTTCGTCGAACTGAGTTTCGAATACAATGGCAAAACATACACTGTTAAGCGCAACCCTTCCTATATGCGTCCTGCCCTGAGAGGCTCCGGCATGACCGAGGAGAAAGCGTCGGCAGAACTTAATTGTCCCGGACAGCCTCCGCTCACCAGAATAAGCGCCGTCGATGAGAAGATACGGGAGATTCTTGGCGTTGACCGCCGCCAGTTCTGCCAAATCGCCATGATTGCCCAAGGCGATTTCATGAAACTCATCACCGCCGAAACTCCAGAACGTCAGGCGATTTTCCGCAAAATATTCAAAACCGACTTGTATGTGCAACTTCAGGAAAGGCTGAAATCCGAAGCAGGAACACTGTTCGGCAAATGCGAGGATGCGAAACGCAGCGTGAAACAATACATCAACGGCGTCAACTGCGATGAGAACGACATCTTGTTTTCGGAAATCGCCAAGGCGAAAAACGGCGAATCGCCCATGCAGGATGTCATCGCGGCAATAACCGAATTGGTGGCTGCCGACAAAAAAACGGACCAAAATCTGGGACTTGAGATTTCGGCAATCGAGAAGCAATGCGACGAGGCCAAGACCAATGTCGAGAAGGCTACGGCTTTCGAAACAGCCCGAAAAAAGATGCTGGACTACGAAAACACCTTGAAGGAGAAAGAGCCTGAACTCAAAAAATTGTCAGAAATAAAAGACGACAAACAGAAACTAACATCTGAGATAGACCGGCTTAATGATGCCGCAGCCAAACTGGAAGCCAAGATGCCGCGCTATGCAAAACTTGACGAGATAGGATCCGAGATAAAACGGCTTGACACCCTAATCCTCGACTTAGAACAGAAAAAAGACCACAATGACAAGGCTAATGAAGAAAAAATCAAACTCATAGAAAGTTACAAAGCGGAACAGAATGGCCTTCAGAATGCTGGCGCTCAAAAAGTTACACTCGAAAACGAGAAGCAAAACGCAAAAGACACCATCGCAAAACTGAATGGATTGCAAACCGGGATAAAGGAATACGATTCTCTGAAAAGTGACCTCGCTCGTTATCAGGAAGCCTTCACTAAACTCAACGAGGCATATAAAGCCAACAAGGATGAATATGATGTGAAATATGACTTGTTCCTCAAAGAGCAGGCCGGCATCCTCGCTGAGAAACTGAAAGACAACACTCCTTGTCCCGTCTGCGGCGCAACAACGCATCCTCATAAGGCCACAAAAGCCGCAAACGCACCTTCCGAAAATGAGTTGAAACATTTGAAATCGGAGACGGACAAACTTAGTGAAAGGGTCAAGAATGGTAGTGAGATTTGTAAGGAAACCAAGGGCAAAGTAGATGAAAAGAAGTCCGGCATCGACGTGCAGATTGCGGAGATTCTCGGAAACGTTCCATTTGATGCCGTTCCCCTGGAAATCGCCAAGCGTCTTGAAAACCTCCGTAAGGCAATCAGCGAACTGGAAATAAAAATCGCTATTGAAATCAAGAACGTGGAGCGCAAACTGAAGTTGGACAGCCTCATTCCGCAAGAAGAGAAACTGCTGAAAGACGTGAACGACGCTATCGCAAAACTGACGACCGACCTCACCACGGCCAAGACTCAGAAGAAAGAGAAACTGGAAATGGCCGAAGCCGAAAAGAAGGAATTGGAATACAAGGACAAAGTCAGCGCCGAGAATGCAGTCAAAGATCTGAAAAGGAAGAGCAAAGCCTTGTCCGACGAAATTGAAGCAGCGAAAAAAGCACACGACGACCTCAAGAACGAGATTTCCACGCTGCAAGGCGGATTAGTCTCGCTGAAAGAACAACTTAAAGACGGCTGCACCATCGACATTGAAAAAGAAAAAGCGCGCCTGGCGGAACTTAATGAAGCCAAAACCAAGAAAAACGAACTGAAGCAGACCATTTTCGCACGCTGGAATAACAACGAAGCCGCTTTGAATAACATCAGCACCAAGTCGAACGAAATCAAAAGACTTGAAAACGAATATAGTTGGAAGTCTGCGCTATACAGGACTGCAAACGGAAGCCTGAGCGGCAAGGAAAAAGTCATGCTTGAGACTTATGTGCAGATGGCTTATTTCGACCGCATCATTCAACGCGCCAACACAAGATTCATGATCATGTCAGGCGGACAATACGAGTTGAAACGGAAGGAGTCGGCGGACAACAACCGCTCGCAGTCGGGTCTCGACCTCGACATTGTGGATCACTACAACGGCACCTCGCGTGATGTGAAGTCGCTTTCGGGTGGCGAGTCCTTCAAGGCGGCGCTGTCGCTGGCATTGGGATTGTCCGACGAAGTGCAGTCGAGTTCCGGCGGCATCAAACTCGACACCATGTTCGTCGACGAAGGCTTCGGCTCGCTCGACGAAAACTCGCTTCCGCAAGTCATAAAATCCTTGAACGACCTCACACAAGGCGACAGGCTGGTGGGCATCATCTCACACGTTCCCGCCTTGAAAGAAATCGACAAGCAGATCATCGTCACCAAAGAAAAGACGGGCGGCAGCAAGGTGGAAATCGTCGTCTGATTGGCCAGTCTTGGTCTGCAATTTCTTCGCATTAAGGCATCGTAACCGATGAATCTGTCTATCGGCATTGCCCGATGAAATATTCGGGACGCCATGCCGCATATTGAAGAAAACCGTACTTTTGAAAACAAAACAAATCAATGATGCAATACAGAATCGTTTTACTCTCGGTGCTGACGCTGCTCGTCACGGGAGTTCATGCCCAAAAGCAATACACCTTGCAGTCGCCGGACAAAGGCATCACCATCACGGTGAACGTTGACAGACAACTGAGTTACTCGGTGAAACAAGGCAATACCAGCGTCCTTGCGGCTTCGCCCATTGCCATGAAACTGGCCGACGGCACCACGTTGGGCGAAAATCCCAAGGTGAAACGCGTCAAGACGGCTTCCGTCAACGAAACCATCAAAGCCAATTTCTACAAACGCGACGAGATAAGCGATGTTTACAACGAGATGACCATGACCTTCAAAGGGAATTACAAGGTCATCTTCCGCGCCTACGACGAAGGCGTCGCCTACCGTTTCCAGACGGAATTTCCGAAAGACATCACCATAGCGGAAGAGACGGCGGATTTCAACTTCGACTCCGACAAAACCGTCACCATCCCTTACGTCAACGCCCGCAAAGGCGAAGGCGACTTCGTAGAACAGCAGTTTTTCACTTCCTTTGAAAACCTCTATACCGTCACGCCCATCTCGAAGATGGAGCCTAACCGCCTTGCGTTCCTTCCTGTCATGGTGGACCTTGGCGATGGCAAGAAAGCCGTCATCACGGAAGCGGATCTTGAAGACTTCCCCGGCCTGATGCTGCGCAACGCAACTGGCAAGAATGGCTTCGCCGCCATCCATGCAGGCTATCCGAAGACCGAAGAACAAAGCGGTCACAACAACCTACAATACGTCGTCAAGGAACGCGAAAACTACATCGCAAAGACCAGCGGAACCAGAGCGTTTCCGTGGCGTTGCATCAAGATTTCGAAAAAAGACAGCGACTTGGCCGACAGCGACCTCGTTTACAAACTCGCCTCGCCAAACCGTATCGGCGACGTCTCGTGGATCAGACCCGGCAAGGTGGCGTGGGACTGGTGGAACGCGTGGAACATCTACGGCGTCGATTCCAAAGCCGGCATCAACACCGCGACATACCAGTATTACATCGACTTCGCCAGCAAATACGGCATTGAATACGTCATCCTCGACGAAGGCTGGGCAGTGAACAAGAAAGCCGACCTATTGCAAGTCATCCCCGACATCGACTTGCAGAAAATCGTCAACTATGCCAAAGAGAAAAACGTCGGCATCGTGCTGTGGGCGGGCTATGCCGCGATAGACAAGGACATGGAGCGCGTCTGCAAGCATTATTCCGACATGGGCGTGAAAGGCTTCAAGGTCGACTTCATGGACCGCGACGACCAGAAGGTCGTGGACTTTTATTACCGCATGGCGGAGACAGCGGCGAAATACCATCTCTTCGTTGACTTCCACGGCGCCTACAAACCTACGGGAATGTGCCGCACCTATCCCAACGTGCTGAACGTGGAAGGCGTCTATGGCCTCGAACAAGACAAATGGTGCGACGACCACGACATGGTGACTTACGAGACGACGATACCTTTCATCCGCATGGTTGCGGGCTATTTCGACTTCACGCAAGGCGCCATGCGCAATGCCATCAAGAGCAATTACAAGGCCGTCTATACCGAACCGATGAGCCAAGGCACACGTTGCAGACAACTTGCCGAATACGTGATTTTCGAATCGCCGTTCAACATGCTGTGCGACAGCCCAAGCAACTACATGAAAGAAGATGAATGCACGCGCTTCATCGCAAGCGTGCCGACCACTTGGGACGAAACCAAAGTACTCGACGGCAAGGTGGGCCAATACATCGTCATAGCAAGGCGCAAAGGCGCCAAATGGTACATCGGCGCCATCACCGACTGGCAAGAACGTGACCTCGTCATCGACCTGTCGCCGCTGAAAGGGGGCGCCAAATCAGGCGTGCTCTACCACGACGGGGCGAATGCCGACAAGGTCGCACAAGATTATGTCAGTGAGACGTATCAGGTGATGGGCGACATGCTGAAAGTGCATCTCGCTCCTGGCGGCGGCATGGTGTTCGTCTGGTGACGACACAACGCTCAGCAACATAAAAAAGCCCGCCAAATTGGTGGGCTTTTGTCTTCTTATAGGTCGAAAAAGATGTTTCGTCAAGGTTCGGCAACGGCGCCGCCATTGTCCAGCGCGTCTCTGAAACAACTCCACAGCAAGGTGTCGGGCAACGGCGCCACAACATCGACATGGGTTTTCTGAACAGGATGCTCAAACGCCACCCTGTAAGCGTGCAGACAGATGGAAGCGTCACGGTTTGAGCGCGGATACCCGTATTTCAGATCGCCTCTTATGGGACAGCCGATATGTGCCAACTGCGCCCTTATCTGATGATGTCGGCCTGTAAATAATTCTATTTCAAGTAGATAGTAATTGTCGGATTTACCGATGACGCGATAACTCAGCCTTGCCAATTTCGCCTCCTTGTTGTCGGGCGTGGTGACGAAAGATTTGTTCATCTTCTCGTTCTTCACGAGATAATCCTCAAGCACGTCGGCTTCCTTGGGCGGATGGTTCTTGACGATGGCGAGATAAGTCTTCTGAAAGTCACGGTCCTTGACCATCACCGTCATGCGCGACAAGGCTTTGCTGGTCTTGGCGAAAATCACGGCGCCACTCACGGGGCGGTCGATGCGGTGAACAAGTCCGGCATAGACATTGCCCGGCTTGTTGTATTTTTCCTTGATGTATTCCTTCACGTCGTCAAGGAGACAGACGTCGCCGGTCTTGTCCGCCTGAACGATTTCCGACGGAAGTTTGTTCACCACGATGAGATGGTTGTCTTCGTAAAGGATTCTATCCGAAATATCACTCATAACAACAAATTGACATTAAACGATTAGTTCGCGTATCACGCCACTGCCGATGACGTAAGGCTCCGTTTCGTGATACATGACGCAAAACTGGCCCGGCGCCACGCCTGACAGCGCCACATCCGACACAACATCGGGACCTTCCGCCGAAAAGTGCAAGGTGCCCGACGAGAACTCGGGCTGATGGCGTATCTTGAAACGCACACGCTGTCCCTCGGTGAGATGAAGGACGGGGTTCATCATCTGCAAATCGGCAAGCGGCACAAGGTTGGTGTATTGTGTCATCGGGTCATAGCCCTGCGACACATATACGACATTGTTCGGGATGTCTTTCTTCACCACAAACCAAGGGCCGCCGCCCAAGCCAAGCCCCTTGCGCTGCCCGATGGTGTGAAACCAGTAGCCCTTGTGACGGCCTAATATCTTTCCCGTTTCCAGTTCGACGATGTCGCCTGGCATCTCGCCGAGATATTCACGGATGTAGTCGTTGTAGTTGATTTTGCCCAGAAAGCAGATGCCTTGGCTGTCGTGACGCTCGGCGCTCGGCAAGCCGTAATGGGCCGCCAGACGGCGCACTTCCGTCTTGGCGATGTCGCCAATGGGAAAGATGACTTTGCTCAATTGGGCATAGGTGATACGGCCTAAGAAATAGGTCTGGTCCTTGAAACTGTCTTCGGCGGTGCCGAGCCAGAATATGCCATTGCCGTCTTCCCACGAACGCGCATAATGGCCCGTGGCAATCTTATCGAAATTGTGCCCTTCCTTTTCCTCGAAAGCGCCGAGTTTTATCCAGCGGTTGCACATCACGTCGGGATTGGGAGTCAAGCCTTTGCGAACCATGTCCATGGTATATCTCCCCACCGTCTCGAAATACTCGTGCTGCAAATCAACGATGTCGAACTTACAGCCGTATTTCTTGGCTATGTAGGTCGTGATTTCAATGTCTTCCTCCGATGGGCAACTCGACAAGTCTTCCTTGCCCTCCATGCCAATCTTGATGTAGAAGATATGGGGATCGTAGCCTTGTTCCTTCAGCAAAGGCACCACCAATGAACTGTCAACGCCCCCCGAAACCAATGCAGCAATGTTCATCGTTGAATTTTTTGCAAAAATAGCAATTCTCTTGTTTTCAAGCGATTTTCGGCTGGCAATAAGATGACAAAACTTTAACCATCGAAAACAAAATGCAGGAACAAGTGGCTTGATTTGAATAAACAATATGAACTGATTTCTTATTCTTTCACAGTCGTAAAAGACACAAAACGCAAAGCAGTTGATCTTTTCGAGCAAAGAACAGAAAAGTGATTGAAGGGAATTTCCCTTAAATTCCCTTCGTTTTCCTTAATTCTTTCTTTGGTTTTTCATCTCGGCTTCGAAATTCTCTGAACGAACATAACTCATAATTCGTTTATTTAAAGGTATTTCATCTACAAAACCAAGTGAAACAAGTCCTTGTAAATCAGTTCGTGCCGTTTTTGCTGTTACACCAAAACGAATTACTATTTCTTTAGTTGTAAAGATTGTATTGGGCTTTTCCATGAAAATCTTCAATATATGCGCCTGCCTTTCATTGATGCCCGAAATTCCCTTGCATAGCAAAACTCCATCACGTTCGCTTATTTTTCGCTGCAAATAAGATTTCAACTCTTCGTATGCTTTTTTCATAGTCTCCAAGTTGAATTGAATAAAATACGAAAGATCGTTCTCGTCATTTTCAGTATAAAGAAACGCCTTCTCATATTGTTTTTTATTGCGATAAATGATACGCGAAATAGACAAATACTCTGTCAACCAATAGCCTTTTTTTATCAAATACCAATAAACAAGCGAGCGTGCCGTCCGCCCGTTACCATCAATAAACGGGTGAATGTATGCTAACATAAAATGGATAATTATTCCTTTCACAATTGGGTGAATAAAATCGTCAGCACTATCCTCATTGGCAAATTGACACAGCATGCAAAGCAATTCGTTAACTTCGGTATGCGTGGGGGGTGTATGGGCAATGTCACCAGTAATACCGTCCAGCACCCGAATATCGTCATCAGTGCGTATTCTGCCCTCATCATCAGAATTATCCAACGTATTAGTAGTTATTAATTTATGTATGTCAAGTAATTTCTCTATAGAAAAACCATCTTGACGGTGCTCTGCTACATAATGAATGGTTGTGTAGTTGTTGGCAATCATCTGCTGTCCTCTATTTTTGGGTTTTTGCTGTTTACGCAGCATATCTTTTGCCACCTTTCGAGTGGTTGAAGCACCCTCCATCTGACTCGAAGCAATGGCCTCTTCCATTATTGAACTGACGAGATAAAAATTCTTGTCGCGTTCGGGAATGATACTTTGTGTACCGAGGCTGCCTCCAAAATTCATGTCAAATTCGTGTAATAGTGCCAACATTCGCTCTGTAATAGTAAAACGAAATGTATAATGTCCGAACTTGATGGTTTTGGCATTAAGCATCCTCCGCAGTTTGACTGCATGCCACAATGTTTTGCTGTCGATGCCTTCCGGGGCAAGATATTTCACCTTATCCCAGTAGGAATAAGTGTTGTTGATTTTTTTCAACAATGGTTCAAGACTATTGGCTGAAAGATATTCTACAGCTTCTGCAATACCTTTTCCATCAAAACTAGGAGCTTTTTCTATCATTTTACTGATATTTTATTCTGCAAAGTTATTACTATTTTTATTAAACCGAAGGGAATTTTCCTTAAATTCCCCTCAATTTCCTTATTTCTATCTTCGTCTTTTCATTTCGGTTTCGAAATCCTTTGAACGAATAATACTCATAACTCGTTCATTCTAAATAAATTCATCAAATAACCAAGCAAATCAATCCACGCCGTCTTATTCGTCGCTCAACGAATAAGGCTTATCCTCAGGCTTTTGGCCGCGTTGCCTGTTAGGCTTGGCGCCCATATCGAAGACCAGCGTCCCGCCTTGCATGAGTTGGTTGTGCGTGACATACAGTTTGTCAATGGTCTTGCCGTTCAAGGTGACTTTCTGCACGTAGCGGTTTCTGTCGCTGACCTTGTCCGCCTTGATTTCCAAAGTCTTGCCGTTTCCAAGCCGGACTTTCATATAAGGCAGATAAGGCGCTCCCAACACATACTGGTCGCTGCCGGGGCAGACGGGGTAAAATCCCATCGCGCTGAAGATGTACCATGCCGACATCTGGCCGCAGTCGTCATTGCCGCAAAGCCCATCGATGTTGTTCTTGTAGAAGCGGTTCATAATCTCACGCAGCCAATACTGTGTCTTGTAAGGCGCTGATGTCCAGTCATAAAGATAGGCGATGTGGTGGGCAGGCTCGTTGCCGTGATTGTAGCATCCCATAAGCCCTTCTTCTGTGACGTCTTCGGTGTTTGCGAAGAACTCTGGGGGCAGTTTCATGACAAAAAGCGTGTCAAGGTTGGCGATGAACTGCTTGTCGCCGCCCATGGCCTTCACAAGTCCTTTGACATCGTGCGGCACATAGAATGAATACACCCAGGAGTTGCCTTCCACAAAGCCTTCGCCTTCCGTATCGAACATGCTGAACGGCGTTTTCCAGCCGCCATCGCTGAGACGGGGACGGGCAAAGCCCATCACGGTGTCGAAAGTGTTGCGCCAATTGGCGGCACGCCGCTTGTAAATCGCCGCCGTTTCAGCGTCACCAGACTTCTCGGCAGTGCGGTAAATCGTCCAGTCGTCATAGGCATATTCCATCGTCATCGAGACGCAACCCTTGTTTTTGTCGAAAGGCACGTAACCCAGTTCCATGTAGGAGTCGAGATTACCATAATAAGGTATGGTGGAACTGCTTTTCATGGCTTTCAGCAAAGGCGATGCGTCGTTGACAACGCTTTTGGCGTAAGCGTCGGCGAGTACCGACACGGCATGATAACCGATCATGCACCAGTTTTCGTTGGCGTCTTGCGACCATACGGGCAGCGCGCCATGGACGCTCTGTTCCTGATGTTTCAGCATAGACTGCACCATGTCGGAGTTACGCTGCGGCTGTAACAGGTTGAACAGCGGATGCAAGGCGCGATAGGTGTCCCAAAGCGAGAACACGGTGTAGTTGGTGAAGCCGTCGGCGTGATGGATGTTGTGATCCAGCCCGCGATACTGTCCGTCCACATCCATATAGACCGATGGGTTGATCATGGTGTGGTACAGCGACGTGTAAAGCATGGCTTTCTGGTCGTCGCTGCCTTCCATCTCGATGACGGAAAGTTCCTTGTTCCATTTGGCTTGCGTCTCGGCCAACAAATCGTCGAAATGCTTGCCGTCGGTCTCGGCATGAAGGTTTTTCAATGCGCCTTCCGTGCTGACCGCCGAAAGGGCGACTTTCATCTCCAGCGTGTGGGGATTGGCAAAGGTGAAATAAGCCACAATCTTACGCCCCGTCATTTCCGGGAAATTGTGGTTGACGGGAAACTTGCCCCATCCGCCGTTGTATTTGATGCTCTGCAAGTCCTTATAGCCATAATCGGCGATGGGCTGGCTGAAACTGATGGCAAAATATACGTAATTCGTTCTTGCCCAACCATTTGTAATGCGGTAGCCCGTCAGCAAAGTGTCGTTTTCAACACGCAGATTCGCCCAAAGCACCTTGCCGTCGTAGTTGTAGATGGCGTGATTCAGGTCGATGATGACGCTGCCGTCAGTACTATCAGGAAATGTATATTGGTGAATGCCGGTATGTTCCGTAGCCGTCAGCCGCGCCTTGATGTCGTAGTCGGCCAAGGTGACTTCATAGTAACCCGGCTGGGCTTTCTCGGTATCGTGCGAGTAGCGCGAACGGTAGCCTGAGTCGGGATTGTCCTGTGTTCCAGGATGAAATTTTATCTTGCCCGTCACGGGCATGACAAGGATGTCGCCCAAGTCGGAATGGCCTGTCCCGCTGAAATGGGTGTGGCTGAAGCCGACAATGGTGCTGTCCTTGTGCTGATAGCCAGCACAATACTCGTACACACGCGGCTGGTACTTGCCGTCGATGTTGTGCGGTATCGTATCCGTATCAGGGCTGAGTTGCACGATGCCAAACGGGGCACATGCGCCCGGAAAAGTATGCCCCATGCCATTGGTGCCGATAATCGGATTGACATATTGAATGAAATCAGCATCGGGTTGCGTTTCGGAAACGAGACTGTCTGCCGATTTGCCCTGACAGGCCGTCAACCCGACGGCTATCAATGGCACGAGGAACCATTTCATTTATTTGTTCAGGTATTTTGTGAAGTCTACTTCTTCTTCCATAAAGTTGGTTCCCTTGCCCGTCTTGGGGTCGATGGTAAGCCAGTCGTATGTCGCGTTGTGACCGTCATCATCGCCATTCTGGACCATTTCGAAGCAATGGACAAGGAGAAGGCCATTCTCGATGGTGTCAATTTCAAAATTGGGAGCCTTGGTATAATTCGAGGCCATAGTAAGGATCTGATCCTCGGTGAAAGTCTGCTGAGGAGTCTGTTGCGCAACGACGGAATCCGTCACCATTTCGGTGCTGTCGGCATTCTGGTCGGCGTCTTTGTTGTTTTTCATGTTGCTGCATGACAGCAAACTGACGAGGACCAATAAAGCAAGTACTTTTTTCATAATACAGGTTTGAGATTTGTTGCCGTAAAAATAGAAAGAAATAGTATGAAGGTGATGGAAAAAAGCGCATTTTTGCAAAAAATTGAAATCCATGATATTCGGCATCGGGACAGACATCATAGAAGTGGAACGGATGAAAAAGGCGCTTGAACGCAACAATGCCTTGAAGGACAGATTATTTTCGGCTGAAGAGCAGGCATATTGCGAAGGAAATGCGCTCATCTATCAGCATTATGCTGTACGGTTTGCCGCCAAAGAATCTATTTTCAAGGCGCTGGGCACCGGATACCGCGATGGCATGGAATTCAACGAAATCACTGTGCTGAACAACCATTTGGGCAAACCCGATTTCGTGCTGAGCGGCAAAGTGGCAGAACGATGCGCCAAGGAAGGCGTCACCGCCATACATCTCAGCGTCTCACACGTCAAGGAAACCGCCGTGGCGTTCGTGGTGATGGAAAAATAAGACTTTCCGCTTCCTTATTTGTTCTCCGACTTTCGGCTTCACGACAAGCCGAACTGATTTTTCTTACCTTTGCCTAAAATTTACCGAAATGAAGAACATCAGACACCTTTTGACATTTTTGCTATTGTTGCCCCTGACGGCAGTCTTTGCCGGCGAAGGAATGTGGATTCCCATGCTGTTGCAATACAATGAAAAAGAGATGCAGGAAATGGGAATGCGCATCACGGCCGACGACATCTACTCCATCAACCACAGCAGTCTGAAAGACGCCATCGTGCTCTTCGGCGGCGGCTGCACCGGCGAAATCGTCAGCGACGAAGGCCTGCTGCTCACCAACCATCACTGCGGCTACGGCTGGATCCAACGCCATAGCAGCGTGGAACACGACTACCTCACCGACGGCTTCTGGGCCATGAACCGCAACGAAGAACTGCCGTGCCCCGGACTCACGGTCACCATACTCAAGGAAATGCGCAACGTGACGGAAAAAGTGCTTTTCAACGTCAACGACGAAATGGACGAAAAGGAAAGGACGTCCGTCATCGATGCCAACATCAAGAAACTCATCGAGATGCTGCAAAAGGAAAGCGAATATGAAGTCAAGATAAAGCCATTCTTCATCGGAAACCAATACTATCTGATCTTCAATGAAGTTTTCAGAGATATCCGTCTGGTGGGTGCTCCCCCGTCGAACATCGGCAAATTCGGCGGCGACACCGACAACTGGGTGTGGCCCCGTCACACTGGCGACTTCTCCATTTTCCGCATCTACGCAAGCAAAGACGGCAAGCCGGCGGAATACAACAAGGACAACGTGCCTTATAAACCCGCCAAACATCTCGACATCTCCTTGAAAGGCGCCGATGAAGGCGACTTCGCCTTCGTGTTCGGCTATCCCGCCTTCACCGACGAATACTTGCCCGCCGTAGCCGTGGACCAGGAAGCCAACGTCAGCGACCCCATCGCCGTCGACCTGCGCGGCAAAGTGCTCGACATCTACGGAAAATATGAAAAGCAGGACGCGAAAGTGAGAATCCAGTATGCTGCAAAACACGCAAGCATCGCCAACGGATGGAAGAAATGGATGGGCGTCACCGAAGGCATCAACGGCTTCAAAGGCGTGGAAAGAAAACAACACTACGAACAGAGTTTCCAGCAATGGTGCCTCAAGAGCCGCAGCCGCCACGCCTACATCGACCTGTTAAGGAACTTCAACCGCCTCTACGACGAATTGGAACGCTACAGGGTCGCCTACAACTATGTCACTGAAGCCGGACTGCGCACCGAACTCATCAGTTTTGCGGGCAAGTTCGACAAACTCTCGCAGGTCACCGACAAGACCGAACAGGCCGAGATCGACAAGATGACCTCAAGCCTGAAAGGAGCCACCAAAGGCTTCTTCAAGGATTACTACATGCCCATCGACAAGGAAGTGGCAGTGGCCATGCTCGACGAATACATCGCCTCGCAACCCGCCGACTTCAGACCGGCATTCCTCAACGGCATCTCCGACACAAAGACCTTCGTGGACGATATGTTCAGGAAATCCGTCTTCACATCTGAAGAAAACATCACGGAATTGCTGGACAACTTCAAGGTCAGGGACGCCAAAAAGTTGAAAAAAGACCCTGCGCTGCAAGCCTACCAGAGCATCATCAGTTTCTACCGCGACGAACTCCGCGACAAGATGGAAACCATCAACGACAGCATCAACAGGCTGCACCGCATCTACATGAAAGGACAGATGGAAATGGAACCGGAAAAGACTTTCTATCCCGACGCAAACTTCACACTGCGTGTCACTTACGGAAAGATAGAAGGATTCAAGCCGAAGGACGGAATGCAATACAAGCACTTCACCACGCTGGAAGGCATCATGGAAAAGGAAAATCCCGACATCTACGATTATGTGGTGGAGCCACGCCTGAAACAGTTGTACAGAAACAAGGACTACGGCCGCTATGCCGACAAGGACGGCACCATGCATGTGGCTTTCACCGCCAGCGTACACACGACGGGCGGCAACTCCGGAAGTCCCATACTGAACGCCGACGGACAACTGCTCGGACTGAACTTCGACCGCTGCTGGGAAGGCACCATGAGCGACTTGGTATATGACCCGTCAATCTGCCGCAACATCTCGGTCGATATCCGCTACGTGCTTTTCATCATCGACAAATACGCCGGCGCCGCTCATCTTATCGACGAGATGACGGTCATTGAATAAAGAAATCACTTGGCAATTCGCCGCATCATTGTTTCCAGAACGAACGTCTGAATTGTATCAGAATGATGAACAGTTCCAGACGTCCCATGAGCATGAACAAGGCAAGCATCCATTTGGCTATCTGGGGCATGAAGGCGTAGGAACCATAAGGCCCGACTTGTCCAATACACGTTCCGACATTGCTTAAGGCTCCGATGGAAGCGCCTATCGAGGTGTTGAAATCGAAGCCCATGGAACGCAAGGCGATGAAGCCGATGATAAGTGTCAGGAAATAGACAAATATCAGCGTCATGTTCTTCAGTATAATACTGTTGGACAGCGACTTCCTGTTAATCTTCACCGGAATGATGGCATTGGGATGCGCGATGCGGCTCAATTCCAGAAACGAGTTCTTGACGAACATCAGGTTCCTGATAATCTTGATGCCACCGGAAGTGGAACCCGAACATCCTCCTATAATCATCAAGATGAACAAGATGGTGTATAAAACCGGCGGCCAGGCATTGTAATTGGAGATGTAGAAACCCGTCGTCGATACGGAGGAAACCACGGCAAAAAACGATTCCTGTACCGAGGCGCTGAGACTGCGTCCCGTCAGAAACACCAGCGCGGCGCAGATGCCAATGCCGACGACGATAATATAAATGATGTAGGTCTTGAATTCCTGATCCTTGAAGAGCGCGAAAGGCTTTCTGCTTATCGAAAGCAACATGAGCGAGAAGTTGCATCCTGCCACAATCATGAAAATGGCGATGACGATTTGCGAATAGTTGGAAAATCCGGCAATGCTGTCGTTATGCGTGGAGAATCCTCCCGAAGACAGTGTTGACAAAGAATGGCACAAAGCGTCAAAAGCGCCCATGTCGCGGGCATGAAGCAAGATGAACTCCAAAAGGGTGAAGAAACAATACAGCAGCAGCAAGCGTTGCGTGGTATGTTTGGCTCTCGGATGCAGTTTGTCATAAGTGATTCCATTCATCTCATAAACAAACAGTTGCATGCCGCTGATGCTTAGGTATGGCAATATGGAGACCGAAAACACGATGACGCCGAAACCGCCAAGCCATTGCGTGAGGCTGCGCCAGTAAAGGATGTCCTTTGGCAAAGCCTCGACATTGTTGATGATGGTCGCGCCTGTGGTGGTGAATCCCGACATGGATTCGAAAAAGGCGTCCGTGAAACTCGGCACGACCTTGTCGAGCATGTAAGGCAAGGCGCCGAAAAGGGACAACATCACCCACGAGAGGCAAACGGAGATGACGCCGTCGTGACTGCTGATGTGCTTGTCTCTCAGATTGTGGGAGGAAAAATAGAAAACGAATCCTGTCAGCAGCGTTATCAAGGCTGAGAAAGGCATGCAGAAAGGATTCAGGCAATGATACCGAATCGTTATCGGTATGGCTGTCAGCATGAAGAACCCCTCAAAGAGAAGCAGCAGACCTTGAATCCGCATAATGACGGAAAGATGTATCTCTTTGTTGTCCTGCATGGTACGTGATTAATAAAACAGGCCCTCTATCGAAGAAATGGCGTTGGGAAGCACCAGAACAACGACGCGGTCGTCGGTCTGTATCTGGAAATCCTCGCTTGCGATAAAACTCTCGCCGTCGCGGGTGATGCCGCAGATGATGGCGTCGTTAGGCATGCGAAGTTTGCCCAAAGTGCTACGTGTAACAGCGGAGCCGGCACGGACTTCAAACTCGACGATGTCGGCATCGATGCCGCTGAGACATTTCAGTTGCGACACCTTTGCACCCAAAGTGTATCGGACCATGTAACTGGCAGCGATGAGTTTCTTATTGATGATGGAGTCGATGCCGATGTTCTGCGAGATGTCGATATAATCGATGTTCTCGACCAGCGCAATGGTTTTCTTGACACCGAAACTCTTGGCTTGCAGACAGGTAAGGATGTTCGTCTCGGTGTTGTCCGTCACGGCGATGAAAGCGTCCATATTCTTGATGCCTTCATCTTCAAGAAGTTCAAGATTTCGGGCGTCGGCATTGACAACCAGCGTGTTGGTGAAAAAGTTGGAGAGTTCCATACAACGGTTTTTGTCTTTCTCAAGAATCTTGATGCTGAGATCGTTTTCAAGGCGCTTTGCCGTGATTCTGCCCACACGGCCACCACCGACAATCATCACGTTGTGGACGTTAATCTGCTTCTTGCCGCTGAGCCTGATGACTTCCTTTATCGCATGGGCCTTCGTGACCACATAAATCATGTCGCCCACCTGCAAGACATCGTCTTCCTGCGGGACAAATGTGTTTTGGCGACGGTGTATGGCGGCGATTAGGAAATCGATATGCTGGTTCTGCTCCATCACTTCCGCAACGGTTTTCCCTAGAATCTCGGCTTCCGATTCCAGTTTCACCATGAAAAGTTTCAGTTGTCCGCCAGAGAAATCATAAGTCTCCAGCGAGGCGTTCTGTTTCAGAAGCGAGATAATCTCCTGAGCCGCAATGTCTTCTGGCGAAAGCAAACCGTCGATGCCCAAATCCTGATACATGCGCCAGACTTCAGGACTGAGTTTTTCCATGGTGTTGACTCTAGCGATGACTTTCTTCGCGCCAAGTTTCTTGGCCAATATTCCAGTCAACAGGTTGATGTGGTCGTCATGAAGCACGGCGATGACCAGATCAGCTCTCTTCACGTTGGCACGCTGCAAGACCGAAATCGATGTGGAATCGCCCGTAATCGTCATCAGGTCGGTATGTGACTCCACCATCTTGAGCAATTCCTCGTGTGGGTCAACAATCGTGATGTTGTGATTGGAACGAACCAGCGCCTCCGCAAGGTGAAAGCCCACCTCTCCATCTCCGGCTATTATTATATCCATAAAAACTGCAATTTATTCAAACTGCAATTTTATAAAATTTATCCTCACGCCAAAGAAAAAACGCCTTTTGTTTTGAAAAGCGGTGTTTAAGAGCAAAAAAAAAGAAGAAAAGTTGCCTTTTCTTCTTTTACAAGATGCTGTAAAATATAGACTTATGCCTTATTTCTTTCCAAAAAGGCGTCCTAAACCTCCCAGAATACTTGAACCGCCGCTTTTCCCTCCGATAAGAGAGCCAAGCAAAGCGCCAAGAGCATCCGAAGAGTTGCCAGAACCTTTGGCATTGCCGAGAAGTGACAGCAGACTTGGCGCAATCGCTGCCAGAATGCTGCTCACCTGTGACGAAGAGATTCCATTTTTGGAGGCAAGACCAGAAAGAACGGAGGACGTGTTGCCGCCTAGGATGTGTTGCAGAATCTTTGCGCCATCGTTTAGGTCAACACCTTTGATCATGTCGGTGATGCTACCCAGATTGACAGAATGGTCATCCATTGCCTTCATCAGTGACGAGGCACCGCTTTCAGTGGACGAATTATTCTGCATGTTTTGAAGCAGCACCGGAATGGCGCTCACCAAAACAGAAGAAACTTTGTCAGATGGTATGTTGAGCTTGTCGCTAACGGCACCAACAGCGTTACCATCCATTAATGAACCTAAAATGCTTGCTATATTCATAATTTTAAATGTTAGTATATAAGTATTTGAATATTTTAATTTTGCAAATATCGGTAATAAAAATAAAACTACCGCAAATAAAATGCCGAAACTGAAATAAGGTGAATTTTAAGAAACAAACACTGTTTAAAACTGTTGACTGTCAACATATTCATGTCGTACCGTGTTGCCTCCATCGGAATCTATCAGAAATATGGTGCCTCCGTTCTTCTTCTCGTCCCAGTAACAGCCTTTTCCAGTCTTCAGGCAGTAAGTGAGCCTGATGCCTTGATACGGAATGGAATAGTCATTCACGTGATCGTGGCCGCAAGCAATGTTTTTCGTGCTGCCGAGCCGCTTGCAGAGAGCGAACATGCCGTTGTTTTGTGGCGAACAGCAGATTTTTTCATCCATTGTCCCAAACGAATTAGATACATAAGGCTCTTTATAGCAGTGGCGGTCCACGTCGTAGGCTTCATCGTACGCCGTCGCGAATTCGACGAGCGGAATGTGGATGAACAGTGTGCTCGGGACTGTCTTGCCAGCCACAACAGCAATGCCGTTGACAGCCCATTCGTACCATTCGAGCTGGTTGGGCCACAGATTGTCGTAGCCTTCGTCTTTCTTCCCATTAATGTTGTCATTTTCCACAATCGAGTGGGTATCCATCATGAAAAGTGTGTGAACGATTCTTCGATTTTCCCTGATGTTGATGATGTAGTTGCCGAAACCCATGGCTGACGGACCTAATCTGAAAAGGCAATGCCGGGCATTGCAAAACTGGCTGGCGCACCATGCTTCGCCGGGCGTGTTCTGTCCGTCGTGGTTGCCCATTACCGGAGCCCAGGGAATGCCGTAGGAGTCGAGGAGCGCCACCAGCCAGCGATAGGCTGTGGTGTCCCACGCATTGTCGCCCGTAAGGGTGATGAGGTCGGGAGCCGTTTTCTCGACCAGTCTGTCGATCGTCCTGCTCGCCAACATGCCTTCTTCGCCCAAGGCCTCTTCGCCCGTGAGTTGGATGTCGGCAAGATTGAGGATGACAAAATCTTTGGACGGATTCTTCTCAATATCCAGACAATAGTCTTTAGTGAACACTTTGTCCGCCGACCACGCTTCAAAACAACCGTTCTGCCGCGGACAAAATGCCTCGTTGCCATCCTGAGCGAACAGCAGGCAACTCTGTAATACCAGAACGATGAATGGAAACGGCTTGCATCTGAATTTCATGGAATGACGTCTTTGCTGTAATGGTTTTGTGACTGACCCATTTGATACTGGGACAAAGATAATGTATTTTGCTTTCACAAGGTGAACAAAACGTCGCAATAGACAAGACGTGGCTCGAGGAGTTCAAGAAGGAATACCTGAACTACCTGAAGGAAGAAGAGTAAAAATGGGAAAGACGCTCATCGGGCTGTTTAAGCAATTCTCTTTAAAATAATTTTATTATTTTTGCCCCTCTAAAAATATGTTTATATGAAACGATATTTATCCGTTTTCACACTGCTCGCGCTAATGATGTCGCTGAGCGTTTATGGACAGGAAGAAAAGAAACCTGATTGGCGTAGACTTCACTATCTGTCTGAAGAAGAGATGAGTAACCCTGAAAGGGGTGTCAATTTCGTCGAGACAGACCCGCCCACTGGCGAGGTGCGTTTTGTCGGTGAGTTCGAGCCAATGCAATCTGTCATGATACGTTACCCACTCGGAATTCCCGTTTCGCTGGTTGCGCAACTTGCCCAGAATTGCCAGGTGATCACCGTTGTGACGAGTTCACAGCAAAACTCCGCCATGGCAACATACCAGAATGGCGGCGTCAACATGAACAACTGCGTCTTTGTGAACGCACCCACCGACTCCTACTGGATTCGCGACTACGGCCCGTGGTACATCTTTGAAGGCACGAGTCCCGCCATCGTCGATAATGTCTATAACCGTCCACGTCCCTACGACGACGAGATACCAAGTTACTTCGCCACCTATTGGAACATACCGATGTACGGCATGAACCTGCAACATACCGGCGGCAACATGATGGAAGACGGCCGCGGTCACGGCGTCTCCGACGAACTTGTTGTTCAGGAAAACAACAACAACGAAACGAATGTCCGCAACAAGATGCGCGATTATCTCGGCATCGACCCATATCATATCACCATCGACCCGCAAGGCGACTACATCGCCCACGTCGACTGCTGGGGCAAATACCTCGCTCCCGACAAGATATTGATTGCTCGCGTTCCTCAAAGCAACGCCCATTATGCCGATTACGAATCCGTGGCCACCTATTTCAGCACCACGAACTGCTGCTGGGGCTATCCTTATCGCGTTTACCGCGTTGACGAACCCGGTGGCTATACTTTGGCTCCTTATACCAACAGCCTGATTCTCAACGATAAAGTTTATGTTCCGTTGGGCTCCAATGCGACATACAACGCTGATGCATTAGCCGTGTATGGTGAAGCCATGCCGGGTTACGAAATCATCGGCGTGAGCAGCGACGGCTGGGAGAACACCGACGCCTTGCACTGCCGCACCCGTGGCGTCATGGATTTCAACATGCTCTTCGTCGATCACCGCAACGTGATTCACGGCGAACAGGCTTGGCAGGATTCCATTCCGGTCGTCAGCAAGTTCATCGCTTACAGCGGTCAGGCACTCAAGCAGGATTCACTGCTGGTGTATTACAGCATCGATGGCGGAAGTTATCATACCGCACACATGACAGCGACAGGCAACCCGAACGAATATGTAGGCTACATCAAAGGCTACCAAGGCGAATCGACTATTGATTACTACGTCTTTGGCGCCGACATGTCGGGACACCGCTACACGCAGCCGCACTTCGCAGCCGCCGACCCGCATCATTTCACCATGGAAGAGCATCAATTCACCAACCTCTCCATCACCCCCGACACCCTTTGGTATCGTGAAGTGCATCAGTTGACCACAACGCCGATAGTCATCACGAATAACACCGGCAGCGCCGTCACCATCACAAGCGTTTCAAGTCATGGCGAGTTCGATGTTGAACACAACATGGTGGCTTTGCCTCACGTCCTGCAAAACGGCGAATCCATCTCTGTCGAGGTCTCCATTCCCGCTTGGGGCTACAAAGGCAACAGCAAAGGATACCTCACCTCCTACTTCGACATCGTGAGCAATCTGGGAACACAGACCGTGGTGCTGAAGGCAAACGAGATTGTCTGGAACGACGGACTGATGACCTTCCCGATGAGCGGCGTGTCATTGACTGTGGCTAACCCGGTCAACAGCGGCTCTGTGACCAACGAAAACAAAATCGGCGACATCACGGTGTTGTCGATTGAAGAACAAGGAACCGACTACCTGAATATCGAATACGCCGAGACGCTGCCTAAAGTTTTGGCTCCTTCAGAAAGCATCAACGTCCAATTCAGTCTGAAAGACAAGGCGCCTATGGAAAGCACGGAACTTCATGTGCTTGTTGAAAACAGCGAGGAAACCAACGCCGGCTGGATTGTCTATGTGGAGAACGGACTTCTGAATGTCAGTTCCGACATGGATCAGCCCGCTTTGCTGTTCCCCAATCCCGCCACCTCGTCCGTTACGGTCAGCGCTGTGGGCATGAATGCCATCGAAGTGTTCAACCTCATTGGCCAGCGGGTTTATGCTGCCGCCAACCTCGACAAAAACGTCACCATTGACGTGAGTAGTTGGACAAAGGGCGTTTACTTCGTCAGAACCATCAGCAATAATGGCTCGACACAAACCAGCAAACTTGTAGTGAAATAAGACGGCAACGTCTTTACATAAAGAAAATCCGTAACGGTTCGTTACGGATTTTCTTTTTTTTGGGAAAGTCCCAGACGTGTTCAGATGTCGAACTTGAACTCGCCGTCAAACCAGCCCGTATCTTCTTTCAGCAGGTCGTATTCTTCGCCCGTGACTTTGTCCACAACGTGTACGGTGCCTCTGACATCGTCGTAGGTGAATGTGAACCGTTTGTTGGCATTTTCTTTTTGTGTGTCCATTGTCGAGTATGATTATGCCTGCAAAGGTACTAAAAAGGAACGGATGACAGAGTTGTGAATCCATCGTTGAAAAGAGGCATCAGACCAACATTAAGTTGTCCCGAAACAATAAATTCTCTTACTTCTATTAAAGGGATACCGTTCTACAAATCGCCCAATAGGTGATTGAACGATAGAATGACAAGGCCTTAATGTGCAAAATACTAACCGTCGCTCAACGAATTAATGCAGATACCATATTCCAAATTTCGTTGAGTGCCTCGCCCAACTCTTTCGGACAGGCTTCATAACCGCTCGACGTGATGAGTTTGCCGTTCGCGTATGTAAGGGATAGGTTCCACGAATTGCCATCGAGCACTTCATATTCGGAACTGTAATGCCCGTTGTAGGCAAACGCACGGTGCCGGTTGACAATCTTCTGGAAGTCAACAAGCACAGAATCAGGCGCATTGTTGATGAGTTTTTCGTCTCGGTAGCCGGCGTTGAGAAGGATTCTTATCGAGCCGTCGGGGGTGCGCAGCACGCTGATAGATTTGCCGCTATCGGCCATCGACGTGTTCTTCGTGCCGTAACTGAATGCCACAATGGATGCCGTTTCGCGATAGGGTCTGAAGTATTCGCTGATTTCCTTGAGGGCCTCTCTGCCGCCTTTGGGGCGAACGACCTGCCCGTCGGCACTGATATTAATGCCATCGGCATAACTAAGACTGAAACTCCACATATCGCCGTCCATGGCTTTCGCTTTTGGCTTGTAGGTGCCTTTGTAACCATACATTTTGTTGCGCGTCACAATCTGCTGCAAGTCGTCAAGCACCGAAGCCGAAGCGTCGTCGATGACAATCTCGGAAGGATAGCCCTCGTCGATGACAACGGTGACGGTTGCAGTGTCGGCATTGCGCCGCACGCTGAAATTCTCGCCGCTATAGCGCTCCATACCTTGAACGCTGTATGTCAAACCGACCAATTCGCTTTGCGGTTTCTGCGCCTCGCAGGACACGAGGAAACCAAGTCCAAATAGTGCCATAACCATTAATCCTATTGTAGTTCTCATTTCAACCTTTGTTTCATTAGAACAGAAAATTTCAAGATGCCATCGCTGCCATCGTGACGGCTTGCCGTCGCCTATATTGTCAGGCTAACCACACTGCGAAGATACGGCAATAAACAACAGATTTCAATACGTAATTTTACGCACGGCGGCACGATGGAAAAAGCAAAGCGCTGAAAGCAACGGTATTGTCATTCACGAATGACAACCCTACCTAAGGGAGAGAATAAAAGACCTCTGGTCCGAAAAATAATAATGGCAAGCCCGCAAACTTGAAGAAAACAAAATCAGCAAACAATACTGTTAAGTGTGCAAAAAAGCCATAAACAAACAAAGGGGCTTGCGCCCCTTTGCCCAACCCAAATTACCCACCCAGAGGGTCGATGCGAGTTGTGCTGCAAATATACAACTTTTTAAACACAAACAACGAAAACAGAGAAAAATGAAAGAAAATGAATCCATTACAACACCGCCTGTAATAACAAGTATGCGGACAAAGCAAGTAAAGCCAAGCCGAAACAGATGTATCCGGTGGCTTCGCAATCAGCGAATATCCTTTTTGTGCGAAGCGCTACCCATTGCTGCGGACATTTCTCCGGAAATGCTTTTATATTAAAAAACTGAAAATAACTCTTGACTCGTACCCGAGGTCATTGTTTATTTTTGCCTCGAAATTCATAAACAATGCGCAACGTTCATGGAAAAAATTCACAAATTACGTTTAACAATCGGCGAGTTCAGCAAACTTTGCTTTGTGACCGTGAAGACACTGAGGCACTACGAGAAGATGGGAATCTTGCGTCCGCACGAAGTAGACGAATGGACACATTACCGTTACTACGATGTAAACCAGATGCAGGAGATGCGAAACATTCAGACTCTCAAACATATGGGACTATCTCTGAAGGAAATACAACTTCTCCAAGAAGAAGGCGATGATGTGCCTAACAATGACATGATTGAAAAAGCCTTGGAGCAAGCCCGGAACGAGTTGTGTCAACTACGCGAACGAATAGTAACGCTGCAACGGATGCAAGGAACCGCCTTAAAATCTCAAACAATGATTAACATCACGATCAAACCTCTTGCGGGAGGCACTGTCGCCTATTTCCGCAAACACTTAAACAGTTATGACGAACTGGGGCCATTCCTTAACGACGTCTATCTTCCTGAAGCAATGCGCCTTGGCTGCACTTGTGCTGAAGAGACGGCTTACTGTTTCACTATGGACCATCACAAGACCCACAATCCTCAGGACATCGAACTGGAATACTGTGAAATAGTCAATTCTCACAATGATCTCCCGTCCGAAATCATCAAGTTCAAAGAAATTCCCGTAGTGGAAAGAGCCTTGTGTTGTCTGCACAAGGGAGGCTACGACACATTCGGCGATACCATGGCAGAAGCAATGAAATACTTGGAAGAGCATAATCTGAACTTTGCAGACTTCCCACGTTTCAGTTATATCCACGGCATCTGGGACTGCGACAGCGTGGACGAGTGGGTCACCGAAATCCAAATTCCCCTGAAATAGCAGCAGTTTCGTCATTTAAATGACAACCCTACCTAAGGGAGAGAATAAAAGACCTCCGTCTCGTTACCGAAACGGAGGTCTAAAAAATCCTCTATGTTAATAATGATGTCGTTTTACTTTTGAAACACATTTAGAAGCGACAGGACATCACTGCCTTCCAAGACGACGACATCGTCTTCGGGCTTGAATTCGAAAGGCTGATACCTGAACAACTGCATTGCCGCATAACTTTTGTCTTTCGCCGTAACGATGTTAAGACGGACGTTGCTGCTGCCCTGGGTCTTGATTTTCTTCAACGCTTCGAAATTCTTAGCATTGACGGCGGCTTTTAGGCTGGCGAAATCGTCGGCAGTGTAGTAATATTCTCTGCTTGTGACGGGAGAGCCTGTCTTCTTGTAGTACCATCTTCTCGATTTTGCTATCATCTGGTAAGCGCCGAAGCATACCAGGACGATGCCGATGATGATGATGAAGTATTGCAGTGCAATGTTGCCGGCGACGCTTTGCACGAAGAACAATACGATGCCGATTACAAGGCAACATATTCCGCAAATCAAGGCGGAAATATTTGTTTTCTTTTCGAGATCCGGTAATTCCAGTTTGCTGAGATCCGGAAGATTTTCTTGTGACATGATATATGGTTTTGGAGGGATGAAACCCTCTGTTGTCAGAATAAATGAAATGATTGTCGTATGCGTGACCGTTTCATGCGTCAGTCGGTCTGCTGACGGCATCATGCCCATCATCACGGAGGTGGCTCGCCGACAATCGGGCAAAAAGCGACCTGCAAGCGGTGAGACGAAGCCTGATGTCTTGCGTTGCCGCTATAGACGGAGGCGTCTCAGTTGGAATATGTGATATTCCTTCGGAAACGCAAGCAGAAGATTTATGGGGTGATGATTGAGTCTGATGGCGGCGGGAATACGGGGAGCAATGATGGATTTGCAGTAGGAGCGTGCGCTGTCTGTGCGCTGTTCCTTTTCCGTCATCACCCTCGTTCCGATTGGCGCCGCGCACCGCACCGTTTCCTGTTGGATGGCGTGATGCTGTCTGTTTGTCGCGTCGATGAGCACCATGATGTCAGAAGCCTGCTTGTCGTTTAGACAGGCGTTATCGGTCGCGCCGGAATGGCCTTTTGACGCCGGCATTGAAGCGGCGGCACATTCTGCGAGGCACAGAAGCATGACTGACAATATGATGGTCTTAACTCTCATTGTGGCGCCAAAAGTAATAATTGTATCGACAAGCAAGCCTCATCATGATGAAATTTTCATCACTATTTCTTTCGGCCTTTTCGGCCTTCGACGATTCTGGAGAATTTGTTCTTCGAACGTTTGATGGAGCCCAGCGAAATCACCTTGCCGGCTTTCGGGCCTCGCAAAGGCAGAATCTGCGAACGGTCCGCAACGAATCCCCGGTCGTCGCTTTCGTCGATCTTGCCGTATTTGTTCTTCTTGTCGGCGAAGATGATGACATTGTCGATGTACCAGTTGCTGACATAAGCCCCTTCGCCCGAATAAAACAGACAGAAATGCACCGACTTGCTCGCCCATTCAGCCATATCGAACGTGAGCATGTACTGGCTTTGGTCTATGCTGCCCGACAAGGTGTCGGACCATATCGGCGTCCAGTCGTCTTCGCCCTGCGCTATGGCGATGCCAATAACGGCTTTCATTATGCCGGGATGCGCCTCGAAGCAATGGTTGAACTGGAAGAAGATGTAGTCGTACTTTCCGAGTTCCACCACAGGCGTCACCAGACGTGTCGTTCCCGTGAAGTTGATGTCGGGCACCATCTGCATCTCGCGCGGCTTGCATCCGGCATTGCAGGTGTTCGAGATGTACCATACCGCCCAATTGTCGCCTTTGACATCCCAGCCTTCTTCAATCCACGGACTGAAGAAGCCTTGGCATAACACCACATCTCCTTGTTGCGCAGCGAGTTGCAGCACAAGCAGCATAGCAAGAAGAGTTGTCACAAGACGTTTCATGGCTGACATGATAATCCAAATTGACAAAAATATTGAAAAAACCATTATTCCCGACCAATTCCCGACATTACACGGGTTTTGTGCGATGTGTTCCCATAAATGAAACTTTATCCTTATTTTTGTGATGTAATTAATAACAGACTTCAACTATATGGCGTCAAAGGAAAAATCGGTGTTTTTCTGTAAGGAATGTGGCAACGAATCGCCGAAATGGTTCGGAAAATGTCCGGCCTGCGGGGCGTGGAACACCTGTGTGGAAGATAGTGTCGTCACGGGCAAGGATTCAAAATCGGTGAAAAAAACGCTCGCCTTGGAAAACGACAAGGCGGTCTCCGTACCGATAAACGAAATTACCAATGCCAAGGAGCAACGTATCGTCCTGCCTTACGATGAGATGAACCGTGTGCTGGGTGGCGGCTTGGTTCTCGGGTCTTCCGTCCTCGTAGGCGGTGAGCCTGGAATCGGCAAGTCAACGCTGTTGCTGCAGATTGCTTTGCAACTGAAAGGCAAGAAAGTGCTTTATGTGTCGGGCGAAGAAAGCCAGGCGCAAATCAAGATGCGCGCCGACCGCATCGGCATCGCCAATCCCGACTGCTTCATCCTCACCGAAACCGACACGCAGGAAATTCTGAAACACTTCAAGTCGGTGCAGCCCGACATCATCGTCATCGACTCCATACAGACACTCGAATCGCCTTTTGTCGATTCCACGGCAGGCAGCATCACGCAAATCCGCGAAACGGCTGCCGAGATGAACAAAATCGCCAAGACCTATCAGGTGCCGGTGTTCCTCATCGGCCATATCACCAAGGACGGCACCATTGCCGGACCAAAGATTTTGGAACATATCGTCGATACCGTGCTTCAGTTTGAAGGCGACCGCCATTATGGATTCCGCATTCTGAGGACCATCAAGAACCGTTTCGGCTCGTCATCGGAACTTGGCATCTTCGAGATGAACGCCAGCGGTCTCAGCGAGGTCACCAATCCGAGCGAGATACTGCTTTCGCAACGCGAGGAAGAAGTCAGTGGCATCGCCATCGCCGCCACCATGGAAGGACAACGTCCCATGCTCATCGAGACGCAGTCGCTTGTCAGTTCTGCCGCTTACGGCACGCCACAGCGTTCGGCAACGGGTTTCGACATCCGAAGGATGAACATGTTGCTCGCCGTTCTTGAGAAAAGAGCGGGTTTCCGCCTTTCGTCGAAGGACGTATTTCTGAACATCGCCGGAGGCCTTCGTGTTGACGACCCCGCCATCGACCTTGCCGTCATCGCCGCGGTATTGAGTTCCAATGCCGACATCCCCATCGACTCGCGTTACACTTTTGCCGCCGAGGTGGGACTGTCGGGTGAAATCCGCGCCGTGACTCGCATCGACGCCCGCATCGCGGAAGCCGACAAACTGGGATTTAAAAAGATTTTCATCTCGAAATACAATTACAAAGGACTGGATGTCAGCCGTTTTAAAATCGAAATCATTCCTATCGCCACGGTTTACGAACTGGCAACGGAACTGTTCGGATAAACGGACAAAACAAGATTTGTATCAAAATCGCGTGAGATTCCATCTGGAAGGCCGCTGAAATCATGCAGCAGGTCGGTAAACATTAAACAAAAAAGGGGTTGCTTGTTCGGCAACCCCTTTTTTAGTTCGCATCACTTTATCTCGATGCTCTTCGTTATCTGTTTCTTTTCTTCTGGCTTCATTTTGGGCAACATCACTTCGAGGATTCCGTTTTCCACCTTTGCGGTGATTCTGTCTTTATGGATGTCTTCGGAAAGGGCTACGGTCTGACGGAATTGTTCGGTTGAGAACTCGCGGCGCAAATAGTGATGGTCGGGTTGTTTCTCTTCCTTCTTGTTCTTTTTCATCATCTCGATGACCAGATTGTCCTGTTCGTCGATGGAAATAGACAAGTCTTCCTTCGTCAAGCCGGGAACGCTCAACTCCAATTTGTAGTTGTCGTTGTTCTCGATAATGTTCATTTCAGGAACCGAGCAGGTCTGCATTCCTGAGTTCAAGTCCCAAAGGTCATTGAATAACGTTGGGAACAAATCTTGTGATCTTTTTGCTAGTAACATGATTAAACCTCCTAAATATGATTTCTATTTTCAGGCTGTCGTTAAAAGCAGTCGAACTGGTGGGAACAACTTACGTGCCATGGCATTTCAGGCGAAATAATGTCCTGAAAACTGACAAAAAGTAGCGAAAACTGAAAAATTGTCCACTTTGGTGGAGGGCTTCCCTGAAGATTCGGATGATGGGCAAACCCTTACCAGGTCAAGGATCCAGAGGTTCGTCCGGATTTATCTGCAAGGCTTCGACGAGCGGATAAAACTCCAACGCCCTGTCCGAGATGCGGTTGCCGAGACGATAAGGCACCATGCCCATCTCGTGTTCGCAACGGCGCGCGAAACGGGTTCCCGACACATAATCGAGGTGTGATTCCGAAGAAGTCACCAAGGCCGGCTTATCCGTGGGAAAACCTTCACGAAACATGATGCGTGACGTGTTTCTCATGTTGCTCGTGGTGTGGCGTGCGTGAGGTTCCATGATGATGGCTTCTTCCGGCACCTGCCATTTTTCCATGAGGTAAAGTTTCATCTGTTCGGCTTCATTGTAAGGAGTGTGGTAAGGATGAACCCTTCCTCCCGATACGATGATGAAAGGAGCCTTGTGTTGCCTGAACAGCAGCGCGGCATACGCGGCACGAAGCCTGCCCTGAGGACTAATGCGCTCTTCCGCCTCTTCGGGTCCCGCCCCAAGGACGAGGATGGCGCTGTAGGGATAAGCGTCCCAATCCGTGCCGCCAATCTGAGCGTAACTGGTTTTGTTGCCGAAATCACAAAGTGGCTCGAAATCGAGCAACTGGCAACGGTCGTTGACATCGAGCAACACATTGACGGCCAGCATCGGGATGGAATAGAAAGAAGGATTGTCGGAATTCTGTTCCGCGACATTCTGCGCCACGGCGACGATGATTTCGCTGCCATATTCCTGACTGTAGACATCGAAGCCAATGGAATCGATGGCGGGATAATTTGGCGCCATGCCTTCGCCATAAATCATGATGGTGCGGTTCATGGCACGCGCGTCCTGCTCCCAGATTTCCCTGACGAGCGCCGCTCCTTTTTCTTCATATTGGCTGTAGCAGCCCGACGGGATAACTTCTTCGTCAAGCAGCCTGCCAAGGGCGTTGCTGGCGTCATACAACTCGGCAAGCCGTTGTCCAATCACATCGATCTCGGTTCTCGAAAATTCCAAAGCGCTCAGCCTCGAAGCGTACGCCCTTGCTCTCAGCAGGCGTTCCTGTTTTTGTTGCGCTATCGATTTCAGTGTCAGGTCGTTATTCAGGAAGGATTTCAGTTCAGGCGTGTTGTCAATCAGGGCTGTGAAATAATAGTTCTTCCCTTCCACCTTGTCGGGATAGCGGTTAGGGTAAAGGCTTTGCGCCTTCAGGGCGGTCAGAAAAAGAGCGCAAACTGCCAGAAGCAGCAGCCGTATTGTCGTTTTGCTTGTCGTGTTCATGTTTCTTGCCATGTTTTGATAAAAGGCATTGGTTCTATTCCGTTTCAGAAAGACGCTGCGTCCTTCTTTGAATCAATGCCGATTATGATTCTTATTGCAAAAATAAAGCAAAACATGACTTTTGCAATGCTTTACTTCGCTGAACGACTCAGGATTGCCGCCATCGCCCATTATTTAAATAAGATTCGGTTTCGCGATATTCCTTAACTTTGCCGTTCAAAATAAGCATGATGAACGATTGGTTAGCGTGTTTCGGATTCGACAAAAGACTGGTCTCAACACAAAGTGTCGTGCGTGTCTCGTGCGACGACATCATTGTCTTCGAGTCGGGAGAATGCCGTTTCCCAAATGACCGTCTCATGACGGAAACCGACCGTCTTGTCATCGTCCTCGACGGCTTGATTCTGAATCTGAAGGAACTTCTCGATGCGCATCATGCCGCAGACTTGAAACAACTTGTGGAGATGCGATGGGCGGCGTGCCCGGAGCGTTTTTTCAACGATTTCAGAGGCCCATTTACAGGCTTGGTATATGACAAAATCAGCCGTAAGGCGGTGGTTTTCACCAATCAGACGGGCGACTCCGCCGTTTTCTGTTACGAAAAGGAAAACCTGCGCGTTTTCTCATCGAATTTCGACCTTCTTTCCCGTTTCCTGAGGGAAAACCGGCTGCCCGTTTCCTTCAATCCCAAAGCCGCACACTGGATGCTGACTTTCGGTTTCCTGATTGACGACGCCACTTTCATCAGCGAAGTGCGCCGCTTGTGCGCTGGCAAAGCCACGAGCATGGAAAACGGACGTTGGAAAGAATACTGTTACCACCGTTTCGAAACCGAAACGCTGAAAATCGCTGAAAACGAAGCCATTGAACAAATCGACAGTCTGTTCAGGATGGCCGTGAAGCGTTGCTTCGACAAAGACCTTGACTACGGCTACACGCATCATCTCGCCGACATGAGTGCCGGAATGGATTCACGCATGACCAACTGCGTCGCCAAGGCGCTGGGCTACGACAACATCACCAACATCAGTTACAGTCAGACCGGAAGCGAGGAAGCGGAACTCTCCGCAAAAGCCTCGGCGTTGCTCGGCAACGAACTGATATTCCGTCCGTTGGATGATCATGATTTTATCTTCGACATCGACAAACTGACACGAGAGAACTTCGGAACCTATCTTTACTGCGGCATCACGGGGGGTGAGCGACTGCTGGCATCCTTGGATTTCGACAATTTCGGCGCCGAGCATACCGGTCAGTTGGGCGACATCGCCATCGGCACTTTCGTGAAGAGCGACTCAAACCTCGTCAATCCTGACCTCGTAAGGCTTTCGCACCGCATTCCCCTGAACAGCGACTACAATCCCAACGCGGCGCAATTCGAGAATCTGGACTTGTACAGCCTTTACACGCGCGGCTTCCAGGGCGCCATGTCGTCGTGGTTTATTAGGAAACGTTTTACTTTCGCCCTGTCGCCATTCACCGACGTGGATTTCATGGGCTTCTGCTATTCGTTGCCACTCGCCTATCGGCGCAACCACAACCTTTACTGGAAGTGGGTGCAAAGCCATTACCCGATGGCCCTTGAAGTGAAGACAAGCCGTAAACACGTTCCCGTCACGACTTTCGACAAGACTATTGACTTGAGCAAACGCGCCATCCATAAGGCGGAAAAATTGACGCGCACAGCCTTGTTTGACCTCGGCTTGACCAAATCCCGCATCAGTAGTGTGTCGTCGATGAATCCTTACGATTACTGGTTCGATACGGATCCGGCGATGCGCGAGTTCTTCAATGCTTATTACTCCAGTCACATCACCCTGTTTGACGATATGCCCGATTTGAAGGCCGACATCAAGACCATGTTCGACAGTCCGGCGATGCTCGACAAACTGATGGCGCTGACGGTGCTGTCGGCACGAAGCGTGTTTTTCTGAGAATTGTGTAAATTTGCGATATGGAAGCGGATAAAATCATTTTAGGCATCGACCCCGGCACCATTGTCATGGGTTATGGCGTCATCCGGCAGCAGGGCAAGAAGATAGAGGTGATTCGCATGGGCGTGCTGAAACTTGGACGTCTCGACAATCAGGCCTTGAAGTTGAAAAGGATTTTCGAGCGTGTGCTTGAACTTGTCAACGAATACAAGCCCGACGAGATGGCTATCGAAGCCCCTTTCTACGGCAAGAACGTCCAGTCGATGCTGAAATTGGGCCGGGCGCAAGGTGTCGCCATGGCCGCCGCCTTATACCGCGATATTCCGATTTTCGAATACGCGCCGAGAACCATCAAGCAGACGATTACAGGGAATGGCAGCGCGTCGAAGGAGCAGGTAGCCAAAATGTTGCAAAACCTGTTGAATTTCAATGAAATACCTGAGTTTCTGGATGCCACTGATGCCTTGGCTGTCGCCGTGTGCCACTATTACGATCGCGGCAGAGACGTCAACTACACCAAACATACCGCAGAAAAGGCCAAAGCCGCGCGAAAAGCCGATTGGGGAAGTTTCATCGCCAACAATCCCGACAGGGTGAAGCGCTAATCCGGACAGATTACATCAGTTTCTGATAGAATTGCCACCACTTGTCAGGCAATTCGTCGTGCAAGGCCTGTTCATAATCATCTTTCGAGCAAGGTATGTAGTGATGCCTTTCGTAGCGCGAATCGTCGGCACGCAGGAACGACATGTCAATCCACCATTTTCCAGTGATCTTGTTGCACAGAAACAGAATGTCTTCCGAGCCTTGGGTGATTTGCACGTTGTATCGTTTGAAGTTGGTGCTGTCCATAGACGGGAAGTCGTCCTGACGGGTGGAAAATCCCTCAATGAAGTACCAAAGCATCTCGGCAAGAAGGTTGGCGGTACGCCCGTTGATGTCGAAATAGGGGTTGAATTCGAAAAATCCTATCGACGACAGTTTGAAATTCATTCCCGCATAGCGACACATGCGGCAAGCCTCCTCGCCATAGAAACCGTTCGGCGAAGCGTTTCTGATGCCAGGCGCATCGGATGCGCGTATGGCGCTCATATCGAAACTCACAATGTTGGCGTTGCGGATGAGCGGCTCGCTCTGTTCAAGGTTCGATTGAATGTTGCCGAGACGATACACGTCAAACAACAATTGTTTCATCAAATCAATACTCTCATTATCAACATAATACGACTGATAGCCTATGTTGGTGAAGTTGAACAGGAAATTGGGCTGGTGCAGGATGATGTGGCTCAGATAGGAATGGGAATTCAGCGATTCCTTGTCGTTTCCGAGGTCGAACAACGGATCGATGGCGGTGATGTTGACCAGTTTGCCCGTGGGCTCGTAAACCTGATACATGGAATACGTCATATCCTGACTTCCGCCAATCAGTATCGGGACGATATGTCTTTTCAACAACTCCATGAAAACCTGATTTACAGCATAATAAGTGTCGGAAATCTCTTTTCCGGGAGCGATGTTGCCGATGTCGGCGATTTTAATGGCATCCCATCTGTTGAAAAGCGGATAAAAGGCTTTCCTGACGAAATCCGGCGCATCGGCGCAGCCTTTGTTGTCCACGGCTCCGCGGTCTTCCCTGACACCGAGCATGACGATCTGCACCCCATCGAGATTGGGAAATTCATCCTTCTCGCGATAGATGTTGATGGTTTCGCCAAAGGTGTTTTTGCCAGGTCGGATCTTTTTCTCAAAACAAGTGTCCGGTACGGGCTCGAGGAACATGCTGATATCCATAGACAGATTCTGTAAAAAATGAATTTGCTAAATTATGAAAAAAGCAGGGATATGGACCATATCCCTGCTTTTATTGTATAAATATCAGAATATCAATTATTTCTGATAAAGTTTCTGCCAATTCTTATACTCGCGTTCCTTCCAAGGTCCGTTGTGATAGACATAAGAGACGATGAGCGGAATGACGGTAGTGCCTTCGGCATAGACCATCTGCTGGAGTTTCTCGCTGACCTTGCCCCATGAGCCGGCTTCGAGCAGTGTCGAAGAGGAGCAGGCGCCGTCGCGGACATCAGCCACAGTGATCTGGATGGCATATTTGTGCATCGGAACTTCATAACCGAGGATTTCGGCGCAGACGACAGTGTCCTGAGCGAAGTTCTTGGGAGTGCCGCCGCCAACCATGAACAGACCCGTTTCAGGAGCCTGCATCTTGATTTCGGTCAGTTCGATGAAGTCGCGGACAGAGTCGATGGAGACGTATTTCTCACCTTTGTGCGTGCGTTCCCACTGGTGTTTGCCAATGCCGAAGCCGGCCGACGAGTCGCTGAAAGCGGGGCAGAAAATCGGCACGCCACATTCGTAGCAGGTCTGAATCAGACTGTCTTTCTTCACAGAATGTCCGTCGTGAAGCCATTTTCCGAGGTTCCAGATGAATTCGCGTGAGGAATAAGGACGGGCTTCAAGCATGTTCGACAGTTCGTAAGTGGCGTTGTCGCAAGCCTGAAGTTGTTCTTCGTCGATATAGGTGTCGTAGATGCGGTCGATATAAAGGTCGCGGAGTGTCGTGTCGGGAATGACGTTTTCCTTCTCGCCGATGTAATGCTTGAAGCCAAGTGCTTCGAACAGATCCATGTCGATGATAGAGGCGCCCGTTGAAACGACAACGTCAACCATCTTGTTGCGAACCATGTCCACGTAAACCTGCATGCAGCCTGCAGCAGAAGTGGATCCGGCGATGGTGAGGATGTTGGTGCAGTCCTTCTCCTCGCACATCATCATCATGATGTCGGCAGCACGTGCAGTGTCGCGCGAAGTGAACGACATCTTGCGCATGGCGTTTATCAGTTCGGTAGAGTCGTATGACTTAATGTCGATATGCTCTACAACTTCTTTCAATAATTCCTTCTTTTCCATGAAATGATATTTTATTTGATTGATTTCGCGGTACAAATATAATGCTTTTTATTCAACTATGGTTCCTCTTGATGATGGCATGCTTCTGCAACATTCGCGCTGCTTGCGCCGAGGTCTGTTCCGGTAAACCATGTGGTTGTCACAATGGCAAATCCGTCAGGCATCGTGAACGCTCAAGCCGCCGTCTGCTTGCTGTCGAAACGGCTCACGCTTTCTTTTTCGAAGTTGTCTTTTTCGCCATTACCCTCTTCTTCGGAGCGTTCTTCGGGTCTTCCATCAACTTGAGGCAATCTTCGTATGTCAAGTCCGCAGGATTGACGGTCTTCGGGATCTTGTAGTTCGACTTCTTGAACGAGATGTAAGGACCGAAGCGGCCGTTCATGACTTTCAGGTCGGCATCGTTCTCGAATGTCTTCACGGTGTTGCGCGCATCCTTGTCGTGTTTCTCGTTGATAATCTCGATGGCCCTGTTCAAATCTATGGAAGATGGGTTGTCTGTCTTGGCAAGACTGAAAAATCCGTCGCCAAATTTCACATAAGGACCGAAACGGCCTATGGCCACGCTGATTTCATGACCTTCGTGCTCGCCCAGGATGCGAGGGAACTCGAACAGTTTCAACACTTCTTCAAGGGTGATGTTTTCTATGCTCTGGTCTTTATGCAGTCCGGCAAAACGAGGCTTCTCCTCCGATTCGGTGTCGCCGATTTGTGCCACAGGACCGAAACGGCCAACCTTGACAAAGACATTCTTCCCGGATTTTGGGTCAACGCCGAGGAATTTCTCGCCGGTGAATTTGCCTGAATTCTGCGTGGTGGAGACGATTTGTTTGTGGAAATTCTTGTAGAAATCCTTGATCATGTCGTTCCATTCGCGCTGGCCTTCGGCAATCTTGTCGAACTCCTTCTCCACGTTGGCGGTGAAGTTGTAGTCGATGATGCTTTCGAAATACTGCAGAAGGAATCTGTTGACCAAAATGCCGATGTCGGTTGGCAGCAATTTGCCTTTTTCGGCGCCGACGTTTTCCTGGTCTTCCTTCTCGGTAATCTTATCACTCTTCAAGGTGATGATATTGAAATTCTGGACTTCTCCTGCCACATCGCCTTTCACCACATAACCACGTTTCTGTATGGTAGAGATGGTCGGGGCGTAAGTCGAAGGACGGCCGATGCCAAGTTCCTCCAACTTCTTGACGAGGCTGGCTTCGGTGTAGCGAAGCGGATGACGCGTATAGCGCTGCTGCGCTTCCATTTTGTTAAGGTCAAGCGCAAGGCCGAGTTCAATAGGAGGAAGCATGTTGCTCTTGTCTTCTGACGAATCGTCATCGTAACTCTCCATATAGACTTTCAGGAAGCCATCGAAAAGTATCGTTTCGCCCGTAGCGACAAATTGTTTATCGGAGGAAGAGACGCTGATGCCGACATTGGTTCTTTCAAGTTGAGCATCAGCCATTTGTGATGCAATGGTACGTTTCCATATCAGTTCGTAAAGACGTCTCTCGTCGGCGGTGCCTTTTATCGTATGTTGGTCAAGACTGGTGGGGCGTATGGCCTCGTGGGCTTCCTGCGCTCCCTTGGTCTTCGTGGTGTATTGGCGCGTCTTGACGTATTTTTCTCCGTAGTTTTCGGTGATTTCCTTCTTGGCCATGCCTAAGGCAAGCGAAGAGAGGTTCACCGAGTCGGTACGCATGTAGGTAATCTTTCCTGATTCGTAAAGTTGCTGCGCGATGCGCATGGTGTTGGCGACGGAAAAGCCGAGTTTGCGGGCGGCTTCCTGCTGCAACGTGGAGGTTGTGAATGGCGGAGCGGGATATTTGGATGCAGGCCTCTTATCAATAGAGTCAACCTTGTAATTTGCTTTAACACAAGATTGTACAAATTTGCGTGCTTCATCCTCGGTGTCAAAACGAGTAGGCAGTTCGGCAAGCAAGAAATATTTCAGTCCGTCTTTGGAGAACGCGAATTTGGCCGTGACGCGGTAACTGCTGCTCTGCACGAAGTTCTTGATTTCCTCTTCACGCTCGACAATCAGGCGCACTGCCACCGACTGAACGCGACCGGCCGACAATGACGGCTTCACCTTTTTCCACAACAACGGCGAAAGTTCGTATCCAACCAAACGGTCAAGGACGCGGCGCGCCTGCTGTGCAGCGACAAGATCCATGTCGATGGCGCGGGGATTATCGATGGCATTCAGGATGGCTGTTTTCGTAATTTCGTGAAAGACAATACGTTTCGTGACTTTGTCTTTCAAGTCCAAAGCCTCAAAAAGATGCCACGAGATGGACTCTCCTTCACGGTCCTCATCGGAAGCAAGCCATATCACATCAGCACTTTTCGACAACTTCTTCAATTCGGCGACAAGGGCTTTCTTGTCGTCACTTATCTCGTATTCAGGTTCGAAACCATTATCAATGTTGACGCTCAGCGTGTTCTTGCTCAAGTCCCTCACATGACCGTAACTCGATTTTACGGTGTAATCCTTCCCCAGGAAGCCTTCAATGGTCTTCGCTTTTGCAGGAGACTCGACGATAACAAGGTTTTTTGACATATTGCGTGATTATCTTTGTTATTAATTAGGGTGCAATTCGATTTTTTCGGGCGCAAAATTAGTCTAATAAATACGTACAACACACATATTTTAATAAGAAATTTTACAAAATTATGATAATGAGTTAGTTATATTTTCATCTTGCAATTGACTTGCTTCTGTTTTCTACATTAATTTGTCGCTCGACACGCCAAATGCGTAACTTTGTCATCATGGAAACATTACTGCAAAAATCGATTTGTGCGGCTTTGGCAGGCGGCAAAGTCATCAGAGAGGTCTATGCCAAGCCTTTCGAGGTGTTCTACAAAGACGATGCCTCGCCCGTCACACGCGCCGACCTGCTGGCATCTTCCATCATCAAGGACTTGCTCGCCGACACGCAACTGCCTTTTGTGAGCGAGGAGGATTTGCCCGCTGACAGGTCGGAATTTCACCGCTACTGGCTCGTTGATCCTCTCGACGGCACACAGGAATTTGTGAACCGTAACGGCGAATTCACAGTGAACATCGCACTTATCGACGACCGGCGTCCCGTCATGGGAGTCATCTACGCTCCCGTCAGCGACAAACTTTGGTATGCAGAAAGCGACAGCGTGTATTTCGTGAATGGCGCCAGCCTTTGTGCCGATGTCATGGCGGAGGCTGTGCTTTTGGGCAAATCCGTTTCCAACCGTCCCTACACTGTTCTGGTGAGTCGTTCGCACCGCACCGACGAGGTGGACCGCTATATCGATGCCTTTATCCGTCCCCTACATCCCGACTTGGTTGTGGACACTTGCGGCAGCAGTCTGAAGTTCGCCCGTCTTGCCGAAGGAAGCGCCGACGCGTATGTGTGTTACAGCAAGACCAAGGAATGGGACACGGCCGCCGCTGATGCCATATTGTGCGCCGCGGGAGGCTGTGTGCTGCGCATCAGCGATGACAAGCCTCTGGAATATGACAAGGATGACTATCCCAACCCTCCATTTGTGGCTTGGGCAATGAAGTGAACATCCAATATTGGCGTTTTCGCTGATGAAGTCACTTTTAATCCCTGAAGTTGTCATCTTCTTGTCGAAGGTATAGGATTTCTTGTGTTGTCTTGATTTTTTCTATTTTTGCACAATCTGAAATATTAAAAAACATGAAAATAAGACAAACATTGCTTGTGCTTTTGCTGGCCATTTCCTGCCCTCTGTTCTCACAGATCAAGATTGTCACCAATCCTCCGCAGCCAAACGCCAACCCTTCGCTAATCGTTTCTTCCTCGGTCAATATGCCGTTTTGGATTTATGTTAACGATGTTCTCCAGAGCGACCGATCGTATTATTCCATCTGCCTTCAGAACATCCCTGCAGGCGACTTTTATGTGCGAGTCGAGATTGACAACCAGCCGCATAACTGTGTGGGACAGTACATTACCATGAATAACAGAAACATTTCTCTTGTCCTTAGCCAACAAAGCAACTATTTCGGCCTGAGACAGCAGCAAACTGCCGTGCAGCCTGAATGGACCATGTCTCTGGTGATGGATTACAATCATAATGGCAACGGCATGCAACAACCCATCGTCATTCAAAATAACAACTACCAAAGTTATCCATGCATGCAAGAAACCGACTTTAACCAAGCCCTTGCGGTCATCAATCAGCAGTCGTACGATAATACACGTCTGACAGTGGCCAAACAACTTGTCGCCAACAATCAACTTTGCGCCCAGCAGATTATTGACGTATGCAAAGCCTTCTCGTTTGAAAACAACAAACTTGAATTTGCCAAATACGCCTATCCGTATTGCACCGAGCAAAACAAGTATTATCTTGTGAACAGCGTTTTCACATACGAATCTTCAAAACGTGAACTTGACGAATTCATAGGCGGCCTCTAATCGGTAACGGATATTTGTAGCAAAACAAAAGAGCCGCTCGATGAGCGGCTCTTTTCTATTTAAGCAGTAACAAGTGTCATCACTGACCTTGTTGCCTCAGATTGTCTCAGGAATCAGAATCTGTAACGAATGCCAAGGGCTGCGCCATATCCGAAACCACTTGATGCTCCGAGAACATCCCACTGAGGACGTGCATCGAGAGAGATCTGAAACGGAATGTCGAAGTCGTATTCAATACCAATTTGGCCGTCGAAACCAACTCCGATGTTGTCATCATTTTGGCCTGTCCAGAGACCAACGTTAGCGCCAAGACCGGCATACCAGTTCAGTCCACCCTGGATGTTCCACACCCATTGATAGATACCTGTCAGGTTGATATAATCGCCATAATCATGCGCATTGTACCATCCAAGATCCATTTCCAAACGGTTGTTGGAACCCAGAGCCTGCTGGTAGGAAAGTTCCGCACCATACTTGTCGCCGAAAGCACCGCGAACGCCGATGGCATTGGAGGTCTGAGCCGTGACTGCGAATCCCAAACCGAGAATCGCAACGAGAGTTAAAATAACTTTTTTCATGTTGTAAATAGATTAGTGATTAATTATAAATGGTTAATATTCAAGTTTTTAATGGTCAATTTTTCTATCATTCACTCAAACAAACAGGTCTAATCGATATTAATAAACAACAATCATACCAAATTATTCATGGTAGAGGAGATTCAGCACCACGGTTCCCACCTTGCCGAGTGTTCCTTTGTCGATGTTCGACAGGTTGTCGTTCAAGGTGTGCCATGTGTCGGGGAACGTCCCGTTGACACTTTGGGGCTGAAGATCGATGATATCTATTGTGGGGATTTTTGCGATTTCGTTCATGGGAATATGGTCGTCGTCAATGGGATTGCCGAGTTCGTTGCTGAAACAGTCGCCGTAGCCTAACGAGAACGCCATCCGCCAAGCCTTGTTGCTCAACCCGTTGGCGTAGGATTGCGAATAATACTCCTTCATGAAGTTCGGATCTTTGCCTCCGACCATATCCAGAAGGATGCCGTATTTGGCCTTGTAACCGGCTATGTGAGGCTGCTTCGACCAATATTGCGCACCAAGCGCCCAGTCATTTTCCTCTTCGTTGTAGAAATTTTCAGCAACGGACTGTGGCGGACCATAGTCCTCCAAGTCGAACAGCACAAGGTCAAGACCGATGGATTCTTTCAAAGGTGTTGTTCTGATGACGCGCGCCATCTCGATGAGGACACCAACGCCGCTGGCACCGTCATTGGCACCGTCAATAGGCGTGTTCCAATTGGCTTGGTTGGCATCGTGGTCGGCAAAAGGACGCGAATCCCAATGTGAGCAAAGGACGATACGCTGAGCGGCATCGGGATTGAAAGAAGCGATGATGTTCTTGCCGTCCATGTTTTTCCCGTCGTAAAGACGCGTCCTGAAATTCTGTACCATCACCGTGTCGGCGTAGAGAGACAACTTCTTCACAAGCCATGCGGCACAGTCTTCATGGGCTTTGCTGCCAGGCACGCGGGGACCGAAGGCCGTTTGTGCCGCTACGAAACTATATGCCGAATCGGCGTCGAATTTGGGAATGACAACATTGCTCTCCGTCGTCTCAGTATTATCTGTTTTAGCGCCATCGTTAGTCTTACGATGCTTGCATCCTGAGAATAAAAAACACATTATCAGTAAAATGAATAATACTTTCTTCATAAATTGCGATTCATTCAGATGCCAAAGATAGTTTTTTTTATCGGTTATCAATCATTTTGAAAAGCGGTAGATGACTTCGAGGCTGAGATAACGGCTGTTTGCCTTGTACGAAGAGAACGCTATCTTCGTAGGACTGTAGATGTAATTGTCTTCCTTGTTCCAGTTGAAGATATCGTTTGCGTTGAGCAGGAGCGACAACTTGTTTTTGAAAAAGTCGGCACGCAGTCCGCAGTCGATGCCGTAGGCGGTTTGATTCATGGCGAACAGGCTTTGTGTCGGCGAGTTGTAATAAGCCGATGCGTGAAATTCCAGTCTGTTCCACAGTTTTGTCCAGAAATTCAGTCTGAGGCTGTAAGCCCACATGTCGCTTACAATAAGGCTGTCGCCGGTTTGGTCGAACAAGGTCTCGATATGCGAGTCGTAGATGTTGGCGTACAGACGAATGTTGAGCAAGGAATTGGGGCGGTAAGTCGTGTTGAGTTCGAAGCCAGCATCGTAGTATTCACCGAGATTCACCGATTGGTCGTAATCGATCACACGGCCGTACAATGAATCGTAAACAGAGCCTGTCACCTGGTTTATGACGTCTTTCGAAACGCGGTAATAAGCCAAAACGCCCATCGAGCCGAAACCGTTCCAGTATTTTGTCCAGGTAGCCTCGTAGTTGTTGGTGAGTGTCGGCTTCAGATTCGTGTTGCCCATGTTAATCTGATCTTCAAGATAGATATTTCTTTCGGTGAAATGCCTGACGTAGTCGTAAGTGGTCTTGCGGGTGTAACTCAAACTGAAGTTGTGCATCGACGGTGTGCGGTAGGAGATGTGCAGGGATGGCCGCCAGTAGAGGAAGTTTTTCAACACGTTGAATTGCGGCGTGTCGAAATACACGGCTTTGATGATGGTGTTTTCCAAGCAGAGGCCGGGCTTGATGGTGAAGTGTCCCAGTCTTTGTTGCAGGCTGACCAAGGCAGAATTGGTGATGGTGCTGAAGCGTCTTTCTTCGGAACGAAGCCAGTCTATGACGTACGCTCCGTCGGCGTTCAGCGTGTCGAACAGTCCGTAGTTGTTGTCTGGTTTGAGGCTGTTCACCATTCCAAGATAGAGGTCGCTGTTGGCTGCAAGAGGCAGATTATAGTCCACTTTGGCGTTCCAACCCACGTCAGTGAAAACGTCGGTCTCCATCGTATTACGGTTGAGCCAAGTCTGCGTTTCAAAATTCCTTATCGATATTTTTTTCGTTTCGCCGTGGTCGAAGTTGATGTCGATGTTGGCGGCTATGGTGTGGCGGTCTTGCTTGAAACGGTGCTGGAAAAACATGCCGGTCTCGCCGAAATACATGTTTTCCTCGGATGCTACGGAAGTGGTGTAATCGTATTCTGTATTGCTCTGACCATTATATTCTGTCCGTGATGTATGGCTGTCCGAGGCATCACGATTGGAGAACGGATGCAGGGTGAAATAAGCCATCAGGTCGTTGTTCCTATCCAGATGGCAATCGAGTTTGAAAAACATGTTTGCCTCGTAAGTATCTGAGGTCTGGTTGGTTGTGAAGTTCTTGTTTTGTGTCGTGTCGCCCGTGCTTTCGTCGAACGAGGTGCTCCAACCGAAGGAATGTTCCTTCACATTTGAATAGCCGCCTTTAATGTTGGCATCGAAAGAGATTTTTCCGTTGCTTCTGTGGTAGGCGAAAGATGGCGCAACGACGGGACTGGTGTTGACTTGCAGCCCGACATTGAAAGACTCCTCGCTGTGGCGACTGTTTTCGCCGGTGACGATGTTGATGATGCCCGTATCGGTGTCGGAAGTGTAACGCGCCGAAGGGTTACTCATCACCTCGATGTGATGCACAGAGGCCGCCGAAGTCTGCTGCATGTAGTTTTTTTGACTTTCGTCATCGAAATGGGAAGGATGGTCGTTAATCCAGATTTCCACCGTGCTGACGCCATGCAGCGTGATGTTTCCTTCAGTGTCAACCTTCACGCCGGGAACGTTCTGCAAGGCATCCGACACTGTGCCTTTCTGCATGTTTAAATCACGGCAAACGTAGTAAACCACCTTTTCGTCTTCGTTGACAAAGACGGGACCCGCACCGATACTGTCGTTTCTCTGTCCGTATCCGGCGAAGGCCACGAACGCAAGGAACATCATCAGACAATATTTCAAAAGGTTTGCTTTCACTGATGTTTGCTGGATTTATAGTATTGCAAAGTAAACGAAAATATCACGACTGCTTGAATTCGGTTTGAAATAAATCTTGTTTCACTTTTTTGCAACTAAAATCCAGTCTGTTAGCGGAAAATGATATATCTTTGACCGCTAAATCGTATCTTCAGATGAGAAAAACAACTTTGTTATTGTCTGCCACACTTGCTATTATGGCTTTTTTCAACGCGTGCAGCACCGATGTTGATCTTTATGCCGACTATAAGGACATCACCATCGTTTACGGCGTTCTCGACGCCGATGCCGACACGAATTTTGTCAAGATTAACAAGGCTTTCCTGGGACCTGGCGACGCCACACACATATCGCAGATCCCTGACTCCAGCAATTATCCCGGCAAACTTGACGCCCGCATTGTGGAATATGTCAACGGCGATATCAACCGCGAACTGATACTTGACACCATCACGATACACGATAAGGATTCAGGAGATTTCTACGCTCCCAATCAGTTGCTGTATTACACGACGGAACAGATTCACGCTGGTTCTTCCTACGAATACAAACTCATCATCAACAAGACGAACGACACCGTTACCGCCACCACCAAGGTAGTGGGAGGTGATGGCTTCAACGTTTACACGGGAATAATGAATTTCTCATCGACCGCGACAAGCGGTGTGGTGAAATGGTATCCCGCCAGCAACGCAGCCATGTATAACGTCACTTTCCGATTCGAATATACCGAAGTCCTTTCGGGCGACAGCACTAATAAAGACATGGAATGGTCTCTTGGCACTTTTGCCATAAACGATTTGACCATGGAAGAAGGATGTTTCTGCGTGCCATACGAGCCGACGGCGTTCTTCAACTATCTTCGTAACGATTTGGGTGCCGACACCATCACTTCGAGCAAACGCTACGTAGGACCTTTCCACATCACCATCGCAGCAGGCGGCACGGAACTGTACAATTACATCTCCGTGAACGAACCCTCCAGCAGCATCGTGCAGAGCATTCCCGAATATACCAACATCAACGGAGGCTATGGCGTATTCTCGTCCAGAACGATGATCAACAGAACAGTACGGCTCTCCAGCCAAACGGTTACGGAACTATACGCCAAAGGCTGGGGTTTCGTACAAGGAAAATAAACCTCATGTCACTCAATATCAGAATCCCTCAAGGCCTTACCTTGGGGGATTTTTGCATTTGCCTTCCTGACCTTTGAAAAATACGCTTATCTTTGCAAATTGAAAGTAACGTTTTAAACGTAAATAACAAACAATCATTATAATATGGAAAAACAGAAGAAACTCTTCGGGGAATTTCCACCTGTCAGCACCCAGCAATGGGAAGCGGAGATAGAGAAAGACCTCAAGGGTGCCGACTACAACAAGAAACTGGTTTGGAAAACGGATGAAGGATTTCCGGTAAGACCATACTACCGCGCCGAAAACCTTGAAAACATCGCGTGGAATGGCATTATGCCCGCCCAGTTCCCTTATGTCCGTGGCAACAAGGAACAAGGAAACACTTGGCTGATACGTCACGATGTCATCGTGAAAGATGTCGCCGAAGCCAACAGACAAGCCATCGATGCCATCGGCCGTGGTGCCAACGCCATTGGATTCCATCTGGAACTCGACAAACCTTACGATGCCATCGAGATTTCAACTTTGCTCAACGGCATTGACCAGAAGAAGGTGGAAATCAATTTCTTCAACAACAAATATCACCTTCCCCTTCTCGAGATGCTGTCGAAAATCCCCAACATCAAGGGATCGCTCAACTACGACCCGCTGGTGCGTTACTTGCGCCGTGGCACGTGGTACATCTCCGAAATCACCGACATGGAACTGGCTTACATCCTTGTCAAAGCCGAAATACCCGACTTCCAGACCATTGGCGTGAACAGCCACATCCTTACCAACGCTGGCGCCACCATCGTGCAGGAAATGGCCTGCTCGCTGGCCGTGGGAACGGAATACATCGACAAACTGATGGAAAAAGGGCTTACCATAGACGAGATTGCGCCGAAGATACGGTTCAACCTGGCCGTGGGACAGAACTATTTCATGGAAATGGCCAAGATGCGCGCCTATCGTCTGCTTTGGGCCGACATCGTGAAGGCTTACGGCGGCAAGGAGACAAGCGGCAAGATGCACATTCACGCCTGCAACGCCGAAATCAACATGAGCCTCTACGATCCTTACGTCAACATGCTAAGGACCACTACGGGCACCATGTCGGCCGTTCTTGGCGGCGTGGATTCGTTCTGCGTCACGCCTTTCGACACGCCTTATGAAGTCCCTACCGACTTCGCCTACCGCATTTCGCGCAACCAGCAACTCATCCTCAAGGAAGAAGCGCATTTCGACAAGGTCGCTGACCCCGCCGCAGGCTCCTATTATGTGGAAAACCTCACCGACTCGCTGGCCAAGGCGGCATGGAACCTCTTCCTGCAGATTCAGGACGAAGGCGGCTATCTCGCTGCCGTGCGCAAAGGCTTCATACAAAAACTCATCAAGGACAGCGCCGCCAAGAAGTTCAACAACGTGGCCACACGTCGCGAAACCATACTCGGCACAAACCAATATCCCAACTTCACCGAAAGCATGAAGTTCGCTCCCGAAAATTGGGTGTTTCAGTCTGACGACCGTCGCGAAGCCGATGCCGACATCGACACCATCGTGACTTTCCGTACCGCTCAACAATTCGAGAAGTTGCGTTATGCCACCGACGCCTATGCGGAAAAACACAAGCGTCCTGTGGTGTGGATGTTCACCTACGGAAACCTCGCCATGCTGAAGGCACGTTCGCAATTCGCGTCAAACTTCTTCGCCTGCGCCGGCTTCCAAATCGTTGACAACAACGGCTTCAACACCCTAGATGAAGGTATTGCCGCCGCACGTGCCACAAAACCCGAAATCGTGGTCATCTGCTCTTCCGACGAGGAATACGGCGATGGCAATGCGCTGAAGATATACGAAGCCCTGAAGGACGAAACCATCGTGGTGCTCGCCGGAAATCCGGAAGGTACCGCCGACATTTTGAAGAACGCCGGCATGAAGTATTTCATCCATGTCAGAAGCAATGTGCTCGAGACGCTTCAGGATTTTCAACAACAACTTGGCATCACCAAATAAGGGAGGAACAAGATCATGAAACCCAATTTCAAAGACATCAACATCAATACCATACAACAGTCTGAACATCAGGATGCTCCGCAAGGAGCGGCTTGGGAGACTGCAGAACATATCATGGTGAAACCTGCCTACACGGAAAAAGACCTTGAAGGCATGGAACATCTCGACTACGCGGCAGGCATCGTCCCGTTTTTGCGCGGACCTTACTCCACGATGTACGTCATGCGTCCTTGGACCATACGTCAGTACGCAGGCTTCTCGACGGCCGAAGAATCCAACGCCTTCTACCGCCGCAACATCGCCGCGGGCCAGAAAGGCCTTTCCGTAGCATTCGACCTGGCCACGCACCGTGGCTACGATGCCGATCACGAACGCGTGATGGGTGACGTGGGCAAGGCTGGCGTGAGCATCTGTTCCGTCGAGGATATGAAAGTCCTTTTCGACCAGATTCCGCTGAACAAAATGTCGGTCTCAATGACCATGAACGGCGCCGTGTTGCCCATTCTCGCATTTTATGTCGTCGCTGCTTTGGAGCAAGGCGCCAAGTACGAGGAACTGCAAGGTACCATTCAGAACGACATCCTCAAGGAGTTCATGGTGCGTAACACCTACATCTATCCTCCTGAGTTTTCCATGCGCATCATCGCCGACATCTTCGAGTTCACCTCGCAGAACATGCCCAAGTTCAACTCCATCTCCATCTCCGGTTACCACATGCAGGAAGCCGGCGCCACGGCGGACATCGAACTGGCATACACCCTCGCCGATGGCTGGGACTATCTCCGCACTGGCGTCAAAGCCGGCCTTGACATCGACGCTTTCGCGCCACGTCTGTCGTTCTTCTGGTGCTCAGGCATGAACCACTTCATGGAAATCGCA
>CAYQND010000002.1:0-175911 GCA_964418895.1 uncultured Lentimicrobiaceae bacterium | reverse complement strand
GGGCCAAGATCGTCAAGACCTTCAACCCAAAGAATACCAAGTCACTGGCTTTGCGCACGCACACGCAGACTTCAGGCTGGTCGCTGACAGAGCAGGATCCTTTCAACAACGTTGCACGTACCTGCATCGAAGCCATGGGAGCCGCCTTGGGACACACCCAGTCGCTGCACACCAACGCTCTCGACGAAGCCATCGCTTTGCCAACCGACTTCTCGGCGCGCATTGCCCGCAACACCCAGATCTACATTCAGGAAGAGACGAACATCTGCCGCGTGGTCGATCCATGGGCAGGCTCCTACTACGTGGAGTCTCTCACGAAGGAAATTGCCGAAAAGGCATGGGCTCACATCATGGAAATCGAAGAGATGGGCGGCATGTCAAAAGCCATCGAGACAGGTCTTCCGAAGATGCGTATCGAAGAGGCCGCAGCCCGCAAACAAGCCCGTATCGATTCAGGCCGTGAAATCATCGTCGGCATCAACAAATACCGCCTTGACCACGAAGATCCTATTGAAACACTGGAAATAGACAACACGGCGGTCCGCAATTCCCAGATACAACGTCTGAAAGACCTTCGCGCCAAACGTAACGAAGCCGAAGTTCAGCGTTGCCTCGAGGCCATCACGGAATCGGCACGCACCGGCAAAGGCAATCTCTTGGCTCTCGCTATCGAGGCTGCCAAATGCCGCGCCACCTTAGGCGAAATATCTATGGCTTGCGAAAAGATTGCTGGCCGTTACAAAGCAGTAATACGTTCAATATCAGGAGTATATTCTATGGAAACTAAAGGTGACGAGAAATTTGCCGAGGCTGTCGCCAAAGCGGACGAATTTGCCAAGATGGAAGGCCGCCGTCCCCGCATCATGATTGCCAAGATGGGACAGGATGGCCACGACCGTGGTGCCAAAGTGGTTGCCACAGGTTATGCCGACATCGGTTTCGACGTCGATATGGGACCACTGTTCCAGACACCGGCAGAAGCAGCACGACAGGCCGTGGAGAACGACGTCCACATCATCGGCGTTTCTTCCTTGGCAGCAGGACACAAGACCTTGGTGCCGCAAGTCATCCAGGAATTGGCGAAACTCGGCCGCCCCGACATCATGGTGGTCGTTGGCGGCGTCATCCCGCCACAAGACTATCAGTTCCTTTACGATGCAGGTGCAGCCGCCATCTTCGGCCCCGGCACCATCATCAGCGACTCGGCCATCAAGATGCTCGATTTGCTGATTGCAGCAAGAAAGTAATCGTTTCAAACATTGTTTGTAACAAGAAATGGCGGGGGTTCCCGCCATTTTTTTTGCAACACGTTCCGCGGCAATCTGTCCTTCTTTTTTGAAAATAATACTGATTGAACGTAATTCGAATTAATGTGTATTTTTGAACTGTCATTAATTTTTGATTGTCTGACCATAAACTTTGAATAACATGATTAACAACCAGTGGTACGTGATTCTTGAGTCGAAGGAACTCAAAAAGAATAAACCTTTGCGCATAACACGGTTCAACAGCAAACTGGCGTTATGGAGAAATGCCGCGGGAGAAGCATGCTGCATTGACGACAAATGCTGTCATCGCGGCGCTTCACTCGGCTGCGGCCGCGTTGTTAACGGAAGGCTTGAATGCCCATTTCACGGATTCATCTACAACGCCAACGGCTTGGTTGAAACCATTCCTGCCAACGGAGAATACATGCCCGTTCCTCCTACTATGAAAGTGAAAGCCTATACGACATTCGAGGCATACGGTTTCATCTGGATCTGGTGGGGCGACAATGGCAAGCAAGACGAAAAACCTTTCTTCTTTGACGAATTGAAGGACTTCTCCTATTCCACATTCATAGACCATTGGCCTGTCCACTATTCGCGCGCCATAGAGAACCAACTCGACGTGGTGCATTTGCCTTTCGTGCACAAGACTACCATTGGCCGTGGCGGCAAGACAGTAGTGAACGGACCTGTCGTGAAGCGTGACGGCAGCCTCATGACGTTCTACATGAACAACGTCCACGACTCGGGACAAAAACCCTTAAAATCCGACGAGATTGCCGAGTACGAGAAACTGTTTCACCTGCAGTTTCATTTTCCAAACCTTTGGCAAAACCACATAGCGGAAAAAATCAGAACCTTGGCGGCGTTTGTTCCTGTCGATGACGAAAACACGGTCATCTACCTTCGTTTCTACCAGAAAGCGGTCAGGATTCCACTGTTGAAAGAAATGATGAATTTCTTTGGCAAAGTGTTCAGCATCGTCATCTTAAGACAGGATAAAAGGGTTGTCGTCACACAACAGCCGCTGAAGAGCGAACTGAAGATGGGGGAAAACCTGATTGCTGGCGACAAGCCCATCATCGAATACAGAAAATACCGGCATGAGTTGAAGGAACAGAATGGAAATCCATGATTTATTGAAATATTCCGATTTGTGAAGTCAAAATCAGCAAGGTCATCTCTCCGTTCTGATGTCCGTTATTGGCACATTCCGACGGAATGTCGTTTGTTCTTCTTATAGTGTTTTTTACCGACAGCCAATGCCTACGGCATTTACTCCATATTTTAGGAACAATTTTCATATTTTCACCGATTCAAAATTAAGATAATTTCCTGAAAATCACTTTTCCGAGAGAAAAAGTCGGTGACGCAATGTGTGTAAGGTCATTTCCCGAGGGAAAAATCCATCGGTGAAAATTGAGAAGAAAAAGCAGAGCAACTTCAGCACGCGCTGAAATTTCAGTTGTTCATAATTGCTGTTCGTTTTTTATGCTATTATCGCCAATGAAACTATTCTTTCACCAGCGAATACATCTTCATATCCTCAATCTTTCCGTTTTTCACCGCATTGCTTTTCAGGAGACCTTCGAAAGTGAACCCGTTTTTTTCTAAAACACGGCACGAAGCGATGTTGCAAGCGAACGGCTCGGCGAAGATTCTGATGATGTCAGAGTTTTCAAAGACATAGTTGCAGGCCTGTCTGACAGCACTTGTCACTATTCCTTGTCCCCAAAGCGGTTCCGCGATGTAGTAACCCATTTCGGCGGTTCGGGCATGGATGTTGTCTTTACGGAACACGCCAATGCTTCCTATTGCCCTGTCATCAACTGTGATGGCAAAAGCGAAAGCGGAATTTCTGTCGGCATGTAACATCGCATTGATATAATCCTCCGCGTCTTTCTCAGTATAGGGAAAGGGCAAGCCATCTCTCAAGTTGTCGTGAATCTTACGGTTGTTCAATGCCACAGAAAGATCTGCCGCATCCTCTATCCTCCAGTTACGAATGACGCAAGTTATTTCTGGAGATTCCTCCATTCTTGCATCTATTTTTTCCAAATCTGTACTATTATGTTTTTTCATCAGGATAATGTGTATGTATTTAATTCTAAACTAATTATAGCAACTATGTTGAAAATGGCATTTGCTACGCTATCAAGGATGTCCGCCACCAGGATTGCCACCGCCAGGATTGCCACCACCAACTGAATTAGCAATCTCATACGAGGCTTCGAGACTAGTGGACGAACCATCGGTGACGGTGCAGCCTGTGACGAGTCCATAGAAGTTGTCTCCGCCATCAAGGGTGACTCCTGTTCTGAGTTGGTAAGTGCTGCCGTCTTCAAGTTGCGGTGCCGAAATCATCAGACCGCTGCTGCTGCCGCTTGGCACTTCGTAGGCCAAAATGACCGTATTGTCGTCGCAAAGGGCGATGTCTGTCCCCGTAGTCACTGTTGAAGATACGCTGGCCTGTGCCGAGGATGCTGCTGTGGCGGCGATGCTTCCGCCAAGGGCTATGACCGTTCCGCCGTTGATGTACACTGAATAGCCTTCAGCGGCGTCAATTCCGCATTCGGCGCCGCTAGCACCTTCAGCGATGACGACTCCGCCGCTGATGGTGAGGTCGCCGTTTGAGTCGATCCCATCATTATTGGTACTGTGAGCGTAGACAAAACCACCGCTGATGACGAGATCATATTTTGAGTTGATGGCATCGTCGTAGCAGTAACTTTCAACATCACCGCCATAGATGTACATATAACCTTTGCTTTCGATGCCTTCGCTATATGACGAGCGCACCTCAATGTAGCCGTTGTTGATGGTGATGTTACCGTCGCACTTGATGCCTTTGGGTGAGGTGCTGTATGTTGCGTTTTCATCGTTTTCGGGATAACATTTTCCTGTCGTCACAATCTTTATTGTGCCGCCGTTGACGATGAGTTGGTCATCGCCACTGATGCCTTTCCCACCTGTTCCAGTGCTTTTAAGACACAACGTTCCGCCATTCATTGTGAATAGGCTGTCGGCCTTGATGCCGGCACATGCCGTGTAGTCGCTCTCATCGTCGTCCCATTCATAGCCGCCGCTGGTAATCACCGTGGTGCGACCGCCGTCAATCTGGACGTAACCGTCCGAACTGATGCCTTTTTCGGCTGTGCCAGTGATATTTACGTTGATGACACCTCCCGTGATGATGACGCCGTCATTGCCTTTGATGCCGTTTCCTGCCGAGGCATCGACATACACGTTGGTGTTCGGCATGAACCTGACATAGTCATCACTGCGAATTCCCGCCTTGCAGTTTCCGTCAACTTCGAGATAGCCGCTGCCGCTGAAGACCAGTTGTCCTTCGCTGAAAAAAGCGCCTTTCATATCTTCATCACCGCTTTCGGAATAGGTGGTGCCGTCGGTGATGTAGTTTTCGGTTCCATCAGCAAGGATGATGAAAGTGCGTTTGCCGCTTTGGTTGTTGATGGCAGCGCCTTCTGGGTTATAGATGTTGACGCCGTTCAACTTAATGCCCGACTTCTTGTCGCTGTAAAGTTTGAAATAACCGTCAGTAGTGCTGCCGCTGAGCACATAGAGTATGACGTTGGCGGATGTATTGGTGGCAACCACGTCGTTACCGCTGATGGCGACATAACCATTGTCATCGCCCGATACCGTCGCGCCGTTGCTATCACTGAATGCGATACGGATAGTGTCGGCGAATGCCGTGTTGGCGACATAATCGTCATCGTTTTCGTCTATGGTTTCAGTCTCGTCAAGTGTGGCTGTGTTGAAAGCCACGTCAAATGTTGCTACGTCGCCTGCGGAAGTGTTTTCAGAGGCGCTGTTGTTTGAATTTCCATTCGACGAATAGTCGTCAGAACAAGAGACGACCGCGAAGGATATCAATAGAAGGACAAAAAGGACTTTCGTTGCTTTCATCGGTGTTATATTTTTCATCAAAACGCATCGAGACCTCCGAAAATTGTATTGCTCTCCCTTCGGCAGAACAGTCAAAAACCGTATTTTTGCACTCGGTAAATAATACACATCAAGATGGAGTCAGATAACAAACAATTCAAACGTTACTTGGTGACCACCGCATTGCCTTACGCAAACGGTCCGGTTCACATCGGTCATCTCGCCGGAGTTTACATCCCCGCCGACACTTATGTCAGATATCTGCGGATGAAAGGCGAAGACGTTATGTTTATCGGAGGCTCCGACGAACATGGTGTGCCTATTACCATCAAGGCTGAAAAAGAAGGTTGTACGCCACAAGACATCGTCGACCGTTACCACAATATCATCAAGAAGTCGTTTGAAGAATTGGGCATCAGTTTCGACATCTACTCGCGCACGTCTTCCAAGATGCACGCCGAAACGGCAAGCGAGTTTTTCGAGAAACTCTACAACGACGGCAAATTCATCGAAAAGGAAAGCGAACAGTATTTCGATCCTGAACGGCAGAAGTTCCTGTCGGACAGATACATTGTCGGAACCTGTCCGAAATGCGGCGCCGAAGGCGCTTACGGCGACCAATGCGAAAAGTGCGGCAGTTCGTTGAGTCCCGACGAACTGATAAACCCACATTCGCAACTGAGCGGTGCCAAACTCGTCAAGAAGATGACCAAACACTGGTATCTTCCTTTGGATCAGTATGAACCATGGCTTCGCGAGTGGATTTTGGAAGGTCACAAGGAATGGAAAACCAACGTCTATGGCCAGGTGAAAAGTTGGATTGACAGCGGGTTGCAGCCTCGTGCCGTCACACGCGACCTCGACTGGGGCGTTCCCGTCCCCATCGCTGGTGCCGAAGGCAAAGTGCTGTACGTCTGGTTCGACGCTCCCATCGGCTACATCTCCAACACAAAGGAACTGTGCCAGAAAACAGGCGACAACTGGGAAAAATGGTGGAAAGACAAGGACACCAAGATGGTTCATTTCATTGGAAAAGACAACATCGTGTTCCACTGCATCATCTTCCCCTGCATGCTGAAAGCCTACGGCGACGGCTACATCCTGCCCGAAAACGTCCCGGCAAACGAATTCCTCAATCTTGAAAACGACAAAATCTCCACGTCACGCAACTGGGCCGTCTGGCTCCACGAATATCTCCAAGAATTTCCAGGCAAACAGGACATTCTCCGTTATGTGCTGACCGCCAACGCACCCGAGACCAAGGACAACAACTTCACTTGGAAAGACTATCAGGACCGCAACAACAACGAACTGCTCGCCATCTTCGGCAATTTCGTAAACCGTACCTTGGTGCTGACGCATAAATTCTATCAGGGCGTGGCGCCTGCGACGACCACAATCACCGCCGCAGACCAAGAAGTAATCGATGAGATGAACGGCTATCCCGATAAAATCGGGGCGTCCATCGACACATTCCGTTTCCGCGAAGCCTTGTCGGAACTGATGAATCTTGCTCGCCTCGGCAACCGTTACCTCACCGAAAACGAACCGTGGAAACAAATCAATACCGATCCAGAACGCGTGAAAACGGTGATGTCCATATCGCTCCAAATCGTTGCCAAACTCGCCATACTTGCAGAACCTTTCCTGCCTTTCAGCGCCGAAAAACTGCAAAAAATGATAGGTTTGAAGGACATCAGTTGGAATAAGGCCAAGGAGACCGTCCTGCTTCCCGCCGGACATACCATCGGACAGCCGGAACTGCTTTTTGAAAGAGTGGAAGACAGCGTGGTTGAGGCGCAACTAAAGAAACTCGAAGACACCAAGAAAGCCAACCAACTCAATGCCTGGAAACCGGCCGAAATCAAGACCAATGTCAGTTTCGACGAGTTCCAAAAACTCGACATCCGCGTCGGCACCGTGCTGGAATGCACCAAAGTGCCAAAAGCCGACAAACTGCTTCGTTTCCTCATCGATGACGGCGCTAACAAACGCACGATTGTCTCGGGAATCGCCAAATTCTATACGGAACCTGAGAAACTGGTCGGAAAACAAGTCTGTTTCATCGCCAACTTCGAGCCACGCAAACTTAAAGACGTCATCAGCGAAGGCATGATACTCTCTGCCGAAGACAAAGACGGACGTCTGGTGCTCATCACGCCAAGCGATCTGGTGACTCCCGGATGCAACATAGGCTGACACGACAATTTTTTCTTTATTGGAATTAATCCGAATTGTCCTTTCTTGAAGGACAAAATGGTCTGATTTTCCTCTTTCCAACATCATTATTAGATGAAATACAATAAGTTATCTTATTGTTTTACTGAAAGATAATGAAATGAATTCCAAAAGAAAAGATTACCGGAAAATTCAGACGGAAAGAATTACAGCACACGGCAAGCACTCAGATAACGGCTGCTGTAGTAATTCTCTCTTGAACTGGAAACCGTGACGCCATTTGAACAACTGGCATGAATGAAGGTGAAGTAGCCTTTATCGGCGTAGTTGTGAAGGACGATGCCGACGTGTCCGATGCGGCGCGACTTATGGCGGCCTTCATAAAACACAAGGTCACCGGGCTGAAGATCCTTGTTCTTGACGGGACTCCCGTTATAGAATTGCGCTGAAGAAGCCCTGTTGAGACTGATTCCAAAATGGCGGAACACATAACTCGTGAATCCGGAACAATCGAAACGATCCGGGCCATTGCCGCTTCGCTGATATCGGCAACCGATGAATCTCAAGGCGTAGTTGATGATGCTGTCGGCACGATTGTACTCAAAATTGTCGAAAACCAGTTCTGCAGTATCTGAAACGGTGACGGGCAGCACTTCGGGCAACTGATAACTGCCGTACCAACTGTCAACGATTCTCGGAGAAAGCATTTCTATGACAGCCGCAGTTCTCGTGGTGTCTTTGGCGGAAAATTCTGTAATCTGTTCGTCATATCCGACATTCGGCAACGCCGTCATGTCGTGCTTCACGGCACAACGCGTGAATAGCGCAGCGATAAACACGCCGAAAACGTATAATGTCAATATGCGAAAGACTTTTCTTTTCATTCGTTGTTTTGAACGTATGCAAAGATAAAATATTATGCAAAAACAACCAAAAATCAACCTCAAAATATGAGATTATGGACGATAAAAAGTAGATAATATATTGATATTGTATTATTTACAATACAATAATTATTGCGGTCATTTGTTACTATCACTATGGACACTGTCATATACCGAAACCGACAATGTTCTTATCTTTGTCATTCAAACTTACACGAATGGCTGAACATAACGAGTTGGGCAAGAAGGGCGAAGACATCGCTGCGGAATACTTGCAGAGCAAGGGATTTCAGATTCTCGACCGAAATTGGCACAATGGTCACGAAGAAATCGACATTGTGGCCAAAGATGGCGAAATGTTGGTTGTTGTGGAAGTCAAAACGCGCTTCAGCGACGACTATGGCGACCCCGACCTTGCCATTACCAAAGGAAAGCAGAATTCCATCGTCCGCACTGCCGACGCCTACATCATTAGCCACAACCTTGACGTCGACACCCGTTTTGACGTGATTTCCATCATTCTGAATGGCAAAGAGAGAAAGATAGAACACATAGAAGATGCGTTCTATCCTACAATGTAGCGTGAATCAATGGTGCGGCTTCTACTTGATCTGGCCGTCTTTCCACATTTGGCTGAAGGATTTTTGAGCAAAATCGGGAAAGACATTCTGTTCCGGCATTCTCGAAAGAAGTTTCTTGATTTCTATCCGTTTCAGCCACAATGGACTGTCGAGTCTCTTGCGCACTTTGCAGTGCCAGACAATCATCTTGTAAACGGAATTAATCTTGTCGTCTTTTGTCGTGGCTTCAACCAGCAGATGTCTGTTTTGCACAATCAGGTCATCCAACGGAATCTTCACGGGACAAATCTCAGTGCAGCGACGGCAAAGCGAGCAAGCCGTGGCGAGATGTTCGTATTCCTTTTGGCCTTCTTTCAACGGTGTTGCGATGACGCCGAGCGGACCAACCTCTTCGGTGCCGTATGAATAGCCGCCGATGTTCTTGTAAACCGGACACACGTTGATGCAAGCGCCGCAGCGTATGCACGACATGATTTTACGTTGCTTCTCGTCGGAAAGAAGGTTGGAACGGCCGTTGTTCAGCAGGATGACATACATGCTTCCAGCCTCTTTTTTGTTTTTGGCAGGACCGTAAGTGATGGTGTTGAAGGCTGCCATGTTTTGTCCTGTGGCATGCGACGACAGAAGGGGAAGCAACACGCTGAGATCTTCTACAGAAGCGGTGACCTTGTTGATGCCGGCAACAACGATGTGCACTTTCGATTCCGCCGACATCTTCAAGATGTTGCCTTCGTTCTCCGTCAACGCAACGCCTCCAATGTCGGACAGCAGGAAATTCGCTCCCGTGATGCAAACACTGGTCTTGGTGATGGTGTCCGACACCTGATGGCGTATGAAATTGACCATCTGCTTCGCGGTGCTGTCTGATTTCAGTTTGTATTTATCGGTCAGGATGCCGTTGATTTCCTCTTTAGAAAGGTGTATCGCCGGCGAAACGGGATGATAGGATTTCATTCCAGCGGCTTGAAGCACGAAACGCGCCACGCTGGTCTCCACAACCTTTACATTGTTGCTTTCCAGAACTTCGTTCAGGTTGATTTCGTCAAGAACGGAAGAGTTGGAACGCACCACGGCATCGGTTCCTGCCGCATTGACAATCTCGAGAATCTGCTGACGTGCGTCGGCGGCATCACGCGCCCACAACACCGTTCCGCCATTGTTGCAAAAGTTGGTCTCAAACTCTACAAGAAGTTTTTCGAGATTCTGGATCGATTTGTTGCGGATGATGTAAGCACGCCGTCTCTCCAGGTCGAGTTTCTTGTAATTATCCATGCTTTTGGCATAATTACGCTCGTAACAACCTGTGTTGTAATTGATTTTCTGCCAGTGTTCTTCGTCAAAGGCAATCTCGCATGCCTTCTCGAATGCCGTGCTTCTCTCGTTCATGCCTTAGTCTGTTTGTTCTATCTTTTCCACTCTTCTCTCGTGACGTCCTCCTTCAAAATCGGTATGCAGAAAAACCTCTACCATTTCCCAAGCCAGTTCGTTGGAGACGAATCGGCCCGGTAGCGAAATGATGTTGGCATTGTTGTGTTGACGCGCCAGACGGGCGATTTCCACATTCCAGCACAAGGCTGCGCGGACATGGGGATGCTTGTTGGCCGTCATCTGAGCGCCATTGCCGCTGCCGCAAAGAATGACGCCCAACGGATATTCTCCGTTCTGAATTGCGCGGGCAACAGGGTGTATCATGTCGGGATAATCTACGCTATCTTTGCTGTAAGTGCCGTAATCCTTCACTTCATATCCCGCTTCTTTCAGTTTATCTATCAGATACTGTTTCATTTCGAAACCGCCGTGATCGGATGCTATAGGAATAATCTGCTTCATTGTTTCGCCTGTTGATAATTATTTCGCAAAGGTATGATATTTCTGTCGTCATTTTGAAATATTACCAACTAATAATGAGAAACATAGTCGTATCGAAAATATTCAACAGAATTGCAATTATATAATTGTTAATCAACGATATACAAAGTTATCAACAGTCAATTTGTTCATAATGTTTGATTATTTGTAGATAAATATTTTTCCTTGTTGAAACCATGGTTTTTCATCACAGCATTTTGGATTTTTCAACAAAAAACCAACATAAAATGAATTTTGGCCATGATAAGTTAGACCATGTTTCGAAATTTTAAAAAATTCCAAAGTCAGTTCTTTTTTTCTGATAAAAACCACTTTACCGCCTAAAATTGACTTTTCTCAAAACGAAAATGATATAAGCAAGATTTTTATTGAAAAGTTTTCAAACAATTCACAACAATCATTATCACCATCTTTTTTAAATGAAAATAAAAAAAACAACAGATAATGATGGGCGGTGGGGCGGTCAAAAAATGTCATGTTTTGCATATCTTTGTCGAAAGATTATTTGGAAGACAATGAATGTTTCGATCCTGAAAACAGCGCTCATTTCGTTGATGTTATGCTTGTCGTTGAACTCGTTTTCGCAGTCCGATGTTCATGTCTTTACTTATCCTGATGGCAAGGTTTCGAGCAAGGGATTTTTGCGCGACGGCAAACCTGATGGTTACTGGCAGACTTTTTACGAAAATGGAAACATCAAGTCGGAAGGAAACAGAAAAGACTTTCTGTTGGATGGCACGTGGTACTTCTTCTCCGAAGAAGGTGATACGACTTTGGTGGTCAATTATAGCCAAGGCTTGAAAAACGGGAATCGATTCACTTATCTTCCTGATGAAATACAGCAGGAACCTTTCGTTCGTGACGTCAAGTCTGGAACTGGTAAAAGACTCGATAGAAAGTATAGAGTTTTGCAACTTACGACTTACGAAAAAGGCTTGGAAGAAGGCTATTCTCCGGTTTTTGACTCAACAGGCTTGTTGAAGGAATTGCTGACATACAAGAAAGGCTATGTCGTAAATCGCGAAACCTTGAACAGATATGACTTTGATGGTCGTAAGAACGGTTATTGGAAGACTTTTTACGAGAATTGGCAGACGCATACTGAACAATATTATCGGCATGGCAAGCGTGACGGATTCTACAAGGAATATGACGCCAACGGCAATCTACTGACAATCAAAAAATATGTCAACGATGTGGAGCAGGTTTTGGCAAGCGAAATGAAGCCTTTGAAGATGCAGCACGAGTATTATTCCAATGGCAAGGTAAAACGCGAAGTTTCCTATCGTGATGGCAAAAAGGAAGGCGTTTGGCGTGAATTTGACGAAAATGGAAATGTAAAATGCTCGCAGACATACAAAAAAGGCAAATTGGTGGATGAAGGCGTTGTTGACATTGACGGCAAGCGTCACGGAGAATACAAACAGTTTTACGAAGACAGCACTCTGAAAGTGGAAGGCGCTTATGTTGATGGACTCAAGTCGGGAACATGGCGTTATTATTTCAAGAATGGCAATACGGAACAAATCGGCGAATATGTTAAAGATAAGCCCGATGGCACCTGGACGTGGTACTATCAGGATGGCAAGAAATTGCGTGAAGAAAATTACTACAAAGGAGTGTTTGAAGGCAAGTACGAAGAGTTTGACGAAGAAGGAAATACGCTGGTTTCCGGTTCCTATTTCGATGGCATGAAATCAGGCAAATGGATGGAACATATCGGTGGCATTCGCACGGAAGGCGAATACCGCAACGATCAGAAAGTCGGCGACTGGTTTTCGTATTACGACAATGGCAAGATGGCTTTCCGCGGAAAATATGTCGGCGATTATCCCGATGGAGAACATGTTTATTACTATACCAATGGCAAGATGCGTGAACTTCAGACCTATTCAGGCGGCATAAAGAACGGACCCTGGAAGAAATACCTGAAAACAGGCGAACTTTTCTTTGAAGTCACTTATGAACAGGGCGTTGAGAAAAAGTATGACGGTGATCCCATTGACGAAGAAGATCTTATTTACGAGTAAGCAATGACTGGAATTATGAATAAATCGAAACCCTTGTCGAAAGATTCAAGAATAGCCTTCGTGGCGCCGGCACGCAAGATTACCCGCGAAGAGATAACACCAGCCATTGAATGGCTTGATAATCAAGGTTTTGTTCCGGTTTTCGACGACCGTTTGTTTGCCGAAAGCAATCAGTTTGCGGGCGATGACAATTTCCGCGCAAGCGTATTTCAGGAATACATCGATAGTCGCGACATCGATGCCATCTGGCTTGTGCGTGGCGGCTACGGCGGCTTGCGTATTGTTGACAAACTCGATTTTCGTCCGCTTGAACGGCATCCCAAATGGATTGTAGGTTATAGTGATAGTACGGTGTTTCTCAATACGTTACAAAGAATAGGATTCGAAAGCATTCACGCCACCATGCCTTTGAGTGTTCCCGAAAACACCGATTTGTCGCTCGATTCGCTTCTTTGTGTGTTGAAAGGCAAGACGCTTCATTACGAATTCTATTCATCATTCGATGGCCAATGTCATGTTCAGGCTCCCATAGTCGGCGGCAATTTGTCCGTGTTGTACAGTTTGCTCGGTTCCGGTTCTTTTCCCGATACGGAAGGCAACATCCTTTTCATCGAAGATCTGGACGAATATCTTTATCACATCGACAGGATGATGATGGCCTTGAAACGCGCTGGCAAGTTGAACAATCTCGCTGCCTTGTTGGTTGGCGGCATGACGCAGATGCATGACAATACCGTTCCTTTTGGAAAAACTGCGGAAGAGATTGTTGCGGATTGTGTCAAGGAATTCGGCTATCCGGTTTGTTTCGGTTTTCCAGCCGGACACATTGCCGACAACAGAGCCTTTGTCGTCGGGCGACCTGCGACGCTTGACATTGCTGACAACCATGTCGTTTTTGTTCAGGAATGACGATTTCCCACCAGATTCAATAAAAAAAAGGGCTGAGGAGATTTTCTCAGCCCTTTTAATTTGGTCAGCCAATCTTTTATTTATTGATGGCCGCAATTCCTGGCAGTTCCTTGCCTTCTATTGCTTCGAGCAAAGCGCCGCCGCCAGTGGAAACATACGAAACCTTGTCGGCCATGCCGAACTTGTTGATGCACGAAACGGTGTCGCCGCCGCCGATCAGCGAGTAAGCGCCATTCGCCGTTGCTTCAACAATGGCATCTGCCAAGGCTTTGGAACCTTTGGCGAAATTGTCGAATTCAAAGACGCCGCAAGGGCCGTTCCACAAGATGGTCTTCGACTTCTTGATGGTGTCGGCAAACAATTTGCAACTTTCCGGTCCGCAATCGAGACCGCGCCAGCCTTGCGGAATGTTCATCGGATCGCCGACTTTCGTGTTGGCGTTGTTGTCATAAGCATCGGCAATGATGTCATCGACGGCGAGCAGCAGGTTCACGCCTTTCTGCTTGGCTTTTTCCAATATTTCGAGTGCGAGATCCAGTTTGTCTGCCTCGCAGATTGAATCGCCGATATTGCCACCCAACGCCTTCTTGAAGGTGTAGGTCATGCCGCCGCAAAGAATCAGATTATCGACTTTTGTCAGCAGATTCTCAATGATTTCTATCTTTGTCGAGACCTTCGAACCTCCCATGATGGCAGTGAAAGGACGCTTGATATCTTTCATCACCTTATCGACGGCTGCCACTTCTTTTGCCATCAGGTAGCCGAACATCTTGTGGTCTTTGTCGAAATAGTCGGCTATCAGCGCTGTGGAGGCGTGAGCACGGTGTGCTGTGCCGAAAGCGTCGTTGATGTAGTATTCGCCGTAACTCGCCAGTGTCTTAGTGAAAGCCTTTTGCGCTTCTTTCATGCTTTTTTTCGCCTCATCGTAACCTTCTTCGCCTTTCTCTATTCCTCTCGGCTTGCCTTCTTCTTCGGCGTAAAAACGGAGATTTTCGAGCAGCATGACGTCGCCAGGTTTCATGGCGGCCACTTGGTCGGCGGCTTTGGCGCAGTCATCGGCAAAAAGCACGTTCTTACCAAGCAGTTCGCTGAGATGAGCGCAGACAGGCTTCAGTGAAAATTCCGGATCGGGATTCTTGGAAGGCCTGCCAAGATGTGACATGAGAATCAACATGCCTTTGTCGTTTATGACTTTGTTGATGGTCGGCAATGCCGCTCTCATCCTTGTATCGTCGGTGATGTGCTTATTGTCGTCCAACGGGACGTTGAAGTCCACTCTGACGACCACATGCTTGTTGTTAAAATCGGCTTGTTCGATGTTGATCATGGTATTTTGTTTTAAGTATTAATCTTATTATTGATAATCAATCAGTTAAAAATAATATCATTCTTGTTTTTTAGCGTCGAGATGTGACTTTCTGACGGCGTTCTGCTTGATGACCATGTTGATGGCTTTAGGAAGAATTTCAAAATGGAACGGGGAATTGTTCAGCGTTTCGCCTTCAGTTTCGAGCATCAATCTATGAGCCGGTTCTGATGTGATGCGGATGTTGTTTCCCTTGAACGTGGTCACTTCCTTGAGTTTGTTGATAAACGTGCCGTTGTAGATGTTTTTTGCGTTAGCGGCGAATTTCAACATGGACACTTTCTTGATTACTGTGACATCCATCAATCCGTCATCGGGTATGGCGTTAGGCATCATCATCATGCCGCCTCCGTTGAACCGGCAGTTGCCGATGGACAGACTCAGAATCTTGTCTTCAAAGACGGTTTTGTCTTCGATTTCTATCTTTATGCTGGTGCAGTTGAATTTCATCAGGCAGACGACAAGGCTGTACAGATAGTTTACCTTGCCACCTTTTCCCTGCGATTTCAACAGGTTTGTTTTTTGGCAAACCATCTCGTCGAGTCCGGTTCCGGCAGCGTTCAGAAAATATCTGATTTTTGGATTGCCGTCGTTGTAATAACTAACCTTTCCTACATCGTGCAGCATCACTTGTCCCGATTTCAGTATTTTGATGCTTTTTCGGTAGTCCTGCGGGAAGTCGAAGTTCCTTGCCCAGTCGTTGCCCGTCCCTACGGGAATGACGCCCATAGTGATTTCAGTGGTTGGAAATCGGTCCTGAGTGAAAATTCCGTTGATGACTTCGTTGTTGGTGCCGTCGCCGCCGACAGAAATGATTTTCTTGTAACCCTTTTCAGTGATGCCGTCTTTCACGATGGAAATTGCGTGGCGCGGGTATTCGGTAATGACAGCATCGAAATCAAAGCCTTCAGCACGAAGCAGTTTTTCTATTTCGGGCCAGTCTTTTGTAACCTTTCCTATTGCCGCTTTCGGATTCACAACGACCAGCCATTTGTTTGTTTCTTCACTCATCGGTGATTAATATTTGCGTCAAAATTACGAAAAATATCTTCGTTATAAGGTATTCCCTATCGCTTCTTTGCCCTGTTATTATTATCTTTGCTTCTTATAATAATCGATTATGAGAAAAGCATTGTTATTATTGGCATTCTGTCTCGTTGCCGCTGGCTCGGTTTCGGCCGAAGTTTTCATCACCGAGAGTTTCGAATTCGGCAACCACGACCTCGCCTCCCCAGTCGGGTGGGTTTGCAATGACGACAGTTGGCTGTGCGGCCATTACGACAAGGATCACAACAGATCGGCTTATGATGGAGAATGGTATGTGTTCACCAATGCCGACGATTCCTGGATGTTCATGCCTGTCGATATGGTTCAAGGCATCCATTATCTGATTTCATGCTGGGCCGTCACCGATGGCGCTTATCAGTTTGAAGTGAAATACGGCGACGCTCCGACTCCCGAAGCCATGACAACTGACTGCATTTCAGCAACATCCTTGAACAGTGGCGATTATCAGGAATTGTCTTCCTATTTCGCATGCGATACGTCGGGCACAAAGTATATAGGTTTTCATGGTGTTGCCGGCGCTGAAGCCTGGTATCTCACCATCGATAATTTCGTTCTGGAGATGGTGCAGCAGTACGATTTCCTTACGCAGGCTGTTTCGCTCGACACCATCATGTATCCTGGCGACGATGGCAATTTCAAGTTCAGGGTGACAAACACGGGTTATGACACTGAGACTCTTGTCATTTCTGCTTCTCACGAATTTTTCCCGACTTCAACATTTTACATTGATGGCGAAGCATTAACCACGTTTTCCATTGACCCCAGCGAGGTGAAAATCATCGAGGTTGCGGCCACGTTGTCCGATACGGTGGAACCGAACAGCACCTGCTGGCTCGATGTGATGGTCCATTCCACGCACAACTGCCACACAGGTCTTGCAACTTTCTGGGTTGTGCCGCAATCAACAGTTATGGAATTTCCTGTTTATCAGACATTTAATAATGAAAATACCATCATTAGCGACTGGATGGTGTTTGGTGGCGGCAAGCCGTCATGGAAATGGGGCACCACAGGCGACACGCCTCCTTGTCAGCCTTATGAAGGCGAAGGAATGGCAGTTTTCAACTCCGCTTCGGGTGTATCGGGAAGTTCATCGCTATTGCTGAGCAAAAAGTTGGCCTTGAACGCCACAAATAATCTCGTGCGGTTTCATGTTTACCGTAATTCCGGAATGCCCGAAAAAGCCGATCGCATCAATGTCTATTACAACACCAAGGCTTCCGTTGAAGATGCCCAACTGCTCGTGACGATTCATCGTTGCACAACGCTTAGTCCCGCCGTGTCCGATGAGGGCTGGTATGAATACAACCTGAATTTCGACGCCAATCCGTCAACGGGTTTCATCATCTTCGAAGCCGTGAGCGAAGAAGGCCAGAACATCTACCTTGATGATGTGACCATTGACAACACGCCGCTTGAACTTGAAGAGGAACACGTCGCCTTGCAACTGTATCCCAATCCCACTTCATCTGCCATGCATATCGGCAATGTTGATCCAGTCACGGTGAGCATCTACGACATGAACGGCAAAGTCGTCATGCAATCGCACGACAAGAGCATCGATTTGAACGGATTGAAAGCCGGAGCCTATGTCGTTGAGGTCGTCACCAAAGACGGAAAGATCACAAAGACGGTGATCAGAAAGTGACAATGCGTTGTATCACATTGTATTAATAACAAAAAGGGAGATGTTTTTGCATCTCCCTTTTTGATTAGTTGTCAAACCGTTTGTCAATAATACACGATGTTAAGGTCCAGACGTTTCTGCTGAAGTGATTCGATGGTCTTGGCTTTCACTCTCGTGTTGTAAACTTTCAGCGATTTCAATGAGGTGATGTTTTCCAAGGCGGAAAGGTTTCTGACGCTCGTGTTGTTGATTAGCAGTTCTTCAAGTTCCGTGAGGTTCGACAAGGGTTTCAACGATTTGATACCTGTGCCGCTGGCGTTGAGTACGCGCAGATGCTGCATTCTGATAACGCAGGTCAGGTCTTTGATTTGTGTGTTTTCAACGTTGAGTACTTCCAGCGCCTCATCGGTTGCAAGTGCTTCCAGGTTTGTGAGCGGGTTGTTCTGCAAATACAGTTCTTTCAACTGATACTTGTTAGCGATGGGACTCAGGTCTGTTATGCTTTGGTTTGCCGCCGAAAGGACTTCAATCCAAAGGAAATTGCGTATAGGTTCCAACGTCACTACCGGTGTCCGGCTTGTGATGTCGATGTTGCGCAAGTCCACCATTTTCTGGAGTTCCAGGCTTGACGGATTAACGCTGTTGTATGGAACGTGGGTTCTCATAATCTCTTTCCAGTTGTCATTGAGATTGCCCCACCATTGGTTAAGGTTTTCCGTCTGATAAATGACGGTCACTTGTGGCTGCTTGCTTTTCAGCGCCACCACTTGGCTTGTTGTGATGGCCGTGTTGTCGGCAAGGATGATGTCTATGTTCGAGTCTTCTGTCAGGGCGCTAAGGTCCGAGATTTGTGTTTCGACAATGTCGAGCGATTTGAGGCTGCTCATGTTTTCCAGCGGACTCAGGCTATTCACGAAAGTCTTCTCGAGGTTGATGTTTTGAAGGTTCGACATGCCTCGCAAAGGCTCAAGGTTCGTGATTTCCGTGTTTGCGATGTTCAGCGATTCGAGGTTGGTCAGTCGGCTGACTGGAATAAGATCCTGCATGTATTCATTGTCAGAAAGATCGAGTTCTTTCATGTTGATGATCTGATGCAGTTCTTCCGTGCTTGGTGTTGCGGACAACTTGCATTGTTGCGAGAAAACCGCTTTCCAGTAGATGGGCAGGTTGTTCCACCAGATGTTGAGCGCCTCGGTGTCGTAAATCACCAGAGTATAGGGATTTTCTTTTGTGAAGTCGCTGGCTTCGGCAACGTCAACTCTGGAATTGTCGCAGTAGATGCGCGTCAGGTTTTGATGCGACTTCAGCGGCGACAGGTCTTTGATGCTTGTATTGCTGAAACTGACTTCCTTCAGGTTTTCCGTCTCGCTCAGAATGCTGATGTCCACCAATGGCGTTCCAGAGATGTTGAGGCTTTGAAGGACTTTCAGGTTCTTGAGTGGCGTGATGTCCCTTACCGTGGTGTTGCTTATGTCGAGATTGATAAGATTCTGAAGACGGTCAACCGCACTGATATCCGAAATCTTGCTTCCTCCGGCGAAAAGATGGGTTAAGCCCGGGCAGTTCGTCACGTCTTCAAGGCTGGTGACCATGGTGTTGCTGATGTTCAGTTTTTCCAGTTTCGTCAGGTTGGCGAGTGTGGACAGGTCGGAGACATAAGTGTCCGCAATGTTCAGTTCCTTCAAGGCGATGTCGTATTTAAGCGCTGAGATGTCGTCAATCTTGGTGCCGTTTGCGATGAGCGATTTGAGTTTGTTGGCATTGCGGAGCGGTGCAAGGTCTTCAATCGGAATTCCGGAAATGTTCAGTGCAATGAGGTCCGATAACTCGCTTAATGGTTCCAGTGTTTCGATGAAATTGTGTCCCGTCAGGCTGACGCTTTGACGTTGCGTGACGCTTTTCAGTTTGTTGTAGATGTTGTCTATTCCGCCATTGATGGTGCTTTCGGTGCCGTTTGGTTTCAGAACGAGGATGTTGGTTTCGTTGATGGTCATCACATTCTGCATGCACAGCGAGTCGTTGACCATGATTTCCTTGCCCAGACATTGCTTCCAGTCGTACGAAAGGCTATTCCACCACAGCCGCAGTTCTTCCTTTTCGTTCAACTTGGTCGTGTAGATGCTGGCAATCTTCAAGTCGTTGTTCTGGCGGTCGAGGTTGATTTCGATGAAACGGTTCTTGACAGTGCTGACAGTTTCGCCAGTGATGGTCTTGCCGTCGAGTTTGCGGGTCAGCGTAACCTTGAAGAAGACGGTGCCGTCATCTTTGGCAAGGTTGGCGATGTTTTGTATGTCGAAACTGAATATGGCGTAATCGAAGAAGAAATCGATATCCTTGAGATAGGCTTGAACGTCTTTGTTTATGGGGGTTAGGCGGCTATCGTCCAAATCGTCTTCTATCTGCACTTTGTCATCGGCGAATATCTTGCTGTAACTGTCGTTGAAAACGGTCTCTTTTTCCTTTGCCGTGCTTGTGCTGTCGCCGATGAAGTTCAGTGTTTCCTGAAGATAGTTGACCATTTGTTGAATCTGGGTTTCGTAACTGGTGACTTCTTCTTGTGTCAGCGTCGGTTTTTGAGCGTTTACGGTTGCAACACAGAAGAACAAAGCCAAGCCGAGGCCTATCATTCTTTTCATGGCTGATAGAATTTTATGAGTTTAAGTTTTTCCTTCTCAGGAAGATAGATCAGATTTGACATGAGCCAGCCGGAATTGTTTCCGGAACGGTTGAACCACGACACTTCGAAGTACCAGTCTTTAATCTGGAACACATGGAACTTGACTGAATCCACTTTCTTGAAGACAAGGTTGCCTCGTTTCACTTCGTAAAAGAACAGGGTGAGATAGTCGGGTTCGAATTCTTTCGATGCGTAATATTCCACCACGTCAGGGTTCTGGAATACCTTGTAGATGTTCATGAAGTCGAGTTCGTGGCTCATCGGGTGCAGGAAATACTTCTCCTTTTCGGCCATCTCGCCTTTTGGGAACAACTTGTTGAATTCGGAGAAGTAGATGTTGGTCAGGACCCATTTTGAGCCAAGACCTTCTTTTTCTATGGCGAGGATGAGGATGAGTTGCACCTCTTTGCCCTTATACTGGAAGGTGCACGACACTTCAGAATACCAGCGTCCGCCGAGGAAAGTCATGAAACAGGAGTCGTTCTTGGTGACGTCTTCGATGAAGAAACGCTGCAAGTCCGAGTCAGTTCCGAAGGTCTGCTGGTCGAAAAGCAGCGGCAGCGACTGATGTCTTTTCTCAGCATTGCGGTAACTGGGGTCTTTGGGATTGATTTTGTTGCCGAATTGGTCTTCTTCGTAATTGAAGCGACGCATGAATTGTCCCATCTGCTTCGTCATGGCGTAATATTCCCGTTCATCCAGTTGGAAGTCGCCGATGGATTGAGCCATGCCGACCATGGAAAACATGGCCAGCAGGACGATAAGCAGAGGTTTTTTGTATAATATCTTCACAACGAGCATGATGAATAACGGCAGAAGCCTGCGATGAAGTCTCTGCCGTCAGATACCATCGTTATTTCCTTGACGTTTCCTTCACGCGCATGTCGCCGAGAAGCACATCCCAGAAGCCGACGGTGCGGCCGCCAATCTGTGTCTCTTTGCGTTTCACGTACACCGTGATGTCTTTCTTGGTCGTGTCTTTGTACACCATGTTGCCTTCTGTGTTGTATCCGCGGAAGGTCTGGAAGATGGTGATGACGCCGACATAAGTGCCGTCGGGCTGACGCTGAAGGTCGCTCACGTACTCGATGTTGTACCAGTCGATTTCGACGCGGTCATAGTTCAAACGCATGAGGCGCTCGAAATACTTGCGCACTTTGAAATACTGTATCGTGTTGGAATTCAGCGATGACACGCCTATTTCAGCATCGGTCATGAAGAGTTCTTCGGCACGGTCGATGACGCGGTTGGCTTCGCTCCATGGCGTTTCTTTCGATCCGGCAATCTTGATATATTTGCTGAGGTCCCTGACTTTCTCGAGAGCGAGACTGTCGATGGCCTGCTTGCGTTCGTAACTCAGTTCCTCCTCTTGGGCCATTGCGCTGCCTGTGATGAACAGCATTACAATGATTGTTGTCAATATCCTTTTCATTTCAATTACTTTTTAATCAGTTCCAATTCCGTTATTTTACCGGCTGTGCCATATTTGATGTCATTGACACTGTTCTTCGAGGATTTCTGATCCTTCAGGTAGTTCAGGTATTTCTCGATAGTGGTGGGACGGTCATAGTCGTTGAATCCGCCGGCTTGGCTGATGATGATGAGCACCGGGACGTCTTTCGACTCGAATAGTTTCAAGGTTTCGTTAATGACGCTGTTGGCCTGGTCTATGCTGCCGGCATAAGCGATGCTGCGGAAATTGCCTTCAAGTTTCGCACCTGTCGATTGCGCTTTCTGCTTTGCTTCCAAAGCCTTGCGCTCCTCTTCGGCCTGACGCTCGGCCTGTGCACGTTCGCGCGAAAGTTTCTTCTCCACTTGGAAAAGCAAGTCATCGACTTCGGCATTTTGCAAATTCCAATCCTTGATGGTCTGAACCCTGTTTTCCTTTTCTTCCAGAGTCCAAAGCGTTTCGTCGTTCAAGATGGCATTAAGGTCTTTGACCGCTTCGGCCACCTTGGCCTTGTACTCGGCTTCGGCCGCTTCCTTGGCCAGCCTTTTCTTGCTCTTGCAACTTGTCGTTCCTCCCAGCAGAATCACTCCTGCCAGCAGAACCATTGCGATGGTTGTGATTTTGTTCTTCATTACTTAAAAGTGTTTATTCAATAACTATTCTTATCCTAATTTAATTGTTGCAAAGGTATATCTTTTTTCAAATCGTTATTACTTTTGCAGTAAAATTGAAGCCTTGAGCCAAGTCTTCAACGCCATTCGGTTGTTCTTTGTGGTCACCATTCATCGATTTTGTCTTGAAGCATTACAACATACCCATCTTTCTGCCCGAACAGGCTTGTCCCTTTCGCTGCGTCTACTGCAACCAGTATAGCATCGCGGGTGAATCAGATATTCCCGACGAAAAGTCCGTTGCCGCCATCATCGAGCAACACTTGAGGTCTTTTCCAAAACAAGAAAATACGGTGGAAGTCGCCTTTTTCGGCGGTAACTTCACGGGGTTGCCAATGGAAATGCAGGAACGCTATCTCTCAGTCGTGGCGCCTTACATTGCGGCAGGCGACGTGCAAGGCATCCGTTGCAGCACGCGTCCCGACTATATCTCGTTGGAGAAACTTGACTTGCTCAAACGCTACGGAATGCGCCACATCGAACTCGGCGCTCAGTCCACCGACGACGACGTGTTGAAACGCTGCGGACGCGGCCACGGCTTCGAAGCCATCAAGACGGCATCGGAAATGATTATCAGTCAAGGATTTGTGCTTGGTCTTCAGATGATGCTTGGACTTCCCGGTTCTTCACACGAGACCGATATGAAGACAGCCCGCGATATTGTGGCCTTGGGTGCCAAGGAGACGCGCATCTATCCTTGCCTTGTCGTGAAAGACACGGTGCTGGCCCGACTTTATGAAAAAGGACAATACAAGCCCTTGCCGATGGACCTTGCCGTCAGCGAAGCGGCCGATGTTTACGCGTATTTTGCAGACAACGGCGTCAAGGTGCTGCGTGTCGGACTTCATCCATCGAAGGAACTTGATGATGGCGACTGCCTTGCAGGACCTTATCATCATAATTTTGCCGAGATGGTCTACGGCGAGGTGTGGAAAAGACGCTTTGCAACGATAAGCGGCGCCGGCGACCAGTTGACCATTGCGACTCACGCTTCACAACGCACCAACGCCATAGGATACCGCTCAGCAAACAAGGAAGATTTGTTGAAACGCTTTGACAAGGTGGATTTCATTACAGATAACAATCTGAATGAGAATGAGTTCAACGTCTCCATAACGAATGGTGAACGTCATACTGTCTTCATCGCTTCGTCATCTTTGCCCGACGACGCCAAGGCGAAGTTGTCTGCCTTAGGCGAAGTGCTGTGGCTTGCTCCTATGGAAGGCGTCTATCCATCCATCGCCACGCATCCCGACATCTTTTTCTGTCAGGCGGAGCGCGACATGGTCGTGTTTGCGCCCAACATTACCTCAACGTGGGTTTCGTTTTTGCATCGTCGTGGTGTGAAAACCGTCAAAGGCGCCACACTTGTTGGCGCCAAACATCCTTCAACAACGCATTATGATGCCTGTGTTTCCGCCAAATATCTAATCCACAATCTTCAGCAGACGGATCCGCGCATCATGGAATTGTGTCGCGACAAGATTCAACTCGATGTTTCACAGGCCTATACGCGTTGCAACTTGTTGGCTTTGGATGGTGACGCTTTCATCACTTCCGACAAAGGCATTCTTGAGAAACTGCGTAGTTGTGGCCTTGATGTCTTATACGTTGATCCACACCAGATAAGGCTTGAGGGACACGATTATGGCTTTTTCCCAGGATGTTGCGGAGTGATGGGCCGTGCCTTGTTGGTATGTGGTTCCACCAATGGCCTTTCTGAAAAGTCGGACTTGGATGCCTTTCTCAATCGTCACGGCTTCAGCCTGATGGAATTGTGCGGCGGCACACCGACAGATGTCGGCAGCATCTTGTCTTTCAGTGTGTGAAGCGACTGGCATAAAATGAAAAATCCCGCCGAATTGGCGGGATTCTTCAAATAGTGTGAAAAAGAAATTACTCTTCTTCTTTCTGGCTCTCTTCGTATTCCTTCAGCAGTTTGTTCTGGACATCTGTAGGAACCTGGGCGTATTCGGCATATTTCATTGTGAACATGCCACGTCCTGAAGTCAGGGAACTCAGTGTGGTGTAATAACGGTCCATTTCTGCCAAAGGCACTCTGGCATGAATGGTCTGGTAGTTATGGTCTGATTCCATTCCCATGACGATGGCGCGACGGCCTTGGAGGTCTGTCATGACAGCGCCCATGAGGTCGGCAGGCATGCGGACGGAGAGGTCATAGATAGGTTCCATGATCTTAGGACTGGCGTTCTTGAAGGCGGTGCTGAAAGCCATACGGCCTGCAATCTTGAAAGCCATTTCGTTTGAATCGACTGGGTGCATCTTGCCATCATAAACGTAAACGATGATGTCGCGGGCGTAGGAACCGGTCAGAGGACCTTGTTCAAGACGTTCGTTGATGCCTTTCAGAATGGCGGGCATGAAACGGGCGTCGATGGCGCCACCGACGACGCAGTTGGCAAAGATAAGTTTGCCGCCCCAAGGCAGTTCGTACTCGTCTTTGTTACGGACTGAAAGTTCGCCCGGGTCGGTGTAGCCTTCGAAATAAGGCTGCAGCATGAGGTGCACTTCACCGAACTGACCGCTACCGCCGGATTGCTTCTTGTGACGGTAGTCGGCGCGTGCCGATTTGGTGATGGTTTCGCGGTACGGCACCTTTGGTGATGACAGTTCCACGGCGATCTTATATACGTTGTCGAAATACCATTTCAATGTGTTCAGGTGATATTCGCCTTGGCACTGAAGGATGTTCTGGCGAAGTTCGCGCGACATTCCCGATATGACGGTTGGGTCGGTCTTGTGCATATCGTTGAGGATGGTGCCGAGTTTCTCGTCTTCCTGTGAGTTGACGGCCTTGATGGCGATCTGGAACACAGGATCCGGGAATGGGATGGGTGGGAATGCGGCTTCGGAGACTTTGGCATCGACCAAGGAGTCACCGATACGGCCATCTTTCAATTTGATGGTGCTGATGATGTCGCCGGCGTTGACTTTCTCCACTCTTTCGCGGTTCTTGCCGTTGAACATGAGCAGTTGCGAAATACGTTCCTTGTTGCCACTGCGCGGGTTGACGAGATCCTGACCTTCGGTGAGGGAGCCGCCGTAAACACGCATCCAAGCCACATCGCCGAGGTTTTGTTCTGTCGTCACTTTGAAAATGAAAGCGGCAGCCGGGTCGTTGTTGCTGTTGTGGAATTCCGTTCCGTTGACGGCTTTCACTACTGGAGTGTCGGCTGGTGACGGGCAGGCGTTGATGAGAAATTCGCAGAGACGATACACGCCGACGCCCTTCTTGGCAGCGCCGCACATGACGGGGAACAGTTCACGGTTGATGATGCCGAGACGCAAGCCACGTTCCATGTCTTCTTCGCTCAGCGTCATTTCTTCGAAATATTTCTCCATGAGTGCTTCTTCGCCTTCGGCAGCATGTTCGATAAGGTTGTTGTGAAGTTCTTCAGCCTTGTCCATTTCCGCTGCGGGGATGTCCTTAACCTCAGGAGCACCGTTGCCGTTCTTGAAAACCAGCATCTTCATCATGATCAGGTCGATGACGGAGTTGAATTCCTCACCGGCGTTGACAGGATATTGGATAGGAGTGACTTTGTCACCGAAATATTCTTTCAGTCCGTGAATAGCGTTGTCGAAATTGGCGTTGCTGTGGTCGAGTTGGTTCATGAAGAACACGACTGGCTTGTTGGTTCTGGTCGCATGGCGCCAAGCGTTTTCCGTAGTGGCTTCCACACCGGCTTGTGCGTTGACGGTAAGGACGGCGGTGTCGGCCGCTGTCAGGCACGAAACGATGTCACCCGAATAGTCGCTGAATCCCGGAGCATCAAGGATGTTGATCTTCTTCTCGTTAAAGAAAGTGTACAACATGGTTGCGTTAACGGATATCTGACGCTCCAATTCGATTGGACGATAGTCGGAAACGGTGTTCTTTTCGTCTGTGCTTCCTTTTCTGTTGATGACCTTGCCTTCAAACAGCATGTTTTCAGCGAGGGTGGTCTTTCCGGATTTTGCCGCTCCAACGAGAGCGATGTTACGGATTTCGTTTGTCTGGAATTCCTTCATTGTTATCTTATGTTCTTATATTACTATATAGTTGTCGAAAAATTACAAGCAGCAAAAGTACGAAATATCGCTTTATTTCAAAGGATTATTTCATAATTGTTGAAAACGATAGCGTTGACGTATTTATTGCCGTCATAATTTGCGGATGTCGGGGCTGTCTTTTCGCTTTCAGATTGTTTCCAGGGTTTTGTAAATCTCGTTCCATCTCGCATCGTCCATCTTTGCGCCAACGACTTCGATGATGTTGGTCGCCATGATGGCGCCCATGGTCCCGCATTTCTCGAGGTTTTCTCCCCGTACGAGTCCTGCAAGGAATCCTGCCGCCCACATGTCGCCGGCTCCCGTGGTGTCGATGACTTTGCTTTCGCGTGGTCCGATGCGGGTCATCTTGTCGCCTTTCTGTATCAAGGATCCTTTTGCGCCAGTCTTGACAACGGCGATGTCGCATTTCGATGCCAGACAATGCAGCGCATCTTCGGGTCCCATGCCGGTGAGCGCTTTGGCTTCCTGCTCGTTTGCGAACACGATGTCAATCTTGTCTTCGATGAGTTTCATCAGATAGTCGCGGTATTCTTCCACCACGTTATAACTGGCGAGGTCGATGGCGGTTTTCATGTTCTGCTTTTTGGCGTTGTCGATGGCCTTGTCGAGCATCTCGCGGTTAGCAACCAGGTAGCCTTCGATGTAGAGATAGTCCCATCCCGACAGCAGTTCAGGCTTGATGTGATTGGCCGACAGTTCGGAAGAGGCACCCAGACAGGTTGCGAAGGTGCGTTCGCCATCTTTGGTGACGATGGCCTGGACACGTCCCGTCGGAGTGTCGCTTTTGAGCAAAATGGGTTTCACGTTGCTGTCGATCATGTCCTTTTCGAAATACAGACCCACCTCGTCGTTTCCCACCATGCCAAGGAATCCGGATTCCACGCCCAATTTTGCGAGTCCGCTTATGGTGTTGGCCGCTGAACCGCCCGCAGCCATTTTGCTGCCGTAAACTGACAAATCTTCCCCAATCTTCGCGGATGTCTTCGCATCCACATAGTTCATACTTCCTTTCGGAAGATTCATCCTTTTCAGAATTTCTTCATCATCAATCTGTGTGAGGATGTCCACAAGGGCGCTTCCTATTCCCAAAATCTTCTGTGTCATTGTTGTCTGTATTTGTCGCAAAAGTACGCTATTTTCGATACAAGTCTGTCACTTCAGGTGCTTCAATGTATGCAAAAACCGTCTTGTTTTGTGCCATCTATTCCTGTCAGCATCCTTCATTGCTTGATATCGTGTTTGTCATCATATTGATTTATAATGTGATATGATATTTTTCAAAAAATGCACGAAAAATTCTTGCCATATTGGAAAAACCTTTACTTTTGCGGTCACAAAGGAATTGTTCTTTGAACATTGTGAAACATCTGCCTCCTTAGCTCAGTTGGTTAGAGCATCTGACTGTTAATCAGGGGGTCTCAGGTTCAAGTCCTGAAGGGGGCGCACTTCTTAATAAGAAGTTTATGGCAGTGTAATTTTTATGTTTCATGTTATTAATTTTTTGGCAGGTAACTCTCTCCCAAAATAGTTACCTGCTTTTTTTATGCCTTTTTCTATTTTCAAGTCACAATCCCATCTGGCACTACATCTAGGTATTCACGCATTTTTGCGAAAGGTATTTTCGTTTTTCTGAACCTTTATTGAATAAATAGTACTACTTTTGCGGCATAATTATTGATTAAGGACGAACTTACCAATTAAAATTCAAATTTAATAAAAAATGAAAAAAATTATTCTGATTCTTGCACTTGTTGCCGCAACAGCAACAACAGCAATGGCACAAAGCACTATTGGTGCCAGTTTTCTGAACAATGTAGCTACAACAACAGTGTCCAGCAGTTCATCAACTACCACTTCAGAGGGTTTCCAAGTTGGTTTTGACTATACCTACGGTCTTGATGCCAAAGGCTTCTCCGTGGTGCCAGGCGTTCACTATGGTTATCTGACAAACTCCAATGCTACTTCAATCGGTGGCGTTGCTGGTCTCTCCGGAAAAGTTCAGGAACATTATCTTTCGATTCCCGTCAACTTCAAGTACACTGTTTCTCCTTCAAAGTCTTTTGATCTCTTTGCATTTGCTGGCCCGCAGTTCAATTTCGGCATCATCTCAAAAACGATCACTACGACTACAATCTTAGGACAAAGCTCAACCACCACTATCGACAATTATGGCGATAACAGCGATTACAGCCGTTTTGACGTTGCCGTTGGTCTCGGTGCAGGTGCTGACATTTCCGACATGCTTCGCGTGAGCTTCAGCTACAACATCGGTTTGCTCGACAGAAACTCAAACGACAACATCACTTTGAAGAACAACTACTGGCAGGTAGGCGCCGCTTTCCTGTTCTAATAGGAATCGGGTCACCGTTAGTGACACAACATTAAAAATGAACCCCGGAAGTCAGAGACTTTCGGGGTTCATCGTTATCGGAGCGGTCTTGTCCGCTGCGTAAGCCGTGGATGGCTAAAGGCTTTTATCCGATTTCAACAACATTGAAATTCTTGTCGAACTCAATATCCAGACCGTTGTTAAGTTCTATGTCCCAACGTTTTCCATCCTTGCTGATTTTCCTGATGTAATTGTTTGGATAGTTTGTCGCGACATAATTTTTAATTGCTTGCGGAATGATAGCTTCCGGGACTTCAGTGTAGCTTGTGCTGTGTTCGCAGTCCACCGATTCCCATACATAACTTCTGTCAAAATCGATTTTAGTTCCATCGCTCAACATGACTTCATATTCCCCGCAATCCTTGATGCAGGTAGTAATGGTGGCTTGTGGGAAGTTGGTTGTCACAAAGGCTGTAATGGTAGCGTCAACTGCCGATGGGGAAATGGTTTTTTGTCCGTCGCATGATGTGGTTGCGAAGAAAATGATGCCGAGCACCAATGCTGATAGGGCTTTTCTCATGATTTGATAGATTGATATTTATTTATTAATACGATTGAATAACGTATTGTCAAATGGTATTATTGTTCAGATGCGGGCGCGTCTGCAAATTTTTTTCAAAATGATTTGCTATTTTTATAAAAACATCTCTTCCCGATTGACTATTTGTCTTGCAATCTGCTATGAATCAACCGAAAATCGTTCTTATAATTACTTTAATGTCGTTGCATAGCGACCAGTCGCGCAAGTATTGCAAGTTGATTTTCACTTTGTCAGGCCAGATGACGCAATCGTTGTAGTGTTTAGGGTCGTCTTGCTGCGCCAGCAGCGACTCTTCGTTTCTGTATTTCAGGCTTGCCGGCCCTGTTATTCCTGGTTTAAGTTGAAGAATGGCGCGGTCGTCGCCTTGCAGTTTGTCGGCATATCCGGGCACATCGGGGCGTGGCCCGACAATGCTCATCTGTTCAATCAACACATTGTAAAGTTCCGTCAGACAGTCAATCTTGTATTTGCGAATCCAGCGTCCCGACTTTGTGATACGTTCATCGCCTAAGACTGTGATGCTATCACCTGCGGCGGCGTTTCTCATGGTTCGGAACTTGCATATTTTGAAAATTCTGCCATTTTGTCCGACACGTTCTTGCCAAAAGAGCGCCGGGCCTTTGCTCTCACAACGGATGACAATGGCGATGACGAGCAGCACAGGGCTGAGCACGACAAGTCCAACCAAGGCCGTTAGACGGTCGAAACACCATTTCAGGGCAAAACCGATGATGTGCTTATTGTTGCTCATGTTGCATGGCCTCCATGTTAAGTATCGCCTTCACGTTACGGTTCCGTACGATGTTTCTGAATGGAAATAGCATCGCCACTGCGGCTTTCATCCACCATTGGTAATGAATCTCCATTTTGCAGTAGGCTTTGCGGAAGTTGAAGTTTTCCATCAGATATTCCTGAATATGAGAATGTTCTGTGATGCTGCGGGCGCCGTCGGCAACATATTCCAGTCCCTTCTCCTGCAGATAGTGTTGGTTCATGCTATGGAACAGTCCGTAGTACGGGTAGGTGTTGTTTTTCTTGTATTCGGGCATGATGCCGATGAGTCCGTATTCGCAACTCCGCTCCCAGAGCCAAACGGTGCAGAATCCTATCATTTTGCCGTCTTCCTTGTCGAAGATGCCCCAATAGTCGAAATCGTCATTGCGGCATTCGGCCATGTATTTGTCGAAGATGGCTTGTGTCATAGGTCTGTCGTCAACAGCGTAGTCCTGATATGTCGCTTTCAGAATGGGATAGCCTTCATCGGCCACTTGTTCGATGCTGATGCGTCTGAAGTCGAGTTTTTCCAGCGACCTTCTGACTTTGTTTCTTTCGTTTGAAGATAGTTCTTCCATTCCGCCGAAGCGGTCTTTGACGACATACCAGAATGAGTTTTCGCCTTCCTGGTCAAAGTCGTAGGTGTTTCTGACCATCAGTCCGCCATGGCGCAACAAGGCTTTCCATTCGTGCTTCTCGAGACGCCGTTCCTGATGCGGTGCGCCACGAAAACGCCATGCTTTTCTATAAAGATAGTATCCGTTCATGACAGTCTTTTCCTGATGGCGTGAATGGCGTAACTCCAGAAACATCCCAAAGCGTGGAAGAAGTAGAGTTGTTCCTGCTTGCGGTAGACCAACCAGACGTCGGAGGCGGATTTGAACCTGTTCGACGATGCCGACATCGGTCTTATTCTATAATAGGTGAGCGCGACATCCAATGCGTTTGCGGTGAATCCTTTTTTCATAATGTCGAGCCATGTGGCCATATCTTCGCTGGTGCGAAATTGAGGCATGCTGATATTCCCGACTTTGTTTCTGTCGAGCATCACTGTGGAACAGCCTATTATGGTGTTTTTCAGGTAGGCGTCATAGGTGAGGTCGCCGTCGGTATGGATGGTTTTCTTCAGTTCGTGTCCCGACTCGTCAATTAGGTCGTATGCGGTGTAGCAGAATCCGCTATCGTTGGCCGTCATGAAGTCGAGTTGCCGTTCCAGTTTGTCGGGAAGCCAAAGGTCATCGGCATCCAGAAAGGCGACATAGCGTCCTTGAGCCTTGCTCAGTGCCGTGTTGCGCGTGTCGGCAATGCCCGAATGTTGCTGTTTTTCGGTCAGTTTAATCCTTGCGTCTTGTTTTGCGAAGTCTCGCACAACGCTGGCAGTGCCGTCATCAGAAGCGTCATCGACAACGAGAAGTTCCCAGTCGTCAAAGCCTTGCTTGAGCACGGATTCGATGCTTTCGCCAACGAATTTTGCCGTGTTGTAGCATGGCATGATGACTGATACTGCCGGTCTTGTCGCGTTTTCGCCCGTCATGATGGGATTATTTTAGACCTTCGATCCAAAGTTTGATTTGCTGTTCGTCGTGCAGGCGGCACACCAGCAATGAATGGTCGCGATAGGCCACTAAGCAGTTGTCGAGGCCTTCCACGACGGCTTCCGTGCCTTCTTCAATGTTGATGATGCTGTCCTTGTTGTCAACGGAGACGACTTTGCCGCGTATCGCATTGTTGTTGGCGTCTTTCTGTGCGTGTGTGAACAGCGAGCCCCAAGTGCCGATGTCGCTCCAGCCGAAGTCGGCCGGAATGGTGTAGGTGTTGGGCGACTTCTCCATGATGCCGTAGTCCACGCTGATGTTCTGGCAGTCGGTGAAATGGCGGTTGATGAAATCCTGTTCTTCCGGAGTGCCGAAATAGGTTTTTCCTTCGTCAAAAATGCTGACCATGTCGGGCAGATAGTCGCGGAACGCTTTCATGACGCCTTCCAAAGTCCAGATAAAGATGCCCGAATTCCAATAGTAATGGCCATCTTCGACAAATTTCACGGCAGTGTCATAATCCGGTTTTTCCTTGAACGAAGCCACTTTTTCGACTTCCGCTTGGCGTTCCTGTTTCGGGACTTGAATGTATCCGTATCCTGTTTCGGGTCGGCTCGGCTTTATGCCAATGGTCATCAAGTCGTGACGGTGATTGTTGTTGGCAAGAAAATCGAAGCCAATATTGATGATGCGTCTGAATTCATTTTCGTTGGTGACAAGGGCGTCGGATGGCGTCACGACGATGTTGGCGTTGCTGCAAAGGCTTTGTATGTGATAACAAGCATAAGCGATGCAGGGAGCCGTGTTGCGCCGTGCCGGTTCGCAAAGCACCTGTTCAGGTTTCAGTTCGGGAAGGTGTTCCAAGACCAGAGCCTTGTAGGCGGCGTTGGTCACCACGATGAAGTTTGCGTCGGGGATGAGCGGACTGAAACGTTCGTAAGTGCTTCGTATGAAACTCTTTCCAATGCCGAGAATGTCAAGAAACTGCTTCGGATAATTGTCTTTGCTGAGCGGCCAAAAGCGGCTTCCTATGCCGCCAGCCATGATGATGCAGTAGTTATTGTTGCTCATGTGTTGATTCTATTATTGTTGTGTAAAAGTAACTTATTTTTATTTCAAGTCGATAATTCCAAGTGGGATGAGAGGCTTGCGCGTATGTTGTTTTTCAAATAAAAAGAGACGGTGTGTGATCATCGTCTCCTGTAACAACCGCCTGTCGTCCTTCGCTACGCTTTCTCGTCGAGTTTTTCAAACACGCTGTTGTTGCTGATGTATTCGGGAACGATGCACTTCATCTGCGCCACGATTCTGAAGGCATCGCAGGTCTGAAGTTCTTTGGCGAGAGATTCAAGCAGGGCATCCACCACTTCGGGCTTGTACTCCCTGACTTTGGTCTTCAGTATCTTAGGATTGTTGGTGGGGACGGTGTCTTCCTTTCCGACGATGATTTCTTCGTAGAGTTTCTCGCCGGGACGGAGACCAACTTCCTTGATCTCCACATTGGGCTTGTTGGCCAGTTTTCTCATCTTTTCCGCCAAATCCCAAATCTTGATTTGCTTGCCCATATCGAAAACGAAGATGTCATCGTCATCGCCAATGGAGCCGGCTTCAAGCACAAGGCTGCAGGCTTCGGGTATCGTCATGAAATAACGCATGACGTTTTTATCGGTGACGGTGAGCGGACCGCCCTGTTCCAATTGTTTGCTGAACAGCGGCACGACAGAACCTGTGGACCCCATCACATTCCCGAATCGTGTGGTGATGAACTTTGTGGCGCTGTTTCTGCTTTGTGTGTAGATTTCAGCGATGCGTTTGGTGACACCCATGACGCTGGCCGGATTCACGGCCTTGTCGGTCGAGAGCATCACGAATTTCTCCACCTTGTGTTTCACGGCCAGATCGGCGATGTTTTTCGTGCCAAACACGTTGACACAGACGGCTTCGTAAGGATTCTCTTCCATAAGCGGCACGTGCTTGTATGCCGCGGCATGATAGATGATTTGCGGATGATTCTCTTCAAAGACTTCTTCCATGCGGCGCAAGTCCTTCACGTTGGCGACGATGAAAATCATCTTGTCGATGACGGTCTTGAATTCGGTGGAATGTGTCAATTCTAACTGCAGTTCGAACAACGGCGTTTCGGCTTGGTCCACCATGACGATGCGCTTCGGATTGTAGTGCAGCACCTGGCGGCAAATCTCGCTTCCGATAGAGCCGGCCGCACCGGTAATCATCACCACCTTGCCGTCGATGCTGTTTCGCACACTCGCGTTGTCAATCTTGGCGGGTTCACGGCCCAACAGGTCTTCGATGTTGATGTCGCGAATCTGATTCAGGCTGTCTTTTGCCGCATTCCATGCGCCATAGTTGTTGATGATTTCCACCTTCAATTTAAGGTCGATTCCCTTTTCAAAAATACGTTGACGCCTTTCCATGTCAAGGCTGGGTTTGGCGACAATCATGGCTTGAATGTCGTTTTGGCTTACAAAGTTCTCGTCAAGAGCCTTATCGCAATGATAGACAGGTATGCCGTTGCATTCCTTGACTGTCTTATTCTTCTCGTCGTCGATGAAGGCAAAAATGGCATAAGGACTGTTTCGGTCGTTGCTCAAGGATTTGCAAAGCATAACCGCATTATTATCAACACCATACACCAACGTGTTCATCTTGTGATTCTTGTAAAACTCCTTGTAAACACGATGTATGTACAGTCGGCACAATATCATTACCAATAAGTCGATGAGATACAAGTCTATCGTTTCGGTGATTTCCGGCAGGGTAATAATCAGAACATCAATGCTATAATGCGACGATATATATCTGGAAATCAATAATATGACAAATGCCAATGTACACGCTTCCAGAACACGGAACATATCCTTGAACAGCGAGCAGCGCAGCATGTCGTGGCTCGTTCTGAAAGCAAGAAACATGGCGGAATAAGCGACAAGCGGGCCGATAAATCCTGTCAGGAAACGAGTGCCTTTGAATAGGGCGTTTTCAGTTCCGAAGTGTGAAAGCACCAGCGCAAGGACATAGGAAAGCAGCAGAATCAGGATGTCGTTCAGGAAGACCCATGCACGCGGCATCGATTTGCTGATTTGCTTGCCAAGCAGGCAATCACATATCTTCAACAGAGTTTTTTTCATTTTTACGCTTGTCTGAGAATCAGCAGTAAGATTGTTTCTGAACGTTATCTATCTGGTTAACATTATTTTATGGTGTCTTTAATGACATCAACTATGTATTTCACATCTTCGTCATCCACGAAAGGACCGCTGGGAAGGCAGATTCCGCATCGGAATAGGTTTTCGCTGACGCCGTTCGTGAAGGCTGGAGCGTCATGATAAACGGGCTGCAGGTGAAGTGGCTTCATCATCGGGCGGCTTTCCACTCCTGCGGCGTCAAGCGCAAGGCGCAAGGCTTCCACGTTTGGATTGGGTTCGCTGCCGGTACGCAGTGTTTCTGTCTTGTGAGTGACGTTCAAGGTATCGACGAAGTTTGTTTGAACCGGCTTCCCGTATGCGTTTTCTTCACCCCTGACGTGCAGTGTCGGGTCGAGCGTGATGGTGTTCAGCCAAAAACAACTGTCGTATTTTGGCGATGGGTTATCGTGAACTTTGATTCCATCTATGCCGGAAAGCAGTTCCTTATACAGTTTGAAAACGTGTTTGTGATGGCTGATGTGGTCGTTTGCGACAGTCATCTGGCCACGGCCTATGCCGGCGCAGATGTTGCTCATGCGGTAGTTGAAGCCTATTTTTTCATGCTGATAGTACGGAAATGCTTCACGCGCCTGTGTGGCATAAAACAGGATTTCCTGTTTCGAAGCCATATCGGGACAAATGAGCGCGCCGCCGCCTGATGTCGTTATCATCTTGTTGCCATTGAAACTCATCACGCCGAATTTTCCGGAAGTGCCACAAATCTTGCCGTCGAATCTGGAGCCGAAGCCTTCGGCAACGTCTTCAATGACAGGGATTTCGTATTTGTCGGCGATGGCCATGATGGCATCAACATCATAGGGCATGCCGTATAACGCAACGGGTATAATGGCTTTAGGCTTTCGGCCTGTCTTTTTAATTCGGTCTTCTATTGCGGCTTCCAGCAGTTGCGGATCCATGTTCCAACTCTCCTTCTCGCTATCGACAAAGACTGAAGTTCCGCCAGCGTAGATTATAGGATTTGCGGTAGCGCAGAAAGTGAAACTCTGCACCAGCACTTCGTCGCCGGCCTTTACGCCGCAACAGATTAAAGCCAGATGAAGCGCCGCCGTACCCGATGCCAATGCCACAACTTCCTTGTCTTGTCCGACAAAACGTCTCAGGTCTTCTTCAAAACCATCCACATTGGGACCAAGTGGCACCACCCAGTTCGTGTCGAAGGCTTCGTGTATGAACCGCTGCTCGTTGCCGCTCATGTGGGCGAGACAGAGATAGATGCGTTTTCTTTCCATTGCGATTGGGTGGTTATTTTGTTGACAAATCCGTTGCGGATGAATGTTTCGTTTGCATTGCCGAAGCCGATGGTGAATCAGGTCAGGGCATTATACAACACTTCTACAGGATGATAGGCTTTTCTGCCAGTGCCGTCGTTTATCTGCTGTCGGCACGATGTTCCCGGAGCCGCTATGACGGTGTCGGACGCCGCTTCCCGTATTGTTGGGAAAAGCACCATCTCGCCGATGGCCATCGACAGGTCGTAATGTTCTTTCTCGTAACCGAAAGATCCCGCCATGCCGCAGCAACCCGACGGAATGACATCGACGTGATAGTTTTCGGGCAACGAAAGCATCTCACGCGAACGGTCCACCGAAGCAAGCGCCTTCTGATGGCAGTGACCGTGGAGTTTTATGTTTAGCGTGGCGTTCGTGAACTGTTCTTTTGTGATGTTGCCTTTGCGCATCTCTCTTACGATAAATTCGTCGTAAAGCAGTGCGTTTTTCGACAGCAAAGCGGCTTGTTTCTTCAAGTCATCGTTCACAAGATCAGGATATTCGTCACGGAACGACAGGATGCACGATGGTTCGATGCCCACCAACGGCATATCATTGTTGATAAGTCCGGCGAGCAACGTGACGTTCTTCTCGGCATCTTTTCTCGCTTTTTTCAGCATGCCTTTCGACATGGCAGCGCGGCCGCTTTCGACATGTTTCGGAAGTTTCACTTCGTAGCCTAACTTGTTCATCAGTTTGACAAAGGTGATTCCGATTTCGACATCGAGATAATTCGTGAATTCGTCAGCAAACAGGTACAGGCTTCCTTTCTTGTCGCTGATATTCTGAGGATGGCCTTTGATCCAGGCGCGTAAGGTCTGCTTATATACTTTTGGAATGGCTCTTCTGGGTGAAAACTTGATGATTTTCTTGATACAACCCGAAGTGAACGGATTTGTAGCCATGAAGTTATATAGATACGGGACTGCCGAGCCAAGTTTTTGGAAAAACGAGATGTTTGCCACCATATACGGACGCAGCGGAATGCCCGTTTTGTCGTAGTGGTGTTGCATGTACTCGGCTTTGTAGCGCGTCATGTCCACATTAGATGGACATTCGGCCTTGCATGCTTTGCAACTCACACAAGTGTCGAGCGCTTCGAGAATGGCGGGCTGGTTGAAACGGTCTTTGTCATTGGAGTGCAAGAGCAACTCTCTCAACACGTTGGCACGTGCTCTGGTGGAGTTCTGCTCATTTCGCGTGGCGCGATAGGAAGGACACATCGTCCCGCCCGTAAGGTTTGACTTGCGGCATTCCGCAGTGCCGTTGCATTGCTCTATGGCGCAGAGCCATCCTTTCTGCTTGCTGTAGTCGAAATAGGTCTTGATGTCAAGGTCTTTATTCTCATACCGCAGACAGGTGTCCATAGGCGGCGTGTCTACGATTTTGCCTTTGTTGAAGATGTTTTTCGGATCCCACAAGCCCTTCATCTGCTGGAACAACTGATAGTTCTTCTCGCCAAACATGAGCGGTATGAACTCGCCCCTCAGACGGCCATCACCGTGCTCTCCGCTCAGCGATCCCTTGTATTTCTTCACGATATGCGCCGTCTCATCTCCCACTTTACGGAACAAGATGCGGTCGCTTTCTTCCTTGAGATTGAGTATGGGACGCAGATGCAGTTCTCCGGTGCTGATGTGTGCGTGATAGACGCATTTCAAGCCATATTTGTCCAGCATTGCCTGAATGTCCTTGACATATTCCGGCAGATATTTCGGCAATACCGCAGTGTCTTCAATCACAGAAACGGGTTTGGCGCTGCCCGGCATCGTGGATAGCAATCCCAGTCCGGCCTTTCGCAAAGCCCACACCCTGTTGATGTCATTGCCCCGAACGATGGGATAATGATAGCCGTAGCCGTGCGCCTTCAAGTCGTTGATGATGTCGTCGGCCTTCTTATCGAGCGTTGCGACATCGTTTTCTGCCAGTTCCGCTATCAGTATCGCAGGCGGGTCGCCTTCGACAAAGAATCGGTTTTTGCTCTGTGTGATGTTGTCTTTGCTCAACTCGAGAATGGTTCCATCCATAAGTTCCACTGCGACAGGCTTGTGTTGCAACACGACAAGGTTGGCCGTGAAGGATTCTGCCAGACTGTTGCAATGGATGCAGATGACTGCTTTTTCCTTAGGTGGCAATGGCTCCAGATGGAGTTTGATTTCCGTTGTGAAAGCCAGTGTGCCTTCCGAGCCTGTAAGGAGTTTGCACAGGTTGATGTTTTTGTCAGAAGACGGCTCGAAGTACTTCGTGTGCAGCAGATCGTCGATGGCGTAGCCTGAGTTGCGGCGTTTCAGTTCGGCGTCGGGGAAGTTGCTGTTGATTTCGTTTTGGTTGTCTTTGTCGGAAAGCATCGCAATGATTCCGGAATAAACCTTGCCTTCGAAGTCGTTTTGTTTTGACTTGTTTTCCAGTTCTTCTGTCGATAATTCCTTGAAAACGACTTCGCTGCCGTCACTCATGATGGCATTCAGTTCCACGACGTGGTCTCTGGTGCTTCCATAGACGAGGGAATGCGACCCGCAACTGTTGTTGCCCACCATGCCGCCCATGCAGCATCTGTTTGACGTGGAAGTCTCCGGTCCGAAAAACAGGCCGAAAGGCTTGCAGTACTGGTTGAGTTCGTCGAGTATCACGCCTGGTTCCACGCGCACCCAATGTTCGTCGGCATTGATTTCCAGGATGTGATTCATGTATTTCGACACATCCACGACGATGCCGTTGCCCACAACTTGTCCGGCCAGCGAAGTGCCTCCCGCTCTGGGAATCAGCGTGATGCCGTTTTCCGCTGCGTAAAGCACTATCTGCCTGATGTCGTCCTTGTCTTTCGGATAAACCACGGCGACAGGTGTTTCACGGTACGCAGAAGCGTCTGTGGCGTAAATCACCTTGTGGAGTTCATCGCTGAGGATATCTCCTTTGAATGCTATTTGCTGTAGGGTTTTCGTCTTTTCGGTTTGTTTAATGGTTCTGCTGATGCGAATCTTGCTTTCTTGCTATTCCGAGACTTTTCTTCGTCTTGCTGGAAACGGTCTATTAGTCTCTTTTGAAGATGTCTCTCGTATAGACTTTGTCGATGACGTCGTCCAGACTGCTGTCGTAGCGGTTTGCAATGATGGCGTGGCTTAGTTTCTTGAATTCTTCAAGGTTGTTGACCACTTTGCTGCCGAAGAATGTGCTGTTGTCTTCGAGCGAAGGCTCGTAGATGATGATTTGCGCTCCCTTCGCCTTGATGCGTTTCATCACGCCTTGGATGGAACTGTGGCGGAAGTTGTCGCTGTTGCTTTTCATCGTCAGGCGGTACACGCCGATAATGCATTCCTTTTCCTTTGCAGCGTCATAGTCACCACGGTTGTAATAGTCGTAATAGCCGGCTTTTTTCAACACCTGGTCGGCGATGAAATCTTTGCGGGTACGGTTGCTTTCCACGATGGCCGACATCATGTTTTGCGGCACGTCGGCGTAGTTGGCGAGGAGTTGTTTGGTGTCTTTTGGAAGACAGTAGCCGCCATAGCCGAAACTCGGGTTGTTGTAATGCGTCCCGATTCTCGGATCAAGGCAAACGCCTTCAATGATGTTGTGCGTGCTGAGGCCTTTCAGTTCGGCATAGGTGTCCAGTTCGTTGAAGAAAGATACGCGCAGTGCAAGGAAAGTGTTGGCGAACAACTTCACGGCTTCGGCTTCGGTGCTGCCCATGAAGAGCATCGGGACATCCTGCTTGATGGCTCCGTTTGCAATCAGTTCGGCAAACTGATGGGCGGCGTGTTCCAGACGGTTATCACCTTGTTCGTAACCGACGATGATACGGCTGGGATAAAGGTTGTCGTACAAGGCTTTGCTTTCGCGGAGGAATTCGGGAGCGAAAATGATGTTCCGGCTTCCCGTTTTCTGACGTATGCTTTCGGTGTAGCCGACAGGAACGGTGCTTTTGATGACCATGATGGCCTTCGGGTTGTACAACATCACCTTGGCGATGACGTCTTCTACGGCCGATGTGTCGAAAAAGTCTTTCACACTGTCGTAGTTCGTTGGGGCTGCAATGACGACAAAGTCGGCATTGGTGTAGCCCTCTTTGGCGTCGATGGTGGCGTGAAGGTCCAACGTCTTCTCTCGGAGGTATTCCTCGATGAGGTCATCCTGAATGGGCGACTTTCTGCCGTTGACCGCTTTCACCCGTTCCGGCACCACGTCCACTGCGGTCACGTGGTTGTGCTGAGCCAGCAAGGTGGCTATGGACAAGCCCACATAACCGATTCCTGCAACCGTTATGTTCATGTTTTGTGTTGAATGTTCCATCATGAATCTTTTCAGATTATGATTCGGCTTGTTGCCGAATCGAGTATTATCTTGTCTCCACAACGCGTTTCAGACAAGCCTGTCGTCTTCTCGACTGCCTCTTACAGTCTCGCGTCGATGATATCTCTTGGGAGTATTCCCTTCACATCGAAGACGATGCCGTTTTCCCTAACGAGGCTTCTGATGTCGAGTTGAAGGAATTCATTATGCGCTACGGCAAGGATGACGGTGTCGAACGATTTGGCTTTAAGGACTTTCTTGTCATTGGTGATGTCCACGCCGTATTCTTTTTTCACGTCATTGACGTTTGCCCACGGGTCATAGACAGTGATGTTGTTGCTGTATTCCTGCAACGTATGATAGATATCGACCACTTTGGTGTTGCGGATGTCGGGGCAGTTTTCCTTGAAGGTGACGCCGAGGATGAGTATCTTCGCATCTTTCACCATGATGCATTTCTTGTTCATGCATTTGATGGTCTGGTTGGCCACATAGGCACCCATACCGTCGTTGAGACGGCGTGCCGACGACATGACGCGAGGAAGCACACCGTAAACTTGCGCTTTCTGTATCAGGTAATATGGATCCACGCTGATGCAATGGCCGCCGACAAGTCCTGGACTCAGTTTGATGAAGTTCCATTTGCTTGCTGCGGCGTCGATGACGTCATGCGTGTCGATGCCCATGGCGTTGAAAATCTTGGCCAACTCGTTCATGAATGCGATGTTCACGTCGCGTTGCGAGTTTTCGATGATTTTTGACGCTTCTGCCACGCGGATGGAAGGTGCTTTGTGCGTTCCGTTCACGAGGACGGAATTGTAAAGTCCATCGACGATGTCGGCTATCTCAGGTGTTGAACCTGAGGTCACTTTGCGGATTTTTTCCACAGTGTGTTCCTTGTCGCCGGGGTTGATGCGTTCCGGAGAATAACCTGCATAGAAGTCTTTGTTGAATTTGAGACCCGACACGCGTTCCACTACAGGAAGGCATTCCTCTTCAGTGACGCCAGGATAAACCGTTGATTCGTAAATGACTATGTCACCTTTCGAAATCACCTTTCCAACAGTTTCGCTGGCACCCCACAAGGGTTTAAGGTCTGGACGGTTGTTCTCGTCAACGGGTGTCGGCACTGCCACGATGTAAACGTTGCAATGGCGTATCTCATCAAGGACGGTGGTGCATTTGAAGCCTCGTTTTATGGCTTCCTGCAACAGATCGTCAGGGACCTCCATCGTGCTGTCGTGGCCTTTCATCAGCTCATCGACACGGCCTTGGTTCATGTCGAAGCCTACGGTCTCATATTTTGTGGAAAACAGTCGTGCCAAAGGCAATCCGACGTATCCCAACCCGACAACGCAGATTTTGTGATTCGTATTCATTTTCATAGAGTTCTGTATTTTTTAATAGCTGTTTTTCCAGCTTATTTATTTCCAACCAAAGGGATGTGGAGCGCATTCCAGACGGGCCATAGGGTGATAATCGCCTTTTAGTCCGATGGGCGTAGCATTTCTTATGTCATAGACTATTTCGATGCAGCGTCGAGCTTCTTTGATGTTGAAGCCCTCACCGTCAAGGATTTTCTGGTAACTTTTAGTGTGCAGTTCGGTAAATCCTTCGCTGAATTCAAATTCGCTGCCATCAATCATAATCGTGCGGTAGGTGCGTTTCTCGCCTTGCACGGCATTGGCTGGCAAGGTGTCGGCATTGATGCTGAGGAAATAGCGTACACGTGCCTTTTCTAATTCAAGGTAGCCGGCAACGCGGTCGTGCGTCGCAATATGAACGATGTTATTCTTGACGTCGCCAAAAATCCACGACAACATATCGTAGAAATGCACGCCGATGTTGGTGGCGATGCCGCCGCTCTTGCGTTCGTCGCCTTTCCACGATGTGTAGTACCAGTATCCACGTGACGTGATGTAAGTCAGATCCACGTCGTAGATTTTGTCTTTTGGTCCTTCATCGATTCTCTTCTTCAATGCGATGATGGAATCATGCAAGCGCAACTGAAGTATGGTGTAGGCTTTATGACCTGTCTCCTGCTCTATCTTCTCGAGAGCGTCGATGTTCCAGGGGTTGAGAACGACCGGTTTCTCACAAATCACGTCGGCGCCAAGACGCAGTCCGTAACGCGTATGGGCATCGTGAAGATAGTTTGGCGTGCAGATGCTGACGTAATCTATCTTGTCGCCTTGATCCTTAAGTTTGCTGTTATGTCTGTCGAACAGCTCTTGTTCGGTGAAAAACGAGGCTTTCGGGAAATAGCTGTCGATGATGCCGACACTGTCGTTTTTGTCGTATGCGGACACAAGGTTGTTTCCCGTTTCCTTGATAGCCTTTAAGTGACGTGGCGCTATATATCCGCCTACGCCAATGATGGCAAAGTTCTTCATATCTTTTATTGTTATTTAATTGATCAAATCAGAGGTTATCTTTTTCTATATCCTTAAAGTACTTTACTGTTCCGTAACTCATTTCGTCGCAAGAGTCGTCATCACAGACTATGATTGCCTTGGGATGCATTTGCAGGACGCTCGCGGTGCACATCTGACTCACAGGTCCGATTGCCGCACTTGCCAACGCATGAGCCTTGTTGGCGCCGCTGACAAGCAGCACGACTTCTCTTGCATCCATGACGGTGCCTACGCCTACCGTGAGGGCGTGCTTCGGGACTTTGTTGATGTCGTTTTCAAAAAAGCGCGAGTTGGCGATTATAGTGCTTGAATTCAAGGTTTTGACACGTGTTCTGGAGGTAAGGGATGAACAAGGTTCGTTGAAAGCGATGTGGCCATCGGGGCCAAGACCGCCAAGGAACAAGTCTATGCCCCCGTGTTCTTTGATGCGTTTTTCGTATCCGGCACACTCCGCCTCAAGGTCGGTCGCATTGCCGTTCAGGATGTTCACGTTTTCCTTCTTGATGTCGATGTGACTGAAGAAGTTGTTCCACATGAAGGCGTGATAACTCTCCGGATGGTTTTCGGCAATGCCGACATATTCGTCCATGTTGAAAGTCACCACGTTACGGAATGAGATTTTGCCTTCATTGTAGAGTTGAATCATCTTTTTGTAAGTCCCGATGGGTGTAGATCCCGTCGGCAATCCCAACACGAAAGGATGCTCCTCTGTCGGATTTGCTTCTTTGATTCTCCGTACAATGTAATTTGCCGCCCATGACGACATTTCGTCATAATTGGATTCAATGATTATTCTCATATCAAACCTTTCCTATCTTGATTTTCAGTTTATGATATTCTTCTATTGACTGTTCTGTTTCTTGCTTTATTTGATTCACGAAACCGTTTTCATCGAGTTTGCCGATGACAGCTTCTTTCTCCGCATCGCTTCGGAAAGTCTTGCTCCTTATAGGATTGTCATAGTCTTTCTTTCGCGACAGATAGACCTGATCACTGACGTATTTTTCCACGGCTTCCGCCCTGTCGAGAATCTCCAGCATCAATTTGTCGTCGAGTTCGTCGAAGCCGTAGATGAATTTTAGCGAGAGGTAGGCATGCCGCAGTTTCTCCAATGGATAACCTTGCCAGATCTCGTCGTAACGATTGTGGATCTCGTCCCACGAATTCAGTTTTTCATCCTTGATGTCCTGGATTATTGACTCCACTTCTTCTTCCGTCATCAGTTGTCCGCCGAGGTTGACCCATTCCCGTTGCCTTTTGCTGTCCAGTTCCTTGCACATCGATGATAACGACACGTTTTCATGTTCGTTCAGGTATGCTGCGATGTTTCTGACGGAATAGTGGACAATCATGTCTCCATAGGCGTGATATGCTTCGTATGGCTTGAGAATGACTACCTTTCGATGGCTTTTTTCCATGTCTTCGCCTATTATTTCAAGGCTTTTCACCGTTTCGGGTTCGTTGTCAAGAAGGTTCTTGCCGAGGTTTCTAAGGTCACGGAAGCCATATTCGTCAAGGTGTTTGCCGTTTTTGAGCAGATAGGCTTTTGCCGTCCAGATTTCAAGCAGTTTGCGTGCCGCAATGGTCTCTTCCATTGTGTCGGGAGCGAAAGTCTCGAACTCGATGTTCTGTATTTTGCGTATCCTCGTGTCGCGTTTCAAGTATTTCGATGTGTTGCGCGCAATGGCGTACATGTTGTACATCCACCAGTAGGCTGGCATCACTTCGAGGGTGTTGTTTTGGGCGTTGTTGTTCACCAGGCTGAAGGGCAGCATGATATCCAGTTCATTGGCGTAGTCGGCTTTGGACAGCATGGTGAATGAGGCGAATCGTGACGAATGCTTGATGCTGGTGCACAATCCGGGCCAGAAGCCGCGGCTTGCGACGACCTCGCCATCCGTGGCGCGGCTGTTGTGGTTGGAACCTATAGTGGCTCCTGCGGCCATATTGCTTTGTCCCATGACGCACGCCGAGATGAGGAACGAATTGTTGTGATGTTGTTCGTGCGACGGGAATATCAGGTTGTTGAGCACTTCGCAGCACGAGATGGTGGAATTGTCACCCAATACCGAGTAGATGAGTCTTGCCCCGTATTTCAGGTTGCACTTGTCGCCCAGCACGAAACGTATGGCCACGACGGAATAGAAGATATGGCAGCCGAATCCCGTGACGCCGTTCACCAAGATGACGCCCTCGCCGATCTGGCTTGGCTCTTCCTCCGACGAATTTATGGTGACGTTCTTCAGTTTGCTGGCGCCTTTGATGTAGCAGTAGGAACCCACTTTGACGTCTTTCAGGATCCAACTGTTCTTGATGACGCACGACTCGCCGATGGTGCCGTAGTAGCCCCTTCGCCCGTCGAAACTTTCCTGAGTGATCTGTTTCAGCCTCTCCTGAAGTTTCGTATCATCGACATATTTCGCCCAAAGATACGCGTCGGCGGTGATCATGCCGTCGAATGGCAATATGCGCCGTCCGCCGTTCTCGTTCATCACTTCGAGCCATATCCGCACGTCTTCTGGCTCTCCTTCCTTGATGATTCCGTTGCCGAACTTCGAATGGTCGGTGGTGGACAACTCATGGATGTTGAACAGGACGCAGCGGTCGCTGATGATGTAGTTTGCCATGTAGTGTACGTCATGAATGGCCACATCGTTGCCGATGTCGCAAGAGATGATGACGCTGTCGGTGATGCCTACGGGAAGGCGCAGGTCGTGGTACTGAAGGGCTTCGCGGCGCACCCTTCCGATACGCACCATGCCATAGAAACGGTTGTTTCGCACCATTCGGGTGTCAAAATCATCGGTGACCCAGATGTCGTCCCAGTTGGTGGCGGTGTTGCTGTTCTTCACCAGACGCTCCACCTCATCGGAATGCAGATGCCGCCATCCTCCTTCCGGCGCCGTCACTTGTTGGTTTCTGAAGAAATACTCGTCGTTTCCATCGTGAAGAAATCTTGGATCGATGAAATTCTTGTAAATCTTGTCGTATTCGATGATGCTGACCTGATTTCCTTCCATGGATTCGTGTTTTGATTGTTTCTGAGCCTATTGGCGGTTCGACTATACGAAACGATTATCTGTTTCCGTACATGCTTTCGTAATATTTCTCGTATTCTCCGCTGGTGATGTTGTCCATCCATTCTTGGTTGTCAAGATACCATTTCACGGTTTTCTCAATGCCTTCCTCGAACTGCAAACTGGGTTCCCAGCCGAGTTCATTCTTCAGTTTGTTGCTGTCAATGGCATAACGCATGTCGTGTCCGGCACGGTCGGTGACGTGGGTGATCAGATCCAGATCGCTTCCTTCCGGCCTTCCCAACAATCTGTCCACAGTGTTGATAATCACCTTGATGAGATCGATGTTTTTCCATTCGTTGAAACCACCGATGTTGTATGTGTCGGCCGTCGTTCCCTTATGGTAAATCAGGTCGATGGCACGTGCGTGATCTTCCACATACAGCCAGTCGCGGACATTTTCACCTTTGCCATAGACAGGCAACGGCTTTCTATGTCGTATATTGTTGATAAACAACGGTATAAGTTTCTCCGGGAATTGATAAGGACCGTAGTTGTTCGAGCAGTTGGTCACGATGGTAGGCATGCCGTAAGTGTCGTGGAAAGCCCTGACAAAATGGTCGCTGCTGGCTTTGGCTGCCGAATAGGGCGAATGTGGATTGTATTTTGTCGATTCGGTGAAGAATTTGTCGCCGAAAGGTCCGCCACCAGGCTCGTCGCCACCTTCAAGGTTGGTCAGTTCCAATGCGCCATACACCTCATCGGTGGAGATGTGGTAGAAACGTTTTCCCTCGTATTTCTCAGGCAACGATTCCCAATAGAGTTTTGCGGCTTGAAGCATGCTCAGCGTTCCCATCACGTTGGTCTGTGCGAAGGTGAATGGATCCTTGATGCTGCGGTCAACGTGGCTTTCGGCTGCCAGATGGATTATACCGTCCACTTTTTCACGCTGCATCAGTTGCAGAACCGTATCGAAATCGCAAATGTCGGCCTTGACAAAAGTATAGTTGGGCTTGTTTTCGATGTCTTTCAGATTTGCCAGATTTCCCGCATAGGTCAACTTGTCAAGGTTGATGATGTGATAGTCGGGATATTTGTTGACAAAGAGCCTGACGACGTGGTTTCCGATGAATCCTGCTCCGCCAGTGATAATGATGTTTTTTTTCATCGCTTGCTGTTTTTAACTTCGTCAATGACTTTCAGAAGATATTGTCCGTATTCGTTTTTAATCATCGGCTGAGCATCCTGTCTCATCGTTTCTTCGGTAATCCAGCCTTTGCGGTAGGCGATGCCTTCAAGACAGGCAATTTTCAGCCCCGTCCTTTTTTCGATGACCTCGACGAATGTGGATGCCTCCGAAAGGGATTCGTGTGTGCCGGTGTCGAGCCATGCGAAGCCACGTCCCAGAAGTTGTACTTTCAGTTCTCCGTCTTTCAGGAAACGTTGGTTCACTGTGGTGATTTCCAGTTCGCCGCGTGCCGAAGGCTTGATGTTTTTAGCCACATCGACGACCTTGTTCGGGTAGAAGTAAAGTCCCACAACGGCATAGTTCGACTTGGGTTCTTTGGGTTTCTCTTCGATGGAAAGCACGTTGCCGCTTTTGTCAAATTCCGCCACGCCATAGCGTTCCGGATCAGCGACCCAATAGCCGAAGACGGTGGCTTTGCTTTCTTTTTCGGCGTTTTCCACTGCTTGTGTCAGCAGGTTGGAGAAGCCGTTTCCGTAAAAGATGTTGTCGCCTAATACCAAACATACGCTGTCGTCGCCGATAAAGTGCTCGCCGATGATGAAAGCCTGCGCCAAGCCGTCTGGTGAAGGTTGTTCGGCGTATTCCAGACGAATGCCGAATTCTGAGCCGTCTCCCAGCAGCCGTTTGAATCCTGGCAAGTCGTATGGTGTCGAGATGATGAGAATGTCGCGGATTCCAGCCAGCATTAAGGCAGAAAGCGGATAGTACACCATCGGTTTGTCGTAGATGGGTAGCAACTGCTTGCTGACACCCTTCGTGATGGGGTAGAGGCGCGTGCCTGAACCTCCGGCTAATACGATTCCTTTCATATCCGTGTTATTCTTGTTTTTTATAATTCTGTTCAAAATTCCAGGCTGACAACACCATGTCGTCAAGCGAATACATCGCTTTCCAGCCGAGATCTCTCCATGCCTTGTCGGCATTGGCGTAGCAAGCAGCGATGTCGCCCGCACGCCGAGGGCGAACGACATAAGGCAGTTGCCGGCCGCAGACTTTTTCGTAGGCATGGATGACATCCATCACGCTGTAGCCTATGCCTGTGCCGAGATTGTAGATGAAGACGCCTTTCGATTTGATTTTATCCAAGGCGGCCACGTGGCCTTTGGCCAAATCCACGACGTGGATATAGTCACGCACGCCGGTGCCGTCGGGCGTAGGATAATCGTCGCCAAAAACCTGCACTTCTTTCAGTTCGCCTGTCGCCACTCTTGAGATGTACGGCATGAGGTTGTTCGGAATGCCTTTCGGATTCTCTCCTATCAGCGCGCTTTCATGGGCGCCGACGGGATTGAAATACCGCAGCAGCACGATGCTCCAATCGTTGTCAGCCTTGTACACATCGGTGAGCATGATTTCCTGAAACACCTTGCTGGTGCCGTAAGGATTTGTCGTGCCTCCCGTGGCGCATTCTTCTGTCAGCGGCAGCGTCTTGGGGTCGCCATACACCGTGGCGGAAGAAGAAAACACAATCTTTTTGCATCCTGCATCCCGCATGGCTTCAAGCAACACCAGCGTTCCGTTCAGGTTGTTGTCATAGTATTCTATGGGCTTGACGCACGACTCGCCAACGGCTTTTAATCCGGCGAAATGAATCACCCAATCGATGTGATTGTGGCTGAATATTTCTTTCAATAGCGCCTTGTCGCGCACATCGCCTTCATACAACAAAGGCAAAATTCCGGTAATCTTGCCGATGCTGTCAATGCTGTCCTTCGACGCGTTGCACAAGTTGTCGATAACGATGACGTTGTGACCTTCCTTGATGAGTTCCACACAAGTATGGGAGCCAATGTACCCCGCTCCACCGGTTACCAGAATGTTCATTGTTCTTTCATTAAGTTTTACCAATCCGGATGCTGATTGTTGAAAATGTCAAAAGCCTTCCGTTATGCTCATGGCTTCGCCTTCTAAGTCCCATCGATGAAGTATAAGGAACTGATTTATATTCATATAACGCACCACAACACAGAAACAGTTAGATGTTAACGCGCTGTGTTGATTCTTTCCGATTTCATAAGGCATAAGAATGCAATACGCTTGCAATTCCTACACCATACGTAATTTTAGCAAAAGTATTGTTTTTTTACATAGGTCTATGCAATAATCAAATTTAATTCAGCCTTTTCCAACTTCCTTGTAAATGATTTCGCCAATGTGGTAGTTATCACTACATAATCGTTTCTCTTGTCCTGCTTTTCTTGTGCTGGTGTCAGTTGTTGAGAAATAGTGTCTCTTTTGTTTTCATTTGTTTATTTTTGCCGTGGTAAAACACATCGACATGATATTATGTTTGGAAACAGCCACTCCCACTTGTTCTGTGGCGTTGATTGACGAAGGCAAGGTTTTGGCGCTGCGCGAGTGTGTGGGTCAGAATGCTCATTCCGAGAAGATTACGGTTTTCATCAGCGAGGTTATGAAGGAAGCCGGAATTGGTTATGAACGACTTGATGCCGTGGCTGTCAGCAAGGGTCCCGGGTCATATACGGGATTGCGCATCGGTGTCAGCACAGCCAAAGGTGTGTGTTATGCTGCCGACAAGCCCATGATGGCCATTGACACGCTTCAGGCTATGGCTTGTGGCTTCGTTGGCAAACATCAAGATTCGGTGCAGTCTGGCGACTTGCTTATTCCTATGATTGATGCACGTCGTATGGAAGTTTACTGCTCCGTCTTCGATTCTGCTGTGGACCGTGTTGCCGATACTGCCGCTCTTGTCATCGATGCCGATTCTTTCAGCGACTTGTTGAAAGAGCATCATTTGTGGCTGTTTGGCGATGGCGCAGCAAAGTGCGGACGTGTTTTTGCCGACAACGGAAACGTGAACATCATCGATGGCTTTGTCCCATCGGCGGCTTATATGGCTTCACTGGCGGATAAAGCGCTGAAAGACAAGAATTTTGTCAATCTGGCTTATTTCGAACCGTTCTATCTCAAGGATTTCGTTGCAGGAAAACCGCATGTGAAGGGTTTGTGATGCATTTTTACCATCGGTATTCGCATTTTCATAACTTTGCATCATTAAAGTGATTGCAATCATGCGAAAGTACCTGCTCACCGTCTTGCTTGCCCTGTTTGCTCTTTCTACAAGCGCACAGCGTCTTGTGATGATTCCCATTGACGGGGAAACGCAGACGAAATCACTGTATGCTGATTCCGATTTGTCCATACACTATTATTGTCACGATTTCGTGCTTGCCACAACGCAAGAAGTTGATCCGGCATCCATGATTCTGATTGACGACGATGCTTTTGCCGATGGGCCTTATTACCTTGTGCGTTGTCCGTTGGCTTCGCAAACGGATTATCTCTCGAAGGAAAACGCGCATGGCACCCTTCTTTACAGAAACGACGATGTGTTGGTTTTCAAGTCGGTTTCTTCTGATTTTCAACCATTTGAAAATGACGGCATGGTGGCAGTCACCCAATCGAAAATACGTCTTGGGAATGACCGTCACGATTTTCCAATTGTCACCGAAGAAGACATGGACATCAGGCGGCTGCTGATAAAAGTGAATGAAGACAATATTGTTGGCACGATTCGTCATTTGCAGCATTACAATTCGCGCCGTTGGGACAACGACACGGTCTATATGGCTCAGGACTGGCTGAAAGACCAATATGAAGCGATGGGGCTCGACGTGTCGCTCCACGACATCGATTCGTTCTGGGAGAACAACATCGTGACTTCGGACAACGTGATTGCCATTCAATGCGGCGAAGTCTATCCCGACGAATATGTGGTCTGCGGCGCGCATTACGATTCCTATTCCCACATTGGCAAGGCGCCCGGCGCCGATGACAACGCTTCAGGCACGGCGGGCATTCTTGAAACAGCGCGCATCCTTTCGCAGTATCGGTTTGAACGTTCCATAATCTATTGCGGCTGGGCCGCCGAAGAACGCGGCTTGTTGGGCAGCGAAGCCTATGCCTCCATGGCTCAGGATGCCGGAATGGACATCGTGGCGTATTTCAATCTCGACATGACCGGTTACCTTGCCGATAGTCTCGATTTCTGCCTGAGTCTCATCTACATCCCGTTTTCCGATTCGCTCGCCGCATTCTACCGTAGCGTCTGCAATGCCTATTATCCCAATATGCGTGTCGTGCAGAGTTGGTTTCCCAACGGTTCCGACAGCGACCATTCTTCCTTCCATCGCCATGGCTATCCGTCAGTGATGCCTTTTGAACAATACGGCCACACTTCGCCTTATATCCACTCCTTGTCCGACACGCTCGGACTCAGTGTCAACAATACGTTCCAATCCTACCGCTTCACGGAAATGAACCTTGCCAACGTCGCCATTCTGGCGGGTTACATTGGCGGCCATTCCGTCGGCGAATCGTCCGGCGACTTGTCGGTTTATCCCAATCCTGCCAATAGCAGCGTGACTATTTCCGGCAACGCTCTGACAAAAGTCGATGCATTTGATATGTTGGGACAAAAAGTCTTTAGCACTATTGTCACATCAGACCAGGTAACGGTTCAGACCGACAATTGGCAATCGGGCACCTACATCCTAAAGGTCACTTTTGCCGACGGCAGCATCCACACGCATAAAATCCAGATAATACATTAATATTCAAATATTCAACAACTTATGAAAAAAACCATTATTCTGTTTGTCATCCTACTGGCTTCCTTCTTTGCTTCGGCGGCCAATTTTGTGATGATACCTTATTCCGGTTCTGCGGAATTGAACAAATTGTTTGGCAGAACGGATATTACGATTCATTATTATAATGACAATCAAGTGTTTGCATCTTCAGATGCTTTTGATGCCAACACAATGGTCTTGATTGATGCCAACGCTTTTGATGGTTTCGAGGCTTATTATCTTGTTTATTGTCCTGAAGAACAGCAAGATGACTATCTTGTTCGACACAATGCCAAGGCTTTGCTTCGTGAAACGAATTATGTCGTTCTCAAAGGCGGCGAAGTTGTTCCCGCCAAGAATGATGGCATGATAGCCATTTTCAACAGGGTGGCGAGACTTCCGCGTCTGACGCGCGAGTTCCCTAACGTCACCGAAGAGAACCCTGACATTCGTTATCTTTTGGATCAGGTATCGCAGGATTCGATGCATGCCACTGTCCGCCACATGCAGGATTATGGTGGTCGCAAATGGAATTCCGCTGAAGTGCTACAATGCGAACAATGGATTGTCGATAAGTTTGAAGCCTTGGGACTGGAAGTCAGCACGCAAGCCGTGACCTACAACGGCAATCCGACATCCGACAATGTCATCGCCATTCAACGCGGCACCTTGTATCCTGATGTGTATGTCGTCTGCGGCTCGCACTACGATTCATATCATTATTCAGGCAACTGTCCCGGCGCCGATGACAACGCCACGGGCACCGCATCCGTGCTGGAAACGGCACGCATTCTGAGTCAGTATGATATGGACTATTCCATCATCTACTGTACCTTCTCCTGCGAGGAAATGGGACTTATTGGCAGCGCCGTTTATGCCCGTTCCTGTGCTGATCAAGGCATGAACATCATCGGATATTTCAACAACGACATGAACGGCTATCTCTACGGCGATGCGATTCACATCCATCAGATCTATCCCAGTTCTGCCGAAGCCTGCGGTGCGTATTACAGAAACGTCGGTTCAGTCTATTTTCCCGACATGGTCATCGAGCACAAGAACTTCGCGTCGGGCGATTCCGACCACACTTCGTTCAACAACAACGGATACCAAGGCATCTATCCGTTCGAAGACGTCAATCACTACAGCCCGTACATCCATTCACCTAACGATACTATTGGCTTGAGCGTCAATTCGTTCGCCATGGGACAGCGTTATTGCCAGATGAACATGGCCTGCCTGTGTGAAATCGCCAATCCGCATCCGAGAGGTCCAGTCGTATTAAAGGATTACGCCATTTTCTCCGATGGAGACAACGACGGCAAGATGAATCCCGGCGAGGAAATCGGTCTATCTGTCACGATGAAAAACAATTTTGACACCGCTGTGAACGATGTTCAAGTCACCTTGTCGAGCGACAGTCCCTACATCACTATTACAGATGCTGTGGCTGATTTCGGCAACTTCGCCGCCGGCGAGGAAAAGTCCTTGGAAAATGCCTTTTCGTTCAACATTGCCGCCAATGCTCCCGCGCCTGCCATTTACATTTTTACAGCCGAAGCGGTTTCCGGTGCTGAGTCCTGCACTACTTCTTTCAAGATACAGGCTTATGGCAGCAAACTGGAATATGTAGGCATTGTCGTGCTTGACGACGATGGGTTGCTCAATCCAGGTGAAACCGCCAACTTGCGTTTCCTTGTCGAGAATGTGGGAAACGAGTTTGCCAAGGTTTCTCAAAGCACATTGACATCGACATCGGAGCACATCACCATTAATTCAGCATCATCACCGATGTCACGAATCATCGCTGGTGGCATGGGATACGCCGATTTCAACGTCACGCGTGACGCTGACGCCACCATCAACGATTTTCCGATGACATGGATTGTGGAATATGAAAATGGCGACACGACGCATTTCAATTGTGTTTACAATAATAATTGCAATGTCGTTTTCTCTCTGTCCGACTCTTACGGTGACGGCTGGAATGGCGCTGCAATCATCGTCAGTTTCGACGACGGCACCCCAAGTCAGAATATGACAATTTCGAGCGGGTCAAGCGCTTCCTACACGATAAACATCGCCTCTGGCACCGAAGTGTCGCTCGCTTGGCAGGCAGGACAATATGACAATGAATGCAGTTTTTCCGTCGCCTATGAAAATGGTGCTCAGATTTATTCCGGCTCAGGTTCGCATACTGGCACGTTCTTCACTTGGACGAACGACTGTTCAGGCGGAGGTTCTTCTCCCGAGTTCTGTGGTGCGGTGAGGAATCTCTCCGTTGTTCCCGGAACACTTCAACTCGTTTGGGAGGCTCCAACTGCTGCCGTTCCCGATTCATACAACGTCTATTACAATACCGTTTTGCTCGGCAACACTACAGAACTGTTCTTCACCGATACGGTTTATGTCAACGTTTACGGTGTCCACAATTATTTTGTCTATCCTGTCTTTGACGACTGCGAAGGCGAAGTTGCTGCCATTCAGGTTTACTACGACCCGCTCCAACTTTCCGACAACGAAACGTCACAGATTAAGGTGTTCCCAAATCCTGGTACCGACAACTTGTCCTTGAGCGCTTCAGTTTCCGCAAACGATGCTTCCATGCTTCAGGTTTTCGACTTCTTAGGCAGAAAAGTTTTCGAAACGAGACTGCTCAACGGAACCGTCACCATTGACACGCGCACATGGAGGTCGGGATTGTACTTCTGGAAACTTGGCAACGAGACCGGAAAATGGATGAAACGGTAACGTTTCAGATTGTTTATGAGTCAAAAAAAAAAGGATTCCAAATCGGAATCCTTTTTTTGTTGAAGGCTGATTTAATATCAGTCACCAAGTGTGGCGACCATAACAGCCTTGATGGTGTGCATGCGGTTTTCGGCTTCGTCGAAAACGATGCTGTTCTTCGACTCGAATACCTCTTCGGTGACTTCGATGCCGTCCAGTCCGAACTGTTTGTTGACATCGCGTCCGACCTGAGTCTCGAGATTATGATATGCCGGCAGGCAGTGCATAAACTTGCAGTTCGGGTTGCCGGTCATGGTCATCATGGCTTTGTTGACCTGATAAGGTTTCAACATGTTGATTCTTTCTTTCCACACTTCGGCGGGTTCGCCCATGGATACCCAAACGTCGGTATAGAGGAAGTCGCAATCCTTGACACCCTTCTTGACGTCGTCGGTCACCGTGATTTTTGCTCCGGTTTCCTTAGCGATTTTCTTGCAAGTGACAACAAGTTCCTTGCTTGGCTGCAGTGATTTTGGTGCCACGATGCGGACATCCATGCCCATCTTGGCGCCACCAACCATCAGCGAGTTGCCCATGTTGAAACGGGCGTCGCCGCAGTATGCGAATGTCACCTGATTCAGAGGCTTGTCGACGTGTTCCATCATGGTGAGGAAGTCGGCGAGCACCTGTGTCGGGTGGAACTCGTTGGTCAGTCCGTTCCAAACCGGAACGCCTGCATACTTGCCAAGTTCTTCGACTATGCTTTGTCCGAAACCACGGTATTCGATGCCGTCGAACATGCGTCCGAGCACACGCGCCGTGTCTTTCATCGATTCCTTGATGCCGATTTGCGATCCTGTCGGGCCGAGATAGGTGACGTGAGCACCTTGATCCATGGCTGCCACTTCGAAGGCGCAACGCGTACGGGTTGACGTCTTTTCAAATATCAAGGCGATATTCTTGCCTGTCAGATGAGGTTGTTCCGTACCTGCATACTTCGCTGCCTTGAGGTCAGCCGCGAGTTTCAGGAAAAACTTGATTTCCTCTGGTGTGAAATCCAATAGTTTCAGAAAATTTCTGTTTCTAAGATTGAATGCCATTTTTTGTATTGTTTGATTCGTGTAATGAATCGGCAAAATTAGGCATTTTTTCATTATTGCCGCTTCTTTTGTTAATCCTGACGCGATTAAGGCGCACATCCTTTATTTTTCTTAATTTTGTGGCATGATAATCATCGATAACGTTGTTGTTTCTGACGAGTTTCTGAATGCACGTTTCTGCTGCGACTTGTCGCGTTGCAAAGGCTGGTGCTGTGTCGCCGGAGATGCCGGTGCGCCGCTTGAAGATGACGAGGTGGGTAGCATCCAGGACAATCTGGAAGCCATCAAGCCTTATATGCGTCCCGAAGGTATCAAAATGGTCGAGGAAAACGACGTGTTCGATTACGACGACTTTGGCGAATTGGTCACCCCGCTTGTGAATGGCGAGGAATGCGCCTTTGTCTATTTCCACGAAAACGGCACGGCGCTCTGCGCCATCGAAAAAGCCTATCTGGAAGGGAAATGTGATTTCTGGAAACCGATTTCATGTCATCTCTACCCCATCCGTCTCGTCGAGAAAGACGGCTTCACCCACGTCATGTATCATGAATGGTCGGTTTGTGTTCCCGCCAAGCGCAAAGGCGAGAAACTCGGCTTGCCGCTATATGTGTTCCTCAAGGAGCCTATGATACGCAAATGGGGCCAGGATTGGTACGACCGTCTTCTGAAACAAATCGCTCTGCAGAGCAAATGACGCCTGAAGTCCTGCTTCCCCATTTTGTTTTGACTGATAATAAATGCAACCGGCAAACGTTTGTTTTTTATCTACTTTTACATCGTAAATGTCGAATTGATTTTAAGTGAGAAGAATCCTGTTCATATCCGTTTTGCTGCTTCTGTGCATTCGTCTGGCTGCACAAGGCGAAGACGTTTTTGAACATCCCGACCGTGTGCCGATTTTAGGCAGAATCGTCACGTCGGACAGCCTTTTCCCTGTTCGTAACACACATATTATTAGCAAGATGGCTCATTGCGGGACGGTTTCGGATAGGAATGGCGCTTTTTTCATAACGACAAAGAAAGTCGATACCTTGTGGATTAGTTGTCTTGGCTTCGCCCGCCAGTTGGTTCCTGTCGATTCCACCACCATGGGCAGAGGGTTGCTGCGCATACGCCTCGAACGCGACACCATCACGCTTCGTGAAGTTGTCATCAAGCCGTATTACGATTACAGGACTTTCAAGGAGATGGTCATAAACATGCCGACCGTCAAACCTCCCCGAGAAATAGAACGTCTTAACGAGGAACTCAAAGACCCATGGCTCCGCCATAAGCAACTTCCTGGCAACGGCCAGCCCACCATCAGCGGAAGCCCGTTACAGTATCTTTACGACAAGTACAACAAGTCGGCAAGACGAAATGCCAAACTCATGCGCAACAGGAGAATGTTCAACGAAATACTGCGTGAACAAGGCCGTACGGATGAGATTTTGCCCGACTCGCTCGATTATTCCGTTGACTATAGGTATTACGAATATGAGGATGAAAAGAATGACAGCATAAAATAGTTTCTCAGGTTACACCCATTCACTCCGTGTCATGAAATCACGCTTGTTCGAATATGTTTTGGGGCTTTTCTATCCGCGCGTCTGCGCCGCTTGCGGAGGCATCCTGATGAAAGACGAGGAGACGGTTTGCCTGAAATGCCGCTATCTGCTGCCGCGTACCGGTTACGAGACTTTTCCCGACAATCCCCTGTCACAGACTTTCATTGGCCGCGTTAACTTTCATGCCGTCACGGCCTGTTTCTTTTTCTCGAAACAAGGCAAGGTCCAGCACCTGATTCACGAGTTGAAGTACAAAGGCAACAAGGATGCAGGCGTGTTTCTCGGCCAGCAGTTGGGCGAGTCCATCAAAGACGCGCCGCTGTTTCAAGGAATCGATTATTTGATACCAGTCCCTCTGCACCCTAAAAGGCAGCGCAAACGCGGCTACAACCAGAGCGAGATGATTGCCAACGGCATTTCTGAAACGACAGGCATTCCTGTGGCGACGCGGTTTCTGATACGTTCGGTGAACACCGCCACACAGACTCGGAAATCCAAGGATGAGCGTTACGAAAACGTGAAGGACATCTTCGAACTTCACCATGCCGAAGAACTTGTTGGGAAAAACGTGCTCATCATCGACGACGTGCTGACCACGGGTGCCACGCTGGAATCGTGCGCGCATCAGTTGGAGAAGGTGCCGGGCATCATCATAAGTGCCGCTACGGCGGCTTGTGCTGGCAGTTGAGCCACCACCGGTGATGCTTTAACTTTCGTGATAATCGTGGATGAATACGGATTTTGTCTATATTTGCACAAACAAGGGATGATGGCAGAACCAATCTTGAGTGTTTCGAATCTCAGAGTGTCTTTTCTCAATGACAATGGCGGAGGAAGTGTCAGGATAGAATGGAAGGAAGCCGTTCATGGCATCTCTTTCGATGTCTTTGCCGGCCGCACCCTTGGCCTTGTCGGCGAGTCGGGTTCGGGCAAGTCGGTGAGTTCTTTGGCCGTCATGCACCTTCTCGACGGACACAAATGCCAGGTTCATGCCGATTCCGTATCGCTTCAAGGTCAGGAGATTAGTTCATATTCCGAAAAGGAAATGGCGTCGGTGCGCGGCAAACGTCTCGCGATGATTTTTCAGGAGCCGATGACTTCATTGAATCCTGTTTACAAATGCGGCTTTCAAGTGGCCGAGATGATACGTCAGCACGAAGACGTTTCCCGAACGGAAGCCCGCCGTCGCGTCATTTCCCTCTTCGAACAAGTCATGTTGCCGCGTCCGGAAAGCATCTATGACAGTTATCCCCACACCCTTTCGGGCGGACAGAAACAGCGAGTCATGATTGCCATGGCGATTGCCTGCAATCCTCAGATTCTTATCGCCGACGAACCTACGACAGCCTTGGATGTCACCGTGCAACTCGAGATACTGAAACTGCTTCGCAAGTTGCAGTCGGAGACGGGCATGGGCATGGTATTCATCACCCACGACCTTGGCGTCGTGTCGGAGATTGCTGACGATGTTGCCGTGATGCACAACGGCGAGATTCTTGAACGTGGCACGGTGAAAGAGATTCTTGAACACCCGCAGCATCCTTATACTCAGGGACTTCTCGCTTGCCGTCCGCCTGTCGATGTCAGATTGAAGAAACTTCCAGTGGTCAAGGAGTTTCTTGATGGCAAATGGCAAGGCGGCAAACAGCAGATTCTGAATGATTTGCAGATCTCTGCCGAAGAAAGGAAGAGCCATCTTGACAAACTTTATGCTCAAGAGCCATTGTTGAAAGTTCAAGGTCTGAAGACGTGGTTTCCCAAACGTCAGCGTTTCTTCGGTCATTTTAATAGCAAGTCCGCTGACGCAGACAAATATTTTCAGAAGTCGGTTGACGGCGTCGATATTGATGTTTATGAAGGAGAGACGCTTGGTCTTGTAGGCGAGTCGGGATGTGGCAAGACGACCTTTGGAGAGTCAGTCCTGCGGCTCAAGGAACCCACCGATGGAAAGATAATTTTTGACGGAATCGATGTCATTTCCTTGAAAGGTGCCGCTTTGCGCGAGTATCACAGGCAAGCGCAGATTGTCTTTCAGGATCCATATTCCTCTTTGAATCCGCGCATTTCCATCGGAGAAGCCATTGCCGAGCCGATGCGTGTCCACGGAATTGAGAATGACCGGCATAAGTGCCGCGCTATGGTTTGCGAATTGTTGGAGCAAGTTGGACTTGATGCCGACAGTTATGGGCGATATCCGCATCAGTTCTCGGGCGGACAACGGCAGCGCATCTGCATTGCCCGCGCCTTGGCGGTTAATCCGCGGCTCATCATCTGCGACGAGTCGGTATCGGCATTGGACGTCTCGGTTCAGGCTCAGGTGCTCAACCTGCTGAATCGTCTAAAAGAAGAACGCCATCTCACTTATATCTTCATCTCGCACGACCTGAGCGTGGTGCGTTTCATGAGCGACCGCGTGCTGGTCATGTTTAACGGCAAGCCAGTCGAACTCAACGATGCGGATGCTTTGTTCAACAATCCGCAAAACACCTATACACAAAAACTCATCAACGCCCTTCCGGGAAAACACAACTATTTTCTTTGAAACGCGTCATTTTTTGTCAGTTATTCCCCATTTCCGTAAAACGTGTACTTTTGCAGCATCAGAAAACAATCAGATTCCGTTTCTTACGTTACACTTCCACTCTTGTTTTCTAAACAACAACCATTCATAAACCGGCAAACAGTAATTATCACATGAAAAAGAAAAAACTCGAAAACAATAATCTCAGCACATTCATAAACGCCATTTTGAGCATCTATGGCGAAGATCCGCTCAGGTCACTCAACTACAAACAGGTTTGTAAGATATTGGCCATCAAGGATCAGGCTGGAAAAGATGCGGTTTACGGCATTCTTGAAGACTTGTGCAAGCAAGGCAAGATCGTCGAAGACCATCCTTATCGCTATAAGTTAAATCCGAAACTGATTTCGCAGTACGGACCTAAGACGCGCTATATCGAAGGCACTGTCGATATGAAGTCAACGGGCAAGGCCTACGTCATCCTCGATGATGGAGAAGGCGAAGACGTCTTCATCGCTTTCAACAACACGGGCAAGGCATTGAATGGCGACCGTGTCAAGGTGGCGATGTTTCCTTCGCGCAAGGACAAGAAGCCTGAAGGCAAGATTGTCGAAGTCTTGGAACGCCGCCATACCAATTTCGTCGGCGTCTTGAAGATCAGCCACGGTTACGTGTATGTGGTTCCCGATGCCGACAGCATGCCGGTTGACATTTTCATTCCCAAAGGCGACTTGAACGGTGCCAGAAATGGGCAGAAAGTCATGGTGCATCTTGTTGACTGGCCCGATGGCTCCGGCAATCCTTTTGGCGAAATCACCCGCGTGCTTGGCGAACCCGGCAACAACAATGTCGAGATGGAGTCCATCCTTGCCGCACACGAGTATCCTCTTGACTTCCCCGCCGATGTCATGAAGGAAGCGAATAATATTCAGATATCGATTCCTGCCGCCGAACTCAAGAAACGCCGCGATTTCCGTCAGGTGTTCACCATCACCATCGACCCGGCCGATGCCAAAGACTTCGACGACGCCATATCGCTCCAGAAACTTCCCAACGGCCATTGGCAGGTGGGCGTGCACATCGCCGATGTGTCACATTATGTCCGTCCCGGTTCCGCCATTGACGAGGAGGCCTATAGCCGCGGCACTTCCGTCTATCTGGTTGATCGCACCATTCCTATGCTTCCGGAGATTCTTTGCAACAAAGTCTGCTCCTTGCGTCCTAACGAGGAGAAACTCACTTTTTCCACCGTTTTCGAGATGGATGATGACGCCAACATCTTGAATCACTGGATTGGCAAGACCATCATCAAATCATGCCGCAGATACAATTACGACGAGGTTCAGGCCATGATTGTCGGTGGAGACGGCGATTATAAGGAAGAGATATTGACATTCAACAGATTGGCTACGAAATTGCGTGAAAAGCGCATGGCGGAAGGCAGCATCAATTTCCATTCCGAAGAAGTGAAATTCGTTCTGGATGAAAACGCGAAACCAATTGATACATACGTAGTTGTGCAGAACGAATCGCACGAACTTATTGAAGATTTCATGCTCCTCGCCAACCGTACCGTTGCCGAAACTTTCGGAGTTCCCACCAGCAAATGGAAGGACTACACCTTTGTCTATCGTGTGCACGACGAGCCTAATCCCGATAAACTCAGCAATTTCATTCGCCTTATCTACCGCCTGGGCTATACCATGGATATTAGCACGCGAGCCAAACTTGTCAGTTCGTACAACAAACTATTCGAAGACGTGGCGGGCAAAGGCGAGAAAAACCTTGTCGAGCAAGTCGCTGTCCGCACTATGGCGAAGGCCGTGTACAGTACCGACAACATCGGCCACTATGGTCTCGCATTCGATTACTACACGCATTTCACCTCTCCCATCCGTCGTTATCCCGACCTGATGGTGCACAGGTTGATTGAAAGGTATTTGATTGAAAACCAGCCTTCTGTCAGCAAAGAGGAATATGAGGACAAGTGCGTGCATGCCAGCGAGATGGAGAAATTGTCGGAGGATATGGAACGCCAGTCGGTGAAGTACAAGCAGGCTGAATTTTTGCAGGACAAGATTGGCCAGGTCTTCGACGGCTTGGTGTCGGGCGTCAGCAAATGGGGCATCTACGTGGTGTTGAAAGACAACAAGTGCGAAGGCCTTGTGCGTTATGACAACATGCCTGGCGAGCGTTATTCTCTCGATGAGGAGAATTTCCGCATCATAGGCCAGGAGACAAGCCAGATTATTCAACTTGGCGATGAAGTCAAGGTGCGCGTCAAAAACGTTGACCTGCTGAAACGTCAGATGGATTTCGAACTTCTCACTTCCGCCCCGACTAAGAAGAACAAGAATAAGTATCAGCGTCGATAATTTTGCAGATTCGTTTTTAATAACCGTTCAAGATGAAAAAGTCAGTTCGTATCTTATTGATAGTCATTATCGTAATTGTGGCAATCCTCGCCATTGCCGTTGTTGCAGTGTCTCCTGTCGCAAAATGGTATGTCCAGAAACATGACACCGAATTGATAGGCCGTGAACTGACGATAGACAAACTCCACGTCAATGTGCTCACCGGAAGGGCGAGAATCACCAACCTCACGTTGTTCGAAGATGACGCCAAGACGCCTTTTCTGCAATTCAAGGAATTCGACACAAGAATCAGGATTCTGCCTATGTTGAAAAACACGTTCAACGTCAGGCATTTGAAACTTACAGGTCTGAAAGTCAATGTGGAGCAGCAAGGCGATAAGTTCAATTTCACTTCGCTAATCGACCATTTCAAACCAACGCAGCCGGCTAAGCCCAAATCCGGCAAGAAGCCCAGCATCATCTTGAACGACATTTCTCTTGACAAGAGCAGCATTCGCTATGCCGACCTGCTGTTAGGCAGTTCTTTCCTGCTTCGCGACATCTCGGTAACCGTCCCGCACATCGACCTTTCAAGTCTCGACTCCGATATGGGTTTGGACGTGAATTTGGCTGAAGGCGGAAGTCTTCATTCGCAGTTGAAACTCGCTGATAATGCCAGCGATTATACCTTGCATCTGGTGCTTGACCAATTCGGTTTGCCAGTCATAGAGCCTTATCTCGCCCAGTCGCTTGCCGTCGATTCCTTACAGGGATCGTTGAACTTCGATATCACGGCCCAAGGCAGCACACAGCATCTTCTTGATTGTGACGTGTCGGGCAACATCAGTTTGAACAATTTGTCTGTCAACGACTTGAATGGAAGCAGTCTTGTCAGTCTTGGATCTGTTGCGGCTGTCGTCAACAGATTCAATCCGGAAGAGCGCGTCATCGATTTGCAAAGCCTTGCTCTGTCTGGCCTTCAATCCGCTTTCATCCTCGATTCTCTCGGGAAAAACAATTTCTCCAGTCTTGTGTTGCACGTCGCCGACACCGTTGCCGACTCCACGTTCTTCGATGTTCCGGCTTCGGATACCGCCATGGCGAATGTGAAAGTGGATACGATCTCCAAGCCTTTCGATGTCAGAATTGGCTCCCTCAGCGTTTCCGACGCTGCCCTTGTCTATGAAGACAACACATTGCCTGAACCTTTCCGTTATGAGATATCCGACCTTGTCATAAGTTCCGACAATGTCAGTTTGCAAGGTGCCAATTCAGCCCATCTGCAGGCCTCTCTCAACAAGTTGGCGAAACTCGATGTGGTGTGGAAAGGTTCTGTGTCCGATTTACAAAATCAGGATTTGACCTTGGTTCTTACTAATCTGAAGATCAGCGACTTCTCTCCATATTTTGTGAAACTCTTCGGCTGTCCTTTTGAAAACGGCACATTGTCTTTCAACAGTCAGAACATCATCGCCAATGGTGATTTGCAAGGCATCAACAAATTGGAAATCAGTTCTCCTAAGGTTGGTAAAAAGTTGGCATGTGTTGATCCTCAATACGGCAAGATTCCGCTGAAACTCGGTCTTTATCTCCTTACGGATAAAAACGACAATCTTGCCATCGATTTGCCGGTTTCGGGCAACATCAACGATCCTGAGTTTTCGTATAGGAAAGCCATCCTGAAGGTTTTCAACAATCTGTTGGTCAAGGTCGTCTCTTCTCCTTTCAGGCTCTTGTCTTCCGACGATGGCATTCCCGTCATTCCTTTCGACCCCATGCAACCCGACTTTTCCGCTTCCGAATACACGCTGCTCGATGACGTTGCCGCTTCCCTCGTTTCCAGGTCGGACATCTCGGTGAATTTTGTCCCCAAGGTCAATTACCAGCAGACCGTGGCACAACTTTGCGACCTTCAGTTGAAGCGTGATTTCTATCTCTCGCAGCATCCTTCCATGGATACGGCCAACATCAATATGCTCACCAACGAAGCCATCAATTCCATAAACATCAAAGACAAAGAATTGTGCGAGTTCGCCAAGCAGTATTCCGAGAAGAAAAAATTGAAACACAAGTCTGATGTTGAAGGCGTCGCATTGGCTCTTTACAAGGACTCATCTGAAACCATCCTTTTGGATATTCTCAAACATCGCAACTTCATACTGATGAACTATCTTACTTCGGTCAAGGGCGTTAAATCTGCCGCGGTCAGTTGTTCCTCTGCTACCATTGAAGAGATGAAGTCCTACGAAAAGAAGACTTGTTACGAGTTGAATCTGGTTGTTGACGAAAACGCTGTCGCCACTGGCGATGCGAAGTAAAGTCTCATCCAAGACATTCTTCAGACCTTCAACAGTGCTGTCGAAGCCAAGCAAATCATGTGTTTGTTAACTTCTTGTCAAAGGTCATTATTTAACATTTAGGCTTTATATTATTTACAAACCATTGTCAAGACAAATAGTTTATTTATATTTGTCCACAAAATATAGCGTATTCTTTTTGTTGATGTCATGTTTTAGTCAACATAAAGTGGAAACAATATTGCTATTTACCTTATAATCAGATGTTTGAAGTTTGTTAGATTTGCATTAATGTAAACAAGGAACGTGGGGTACAATGAAGTCATATTGATAGTCAATGCATCGGCCATCTTTATCATGGTGCTGTTGGCTATGCTGTTATTGGCAGCCACAAAATTCCGCGGAGAAAATGCTTATGCTGCGGCTTTTCTTGTAATCACAACCATTCCCGTTTATCTATACAATGCAAGCCGAAGTCTTCAGTGGTATGCTGTCGCTGAATTGTTTGCCCCTCTGGCGTTTTCTGTCAACACAATACTGATGCCGTTGTTGTGGTTATTTGTCTATCGGAATTTCAACCAACAGTTCAGATTCGGATTGCGGCAGTGTTTGCATTTTATTCCTGCTATCGCGTTGTTTGCAATCTATGCGATTCATATTTTCTCACTTCCTGACGCCCAGAGGTTTGATTTCATGATTTACGAGAACTCTGGAGATGATACTTGGATTGGCGATGTCAATTCGGCTATTATATTCATCCAGATGTTTGTGTATTTCACGATGATTTTTGTTTACCTGCGTCGGGTCAAGAAAATTGTCCGTGAGAATTTTTCTGAGGCTGAGTGGGTTTGCAAATTATGGATTCGCAAGTTTGTCATTTTGTTAGCCGGCTTATCTTTCTTGGTATTTCTTGGCTATATGGTTAATCCGCGTACGGATGTGTGGTTGCCGCAGATTCTCAATGTGATAGCATTGTGTTATTTGGTCTATAATGCTCTTGATGTCAGCAAGATACCCCAATCTCAGTCTTTGTCAATAGATAACATTCACTCCGGAAGTGATGACAAATCCGGAAGCGTTTCAGATAATCCGGAACAGTTGAAGGAATATGCCGCAAAAGTGTTGGAGTATCTCCAAACCACACAGGCTTATACCAATCCCAATCTTTCATTGCGTGACCTTTCGGCAGCAACGGGAATCAGTTACAACAATCTTTCTAAAGCAATCAACACGATTTTCGGCAAGACTTTTTTTGAAACGATTAATCAGTTGCGTATCGAAAAGGCCAAATCACTTCTTCCTTCATACAAGGAAAACAACTACACGCTGGATACTTTGGCCGAACAATGTGGATTCAATTCGCGCGTCATTTTCAGCAACGCCTTCAAGAGAATCACCGGGATGACAACATCTCAATGGTTGCAAGCGCAACAAAACAAGTAATCCCCCCTTTTTCGTTCCTTTTTTGTAATGATAGGAACAATCATTACAAAATCCGACTATCTGTTTTTGGTCGAGGTTTGGACTCGTCTTAATTTTGCACTGATGTTATTAGCAGTGAACTATTGACTGTACATACTTCGACAGGTCGCTGCTCAAACACAAATACACTATTTACACAATTTCAATTACACGAAAATGAAACGAATCATTACCTTGGCGTTGCTGTTGTTCATGTCAGGAAGCGCAACGGAAGCCTACTCCCAGGGTTGGCTTGAAGATTTAGGCAGAAAAGCCGTTGAAAAAGCAAAAAGCAAAACCGAAGAAAAGGTCGAAGAGAAAGTTGGAGATGGTATGGACAAGGTCTTCGACAAATCCAAAGATTCTGAAAATAATGATGAAACAAGCAGCCCTTCCGATGCCAACGAGCAGGTGGAAGAAAATCACGGCAAGAAGCAGAAAGGTCAGTCGCTTGAAATGACTTACGCCAAGAGCGACTTTGTGCCTGGCGATGAGATTATTTTTGAAGATAATATCGTAGGTGAACAACTGGGCGAATTTCCAAGCAAATGGGACTTGGAACGTGGCAATGCCGAAATCGCAAAGGTGAATGGAGAAAATGTCATAGCTATGGGGGCTTCCGATTGCTGGATTGCTCCTTTTATGAAAGATAACTCGAAAGACTATCTTGGAGATGCGTTTACTGTAGAATATGACATGCTTTTCGATGATAGTGGCAAGGATGGCGCACCGGATGTAGAGATAGATTTTATGGCACCTGATCAGAGTAGGGATAACGAGATTTTTACTTTTACGTATGATTTTATGTTTGAGATACAAGATTTTTCCGTGGGTTATGTGAAGAATGGTTCAGAAGGAGTCACCTATAAAGAAGGATCTGCATCTTCCGGGGATGTGGCAGTAATTAACGATGGCCAATGGCATCACTTCGCATTATCATTTAATAAACGGGCTCTTAAAGTTTATGTGGATGGAACTCGAATTATTAACATTCCCAATGCCAAATCGGGGGCGGGATGGGTAACGTTCTTTTCACGTTGTTCTAATGAATCCAAGCCTTTATATATGAAGAACGTCCGCATTGCAAAAGGCGCCGTGCCGCTTTATGACCGTATGATGACCGATGGCAAATTCATCACCTACGGCATCACTTTCGATGTGGGCAAGTCAACCATCAAACCCGAATCGATGGGCGAAATCAACCGTATCGTGCAGCTGATGACTGAGAATCCGACACTGAAGTTTTCTGTCGAAGGCCATACAGATACCACAGGAAATGCCGCATCAAACCAAACGCTGAGCGAAGCCCGTTCAAAAGCCATTGTGGCTAAGTTGGTTGAATTAGGCATAGCCGCCGACCGCCTGACAGCCGTCGGCAAAGGACAGAACTCGCCGATTGCCGACAATTCGACAGACGAGGGTCGCGCGAAAAACCGAAGGGTGGAGTTTGTCAAGAAATAATCAACACAATCAATTTCTCACACTTGATTGATGTGATGACTTACAATGCAATTGAGTTTGATATCATAACATTCTGTACCGATGTAAGGTCTCATTCAAGCGTTTTTCAGACCTTCAACAGTGGTGACGAAGCCAGGCAGAATACCATGCACCAGAAGGTGATTATTCCAAGGCTTGCGAAGAATATAGGTTTGGAGTGGGCGTAGAACTTGCGCACGATGACCGCCATCACTGGCACCGACGTGAATGGGAGCAGAAACAGGAACACCCCCAGGCGGTATTTCCGTTTCATCGTGATGATTCTTCTGGCGCGCTTCACGTGGTTCTTCACTTTGCGACTTGTCAGCCTCATCACGATGTCTGTGCAGAAGAAGAACACGCAAAAACTGATTATTCCGCCCAATGTGACTGCGGCGAACGTCTCCCAGAAACCCATGTTGGCGGCAAAGGCTACGGGTGGCGTGAGCAAGGTCTTCACGGTTGCGGTGAGCATGATGACGAAGAACCGCGCTACATTCATAATCAGTTAACTAAAAACATGTTACATAAAAACAAAAAAGAGGGGTCTTCCCCTCTTTTTTGATGGTCTGTTTGCTCTTACTTGATTTCAGCCTTGATCTTTGAAATCTGATTTTCAAGATCTTTGATGCTGGTTTCTTTTTCGTCTATGCTCTTCTTGTTCTTTTCAAAACTCTGGTTGAGCTGTTCAATATCTTTGTTGATTTTGTCGTTGCTCTTTTCAAGGCTTTCCTTGTCTTTCTTCAACTTGTCGAGCTGACTGGTCATTTCTTCAAGTTGTTGCTTAGCAGCATATTGTTGCACATAGCCGGAGATGCCTTCCAAGAACTTCTTGATTGACGATGCGGTCTCAGGTTTTGTCTGTGACGTGATGGCGTTCATGTTGCCGGAGCAAACGATAAGGCTGACTTCCGCTGCCTTGTTGGCTTTTTTACCGACTTCTTCCACCTTGTAGTAAATGTCGTAGTTTTCAAGTCCGAAGGATGGGAATGGCTGGTTCAGGTAAGCTCTGTATCCCGATTCTTTCGAAGCCTTGAGTTTGTTCTCGTTTTCGAATTTGTCCTTAATGGCCGATTCCACGAGATCTGCACTTGTTGCAGGGATGGTGAGTACATAGCCGGAAACGTCCTGTTTGCTGATTCTCACATTGGTTTCCTGAACGTTTTGCGCACACAGTGCAACCGTTGAACAGATGAATGCTGTCAGAAGTAATAACTTTTTCATTTTTATTTGATTTTGAATTGATTTATTGTGACTTGTATTGTCTGCAAAATTACTTATTTTCCTTTTTTGTGCAATTTATTCTTTATCATCGCATTGGTAGTTAAGCAACTTATCAACTATTATGCCATTTCATTTTCCGGCTTTCATCCTTGGCATCTTCTTATGATTGTGACGAAATCGCGCGTTTTGTCTCTATGAAAGAATATTTATCTGCAATATTAAACATTTTGTTATCTTTGCAGCCGCAAATGCCACTTTAGCTCAGCTGGTAGAGCGACGCATTCGTAATGCGTAGGTCGGCGGTTCGAGCCCGCCATGTGGCTCATTATGAGGAGCATACAATGCTCCTTTTTTTATTTCCCTTCCTTTCGTTTGCTGAAACAAAAAAACCCACTTGAAAGTGGGTTCTTTTCGAGGTACCGAGCGGAATCGAACCGCTGTACGAGGTTTTGCAGACCTCTGCCTGACCGCTCGGCCACAGTACCAATTAGGCTGCAAATTTATGCATTATTTTGAAAACCACAAGGATTATTTTCCTGAAAATGAAAAATCCGTCCTTTTCTGTTCCTATTCAGATCAGCCCTCGCGCCGCAAGTTTCACGTAATTCCACACTATAATCGCCACAATGAGCAACACATTGTAGATGTAGAAATACTTCATGTCGCTTTTCTTCATATTTGTGATGGCGTATGCCGCCATTACCGCTGCCATTGGAATTGCGGGGAAGTGGTAGCGCTCCGAGTTGAAGGCGAACGAAAAGGTGATTAGTAGCAGGTATAAGATGACGTAACTGCCTATCAGACTTAGGTTTCTCCATTTTTTCCCTCGTATCGCTATCACGATGGCCCACATGGAGAAGAAGGCTAAGAAATTCCTGATAAAGATGCTCCCGTTCATCATCTTTTGGTTGTCGTTGCCAACGCTGACCATCGATGACAAGGGCAGGATGAAAGCGGCCGGTGCAAGATATTTTCCGTCGGCAAACTGAGCGAATTTCATTCCCTCGTTTTCGTACTTTTCCACATTGTATCTGCCTTCAGCAAAATTCATTTTGAAAACGATTCTCATCTCGTTGCCTATCGGCGTCAACAGAAATACGAGAAACACGACTACTGTTGACAGCACTATGATGGCTTTAGCCTTCTTTCCGACAATGTCTTTATTGACTAACAGCGTGAAGATGACGAATGCCGCAATCAGTGTCATTCCGAGAATGGTTCTGAATCCGAATGTCATGGCAGTCAACAGGATGGGGAATGCAATGTTCCAAAATGTGTACTTCCGGCTTCTTATTAGGTAGTCCATTCTTTCCAAGGCCATCACGGCCAGAAACAGCATCTCCGTCTCTTTGTAATGAAGTCCGGCATACTGGACGAGCGTTGGCATGAAAACGCATATTATCGCGGCCAGTTTTCCGGTTTTCTCATCCATGCTGCGACTTGCCAGTTTATAGACGGCAACGCACATGTAGGCGCTCATCAAAGCCTTCAGAAGGCGTGGCACCAAAATGTTTTTTCCGAAAATGGTGTAGATCAAGGTCAGCCAAAGCAGATATCCCTGGTCGGAGAATCCCATCGTGTTCGCCGATAGACTTTGAAATACGAAGCCGATGTTGCCTTGTCGCACTTCTTTGGACAGAAAGACGCCTATTCTGTGGTAATTTAGGCTATCCGCTGCCTCGTACTCGAACGGAATCCCGGTCTGATAGTAGTAATAGTAACACATCAGGACGACATAAGCCACCCTGATGATGAGCGCCACCCAGAATGTTTTCCTGATAAACTGCTTGACCTCGTCTTTGCTCCAGCGAAAGTCGAAATAAAATGTCAGACAGAAAAACAACACCACTTCCGCAACACCCCAAACCACCCATAAAGGTTTCAAGGCATAGTTCCTGAACATCACGCTTATCACGGTCAGCACAAATAGATAGACTATGATGCCGACAATGGCAATGTTTCTTTTCAGATTGAGTTCAGAATCCAGTGTCTTCATTATACGATTGTTTTTGCCAAACCGCCTTTGTGCGCTCTGACGATAACAAAAACGACAGGAAGAGCCTGCCGTCTTTGATTGTTCTTATTCTTTTACCATGAAGATAGGTCCGCCTGACTTCCTCTTCGCCGCATATCTCAGCAACGCCTTTGCGCCGGGATCCACTGTTCCTGTTTTTTTCATCTCGGCTCTTTCAAAGTAATGCGGCTTGTACTCGTGCATGAACTTGAAGATGGAATCGTTCAGCATCAGCACCGTAGTGTTGTATTCTTCCACTTGTGTCGAGTCAATCAGCATAAACTTGATGTAGAGATTGCTGTTTTCCGGCTGATATTCGTATTCGAATGTGTAATAGACCATGGTGTCTCCCGTGTGGTCGATCTGATAACCGAGCCTGTCATCGAGGAAACACATCAAGAAGCCATTGGTGCTGTCGTTGGGATTGTAGGTCCAACTTTTGTATGAATCTTCGATTATCGCATTGTAATAGTCTGTGTTCCAGTGTTCTATCTGACTAACACCCCACACCGTGTTGATGATTTCAACGAAATCGATGCCGTTTTGGGTTACGCTCACGGTCACGCTTGTTTTGCCGTTTTCTGAGACGATGTTGAACGACGACATTCTGTATTCGTCGCCTTCATAATACGGGACTTCGATGCTGATGGTTCCGTTGTTTTCGCCTGATGTCGGCGTTACGGTGAACCAATCCCCAGTATTGTCTTTTTCAATGCTCCAACCGCAGTTGGCCTCAATAGAGATGGTCTTTGTGGCCGCTTCGCCTAGAAATGTTATTGCGTTTTGCGACACTACAATGGTCTGGTCTCTATGGCATCCGCTGTTTACAACGATTATGCCTGCCAGCATGGCTATTGCTAATACGTTGATTGCTTTGATTTTCATTGTTTTATGTTTAATTTTTGCAAATATACTAATTATTTCTCATTTGCTTCATCGTGGCGCATCTCCATCTCCACGCCTACCGACTTCATTTTTCCGCCCAATGGCGGATTCAGTTTTTTCAGTCTTATCTTCGCCGAAATCACTTGCGGGTATTCGTTTTTCACCGCCGTAAGTATTCTTCTTGCCACATGTTCAAGCAGTCTGGAAGGAATATCCATCTCGCGCTTGATGACTTGATAAACCGCTGAATAATCCACGGTGTTTTCGATGTTGTCGGTCCTTTCTGCATCGGTGGTGTCGACTTCCATCTCCAAATCGGCCTCAAACCATGTCCCAATCAGGCGTTCCTCTTCGAAACAGCCGTGATGGGCGTAGAACTCCATTCCTTTTATGAAGATTTTCGACATGTCTTTCTTATCCTAATGCTGTCACGCCGTTGTCAATACGTTTCAGGACTTCCTCCTTGCCAAGCAGTTCGATGATTTCGCCGATGTGTGGTCCTTTGCCGGCACCAACCAGCATCAGTCGTAATCCGTTCATCACCAGTCCCATGTTCAATTCCTTGCTGCTTATCCAGTCGTTCAGCGTTGCGTCAATGACTTCCAGTCGGAAATCTTGGATGCCTTTGATTACTTCGGCCACTTGGCGCATCGTGTCGGCGGAGTTTGCCTGCCAGCGTTTTTTCACCGTGACTTCATCGTAACTTGTCGGCGCTTCGAAGAAGAAGAAACTCTGGTCCCACAGTTCTTTCACGAAGTTCACTCTGTCTTTCACCAGTCCGGCCACTTTTGTGGCGAACTCCATATTTGTCTCGATGTTCTTTTCTTCTTTCAGCCACGTCATGTAGTCTTTGCCCACTTCGGCGTCGCTCTTGCGCATAAGCCATTCGTGGTTGAACCACTTTGTCTTCTCCACGTTGAACTTGGCGCCGCTCTTGCTGCAACGTTCGAGTGAGAACGCCTCTATCAGTTCTTCCATGGTGAAGATTTCCTGTTCCGTTCCGGGATTCCATCCCAGTAAAGCCAGCATGTTGATGAACGCTTCCGGATAATAGCCCGACTGTTTGTATCCCGATGATGTCTCGCCGGTGTTCGGGTCGACCCAAAGCATGGGGAACACTGGGAATCCTAGTCTGTCGCCGTCACGCTTGCTGAGTTTGCCGTTTCCTTCGGGCTTCAGCAGCAAAGGTAGATGGGCGAATTGTGGCGCTTCCCAGCCGAAGGCTTCGTATAGCATGACGTGCAGCGGCATCGAAGGCAGCCATTCTTCTCCCCTGATGACGTGACTGATTTTCATCAGATGGTCATCGACTATGTTGGCGAGATGATAGGTCGGCATGCCGTCTGATTTGAACAACACCTTGTCGTCCAAGGTGCTGGATTGCACGCGCACTTCGCCTCTAATGATGTCGGTCATAACGATTTCGCGGTCTTCAGGCATCTTGAATCTCACAGTGTACGGTGTTCCGTTAGCGAGCAGTTCGTTCACTTCTTCCTTACTCATTGTCAGGCTGTTGCGAAGGTGCTTTCTGCTTTCGCTGTTGTAGATGAACGTCTGTTTCTGTGCTTCCGCTTCTTTCCGATAGTGCTCAAGTTCCTCGGCGGTGTCGAAAGCGATGTAGGCGTTGTCCTTTTCAATGAGTTCGTCGCTGTATTGTTTGTAAATGTCTTTTCTGTTGCTTTGCTTGTAGGGTCCGTATGCTCCGCCCACATAGTCGCTTTCATCGAATTTGATGCCGCACCAGTCAAGCGATTTCACGATATATTCCTCCGCTCCGGGCACAAATCTCGTCTGATCTGTGTCTTCGATGCGAAGAATCATTTTGCCGCCGTTTTTCTTGGCGAATAAATAGTTGTACAACGCCGTCCTGACTCCACCTATGTGCAATGGTCCTGTCGGACTTGGCGCAAAACGCACTCTTACTTCTTTCATTTTCTGTTATTCTGATGCTGCAAAGTTATGAAAATTCTTTTCTTGTGACTGCTTTCAGTCGTGATCGTTAGTCTTGCGGTAGAATGCAACCCTCCCTAAATATACGCTGTTGCTCACTTCCGTCTCCTTATTGTTGATGAACGCGATATAGACTAGAAACGTGCCTTCCAGGTCGTTGTCTGTCAGGTGCATCTCGTATTTGTCTTTCCTAGTGGCTTTTTCCACGTTCCATAGTGCTTTGCCTTGTTCGATATTGTAGAGCAGGAACACCAATTTGTCTGTCTCCTTGGCTCCAGCAGCACTGCTGTTGTCGTTCCACCTGAAAATCACCACGTGTTCGCTTTGGCTTACGCTTGCTCCTTCGGGCGGCATGAGCGATCCCCGACATACACTGATTTTTTCCAGTTTCATGTTTTCATCACCTTCGTCAAAGGCATTGCGAAGCAAATTTGAAGTTGCCGCCTGGAAAGCGTTTTGCGTCATTTGTCGTTCTACGAAGCCGATCTTCAAAAACTCCTTTATCGGTTTCAGAAACGCATTCACCTGTTGCAGTTTGCTTCTTTGTTTTAGTTGCTTGTCCGATTTCTTATCGTTCACTCGCGGCAGTGATCTGAGATAACTACCGTTTTTCCCATTCACTAATACTACGGTGCCAATCTTGCCTGAATAGTCGCCGCCTACCTTTCTTATCCTTGCCATGTTGATTTTTTTGCAAATATAGATTATTTTCAATTTCATTTAATTTATTTTCATTTTTACCGAATGAATACCGAACTATATATTCGAAATCTTTGTGCTAATTATCAAACTTTTTTTCATTTTAGTGAGTTTTATATTTTACTAAACATCTATAAATAAATTATATATATCTATTTTATCATCATTCTTCTTCGTTATTGTCTCTATATTTCAATTTCGACCGAGTAAGTACCGAATGAACTATTTTTTTTTGATCCTATTTTTTGTAGTCGTGTCTTATGCTTCGGTTGTTTGTTTCTTCTTCCTTCATTTACAGTCGTTTTTGACGTTCCCTGTGCAGTGAAAATTTCGTATTTTTGCACCTTGTTAATAAATTGGCTATGTCTGCATCAAACTTTTTGATTGATAAAATCAACGGTTTCGCCAGAAAGTTCTACCTGAACCGACTGATTCAGGGCGTTCTTATTGGTTTGGTGCTGCTCATTGTTTATTTCCTTTTGCTTAACGGCCTTGAGTATTTCTCTTGGTTTTCATCAAGGGGACGTTTTATTCTCTTTGTCCTCTTGATACTTGGCGGTTTGGCTGTAGTTATTTCATTCTTTTTCGTACCGCTTGTCAATCTTTTGCTTTTTCGGAAGAAGATGCCGGTCAAGCAAGCCTCTGTTCTGATTGGTCGCTTTTTCCCTGATATCAAGGATAAGTTGTTGAATACCATTCAATTGTCCGAGAATTTCCAATCCGATACTCAAAACGAGTTGCTTGCTGCTACCATTCAGCAGCGCACCGATCGCCTGAGTCCGGTTCGGTTCACCGATGCCATTGATCTTCGTGTCAACTACAAGTATTTGGCCATTCTATTGGGTTTCCTTGTCTTGCTGGTCGTGCTTTTCCTTTTCTGGCCTGAAGGTACCGTTAAACCCGCCAAGCGTATCATCAATTATCAGGAGTCCTTTGAAAAGCCTTTGCCTTTTTCTGTCACGTTGCCATACGATACTATACAGGTCACGCAAGGTAAAGATGTCACATTTTCCATACACGTTGTAGGTCAGCGTATTCCGGATGATTTTCATGTGAAAAGCGATTTGGGCCAGCAGATGATGAACAAGACTTCTGCCAATGATTTCGAGTATGTTTTCAAGAATGTCTTTTCCGACATTTCTTTCGAAGTCGTTGGTGGCGATTATGTCAGTAAGACCTTGAAAATCATCGTACATCCTACTCCTACGCTTCTTTCCTATTCTTGCGACCTGCATTATCCGCCGTATGTTCATCGTCCCAATGAGACACTCGATGGCAAGACGCGGCTTATTGTTCCACAAGGCACAATCATTGATTTTCATTTCGCTACGCGTGATTCCGACAATGCTTTCGTGCTCGCCGATTCCACTCGCTATTCCTTGAAATCTCAGGATGGTGTCTACTCTTATAGTTACATCTCTGATCACTCTTCCGCATTCGACCTTCTCGTATTGAATCAATGGAAGCAGGATGCCGATCCACTTTCTTTCCATATCGATGTTCTGCCTGATGCTTATCCCGAAATCCGTATGGAATCCTATGATGAATCGCTTTCTTCGGATGTCTATTATTCCGGGCTTATTGCCGATGATTATGGATTTACCAAACTGACTTTCAATTGTTTGATAAAGCAACCACAACCGCGTACCATTGTTTTGCCGGTTTCTTTCGACCGTTCGCTTTCCCGTACTTCGTTCTTCTATCGTTTCAATATGGACAGTCTCGGCATCCAGCCAGGTCAGAATCTTGAGGTCTTTTTCGAAGTCTGGGATAACGATGCCTATCATGGGCCTAAGTCTACTCGTTCTGAGACATTTACCTACTATAAGCCTTCGGCGGAGACGCTTGATTCCATCGCTGGCAAGAACGAGGAAAAGATTATCAGCGATTTGTCGAAACAGTCAAAGGAGGCCACTTCTTTGCAAGAGCAAATAGAGCGTTTGCTTGAAGACCTTACTTCCAAGAAGGAATTGGATTGGTCTGATAAAGAGAAGATTAAAGATTTAGTCAATAAGCAGAATGAAGTCCAGAAAGAGTGGAATCGTCTGCAAGAGGAGCAAAAACAAGTCAGCGATTTCATGAAGAAAAACGATCTTCAAAACGAGGAACTTCTGAAGAAGCAGGATCAAATCAATAAACTTTTCGATGAGGTTATTCCTGATGAGATGAAGAAGATGATGGCCGAAATCCAGAAGATGCTCGACCAGATGCCGCGTGAGACGCTCCAGCAAATGATGCAGGACATGAAGAACGACAATAAGAATCTTCAGGAACTTATGGACAGGAATTTGTCGCTTCTGGAACAACTGAAGATGGAGCAGGATCTCAACGCGCTGATAGACAAACTGGACAAATTGGGTGAAGAATTGAAGAATTCCAATCCCGATTCCGCTTCTACAAAGAAAGCATCTACTGCTCTCGATGAGTTCAACAAACTCATGGATGAACTTAATAAACTTGAGAAAAAGAATGATTCCTTGACCGATCCTTTCGATATCGATAAGGACGAAGAACTTGAGCAGGATATTCAGCAGGATCTTAATGATGCTTCCGATTCCGAGCAAAGCGATAGTCCGCAGCAACAACAGAAGTCCAATAGCAAGAAACAGGATGCTGGTAAGAAGATGCAGAAGATGGCCAATGGCATGTCGATGATGATGAAATCTGGTGATCAGCAGCAAATGGCTGAAGATGCGCATCTTACAAGGATTTTGTTGGAAAACGTCATTCGGGCGTCGCATCAGCAGGAAGCGTTGCTTGTCGCCATTGGCAAACTCCGTGTTGATGACCCTTCTATTGCTGAAAAGATCGCCACGCAGAAAGAATTGTCCGACAATTTTGCCATGGTGCGCGATTCTCTTAAGGCAATGGCTATCAGGCAGTCGATGATTCAGAACTTTATCTTCGATGAGTTGAATAAGATTGACACGCAAACCGCTTTGGCCTTGAAGAACTTGAATGCGCTTCATCTCTCTGCTGCTGTTGCCAATCAGCAATCCGCCCTGATGTCGATGAATAACCTTGCTTTGATGCTCGCTGAATCGCTCGACAACATGCAGAATAGCATGGATGCGGCAGGTCAGGCTTCGCCTAACGCCAAACCAAAACCTGGTAAAGACCAAGGGCTTAAGAATATGCAGCAGATGCAGGAACATCTTGGCAAACAGTTGAAGCAGATGCAGCAGGATATGCAGAAGCCTGGCGTCAAGAATCAGTCGAACATGAGCGAACAGTTGGCTCGTATGGCTGCCGAACAGCAGATGTTGCGCGAAGGCATGCAGCAAATGCTTGACGAGATGAAGAAGAATGGCCAAACGGGCGACGATGGTCTCAACGACATCATCAAGGATATGGAAAAACTTGAAGAAGATATTGTTAACAAGCGCATTACCAATCAGACGTTAGAACGCAATCGTGACATATTGTCCAGAATGCTGGAGGCGCAAAATGCACAGCAGAAGCGGGACCAGGACGAAAAGCGCAAGTCGAATGAGTTCAAAGGTTCCGAGTTTGATCGAAAGATTGATCCACTTATTTTCCAACAGTCAGTGAAGCGGTCGCAGGAATTTCTGAATAAGACGCCTATAGAATATCTGCCTTATTATAACGATAAAGTAAACCAGTATTATTTACGCAAGAACTCACATTGATATGATTACTTTTCAGTGCATAGATGTCTCTAAACCTGTTTTGGACTACGACCGCGTTCGCTTGTGGATTGATGAAGTTGTTTCTATTCATCATCATTCTGTTGGCGAATTGCACTATTATTTCTGCACTGATGAGAAGTTGCTTGAAATCAACAGGCTTCGTTTGGGACACGATTTTTACACCGACATCATCACCTTCCCTCTTACGGATTGTAGTGATTCTTTGTCCTCTGAGTTTTGCATCAGTCTTGATCGTATTGCTGATAATGCTTCTCAGTTTTCCCGCTCGTACGATAATGAACTTTGTCGCGTTTTGATACATGGAGTGCTGCATCTTTTGGGCTTCGACGATAAGGCTCCTGAGGATGAAAAGTTGATGCGTCAGAAGGAAGAAGAATGTCTTTCGCTTCTCTCAACTGATTTATAATCAATCGAATTTTTAATTGTTTCACATGAAACAACTGACTTGATATGATTTTTGAAAACTATGATATTGTTGTCGTCGGGGCCGGTCATGCCGGTTGCGAAGCCGCTGCCGCTGCCGCCAATCTCGGCAGTCATGTCTTGCTGATCACCATGGATCTGCGGCTTTTTGCCGCCATGTCCTGCAATCCCGCCATGGGTGGCATCGCCAAAGGTCAGATTGTGCGTGAGATTGACGCTATGGGTGGCTATTCTGGCATTGTCTCTGACAAGACCATGATCCAGTTTCGTATGCTCAACAAGTCCAAAGGCCCTGCTGTGTGGAGTCCGCGTTGTCAGAGCGACAAGATGTTGTTTTCTTCCGAGTGGCGCTCTCAACTTGAAGCCATTCCTAATGTCGATTTCTGGCAGGATTCCGTGCTGGGTCTATTGGTCTCTGGCGACCGCGTTACTGGAGTTAAGACGCTTATTGGGGGTGATGTCCCAGCCCGTTCCGTCATTCTTACGAATGGCACATTCCTGAATGGCATCATCCATATCGGTGAGAACCATTTTTCAGGTGGAAGAATCGGCGAAGCATCCAGTCATGGCATCACGGAACAACTTGTAAGTCTTGGTTTTGAGTCAAGTCGTCTCAAGACCGGAACGCCAGTCAGAGTGGATGGCCGGACTATTGATTTTTCGCGTCTTATTGAGCAAAAAGGTGATGAAGATGTGGTTGGTTTTTCATTTTTGCCGCACACTCCTGTCTCAAAGCAAAGATCCTGTCATATTGCCCACACATCCCCCAAGGTTCACGATGCCTTGCGTAAAGGATTCAAGTACTCGCCTATGTTCAATGGGCGTATTAAAGGCACAGGACCGCGTTACTGTCCAAGTATCGAGGATAAGATCGATCGTTTTGCTGGCAAGGATTCGCACCAACTTTTTGTTGAGCCTGAAGGCTGGACAACGCATGAGTATTACTTGAATGGATTCAGTTCGTCCCTACCTGATTTCATTCAGATTGAGGCGCTTCATCTCATTGAAGGATTTGAGCATGCGAGGATTTTCCGTCCTGGCTATGCCATTGAATATGATTATTTTCCGCCATATCAGTTGCATCATTCTTTGGAGACCCGTAGCCTTCATGGTTTGTTTTTTGCTGGTCAGATTAATGGCACCACCGGTTACGAAGAGGCTGCCTGTCAAGGATTGATGGCTGGTATCAATGCTCATCGGCTGCTTCATGACGATGCGCCTTTGGTTCTGAGTCGTTCCGAGGCTTATATTGGCGTCCTGATTGACGATCTCATCACCAAGGGCGTTGATGAACCTTATAGGATGTTCACCAGCCGTGCCGAATACCGCATTCTTTTGCGTCAGGACAACGCTGACGCCCGTCTCACTGGGCTTTCCCATGCTCTTGGACTGGCAACGGACGCGCGTTATGAACACTATTTGGATAAGAAGAATCGGGTTGATTCCATCGTGTCGTTCCTGAAATCCACCAGTGTCACTCCTGATGATGTCAATGCTTATCTTGAATCGGAAAGCACCTCCCCGATCGAACAGAAGGCCAAGTTGGCATTCCTGCTTCTGAGACCTCAGATTTCCCTGGCTGGCATGATTGACCATCTGGATTTCCTAAAGCAGTTGTACGATCTATCAGACCGCTATGTCAAGGAGTGTATAGAAGAAGCCGAGGTCCAGATCAAGTATGAAGGTTATATCGAGAAGGAGAACGATATGGCGGAGAAGTTAAACCGGCTCGAAAACGTGCGGTTGCCCTTGGATTTCGATTATGCTTCGATGAACGCACTTTCCATTGAAGCGCGTCAGAAGTTGTCAAAATATAGGCCTTCGACTTTGGGTCAGGCCAGCAGGATCAGCGGCGTGTCTCCGTCAGACATATCCGTATTGGCCGTATTTTTAGGTAGATAGAAAATTGTTTCACGTGAAATACTCTAAATTATGAATACTTGTCCTTGTTGTGGTTCGACTTCTTTTCATACTTATATCGCGCTAAAGGATTACTTTCTCACCCAGGAAAGTTTTGAAGTTGTGGAATGCGATCATTGTCATTTGCTTTTCACGATGCCCAGACCCGATGCCGACCATATCGGCGATTATTACAAGTCTGAAAACTATCTCAGTCATCAGGAGAACAAATCGGGTTTCATTCCACGAATTTATGAACTTGTCAAGTCGGTGAATTTACGGCGTAAATTCAAGTATGCCACTTCAGGAACTCCGGCGGGGCGGCTTCTTGACATCGGTTGCGGCGTTGGTGACTTTTTGCTGTACGCGAAGCAACACGGTTGGGACGTTTCCGGCGTTGAGCCTTCCGACTCGGCGCGCAGCATCGCTGAAACCCGTATTGGCAAGAGCATCTTCACCCCATCATCTCTCGGTACATTGGAAGATGGTGGCTTTGATATAATTACCATGTGGCACGTTTTGGAACATGTTGATAATCTTCAAGATGAGGTTTCTCAACTCAGCAGATTGTTGAAGCCTGGCGGCCGTCTTGTCGTGGCGCTGCCTAATTTCAGATCTTATGACGCCCGCCATTACAAGGACAAGTGGGCGGCCTGGGATGTCCCGCGTCATTTGAACCATTTTTCAAAGGACACCATCGTGAGGCTTTTCTCCGAAACCGATTTGAAAATGAACCATGTCGGATTTCTTGTATGGGACGCTTATTATATTTCCTATCTTAGCGAAAAATATCTCGGCCATCGTCTTCCCTTATTTCGTGGAGTCATGTCCGGAATTGCTTCAAACGTGTCGGCATGGTTTAGCGGCGAACATTCCAGTATGGTTTATTGCTTCACCAAAAAGAAGTAATGGTTTTTCATCTTGAAAAGTGGCACTTTATTTGATATTTTGAATTTTTGACGGTTTTTTGACATCAGGTCGTGTTTTTCTTGTTTTTGAATCTCGGCACCGTTTTTCCGATTAAAGTGTTTCTATTTTGATTATTTTGTAATTATTTGTTTATCAACTTCATACATGAATAATACATCAATAAAGAAAACCAGACTGTGGTGCATCATCTTCGTTGCATCGTTGTGTCTTTTCTTGTTCATGGAGTTGTTTCTCCATACGCGACTTTCCGAACGCTCTTTTGTCGGACAGGTACAGAAGTCCGTTTTGAGAATCGAGTCTGATGTTGATGAATCAAAAAACAGTCTTGTCCAGTTGTTCGACAGCCTTGGGTCACCTTCGGTCGCCGACTTTCGCACCTGCCCTATCCCCGACCGCGTGGTCACTTACGTTTTTCAAGACGATTCCCTGCTATATTGGAATTCCAACTTGGTCGATTCCCGCATTCTTCAGAAGCGCGCAACCTTGACCAACGACACCATTTCCAATCTTCTTGTCGGCGATTTCTATGTCTCATCGTTTAAAGAAGGCCATTATACGGTTTATCTTCTCTCGTTGCTGAACACGACTTATCAGATTGACAATGATTATTTTGTGAACCGTTTCCAGCCTTTTCTTACTTTACAGAATCACAATGTCGTTTTCGGTCCATCGGCAACGGGGTCCTTGCCTATCGTCGATTCGGCAGGCAACGTGCTTTCCCATGTCACTGTGAGTCTGCATTCCGCCGTAAGCAAGCCTTTCACCTATGTTCTGTTTTTGTGTTTCCTTTTGGTGGTTGTTTCCTTTTATCTGCTGCTGTATCGTCTGCTGCTTGCCATCAATAAGTTGCGAAACAAAGGATTGTTCTTCTGTCTTGCCTACTTTGGCGTGTCGTTGCTGTCGTTTGTCGCCCTGAATTGTTTCCGGCCCGATTTTCTGCTTTTCACTTCCGATCTTTACGGCGAGACGCATCTGGTGTTCCCCCATTGTCCGTTAGGTGTTTTCTTTGAGATTGTCGTTCTTGTTTGCGCCAATCTTCTGGTTTTCTCGTCATGTCTGCGGCGACACCGTTCTTCCCTGCCCTACTGGCTTCGCCTGTCGTTGCCGTCTTTGGCCTACCTGCTGTTCTTTTTCGCTTGTGTCAGACTGATTCCAGTTTTGGCGCTTGCCGGGAATAGCAATCTTGTCCTGCAGGCCAACGGTTTTGCCGATTTGAACTATTCCATGGTGATTCTGATTTGCATGCTGCTCGTCAGTTCCTTGCTGTTTCTCAATTCGTTGTTCTCTTATTTTTCGCCGAAGGATCATGGCCTTGTCATTCCGCTCGCCATATTTGTGCCGTTGCTGTTCCTGATTTGCCTGGCTTGTTTGCCGTCATACTGGATTTACTGGCTTGTGGGCGTAGCGCTTTTTGTGGCTTTGTATTTCAGGATGTTGAATGAAGATCGTGCCGAATTTCCTTTCATGGCGCTTCAGTTCGGGATTGTCGCTGTGTTTTTGACCTGCATCTACAATTTCGTGACCATCGACCAGGAAAACAAATTCATGAAAGACACGGTGAATGACGTATTGGTCGAGAACGACACCGCCTTCATCAGTTCCTTCGATGCGTTTTCCAAAGCGGTTGACAACGACAGCGTTTTGCGCGAGATGATATTTTCGGGAAGCAACATCCTGGATGAGATTGTGCTTGGCTATTCCCAGAATCTTCTGTTTGACAGCATTATGAGAGATTATGACGTCTCGCTGACGATATGTTCTCCGGGTTCCGAACTTGAGGTGCAGCCTGATGGTTTTGTCACCGATTGTCGCGGATATTTCCAGAACATCATCGCTTCCAATAACGGCGAGGCCGTCTCCGAGAGGCTTTACTCCATTGATTACAACACGCTCGACCCGAGTTATCTTGGCATTATCGACGTCTTGGCTCCCGATACGCTCGACAGCCGCACGCTGTATTTCGAGTTTTCCAAATCCATCATTCCGGCAGGTTTCGGTTTCCCGAAATTCCTGCAAGACAAGAACAGCGTCATCCCGTGGAACTATTCGGTGGCGAGTTATCGCAACAAGTTGCTCGTCTATAAATACGGGAAAAACATCTATCCGAATCATCTGACCGATATGCGCTATGTGGAAAACGGCTATTGCAACGACCGCAATCTCAAGCATTACGCCCTTACCAAGGATGGCAAGACCGTCATTCTCAGCGTCGACCGGCACAGTTGGATTGAAAGGACGGCCCCTTTCGCCATTTTCTACTTCCTGTTGCTCGTGACCTACTTGCTGGCTTATCTATTGCACAATCATGGCGGGACACGTTGGCTTTCGGGCAAGAGTTTCCGAGGCCGCTTGCAGATGATACTGCTGCTCACTATGGCGATATCATTCCTTGTCGTAGGGCCGGTTTCGGTGATTTACATGCGCGGCATCTACAACAAGAAGTCGCGTGATTTCCATTACGAAAGGACGCGCACCATCATGCTCGACATGATGAACCAGGTGGACGACACCATGTTTGAAGGGAAAGTCTCCAAAGGAGCGTATGACAATCTGGTTCGGCATTTCTCCAGCATTTTCTTCACCGACATCAACCTGTATGGCCTTGACGGGAAACTTCTCGCCACTTCGCGTCCTGAGATTATGGACAACCGTCTGCAAGCGCCGCTCATGAATCCGGATGCTTTCCAGAACATGCAGGGCGACAAGAACATGTACTACAGTCACGACGAGAAACTCGGCACAGGCGCGTATCAGTCGGCGTATATTTCCATTCTTGACAATAACGGGAAGGCTGTGGCTTATCTGAACACGCCTTATTTTTCAAGCCGCACGGAACTCGAAACCGAAATCATGAATTTCATACTCATCTATGTGAATATCATCTTGTTGCTTATGGTTGTTTCGGTCATTCTGATTCTCGGCGTCACGAAGCGTCTCACGAAGCCATTAGCATTGATTCAGAGCAAGATGCGTGATGTCAAGATTGACCGTGCCAATGAACCGATAGAGTGGAAAAGCAACGATGAAATCGGTGAGTTGATAGAACAATACAACCAACTTGTGGCGGAACTTGAGAAGAGTGCCAGTTCCATAGCGCGTTCCGAGCGTGAAACGGCATGGCGCGAGATGGCTCGTCAGGTGGCCCATGAAATCAAGAATCCGCTTACGCCCATGCGTCTGAGTGTCCAGTATCTGCAAAAGGCTTGGGACGAAGGCGCTCCTGATGTTGACGAGCGTTTGAGGCATACGACACAGACGCTGATAGAGCAAATCGACACTTTGTCGGACATCGCCTCGGCTTTCTCCAACTACGCCAAATTGCCAGAAGGGAAGCCTGAACCTGTGAATCTGGCTGAACTGGTGGGCAACGTCGTCCGGCTCTACGATACCGAGGAGAATGTCAAATTCAGTTACGAATATGACAAAGATCAAGATCACACTTTCGTGTGCGACAAGAACAATATGAGCCGGGCTTTGGGTAATATCGTCAAGAACGCCATTCAAGCCATAGGAGGGAAGCCCGACGGTCAGGTCGATATCAGGCTGGTATCGTCGAAGCAGAAGCACGTCATCCGCATCACGGACAACGGCAAAGGCATCAGCGACGAGGAGAAGACAAAGATATTCATGCCGAACTTCACCACGAAGTCGAGCGGCATGGGAGTGGGCTTGTCCATCGTATATAACATCATCCAGGCCAGTGGAGGAAGAATCACGTTCCAAAGCGAGGTCGGCGTCGGGACTACGTTTGTCATCGAGTTGTTTGAAAATATCGAATCGTGATAAAGCAATAATTGGTATTTTTGTAAGTTTTTGTTAAAGGATAGAAGGGCATCATAATGTCGCAAGGGAAGATAAGCACATTGGTTGGCGAGACCGCCATTTATGGCGTGAGCAGCATCATCGGCAAATTCTTGAATTATTTGCTGGTGCCGCTTTATACGTACAAGATTGTCTCTTCGTCGGGCGGCTACGGCGTCATCACGAACATCTACGCCTACACCGGCCTTCTGCTTGTGCTGCTGACGTTTGGCATGGAAACCACATCATTCCGTTTTGCAAACAAAGATGGGGTAGGTGCCAGCAAAGCCTTTTCCACATCCGCTCTTGCGGTGGGTTTTGTGTCATTGCTTTTCGTCGCGCTTGTATGCATCTTCATCAGGCCCATTGCATCAGCGATGTACTATTCGAATCATCCCGAATACATCGTCATCATGGCCATCGTTGTGGCATTGGATTCGTTCCAGGCCATCATGTTCGCCTACCTGCGTAACGAGCATCGAGCCGTAAAGTTCGTCATCCTGAAACTTTCCTTCATCATCCTAAATATAGGGATGAACCTGTTCATCTTCTTTCTGGCACCGAATCTTCACGAGTCGTGTCCCCAGTTGATGGGCTGGTATAATCCCGAATATCAAGTCGGTTATGTCTTTATCGTGAATCTCATCTGCACTTCGTTGGTCACATTCGGTTTCATTCCCGAACTGAAGAAGTTGCGTGGCGGCATGGATTTCCAACTCTTGAAGAAGATGCTGAATTACACTTGGCCTTTGCTGCTGTTAGGCTTGGCGGGCATTCTGAATCAGGTTGCCGACAAGATCTGTTACCGTTTCATCGTACCCGGCAAGGAAGGCGAGGTTCAACTTGGAATTTATGGAGCCTGCGTCAAGATAGCGATGATCATGGCCATGATAACGCAAGCGTTCCGGTATGCTTACGAACCTTTTCTGTTTGGCGAGAAGAAGACCGACGACAGCAAGGGACTTCAGGCAAGGGTGATGAAGTATTTCATCATCTTCACGCTGTTTGCTTTTTTGGCCGTCATGATGTATCTCGACGTGCTGAAATACGTCATCAACAGGGATTATTGGGAAGGGCTTCGCGTCGTGCCGATAGTGATGATGGCCGAGATTTTCATGGGCATCTACTTCAACCTGTCGTTCTGGTACAAACTCATCGACAAGACGTGGTGGGGCGCTATCATTTCGGGCGTTGGATGCTGCGCGTTGCTCGCCATCAATTTCATCTTTGTCCCGAAATACGGGTACATGGCTTGCGCTTGGGGCGGATTTGCCGGATATGGCATCTGCGTCGTGCTGTCCTACCTTATCGGACAAAAGCAATATCGTGTGAATTACGACTTGAAGTCGGCTTTGGGCTGTTTCGCCCTTACAATCGGCCTGTTATTGCTGAGCAGATTGTTCAAGACGGACCATCTGTGGCTGAATCTGGTCATTAACACGGCATTGTTATTGTCATACTGCGCCGTGATTGCCTTTTTCGACCGCGACCTTGTCAAAGGCATCGCCGGCATATTGAAAAGAAAAACTAATAAAAACAAGAGCGGGACAATGCCGCAGAAAACAGCATAAACAATGATAATCAGGATTGTCAACAAATCGTCAAACCCGTTGCCGTCGTACGAGACGAAAGCCTCTGCCGGAATGGATCTTCGTGCAAATCTCGTGAATGGCAGCGTCACCTTGCAGCCGATGTGTCGGGCTCTTATCCCCACGGGGCTTTTCATGGAAATCCCTGAGGGTTACGAAGGTCAAGTCAGACCCCGTAGCGGCCTTGCCATAAAGCACGGCATCACTGTGTTGAACGCTCCCGGCACTGTCGATGCCGATTACAGAGGCGAAATCATGGTGATTCTCATCAACCTTTCCGCCGAGCCTTTCGTCATCAGCCATGGCGACCGCATCGCCCAGATGATCATCGCCCCTTGCGAACAGTCGCAACTTGTCGTTGTTGAAGATTTGACCGAGACGGAACGTGGTGCTGGAGGATTCGGACATACAGGAAAACAATGATCCGATGTCAATGACTTATGAGAAAGAATAATACCATAAACATACTGATAATCATTCTGTTGTCTGCATTTGCAAACAATATGAGCGCTCAATCCACTGACGCCGCTCAAAATATCGGCATGAAGGATGTGAGGAAGAATGCGACATTTTTTTCCAACGGCCTTCAAAGCAAGTATAATGGCGACACGCAAGCGGCCATCAGCAATTTTGAACAGGCTCTGGTCTTCATGCCCGATGACGCTGCAAGCATGTTCGAACTCAGCCATCAGTATGCCATCGCCGGACGCAATGAAGACGCTTTCAATATGGCCAAGAAAGCTGCCAAACTTGACAAGGACAACAAATGGTATCAACTCAATCTCGCAGATTTCTACAAGAGGTTCGAGCAATACGATGAACTCATAGAATTGTTCGAGAATCTATCGGAGAAATACCCTGACGATATTGACATCCTCAGTGAACTTATCGACGATTTGCTCGCCGCAGAGCAATATGACAAGGCGCTGAAGCAACTCGATATTTTGGAGAAGCAAGTGGGTTACAATGAGGTGATTAATACGCAGCGGGTGGAGATTTACAAACGTCAAGGCAAGACCAAGGACGTGATTGCGGAACTGCAAAAGATGATTCAGGCTAATCCCGAGAATTCCCGTAACTATTCCATGCTGGCACAAGTCTATATGGATGCCGGCGATGAGAAGGAAGCCATGAAGATGTATGAAAAAGTGAAGGCGACAAATCCCGATGATCCCTACATCAACGTGTCGCTTCTGGAGTATTACGAGAAGGCGGGACAAGACGAAAAGGCTTTCAACGAGTTGCTGGCCGCCATACGCAACAAGAACCTCGACCTAACCACCAAGACCAACATTTACGAATATTGGTTCAAGAAGAAGGAGACATCAGGTCGTGTGGATGAGCAGGCGAGAAAGGCGGGCGAGGCTTTCATCGAGACTTATCCCGACAACAAGATAGGTTACGTCATTATGGGCTCATTCTACATCAACAACAATGATATTGTGAAGTCCAACGAAATGTATAACAAGGCTTTGCAGTGTGACAGCACGGATTTCATTTCGTGGCAGAACATGATTATCAACGAAGCCCAGTTGAACGACTATAATGCCGTGTTGGCCCATTCGCTGAAGGCTATAGGTTATTATCCCATGCAGCCTGTCTTTTACTGGTTTGCCGGCAACGCGAGTGTTCATTTTGAGAAGAATGCCGACGCCATCACGTATCTTGAGAAAGGCAGGAAGTTTGTCGCCGATGCCGAATTGCTCTCCAATTTCGATTCTTTTTTGGGTGACTTGTATCATCAGACCGGCGAGGAAGAGAAGGCTTATTCGGCTTTTCAGCGCGTGCTTTCGCATCAGCCCGACAACGTGCTGGTGCTGAACAACTACGCCTACTATCTTTCCCTTGATTCCAAAGACCTTGACAAAGCCCTTGAAATGTCGCGTCACGCTGTGGAACTGATGCCGAAAGACGCCAACTATCTTGATACTTACGCTTGGGTGTTGTATAAGATGGGACGCTACGCTGAAGCCGAAAAGCAGATGAAGAAGGTCATGGAGTTCCAAAAAGAACCCAGTGGGACAGTTTTCGAGCATTATGGCGACATACTTTATCGTCTCGACAAGAAGGAAGAAGCCTTGAAATATTGGAACAAGGCGTTGAAAACGGGAACGTATTCCGACAAACTTGAGAAGAAACTGAAAGACGGAGTCTTGTATGAATAAGTTGAAGCCCTATATTGCGTTGCTGGCCGTCTGCACGACCATGTTTCTTTTTTCTTGTGCCGCATGGCGCAAAGAGGTGAAGAAACCGGTTGAAGCCTCGTCGGCGTCTGTCCTTATGGGCAAAGTGATGCAAAAGGATTTTCAATATCAGTGGATTACTGCGAAACTGGACGTCGAAGCCACGGTGAACGGCAATCCCATCCCGAAGATTGGCGGACAGTTGCGGATGCAGAAAGACAACGTCATCTGGATTTCGGCCACGTCTTTTCTCGGCATCGAGGCGGCGCGGATCAAGATTACGCCTGATTCCGTTTGGGTGCTCAACCGGCTTGACAACACCTACGTTGCCGAGCGGTTCGCAGATGTCATGAAACATGTCGGCTGCAACCTGTCGTTTTCCGACATCCAGTCTGTTCTGGCAGGCAATGTCATGTCGGCGTGGAATGCCACCGCGGCTGCGGATTGTGCTCTGACGGACAACGGCGCTTATTTCCAGATAAGCCGTAATCCGCAAGTCACGTCCGGCGAAATGGCCACTGTTGACGCTTCGTTGCTCAAACTGCTGAGCGTTGGAATAAACTCTGATTTTGGTAATATTTCGGTTTCGTATGACGGCTATCAGCATGTCGGTGAGGGGCTGCTGCCTGCCTCTATGGTTATCGAGTCGTCGGGTGCCGATAAGTTGTCGGGAAGCATCGTGTATTCTGGCATCACCGTCAATGTGTCCAAAGACGTGCCTTTCAAGGTTAACGCAAAGATGGAAAGGGTGAAGATGAGATGAAAAAAGCCTTCCTTATCGTTGTTGTCTTTGTCTTGTCTCTGAATCTTTTAGGTCAGAATTCCAAATCGAGGGCCGAGTTGGAGAAGGAGATCGCCACTTTGCAAAGTGAGATTGCCACCGCCAACAAGTTGCTGAAAGAAACATCCAAGAACAAGAAACTCTCGTTGAATCAGGTGTCCATCCTTGACAAGAAGATAAAACAACGCCAGCAACTTGTGAAGGCCTACAATGGAAAGATTGCGGTCCTTGACGGCAACATCAGGGAGAGTCAGAAGAAAATCAACGTGCTGAACAACGATTTGGATAAGTACCGCAAGGAGTATTCCAAGATGATCATGTTCGCATACAGAAACAGAAACCATTACGATGTGTTGGAATTTGTCTTCGCTTCGGAGGATTTCAATCAGGCTTTCAGCCGCTTGCGCTATATTAGGCAGTTTTCGGATGCACGCAAGTCGAAGATGGATCAGATTGCCGAAGCCGAGCGTCAGTTGAATGAAGAGATTGAAAAGAACAAGAAGTCACGTGAGGAGCAAGCCGCCTTGCTTAAGGATGAGAAGGAACAGCAGACCATCTTGAAATCGGAAAAGACGGAACTTGACGCACAAGTGTCGTCGTTGAAGAGGCAGGAGGGCAGCATTCAGCAGTCCATCAAGCAAAAGCAGCAGCAGTCGCAGAAGTTGCAGCGTATGGTGGCGGCAATCATCGAGGAGGAAATCAGAAAGGCGGCGGAAAAGAACAAGAACAAAGACGCCAAAACAGGTTCCGGCAACATGGCGCTCTCGCATGCTGAACAGAAGTTGTCGGCGAATTTTACGGGCAACAAGGGAATACTGCCATGGCCTACTGAGAAAGGCGTGATATCGTCCACATTCGGCAAACACAGCCATCCGGTTTCCGATCAGATACAGGTGACGAATAACGGCATTGACATTGCCGCACCACGACAAGCGAAAGCGAGGTCGGTATTCGAAGGCGAGGTCGTCAGCGTGAACAAGATTACAGCCAACAACATCGCCATCATCATTCGTCACGGCGACTATTTCACGGTTTACTCCAATCTTGCTTCCGTCTATGTGAAACGTGGCGACAAGGTGAAGACCAGACAGGAGATAGGACTTATCTATACCGACATTGAAGAAGACAAGACCGAACTTCATTTTGAACTGTGGCACGGCAGGGAGAGGCTTAACCCTTCAGCGTGGCTTGTCCAATGATGTTCAAAACACACGATGCAATGAAAACGAAGATGCTGATAATCATTTGTGCTCTGGGCCTGCTCGTCGCAAGTTGCAAGTCGGAATCCAACATTCCGAGCCGCAAGGCGCCGCGTCACTGCAACTCGTGTACAAAATGGTCGTACATTCCTGAACAACAGGACAATGCAAGCGTCAGCGGTTTTGCTTGTCTTTACTACGCACCATCAGAACAAGTCAAGTGATGGCGTTGAATCCCGAAGAATTGAGATTGCTGGAAGGATATTTTCCGAAAAACGCCTTTGACATGGTTGTCAAGTCGTTTGAAGAACGCCGTTTCAAACTGGAGTTTTGTCGGCCTCGACGCACGAAGTTGGGTGATTTCCGTCCGCCCAAGGACCGTTCCTCGATTTGCCGCATCACTTTAAACGGCAATCTGAATCCGTATCTGATGCTGATTACGTATATTCACGAATTGGCTCATTATCAAGTATATGTGAAATATGGCAGTCGTACCGCACCTCATGGCAAGGAATGGAAGGAACAATTCCAGATGCTGATGCAGCCTTATCTTAGCGATGCTGTTTTTCCTGAAGACATCCTTATCGAGTTGCGGCGGCACATGGACAAGGTTGCTGCGACGAGCAGTGCCGACATCGGCCTGATGAAGGTCTTGAAGACGTATGAAGACAGAAGAAGCGGCCTGAAGACCGTTGATGAAATCGCCGATGGGCAGTGTTTTGTGACTTCTAACGGACTTTTGTTCCGCAAAGGCGTTCGGCTTCGCAAACGGTACAAGTGTTTCTGTGAAACGAACAAAAGGTGGTATTTTGTCAATCCGCTGCTTGAGGTGAAACCTGTGGAGCCGTAAGAAGGCTTTTCCGGTGAATGGATGTCACCTGAAACTTCCTTTACATTCTTGATGCTGCAATGAAAATACCGGAGGATTGTAAATCTCTGGTTTTACGCTTTCTCGACGCTGAAGATGTTTGTGATGCAATTCGCGCAGTCGAACTCCACCCGGAATGTGCCGGCTTCGTTCTGAAGGAACAGCGGTGTGGCTTTCTCTCCCGTTTCCTTGCAGCAGATGCCATTGGCGTAGCGCACACAGTGTTTGGTGGTCATCACTTTGATGCCAGGCTCTTTCGAGCAGGATTTCTCAAGGCCGTCCTCTATGTCGGTGACGCCATGCTGCAGATAGAATTCCTTCGCTTTCTCGTTCACCACGTTGCCAAGATAGGTCAGTTTCGATTCGGGATACGGGCTGTCATTTGGCGTCAGTTGGACTTGTAACCTGTCCGCTATATGTTTATCAATGAGCATGTTGGTGAGTTTCTCAACAAGATTCCGTTTCATTTCGCCGATAACGGAAGCGGGGATGAGGTAAGGTTGCGAAAACTGGAGTTCGAGATTGACGGGATTGAATATCGTGTCGCCCCATTGCGTCGCTTTTTTACGGATGTTTTCGGTGACTTTTTCCGGATTGTTGGCAATGACTTTGTCGCAGGTCAATGCTGTGCTTGCCGAGATGTTGTCATCGGCCAGCGTGGCCGTGAAGGTGTAGCCTTCGTCGTTGTCGGCCATAGTCAGGCTGAGGTCGATTTTACGGTTGCCTTTGGAGGCTTCTATCTGTTTTTGCCATTCGATGTCGAGGTTTCTGAATATCCTCGCGCCTCTTGATGCGCCGTGCGGGCGGTTGCACGAAACGGTGTTTTCCCGCACCACATCGGCACGGATTCCTTGCAGTTGCTCATTATCGTCGAGGAAGCAGAGGCCGTCGCCGTTATGCAAGGTCTTGCTGGTGCGTATATCCATGCGCATCGAGTTGCACCACGACACTTCGCCGATGTATTCTCCCATGGATTTTGGCGTGAAAGGGGAGTCGATGCCTTTTTTGCGGCCTTCGATGAAGTAGTCGGTGGAGCCGCGCGAGAACGACTTGTCGGGATTCACATCGAAAGCGAACGAGCAGTGTCCGCGCGATGCCTGTCTCAAATCGTCCCTTCTGCCGAAGATTTCATCGAGTTTTGTCCTATAGAAGGCCGTGATGTTTTTCACGTAGTCGGCGTCTTTCAGTCGGCCTTCAATTTTGAAACTCGTTATTCCGGCGTCTATAAGTTGCTCGAGGTGGTTGCTGCTGTTCAAGTCCTTGAGCGACAGCAGGTGACGGTCTTGGATTAGGATGTTGCCGTTTTCGTCTATCAGATTCCAAGGCAGGCGGCAGGGTTGGGCGCAGGCACCTCTGTTGGCGCTACGGTTTCCGAGGTAATGGCTCAGATAACATTGTCCGCTTTGGCACACGCAGAGGGAGCCGTGCACGAAAAACTCTAGAGGCACCGTCGTGTGTTCCCTGATTTCCTTAATCTGTTGCAGCGTCAGTTCGCGGGCGAGGACGACTTGGGCGAAGCCGGCTTTTTCGAGGAACTGCACCTTTTCGAGAGTCATGTTGTTGCATTGCGTGCTGGCGTGTAGCGGGATTGGAGGCAAGTCTATTTGCAGCAGCGACATGTCCTGAACGATGAGGGCGTCGGCGCCGGCATTCCAGCAGTCGTAAGCCATGAGGCGTGCACGTTCCAGTTCGTTGTCGAAGAGGATGGTGTTCAGCGTCACATAGACTTTTGCATCGTATTGCGCTGCATGGCGGCAAAGCCGTTCGATGTCATGGATGCCGTTGGTGGCTTTTTCTCTGGCGCTGAAATTGGGTCCGCCGATGTAAACGGCATCCGCTCCGTGGTCGATGGCGGCGATGCCCGTGTCGCAATCCTTCGCTGGTGACAGCAGTTCGATGTTCTTCATGGGTGCAAAAGTAACGATTTCAGGCGTCTGACGTGCAGAATGCCACGATGAATTGATTCGAGACGTGGTTTTTTCCTATTTTTGCCAGCGATTCGAAATGAAAAAAAACACAAAGGTCATATTGTTTGTTATCGTCTCGGTAGTCATGTTCGCACCCATGGTGAACGAACTACTTGATTTTCCTAAATTCAGGAGACTGAGCGGTGTCGTATATGACCAGCCGATGCCCAAACTGACGTTGAAGAGTTACGCCACTGGCGAGTTTCAGTCAAAGACGGAATCTTATCTGAAGCAGCATTTCGGATTTAGGCCTCCGCTCATTAGGTTCTACAACCAGTATCTTTGGGATTTCTTCCGCAAGACCAGCGTCGAAGGTGCACAGATTGTTTTTGGCAAAGACGGCTGGATTTACGAGCCTTGGTTTGTCGAGGAGTATTATCAGGGCCGCATGTACAGGATTACTGACGATTCGGCGGTCATGAAGCGTAGTATGGACGCCGAGGCCAAACGACTGTATCAGTTGCAGCACATTCTCGCCCCTTATGGCACTTATCTTTTTACCAGCCTTTTGCCAGGCAAGGAAGCGGTGTATCCGGAGTACCTTCCTGCAAACGATCATTACAACAAGAAGAAAGTGCTTTCCGCCCATGACTTTTACGTGAACAAGTTCAACGAGTTGGGCTTGAACTATATCGATGTTCAGAGTTGGTTCCAGCAGATGAAGGACACGGCTGACTTTCCGTTGTTTTATCCTACCGGAACGCACTGGAGCAACATTTCCTCCATGTATGCCCTCGACAGTATCATGCATTATATGGAGCACATCTCAGGCTTGAAACTGACCGCCATGGATATTGGCAAACCCTATCTCGGCAAAGTGAAATCGCCTGATGACGACTTGGTAAGTCTGATGAACCTGATGCGTCCCATCGAGAAGGTTGACTATTACTATGTCGATGTCAAGCCGCGCAAGGACTCGACGGCAGTCAAGCCCAAACTCATCGTGATAGGCGATTCTTTCTACTGGAACATCGTCAAGCAGGTCGACATGCACGACTACTGCTACTCGAATCCATACTGGTACTATAATAGTTCGGTGTTCTACGACGACCCGCACACTTCCGTCAAGGATTTGAACATTGTCGATGAGATGCTTTCGTCCGACTTCATCATGCTTTCCTACTGTTCATCGATGCAGTATGAGATGAGCAATGGTTTTTCGCAACAGGCGCTGATGGACCTCTGTTACGACCAGTCGGAGGTTGACGAAGTGAAAAACGCTCTTCACAAATACATTCGTAAGATGCCCGATTGGATGAAGAAGGTCGAAGTCAAGGCGGAGCAGAAAGGCATTTCGGTTGACGAAGCACTCGACAAAGAAGTGAACAGTCTTATCGCAGAGCATCCTGAACGCTATTTTCCGGCATTGGCCGACAGCATTCCAACCAAACGCTCGTCAGCGGTAAGAAACTTTTTTGACCACGATTCTATTTCCACGGTGGACAAGAATATCGAGTTGACGGTGAAGAAGATAAAAAGTTCGCCATCTTGGCTGCATGATGTGGAGCAGAAAGCCTTGAAAAACGGGAAAGACCTCGAGACCCAACTTAGGAAAGATGCGCACTGGGTGGTAGACCGCAAGATTGAGCGTGGCGAGATCGTCTTCCGCAAGAAATATAAAAAAGCAATAAAACCGGAGTGATATGGTCTTTAGCAGCAACGTATTCCTATTGTTTTTCATGCCGGTGTTTTTTCTGGTCTATTTCATCCTGCCCAGAAAGATACGCAATTATTTCCTGTTGCTTGCATCATTCATTTTCTACTCCTACGGAGCGCCCGACTTTGTAATCCAGTTGATTCTCTCTACCATAGCCAATTTCTATCTGGTGAGGTGGATGTGCAAGACGGAGAAGAAAAATGTCAAGATGCTTTTGTGCGCCATCTCGGTGATAATAAGCATCGGCTTGCTGCTGTATTACAAATACGGCAACTTCACCATGGAGAACCTAAACGCCGTGTTAGGCTGGATGGGGCATGAGCCGCTCAAATGGACCAAGATACTCCTTCCGATAGGCATCTCGTTCTTCTCGTTCCAGAGCGTGACCTACACCCTTGATACTTATCGTGGCGTCAACAAGCCGATGGAGAAGTTGAGCGACTTCATCCTTTACATCGTGATGTTTCCGCAACTTATCGCCGGTCCCATCATCCGCTACTGCGACGTCGCCGACCAGATCAGAAGCCGCGAATCGACAATACAAGACCGTTTGCAGGGATTCTATCGGTTCGTACTGGGATTGTGCAAGAAAATACTCATCGCTGATGTGATCGGCTTTCAGGTTGACAAGGTGCTCGGGCCGTCCAATTATGACGTGCTGACGTCCGCTCAGTTAGCCGACATCGCCAGCAAGATTGCCGCGATTGATTCCACCACAGCATGGATAGCCATTGTCGCCTTTACATTCCAGATATATTTCGATTTCTCCGGTTATTCCGACATGGCGATAGGATTGGGAAGGATGATGGGATTCCGGTTTCCCGAGAATTTCGACAATCCTTACACATCCACGACAATTTCGGAGTTCTGGCGCCGCTGGCACATGACTTTCAGCGAGTTCATCAAGAATTACCTGTACTTCCCATTGGGAGGCAGTCGTGTCAAGACGGAGTTCAGGAAATATTTCAACCTATGGTTTTGTTTTCTGGTTTCGGGCTTGTGGCATGGCTCCGCCTGGAATTTCGTGGTATATGGAGCCTTGCAAGGCATTTTCATCTGTGCCGACAAACTGTTTTTGAAGAAGTTCAATGAAAGGCTGGGGCGGATTCCGTCGGTGTTTTTCACCTTCCTCATCATCGTGCTGACGCGCTGTTTCTTCCGCGTGGAACGCATCGATCTCTCGTGGATGTTCATCAAACGCTTGTTTGCGTTCGAATTCACGCCGTTCCATTTCGCCGACAATCCGCATCTCTATGTGACGATGCTGGTGGCAACCTTCTTCTCGTTCTTCACGCTCTCCAAATTCGGCCTGAAAGTCCAGAACAAGGTCTATTACACTGAGTACAACGACCGTCAGCATATCCTGGTATGCAGCATCGCCATCTTTGCCTTCATCTTCTGCATCGCCGCCCTGAATGCTTCCAATTTCAGTCCGTTCATCTATTTCAGATTCTAATTTGATAAAATACCGTCGACCATGAAACTCATGAATGTCAACAAGTTGTTTTTGAAAGGCTTCGCCGTTTGTGTCGCAATGGCTTTTGTCTCCTGCGGAGGCGGGAAGTCGGAACTCGGCATCGGTTATGAGGATTTCGTGATTCAGGTGGACAGTGTCGCCATGCCCCAATGGGCTTCGCTTGGCGATAAGGTGACGATTGCTTTCTTCGGTACGGTCGGGCCTGACGATTCGTATTCTTTCGACCATTTAAATGTCGTCAGCGATTCTACGGCCTTGAACATCATGCTGATAGGTCGTCACAATCTTACGAAGAACAATCCACGCAAGGAACCCGTCACGTTACACAACTGCCGCTATTCCTTCAAGTTGAAGGATGCAGCGCACGGTACGGTGAAAGTGATGAATCCGGGCTATGAAAGAGTTATAGAGAAGAAACTGGAAATTCGATAAGGATTATTGAAAACACTAACGCCAAGACGGAGCGTGTGATGCGGTCGCATTCTCCATCTTGGCGTTCGGCTGTTATCACAGGTTGTCCTTGAAGTACTGCGTTATCTTGGTAATCAAGTGCGCTCTGTCCATGCCGTAGACGTTGTGGTCGTGGCCAGGATAGACGAAATAATCGAGTTGTTTGCCGTTGTGGATGCAGTTTTCGACAAAAGTCAGGCTGTTCTGCCACATCACCACGGGGTCGGATGTGCAGTGTATCATCAGGAGTTTGCCTTCCAACTTGTCGGTCTTGTTTTCCAGGCGCGTCAATTCATAGCCTTCGGGATTTTCCTGCGGCGTGTCCATGTAGCGTTCGCCATACATGATTTCGTAGTATTTCCAGTCGATGACAGGGCCGCCGGCCACTGACACCTTGAAGACTTCAGGATGGTTTATCTTGAGTGTCGTTGACATGAATCCGCCGTAACTCCAGCCATCGGAGCCGATGCGGTCGGCATCGACGTAAGGCAAGGTCTTCAGGTATTCTATGCCGACCATCTGGTCGCGCATCTCGAGTTGTCCGCACTGGCGGTGAATGCATTGCTCGAAGGCTTCGCCACGGTCGGCGGAACCACGGTTGTCGAGGGTGAAGACGATGAATCCTTCCTGCGCCAGATAATTCAGATAGATGCCAGCGTCTGCTGTCCAGGTGTCGGTAATCATTTGGGCGTGAGGGCCACCGTAAACGTAAACGATGACGGGATATTTCTTTGAAGGATCGAAGTTGTAAGGCTTGATGAGGCGGGTGTAGAGCGTTTGTCCGTCTTCCGACTTCAACGTGCCGATTTCCGTCTTTCCGAGATTGTAATCAGCAAGAGGATTATCGGCCTTGTATATGGTTTCGATGTATTTGCCCTTGGCGTCCATCATGTCGGCCTTGTAAGCCACGTCGGTGCTGGAATAACTGTCGATGAAATACTTGCCGCTGGGACTTGGCGTCACGTTGTGTGTGCCATGTTCCTTGGTGATTTTCGTGATGCTGCCGCTTTTCAGGTTCTGCATGTAGCAGTGGCGTTCCAGCGGGCTAACTTCCGTCGAGGTGTAGTAGAAATTGCGTCCAGCCTTGTCGAATCCGTCGAACGACGTAACCACGAAACTGCCTTTGGTGAGTTGTTTCACGGCTTTGGTGCTGATGGTGTGGAGGTACAGATGATAGTAACCGTCACGTTGTGCCATCCAGATGAATTGGTCGGTGCTGCCCGGAATGAAATATGCGGGTCCGGTAGGTTCCACATACTGCTCGTCGGTGTCTTCGAAGATGGTCTGGATGAACCTGCCGTCCATGGCACTGTATTCGTTGAATTTCAGGTCGTTTTGTCCGCGATTCAGGACGCCGATGTAAAGGCGTTTGTTGTCGGGATTCCATGTGATGGCGGTGAGGAACTGGTCTACAGGTTCGCCCGTCTTGATGGTGATATCGGTGCCTTTAGCAATGTCGTAAACGTGGAGCGTCACCTGATGGCTCGTCATGCCCGCCATGGGATACTTGATGGGTTTCGATGTGGCGATGCGTTCGGTGATGTCAACGATGGGATAATCCGTCACCATGCTTTCGTCCATGGAGTAGTAGGCGAGGAGGCTGCCGTCGGGCGACCAGAAGATGCCGCCTTTGATGGCGAACTCGTCGCGGTGAACCGCCTTGCCGGCGATGACGTGTTCGGGATTGTCGGTAATCTGTATCTGTTTGTCGCCGTTGGCAACGTACAGGTTGTCACCAATGGTGTAGGCCACCCTTAGCGTAGGCTCGCAGATTGTCTGGTTTTCAGCATCTTGCGGTACCGTCGTTATGGTCTTAATCGATTTGTCCTTCAGGCTGAGTTGGTTGAGGCTGATGCCTTCTTTTCCAGCGGAGTAGAAGTAGGCTTTTCCTTGTCCTGTCCACGTGATGTTGGGGATGCGGCGCAGGCTGTCGGTGCCGCTTTTTGCCGCGTAACCGTTCAGTTCGTCGAGGGTCATCAAGGTCGTTTCTTTTCCTTTTGGCTGATTCACAACGATGGCTTTGTCTTTCACCGTCATGTAGATATCGGCGTCGCCGAGCCACTTCAACTGGTTAGGATAACGAGGAAATACGCTGCGGTTGTTGTATGAAGCGTCTTCGGGCGTGAAGAATTTCTTTTCCTGAGCGCCGGCATTTGGCATGAAAGCCGCTAACGCTGCTGCGAAAAACAAAACGAATAGTTTTTTCATTTATTTAATTTGTTGATTTATAATCAATTATTACTGTATGGTTGCCCCATATTCTTGACGGACGAAATTAGGCAAAATTACGATAGGGCGGCAATGTTTTCGTCTCGACGATATCGGGATTGTCAATTCCTTGAATGCAGTTTGTGCCTTTTATAATAGTTTCTGCATCAATGTTCGGGATTTGAAACGGGGGGACAGAAATGTTTTCAGATTAAATAATGGCATTGGCGTTTCCTTTATCTGACTTAATATCATGGTTCTTATTTGCGGGCATTTTTCGTAGTGTTTTTCATCTTTTTCACTTGTGGAAAAGTGTATTTTCTTAATTTTGGAAACTTTTATGCGAGAATGATATGGAAAAGCCCCTTGTACCAAAAAAACTCATCTTCCCATTCATATTGGTGACCACTTTGTTTGCCCTTTGGGGATTCGCCAATGACATCACCAACCCTTTGGTGGCCGCTTTCGGCACCATCCTTGAGATTTCGGCATCGAAGGCCGCTTTGGTGCAGTTTGCCTTCTACGGCGGCTACGCCACGATGGCTTTTCCGGCAGCCTTTTTCGTCAGGAAACACAGTTACAAGAAAGGCATTCTGCTCGGTCTGGCACTCTATGCCACAGGAGCGCTGCTGTTCTTCCCCGCCGCCAAATACGGCGTCTTCACGTTCTTTCTGATAGCGCTCTACATCCTGACTTTCGGTCTGGCTTTTCTCGAAACTACCGCCAATCCGTTCATCCTTTCCATGGGTGACAAGGACAACGCCACGCGCCGTCTGAACTTCTCGCAATCGTTCAACCCGTTGGGTTCGCTGCTCGGCATGCTCGTGGCGTCAAGGGTCATCCTTGCTTCGATGCAGTCCGACAAGGTGACAGACTACGCCACCCTCGATGCGGCTACGAAAGCCTCCATCCGCGCCAATGACCTGATGGTCATCAGAAACCCTTACGTGATTCTGGGGCTGGTCGTCCTTGTGATGTTTGTCGTCATGGCGTGTGTGAAATTTGACGAAAAAGACAGGTCGGCGAATCAGATTCCGTTGAAACAGACTTTCAAGCGGCTTTTCAGCAACAAGCAATACTACGAAGGCGTGATAGCCCAAGTATTTTATGTCGGCGCGCAAATCATGGTCTGGACTTTCGTCATCCACTATGCTGAGCGTCTGGGCTTCTCCAAGGCTCAGGGACAGTATTTCAACATGATTGCAATGGGATTGTTCATCGTGGGCCGTTTCACGAGCACCATGCTGATGAAGCGTACCAATCCACGGAAACTGCTTGTGATTTTTGCCATCGGTGCTATGCTGGCGACAGCCGGTGCCATTCTGTTACAAAACAACATCGGGCTTTACTGCCTGATAGCCATTTCCGCTTTCATGTCGCTGATGTTCCCCAGCATCTACGGCATCGCCTTGGAAGGTCTTGACAACGACGAAGTTACCATCGGCGCTGCCGGTCTGGTGGAAGCCATTGTGGGCGGCGCTTTGCTGCCACCTTTGCAAGGAGCCATCATCGACATGGGCACTGTGTGCGGCTTGCCGGCGGTCAATTTCTCATTCATCCTGCCTTTTATCTGTTTCCTCGTCGTGATGCTCTACGGATTTCGGACCATCAGTTTTCAAAAGAAATAATCGATGAAAAAGAGAAAAGTCCCGCACACCTTCGTCATCGTTTTCTTCATCATCGTCATTGCGGCGGTGATGACTTGGTTCATCAAGCCGGGCATGTATGTGAAGGAACAGGTCGGCAACGAAACCGTGATGCGGTTCTACTATCAGAACGACCTGCCGGCGGAATATCAGGCTGACTTCCACGCTGAACCTCAGACGTGGCAAGTGTTTTCGGCGCTTTTCAAAGGCTTCGTGAAACAGAGCAACATCATTGTCTTCATCCTCATCATCGGAGGCGCATTCTGGATCATGAACAAAAGCCGCGCCATCGACACGGGAATCTTTGCATTTCTCAGGTTTACCAAAAGGCTTGAACACAATAAGTTAATCAGGAAAGTCGGAGTGAACAACATTGTCATAACCCTGATTATGATTCTCTTCAGTTTGTTCGGTTCGGTGTTTGGCATGAGCGAGGAAACCATTGCTTTTACGTTGATAGTCATACCGTTAGCGGTCTCCATGGGATACGATTCCATTGTCGGTGTGTGTATGGTTTATGTGGCTGCCCATATAGGATTCTCTGGAGCCATGCTCAATCCGTTTACCATCGGCATTGCGCAAGGTTTGGCGGGCATTCCTTTGTTTTCAGGCATAGGCTATCGCGCTGTCTGCTGGGTGATTCTGACCATAATTGGAATCGTCTTTGTGCTTCTATACGCCAACAAAGTGAAGAAGAACCCGAAGCGTTCCATCATGTATGAAGACGATGCCTATTGGCGCAAGGTGGGAGAGCAGGCCAGCGAAAAGACGGAATACTATACGCCGAAGAAAGCGTGGTGGGTTTACGGCATTGTCACGGTCCTGCTGATTGTCTTTGCCGTGCTTTATCCGGTCACGGTTCTAAAAATCGGCAACAAATCGACATCTTTCTGCCTGCTGCCTCTCGGAGCGGCACTATTCGCCATTTTGGGATACTTCTCTTTGCGCAAGTCGGTGCATTATTTCATCCTCACGCTGTTGTTCGGGACGGTTTATTACCTCATCGTTGGCGTGTTAGGTTACGAATGGTACATCATGGAGATAGCGTCGCTGTTCCTGTTCATGGGTGTTGCCAGCGGGCTGAGCATCGACAAGAGCGCCAGCGACATCGCGAAACTGTTTCTGGAAGGCATGGGCGACATCCTTTCCGCGGCCGTCATCGTAGGTCTTGCGGGCGGCATCATCATAGTCTTGCAGGATGGCGGCATCATCGACACCATACTATACGGCTTGTCGAAGTCGATGAAGAATGTCGGCCAGATTGCTTCAGTCGAGATAATGTACGGCATTCAGACGCTTATCAACATTGTCATTCCGTCGGGTTCGGCCAAGGCGGCCATTACCATGCCCATCATGGCGCCTTTCAGCGACCTGATTCACATCTCGCGTCAGGCCACTGTGATGGCGTTCCAGTTCGGCGACGGCTTCACGAACATGATTACGCCCACTTCCGGCGTGCTCATCGCCACTTTGGGCGTGGCGCGCATCCCTTGGGAGAAATGGGTGCGTTTCATCTGGCGTTTCATCCTTGTGCTCATCGTCATTGGTGCCTTGCTGCTCATCCCAACGGTAACCATGAATCTGGAAGGTTTCTGATTTCGTTTTGTAGGTTTGTTTCTGTGATGTCGAATCGATGATTCGGCTGATAATCCGTGTTTTGTTGTAAAATGAAAGTTGTCTGTCATTGTCAATTGACAACGGCAGCCCTTATACCGTGCTGTGTTAGCATGATGAAGATTATTCATCGAATGTTAACAACAGTGAAGCAGGCACGTCACACCTTACCGGTTATTTTGCACCGTTCAAAAACAACAAATCAAATCAATTAGACAATGAAAAAGATTTTCGTAACACTATTGGCAGTTATTATGGCTTGTTCAGCCTATTGCCAGACCGTACAATCACAAGAAGAGCCGAAGGGCAAAGCCATCTTCACCATCTTCAGCAATTTTCACGCAGGCTTGGGTGACAATAACGATGCCATCGGTTTTGAATTGGAAAGATCCTATCTCGGTTATCAGTATCAGTTTACCAAAGACATTTCGGCTAAAGTGGTATTCGATATCGGCAAGTCATCGGATGTCAGCGACTTACAGCGTGTGGCTTATGTCAAGAACGCCATGGTCTCTTGGAAAAAGGGTGGACTGAAGATCAATGCAGGTCTTACCGGCTTGCAGCAGTTCGACTTGCAGGAAAAGTACTGGGGTCACCGTTACGTGATGAAATCGTTCCAAGATGAATACAAATTCGGCAGCAGTGCCGATCTGGGTGTTGTTGCTCAGTATCAGTTCAGCAGTTGGCTTGGCGCCGACCTTACTTGCGTCAACGGCGAAGGTTACAAGAAGATTCAACTTGACAACAAGATGCTTTATGCCGCAGGACTTACGCTGACACCCGTGAAAGGATTGGCCCTACGTGTCTATGGCGACTACAAAGGCATACAGAATCCTGATTCCACGCAATGTGCGCAAGAGAACCTTAGTTTCTTTGCAGGTTACAAGACGGACGGAATCGCCGTTGGTGCTGAATACAACAAGTTGTTCAACAGCCGCAACGCAGTTTCAAAACACCAGAATGGTATTTCCGCCTATGCTTCCTGTGCCATGCCGTATGATTTTGAAATCTACGCCCGTTACGACTATCTGACGTCGAATGACGGATGGAATGCCGCCAAGGATGGCCAATTCATGTTGGCGGGCTTGCAATACACGCCTTGCAAGAATTTCAGAATTTCGCCTTGTTTCAGGATGCAAGTTCCTAAAGATGAGAATGATAAACTAAAATCGTCAATCTATCTGTATATGGAGGCCAAGTTGTAATCTTGACAAGATGTTCACGATTATGAAACAGGCTCTTCACATCTTACTTGTTATTTTGCAGTGCATTAGAAACAAGGATACAAACTGTTTAAAACAAATACAATGAAAAGAAGATTAGTAACAATTACGATTGCCATCGTTGCAGGCTTAATGCTTGCATCTTGCAGCAAAAAAGTTGAACTTACTGGAGCCGGAGCCACGTTTCCGGAACCTTATTACACCATGATATTCAAGAACTATCATGAAGAGACAGGTGTCAACGTCTCGTATGGTGGCGTCGGCAGCGGCGGCGGCGTCAGAAGCCTGAAGGACGAGGTGGTCGATTTCTGCGGCACCGATGTCATTCCCGATGCTGAGGAAGCGGAAGGCATGAAACCTGTCGTTTACATTCCGACTTGTCGCGGCGCCGTGGTGCTTTCGTACAACATACCGGGTGTCACCCGGCTCAATCTTAACGCTTCAGTCATCACCGCCATTTATCTCGGCGACATCGTCAAGTGGAATGATGCGCGCTTGCAAGCCATCAACAGCGACGTGACGCTGCCCGATTTGGCCATTACGCCGGTTTACCGTTCCGATGGCAGTGGCACGACGTTCAATTTCAGCGCTTTCATGAATGATGCCGATTCAACATGGCAGTCTCGCTTAGGCAAGGGCAAGTCGTTGTCGTTCGCGGTAGGCGTTGCATCGAAAGGCAATCCTGGTGTTGCCGGTTCTGTTGCCAACACGTCTGGCGCCATAGGCTACATCGGTTCGGAGTACGCCTTCTCCATGAATATTCCTGTGGCTTCCATATTGAACGCCGCCGGACAATATGCCGAGCCAACATCTCAGGCGATTATGGAAGGCAGTTATCCGATATGCTGCACCACGTGGATAGGCATCTATAAAGAACAGAACTATGCTGGCCGTAGTCTGCTTCAGGCGCAGTCCGTACTTGATCTCATGCATTATATGCTGAGGCCTGAGGTACAAAGTCTTGCCGAATCGCTGCACTACGCTGCGCTCTCGGAAGACGTAAGGCAGGAAGCCTTGAAATCATTGGAACAAGTGACCTATAATGGTGAGCCTGTTGCCGCCAAGTAAGGTTCATAATTCCGTAAGACAGAAAAAAATAACGGCCGGGAAACCGGCCGTTATTTGTGTTATTAAATGACTTGTTTAGAACGAGAAGACGCCTTTGATGTAGAAGTTGCGTCCTGGTTCCACGCTGATGCTTCCGCGGTTGGTGGAGAGGAAGTTCGTGTAGGTCTCGTTGGTGATGTTGTCGATGCCACCGAAGAACTGCAGGCCGCATGGACCGAAGTGGAACAGTCTGGTGTTGAGCGACATGTCGAGGCGGCAATAGCCGTCCGTGGCGTCTTCGCCTTCGGCAATGGCGTCTTCGGGTTTGGCGCTGGCGGCTAAAAGGCTGACACCCACGGTGCCGATGCCAGGTTGGCTGTATGCTAATCCAAGACGACCGCTCATTGGCGGTATCTGAGGAAGGTAAGTGTCGTTCTCGGTGTCGAGGCCGACCACATACGTTCCTGTTGCAAAGGCTTGCAAGCGGTTGCTGATGTCGTAGTTGACGTTGAATTCGGCGCCATAGAGCAAGGCTTTGCTCACGTTGGAGTTGATCAGGGCCGGAACGGTGTCAAAACTGCTGTCTTCGGTGAGTTGATAGACAAAGATGCCGGGGCTTTCAACAATCATGTTGGTGATTCTGTTAGCGAAAACCGAAGCCTGGCAGTCGAATTTATCTCCCCAATATCTGACGCCAAGGTCGGCGGAATAGCCTTCTTCGGCTTTCAGGTTCGGGTTGCCCAGTCTGACGTAGTTGCCCAGGTCGATGTACTTGAAGCGTTCTTCAAGGGATGGTGCGCGGTAGGAGCGAGCCATGTTCATGACGAGGTCGGTCTTTTCGGCGATTTTATAGAGCAGGCCGATGTTGCCACTCCACGACAGGTCGCTGTTGCTGCCCGCCGCAAAGGTGATGCGCTGTGTGGTCAAAGGTTGCTCCTGGCCGTTTTTGATGATGTAGTTGACGTCGTAGCATTCTTCATTGGTGACGAAGATGCCGTCGAGACGGCCACCTACGGTGAGGGTGAAGCGGTCGCCAATATGTGTCTCGTCCTGTGCAAAGACGCCCGCGCTTGTGAAGGATGCGTTCGGGAATGGGCTTTCGCCGCGTTCTACCTTGTTGACGATGGTGTCGCCGTTAGGTTTCACAGCCAGTATGGTGATGTATTTCGTGCGGGTGCTCTGGATGTCGCGACGCCATGCGTCCAATCCGGCGATGAGGGTGTTGTTGTCCGACAGTTTCCACACGCCTTGCAGTTGCGCTCCGTAGGTGTGGTGCAAGCCATTGGGCGTGATGAGTTCGGGGATGGTGATTTGTGTTATCCCTGAAGGCAACGTGGTGGTGGTCTTCGTGTTCGGTATCATCTCAACGTTACGCGTGATGTTCTGGTCGAACACGTTCAGTTTGAGGGAGACGAAGTTGTCGGTGATGTTCTTGATTTCGTAACTGCCGTTGAAAAGCACGCGTCCGATGTCCTTGTATTTCGCCGTGGCAGGACCTGGGAAGGCGTCACCGCCAGGGATGCCGACATCGGTAGACCAGTTGCGCTGAAACTGTATTTTCAGGAGATGGTTCTTGGCGGGTTTGAATCCGAATTTGGCTCCGATGTTGTTTGTTGTGAAGCCGCTGTTTTCCAGAATGCCTTCGGGAGTCATGGTGTTGCCGGCTTTGCCGTAGGAGCCGTTGACTCTCAGATACCATTTCTTTGATCCCGTGTTGAGCGACAGGTACTCCGAATAGTAGTTGTTCACCGTTGAATAACTTGAGATGGCATTTCCGTGGAAATAGGCTTTGTCGGAGAAATAGCCGTCCTTGGTGATGATGTTGACGATGCCGCCCATGGCACCGCTTCCGTAAAGTGATGACTGTGCGCCTTTTATGACTTCGACACGGCCGATATCATTGACATCGATCATGCTGAGCGAAGCGGTAAGGTCGTTGGCGGTCTCCACGCGGTTGCCATCAATCAAGGTGACGAGGCGGTTCTCGCTGAGGCCGCGCACGTTGACATTGGTGGCCCAAATGCCATCGCCGCCCATGCTGATGCCGGGTTCGAATTTCAGGACATCGGCCACGGTGAATGACGAATGTTTCTTGTAATCGCTGGAATTGACGATGCTGAGGTTCGCCGGCGTTTCAACGATTTTCTTATCCAGTTTAAGACTGGATACTACGACATCCTTGAGTTTTACCACCTTGTCGGTAGTATCGTTCTCAGATGGCTTAACGTTTTGTCCGAAGATGTTACCTGCTGACAAAAACGCGATCAGTGCCAATAAGGCAATACGTCTGTTATTGTACATTATCTCTGCTTATTAGTAATGCCGACTTGACCTCGATTCCGTCCAGACGCCCAAGTTGGCCGGTGAGGGAACCGATTTCGTCAGTAGTACCTTCAAAAAGAAGAGAGATGATGCTGTGATTGTTGCTGCGGGGATAGCCCTGACGGCATAGGATAATGTGGGAATGCTTCGAAATGATTTCGTTGACGCGTGGCGCCGCTTCCCTGTCCTCAATGTAGATGATTACTGTGCCAATTCTCTTTTCCATTAGAAATCCTCCGGATTAGATCTGATTGCCCATACCGTCCTTGACCTCGGCATTTGTCTCGATCTCAGAGCAAATACGGCTGTTAAACATATTTCGTGCAAAAGTACACTTTTTTCCAATCTTACGCCCAACTGATGAAAACATTCTATTTTTGCACATTGATTCTTGATTATGCGCAGACTATATCATTTCATGTCATTCCTTGTCATCTTGGCGTTTTGCTCCTGTCAAGGCCACGTTGACAAAGGCGCTGAACCCCATTTTGTCATCGCTTCGCTGAAAGGCCCTTCTTCGGTCGGCATGCTGCAGATGATGGATAGCATCAACCATTCTGAAAATGCCGATGTGGAGATAGTCATCCTTAACGAGCCTATGCAAGCCCGTAAGATGATGCTTGACGGCAGTGCCGATTTCGCCATTCTGCCGACCACCATGGCCGCCTTGATGTACAACAAGGAGATTGATTACCGCCTTGTCGCCGTGCCGATGTGGGGGACGCTCTATCTTTGCGGGAACGACAGCACTGTGCATACTTGGAACGATTTGAAAGGTCGAATGGTCTATCTCATGGCAAAAGGCATGACTCCTGACGTGCTGTTTCGCCATCTGCTGATGAAAAACGGCCTTGAACCTTATAAGGATGTCGATTTGGACTACCGTTTCCCTACGCATATCGATTTGGCCAATGCCACTATGGCCGGCAGAGCCGACATGAGCGTTTTGTCGGAGCCTTATCTCAGTCTCGCTATCGAACAGAACCACTCGCTTCATCTCCTTCTCGACCTTGAAGCGGAATGGAGCAAGGCCGAAGGCATCGCTTTGCCCGAAACGGCTTTCATCTGCCGTGGCGACCTTGTAAAAAGCAATCCTGCTCTCATCGACGCGCTTGTCAAGGCTTACGCACGTTCCGTGGACTGGGTTAACGGCAACGCTGACAGCGCCGCTGTGCGCGCCGTAAAATACGGCATCATCGCCGACACCGTGGCGGCGCGCAATTCCATTCCGCGTTCCAATCTCAAAGTGCTCAACGTCAAGGATGCCCGGACACAGGTGGAGGAATATCTGAAAGTGTTTTACGATATGGAACCGCAAATCATTGGAGACAAAATGCCTGATGAAAAATTCTATCGCTAAGCGCAAAAATATCGTCATCGGCATCATTTCCGTTGCCGTTATGCTGATTCTGTGGGAGTTGCTTTCACTGTGGCTGGGGTCGAAGCACATCCTTCCCGGTCCTTGGGAAACCCTTAAGGCGGCCTTGGGATTGTTCGTAGAGAAGGATTTCCTTTTAGTGGTTGGCCATACGGTCTTGCGCGGGCTGATAGGCTTCGCCATCGCCGTTTTCTTTGGCATTGCTCTTGGCATCGTGGCGGGACAAAATAGTGGCATCGACGCATTCCTTCGGCCGTGGCTTGTGGTGATGCGTTCCACGCCTGTGGTGGCGTTCACCTTGCTGGCACTCATTTGGTTCAAATCCAACGGCGTACCTGTGTTCATCGCCATTCTCACCATGTTTCCCATGATATGCATCAACATCATCGATGGCATGAAAAGCGTTGACAATCGGCTTATCGACATGGCCAGATTCTACAAGGTGGGTCGTGGCCGCATCGTCAAGGAAGTGTATGTCCCGGCCATAGCGCCTTTCATAGTGAGCGGCGTTTCCAGCGCCGTCGGCATTGGCTGGAGGGCGATCATCGTCGGCGAGGTGCTGAGCCAGCCCGAATACGGCATCGGCAGCAGGATGCAGTCGGCACAGTCTTTCCTTAACGTGGAAGCGCTGATAGCGTGGACAATCGTGGCGGTGCTGCTGAGTTTCATCTTTGAGAAAATCATCAGAGGCTGCGAGCGGAAATTCCTAAAATGGCTATGACATGAGTCTGAAATTTGAACATATAAGCAAGAATTACAACGGTGTGGACATCTACTCCGATTTCAGCATCGCTTTCGAGGAAGGCGTCATTTCGTGCATTCTGGGTCCTTCGGGATGCGGCAAGACGACCTTGCTCAACATGATTGGCGGCATCGTAAAGCCCGATGAAGGCGACTTCGAAGGTTTTGCCGGCAAACGTTTTTCTTACGTGTTTCAGGATACGCGCCTGCTTCCTTGGAAAACCGTGGAAGACAACATCGCCTTCGTTCTCGACCGCGAGATGCCCTTAACGCAACGTAAGGAAATCACAGACCGCTTCATGCGCCTTGTCGAGTTGCAGGATTATGCCAAGTATTACCCTTCACAACTCAGTGGAGGCATGTGCCAAAGGGTCTCCATAGCAAGGGCTTTCGCCATGCCGTCCGATGTCATCCTCATGGACGAGCCTTTTTCCGGTCTCGACGTCAGTCTGAAGAAAAACATCATCGAGCGTTTCAGCGAGATATGGCAGGCCGACCGACGCACGGTGATCTATGTCACGCACGATGTCGATGAAGCCTTGATGCTCTGCGGCGATATCTTCGTCTTCAGCAAGTCGCCTGTCAAGATGATGCTGCATCAGAAGATTGACAATCCTTCAGTCGGTAGGGATATCTCAAATCCTTATTTTAAAGAGTTGAAGGAAAGGATATTAACCCTTATCTGATTTTTCGGAGTTTTTAACAGAGATGTAACGTCAGCGAAACGTCATCTTCATCCTTTGTCGGTTTTTTTGCACCGTTTTTACTTCCCTTCAATCGATTGAAACCCGTATAATAATCCCCTTATAAATGGGAGATCACAATAGATTCAAAACAAACAAAACCCGCTATTGGTGAAGGATCAATGGCATATCCAATGTACTGAAGTCAACGGATAGTTTCTTATGTGAATTATCATTTTTCGGAAGTGATGAGAAAGACACAACATACCAATCTTAGTTGAGAAGACTTGAATTTTACCCTTCTTTCGAAATTATTGGCCTTTACGCTAAAAACTGAGCCGTTATTCTTGGTCTAAAGAAAAATAACGCTTAATTTTGAAGCCAATAAAGGTTAGGAAGCCGAAAAGTTGAGATAGTAGGCAGAACAAAAAACAACCAACATGCCAAAAGTTTTCAAACTTCGTTCAAAGTACGGCAATGGCGACATGCTAATGGGATTGGGGTTTCCAGTCGTTTCAAGTTCGGCTTATCCTAACAAAAAGGTCACGGCTTCGGTCGCCCATGCTATTAAAACAATCTCCTTACCAATCCAGCCTGCAAACAAACCTTTCTGAAAAATAAAGAGTTGAAGTCAGTTAAGTTTTTGAATTTTTTCATTATATATATAATAGATATAAAACTAAAACAAGTTACACAATGGACAGCAACACAGACAACAACATTTCCCTGCCTACGAATATGGCAGAACTGGAAGAGGAAACCGCGGCTACCATTCAGGAAATCAAGGTATTGAGCGAATCGTTGAAAACAATGACCGACCCTGATGAAATCAAGAAGACGCGGCAGCAGATTGACGAACTGAACCACATGAAGAAACTCTTGGCTCAGCAGCGTCGCTACTTAAACAATATTGAAAGGGAGTTTCTCAATTTGTCTTTTGATGACTGATTGTCGCAAGACAAATTATGATAGTTTTAACTATTTAACAATTAAATAATTATAACCAACAACAATTATTTATTTTCAAGACTTGGTAAAACTGGAAAATCCCAATTCCGTACTGTTCGACACAATCTATAAGGACAAGTTCTGTTCAAGGGAGTTTGGATACAATACTTCTGAAATTCAATAACCGTAGTTAAACATGACAACTCGAATTCAATTTTTAGAAAAGAAATTGGCCATGGCCAATAAGATGGCTGAGGAAATACAAGAACGATACGGCTTTCGCTATGAAAAATGCTTTTCACTGGCCATTCAAGCTTCTTGGATGAAGAGAGTGAATGATGAAGAGTCCCTTGCCGCCTTGAATCCCGAAGAATTGAAGGAGGAAATTTTCAAGGAAATTGATACGAATATAATTTACTGAAATAAAGGTCAAATGACCTGAGTGCTATTATTCGGTAGGGATATCTCAAATTCTTATTTTAAAGAGTTGAAGGAAAGGATATTAACCCTTATCTGATTTTTCGGAATTCTTAACAGAGATGTAACGTCAGCGAAACGTCATCTTCATCCTTTGTCGGTTTTTTTGCACCGTAAAAGAATGAAGATGAAAGATAAGGTTTTCAAGATATTGCTCTTCTGTTCGGCCGCGCTGATCTTGGCAATTTGCGCCGCAGTGGTCTATTCGTTGACCACCGGAGCATTGCCGGCCTTCCGCACTTTCGGCTTTTTCAAGTTCATCATCACTGATGGATGGAATGTCACGGAAGGTGCCGAGAGTTATGGCGCACTGTCTTTCATCACCGGAACGCTGATGACTTCGGTCATAGCCTTGCTGTTGTGCATCCCGTTTTCTTTTCCCGTGGCTTTGTTTACAGGCGAGTATTTCAACGGCACGAAAGTGGCGAATGTCCTTAACGGCATGGTCGATTTGTTGGCGGGCATTCCAAGCATTGTTTACGGTTTATGGGGTTTTTACCTGATTAGGCCCATGATGGTTTCGTTAGGATTGTCGCAGCAGGGCTTCGGCATTCTGACAGCATCGATGGTTCTGGCCATCATGATTATCCCTTATGCGTCTTCGTTGAGTGGAGAATTCATCAGGATGGTGCCGAGCGACATCAAGGAAGCGGCATACAGTATGGGCGCCACACGGGCGAAGATGATCAGGCACGTTGTCCTTCCTTCGGCTTCGTCAGGCATCATTTCCGCTTATGTGCTTGCCTTGGGCAGGGCTTTGGGCGAAACCATGGCTGTCACCATGCTCATCGGAAACACCAACGGCATTCCGCACGGCTTGACCGACACAGGCAATACGATGGCATCCATCATCGCCAATCAATTTGGCGAAGCCACAGGGCTGAAACTGTCGTCTCTTATTGCCATAGGTCTTGTCCTGTTCCTGATTACCGCAGTAATCAATTTCATTGGGCGTCTCATCATCAAAAGAAACATGAGATGAAAAGTATTACGAAAAGATTGTTGAGCGATAAGATATTAAAATTCAGTGTGATATCATTGTCGGCGCTGACCAGTGTTCCCTTGTTGTTGATATTGGGGACCGTGATTGTCAGAGGATGGCGGCAACTTAGATTGTCGTTTTTCATCAAACCGGCTCCCAGTTCCCTCGACGCCATGCTCGCCGCCAGCAGCGGGGATGCAGTCCCGGGCGGCATTGCCAACGGCATCGTCGGCACTTTAATGATGGTTGGAATCGCCATAATCATTGCAGTTCCGGCAGGCGTGTTCTGTGGCGTCTATCTTTCGGAACATCGAAAGACGCTGTTTGCCAGCGTGGTGCGTTTCCTTACGGAAATTCTTCAGGGCATGCCATCGGTCATCATCGGCATAATCGTCTACTTGTGGATTGTCATTCCGATGAAGTCGTATTCGGGCATTGCTGGCGGAATTGCGTTGGCCATCATGATGTTGCCTTTGATAGTGCGTTCTACGGAAGAGATGCTGAACATGTTGCCTGTCAGCCTAAAAGAGTCCGCTCTTGCTCTTGGGTCTTCGTATTCGGCCATGGTTTTCAAAGTGCTGTTGCCGTCGGCCTTCGGAGGCATACTGACCGGCATTTTGCTGGCTGTGTCGCGCGTCATCGGTGAAACGGCTCCGCTGATGCTGACCGCATTAGGCTCGACGATGGTGCAATGGGACCCTTCGCGTCCGTCTTCCGCCGTGCCGCTGCTGATATGGCAGTTTTATAACGATGCAAACCTTAGCGGCATGATCTGGGGCGCATCCTTGTTCCTGCTTTTCATCGTGCTTCTATTAAATGTCATAGCAAAAAAAGTGTCTAAAAAATGGAAGATATAACATTAAAACTCAGGGATGTAAGCGTTGCTTACGCTGCCGATAAACTTGCAGTGAGCCATGTCAGTGCCGACATCTTGAGAAACAAGATAACCGCTGTGATGGGGCCTTCGGGATGCGGCAAGAGCACATTGCTTCGTGCCATCAACAGGATGCACGAGTTGTATCCGAATATTCGTGTCACGGGCAGCATCGAACTGAATGGAGCCGACATCTTAGCCATGAATCCTATCGAAGTGAGGAGAAAGGCGGGCATGGTGTTCCAACGTCCCAATCCTTTTCCCAACATGAACATCTTCGACAACGTGCTGGCAGGCTTTAAACTGAACGGCATGTCTTTGTCAAAGGCGGACAAGGCGGACATCGTGGAACGTTGTCTGCGTAATGTAGGGCTTTGGGACGAGGTCAAGGACGGATTGATGAAACGCGGCACTTTCCTTTCGGGTGGTCAGCAGCAAAGGTTGTGCATTGCCAGGGCGCTTGCGTTGCAGCCTGAGATTCTGCTCATGGATGAACCCACGTCAGCGCTTGACCCTATTGCCACAAGCAGGATTGAGGACTTGCTGGTGGAACTGAAAAAGGAAGTGAGCATCGTCATAGTGACGCACAACATGAGTCAGGCCGCCCGCATCTCGGATTTCTCCATGTTCATGTATCTGGGCGAACTCATAGAATGGGACAAGACCAGCAAGATGTTCACCAATCCGGCCGACAAACGCACGGAGGCTTATCTTACCGGAAAAATCGGATAATCACATCGCAAACCATTAATCATACGACTCAAATGAATAAAATCAGAGACACATACTTATCTCGGCTGACAGATGAATTCAGCGCGATGATTGATCTGATGCTACGGCAAAAGGACAACGTCAAGGCCATCTTCAACGGAAGTCCTGCCGATGCCATGATGAATGACGTCGTGGATATCGAAAATCGGATTGACAAGATGCAAGTCACATTGCGTGACGATATCACCGACAGCATTGTCCTGCAAACACCCCGCGCCGGCGACCTGCGGCGCATCATGGCGTGCTACGATGCCATCGTCGATGTGGAACGCACCGCCGACATTCTGTACGGCATGTGCAGAAGGATGCACTATCTTCAGAAACCCGATTCCATTTTTCCGCGTTATCGCGACGACACCATGCTGTTGTTCGGCATGGCCGAAACCATGCTTGACAATGCTGTGAAGGCATTTTTCAGCGGAGACAAGGCAATGGCTTATGCCGTCATCGCTGCCGACGACGGACTTGACCACACGTATAGTGCTTGTCACCGGAAATTGTTTGCCGGTCACGAGGCCGAGGCCGACATGAACCATGCCGTCGCCGACCTTCTCGACATAGCCCGAATCTACTACGGCATCGAGCGTATCGGGGATGGCGCCACAAACATCGCTGAAGCCCTATTGTTCCTGACGGAAGGAATCGATGTCAAACATGACAAATGAAACAGAATATTTTTCATAAATTCACGCAAAACGTATAATTTCGCAAAAAATAACAGTCATGAATAGAATTCTTGTCGTGGACGACGAACAGGACTTGTGCGAGATTCTTCAGTTCAATCTCGAAAACGAGGGCTACAAGGTGGATACCGCCAATTCGGCCGAAGAAGCCTTGAAAATGCTCACTCCCGAACACGAACTCATTCTTCTTGACGTGATGATGGCCGGCATGTCGGGCTATCAGATGGCCCGCAGACTGCGCACAGAACTTCACAACGAGATTCCCATCATCTTTCTGACGGCAAAGAACACCGAAAACGACATGCTTACAGGGTTCAGCATCGGCGGCGACGACTACATCGCAAAACCTTTCAGCATCAAGGAGGTGATAGCGCGCATCAAAGCCGTGACACGCCGCCATGCAAATGACGCTGTCAAGACGGATTCGATTTCAACTCCCGACGGATTGGTCCTTGACAAGCAGCAGAAGAACCTGACTGTAAACGGCGTGGAAGTCGAACTTACGAAGACGGAATATCTCATTCTCCAACTGCTGCTCGATGACCATGGCAAATACTATCAGCGTGACGAGATTCTGAAAGCGGTCTGGCCCGGCGACTCTTTTGTCCTTGACCGCACCGTGGACGTCCATATCGCCCGCTTGCGTAAGAAACTTGGTGCGCTTGGCAATAACATCGTCAACAAGCAAGGCTTCGGCTATGCTTGGATTGGCGCAATAAACTCTTGATAATGAAGTCGCAACGCAAGATATATCTTTACTTTGGAATGGCTTTCCTTGTGTTTGCTGTCATCACCGTGGTGGTGCAGGTCAACCGCGAAAGGAGGCATCAGACCGATGAACTCAAAGCGCAATTGCACGCTTATGCCTTGATGACCAATGGTTTCCTGAATTATTTCCACGACACTTTGGCCGTCGCCGACATGTTGCCCGACAGCCTGCGTTTCACGCTCATCAACGGCAAAGGTGAGGTCGTCTTCGACAATGTCGCTGATAAGAGGGCAACTTCTGTGAACCATTATGACCGTCCCGAAATTGTTGCTGCACGTCTGTATGGCAACGGCTATGCCATCCGCAAATCGGAATCGGTGAACAGAGATTATCTGTATTATGCTTATCGCTGTCCTACTGACAGTTACATTCGTTTAGCCCTACCTTATCATATCGACATCCGCGACGTCATCGGCCGTGAAGCCTTGATGATGTATCTGCTTTCGCTATCCTTAATCGTTGTCCTGATCATCCTTCTGGCGAAGTCGGGGCAGTTGCGCGAGAGCAGAAAGCAGATTCTCAGCGAAAAGAAACGTAATAGGCAGATGAAGCAGGAGATGACGAACAACATCGCGCATGAACTGAAGACGCCCGTGGCCAGCATCCGAGGTTATCTGGAGAGTCTCAGCGACAATCCTGACCTTGATGCCGAAAAGCGCCGTCATTTCATCGACAGGGCTTACGTGCAGACCTTGCGTCTCACCGACCTGATAAACGACATCAGTCTGATTACCAAGTTGGAGGAATCGTCACAACTTTTTGCCAAGGAGAAGGTCAACTTGCATCACATCATGGATGAGGTCATCAACGAATTTGATTCCCTGATTCAGGAATCCGGCGATGTCGTCAAGAACGACTTTCCTGAACAATCCGACTTCATGGGCAATGGCATTCTTGTCTTTTCCATCTTCAGAAATCTTGTCGAGAACGCCCTTCATTATGCAGGACAGGGTGTGGAGATTGTCGCCATGCTTGATGAACAGCAGGACCGCGACGCTTATCATGTGGTGTTTTACGACACAGGTCGTGGCGTGCCCGAAAAGGATTTGGAACGTATTTTCGACCGGTTTGTCCGTCTCGACGACGGTCGTGACCGAAGAAATGGCGGCACGGGACTTGGACTGGCTATTGTGAAACACGCCGTGCAGTTCCACGGAGGCAGCATCACGGCAGAAAATCGTGAAGATGGCGGTCTTCGTTTCCGCTTCGACTTGAAAAAGTGATTATGAAAGCCATAAGAGGCTTGTTCATGTCACGGTTTGGGACCGCATAAGCCTTTCTGGGCGAAATATTTCCATAACGGCGCTGCCATCAGGGCTTGAATCAGTTCTCCCGATACCAGCAGTTCCATGACTTCGCTTTCCTTCAGCAGATGGACTTGTATGTCCTCCGATGGCTCCAGATGTTGTGTGTCGATGAGTTCCACGTCTTCTGCTAAAAACGTGTAGGTCAAGTTGTTGTGACTCGACGTGTTGGGCGACATCGTCATGAATAATGTCCATTGGCCGTGGCCGTATCCGGTTTCTTCCCACAACTCGCGTTGAGCCGCTTTCAAAGGCGTTTCGTCAGGGTGGTCGCAGGTGCCTGCCACAAGTTCGTATCGCGTATCGCCAAAACCATGCCTATACTGGCTTACCATCACATAAAGTCCGTCTTTGGTGCGTGCGATGATGTTCACCCAGTTATAGAATTCGAAGACGTAATAAGATTTGATTTCATTGCCATTGGGGAGCCTGACGTGGTCGGCACGCACGGTGCACCATGGCTCGTGGATCAGGTATTTGGAAGACAGCACTTCCCACTTGCGGTTTGGAAGTTTTTCCATGCTTACATTCTGAACACGCCGAACTGTTGCGGTGGGAATGGTCTGTTGAGCGACGCTGCGATGCCCAAGGCGATGATGCTGCGGGTATCCATTGGGTCGATGATGCCGTCGTCCCACAGCCGCGCGGTGCTGTAAAATGCGGAGCCTTCGTAGTCGTATTTGGCCAGAATTTCCTGTTTCAGTCTGGAAATCTCGTCGGCGGGAACCGCCAAACCTTTGGACTTGTACTGGTCTTCCTTGACGGTGGCCAGCACGTTGGCGGCCTGTTCGCCACCCATGACGGAGATTTTGGCGTTGGGCCACATGAAGAGCAGGCGTGGGCTGTAGGCGCGTCCCGCCATGCCGTAGTTGCCGGCGCCGAAAGAGCCGCCGAAGATGACGGTGAACTTAGGTACGTTGGCGTTGGAAACGGCATGCACCATCTTCGCGCCATCCTTGGCGATGCCGCCTTGTTCGTATTGTTTTCCGACCATGAAGCCGGTGATGTTCTGAAGAAACACAAGCGGAATGTTGCGTTGGCAGCAAAGTTCGATGAAATGGGTGGCTTTCAGCGCCGATTCCGAGAACAGCACGCCGTAGTTGGCGATGATGCCTACCGGAAATCCCATGATGTGTGAAAAGCCGCATACAATCGTCGTGGCATAGCGTGCCTTGAATTCCTGGAAGCGACTGCCGTCCACCATGCGCATGATGATTTCGCGCGGATCCACAATCTTGTGGAAGTCGATGGGAGCGAGGCCGTAAAGTTCTTCGGGGTCGTACAAGGGGTCTTCCACGGGCAGCATGTCGAGTTTCTGCCGATTGGACTTCTCAAGGGTCTTGAAGATGTTGCGGCAGATTTGCAGGGCGTGGGCGTCGTTTTCGGCCAGATGGTCGGCAACACCCGACACCGACGTGTGCATCTCCGCACCGCCAAGATCTTCAGCGGAGACCACTTCGCCAGTGGCTGCCTTCACCAAAGGCGGTCCGCCAAGATAGATTGTACCTTGGTTGCGCACGATGATGGTTTCGTCGCTCATGGCAGGGACATAGGCTCCGCCTGCGGTGCACATGCCCATCACGATGGCAATCTGCGGGATGCCCAAAGCCGACATCCTTGCCTGGTTGTAGAAGAAACGTCCGAAATGGTCACGGTCGGGGAAAACGGTGTCTTGTTCCGGCAGGAAAGCGCCGCCGCTATCGACCATATAGACGCAGGGAAGCCTGTTTTCCATGGCGATTTCCTGCGCTCTCAGGTGTTTCTTCACCGTGTATTGCATGTAGGTGCCGCCCTTCACCGTGGCGTCGTTGGCCACAATGACGGCTTCGCGTCCCTGTATGACGCCTATTCCGGTGATGATGCCTGCCGACGGAAAACTGTCGCTGTAAGTGCCATAGGCGGCCATCGGCGACAACTCCAGAAACGGCGTGTTCTTGTCGATGAGCATGTCGATGCGTTCGCGGGCAAGCATCTTGTTGCGGCTCTTGTGCTTGGCGATGGCAGATTCGCCGCCGCCACTCATCGAAGACGCCATGGCTTCGTGATATTTTCCCATCAGCCGCAGATAGGCTTCCTTGTTTTTCTTGAACTCCTCAGAGTCCGTCAGTATGTTGGATTTCAGAATTTGCACGTCATTAATGTTTTTCGAGATGTTCCGTGACCTTTGTTTAGCAAAAGTAAATAAAAAACGGGCAAGCAATATGAAAAACACCCGATTTGTCTTATTTTTGCGTTCTCAAAACGTGACAATGTCAGAATTCAATAACAATCGCCGTCGTGTTGCGGGGTCTTACTTTATGTCGCTGATAAGCATCATGCTCGTGATGTTTCTTCTCGGCATGTTTGCCTTCCTGATGCTGCACGCTCACATCCTTTCGAACCATGTGAAGGAGAACATCGGTTTCGAGATTGTGATGAACAGCGATGTTAAAGAAGCCAATATCCTGCGCCTTCAGAAGGAACTGGACACCCTGCCCGCCGTGAAAGCGACAGAATATGTCACCAAAGACGAAGCCATACAGCGCTTGAGTGAGGATTTGGGCGAGGACTTCCTGCAATGGCTCGGCGACGAGGAGAATCCGTTGCTTCCTTCCATCGACGTGCATTTCAACGCCGATTACGCCAACAACGACAGCCTTAGCATCATCGAAGAACGGATTGCGAAAAATCCCGATGTCAAGGAAGTGTATTACCAGAAATCCTTGGTGCATCTTATCAACCAGAACATTCGCCGTGTCGGCATCGGGCTTGTCATTATCAGCGCCATCCTGCTTCTTATCGCCATAGCCTTGATTCGCAACACAATACGTCTTTCCATCTATTCCAAACGTTTTCTGGTGCGCAGCATGCAGTTGGTGGGTGCCACCGAGTCGTTCATCCGTAGGCCTTTCGTGAAAACTGGCATCTCGCAGGGACTGATTGGCGCGGTGCTTGCCGACATCCTTCTTTTCATCATGATGTATGTGTTGCAGAAGCGCGTTCCTGAACTCGGTGTCTTGCAAAATCCCTTGCTGACAGCGTGCGTCTTTCTCGGCATCATTGGACTTGGCGTTCTGCTGGCGGCGCTTTCCACTCGCTTTGCCCTGCGCAAGTTTCTCAATGCCGATGTGGACACCTTGTATGCCTGATGCTTTTCGTGATTATTTATTCATTGTGAGGCGTTTTTTGTATTTTTGTCGAAATTTTGAATTATGGCAAATCAGAATATGAATGTTAAGGACGCCCGTAAGAATGCGGCTCCCACGGAAAAAGAAACCGAAAAAGATGCTAAAGTCATGCCTTTCAGCAAGATAAACTATATCCTTGTGCTTGTCGGTGTGGCGCTTATTGCCTTGGGATTCATACTCATGGTCGGTGGCGGTTCCGATGATCCCGATGTGTTCAACAGCAAGATGTTCGACTTCCGTCACATCACCCTGGCGCCTATTCTTGTCCTTGCCGGGTTTGCCGTCGAGATTGTGGCCATCATGAAGCGTGCCGGCAAGAAAAACTGATTTCATCCTTTTCTTTTCAATTTGTCCTATCTGATATGAGTTGGTTACAAGCCTTACTGCTTGGAATACTTCAAGGCCTGACGGAGTTCCTTCCTGTCAGCAGCAGCGGCCATTTGGCCATATTGTCTAACATCTTCGGCATCTCAGGCGAGGAAAACCTGACTTTCACCGTCGTGCTTCATGTCGCTACGGTGTGCGCCACGCTTGTGGTCTTGTGGAAGGAAATCGTCTGGATTTTCAAAGATCTTTTCGCCCATCAGTCGTGGCACACCTACAGAGGTCTGAACGAAGGCACCAAATACGCCATAAACCTTGTCATCTCCATGATTCCCGTTGCCATCGTCGGCTTTTTGTTCAAGGACAAAGTCGAGGAAATATTCGGTTCGGGACTGCTTGTCGTTGGCATCTGCTTGTTGGTGACCGCCTTGCTGCTTGCTTTTGCCTATTTTGCCAAGCCGCGCCAGCGTGATCACATCTCCGGTTGGCATGCTTTCTTGATCGGCGTGGGACAAGCCATCGCCGTGCTGCCTGGTCTGTCACGCTCTGGAACGACCATCGCCACAGGACTTCTTCTTGGCAACAAGAAAGAGTCGATAGCGCAGTTTTCATTCCTGATGGTCATCGTTCCCGTATTAGGAGAAGCGCTGCTCAATGTCAAGGACGTCCTTGACCAGGGCTTCGCTGTGGCCATGAACGGCATTTCATTCAGCGCCATACTCATCGGATTTCTCGCCGCTTTCATCACAGGCTGTCTGGCTTGCAGATGGATGATCAATATTGTGAAAAAAGGCAAACTGATTTGGTTTGCGGTCTATTGCGTTGTAATCGGTGTCATTGCCATCATCTTCGCCTGATGTTCGATTTTGAAGTTGGGGAGGTCATCCTTATCGACAAGCCTTTGGATTGGACGTCGTTCGACACGGTGAATTACATCCGCGCCCTGATAAAGCGTTTCTATGGCATTCGCAAACTGAAAGTCGGTCATGCCGGCACCCTTGATCCGCTTGCAACGGGACTGCTTATCCTTTGCACAGGGAAAATGACCAAGCAAATCGATGTCTATCAGGCCAAGATGAAGACTTATACGGGCACCATTCTGTTGGGACAAACCACACCCACTTTTGATATGGAAAGCCAGCCCGACCAATATTTTTCCACGGAAGGCATCACCAATGAGGCTATGGAAGCCGCACGACTTCAATTCATCGGCGACATCAAGCAGTATCCGCCAAAATATTCCGCCATAAAAATCAAAGGGAAACGCGCCTTCGACTATGCCCGTTCCGATGAGGAAATTGAACTCAAAGCCCGCGACATCCGTATCGAAGACTTCAAACTTTCTACAGAGCGTTTTCCCGAACTTGATTTTGAAGTCACTTGCAGCAAGGGAACCTATATCCGCAGCCTGGCTGACGATTTCGGCAAGGCGCTCGGCAACGGCGCATGTCTCAAATCGTTGCGCCGGATCAGCATCGGCGACTTCAGCGTTGACGGCGCGTGGCAGTTGGAAGACCTGAAACAGGCCATCATCAGTTCGGGCGACGCCTATAAGGAGAAGAAGGCGCAAGAAGAAGCCTGCTGATACTTTTGAAAAGCCTATAATCTTGATTTGCAATGGATGAGACCCTTTATTTCGACAATGGCGACTCTTATGTCGGACAAGTGAAAGATGGCAAGCCTGAAGGCAAGGGAAAGTACTATGTCAGCATGATTGTCGGGGCGCACAACAGCGACGAAGGCTATGTTGACGGCGAACGCCTGCTTTATGAAGGCGACTTCGTCGATGGCAAGTTCGAGGGTAAGGGCGTCATGTATTATGACGACGGCTATCGTTACGAAGGCGATTTCCACGACAACCAGCCCGATGGACAAGGCGTACTGTATGATGCTCAAGGCGATATCGATTTCGCTGGCGAATTCATCGAAGGCGACGCCCTTGACGAATGATGCCCTGGCAATCCGTCATCTGCATCGATTTTAGCAAAAACAAAATGAAACACACTGATAATTAGTGTTTTAGAAAAAACACTTGACAAAATTTTATTTCCGTATTATCTTTGCAATCCAAAATCTGTAAAATCGATTTGATTTTTCTGTCGTAAGTAATTAACTAATAATAAGATATAATATGAAATTATCACAATTCAGGTTCAGTCTGCCCGCCGAACTCATAGCAAACTATCCGGCCAAGAACCGTGACGAAGCCCGTCTGATGGTGCTTGACCGCAAGACACAGACCATAGAGCATCGTGTCTTCAAGGATTTGGTTGATTATGTGAAGGATGGCGACGTGTTTGTCATCAACAACACGAAAGTCTTTCCAGCCCGTCTTTATGGAGAAAAGGAGAAGACCGGCGCGAAGATCGAGGTGCTGCTGCTTCGTGAGTTGGATCATGATAGCCGTCTTTGGGATGTCCTTGTTGAGCCGGCCCGAAAGATTCGTATCGGCAACAAGCTTTATTTTGGCGAAGGAGACGAACTTGTGGCTGAAGTCATCGACAACACCACGTCGCGTGGCCGCACCTTGCGTTTCCTATATGACGGCACACACGACGAGTTTAAGAAGACCATCACTGCGCTTGGCAATACGCCATTGCCGAAAGAGATCAACCGTCCCGTCGAACCTGACGATGCCGAGAATTTCCAGACCATCTATGCCAAGGTCGAAGGCGCTGTTTCGGCTCCTACCGCTGGCATGCACTTCTCCAAGATTCTCATGAAACGCTTGGAACTTCTCGGTGCAAGTTACGCCGAAATCACCCTGCATCCCGGCATGGGCAACTTCCGCGACATCGAAGTGGAAGACCTTACCAAACACAAGCCCGACTCCGAAGAAATGTCAATCGGACAGGAAGCCTGCGACATGATCAACGCTGCCAACCAGCGTCACAACAACGTATTTGCAGTCGGCACCACATCGATGAAAGCGCTTGAAACCGCTGTCACCATTTCGGGCAAAGTGCGGCCTTTCTCAGGCTGGACCAACAAGTTCATCTTCCCACCGTACAACTTCACTGTTGCCAATTGCATGATTACGAACTTCCATCTGCCCAAGTCGCCCATGATGATGGAGGTTGCTGCCTTTGCAGGATATGATTTCCTGATGAAGGCCTACAAGGAGGCTGTGGCCGAAAAATACCGCTTCTTCACTTACGGCGACGCAATGCTGATAATCTGACACAATCTATTGTAAAACATTAACGGTTCTAATCCATGAATACTGAAGAATATTTCAAAAAGATAACATCACACGCGAAGGAATACGGATTCATCTTTCCTTCGAGTGAAATCTACGATGGCCTTGCTGCGGTTTACGACTATGGCGAGAATGGTGTTGAGTTGAAGAAAAACATCCGTGAATACTGGTGGAAGGCCATGGTTCAGATGCACGAAAACATCGTGGGCCTTGACGCTGCCATTTTCATGCATCCCACCACGTGGAAGGCTTCGGGCCACCTTGACGCGTTCAACGACCCGCTTATCGACAACAAGGACAGCAAGAAACGCTATCGTGCCGATGTGCTTGTCGAGGATTATATGGCCAAGATTGAGGAGAAGATAAACAAGGAAGTCGAGAAAGCCAGAACCCGTTTCGGCGAGGCCTTCAACGAGGAGCAGTTTGTCAGCACCAACGCGCGTGTCGTCGAATACAAGCAGAAGATTGCCGACATCAGCCACCGTCTGTATGGCGCCATGGAGGCGAACGACCTTCCCGCCATCAAGACGCTCATCGAGGATCTTGAAATCGTTTGTCCTATCTCTGGCACCCGTAACTGGACGGATGTGCGTCAGTTCAACCTGATGTTCGCTACCAAGATGGGAAGCGTCGCCGATGGTTCCGACACCATATACCTGCGTCCCGAAACGGCACAGGGCATTTTCGTGAATTTTCTCAATGTCCAGAAGACGGGCAGAATGAAGATTCCATTCGGCATCGCCCAGACAGGAAAGGCTTTCAGAAACGAAATCGTGGCGCGTCAGTTCATCTTCCGCATGCGCGAGTTTGAACAGATGGAGATGCAGTACTTCGTCCGTCCTGGCACCGAACTGGAATGGTTCAAACATTGGAAGGAAGAACGTCTTAACTGGCATCTCTCATTAGGAATGCCGGCGGCGAAATATCGTTTCCATGATCACGAAAAACTGGCGCATTACGCTAATGCCGCCACCGATATCGAGTTCGACTTCCCGTTCGGTTTCAAGGAACTGGAAGGCATCCACAGCCGCACCGACTTCGACCTCAGCGCTCACGCAAAATATTCTGGCAAGAAGTTGCAGTATTTCGATCCTGAGACCAACGAGAGTTACACGCCTTATGTCATCGAGACTTCCATCGGCCTCGACCGCATGTTCCTCGCCGTATTCAGCAACGCTTACATGGAAGAGAAACTTGAAGACGGAAGCGACCGCGTGGTGCTGCGTCTGCCTGCCATTCTCGCACCTTGCAAAGTTGCCATTCTGCCGCTTGTGAAGAAAGACGGTCTGCCGGAAGAAGCGCGCAAAATCATGGACACGCTGAAAGGCGATTTCATGTGCTCGTACGAGGAAAAAGACTCTATCGGAAAACGCTATCGCCGTCAGGACGCCATCGGCACGCCAATGTGCGTCACGGTGGACAACCAGACACTGGAAGACCATACGGTCACGGTGCGCGACCGCGATACCATGAGCCAGGTGCGTGTCCCAATCGACAACCTGCGCAACATGATTTTCGACGAGTTGAAACCTCGCAAATAAAGATTATTCATCATGAAGATGGGGCTAAACTTAGCCCCATTTTTTTGCGATTTGCAAGTCAATTGTGTTCGGGGCGGCCATTCGTAACAACATCTGATTGTCTTGTCTGCTAAATGAAAAAGGCTGCCTTTTGGCAGCCTTTTTAGTGTGATAGGCATCAAGCCTTTCATTGGTATATTCCAGGTTGTGCTTCTTTGTTGAGCACCCTCAGTCCGTTGAGAGCGAGGGCTTTCATCTCGTCTTCGCCAGGATAGATATACACGGGGGCAATCTTTCCGAAGTGACTCTTGAGGATATTGCAGAAACCCTTGTCGTAAGCCATGCCGCCTGTGATGAAGATGGCATCGACATTCATGTTGAATACGGCAGCGGCAAGGCCACCTACTTCTTTCGAAATCTGGTAAGCCATGGCTTGATATACAAGTTCCCATTCCTTGTCGCCCGATTTCACGCGACTTTCGACATCCATGGCGTTGTTTGTGCCAAGATAGGCGACATAACCGCCTTTGCCATTCAGCATGCGCACGATGTCTTTTTTGGCGTATTTTCCGCTAAAACAGGCATCGACAACAGGACCGACAGGCAGTGATCCTGAACGTTCAGGAGTGAAAGGACCGTCACCATTCAAGGCATTGTTGACATCGACGACACGGCCGCCTTTGTGGGCGCCAACAGAGATGCCGCCACCGAGGTGGATGCCGATAAGGTTCAAATCTTCATACTTTTTGCCTAAATCCTTAGCAAGTTGCCTTGCGATGATTTTCTGGTTCAAGGCATGGAAGATGGAGACTCTTGGGAATGCAGGATGTCCCGACAGACGTGCCACGGGTTCCAGTTCATCCACAACGACAGGGTCGGCGATGTAGGCTTTCACGCCGAAGTCTTTTGCAATATCGTCGGCGATGAGTCCGCCCAGATTGCTGGCATGTTCGCCAACTGGACTGTTGTTCAGGTCGTGTCTCATGGCATCGTTCACTTCGTAAACGCCAGAGATGAGAGGTTTCAGCAAGCCGCCACGTCCGACAACGCAGGCGATGCCCTTCAAGTCGATGCCGGCGTTCTTCAGTTCGTTCATGATGACTTCCTTGCGGAAGTTGAGTTGGTCGCTTACTCTGTCGAACTTCGACAGATCTTCGGTGGAATGCTTCAGGCTCGACTTGAAGACGCAGTTCTCATCTTCGAACAAAGCGATTTTTGTTGATGTTGAACCTGGGTTTATGGTGAGTATTCTGTAAGTCATGTCTGTTATGTTTTAGGCCATCAATGCTGCTAATGCTATGGAATAAAGTTTGGTCTTGGATGTGTCGCCGCGTGATGAAAGCACGCAGGGAACCTTGGCGCCCATCAGCATTGCACCCACTTCCGACTTGTCGAATTTGGTGCAGCACTTGTAGAACACGTTGGAACTCTCCAAGTTGGGGAACACGAGGCAGTCGGCATCGCCTGCTACAGGGCTGCTGAAACCTTTTATGGCTACCGTTTCGGCATCCAGAGCGAGGTCGAGTGACAGCGGGCCGTCAACCAGACATCCTTTGATTTGTCCACGTTCAGCCATCTTGGCGATGATGGCGGCATCCACGCAAGCGGGAATGCTGGCGCTCATCTGTTCGGTGGCGCAGACCATGGCGACTTTCGGCTTCGCAATGCCTAAGGCCTTGGCGGTAGTGGTGACATACTTCAACAGCGTCTGTTTCTGTTTCAGGTCGGGCAAGGGGATGATGGCGCAATCTGTGGCGATCATCAGTTTGTGGTAGTTGGGATTTTCGACGACAGCCACGTGAGCCAATGTGACGTTGGGCGGGCAGAGGCCGCGTTCCTTGTTCAGGATGGCGCGCATGTACTTGTCGGTGGGAAGCAAGCCTTTCATCAGAATGTCGGCTTCTCCGGCGTTGATGATGTCGCAAGCCTTGGCAGCGGCTTTCACGTCTTCGGGTTCCTGGACAATCTTGAAGCGGCTCATGTCGATGTGCTCGGCCTTGCAGACTTCGCTAATGATTTTTTCATCACCAATCAGTGTGGCTTCGATAAGACCATTCTCCACGGCAGCGTTCACTGCGCAAATCGTATGGTCATCATTGGCAAAAGCCGCAACAAGTCGTTTCTTAGGTTTGCTACGCAAAACCTCGAACATTTCTTCTAATTTCTTAATTTCCATCGGAATAATATTTTGTTTGTTGATTCTCCCTAATACGATTTGCAAAAATAAGAAAATCATCGATGCCATATCATCTCTTTTAACAAAAGCGTGATATAGTTTCGTAATGTCTTGTTATGACGCTCGTTTCAATGCTTTGCGGCGGCCAAAGGGATTCTTTTCAACGGCTTGTAATAAGGTCCCGTAGGTTGCAGAAAACTCTGATAATAAACGAGTTCGTTGACATCGGTGTGGATGAAGGTCTTCGGTTCGATGGCATTGTAAATCTGCTGAAAGAACTTTTTGTCTGTCAGATTTTTGATGCGGCACACGGTAAGGTGGGGAACGAAGTTCTGTCTGTCGCGCAAGAAACCGATTTCGTCAAAAGCGTCGAGAAGGTCGCTTTCCAAGTCATAAAGCGCCTTGGGTTCGTCTTTCATGCCCATCCACAGCACGCGTGGCGTCCCGTTGCTGCCGAAAAGCCCGACCCTATCAAAGTCCATGGCGAATGGATGGTGTCGCATAGCCACTTTCTGAACGGCGTCGATGATTTCAGGCACTTCATGGTCTTGAGTCTCGCCGACAAATTTCAAGGTCAGGTGAATGATGTCCGACCTGCACCAGTTGATGAGTTTCTCGTGCGTCAGGTTGTCTTTTAGGCTGTCGGACAAGGCTTCGAACTCTTTTCCGGGTTTGATTGGTATGGCAAGGAAAGTGCGTTTCATGATGAATGGTTTTGATATTTATGAAGGCTTATCTGACAATTCCGACAGGATAGGTCATGTAGTTGCTGTCGTAGTAAGGCGAGCGTTCGTAGAACCAGTTCAGGATTTCGTATTGCGTTGGCGGTGTCTTTGCGTCAAACGTCGCCATCCAGTCCTTGAACTGAACGGCTAAGAGCGGGTCTTTCTCCATCATCGTTTTCGCCATGGGTTCCATATTGTAGATTTCGAAATATTCGGTGCGCTGGAAGATGTCGTTGAAGAATCCCCATTTCAAAAGCGAGCCGTCCATTTCGGGTTCGAGCAGGTTCATGAGCAGCCTGACGCCGTTCTGTGATGTCTTCACCACGGCAGAACCTTTCGGGAAAGTGACTTCGCGACTGATTTCTTCGGCTTGGAACGAACTCACGCGGCTGCGCCCTTCGCTGGGAACGGGATAGAACTGGACATCTTTGAAGCGATAGGTGTTCACCGTCATGGTCTTGTCTTTCTTGAGCATCTCGACTTCAAAGCCGTGCGCCTTGACGATGTCGATGACTTCGCCGCATTGTGCCGGAATGACGTATTCCTTTGGAACTGCCAGCATGCGGCTCGGCGTGTCGTCGCGGAATTTCATGGTGCGTCTGGTCTCAGGCTTGGTGTTGTCGTAAGAGATGTATTCGCCGCCCGTGACGTCGCTTTTCACTTTCTTGAATTCATAACCGAGGAAGTTCACCCAGGTCGTATCCTTTCTGGAAGGGAATATGCTGGCAGGCAACTCTTTCAGTGTCAAGTCGTTCTTTCTGGCATCTGTGATGGCTTTCTTGAAGTTGTCAGCGTCTTGGTGTATTATTCTCATGGTCTCCACAATCATGTCATAACTTGCCATGACGCGTTCTTTGTAAGGCTTCAAGGAATGAGTCTCCATCAGGATTCCGGGGCAGTTGCGCGCCATAGCGTAACTTTCGGAAAACATGGCTGAAAAACTGTTCTCGACGAGGGCTGCCGTTGGGTCACCCCACGGATCGAACTCGATGTAACGCGAGATGGCTTTGTCCTTCTTCGCCATGGCAGCGGTGATTTGAGGCTCCCAGGTTTGGCTCAGCCAATTTGAAAGAGAAGCATCGTAATTGCCGAAATCTTCGATGGAATAGGTCATCACATATTGATAGTCGGCGCCATCAGTGGCGTGGGTGTCGATGAACAGGTCGGGTTGCCATTTGTTGAAAGTGGTCACGAAAGCCTGCATTTCCGCTGTCTGCAACTTCGTGTAGTCGCGATTCAGGTTCATTCCTTGTGCGTTGACGCGCCAGCCAGTCAGTTTCGGTCCGTTCTGGTTAAGACGGTGGTAAGGTGAGAAGTTGGCGAGTCCGTCGGGATTCATGACGGGGATGAACAGGATGGTGAAGTATTTCAGCAGGTCGTCGTTTTGCTTGTTGACCAGCATGTCGCGTATCAGCATGAATCCGGCATCCTTGCCGTTCGGCTCGCCGGGATGGATGCAGGCTTGTATCAGAATCACGGTTTTGCCGCTTTTTCTAATCTTTTCAGGCTTGGTGCTGCCGTTTTCGTCAACGATGAGCATAGGAATCTCTCTGCCTTGCGATGTCTTACCAATAGTTTCGTAATTGACTTCTTTCAGATTCTTTGCCAACATCTTGGCGTAGGCGATGCTGCTTTCGTAGTTGTCGGTTTCAAGGTAATCCGACTTCTCGAAAAGCGTGGCGTAATCGGGCTTGCTTCTGTTGCAAGCGGTGAACAGTATCGCGATAAATAGCAGGGTCAATATCCTTTTCATGTGTTGATTTTGTTAGTGGTGAAATTGCGCACGAGTCTCTTTCTTTGGGTTTATTCCAATTGTATCCGCCAGAAACGGACAGGTCTGGTTTTCTATCCAATCAGAAGGTCGGACAGTTTCAGTTTGGGAACATAATGCACGCCGTCTTCACGGTAATAGGCATGTTTTTCATCCTGACTGATGCTGACGAGTTTGATTTTCTCTCCGCCTTTTCCTATGGCCACAATTAGCAGCGGTTCGTAGGGCAACCCGAAGGCTTCGACGATGTTGGCCTTGTTGAAGGCGCCGATGACGATGCCGTTCAGTCCCATCTCCACGGCTTTGAGCAGCATGCTCTGCACCGAAATGCCAAGGTCGATGTCCACGAACTTGTCTTCTTTTACGGTGCTGGAGACGATGATGAAGGCTTCAGGTTCCGTGCCGGGGAAGGGCAGGTGCAACTCAGGCAGCGCGCCGCCGAGTTTGATGTTTTCCATCACCTTGCTGGCGCCGTCGTCCTTGGTCACGATTTTGAAGCGCAGCACTTGCTGGTTGCGTGCCGATGGGATTTTCGTGTTCACCGCCACAATGCGTTCAAGCATCTCAGGCTTCACGACGAAACTCTTGTCGTAGCCGCGATAACTTCTGTTTTTCTCCAGCAGCGTGTCTATCGAGCCATGTCGCACCACTGTCTTTCTGGAACCTGGTCCGAACAATTCGTCGTATCTTTTTTCCAAATAACCGTCTGCCATTTGCTGATGTTTTTGTTTGCGCAAAGTTATCCATATTCCTTGGAATGCAATTCTGTGCACGTCATTTTTCAGAGATTATCCCTTTATTTTGAATCCTGCCGTCTTGCTCTTGCGGCTTTTTTGTAATTTAGCAATGCAATAGGGAAGGCCATGGATAATGAAGAATTTGTGAATCAGAAACTTGAGTTCGTCGAAGAACTTGTTCAGGACACCGATTCCCATATTTTTCTGACGGGTAAGGCTGGTACTGGCAAGACGACGTTTCTTAGGAATCTCACTGCGCGGACTTACAAGCGCATGGTCGTTGTGGCGCCTACGGGTGTCGCCGCCATCAACGCCGGCGGTGTTACCATCCATTCCTTTTTCCAACTTCCCTTCGGCCCGCAAATCCCTGATGCCGCACAAACCGACATGGATGGCGTTTCAGCCAATGTCCGTTCCTTGGCTTCGCAATTTCAAAAAATAAACCGCACGAAACTCAAGATCATGCGCAGTCTCGACCTTCTGGTCATTGACGAAATCAGCATGGTGCGTGCCGATGTGCTGGATGCCATCGATGCCGTGCTGCGGCGTGCGCGCAGGTCGCAGAAACCCTTTGGCGGCGTGCAACTTCTGATGATTGGCGACGTACAGCAACTTGCCCCTGTCGCCAAGCAGGACGAATGGGAATTGCTGGAGCCTTACTACGACTCGGTTTATTTTTTCAGCAGCCTTGTGTGGCGCAAAACATCATACGTCTGCATAGAACTTGACCACATCTACCGTCAGCAGGACAGGACTTTCATCGAACTGCTCAACAAAATCAGGACCAGCACCCTCGACAAGGCCTGTGCCGACATCCTAAACACACGATACGATCCCGACTTTGACCCGCCTTCCGACAAAGGCTATATCACGCTGACGACGCACAACTTTCAGGCCGACGACATCAATCAGGAGAAACTCGCCGCCATCAAAGGCAAGACGCTGCATTTTAAGGCTAAGGTGAACGGCGTTTTCCTTGAGAATTCCTATCCCACAAAGGAAGATCTCGAACTGAAAATCGGCGCTCAGGTGATGTTCGTCAAGAACGATCCTTCGCCCGAGAAAATGTTTTACAATGGCAAGATTGGCGTTCTTGTCAGTTATGACAGCGACAAGGAAGAACTTATGGTCAGGTGCGACGATATCACCTTTCCGGTGACGCGGCTCACTTGGCAAAACATGGAATATTCGCTTGATGACAAGACAAACGAAATCAAGGAAGAAGAGATAGGCAGTTTCGAGCAGATACCTTTGCGGTTGGCGTGGGCCATCACCATTCACAAAAGTCAAGGACTCACCTTCGACCGTCTCGTCATCGATGCGGGCAAGGCTTTTGCTCACGGTCAGGTTTATGTGGCGCTGAGCCGTTGCACTTCATTGGAAGGCTTGGTGCTGAAAACCAAAATCACCCCTAATACGCTGAAAGACGATGCCATGGTCAGCAAGTTTGTCAGCCAGATGCCTGAGATGGAACCGACGCCGGAAACGGTAAACAGTTTGTGTCATGACTATGAACTTGCTTCCATGCTCGATCTCTTCGATTTCAGCGGCATATACAGCGACTTTGGGCGGCTCATGAAGACCATCACGGAGAACGACGGTATGTTCGACAATGCCGTTATCGTTGATTTGTCGGGACGGCGTCAAACCTTGAGTGAAGAAATCATCGAAGTGGCCGCCAAGTTTGCCCGTCAAATCGAATCGTTGCATGCTGCTTGTCCATCTTGTGCGGATAATGCCGTGCTGCAAAAGAGAATCAAGGATGGCGTGGCTTATTTCATGACGCATTTCAATTCGATTGTCGATAATCTGTTTGACGTGCAACTTGATACCGACAACGAAGCCGTCAACAGTCAGGTCAGGGAAATCATGAAGGCCATGAAAGAGGCCGTCTATCTCAAACGCAGTTGCCTCGATGCTTGCAAAGATGGTTTCAACGTCAGAAACTATCATGAAACGAAATCGGTCAAGATTCTTGAAGCCGAGAAGCAGTCTGGAATTGCGGCACTTAAAAGAAAAAGCGCCAGCAACATGGATCCATTGCTGGCGAAACTTCTGGCATGGCGGCAGGAAAAGGCGGAGGAAACGGGCATGAACACTTCGGGCATCGTTTCGCTGAAGTCGCTCAAAGCCATCGCCAAAGCCAAGCCTGTGACGCTTGCCGACCTGAAAGCGTTAGAAGGCATGGGCCTCCGCCGCGTCAAACGATACGGTGCGGAACTGATCGACATCGTGCTGCGTGCCGAAGGGCAGACTTTTATTTCCATGACTGAAGAAATCCCGCGCCGCAATACGTACGAAATCACCAAAGACTTGTTCGACGAAGGCAAGTCGCCCCAAGAGATAGCCCAGACGCGTGGCCTCGCGCTGGCAACCATATACAACCATCTTACAAAAATGGTGGAGCAAGGCCTTTGCGACGCTTCAGATATCGTGGAGAAAGACAAGTATGACGAGATTGTGGACTATTTCACGAGTACCGAAGATCCAAGAATCGGTGCCGCAATCGGCGTGCTCGGCGACGATTATGACTACGGCGAGGTCAAAGTAGTGAAGGCTGAATTTCAGCGGAACGGTCTGCTTCCTCCCGATGACGAATGAGGTCGTTTGTCATCACGCTGTTTTTTATTCCAATGTGACTTTTTGACCGGAAAATCATTTTTGTCGGGAAATCCTTTCTATTTTTGCCATATACAAACAGTACAACAATGAAAAAGACATTTTTACTTTTACTTATCGCTTTCTCTACGATGGCTGTACATGCCCAGCAGCAGATTACCAAGACGTTTGTCTGGGAAGGACAGGAACGCCAATATATCGAATACATCCCTTCGACTTATGTCGCCGGTGATGCAACTCCCGTGATGTTTTGCCTCCATGGACTCAACTCCACGGCGGCTTCTTCCTTTGAGACCTTGAATCCTACCGCTCTTGCCGAAAAATCGGGATGGATTTTTGTTTTTCCTCAGGCACTGGACTGGACGGCGCAACTGCCGCTCGGAATGGGCTCCTATCCTTGCGGTCCCACATGGAATGCTGGAATTACAGTGTCAGGCACAATCACCGTGTACGGCATGCCTTTCAACTTTGACCTTCCCGTCAATCCCGACGTCAACGATGCGGGCTTCCTGATGGCTGCCCTCGACAGTGTCGAAACCGATTACAGCGTCGATGCCGACAGCGTGTTCTTCGCCGGCTTCTCTCTTGGAGGCTTCATGAGCCACCGCATGGCCATAGAACACGGCGACATCATCAACGGAATTGCTTCGGTAAGCGGCATCGTCGGCAACAACATGAGTTCCTTGACACCTGTCGCCAACGTCAACGTCCTTCAGATTCACGGCACCGCTGATGAAGTGATAACTTACGATGCAGGCACGGTGTCGTACCAAGGATATGGCCCGTTTGTCGTCGGACTTGGTGCGGAAGCCAGCGTGGATTACTGGCGCAACTTCAACAATTGCAGTCCCGATGCCATCATCGAACAATATCCCGACCTCGTCAACGACGGTCTCACTTTCGAGATGCACACTTACCTTGGCGGCGATAACGATACGCGCGTCGCCCTGCTGAAGGTCAACAATGGCGCACACGAATGGTATTCGGGCAGCGGACACGACATCGACTATCTCACCGAGATATATCGTTTCTTCACCAACACCCTCGACGTGACTGGCATTGGAGAAAACGAAATTGGCAATAGTGTTGCCGTGTTTCCCAATCCGGCTTGCGATGTCATCAACTTGCCGTTGAGCCAGCCGACTGAAGTGCGCCTTTATGATGTCACAGGTTCCGAAGTATCGCATGGCGTCAGCACAGGCACAGTTGACGTGTCGGATTTGTCCAGTGGCGTCTATTTCGTCAGAATCTTAGGCGACAAACCTTGTTCAGCCACCTTCGTGGTCAGCAGATAGTTTGGACTGAATAAACATAAAAAAGACCGCTTTTGGCGGCCTTTTTTTTATGCATAATGGTGTAAAAACCGATAGCGTCAATTCGTCCCTTCAGGCATGACGATGGCGCAAATCAGGTAGGCCAAAAGTCCGCTGCCTCCGGCAATAGCAAAGATAACCCATGCTATTCTGACCAAGGTCGGGTCAATGTCGAAATATTCGGCAATGCCTCCGCAGACGCCTAAGAGTTTCTTTTCCGTTATGGAACGGCGAAGTTTCTTTTGTTCGCTCATTTTTTGTTTCTTTTTGATTCATTTCAAATAGCAAAAATAAGTCAAATTCTTTGCAATAGGTCAAGGTTGCAACGTAATAACCGAAATGTCATCGCTTTTTCTGTAGATTGTTGTTTCTCTGGGTTTGAAGGAGCCGCCATCTGTGGCTGCCGAAAAAATGTTATTTTTGCACAACGGAAACAAATAAAACACGATAAACAATGAAGAAACTGATTCTTATCCGTCATGGAGAGAGTGAATGGAACAAACTGAACCTGTTCACGGGCTGGACAAATGTCGATTTGTCGGAAAAAGGCGTTCAGGAAGCGAAGGATGCCGGCAAGGTGTTGAAGGAGAATGGCTTTAAGCCTGAGATTTGCTTCACTTCGTATCTTAAAAGAGCCATCAAGACTTTGAACAACGTCCTTGACGTCATGGATATGGACTGGCTGCCGGTTTACAAGAGTTGGAGACTTAACGAGAAGTCGTACGGCCTGTTGCAAGGCATGAACAAAGCCGAGACGGCCGCCAAATACGGTGACGAGCAGGTCAGGCTGTGGCGTCGTGCCTTCGACGTGCGTCCTCCGGCGCTCGACATGCACGACCCGAAAAGCCCGCGCATGGATCCACGCTATGCCGAACTCACCGATGACCAGATTCCGCTGACAGAAGCGCTGGCTGACACCATAGAACGCGTCATGCCTTACTACGAAGGCATGATCATGAAGGCTTTCGAGAACCACGAGCAGGTCATGGTGGTGGCGCACGGCAACAGCCTTCGCGGCATCGTCAAAGTGCTGAAAGGCATGTCGAACGACGACATCATCGCCTTCAACATCCCGACGGGCATTCCTTACGTCTTCGAGTTCGACGACAACATGAAACTTCAGAAGGACTTCTTCCTCGGCGACCCTGAGACTGTGGCCGCGCTGATGGCTGCCGTCGCCAACCAAGGCAAGTCGAAATGATTATGACTCAGGCAAGTCGTCGTGAATTGTTTTGCGGTGGCCGCGCCTGATGTTTTCTTTCTCAATGAAAAACGTTGTCCGTCAGAGGACAACGTTTTTCATTTTCATGAGCGTGTCAGGATGCTGGAGAAAGTGTCTGCTGTTGACACGTTGTGATTGTCCAGCAGTGCCACCTCACGACTTCAGTACGGCTTGCGACACGTTGATGATGAAATCGCCCATGCGTTCGAGTTCTTCCACCACTGACAGGAAAAACACGCTTTCAAAGTAGGCATCTCCTTTTTTCTCAATGCCATGATATTCTCTTTCCCTCAAGGCATCTCGCTTCGAGTTAAGGGCGACTTCCGCATCTATGGCGTTGTCTATCTGCGTGATGCTTGAAGCGTTATTAAGGTTGTAAATCATGGCTTGGTAGGCGTCATCGACCAGGTCGATCATCTCGTTGATGGCTTTCTGGTGTTCGTCTGAGAAGTGCTTGTCGTGTTCGTTTTTCTGTACCAGCATTCTGCCGATGGCCTCGCCGGAATCGCCCAACGACTCCAGTTCTCCCACAATTCTGAGCATGGCGCGCGTCTGCTCTACGGATTCATCGCTTAATTCGGCTTTGTCGAGGTTGTTGAGGAAGTTCACCACCTGAACTTCTATGTTGTCGGAAATCTCTTCGTATTTGACCAGTTTCTTCCTGTAAGTCTCGAATTCGTTGCGCTTGTCGGCATTGACGACGGCTTCCCTGACATAAGAAAGGCCTTTGCGCATGATTTCTGCGAAGTGCTGCACTTCGTGCGATGCTTCCACGACGGCTAACTCTGGCGTAGACACCAGACCAGCATTGATATATTTCAGTTTTAGCGACTTGTCTTCGTCAGTTGCAGGCTTTCCTTTGATGATGCCCGATACCAGTTTGACGATGACGGGAATGAACCAGATAAGAAGGAACGTGTTGATGAGGTTGAAGACCGTATGCAGCATTGCTATTTCATACAACGGGTCGGTGAGGTTCAGTGCGCCGGTCAGTGTCTTAATCAAGCCAAGGAAAGGCGTGAAGGCGATGAGCGCCCAACAGACGCCAAACACATTGAACACGGTATGGGCGAGTGCAGCGCGTTTAGCATTGGTGTTTCCTACGGATGCTGCGATGTTGGCGGTGATGGTTGTTCCCACATTCTCGCCCAACACCATGGCTGCCGCAATAGGAAATTCTATCCATCCCATGCTCAGCATTACCAAGGTGAGCGCGACCGTAGCGCTGGATGACTGTAAAATCAATGTGAGCACGGTGCCGAAAAGCAGGAAGATGAGCGTTGAAGCGAATCCTCTTCCCGACCATCCTTGTATGAAACTGAACAACTCCGGCTGGGATTGGAGGTCCGGAACCGAGTTTTTCATGAACATCAGGCCAAGGAACAGCAGTGCGAAACCGATGACGAACTCGCCCATATCGCGGTTACGGCCTTTCTTCGAGAGTCCGAGTATGAAGCCGAGCGCCATTAACGGCACTGCCAAGGTAGAGATGTCGAACTTGAAACCGAAAATGGCAATGATCCATGCCGTGACGGTAGTGCCGATGTTGGCACCCATGATGACGCCTATGGCCTGCGCCAAGGTGAGCAATCCGGCATTCACAAATCCCACCACCATTACTGTGGTCGCACTTGACGACTGGATGAGCGACGTCACGCCCAAGCCTGTAACCACTCCCTTGAATGGATTCGACGTGATTGATGCCAGCAATTTGCGGAGCCGGCTGCCGGCTGCTTTCTGCAATCCCGAACTCATCAGATTCATTCCATAAAGGAACATTCCCAAAGCACCGAGCAGAGTAAATACAGTTATCATTTTTCTTCTTAATTATTTCGGTGCAAAATTGCAGTATTTTTCCATGATGGCAATATCTTTAAGTATCACATAATCAACAATTAACCGATGTTTAATCAATGCTTAACAGAATCTTAACAATTCTGGAAGTTCATGTTGAAATGGACAAAAATCTGTTGCTGGCAAGACAATCTTGTCATGAATTATTTCAAGAAAAACTTTGGATTATCAACGCGTGGCGACCACCACCGAATTTTTGAATCTTTTCACTGTTCCGTCCATGTCGAACACTTCGGTGACAATGACGCAGATTCCCAAGGGGACGCGGTTTCCATTATCATCAAGGCCGTTCCACGGAAACGCTCCTTCCTTGCCGACGAGTTCGCCTTTCACGAGGTGGCGCAGCAGTTGTCCATCCACGTTGAAGATGTAGATGTTCATGGTGTAGCCGGCATTGTCGAAATTGTATCCTATCATGCAGCCATCGTCGTGCGCGTCGCCGTCAGGCGAGAAGATTTCCGGCTCGATGGTGATGGCATCGTTGGAAGGCACAAGGCTTTGAGCCATGGAGTTTTCATAGCCCGGTGTCCCGAAATGCACGCTTTCGGCGGCGGAATGCCAATTGTCGGCATCGTTGGAAGGCGTGTCGAAAGATACCCGTTCCAAAGCCACGCCTTTGGTCTCCTTGATGAGAGGATAGTGCATGTCTTCGGAAAACGTCATCTGGTCGATGACGGCGCCGCTCAGGCTGGTCAGAATGGCTGTGCCACCGCTGTTGGCGTAACTTGGGAATGAGGCCATATCGACGAAGTTTTCCGTGCTGCATTCGTATTGCTGTCCGACTATCTCGCCATTTGCGGAAAGCAGGATGTAAGTCGCGGGGAGGAAAAGGCGGCTCGATTCGGCAATCACTTTCAGGGTGGTGTCGGCCGGATTCGGGAAACTCTGGCTGATTACGCCAAGAAGCAATCCGTTGATATCCAATGTCTTGTCGGAGTTATTGTAAATCTCGACATAGTCCACGCCTGGCGCGATGGGGTCGAAGAGAATTTCATTGATGACGATGTCGCCCGATTCCGCTTCGTCGGGAATTCCAAAACGTGCCGTGGTGCCGTCTTCGATGGCATTGCCCATGCAGTTGACAAGGTCTTTCACTTCGAGGGTGTAGATGATGCCTTGCTCGAAGCCGTTGCTGAAGATGAGTTCCACGAAAGTAGGGTCGATGGGGTTGGTGTTGACTTGCTGCGGGAAGGCGCCTGTTTCGGTAACCTTGTAGTTTGCAATAGGATTCATGCTTTCCTGATTCATCTGCTGGTCGAACCAAAGTTGGACGATGTGGTCGGAGAACATGCTGATTCTGTCTATTTTAGGTTTTGTCTCGTTGGGAGCGTCCACGGAGTTGAGCCTTCCCGGCGTGCCGCCGGAATTGTCAGTGGATGCAGTCCAGTTGCTGGCGCCGGCGCAAGGGTTCTGCGGGTCAATCTGTTCCACAGCCCAGCCGCCTTCGGCCTTGTCGGGGTCGTGATACCATGATGTGGTGAAACCGGCGTGCGATACCAGAGTGCCGTTGCTGCCGTAAAGGTTCATGTTGGAGGAACTGTTTGTTATGGAGAACGAACTGAAACCCATGCAGTCGCCATAATCCGACAATTCCGCCACGGCGTTGTTGTGGCAGAGGATGAGGTATCCGTGAGCGGGAAGGAGATGGCTTTCCATGCTCAACTCGCTGGAACCTATCACCATGCGCCATCCTTCAAGGTTGATGTCGTGTTCCGTTGTGTTGTAAAGTTCCACATATTCCCATTCGGGCAATCCCACGACGGGTGTCGGGTCGGCCATGATTTCGTTGATGACTACATCGTATTCTTCCGCTTCATAATAGGAGAAATGGGCTTGTGTCGTCGCCATGATGTTGCCTGCCAAGTCGCTGATGTTGCGTATTTCGATGGTGTATGGAATTCCGTTAGCAAGAGCCATGTCAAACTGCAGTTCCACAGTCGAATGGTTTTCGCCAAAGTTGGCGCTGTCGGGATTGCCGATATTGTTGTCGATGGTGTAGTTGCTTAGGATTAACGCAGTTTCTTCGCTCACAGCCTCGCTGAAGACGAGACGCAGGTGATGGTTGTCGGCGACATCCGCGGAGAGCAGCGTCGGCGGGTCGTTGTCAATGATGGGCTGGCCGATGTAAACGTCGTCAAGATAGATTTTCTGGGCGTTGCTCGAAGTATAGGTGGCAAGGAATGCGAAATATCCGTTGTGGCTGTAGGTGTCGTCATGGCCTTGGGCTTCCACGCCGTAAACGCCGCTGTTGTCGTAGCAGGTCTGTAGCGTCCAGTTTCCCATGCTGTCGCAGATTACTTTGACGGCGACGGCGAATGAAGTCGCTATGGTGGCTTCGGTGCCACGGCAGATGCTCAGCACCGTGCTGCCGTCCTTGCGGAACAGTTCTATGGCGTCGCTGCTGCCGCTTTCGCCGAAACGCAGAAAATAACCTTGTGTGGCTTGTGTCGGATTGGAATTGTCGGTGCAGAGGAACACGTCGGTGAAGTTGTTCGCCGAAGGGCTGAAGGCTTCGCGAATCCAGAAACGCCATTCCGTATCGTGACTTTCAGAAATAGGCGTCGAGAGCCATGAAGTGCCTGCCGTGCTGGCGTTCAGTTGCAGTTGGAAACTTGCATTCACCTTGAAACTGGTATCGCATCCCGACCAAGTCGGGTTGTTTGTGAAATCTCCGTCCGCGAAGTCATCGGTGACTTGTGCTGCAAGCCACAGAGGGAACAGAAGCAGTAGGATGATGATGGCGTTTTTCATGACTTTCAGGGTTATGATGACAAAAATAAGAATTATTTCACTGCATCGGAAATATCAGTTTTTCATGTTCTTGCAAAACACCACGTTTTTTATTGCCATTATGGCCTGCTTCGTTGTCGTAATGGAATGGGATTTGTTATTTCAGACTTGAAGACTTTCAGCCTCCGTAATTTTTTATATTTTTGCATGCAATATAGAAGGATGACAATATGAAAATTTGTGTGGTCGGTGCGACTGGACTGGTAGGTTCCAAGATGCTCCAAGTACTCGATGAGAGACAGGTCAAAATCGATGAATTGATTGTTGCTGCGTCAGAACGTTCTCTCGGCAAGGAAATCATTTTCAGAGGGGAAACCTATCATGTCGTCAGTGTGGATGAGGCCATCAGTGCGCATCCCGACATCGCCATTTTCTCTGCCGGTGCTGCGACATCGTGGAAATATACGCCGCTTTTCGTCGATGGTGGCGCTTTTGTCATCGACAACAGTTCGGCTTGGCGCATGGCTAACGGCGTGCCTCTTGTCGTCCCCGAAATCAACGCTGGCGCCATCACCAAAAACACGCGCATCATCGCCAACCCCAACTGCTCGACGATTCAGATGGTCATGGCTTTGGCACCTTTGCACAAGGCCTACGGCATCAAGAGGCTGGTCATCTCCACTTATCAGAGTGTGAGCGGCAGCGGCATGAAAGGTGTTAATCAACTCAACGTAGAAGAACAGGGCGGAAAAGCGGAAAAGCCGGCTTATCCGCATCAGATATACCGTAACGTGTTGCCTCATGGCGGCGATTTTGTCGAAGATGGTTACACCACCGAAGAAGTCAAACTTGTCAACGAGACACATAAGATTCTCGACGACCCGCAAATCGCCATCACTTCCACTGTGGTACGTGTTCCCGTCACGGGAGCCCATTCCGAAGCGGTCAACGTGGAATTCGACAAGCCTTTCGAACTCGGCGATGTGCGTCGTTTGCTCAGCGACTTCCCTGGCGTGACCGTGCTGGATGACCCGGCAAACAACGTCTATCCGCTTGCCATCGATGCCTACGACAAGGATGAGGTCTTTGTAGGCCGCATCCGCCGTGACCTCAGCATCGCCAACGGCTTGAACCTGTGGATTGTAAGCGACAACATCCGTAAAGGCGCCGCCACCAATGCAGTCCAAATAGCACAATACGTCATAAGCCATTTCATTGCCTAATGAAGATATTCAAAAACCTCTCTGAGATAGTCGATATTCCGAATGCCATTGTCACCATCGGCACGTTCGACGGTGTACACATCGGACATCAGGCCATCTTCAAGGAGATGAAAAGTCTTGCCCAGAGTGTCAATGGCGAGACCGTCGTCGTCACTTTTTATCCCCATCCACGTCAGGTGCTCAACATCGACAGCGGCAACCTCCGTTTCATCTGCACACAGGAAGACAAGTTGGCCAAGTTTGAAGAATACGGCATCGACAACGTGATTGTCATTCCGTTCACTCAAGAGTTTTCCCGCACTCCGTCAGACGCTTTCATCAACGGATTCATCATCGACAAACTGAAGCCTTATGCCATGGTGGTCGGCTACGATCATCATTTTGGCAAAAACCGCATGGGAGACTTCAAGCAACTTGAAGATTTCGGCAAACAGTTCGGATTCAAGGTTATACGTGTCGGCGTGAAGGATGTCGATAACGTCGCCGTCAGTTCGACCAAGATACGCAATGCCCTTGCCATTGGCAACGTCAGGCTCGCCAACCAATTGCTCGGATATCCTTACTCTGTGACGGGCGTTGTGGTCCGTGGCAACGAAATTGGCCGAACCATAGGCTTCCCTACAGCAAATCTCGAACTTCCCGACGAATATAAACTCATCAACAATGCGGGTGTCTATGCCTGCCGCGTCAACATCGATGGCAAGGAATACCAAGCCATGGCGAATACCGGTGTCAGACCTACCATTGGCGACCGTGCCGATGGCGACTTCATCATCGAAGTGAACATCTTTGACTTTGATGGCGACTTGTATGGCAGCAAACTCACCGTGCGTTTCATTGAACGCATCCGCGACGAGGTGAAATTCCCCGGTTTGCAGGAACTTAAAGTCCAATTGGAAAAAGACAGGGTGAAGGCGAAAGCCTTGCTCGACGCTTGATTCTTACAAATTACTTCTTGTCAAGAAACTGTTTGATGCCGTCTTCCGTCAGGCGTTGCACTGTCCATTCGCTGAGCGGAATGGCGCCAATGGAGCGGTAGAATGCCAGCGATGGTGCGTTCCAGTCGAGGCAAATCCATTCCATGCGTCCGCAATTGCGTTGCAAGGCAATGCTGGCAAGATGTCTAAGAATAGCCTTTCCATATCCCAGTCCGCGCTTTTCCGGCAATAGGAACAAGTCTTCCAGATACAATCCCTTGCGCCCGACAAAAGTCGAGAAGTTGAAGAAGTACAAGGCGAAGCCTACTGGCACGCCATCTTCTTCGGCGATGACGACTTCGGCAGCCTTTTCCACGAACAGTGAATGGTGAAGCGTGGCTTCGTCGGCGAAAACTTCATTGGGACATTTCTCGTAATCGGCGAGTTTCTTGATGAAAGTCAGGATTAAGGCGGTGTCGTCTGGGTTGGCAGTACGGATATTGAATGAAGGCATAATCATGAGTTTGTCAGGCAAAAGTACGAATATTCGACTTGCGTTGCCAACAAGTTTGTCTGCCAAGATGCTTTTTCGCCACGATTTGTCTCCATGCCGGAAACCGCATCATGGCTTAGTTCCCAATCCTGTCTCAGAAGCCGATGACAATCAGCATCAGGTATCCGAGTATCAGGCCTACAACGCCGATGATGGCGCCCACTTTGGTCATGTCGCTCACTTTGATAAGTCCGGTGGAGTGTGCAATGGCGTTTGGTGGCGTGCTGATGGGGAACAGCATTGCGACCGAGCAGGAGATGGCGACGCCGACAATCAGTGTCTTTATGCCTCCAAGAGGAACGAGATTCGAGACGACTTGTGCGCTGCCTCCAAGAACGCCAATAATGGGAATGACGAGATTTGAGGCTGCCGTATGAGAGATGAAGTTGGAAATGGCGTAAGCAATCAGGCCGGCGACCAGGATGATGAGCAGTGCAGGCCACAGATGGAATGGAATGGCATTGATCATGTGTACCGCAAGTCCCGTCTTGTCAAGGGCGAGGCCGATGGCGAAGCCGCCGGCGACCAGCCAGAGAACGCTCCAACTGACATCCTTGAGATCTTCCTTGGTGATGACCCCCGTCGCGCAGAACACGCCGATAGGAATCATGGCCACGATGTTGGCGTTGAGGCCTGTCCAGTGGTCGAGCATCCAAAGGAGGATGGTGACGGCGAAGGTGACCCACACAATGATGGTCTTGGTGTCAGTGCCGTGCGTATTGTTGATTTTCAGGTCGATTTTATCAGACTTGAAAGGGAAAAATGACAGCAGGAGAACCCATGAGAACAGCAGCATCACAATCACGTATGGAATCATGTGGATGGACCATTCGCCGAAGCCGACGTTGATGCCGAGATGCTCGTTCATATACTGAAGCGCGATGGCGTTGGGCGGTGTGCCGATAGGAGTGCCCATGCCGCCGATGTTGGCTGCAATGGGTATGGAAAGCGCAAGACCTACGCGGCCTCTCTCGTCGTCAGGCAACTGCTTGAGGATGGGGGCGAGGAAGGTGAGCATCATGGCTGCCGTGGCGGTATTGCTCATGAACATGGAGAAAGTGCCGATGACGAGCAGAAATCCCAAAAGCACGAACTTGGGCTTCTTCCCGAAAGGCTTGAGCATGGTGCGCGCCAACTTCACATCGATGCCATATTTTGTGGTGGCGATGGCCAGAATGAAACCGCCAAGAAACAACATCACCGTAGGGTCGGCGAAGGTGGCGAGGATGCTCTTGTAACTCACGAGGGAGCCGATAGCGTCGGGGTCGCCAGCCCTTAAAAATGCAATTCCCTTATCGGAAATGGTGAGCAGCATCACGACAATGGTGACGACGGATGTGGTCCAGGCGGGGATGGCCTCGGTGACCCACATCAAGGCTGCAAAGACGAAAATGGCCACGGTCCTTTGCTCGTTGATCGACAGGTACGGCGTGACACCATCTTCGGCATATCCGAAAAATGTTCTTGGAACGAACCAGAAAAACAAAGCGATCGCCAATGATACAAGAATCATGATGGTCTGCTTCAGATTGCTGGGTTTTGGTGTAATTGCTTCTGACATGTTGGTTTGCTGATTGAAAAATACTGTTGCGGATTGACCTTATTGCTGCTCGATGCTATCCCGTTTCCACTTTCACATATTATATCAAAGGCTTTTCAGTATCGCCCTTTTTCATGTGGCAAAATTAAAACTTTCGCAAACTCGGCAAACGAAAATCATGCATTACTTGAAGTTTTCGGATTATGATACTTTATTTGCCTTTGCAAGCCTCTCTGAAATTGACGAAATACCTTTTCAGAAAATACAAGAAACGCTATATTTGCATGTCGTTTCGGAAGAATGACAAAGAGCGTCATCATGTTTACATTCAGAATATTATTGCAATGGAACCGTTAAAGCACGAATGCGGCATCGTCATGATACGGCTGCTGAAGCCATTGAACTATTACGAGGAGAAATACGGCACGTGGCGGTATGGCCTCAACAAACTCTATCTGATGATGGAGAAACAGCATAACAGGGGTCAGGAAGGCGCGGGCATGGCTTGCGTCAAGATGGAGGCCTTGCCGGGCGAAGAATTCATTTTCCGCGAACGCGCCGAAGGCAACAACGCCATAACGGAGATTTTCGGCAACATTGAAAGCAAAATCAAGCAATCGCAGGAAGCATCAGCCCCGCTGCGTCTCACTCCTTTTGCCGGAAACATCTACATGGGACACCTCCGCTACAGCACTACGGGCAAACTGGGTCTGAGTTATGTGCATCCTTTCATGCGGCGCGACAACTACAGGGCGAAAAACCTCGCCGTCTGCGGCAACTTCAACCTTACCAACGTCACCGACATTTTCAATCAGATTACTGCCAAGGGACAGTTCCCGCGTCAGTATGCCGACACGTTCATCCTGTTGGAACAACTCGGTCATCGTCTTGACCGTGAAGTGGAACGCTTGTTCCGTCAAGAAGAAGCCAATGGAAAACAAGGTCTTGACTTGACTTATTCTATTGAAGACCAAATTGATACAGCACGTGTGCTGCGTGAATGCGCCCCAAAATGGGACGGCGGCTACGCCATCTGTGGCATGAATGGCAGCGGCAACATGTTCACGATTCGGGATCCGTGGGGCATTCGTCCCGCTTTTTATTATGCCGACGATGAAATTGTCGTCATCGCTTCGGAACGTCCCGTGATACAGACGGCGATGAACATCGGCGTTGACGCGGTCAAGGAGTTGCAGCCTGGCGAAGCCATTATGGTTGATAAGGCCGGCGTGGTGAAGGTGGAGCCCATCATGGCACCTGCAAGCGGAAACTCGAAGTGCACTTTCGAACGCATCTATTTCTCGCGCGGCAGCGACAAGGACATTTATGAGGAGCGTAAACATTTGGGATACAATTTAGTACCTCAGATAATGAAAGCCTGTGACGATGATATCAGGTATTCTGTGTTTTCGTTCATTCCCAATACGGCGGAAGTGGCTTATTTCGGCATGCTTCATGGATTGAACGACATGCTGAACCACAGAAAAGCCGAAATCATTGAGTCAAAAGGAAAGAATCTGTCTATCGGCGAGATAGAAGCAATCCTTTCCGTTCGTGTCCGTTCCGAGAAAGTCGCCGTAAAGGATATCAAGTTGCGCACCTTCATCACACAGGACAAGACGCGCAACGACATGGCGGCACACGTCTACGACATCACCTATGGCACCATCGTTCCAAAAACAGACAACCTCGTGGTGATTGACGACAGCATTGTACGCGGAACGACCTTGAAGCAAAGCATCATCAAGATTCTGTCGCGCCTCGACCCTAAGAAAATCATCATTGTATCTTCTTCGCCTCAAGTGCGTTATCCCGACTTTTACGGCATCGACATGTCGAGCATGCACGAATTCATCGCTTTCAAGGCTGCCATTGCCTTGCTTGAAGAGCGTGGCATGGCGAACGTTATCGACGAAGTTTATGAACGTTGCAAGAAACAGTCAGACTCGGAGAACTTCGTTAAAGCCATTTATGCGCCTTTCAGCGACGACGAATTGTCGGCGAAGATTGCCGAACTCGTCACCGATGTCGATGTGAAGATGCCTGTCCAGATTATCTATCAGACGCTCGACGGACTTCACAAGGCTTGTCCCGACCATGGCGGCGACTGGTATTTCAGCGGCAATTACCCGACTCCCGGCGGCACAAGGATGGTGAATCAGGCTTTCATCGACTATGTGGAAAAAGTCAGGAATCGCAAGTGATGATTGTCTTTTTGTCATCATCAACACGCTGATACATACCTAATTGCGTCTATACCACATCATTCCTTTCAAGGCCATTGTCCTGCGAATGGCAAAAAGCCTTATTTTTGTAACGGATTATTAAACATCGCAGATTATAAACATTACAGAATACCGACAAACATGAAGAAAACCTTAATTGCAATGGCAGTGTTGGCTTTGTCCTTTTCGTTTCACAACGCCAGCGCCTGCACCAATTTCCTGATTACCAAAGGCGCATCCGCCGATGGCTCATGCATGATTTCCTATGCGGCCGACTCACATGTGCTCTATGGTGAGTTATACCATTATCCGGCTGCCGATTATCCTGAAGGCGCCATGCGTGACATCTACGACTGGGATGGCGGCATGTATCGCGGTCGCATACCCGAAGTGGCGCACACCTACAATGTGGTGGGCAACATGAACGAATGGCAGGTGGCTATTGGCGAGACCACTTATGGCGGTCTTGAGAGCCTCTACGAAAGTCAAGGCATCATCGACTACGGCAGTCTGATTTACATCGCTTTGCAGCGTTCCAAGACGGCGCGCGAAGCCATCAAGGTGATGGCCCAACTGACTGCGGAATACGGCTACGTCAGCGAAGGCGAATCGTTCTCCATTGCTGACCCTAACGAATGCTGGATTCTGGAAATGATAGGCAAAGGCCCTCAGTATAAAGGTGCCCTTTGGGTGGCACGCCGCATCCCCGACGGATACGTCTCCGGTCACGCCAATCAAGCCCGTATCACCACTTTCCCGTTGGCTTCAAGGAAATGCAAGACGAGCATTACCGACAAGGATATCGACAAGTTGTTCAAAGACAGCGCCATAGATTGTGTCTATGCCAGCGACGTCATCAGTTTCGCCAAGGAAAACAAACTTTATGACGGTCCTGACGCTCAGTTCTCGTTCAGTGACGTTTACAATCCGGTTAGTTTCAGCGGCGCACGTGCCTGTGATTTGCGCGTCTGGGCCATGTTCAACAAGGTCACCGATGGCATGAATCAGTATTGGGGCTATGCGACAGGTCGCGACATCAAACGTGCCAAGCCTTACGTTGAAGGCGTTGCTCAAACTCCTGAGAATTTCCCAAGCAACCGTATGCCATTGTGGGTGAAGCCTTATAAGAAAGTCAGCGTGATCGACATGATGAACTTCATGCGTGACCATCTGGAAGGAACCGAACTCGACATGGCCGGTGACGTCGGCGCAGGTCCTTTCGCTTGCCCTTACCGTTGGCGCCCGATGGACTGGGAAGTTGACGGCGTGCAGTACGTCCACGAACGCACCACTGCCACGCAGCAGACCGGTTTCTCTTTTGTAGCCCAATGCCGCGGATATGTCCCCGCTCCCCTCGGCGGTATCATTTGGTTCGGCGTTGACGATGCCGCCAACAGCGTTTATTGCCCGATGTACACCTGCATGACCGAAATCCCCAACTGGTTTGCCGAAGGCAATGGCTCCATGACGCAGTGGTCGGAGACCTCGGCTTTCTGGACTTTCAACCAGATGAGCAACTGGGCTTATACCAAGTACAATTACATTCATCCTGAGATTGCCAAGGTTCAATCGGACTTCGAGCATCTCTGGGTCGAAAAACTTGTCCCTGAAATGGACCAGCGTGTTGCAGGCCTGAAAAACCAGCAAGAAGCCGTTGCGCAACTCACGAAGTTCTCGAACGACCAGGCTTCAAAACTTTGCTTGACATGGAAAGCGCTGTATCAGCGGTTGTTCATGAAATATATGGACGGAAACCTGAATACGGCTCAGCAACCCGCTTCAGGACAGAAATATACGCCTATCAAGAGCGAACATCCCAAGTACAATGACGAGTATTACAGACACCTCATCGAAGTGACGGGCGACAAGTACAAGGCTTATTGATCTGATTTCCGCAAGTCGAAAATAAGAAACGGGGTGGCTGTAGTCACTCCGTTTTTTTTGTGCCACAGAACCGTTTGTTTTGGTTGACGTGGCCTAAATTTATAAGTGATAGCAAAAAATTTCTACTTTTGTAAAATCATATACAATCAGACAATGACAAATCCAGTTGAAGAAAACGAAACCGAAAAGAAATCGTTGAATTTCATCGAAGCAATGGTCGAGCAGGACCTGAAGGACGGCAAGAACGGCGGACGTGTGCAGACGCGTTTTCCCCCAGAGCCTAACGGATACCTTCACATCGGTCACGCCAAGGCAATCTGCCTCGATTTCGGCATTGCTGCCAAACATGGCGGTGTCTGCAACCTTCGTTTCGACGACACCAATCCTACCAAGGAAAACATGGAGTATGTCGATGCAATCAAGGAAGACATCCAATGGCTTGGTTATCAATGGGGTAACGAGTATTACGCTTCCGATTACTTCCCGCAACTCTGGGATTTCGCCATACGTTTGATTAAGGAAGGCAAGGCTTACATCGACGAGCAGAGTTCGGAAGAAATCGCCGCACAGAAAGGCACGCCTACACAGCCGGGCACCGATAGCCCTTACCGCAACCGTCCCGTCGAAGAATCGATGGCGCTGTTTCTGAAGATGAATGCCGGCGAGATTCCCGAAGGCAAGATGGTGCTTCGTGCCAAAATCGACATGGCCAACCCGAACATGCACTTCCGCGACCCGATCATCTACCGCGTCGTCGATACGCCGCATCACCGCACGGGAACCAAATGGCATGCCTATCCCATGTACGACTTCGCCCATGGCCAAAGCGACTACTTCGAAGGCGTCACGCATTCGCTGTGCACCCTCGAATTTGTGGTGCACCGCCCATTATACGACTATTTCATCGATGAACTCAAGGAAGGCAAGGACTTGAATGACAACCGTCCACGCCAGACCGAGTTCAACAAACTGAACCTCAACTATACGCTGCTGAGCAAGCGCAATCTGCTCATTTTGGTGAAGGAACACATCGTCGATGGCTGGGACGATCCGCGCATGCCCACGATTTGCGCTTTCCGCCGCCGTGGCTATACGCCTTCTTCAATACATAAACTGATTGACAAAATCGGCTACACCACTTACGATGCCCTGAACGACTTCGCCTTGATGGAAAGTTCCATACGCGAAGACCTTAACGCCACGGCAACACGTGTGTCGGCCGTCATCAACCCCGTAAAACTCGTCATCACCAACTATCCCGAAGGAAAAGTGGAGGAGATGGAAGCCATCAACAATCCAGAGGACGAAACCGCTGGAAGCCACAAGATTGAGTTCAGCCGTGAGTTGTGGATTGAACGCGAGGACTTCATGGAGAATGCTCCTGGCAAGTATTTTCGCCTGACGCCAGGCAACGAGGTGCGCCTGAAAAACGCTTACATCGTGAAGTGTACCGGCTGCAAGAAGGATGAAAACGGCAACGTGACGGAAGTCTATGCCGAATATGATCCGGAGACCAGAAGCGGCATGGAAGGCGCCAATCGTAAGGTTAAAGGCACCATTCACTGGGTGAGTTGCGACCATTGCCTTGAAGCCGAAGTCCGTCTGTATGACCGTCTGTGGATGGTGGAGAACCCGCGCGACGAACTCGCCCGCCTGCAAGACGAAGGCCTTACGCCTTTGGAAGCCATGAAGCGGATGAAGAATCCCAATTCCCTGGAGATCCGTCCGGTTTGCTATGTTGAGAAATTCGTCAGCAACGCCAAACCACTCGACCATTTCCAGTTCCAAAGAATCGGCTACTTCACCGTGGACAAGGACAGCACCAAAGAACATCTGGTGTTCAATAGAACGGTCTCGCTGAAAGATACTTGGACGAAAAGCATGTGAGTTCTGCTCACCAACTGTTGACCATCGGACAATCGATGCGCTTATGTCGCATCCTTTCGCCGATGGTCAATGGTTTTTTCTGAAGAAGAAAAAAATGTGTTTTTTTACTTGCATTATTCAGCAATTTATTATTTTTGCAGCCGAATACAATGCCCAATGGTGTAACTGGCAACACGGCTGACTCTGGATCAGCAAAGTCCAGGTTCGAACCCTGGTTGGGCAACAAAAAAGGATACCTAGCGGCATCCTTTTTTTTATTATAATATCTTAATAATTAGTTATTTGCTGTTCTTCAAACTCATTCTGATGCGTGAGGCGAGGATATCGACCACGACGGGACTTGAGCCTTCGGGCAGGATGATGTCGGCGCAGCGTTTGGTAGGTTCGATGAATTGCTGGTGCATGGGTTTGACAAAAGTCTGATAGTGGCTGAGCACATCTTCCCATGTGCGTCCGCGTTCAGCGATGTCGCGACGGATGATGCGCATCAGACGCTCGTCACCGTCAGTATCGACGAAGACCTTGATGTCCATACGCTTGCGCAGTTCCTCGTTGCAAAGCACCAGAATGCCTTCCACGATGATCACTTCGGTAGGCTGCACGTGGATGACCTCTTTTGAGCGGGCGCAGGTGACGTAAGTATAGATGGGCATCGGAATGGACTCGCCTTTTTTCAACAGGTCAAGATGCTTGATCAGCAAATCCCATTCTATGGAGTTGGGATGGTCGAAGTTGATTTTCTTCTTCTCTTCGGGAGAAAGGTCGCCGTTGTCGTAATAATAAGCGTCTTGAGAAATGACGGAAACCGAATTTTCGGGCAACTGACGGATAAGTTCCTTGACGACAGTGGTTTTACCCGATCCTGAACCACCTGCAATTCCTATGACTAACATTTTTGTTGAGATTTCTTATGACTACAAAGGTAAGGAAAAAATGAAAATGGCTTATGTCGATGTAATTTTTTAATTTTGCGGAAATTATAAATAGATGAAAACTCTCGACAGAATTCTCAGTTGGCTTATCCTTGCCGCTTTGGTGGCTGTAGTGGCCGTGCAAATCGTCAGAACTTCAAACAGCAAAAGGCAGGTTGCCGATCTTCCGGATCTGAGCCTCACCGAGGCGCAGAATGCCTTTCCCGCCGCTGCGGAAGTCAAGGCCGTCGATACGGCTTATTTCCAGGTGCAAGATGCCGATGGCGCTCTGTTGGGTTCGATTCTGTTTTCAAAGCCTTACTCAGATGACGTCAAAGGGTTCAATGGAGAGACGCCTCTGATGATTGTCCTCGACAAGGATGAGAAAATTGTCAAAGTGGAACTTCTTGATAACGAGGAGACTCCGAATTACCTTCAGCATGTCATGGATGCCAAGTTTTTAGATACTTGGAATGGCCTGACGCCTGAAGAAGCCTTGAACAAGCAAGTGGATGCCGTGAGTGGCGCCACGTTTTCGTCCACCGGAGTGATGAACAGTCTGAAAGCCCGTCTCGCCGTCTATTCCCGTCAGGAAGTGACGGAAAACAACGACCACAGCAACTGGTGGAAGGACCTCATCGTGCTGCTCATCGTCGCCATGGCTCTGGTTTGTTTCTTCATGCCTCGGGCTACCAAGACCTTGCGCATGATTACCTTGTTGTTTTCCATCATTGTCATCGGTTTCTGGAGGAACTTCATGCTTTCCCTTGCTCTGTTCTATTCGTGGCTGAGCAATGGCATCTCGTTCCCAATGCAGATTGTGCTGATAATCATCGCCTTGTTGGCCATATTTTTGCCTCTTTTCACGCGTCGTGCTTTTTACTGCACCTATCTTTGCCCGATGGGCGCTTTGCAGGAATATGCCGGCAAGGTCTGCAAGAAAAAGGTGAAGTTGCCAAAGGTTCTTGTCACGGTGCTGCTTATCGTCAGGAAACTGTTCCTGTTGACGCTTCTTGTGCTCGTTGCCGTTGGCGCAGGCCTTGACTTGGCCAATTTCGAACCATTCCCCGCTTTCAACCTGCATAGCATAGCCATCGGTTCGATTGTGTTTGCCGGAATCGTCGTCATCGCCTCGATGTTTGTAACCCGTGCATGGTGCCGTTTCCTTTGCCCTACCGGACTTTTGCTTGATTTGGTGCGTGGTCTTGTTCCAAGCAAGAAGTCGGCTGAGCGACATGTAGAAGAAGTCGAGAAGTCGGCCGATTGACGCCGAATTGCCACAAGCCGGCATAACAATCCGGCTACCAGGTTTTTTCGCCTGCTGCTCGTCTCTTTTATGGTATGATTTTTGTTTTTTTCGCTTTACAATACATAGTCGTCATGAAGAATATTTTTTTGTTGATTGTCCTTCTTTTTTGTGTCTTCGTTGGCGCCGATGCTCAGGAAAAACATTTTCCTAAGAGAGATTCATACGTGCAGGAACAGCAATATCGTGAGCCTCGTCGTGATTATCGCAGGACACCTCCAAGAAGGATGCCTGATCTTTTCGATGTGAATCTTCATGCAGTGGGTTCCTTAGGTCTTAAAGACTTGGGACGTGTCTTCTCGCATGAGTATCCGAGTCAGTTCAGCCTTGGCTCCATGTTGGAATTGCGCGGCCGCAAGATTGGTGTCGGTGTCGGCGCTGAGGTTTACGGGAGTGCCAATTTCGATGCGCCTTCCGGCTTTGACGAAGAACAGTATCTCTATTCTTTTCCCGTTTATGCCAATCTGAGGTTAACCTCTTCGGGTTTTCTCTTCGACAAGTTCATCGAAGGCAGACTTGGCTATTCCATTCCTTTGAGCAGCATCCAGGCTGTTTCGTTAAACGGCTCGTCGATAAATAGTCTTCAAGCCAACGGCCTTTATGGTTCGCTCGGAATAGGCCTATCGTTTCTGCATTCCAATCTCAGCCTCGGCTTTACCGCCATTGACCTTACGGCAACCAGTTTCACGCATTACACGCCTTATGTGTATGACATCATGTTTGACGTCTATCTGCGTTATTCCTACGCCTTCCGTTTGCTTGACTGATTTCTGTCTGATATAAACAAAAAAAAACGGCTGCATTTGCAGCCGTTTTTCATTTGTGATTAAAGCCTGAAATCTCAGGAGTTCTTCGCTTCAACCGTCTCTGTGCGGATGGGCTGTGGTTCGGATTGGTGAATCTCCAGTTCGTCGATGATGTTGGTAGCGCCAGCGTACTTGTCGATGACGAAGAGCACGTAGCGGATATCAACATTGATGGTGCGTTGCAGACGAGGTTCGAAGTTCACGTCGCCGCTCATGGCTTCCCAGTTGCCGTCGAAGGCGAGGCCGAGAAGTTCACCCTTGCCGTTCATGATAGGGCTGCCCGAGTTGCCACCGGTGATGTCGTTTGTCGAAAGGAAGCACACGACCAGTTCGCCGTTTTCGTCAGCATAAGGGCCGAAGTCTTTCTTTTCAATAAGGTTGATGAGGCGTTTCGGGGCGTCGAATTCATAGTCGCCAGGAACATATTTCTCCAGAATGCCGTTGGCGGTGCAGATGTAGTCGTAGTGCACTGCATCGGCAGGCTGGTAGTCCTGCACGGAGCCGTAACTCATTCTCAGCGTCGAGTTGGCGTCGGGATAGAGGCTCTTTCCAGGCTGAGTTTCAGCATAATATTCGCGGAGGCCTTTGACGAAGATGTGGTCGTTTTCGCTGACCGCCATCATGGCTTTGCGGTATGCCGGAACATTACTCATGAGTTGTTGCATCATGGAGGTGTTCATTATGTAGGCATAGTCCTTGCCGATGGTCTTGGCGCTTGGTTTTGCGATGAAGGCTTTCAGTCTTGCAGCGTTGGCGAAGACGGAATTTTCGTAAACGTAATCTGTGAAGGCGTCGATGTCGCCCTTGAATTTCTTGTCGATGATGGTATAGACTTCAGGAAGTTCAGCAGCGTCGAAGGCGTTTCTGTAGAGTTTCAGCATTTCGGCGAAGGTCTTCTTCTCGACTTTCTCGTCCGTTCCTTGGAACAGGGCGTCGACGTCGATTTGTTTCAGTGCCTCGAGGGCTGCTGCTTCGGCGTCCTTGTCCTTGCTCTTCACAGCCTCATAGTAGGAAGCGAACTGGCCTGCTATGCCTGCCGCGCCCAGATTGGCGACGAAGTTAGGATAATAGATGTATTTTGCCACCTTGCCGAGGTCGCTGTAGGCGTTCTTGAGGTTCGGCAGTGCGTTGGCGTATTCCTGTTTGCGGCTGTCTTTGGCGTTGACCCATTTGGTGAAGTCATCTTCCATGGCGATTTTGGTCTCGGCGACCTTGTTCTTGCGCAGCATCTTGCATTGTCCGATGAAGTTCTTCCAAGTGTTGGCGAGGCCTGCATGGTTGTCGGCGTACATCAAGTTGATGGCGTCGTCGGTTTGCATGTATTCGTCCATCACTTCGAGTTCCTTGCCGAAAATGTCGATGATGAGGGGATAGAAGGTGTCCACGTTATAGTTGATGCCGTAAGACGACATGTAGCGTTCCGTCGTTCCCGGGAAACCCCAAATCATGGTGAAGTCGTCTTTCTTAACGCCATCGAGGCTGATGGGTAGGAAATGTTTTGGCGTAAACGGCACGTTGTCCTTGGAATAGGCGGCAGGATTGCCGTTCTTGTCGGAATAGACACGGAAAATGGAGAAGTCGCCGGTGTGACGGGGCCACATCCAGTTGTCGGTGTCGCCGCCGAATTTGCCAATAGAAGAGTTGGCCACTCCTACAAGACGAACGTCGGTATAGACCTGATAGACAAACATGTAGTATTCGTTGCCTTCGAAAAATCCCTTGATGACGGGATTGTATTTTCCGTTTTCCGAAGCGGCGCTTTCAAGTTTCTTGATTTTGGCGTTGATGGCTCTGCTGCGGGTTTCAAAATCCATGGCGTCAGTGACCGTGTCGAGCACGACTTTGGTGACGTCTTCCATGCGGACAAGGAAAGATGCCGTCATGCCGGCGGCTGGCAGTTCCTCGGAATAGTCCTTGGCCCAGAAACCGTCTTTCAGGTAGTCGTATTCAACGGAACTGAGTTTCTGAACGGAACTGTATCCGCAGTGGTGGTTGGTGAACAGCAGGCCGTGTTCCGAGACGATTTCGCCGGTGCAGAAGAATCCGCGCGGGCGATCTTCGTCGGCCAGACCTACGATGGCGTCTTTCAGACTGTTGTGGTTGATGCTGTAAAGTTCTTCAGGAGTGAGTTGCAAACCCATCTTCTGCATATCGACGTAATTCAATCTCTCGACAAACATCGGGAGCCACATGCCTTCATCGGCGTACACCTTGCCTATCGACATAAGGACGGCAAGAATCATGATTCCAAGTATTTTTTTCATTACTAACACTTTAAATTATTGGTTACTATTAATTTGTTCAAATTGAGCCGCAAAGATAACACATTTCTTTCAAATTCAATTCCGTTCAAGGGGCAAGAGTCGCAATGGATGTATCGTGTTCTTCTTCCTTGTATTTAGAAATCATAAAAAACAATCTGCCGCCATCGCAGCAGATTGTTTCTCGTTTCATGAGGTCGTGATGTCACTTCAGCAGGACGTCGGGACCCATGTTGAAATAGATGTCCACAGGGATTCCGGCGGCGTTGACGCGGTCGAGGTCGCCTTGAAGGTCGCCCTTGATGACACTGTCTTCTTCAATCCATTTCTTCACGCCTTCGTAGTCGCCGTTGCCTTGATGGATAAGGATTTCGCCTGCCAGTTTCTCGACAGCGATTTTCATCTTGTCGAAGTCGATGGCATATTGTCCGTTTTCGTTGCGAGTGAAGGCGCCTTCTTTTTGGAAATAATTGAAGGTAAGCATATTGGCTTTGCCATGTGCGCTTGATGCTCCGAATCGTACCGAACGGAAGATGCCGGCCATGAAGGTGGCGTAGTTGTCCACGATGTCGGTGGTGGTGTATTCTCCCATTTCGGCAAGTTTGGTAATGAGATAAAGTCCGAGCACGTCGGCTTTGGCTTCTTCGATGGCGGAATACTGTTCTTTCAGTGCGGCGCGCACCGTGCTTTTGCCGTCCAAGGAGTTCTTGATGCCCATGCCGTGTGCCGTTTCATGGAACATCACATTGGCGAAGAAGGCGTCGAATTTGATGTGTGCGGCAGACTCGGGCGTCATCAGGATGTTGGAGATGGGCACCAGAATGGCGTCGAACTTGGCTTTCATGGCGTTTTTCAACTGAAGTTTGCGGGTGCCGCGCTCTAACTGCACGCGTTCATCGTTGGGCAGGTTGATGGCGATGGTCTTGCCGTTGGCGTTGCAGTCGCCGGCGTAATACACCACGTCATAGACTGCCAGGTCGGCATCGGCGCCAGGTTTCTCGGCCTTGTACTTCTCAGGCACAGGTAGTTGTTTTTGCAGTTCGGGGACAAAGGCGGCGTAACGGGCCAACTGTTTGGTCCATTCCTGATCCTTGATGAGGATGAAGGCTTCGTGCGATGCCTTGATGCCATAGAGCGCATCGGTGTAGTTCTCGATAGGGCCGATGACCATGTCGATGTTGTTGTTGCGCACGTCCATCCAGCGCATGTCGCTCTCGAAGTAATCGTCGGTGCGCAATGCCGTTGCTCTGAGTTTCAGATAATTGGCAAATTCAGGGTCTCCAGCGAGTTGCGAAGCCTGTTCCAGCAACTTCGCGGCCTTCTCGATCTGTTCGGCGAAATATTCATGATACCACACGCATTTCAAGGCGCCGTTTTCGTCGCGGACAATCATGGTGTACTGGCTTGCCTTGTTCGGATCAGCGAAGGCGTCCCATTCTTCGGCGGTCATGTCCTGAGGATAGAACTGGGCTCCTGCCGGCTTGGCGCCAACGCCGTCGATGAAGGGCTTCTCGTTGTCGAGGCCGTCCCAAGGACCGTAGTTGATGTTGGCGTACAACTGCTTGTCGGGATCGGTGATTTTCGCCATCAGGGAATCCTTGTTGCCGTAGTTTTCGCGCCAGAAAATGTCGTTCATGATGTCGGCCGCTTGAAACAGCAATGGCAGCATCTGTTTTTCGTTGTCGCTCAGGTTGCTGATGTCGGATGTCAAGGTCACCTGCGCGTACTTGTCCGAGAGACGTTTGGCATTAGCATCAGCGGCATTGTCGTTTTCCGTTGTCTTGGGAGTGCATGCCGTAGCCAGAATGGCCACAATGGCAATAATTGGTAATTGTTTGTATGTCATGTGTTTATTATTGAGTTTGCGATTTTCTTAAACAGTTCTTGCCGCATTAGGACTCATGTCCGTTCGCGGTTGGTGGTGTTTCAGCATCCTATTGCTCTCGAGATGACCAGACGGAGTATTTCCGAAGTGCCTTCGCCGATTTGCAGAATGCGTTGGTCGCGATAGAAGCGTTCCATGTCGTATTGCTTGAGCAGTCCGTGACCGCCCATCACTTGCACGGCGTCGTCGCAGACCTTGGCGGCGACTTCCGAGCAGTACAGTTTCGCCATGGCGGCTTCCTTGCCGTAAGGGCGGTGCTGGTCTTTCAGCCAGCAGGCTTTGTAGAGCAGTCCGCGGGCGGCTTCGATGAGCGTTGCCATGTCGGCCAGTTTGAAAGCGACGGCCTGAAACTTGCTTATCGCCTTGCCAAACTGCACGCGTTGTCCGGAATAGGCGAGGGCCATTTCATAGGCGCCTTGTGCGCAACCGAGACCCATGGCGGCGATGGAAAGACGGCCGCTGTCGAGGGTGGAGAGCATCATGTGCGAGCCTTCGCCGGGCTTGCCGAGGATGCACTCTTCAGGAAGCCTGACGTTGTCGAAAACCAATCTTCCCGTGTTCGAAGCACGCCACATCATCTTGTCGTTCATGGGTGTCTGGCTGAAACCTTCCGTGCCGTTCTCCACGAGCAAGGCGGTGAATTCGGGCTTGCCGTCCTTGTTGCCAGAGATGGCTTGCACGCTGGTGCCCAACGTGATTGGCGTGGCGCTGTTCGTGATGAAGATTTTCTCGCCGTTCAGCAGCCATTGTTGTCCGTCGAACTTGGCCTTTGTCTTGGTGCCGCGCGAGTCGGAGCCTGCATCGGGTTCGGTGAGGCCGAAGCCCCAGAGTCTGTCTTTGCAGAGCCGTGGAAGGTATTTGCGTTTCTGCTCTTCCGTGCCGTAGTCTTTGATGGGGCCTATGCCTAACGAGTTGTCGGCGGCAATGGTGGCGGCGGTGGAACCGTCAATGCGGGCCAGTTCTTCCACAGCGATGATGTAACTGAGGTTGTCCAATCCTTGTCCGCCATATTCTTTCGGAACGGTCATGCCGAGCAGTCCGTTCTGTCCCATCTTGAGGGTCAGATCGACGTCGAAATGCTGATTTTCGTCGTTATATCTTGCAACGGGTTTCACTTCTTTTTCGGCAAAAGCCCTGATGCGTTCCCGAAGTTCGTTCTGTTCTTTTGTCAGGTCAAAGTCCATTATGTTTGTTTTTATTGTATATCAATCACTTATGTTATCCAATGACGCGCTACTCCTTGTCGAGTTCGACGAGTTGTGTCTTGTTATCCACCATATCGCCTTCCTTGACGTTGATTCTCTTCACGCGAGCCTGAATGGGAGCGGTGATGGCATTTTCCATCTTCATGGCTTCCACGATGACCATCACGGTTCCGCAGCGCACCTGTTCGCCTTCTTTCACATTGATTTTCACCACTTTGCCAGGCATGGGAGCGATAAGGTTCAGCATGCCGTTGATTTCATCCTTGTGCGAGTAGTCGTAGTTGTCGTTCAGTTGGTCCTTGCGGCTGCAGGTGAAATTAAGTCCGTGGAAGTTCACCATCGTCATGTTATCCTCGTTGACGGAACAATAGACGTTTTCGGTGTGACCGTTCAACTGGATTTTCATCTGGTTGTTGTTGCACTGTATGAACTCGGCGGTGAAGGGCGTTTCCGCCACACCTTCTATTTTGCCTTGCTGTGTTCTTTTGATGGACACGGGAAAGTCCTTGCCTTCGATGTTCACGGTCAGGCGCATGGTATAGCGCCAATAGCCTATTTCCTCCCACACGTTGGAAGTCTGATTGCGGAACTGATTCTTGAACAAGTCGAACATCAGGAAAGCGGCGATGACATCGTTGATGTTGACGCTCTCGCGGCTTTGTTGCAGGGCGTGGAGCAGTTCTTCCTTATGCGTGGAGCAGAAAGCGGTGTCGATGTTGTTGTTCCTGAAATCCTCGTTTTTGAGAATTTCCCACAGGTAAGCCTTGTTGGTGGTGATGCCTTGTATGATGAAGTCGTTGAGCGCCCTTTGAGCAGTCTCTATGGCACTCTGGCGGTCTTTGGCGTGGCAGGTCAGTTTGGCTATCATCGGGTCGTACGATTGCGAAATCTTGCATTTGCCGTCAATGCTGCTGTCGATTCTGACGCCGCGCATCTGCGGTTCGTGATAGGCAGTGATGATGCCGGGCGTGGGAAGAAAGTCGTTTTCGGGATTTTCGGCATAAAGACGCAGTTCGATGGCGTGGCCTGAAGTGCTGATGCTGTCTTGCGTGTAGCCCATTTCCTTGCCTCGTGCGATGCGGATTTGCTCCTCGACGATGTCGATGCCGGTGCACAGTTCCGTGACGGGATGTTCCACTTGGATGCGGGTGTTCATCTCAAGGAAATAGAAATTCAGGTCTTTGTCAACCATAAATTCCATCGTGCCAGCGTTATTGTAATGTATTGCCTTGCAAAGTCTTATGGCGGTGTCGAAAAGTTGTTGGCGTTTTTCGTCCGTCAGCGTCGGCGATGGCGATTCCTCGATGATTTTCTGATAGCGCCGTTGTATGGTGCATTCGCGCTCGTGAAGGTGTATGACGTTGCCGTAATGGTCGGCGAGCACCTGCACTTCGATGTGGCGCGGATTGCGGATGTATTGTTCTACGAACACGGTGCCGTCGCCGAAGTACTTCTTGGCTTCGCGCGAGGCGCGTTCCAGTTCGGGCTGTAGGTCATCGGCCTTGCTGACGATGTGCATTCCCTTGCCGCCGCCGCCGGCTGCCGCCTTGATGAGCACGGGATAGGGAAGTCTGTCTTTCTGCGACAGGATGTCGGCTATGCTTCCCGTAAGGGCGAAAGCCACGGGAATGTCATTCGCGATGGCAATCTTTCTCGATTCTATCTTGTTGCCCATCAGCCGTATGGATTGCGCGTCGGGACCGATGAAAATCAGGTTGTTGGCCTCGCAGGCTTCGGCAAATTCCGGACATTCCGACAGGAAGCCGTATCCGGGATGTATGGCATCGGCACCCGTGTCAAGGGCGGCATCGATGATCTTCTGGATGTTGAGATAGGTGTTTTCGAGACTTCCCGAACCCAACGAAAAGGCTTCGTCGGAAAGACGCCGGTGCAGCGATTTGGAATCGTCGTCGGCATACACGGCCACCGAAGCGATATGCAGTTTATGAAGTGTTCTGATGATGCGCACCGCGATTTCTCCACGATTGGCAATCAGGACTTTATATATTTTCTTGCTGTTCATGCTGTAATTCTACATTTATTGATAACGCGACAAGTCGCAAAATCATATAACGAAGCTTCATATTCTCCATTTCGGCTTTCTCTTTTCAAGAAAAGCCGCCATGCCTTCCTGTCCTGATTCCGATTTGCGGATGCCGGCGATAATTTCCGAAGTCTGGCGGAAGAGGGGGCTGAGCCTGTCGTTCAGGTCGCTTTCCAGTCGCAGCAAGTCCTTGCATTCCGCGATGGCATCCGGCGAGGCTTGCAGGAAAAGGTCGATGTAATGGCGTTCCGTGTCCACCATTTCGGAGGCATCCACGACGGCATTCACAAGTCCGAAACTGTGGGCTTCTTCGGCGCTGAAACGGCGTCCGGTGAGCATGAGTTCCTTGCTGACACTCATGCCGCAGCGTTGCATCACGAATGGCGAGATGGTGGCAGGCACCAGACCTAATGTGACTTCCGAGAAGGCGAATGTGGTGTCCTTTTCGGCAATGACGATGTCGGCGGCGGCGATGATGCCGTTTGCACCGCCCATGCAGGCGCCGTGCACGTCAACGATGACGGCTTTGTTGCAGAAATAAATCGTCTGAAACAGTTTCGACAGCCTTTCCGCATCGCGGATGCTCTCGTCGTGGTCGTATCCGGCAGTTTCTTTCATGTAGCCGATGTCGGCTCCGGCGCAGAACGCTTTGCCGTTGCCGTTGAGGATGACGACCCTGATGTCGTCGCGGCTGTCAAGCCAGTCGAAAGCCTCGGTGAGTTCGCTGATCATGGCGGGATTCATGGCATTCCTGACATCGGGACGGTCAAGATTGATCCATGCCATGCTCTCTCCAATCTGTATTTTTATTGTGTTGAAATCCATATTGTTAAAGGCAACAAGACAAGATTCTCCTTGCGGAGTCTTGCCAACGTATTCAGTTGCAATATTCGTTAAAAAACATGAATCGCCCAAGAGAAAACTTAAATTTTGTCATTCTGACAGACGATATTGCAAAAAACGCATAACTTTGCATTTGGGAACGGATTTTGACAGTCAAGGTTTATGGCTGAAAGATGCCAATGTAGCAGGACTGACAAAAATATTGATTGACTATGGAAGACGAAAATTTCAACAAGGAACTGGAAGACCTTTTCAAGCTTTTCAAGAAACTGCTTGAGAAAGAGTCTGTTGGCGACATCCCCGGCGTTGACCCTGCACAGCTGGAGCAGCTGAAACAGTTCATGTCGCAGTTTGACGACGTGAAGGACGAGATGAAAGTCGAGATGTCCAACGTGGATCCGTTCACAAAACAGATTATCTCGTCGCTGGTCAGTCAGTTGCGCCTTCAGTTAGGTCCTGACGCCTTGGAATCCGAGCCTGCTTCGGCCACAGAAATCGTCGCCGAGAAGGAAAAGGAACTGAAACATATCGACAATGCCGAAGACCGTCGCAAGGCCATGCTTGAAACCATCGACAACGCGCTGAGAAATCCGGAGCTGTCCGACGCCGAAATCGACGAACTGCTCGACAAACGCGCTCAAATCACGGCGAAGGACTGACAATCAGCATACTTCTTCATCCTTAAGCAATCCTTAATGCCGCCATTATTTGCATCATTATCGCAGAAAAGGGCGGGCTTCAAAATATTTTCTTACTTTTGCCGTTACTAATCGAAAGACAAAGTAATGAAGAAAGCAATTATCACCATACTTGCACTCGTGTTCTCGGTTGCATCGTATGCGCAGCTGATATCCGACAAGACCGACAAAAAGGTCACGGTCACTTTTGACCTCTTTCAGGATTTCCAACTCCAAACCACCGACGACTGGAATGCAGGAACCATCAATCCCGGTTTCAGCACTTCGTTGACTTACAATCTGCCGTTGGGCAACAGCAAGAGCAACACTGTCGCCGTAGGTCTTGGCTTGAGCACGCACAACTACTATTCCACCAGCCGCATCGACGATCCTTATGCCAAGGAGCTCACGTTCACGCAATATGCTGATGATGATGACTTCAAGCGTTACAAGATTAATCCTACCTATGCTGAAGTTCCTCTGGAACTGCGTTTCCGCATCAACGACGCATGGAAAATCGGTGTCGGATTCAAGTTCGGCGTCATGCTTAGCACCAAGTCGAAATTCATCGATGTCAACGATGATGATGTCACCATTCGCGAAAAGTATTGTGGCATTAGCAATATAGAACGTTATGCCTATTCCACCACGTTGCGCGTGGGCTACAAGTGGGTGAGCGCTTACGCCTCCTACCAGCTTTCACGTGTGTTTACAGTGGGCACCAACGGCCCTGCAATTACGCCGTTGTCGGTTGGCGTCTCGTTTGCGCCATTTTGATTTTTTTCATAGCATTATTTTTTAGCCTGCTCAAATGGGCAGGCTTTTTTTATGCCGGACGACACAATCACATATCAGATCATCAAGCGGGCCAAGGAAGTTGGCTTCTCGGATTGTGGCGTTGCCTCGGCGGAATACCTGAGCGACGACTCCCGTAAGGTAGAGCAGTGGCTCGCGGAAGGCTGCGAGGGCGCGATGTCCTATCTCGACCGTAACAAGGACAAGCGTTACGACCCACGTCTTCTCGTGGAAGGCACCAAATCCATAGTGACCGTCATCTGCAATTATTTTCCCGAAAAGATGTTGCCTGCCGAGGATAACTTCAAGATTGCCAAGTACGCTTACGGAACGGATTATCATCAGGTTATGAAGGACAGGTTGCAGCTGTTGCTGGATTACATCGAGACCGTGTGCGGCCCGATGGAAGGGGCGCGGATGTTCGTCGATTCGGCTCCCGTGCTCGACAGGGCTTGGGCTGTGCGATGCGGATTGGGTTTCATCGGCAAGAACACCATGCTGATCCATCCCAAGAAAGGCTCGTTTTTCTTCGTCGGGCATCTTTTCCTTCCGCTTGCCCTCGAAAGCAGAAATGAAGTCATCACAAACCGTTGCGGACGCTGCACCCGTTGCCTCGACGCTTGTCCGACAGGAGCCTTGAAAGCGCCTTTCGTCATCGACGCCAGGAAGTGCATCTCCTATCTCACAATTGAATACAAAGGCGGCTTGGAAGCCGAAGACAAGTCGGCGTTTCACGACTGGATCTATGGTTGCGACATCTGTCAGGACGTCTGTCCTTACAACCGTTTTTCGGTGGCACAGACCGACCCTGCTTTTCATCCCTCGCCGGAGCTGATGTCCATGCGCAAGGCCGATTGGCGTAGGCTTGATGAAGAAAAGTTCAAAATGCTATTTGAAAAGTCCGCGGTGCAGCGTGCCGGTTTCGCCGGCTTGAAGCGCAACATCGACTTCCTGGACGCGTGAAGACGCGTTTTCCCTTTTTAAGAAAACTCAGTATCTGTCAGATGCCTTAATGTTATACGTCACCACGGCTTGCAGTGCTATGTTGTAGTAATGGCCGTAGAGCAGGCTTGGCGATTCGCCGCGAAGACGTATGGGCGTGATGGAATTCATCGAACGCACGCCGATGCCGAGGCGGTCGGTGACGTCGAAATGCATTCCCACGTTGCCTGTCACAGAAAAGAAACACCATGGCGCCGTCTCGTTCACGGAGTAGTTCGTCTTGTCGCTGTAATCCAGCAGGAAGTCAAGGCTGAGGCCGGCTTCGACGTTGATTTTGTCGAGAGACTTTCCGTTTATGTTGACGCCGCCGAGGTTGTACCTTATCATGAGAGGCACTTCGGCATAATGAAGGCGCAGGTTGTAGTGGTTGTGTCCCAGTTCTTCCTCTTTCACATCGGAGTGCGAGCCGAACATCGAATATTTCAGTTCCATCTGCATCGAGAAATAGTCCGACATCGGCAGGTTGACATAAGCTCCGGCAGTGCCGCCAATCTGGTGGTAGCCTGAATACGTGTCGCCATCTACCTGAGAGACCGTCACGCCGCCAAGCAATCCGCCATTAAACGATTGTGAGAATGTTGTTGTCGAGATAAGAACTAACGCTATGATTAGCAGATGCTTGATTTTTTTCATCTTGATTATTTTTTCACTGTCGCCTTGTAGTATTCGTAGCGGTCGAGGACGTTTTCAACGAAATCGTACGTCTCCGTGCCGCGTAGATAGCCGTTTCGGCAGAGGGTGTCTTTGTAATACTGCGCTTTTGATTTGTTGAGGATGAAGTAGTCGACGTTGTCGGTCCAGGTGTCGGGGACTCTGCCGTACTTCTCGGCGAGGCGTCTCGCATCGAGCACATGACCTAAGCCGGAGTTGTAGGCGGCGAGCACGAACATCTTCCTTTCGGCGCTGTCGGTGATGCTTGCGGGCAGCGCGTTGTCGATGTATTTCAGCAGTTTGCCGCCTGCCGCAATCTGTTCGGCGGGTGAGGAGCTGGAGTCGATGCCGTACTTGTCCATCACTACTGGCATGAGTTGCATCAGGCCGTAGGCGCCTCGCGAACTCATGAGGTCTTCGTTGAAGCGCGATTCATGGTATATCAGCGACGCGAGCAGACGCCAGTCCCAGCCTATGTTTTTGGCGACTTTTCTGATTTCGTTGTCGTATTCGCAGATGCGGTCGCCAGGCTTGCCCTTGAAGTTGGCCAGAATGTTGTTTTCTCCTTTGAAGTATTTGTTGAAGGTGCGTCTGAGCTGACGTTTGTTGAATTCGCCCAGCCAGTCGTTCACGGCGAGGAGCAGCGTCGAGTCGTTGTCACTCTTGCGCATGGCCCATCCCGTCTGCCGTTCAAAACTTATAGGGAGCTTGATGTCGAGCTCGGGATTGTTCTTTGCCGACATCTTGGCGATGTGTTCTTCGGCAATGGTGTAGTCAATCTTTCCATCGGCCACCATCTGGATGAGGTCCACGCTGTTCAGCGAATCCACTTCGACGATGTAGATGGTGTCGCCGATTTCGTTGGAGATGTTGTGCAGCATCGTGACGAATGTGCTGCTTTTGGGCACGTAAACCGTCCGCTGAGCCAAGTCGAGGGTGGATCGGAGCAAGTCCGACTCGATTTCATTTCCCGTGAACATGTCGTGCCAGCGCTTCGGCAGCCGCTGCACCAGAATGTAGCGTTGCGTCATGATGGGGTCGGAAATCAGGAACCGTTTCTTGTTGTCGCGTGTGATGCCTACCGCGGTGGCGAGGATGTCGACGTCGCCCGATTCAAGCATCTTGTAACAGGAGTCTATGTTATCGTTGACCCTGAGGTCGAGAATGACGTCCAACTTGTTGCACAAGTTGTGAAGCAAATCGTATTGGAAGCCGGATGGCCGTCCTTGGCTGGTGATGTAGTTGATGGCGCTACAGTCGGTGACCGCTATCAGTGTGTCGCGCTGCTGAATCCGTTCAAGTGTAGTAAGCGAGTCAGATTCGGAAGCCTTTCTTTTGTCCTTGCCTATGTTGATTTTTCCGTTGCAACCGACAAGTAAAATCAAAAACAGGAATATCCCGATGATGTTATTGACTTTCATGCTGATGATGCATTAAAGTTGCAAAGATACGCAAAATAGATTTAATGTGAGTGATTAATTTTCAGCGTTTTACATAATATTCTGAATATCAGTATAATAACAACAAGGCGGATATCTCTTTGGGAATGAACAAGTTGTTTCAAATCGTGTTTTTGGCGGTTAAGTTAAAATTACCACATTGCGAAGCTGATTTTTCATACTTTTGTGCGTCACTAATATCCCGTAATATGACAAAAAAGGTTCAGGATAACGATTATATATATTCGGTACTGCGTCCTTATGTGGACTTGCATGCGCGTCGTGCTTATAGAAGGTTCGAAGTGCATGGCGCCAAGGACCTTCCCAAAGACGGGTCGATGATTTTTGGCGTCAACCATAGCAACACGATGATGGATGCCATGGTGATGCTTGCCACGAGCCATCACAAAAAGGTGTTCATGGGACGCGGCGACATCTTCAAGAATCCCTATATCGCCAAGATACTCAATTTCCTTCGGATATTGCCCTTGTTCCGCATCCGCAATGGCGTGGCGGCCGTCCGCAACAATGCTGAGCCGCTCGAAAAGGCTGTCGATGTGATTCACGACCGCGTCGGCCTTTATCTGTTTCCCGAAGGGCAGCACCGCACCAAGCATTCGCTGCTTCATCTGAGCAAGGGAATCTTCCACATCGCGCTCAACGCAAACGAGCAGTTCGGAAAGGACAAGCCGGTCTATATCGTCCCGACCGCCATCGAATATGGCGATTATTTCCGCTTCCGCACTACGGCGCTGGTCAATTTCGGCAAAGCCATCAACGTGACGGAATTCATCAACAACAGCCACGAGGATAACGAGGCCGTGCTGATGAACCAACTCAAGGAGATGCTCTACAAGGATATTTCCGAACTGTTCACCTTCATCCCCGACGACGAGGATTACGACGCCATTTGGGAGATTGTGAAGATGAAGAACGAGAAACGCGCCGGCGGACTTTACAAGAAGATGCTTCGCAACCGCATGACGGTCGAGAAGGTGCTGAAGTTCAGAGAGGAGAAACCCGAAGAGGCTAAGGAACTTTTCCAACGGGTCAACGATTTTGCGAAAGAGCGTGTGAAAAACCGCATTTCCGTGATGTCCACAGCCAAGAAATATCCACTGGTCAACTCACTCTGGAAATTGCTGCTCATCATTCTGGGAGCGCCCTATTTCATCGCTTCGGCAGCGGTGAACGCCGTGGTATGGATCCCTTCGCTAATCATCAAAGGCAAACTCAAGGACAAGGCTTTCTCCAATACGGTCACTTTCGGCGTGCGTTTCGTCATTTTCCCGATTGTAGTCATTGCCGGCACGGCCGTGTTGTTCTGTCTGCTGCCATGGTATTGGGCATTGGCGGGCACAGCGCTGCTGTTCTTCTCATACGACCTGTTCATCGATTATCTCGAACTGCTGCGCCGCTACATTTCCGACGTGCGCTGGGCGTTCAAGAAGAAGTTGCGCCGTCAGTACGTCAGCCTGAACCTTAACAAGTTGTTCTGATTGCAGAGGACATGATTATATAAAAAAAAGGGCGGAGATGTCTCTCCGCCCTTTTTCAATTGTGTTTTCTCTATCGTCTTAGAAGATGTAGTTGAAACTGATATAGGTCTTCATTTTTTCGCCGTCGCGCTTGTCGAGTGCTTTTGCTAAACTCATCATTATCTCATATTTTATTGTTTTGCTGAATAATATTGTTTATGAGGACTAATGTCCGTTGTACAATTGTCAACAATTATCGAATTTCACAAAATGAAAATTCAACAAAAATTCGGTTTGGTAATTCGCTCATTAAGAGAACAAAAAGGCATATCTCAAGAAAGATTAGCCTTAGATGCTGATATTGATAGAACCTATATTGGTGATATTGAAAAAGGGACTCGAAAAGTTTCAATAGAAATGATTGAAAAATTAGCAAATTATTTCGAAATATCTATTAGTGATATGTTTAAAAAAGTAGAACAATATGGAAAACTTGAATGATTATATCAAAAGGAAGTTTGGAATTGATGAAAATACTTTTCATAAAGTTTTAGAATCAAGTCCAAGTGCCGAAGGCTATTTGTTGGGTTCGTTAAGTGAACAACTGTTTAAACAATATGCTGAGCAAAAAGGCTTTGAAGTTATGAGGATCAAAGAAAAGCCGGAAGGTGGATATGATGCAAAGAGTGAAGATGCAAGAGGAGACTTCTATATTCGCAATAAAAGAAACAAAAAAGACGAGTGGTTAGTTGTGGAATGTAAGAGCGTCAAATCGAACGCAGAAAAACGATCAAATCTTACAAACAAGACAACATGCTTGCATTTCTTAATTTCACATTCAGTTGATAGGGATAATCATATGATTAGTATATATAATAAGGGGTTAAATTCATATAATAGAGCCAAAGAAAATTGGAAGGGTAGTCATAAAGGTGCGAAGTTTCCTGTTTTTAGATGGTCAGCAAGCAATCCAGGTCCGGGTATCCCTGATTTGTCTAGTTTATGGAAATCAAACGAAGAAGTAATGGAATGGCTTGATCAGTATCCTGATGATATGTTTTCAGAAGATGCATATTGGAATTTGAATGCTCCGATTAGATTGTTACAAACCCACATGCCGTCTTCAAGAATTGACAATTTAGGTATAGAAAGCACCGGCCCTTTAGTTACAGAATTTAATATCTTATGTTTAGATTTGTTTCTACGTACAGGCAAACATGAATTTGTATTTGTGAATAGTCAGGATTTGAATCATCAGGCTAAGGCTCCAAATCATTTGCAACAGAATTATACAATTGACATATTGACAAAAAAAGACGATTTCAAGAGGCATAAATTGTTGAAACCGTGGTATGATGATTTGCAAGAATGTATCATGGAAACCAAACCAAAACCGAGAAAATTAGACGAAACACAATTAGATAGAAGATAATTGTTGAAAACATCACAAATGTGCATTATCTTTGTCACAAATATGATAATACACATGTGATTTATGCAATTATTTGATATTGAATTAAAAACGGAAGATAATCTTCTAAAAAGGTTTGAAGAAATTCATGATTTCATTTACGCTAACGATGGATTGTCGCCTCAGCAGACATTGAATGAGTTTCTTAAAGTATTATTTATAAAAATCTATGATGAAAATAATTATTCGCACCTTTTTTATATATCGGCAGAGGAGTTTCAAAATATAAGGTCGGATAGTTTGATGAATTGTTTTGCTAATAGAATCTCTGAACTTTTCCAAAAGACAAAACGAGAGTATTCGGAAATATTTGATAATGATGATACTATCAAATTGTCGAATGCTTCATTGTCTTTTGTTGTAAACAAACTACAAGGTATCTCCCTCATAGATTCGTCGAATGATGCAAAAGGTTTAGCTTTTCAAAAATTCTTATCGCACAATGAAAAGAATGGCAAGGGTCAGTTTTTTACTCCAGAACCCGTAGTTGATTTCTGTGTGAAAATGATTAATCCTCAATACGGAGAAACTATTATAGACCCTTGTTGTGGGAGTGGAGGCTTTTTGCATTCTGCTTTTCGTCATATTGTTGCCAACAACCAAAATGTTGAGAAATCCCAAATAATATCTCAAATGATTTTTGGTATGGACATTAATAAGGATATTACTAAGATATCTAAGATGAAATTTTTGCTTGAAGCAAATGTTAAGAGTAATATTTTTTGTTCCAATTCGTTAGAAGATATTGATTCTGTGAATCTGGTATTGTCCGAAAACACGAATAATCATCTATCAGGGTTTGATGTACTGTTAACAAATCCACCATTTGGTACCGCTGGGAAAATTACTGATCCGATGGTGTTATCAAAGTTTGATTTAGGATACAAATGGTCAAGGAAGAATGACATTTATTATAAAACACGGTCATTAACTAATGGTCAACCAACGGAGATTTTGTTTGTTGAAAGATGTTTGCAATTACTTCGCGAAGGTGGCAGAATGGCAATAGTGTTGCCAAATGGACATTTTGAAAACCCATCTTTGGATTATTTGAGATATTACATGAAACAGCGAGCTAGAATTCTTGGAGTTGTGAATTTACCACAAGAAACATTTATTCCTTTTGGAACTGGCGTGAAGACATCTTTGCTTTTCTTGCAAAAAGAGACTAATAATATTCAAAAACAATATCCGCTTTTTTTTGGAAAGGTTAAAAAAATTGGGTATCAAGGTAACAAAAATGGAACACCTGTCTATAAAAAGGACGCAAGCGGGCAATTTCTGTCAAACAATGGTCAGTTTATTGTTGATGAAGATTTCTCAACTGTATTATCGAACTATAATCAATTCTTAGAGGATGGTCGGATACAGAGTGCTAATTCGTTCTCAATTAATTTTAATGAACTGAATGGGCGTCTCGATTATGATTTCTATTCTCCTGAAAATCAGGATATCTTGAATAAAATTTCAGGTAAATCTGTTCGGTTGGGGGATGTCGTTGATATTATAAAATACAAAAGTCAGAAACTCAAAAATAAGAATACGATTGTTGACTATGTAGAATTATCGGATGTTAATGCTCATTCTTTTGAAATTATTAATACAACAACTTGTCACGTTTTCGAATTACCAAGCCGTGCTTCTTATGAAATAAAGGAAAACGATATCATAACTGCCATTGCAGGCAATTCGGTAGGAACTAGGAAGCATGCGACCGCTTTGGTTACTATCGAAAATGATGGGAATATTTGTACTAATGGATTTCGCATCTTACGAAATCCAAAGATAAATGAATACTATTTACTCTTGTTTTTGCGCAGCGAATTATTTTTGAAACAAATGATGATGTATCGAACGGGTGCGGCAATACCAAATGTTTCTGACACAGATTTGGCTAATGTTTTAGTTTATCTTCCAGATGAACAAACAATAGAAGCAATTGGGAACCAAGTAAAGAAGTCGTTTGAGATGCGGACTGAGAGTTCAAAAATGCTTGAAAGCATTTCTATATAGCGTTTTATTTATGTCTTACAATCAAATTTTAGGCTTCATAAATGAGTGATTACGCCGTTTGAACAATAATCGGTATGCGAGAATTTCAGCGATCTGTGGATTGAGCACATGCTCATAAATTAATAAGATTATAGGTAATTTTTAATCCAATTCACCTAATGCCGGCACAATCGCAAAGATGTGTTTTACATATTCTTTCGACGACAACACAAAACGCGAAGCGTATGAACGTCAGAAAGGCATTTGCAAAGGCTGTGGCAAACACTTTGATTTGGACCAGATGGAGGCCGATCACATCACGCCTTGGTGTGATGGAGGCCGGACCGTTGCCGACAATTGCCAGATGCTCTGTCGGGAATGCAACCGCCGGAAATCGGGCAAATAACGCTACTGGCGGCGCGATTTGAAAAAAAGGGCGGAGATGTTCTCCGCCCTTTTTGTTTAAGGCTGAACAACTCTTAATGAATTTCGTGGTTCATTTTATATATCTTTGCTCGAAACTTCATCATTATGAAAAAGCTTCTATTTATATTCATTTTTATCAATTCGTTCTTGTGTTTAAAGGCACAAGAAACCGTTATCAATGGATGTTATATCACAGTTTATCATACTTGGGACAGAGGAAGCAGTACGTCGTTTTGGGCTTATGGTGATGTCTTTGTAGAGACTGACCCAAAGCAACCTATAGACCTTTATGTTAAGATTGTCAACACCGAAGATGAATCAACGTATCGAGTTTTTAAAACCATCGACACACCAAAAGAATGTGGAGAATGGCGTTTTGTCACAGACCGCGATAAAGCTAAGTTTACCATCCATTATGTCAAAGAGCGAGAAGATTGCAGCATCTTTTTTGTAAAAGATCGAAATAAAGCCGGTTTTTATTAACCAAGCTTTCTTCCTAATGAAATCTTTCTTTTGGCGCCGTTTTGTCCAAATTCAATCTCCACGCCGGTGACGTAGTATTTTCCTTCGGGTTTGTCCACATCGCACAGGCGAACACTTCCTCCTGCCTTCACCCTCGGAATCAGCCAACCGGTAATATTAAAATTGTAATTAACTGACTGTTATTCATCATTTATGCTATTTTTGCATTCAAAATATCACAAATCATGTTGTCGCTTTTTGGAGCTCTTATTGGAATTGCCGGATTGATTGGAATAATTGTCATCGTTGTAAAAATGATCTTGGTTGTTCTTTTTCCAAACAATGACAAATACAACAATTTATAATCAGGCCTTCACTTTCTTTATTCTATAACTGAATATGAATAAAAAAAAGCCGAAGGAGAACAAGGAATTCTAACGCATCGACTTTCGTGCGCAAATATACAACTTTTTAAACACAAACAACTAAAACAGAGAAAAATGGAAGAAATAAACACAAATGAAAAGCCTACTTTGAAACAAATGCCGAGGCTGTGGAAGTGCTTATTTTAAAGGGGAAGACAAATTCTTATAAGTAGGAATGATTCAGGTTACATACAAAAAGGACGGAGATGTTTCTCCGCCCTTTTTGTTTAATGCTGAACGACTCTTAATGAATTTCGTGGTTCGTTTTATATATCTTTGCGGAAATCTTTCGCTATGAAAAACCTCCTACTTGTTTTCGTTTTTATGTTTTCATTCCTTTGCCTCAAGGCGCAAGAAGTTGAAATTGACGGATGTTATGTAACTGTCGCGCACGATTGGGGCGGCATGAAACAAACTCATAGCTTTGAAGCTTACGGCGATGTTTATGTCGAAACAAATCCTTTGGAACCTGTTGACTTACGCATTGAAATCGTTGATAAGTCAATGTTTTCTGATTTATGCGTTTTCAAAACTACCGACACTCCACAAAAGTGTGGTGAGTGGCGTTTTGTTTCCGACCGCAGTAAAGCCAGATTTACCATCCGTTTTGTCAAAGAACATGCTGATTATTACATCTTTTTCGTTGATGAAAGAAAGGATGCAAGGCCAAACTATTTGGCACGTTAACCCAACTTTCTCCCAAGCGTCACTTTACCGTATTCAGAGATGCGTTTGTACATGTCAGCAGCCGCTTCCGAATTGCCCTGAAACAAGGTCTTCATGTTCATCAATTGCAACTCGGCATTTGCTCCCACTTGCGTAATGCCACCAATGGCACTTTGAACATTTTGAATGCCAAAAACTATATTATTTATTTTAAAGGAGATTTGATTCAGCCTATCGAAAAACTTTAACGTTGAAGATGCAGTCGCATTTACACTTTGCATAGCCTTATCAACTTCTGCTAAACCTGTATAAGCATTTCCATCAAGATTTATTGTAAAATTTATTGTTTTACTTGACATGATAGTGTTTTTTTATTTACTTTTGTCTCAAACTAAATAAGTTATGCTTCTTATAGCGATTGTTTTCTGGATTATTTTTGGACTTGCTGCCTTGGGATTCTTTATTGTTATCATTAAAATAATAAAAGAGTTTTTAAAAGGTAAGTCGGGTAATAGTGGTTATCCTTATCCGTTAAACAAATACCTTCATTAATCTTTCTTCTTTCCTCCGAACATGGCCGCCAGCAGTTCAGCTTGGTTTTTCAGCCTGAAGCTTTCCAACCATAAGGCTTCGTTGTAGGCTTTGGCAAAATCCATCGCATCCATTCCTTCCGTATTCATTCCGAGGTTGGCCCTTATCAAGGCATCCATCTTCATAAGCTCGTCTTCGGGCTTTCCATTGCCTTCGGTGCTTATGGCGAATGCCTCTACAAGTTTTTTATCTCAGCCGTCACCCCTTCCTGTAGCTTCCCCATCTGGCCTACGGCGGCCATCAGCAGGTAGGCATCGTTTTGTATTTCGGTGTCGCCGCTTACCCAGCAGCCTTTCAATAGTTCTTGTGCTGCCAGCACCTCGTCGGTCTTGCTCAGTTTGTTCACGCGGCTCATGGTGGCCACGTCGGGGCGTCGCACCTTACAGGTGAGTTCGCGCTCGCCGTCTTTTACCATTATCTCTATTTCTTTTTGCATTGTAGTGTTTTTTTGAAAAGGGCGTAAGCATTACGCCATTAGTGTTATTTTCCCCATTCAATGTGGCTCACTGCAAGTTCCAAGTCAACGGTCTTGCTGGTGTCGCCTTCGCTCCAGCTGCGTTCGTTTTTCTTGAACTGGCAGTTGCGTAGCTTGTCGTGAACCACGATGCCGCCTTCATCGGGGATGTAGCTCACCACGATGTCGAAAGGTGCTATGTCCTGCAAGCGTCCGTTGGCACTTTGACGCACGAGGTCTTTACTTCTATGCTGTTTACATAGTTGAAAGCTACGGTTTTATTCGTACTTTTGCTCTTGATTTTTATTTCACATTGAAGTATCAACATAATTATTAAGCTATGGCTGATTTATTGATTGCGCTTTTATGTGCCTTGATGGCCTTGTCGGCTACTGATAGCACCGAAATTATCAAAGAGCCTGTCTTTGACAAAGAGAACTGCACCTGCAACGGCATCCCGCTGTATGGAAACGTGGAGGTAGTAAACTCCAATGCCGACTTCAGGGTGCAGATAGTCAATTCTTTTGAGAACCTCATGGTCGAAAAGGTAAACTCCAACGCCTTGAAGTGCGGAGAGTGGATTTTCGTCAATTCCAATGCTGATTTCACAATCGAATTTGTGAACTCAAACCCTGATTTCACCATTCGATATGTTGAAACACAACCCGGAATACATTGGTAGTCTTTCATTATCCCTCCTCGATTAAAAAGTCATAATTTTCATCGCTTACAAATGTGAGTGTGAACGGCATGACATTAAACAGTTTCATTTCAGATTGATTGAATTTGGCATCTTTGATTGCCATCTTGCTTATTCCGAAAGTTTCCAGATATACGCTTGCCTCTTCAAAACTCACGCCGGCTCCTTTTGCAGCCATACCTGCCTGTTCAAGTGCCTGTTTTATTTGCGGAAGTTCGGCAGAGCCTTCTTTGGCTGCTGCTGCCATCACGTTCATCATCCGAGCCATCTCTTTTGAAGCTGCTATCGGGTTGACCGTTGAAACCTGAAATTGATTCATGGCCGTTGTAAGCACCTCGGCAGCCGCTGTGGTGTCGCCTCCCATCGTCTTACTCAGTGTTGCAATGCTTTCACCCATTGCCTTTAATGCACTCGGCGTTTTGGCAATTTCCGGCGATAGTTGCGAAAGTATCAACTTATAACTCTCTACCGCTCCGGCAGTATCCACGCCAAAAGCCTTGGCACTTTGACGCGCATATCCTTCTATCTCTTTTAAGCCTTTGCCTGCTATGCCGGTAATTGCACTCAAATCTTGCAACAAAGTGTTTAGACTAATCCCCGGTTCTATGGCGGAATCAATAGAACTCTTTAATCCTTGAATTAATTGTGACGCTTGTTGAAATACGACCAAACCACCTTTAAAACCATTAAAAATATTTGTCGTTTTAGTAAGTGATTGACTTAATTGTTCGCTTGCTTGGGTAACGCCATTCATTACCTGATTAGCATTGCCAGAAATCTGAAAGAAAATATTTACTGTTTGATCGCTCATATTATTTTTTCATTACTTTTGTATGCTTTTCAAAACTAAAAGACTATGATATTCTTTACTATTCTTGGAGGTTTATTTTTCGGTGGTTTCATTATCGGCCTTTTGACATTTATGATTCGCTTGTTTATTATGGCTTGTTTTCCTTCTTTTGACAAAAAGTTAGATGATAAGGGTATGTAATCCCTTTCCTTTTTTCCCTCCGAACATAGCCGCCAACAGTTCCGCTTGGTTTCGTAGCCGGAAGTTTTCTATCCACATCGCTTCGCTGTAAGCCTCGGCATATTCCATCGCATCCATTCCTTTCGTATTCATTCCGAGGTTGGCCCTTATCAAGGCAT
>CAYQND010000001.1:0-332250 GCA_964418895.1 uncultured Lentimicrobiaceae bacterium | reverse complement strand
CAGAAGAAATTACTACAAAGATTTTTGAAGCCTTGGCTAAAGAAGACAAATGACGATGAAAAAACTACTCTTTGCCTTCTGCCTTTTTCTGACCTTTGTCGCTTGCGACCCGACAGGGAAAGGTCGTCACAAGGATGACGCTGCCGCAAACGATACGATTCCGATGACGAGGATGGACTCCGTCATCGCCATAATATCGGATTCCATTGCGGCCGACAGCACCAATTCCAACCTCTATCTGCATCGCGCTCGCGCTTATGTGAGCAATGAACAGGTCGGTATGGCGATGATGGATGTCAACAAATCCATTTCCCTCAATCCTCGTAATATTGACGCTTATCTGTTGCTGTCCGATTTGTACTATCTCCTTGGAGACGATGCCAACATCACCAGCACCTTGACCAAGGCTGCAGATCTCGATCCGCAGGACGCGCGTCCTCTTGTGAAACTCGCCGAGTTGAGCCTTCTTCAACAGAACTTTAAACTTACCAAAGGCTATTTGGATAAAGCGTTGGCAATCAACAATTATAATCCCAATGCCTATTTCGTGAAAGGAATGATGTTTGTCGCTCTGCACGATACTACCACGGCATTGAAGAACTTCATGATTGCCCGTGACCAGGATGATGCTTTCTTCGACCCGGTTCATGAAATCTGCAACATTTATGTCGCGCAACATAACCCGTTGGCCGAAGGCTTTTTGAGAGATGCGGTGCGTAAGTTCCCTTACGAAGCGTCCATCCGTTACGAATTGGCTTTGTTCATCCAGGATGAAATCAATCCGGAAGAGGCGTTGAAGCATTACGACACGCTTCTCATGACGCAACCCGATAGCGCTCGTCTCTTCTTTAACAAGGGCTATGTCTATTTCGTCGGTCTGAATGACAATAAGAATGCGTTGGATTATTTCAACCGTGCTTTGGCATGCAACCCCGATTATGTCGATGCGCTCTACAACAAAGGCCGCGTGCTCGAACAGATGGGCAATTACAGTCAAGCCATGGATATCTATGGCGAGGTGCTGAAACGCAAGCCGGACTACAAACTTGCTATCGACGCCATCAATCGTGTACAGAATCAGTCTGCCGAATGATGCAACGCGAAACGACAATAAAAAAACGCTCAGAATCTCTGAGCGTTTTTTTTGTGTAGTCCTTGATGGAAAACTATTTGGCAAGAAGCGCTGCCGCTTGTTCAAGTTTGTCGTCAAGGGCTTTCTCCGCCTTCTCAAGGTCGCCTTCGGCATTTCCTTTCATGCTGAAGTAGAACTTGATTTTGGGTTCGGTTCCCGAAGGCCTGATGCTGATTTTTGATCCGTCTTCGGTGAAAAACTGAAGCACGTCGGACTGTGGCAGGTCTATGGAAGTGACTTTGCCAGTGTTCATGTCTTTGGATTGCAGCGTCTTGTAATCGCGGATTTCGATAATCTTCGATCCGACGATTTCCGATGGCGGCGTATTGCGGAAATTCTGCATCATGGCTTTGATTTCTTCATTTCCGCTGATGCCTTTTTTGGTGAGTGACACCAATTTTTCCTTATAGAGTCCGAATTCGCTGTAGATGTCATTCAGCATCTGGTAGAGCGTCTTGCCCCGTTCAGCAGCCCAAGCGCAGGCTTCGGCGATGAGGCTGGTGGCAATCACGGCGTCTTTGTCGCGGACAAATTCACCGGCAAGGTAGCCGTAACTTTCTTCGCCACCTCCGATGAAGTGTTTCTTGCCTTCCAGTTCGAGAATCTTGCTTGCGATGTATTTGAATCCGGTAAGGACATCATAACGCTCCACATTGTATTTTTTTGCGATTGCAAACAGCAGTTCCGTGGTGACGATGGTCTTTACAACGTATTCTTTTCCAGTGAGTTTTCCGAGTTCATTCCATCGCGTCAGCAGATAGTAGAGGAAAATGCTTGCGGTCTGGTTGCCATTGAGCAGGACGAATTTGCCTTCGTCGTCTTTCACGGCGACGCCGACACGGTCTGCATCGGGATCGGTGGCCATGACGAGGTCAGCATTGACTTCCACGGCTTTTTTGATGGCGAGCGCCATGGCGGCTGGCTCTTCAGGATTGGGTGACTTCACGGTGGGGAAGTTGCCGTCAACAATCATCTGTTCTTCAACGGTGAAGACGTTCTCGAAGCCTTTCATCCTGAGGATTTCAGGAACGAGCCTGCGTCCCGTGCCGTGTATAGGCGTGTAAACGATGCGCAGGTCTTTGTGCTTCGCGATGAGGTCCAGTGACAGCGAGAGTCCCATGACCTTGTCGAGATAAATCTTGTCGAAGTCTTCGCCAAGCGTGACGACAAGTTGCGGATTGCGTTCGATTTTGACCATGGAAAGGTCGGCGATTTTGTTGACTTCAGCGATTACGTTCTTGTCGTGAGGACTTACCAGTTGGCCGCCGTCGTCCCAGTATGCCTTGTAGCCGTTGTATTCTTTGGGGTTGTGCGATGCGGTAATCATCACGCCAGCCTGACAGTGCATCTGCCGCACGGCAAACGATAGTTCCGGGGTGGGGCGAAGGCAGTCGAAGATGTAAACCTTGATGCCGTTGGCCGACATGACATCGGCGGTGATGTTGGCGAACTCAGGACTGTTGTTGCGCCCGTCGTACGAGATTGCCACGCTGAGGTCCTGACGGTCGGGATGCATCTTTTTGATGTAGTTCGCAAAACCTTGTGTGGCCATGGCAACGGTGTAGGTGTTCATGCGGTTTGTGCCGGCACCCATGATGCCGCGCAATCCGCCAGTCCCGAATTCAAGGTTGCGATAGAAACTGTCGACGAGTTCGTCGGGATTGTTGTCAAGCATGTCGCGAACTTGGCGTCTTGTGGTCTCGTCAAATTCGTCGGTGAGCCATCCTTTGGCTCTTTCGATTATTGTGGGGTCGATGTTGCTCATTGTTGTTTGTTGATTTTGCAGGTTATTGTCTCATTGTGAATTACGTGTCAGTTCATCGATGCATTTGATCAGGCTCTCACGCCAGAAAGGCACGTTTTTCTTTGTGTAGTTCTTGATTTTGGTCTTGTCGAGCACGCTGTATGCGGGGCGGTGTGCCTTTGTCGGATACTGGTCGGTGGTCACCGGCTCGACTTTGCATTTCTTTCCCGCTATTTCAAGGATGGCAATGGTGAAGTCGTACCATGTCGTGATGCCTTCATCGGTGTAGTGGAAGGTCTCGTGTACGGGCTTGTCGCCGTTTCTGTTGACCAGGAATACAATCATGTCGGCGAGGTCGAAAGCCCATGTGGGACTGCCTTTCTGGTCGCACACCACATTGATGCAGTCTTTTGTCTCGGCCAGCGACAGCATGGTCTTGACGAAGTTTTTGCCAGTAGCGGAATAGAGCCACGCCGTCCTGACGATGATGTAGTTGCATCCGCTTTCGCGTATCAACTTCTCACCCAATGCTTTAGTGACGCCATATACCGAAACGGGATTGATCGTGTCATCTTCATTATAAGGGCTATGGCCTTGTCCGTCGAAAACGTAGTCGGTGGAGACGTGCACCAGAAGCGCATTGTGCCGCAGGCAGGCTTCTGCGAGTATCCTTGGTGCGTTGGCGTTGATTTTTTCCGCCAGTACAGGCTCGTCTTCGGCTTTGTCAACGGCGGTATATGCCGCGCAATTGATGCAGGCTTCGATGTGGTTCGTGTCGAAAAAGGCTTCAACGGCTTTATCATCACAGATGTCGAGCGTGTCCACATCGGTGAAATGCCATTCGTGTATCGAATCTGTAGCAGCAATCTTTCCGATTTCTGTTCCCAATTGTCCTTTGCAACCTGTTACTAATATGTTCATTTTTAGCGTGTTGTGTTAGAATGAATAGGTTATCGCGATGCCCAACGACTCCTTGAACTGGAGTTTCGGGACGTTGTCCACGACCGTTTCAACGCCTTCAATGGTCTCATAGACGGGGAAGGTGGTGTTGTGATCATACTTCAAATGTACGAATAAAATCACTTTTATGCCCTTGTTGATAATGAAATTTGTCGTGGTCTCCCAATTGACATCCACCTTGAGGAGTTTGTCTTCCCGAACTTCGGAATAGTTGTAATAGGTGTTCAGAGCGGTGTTGAAGGTGATGTTGTCACCGATTTTTTGCTTGTAACCTAAGATGATGTTGGCGCCCAAGGCTGCCAGGATGTTTTCGCCTGGAATCCAGACGCTGTCTTCGTCGTAATGTGCCGCAGTGACGCCGAATCTCCCTTGGTCGGCAAGTTCCTGAATCATGACGAAAGTCACCTTTCCCGCCAAGGGACTGATATAGGCCTGGAAATTCTCTTTTTTCGTCTTGAAGGTATAACCACCTGACAGCGTGAGATATGCTGGCGCAAAGAATCCGGATATCACGACGGAATCGTTGGGGTAAGAGAAGCCTTTGGCGAACTGCGTGTTGAAAGTCGATACCATCGAGAACTTGACGGGGTCGTTGCCGCCTTTCGAGATGGCATAACTGAGGTCAATCTTGTCGTCCGACTTCTCCATGTGTTTGTCGGAGAAACGCGAGATGCCGAAAGCGAATTCCCCAGTGGCTTTCTGCTCGATTCGGCTTTTCTTCGAGACAAATGCGAGGCTGGCAAAAGCCTTTCCGGTGGATGACGTTTCGCCGCCCGCCGCCCAGTTCGACAGCGCCAACTGATTCAGGTTCAGTCCGAAATTGCCAGTGATGCTCACGCCTTCCTGATACATTCTGTCGATGATGTTGGGTTTGGGATGTGGGCCTTCCGGACGGGGTGGAATCAGGGAGTCGAGATGGCGGTCGATGACTTCAAGTTCGCTTTCGATGGCGCGCCTCTCCCGCGTGATGTTGCTTTTGGCACCGTTTAAAGCGTTAAGGGTCTTGTCGAGTTGCATCTCCTTGAGCATGATCTCGTTCTGTTGCCTTGTCAGTTCGTTCTTGATAATGATGTAGTCTATCGTGTTTCTGTATATCGAATCGATAACAGGAGTGATAATATGGTCAGGTTCCTGTCCAAAGAGATGGATGCTTGTTGCCATCAAACTGACAATCAATACTGTAACTAATGATAACCACTTTGCCCGTTGCATCAGTGAATCGCGATTTACCGAAGAATGTGTTGCTTTTTCTCTTTGTTTCTGCAAATTTACTATTAATAATGAGAAAAACCGCCGTTCGTCTTTTTTTCTAAAAAATGAAACGAGAAAATAGTTCTGTTATTATCTTTGCGCCAAAGAAAAGAAGTCATGAACGGAATATCAATCAAGTTGCACAAGGCAGATGCGAACTTGTTCGGGAAGAGCAAGTGGTGGGGCGACCCCGATTTGCCCAAAGATATGGATTTCCCCACCTATGTTGATTCAGACGGCGAGGAGTATCAGTATGTTTTTCTTTGTCAAATCAGATGTAAGGATTTGATTCCTTATGATTTGGATAATCTGCTGCCCCACAAGGGAATGCTGTTTTTCTTCGCCCGCATCGATTATTATCTGGGCTATGATGCTACACCTGAAGGATTGTGTGTCTGGGACCAGGATTACACGCGTGTCGTCTATGTTGAAGACTATGACCCTGACAAGGCATCATCCCTTATCCTTGTTGATGACGACAACAAACCGGTCAGTATCAAGGCTCGCGCCATCAACTTCTCGATTGGCAATAGCGATGGCCACAAGTTGTTGGGCGATCCTTACTTTTATCCCTTCGAAGAGCGTGACCCGTTCTTTGAAGGCTGGGTCAATCTTCTGCAAGTCGATTCCGATGAGGATGACGATTTCGTCCTGAACTTCATGGATACCGGACTCATGTTCTTCATGATCAATTCCAAGGATTTGGAATCAAGGAACTTCGATAATGTGAGGGGTACCATGGTGTCGATGTGACGCATGGTTGATGTTGTAACTTTCACGGAAGCAGCGACTTCCAGAAGAAACTCATTCCTGATTGCCTGACTCTTCCGCCTCGTAGTGGAAGTTGGTCTGATACATGTGATGTTTCACGTTTTCGAACTGGTACGAAATCTTCGACCAGATCTCGACTTTCCTCTTGATGCCCAAAAGGCGTTTTGTCGCAATCCTCAGGCTTTCGTCGAGGGTGGTGTAAACCGAGTTGGAGACGCCGACGAAGAATGGTCTTGAACATTCGCCACAGATGGCCTTTGCCTTGTCAATCGAGACGCCGTACCAAATCATGTGTTCCATCGCGTTGTCGGAACGGACTTTGCTTCCTAAGATGTGTCCGTGGTCGATGCCGATGGCGAAGTCGATGTGAGGCGTGTACTGCACTATCTTGTCGGGCAGGCATTCGTTCAGCATCGTGCTGAGTTGCAATGCGGTCTTCACGGCATCGTCAGTGTTATTGCCAGCGGCGGGGAAGACGATCAAAAAAGAGTCGGGAGCGTAGATGTTCACGAAGCCGCCATTGGCTGCAACCATCTCTTCGACGACGGTGTGATACATCTTGTAGATTTTCGAAACGGCACGTTTCCCATATTCCTTCATGATGAATTCCATATTTCTGATTTCAAGATACAGGATGGTGCCTTCCATGAGGATGCCGTTGCATCCGAAGTCGAGGTTGTCGCTGTCGGCAATGTCTGTAGTCGTCGTGTAAGCGTATTCGGCTTCGTTGATGGCTTTTACTTTTTCGTTGATTTCGTCTTTCATACTCATATCTCTATTGTTTTTGGATGTTTTCGCTCAGTAATGAAAAAATTATGCCAAAAAAAACAGCACCCGTAAAAGATGCTGTTTCTCTTGGCTTTCGTCGTCCATTATTCCATATTGGTATAGACCGCCTGGACGTCTTCGTCGTCCTCGACCTTGTCGAGGAACTTCTCTATTTCGACCATCTGCTCGTCGGTGAAACTGACGGTGCTGTTAGGGAAACGCTGAAGGTTGGCCTTGACGATATTGATTTTGCGTTCTTCGAGGGCATCGTGCATGGTGCCGTAATCGGTCCATGAAGTGTAAACCGTTGTAGTTGTTGTGCCTTCCTCTTCGTCGGTCTCGCTGACGATCTCTTCGAGTCCGGCATCGATAAGTTCAAGTTCAAGTTCGTCCTTGTCCATGCCTGCGGGAGGGGTGATTTCGAACACGGCTTTCCTTGTGAACATGAATTCCAGCGATCCGATTGGCAGGAAACTGCCGCCGCATTTGTTGAAATAGGATTTCACGTTGGCCACGGTGCGCGTGGTGTTGTCAGTGGCACATTCCACCATGCATTGAATGCCGAAGGGGCCTTTGCCTTCGTAAGTGATTTCGACGAGGTCGGCTTCATCCTTGTTGGATGCGCGCTTGATGGCTGCATCGATGTTATCTTTTGGCATGTTTTCCGCTTTGGCGTTCAGAATGGCTTGACGCAACTTCGGATTCATGTCGGGGTCGGGGCCGCCATCTTTGGCCGCAATGGTGATTAGTTTTCCGAGTTTAGGAAACACTCTTGACATGTGTCCCCATCTTTTCATCTTTGCCGCTTTACGGTATTCAAATGCTCTTCCCATACTTGTTTTTAATTTGACCGCAAAGGTAAGAAAATTGATTTTATTTATTGTTTCTGAATTGAAATAATCTTGATTTTCTCTTGTTTTCCTTATCTTAGCCATCTCAAAAGAATAAAGATTGTAACGGATGAACATCTTGGTTCTCAGTCTGCATGACGACATTGCCGGTCCAATGGCGGCGGCATTCCTCTCGGATTATTCCACCGATGTGAAAGCCGTATCTGTGGGCCTGTGGCCAGCGGAACACATCAACGGCCTCGCGGTTGCCGTGATGAAGGAATGCCTCATCGATCTCTCCGGACAAAGTCCGACGCCTTATGCAAAGACGCTGTACGATGATGTCGATGCCATCCTGGCGGTCTCCGGCGATGTGGAAGATTTCCCCATAAAGGGGAAGCCTTGCGTTCAATGGCATCTTGACGAAACGGGGGAGACTTTGGAAGATTTCAGGATTTTGCGCGATCGCGTCAAGGACGAATCGTTCAGGTTTTTCAGGGATTTTGTCCGGAAGTGAATCCTTTCCGGATTAAGCATGCAGTTACGTCAGTGCATAAACAAAAAAAGCCATCCCGAAAGATGGCCTTATTTGTCTGATACGATTGATCAAGCTTCGGTGTTTTCAGCAGGAGCTTCAGTGGCTGGAGTTTCGTCAACAGGAGCCTGTTCTTCTTGAACTGCGGCTGTTGCTTGCTGTGCTTCGGTTTCGGCCTGAGCAGCTTCTTCAGCAGCTCTTTTGGCTTCCATCTCGGCAACTCTCTTCTTGGCGATTTCGGCAGCACGGGCTTCGTTGACCTTGGTCTCCGATTCGAGTCTGACTTTCTTGTCGCCTCTTGCCTTATCCTGAATGGTCTTGACAAGACCGGCATCCTTGGCTTCTTTGTCCTTGAGCCATGTCTGGAACTTGATTTCAGCCTGTTCTTCTGTCATAGCGCCTTTTTTAACGCCACACAGCAGGTGATATTTCAGCATGACACCTTTCTTGGAAAGCAGGGAACGCACCGTATCGGTCGGAACCGCACCAACGCTGTACCAGTAAAGAGCCTTGTCGAAATTCAACACGATCTTTGCAGGCTGCTGCAGTGGGTCATAAGTACCGATTTTTTCAATGAATCTGCCGTCACGAGGTGAACGGCCATCAGCGATTACAATGTGATAAAAAGGCTGTCCCTTCTTACCATGTCTTTGCAATCTGATTTTTGCTGGCATAACTTAATGTTTAAAGTTGATTTATAATGAATTAACTAAAACCTTCCCGAGGTTTCTGGGCGCAAAAGTACAACAATTTGTTAGATTGACAATGTTTTAGGAGTTTTTTTTCCAAGTCGGTCAAGACAGGTTAGTAGTCCGTCATCATTTTGCATTCGCGAAATATTATTTTCAGGCATATGCAAATGCAATTTTCTTACGGCAGAAAATAACTTTTCATGATTTCATTGTTCAGGAAAAACAGTTGTGTTCAGAAATAAATGTATTAACTGAAAGTTCCTAATTAGTTCCAGTCTTCTGCTGCATAACTTCATACCCGCATTCTACTTTTGTGCTGTCAATAGTGACAAACCACAAAAAACAAAAGCATTATGTCTATCATGATTAGCCATGGCAAGGAACTGCTAAGGATTAGCCCCGCAAACAAAATGAAATTGGAATTTTCAACCGACGAAGGAAGGAATTGGAGGATGCGTTTCTCCGGTTCTTCCAGCGTTGGCGAATTTTCCGAATTGTTTGACTTCGGAAAGGAAATTCAGGGCATGACAAGCAAAGGACTGTATTACTCCACTGATGATGGTCGAAACTGGAGGCTTCGCAGTCGCTGACTGATGACCAAGATGTTGCCATGAAAATGTTGGATTCGCGCGAATCCAACATTTATTTTCGCAGATTTTTAGAATACAAGTATCCTATGCAGCATTTTGGCATAGATATCCTCTATTTTTGCATCATTAAACACAAGGAGACATGGCATCAAACATTTTTGGCAGATACGTTTGGCTTATCGACACGCTCCGTCGCAACAAACGGCTCACATACGACGAAATCAACCAGCTTTGGCAACAGAACGGACTGAGTTATGGCGAAGGCGACACGTTGGCACTCCGTACCTTCCACAACCACCGCAAGGCCATAGCCGACATCTTCAATATCGACATCGAATGCGACACCAAAGACGGCTACAAGTATTATATCGCCGAACCGGAACAGTTGGAAAGCGACAAGCTGCGCAGCTGGCTCGTCGATTCCTATTCCATGCTGAACCAGATTCAGTGCGACAAGAAGTTGGAGGGAAGAATCATCTTCGAGAATGTCCCTTCGGGAAACACCTGGCTGATGGCCATCACCGACGCCATCAGAAAGAATAGGGTGCTGGAAATCAAGTACAAGGCCTTTGGGAAACCCGAACCCAACACTTTTGAAATCGAACCTTACTTTCTTAAAGTGTCGAAACGGCGTTGGTATGTCATTGCCCGCAGTTCGTACTATTCCGACCTTAACCGCCGCAAAAACGAGGCCGATGGTGGCGACAGAAAGGAAGATGTCGTTCTCGTCTATGCCTTGGACAGAATAATCAATTTAGAAGACGCTGACAAGGATTTCGTGATGGCAAGTAACTTCAACGTAAATGATTATTTCAAAGGTTGTTGCGGCATCATCACGTCGAAACAAGGGCCGCAAAGGGTGGTGGTGAAAGCCTATCACTATGCCGCCGATTATCTGCGCACCTTGCCACTGCACGAATCGCAACGCGAACTGAAGGAACTGGAGGACGGCGAAGCATGCTATTTCGAGTTGAATGTCTGCCCGACTTTTGACTTCTATCAATCCGTGCTGTCACAATGCGACCAAATCGAGGTTGTGGAGCCTAAGAGCGTCAGAAATGAAATAAGAAACTTCGTGAGGAACCTTAGTAAAATGTACAATAATGCATGATGCGGAGTCAATAATCAGAAATTCAAAAGCATTGATGCATGGGAACTGCTCGTCGCCAGAGGTTGCATCGAAAACGGGAACTCCGCAAGAAGGATTTACAGATTTGACAGTTACTGCTTGGATTTTCTCTGCGACCAACTCGGAATCCCACAAGGCGTCCATCATCGTGCTGGCGATGACGCTGAGATGTGTGCGCGCCTATATATGAGAGAGTTAGATGATATGAAAAAAAGTTCTGAACAGGTTTGAAATCACTTAAAATTGCAGTTTATTTTACTTATTTTTGCAGCATACGTGTTGCGATTCTATCACCCTTGATAATCAGCTTAATCTCATGTTTTTAATATTTGATACCGAGACCACAGGTCTCCCCATAAATGATAACGCGCCTCTGAACGATTTCGACAATTGGCCGCGTTTGGTCCAACTGTCGTGGCAACTTCATGACGCCAAAGGTCAACTTGTTGATGCTCAGAATCATCTGGTCCGCCCTGATGGGTTTGAGATTCCCATCAACGCCACCATGGTACATCACATCACCACGGAACATGCCTTGAAATACGGCGAGCCTTTGGAACAAGTCCTGGATGCATTTCTTCAAGCGGCAGCCGAAGCGAAATATCTGGTCGGTCACAACGTCGATTTCGATCTCAATGTGCTTGGCTGTGAGTTCCTTCGCACGCGTGGCAACAATCCACTCGACAAGTGGCTGAAGATAGACACGTGCACCGAGAAGACCGCCGATTTCTGCCAGTCCCTTGTCGGCAAAGGTGGTCGCGCCAAGCTGCCACGTCTTTCTGAAATCCATAAGTTGCTGTTTGGCACCGACTTCGACGCAGCGCATAACGCTTCGGGCGATGTCAATGCCACGGCACGGGTGTTTTTCGAACTGCTGCGCCGTCATGTCATCGACAAAATGGACATGCAGGAAGACCAATCTTTCTTTGATGCTTTCATGGCCGCCAATCCCGATGTGGTGCAACCGGCTGAAGTGCACATCCAGTCCAATCTCGACGCCGAGGAGACTGCAACCGATGAACAGGAAGAACGTTTGGAGCAGGGCGATTATGTCCCTAAGCATTTCACGCATCTTCATGTCCACTCGCATTATTCCATACTCGATGGCATGTCGAAAGTGCCCGACTTGGTCAAGAAATGCAAGAAAAACGGCATGTATTCCATCGCCTTGACCGATCATGGCAACATGTTCGGCATCAAAGACTTGGCCGATACCGTAAATAAGGAAAACAATGCGGTGAAAGACGCTATAAAAAAACAGCAGGAGATTGTGGATAGCGAGACGGCGACAGCAGAGGAAAAGGCTGCTGCGGAAGCGGAGATCGAAAAACTCAAAGGGCAGTTTTTCAAGCCGATATTTGGCATCGAGACCTATTGCGCTCCCGTCAGCATCGACAAGCGCGATGGCCGAGCCGACCGTGGCTGGCACCTTATTTTGTTGGCCAAGAACAAGACAGGCTACAAGTCGCTCTGTAAACTGAGTTCGAAAGCCTACATCGATGGCTTCTACTATAATCCCCGTATCGACCACCAGCTGCTGGAACAGTATCATGATGGCCTGATTTGCACGTCGGCCTGTCTCGGGGGAGAGATTCCGCAAAAAATCATGAGTGGCGACATCGCTGGTGCGGAGGCTTCGGTGAATTGGTTCAAGAATCTCTTTGGCGATGATTTCTATCTTGAATTGCAACGGCATAAGACCGACAAGCCTGGCGGCGACACCGACGTTTACGAGCGTCAAAAGGAGGTGAATAAGGTGTTGATTGAGTTGGCGCGAAAGACCAGCACAAAACTCATCGCCACCAACGACGTTCACTTTGTTGAGGAAAGCCATGCTGAAGCCCACGACCGTCTGATTTGTCTTGCCACTGGCAAAGATCTTGATGACCAGAACCGCATGCATTACACCAAACAGGAATGGCTGAAGACTCCTAAAGAGATGGGAGCCATTTTCTCCGACATTCCCGAAGTCTTGGAAAACACGCAGGAAATCGTGGACAAAGTTGAGGCTTACAGCCTTGACTCGGATCCTATCATGCCCGAGTTTGCTATTCCTGAGGATTTCGGCACTGTGGAAGAATACGAAAAGAAGTTCTCTAAGGAAGCGCTTTTCGATGAATTCACCCGCGACGAACATGGTAACGTGGTTATGGATCAGGCATCTGCTGAGAAGAAAATCAAGAAACTGGGCGGATACGACAAACTCTACCGCATCAAGCTGGAAGCCGATTATCTCGCTGAACTGACATGGAAAGGGGCAAAAGAACGCTACGGCGACGACCTGTCCGATGAGTTGAAGGATCGTATCATTTTCGAGCTTCACGTCATGAAAACCATGGGATTCCCAGGCTATTTCCTTATCGTTCAGGACTATATCCGTGGTGCTCGCGAGGAGTTGGGCGTTTCTGTGGGGCCGGGACGTGGTTCCGCAGCAGGGTCTGTCGTGGCTTACTGTCTGAAAATCACCGATGTAGATCCGCTGAAGTACGACTTGCTGTTCGAACGTTTTCTGAATCCGGACCGTATCTCATTGCCCGATATCGACGTGGATTTCGACGATGAAGGCCGCGGCCGTGTGCTGGAATGGATTACGAACAAATACGGCAAGGATCGCGTCGCCCACATCATCACTTACGGCACGAGGGCTGCAAAGTCCGCAATCGCTGACGTGGGACGTGTGCAGGGCATCCCGCTTCCGGTAGTGAACCGCATCAAGGGTTTCATCCCCGACAGGGCTTTCCCCGACAACATCAAGGAAGAGGATGGCACGGCCCCGAAACTGAACCTTAAAAACTGCTACAAGTACATTCCAGAACTTCATGAACTCCTTAACGGCGATGATGAAAACATCGCGTCCATGCTGACTTTTGCCGAGGAGCTTGAAGACACCAACCGCCAGATTGGCATTCATGCCTGTGGCGTCATCATCGGTGCAGACGACCTGACCAATTTCGCCCCGATATGCACTGTCGAGGATAAGTTGACTAAGGAAAGGCTTGTCGTCACCCAATATGATGGCCAAGTCGTTGAGAATGTAGGCCTTATCAAGATGGACTTTCTTGGACTCAAGACACTGACACAGATCAAGGATGCCTTGAATAATATCAAGAAGACCAAGGGCATAGATCTCGACATCGACCATATCCCGCTCGATGATGCCGACACGTTCGCCTTGTACTGTGCAGGCAATACTATTGGCACGTTCCAGTTTGAATCGCTTGGCATGCAGAAGTATCTTCGCGAGTTGAAGCCTTCCGTATTCGACGATCTTATCGCTATGAACGCCTTGTACCGTCCGGGTCCTATGGATTACATTCCCGATTTCATCGCTCGCAAAAACGATCCTTCGAAGATAAAATACGACATTCCTTGCATGGAAAAGTATCTGAAAGAAACGTACGGCATTACGGTCTATCAGGAACAAGTGATGCTTTTGTCGAGGCTTCTCGCCAAGTTCACCCGAGGCGAGTCGGACACCTTGCGCAAGGCGATGGGCAAGAAGCAGATTAGCAAGATGATGGTGCTGAAGGACAAGTTCATGAAGCAGGGCCAGGAAAACGGCCATGACGCCAAGATTCTTGAAAAGATCTGGAACGACTGGGAGAAATTCGCGTCCTACGCGTTCAACAAGTCGCACGCCACATGCTACTCGTGGATTGCTTACCAGACCGCTTATCTGAAAGCCCATTATCCCGCCGAGTTCATGGCTGCCGTGCTGAACAGCAGCATCAACGATGCGAAAGAGGTGACGCTCATGATGGAGGAATGCAAGCGCATGAAGATCAATATCTTGGGTCCTGATGTCAACGAGTCCGAAAGCAAGTTTTCCGTGAATGCGAAAGGCGAGATACGTTTTGGCCTGCGTGCCATCATGAACGTGGGAGAAGCGGCAATTTCAGGCATCATCGAGGAACGCAACTCCGGCGGCAGGTTCAAGGACTTTACCGACTTCCTGCTTCGCACCAGTACGACAGGCATCAACCGGCGCGTCCTTGAAGCCATGGATACCGCAGGCTGCTTCGACAATTTCCCCAACTTTCATCGTGCCATGATATTCTATATGGCGCCATTCGAAAACATCACATTCGGCGAGAAAGCCTTGCGCATGGTGAGCTCATACAAAGAACGGCAGCAATCATCCCAGATCGATTTGTTCGGTTTGGGCAGCGAAGGGACTCCCGAAGCGCTTTCGATACCATTGCCCGAATGTGAGCCGTGGTCGAAACTCAAGGAACTGAAGATGGAATTCGACAGCATCGGTTTCTACATCAGTTCGCATCCCATGGATTCCTTCAATCTTGCCTTGAAATACTTTGCCAATACAACCACCGAGAGCTTGAATTATCTTGTCAAGGATCAGAGTAAAAACGGCTATCCCATTCGCCTTGGCGGACAAATTACCAAGTCGGAAGAGTTTACTGCAAAGAACGGAAACAACTATGGCCGTTTCACCATCGAAGACAAGGCAGGCGCTTATCAGTTCACTTTGTTCAAGGAGAATTATCTGAATCTCAAGAACATGTTGGGAAATGGGTTGTTTGTCCTGCTGATAGGTACACTGGGTCAGCAATTTCAAAAACAGGATCAGCTGAAGATGAATGCCGCGCCGGAGCAAATGGATTTGAAATTCAAGATTACGGATGTCAAACTGCTCGACTCGCTTCTCGAAGATACCGACAAGAAGGTGTACTTTATTATGGATGTCGCTGAGTTGAGCCAAAAAGATGTCAATGAGTTCATCAGCATCATCAATGGCAATCCAGGAAAACAGAAGTACAGAATCCACTTCTACAATTCCATCACCAAGACTTCAAGCAACATGTCGCCGATAATTCAAACCGGCATCAATGCCCACGACGTGCTGCCTCTTGTCGAGAATCTTCCATACGTTGAATTCGACTTGAGATAGTCTGTCACGGAAGGCTAATGGTATGATGTTTGATGAAGGTTTGAAACGGGTCTGGCGGGTATGTCATCTTGCTGGACTCGTTTATTGAACGTTGACGAATAATATGTATCTTTGCACAATGAAAGGTATAAACTAAACACATAAATATCATGGCTATAATACATCTGACAGACAGTACATTCGAGGAAGTGGTTTTGAAATCGGAACTTCCTGTTATCGTTGACTTTGGCGCTACATGGTGCGGACCTTGCAAGAAGGTTGAACCCATCATTGAAGAAATAGGTGATGAGTATGACGGCAAGGCCAAGGCAGTGAAGTGCGATGTGGAGGAATGTCCTGCCACGGCACAGAAGTTCGGCATAATGAACATCCCTACCGTGCTGTTCTTCAAAGGCGGACAGGTCGTTGACAAGAACGTCGGCGCTGCACCCAAGAAAGTCTTTGTCGAGAAGCTCGAGAAGCTGTTCTGATAAGACGCTGAACCCTTAGTGTCACTGTTTTAGCGAGACTAAGGCATCATTATGGATTTTTCCATCGATAGGAATCGGCTGACGCAGTTCGGCAGCCTTGAATTTCTGGCGCGGCAAATCGTGGAAGGCTTCATCACAGGCCTTCATAAGAGTCCGTTTCACGGATTTTCAGTGGAGTTTGCCGAACACCGCCTGTACAACACGGGCGAGCCGATTCGCCATATCGATTGGAAACTGTACGGACGTACTGAGAAGCTCTTTGTGAAGCGTTACGAAGAGGAAACCAACTTACGCTGCCAAATTGTCATAGACAGAAGTTCAAGCATGTGTTTTCCGGTTCGCAGCAAGATCGACTTCGAGCATCCCAACAAACTATTGTTTTCAGTCTATTCCGCCGCTTCGCTGATGGAACTGATGCGTCGCCAGCGTGATGCTGTGGGACTTGATTTGTTCGACGAAACCATTGAGTTTCATGAGCCTGCGAAGTCATCGCCGGTGCATTCCAAACTGCTTTACAACCAGCTCGAAAGCCTTATCGACACTTATGACAAGTCGCAGAAAAAGACGACTTCGATGACACAATGTCTGCATCAGATTGCAGAGATGACGCACCGCCGTTCATTAGTGATCATCTTCACCGATATGCTCGACAGCCTTGACGATTATTCGAAATTGTTCGACGCTCTCGAACATCTTCGCTACAACAAGCACGAAGTGATTCTGTTTCACGTCTATGACAGCGATCTGGAGCAGAATCTCGATTTTGAAAACCGTCCCTATCGTTTTGTCGATCTCGAATCAGGCGATGTCTTGAAACTGAATCCTGTCGAGATCCAGGAGCGTTACCGCCAGATGATGGCGGAACGCAAGGAAGCCGTGCTGCGTCACTGCTACCAGTATCAGATTGACTATGTGGAAGCCGACATCAACAATGATTACAGTCAGGTGCTGACTTCCTATCTCATAAAACGTTCTAAGTTACATTGATTATGAAACGTGGTTTTGGAAGTGATAATCATTCGGGTGTGTCGCCCGAGGTTTTAGAAGCCATGGCGCTTGTTAACAAGGACCATGCTTTGGCTTATGGTGATGACGAATATTGTGCCGCCACCGAATCGTTGTTCAGACAGTATTTTGGAGAACAGGCGAAGGTGTTTTTCGCTTTCAACGGCACGGGCTGCAACACGCTGTGCCTTGATGCGATGATGCGTTCGCACCATGCCGTGGTATGTGCCGAGACGGCTCACATCAACGTTGACGAATGCGGCGCGCCTTCACGGATAGTGGGATGCCGCCTGCTAACCGTCGCCACGCCTGATGGCAAACTGACACCCGATTTGGTGAAAACCCAGCTTCACGGCTTCGGCTTCGAACATCATTCGCAGCCTAAGGTGATTTCCATCACGCAACCTACTGAACTCGGCACGCTGTATTCCATCGACGAGATGAAAGCCTTGTCGGATCTCGCTCACGGACACGACATGTATCTTCATGTCGATGGCGCCCGTCTCGGCAATGCCGCTGCGGCGCTGCACTGCACTTTCAAAGAGATGACCACGGACATCGGAGTCGATGCCTTGTCATTCGGCGGCACGAAAAACGGTCTGATGATGGGCGAGGCGGTGGTGCTGCTGAATCCTGTCCTTGCCGAAGGATTCAAATACCGTCGCAAACAAGCCATGCAGCTTTGCTCGAAGATGCGTTTCATCGCGGCTCAGTTCGACGCTTATTTCAAGAACGACCTTTGGAAACACAATGCCGAACATTCCAACAGAATGGCGCAGCTGCTGTATTCCAAAGTCAAGGACCTGCCTGGTGTTGAGGTCGTTTATCCCGTTCAGGCCAACGGCGTTTTTGCCAGACTTCCGCGCAAGGTGTGGAAGGAATTGCAGCAACACTGCTTTTTCTATGACTGGGATGAGGACGATAATGTGGTGCGCTGGATGTGCGCCTTCGACACGACGGAAAACGACATCAACGATTTTGTCAGTTTGCTCGACAAACTCTTGAAGGAACAGTAAGGCGTTCCCGTCATCATCAGAGTTTCCAGATGGCTTCCACTTTCAGGTCGGTCTTGTGATTGCTTTCAATCAAGGTGAGGCCGCTTCCAATCTCGTCTTGGTCGCTGTAGACGGTGCGGCCGATGCGGGCGTACAGACTAAGGCTGTCGAACAATTTCAATTTTCCTAATAGATATATTCTCATTCCCTTGCCATAGAGACTTGGCACGGAGAAGGAGTACAGCACGTCGTTCTCATAGGTGTAGATGCGGCTGTTGTAATCGTCCGTGTCGAAAAGGGCGTACCGCAATGTGACGGAATACGGTTTTTCGGCGGGTTTGTAAGAGACGTCCTGGCTAAGGAAACAACCATGGCTGTTGGTCGCGTCGCCATCGTGATAATGGACATATTCGGCTTTGTTGCAGAGCGCGAAGTTTTTGCCAATCATGTAGCTGAAACTGAGACGCGCAGAGTTTTTGGTATAGAAGATAGGATAATGGCTGAAGACTTCGTCGTCGGCGCTGTTTTTCATCTTGGTCTTGGAACGAAATTGCAGATAGAATGACGACCTTGAGTTGATGGAGTGGCTGACCCGCAGATAGTAATCCTGTCCCCAGCTGGGCGCATACACTTGGCTTGTGAGCCAGTTGAGGCGGAAGAAGTCGGCGTAGGAAAGCAGTTTCCAGTAGGGTGCCGGAGCCGCTTCGAGACCGAGATAGAAGCCTTCTTCGCCTTGTCCACGGCTGCTTTCGCCGAAGGCGTTCGAGAAGAAGTTCTGGTATTTCTTGTCATAATTGCGGTAAAGCATCGTGAAGTTGATGTATCCTGCTGGCTTCACCGTCATGCCTATCAGTCCGGCAAGAGCCGCGTTGCCGCTCATGGCGCCTTCACCGAAGAAAGCGAATTTGTTTCTGACATACCTGAAATCGACACCTTGATTGGTGTTACGGGAACCTTGAAAGTAAAACTGGTTGTAGTTGCTTGGCGTGAGCGCCAATTCAGCGCTTAAGATGGTGTGGTGGACAGTGTAACCTATCTCAATATGTTTTGAAGCGTAGGCGAGGTGTCCGCCAAAGACCTGCTGGCTGATGGCGTGACGTTTCAGAATCTCGCCAATGGTGCGGTGATAGCCGGTTTCGATGATGCTGCTGGCATATTCTTCTTCGCTGTCGATGCTGTCGGCAGTGACGGTATTGGCGTCGATGGGACGTATGGAATAGAAAACTGTTCCAGATATGCCTTTGTGCTTTAATGTTATGGCTGCGCCGCGCATGAAAGAGGCTTCGCTGGCGGATGTCTTAGGTCTTAAGCCGCTGCCACGTTTCATCACGGAACTGCCTGCCGTAGTCTTGCCGAAACTCATGCCCGACCATAGCGTAAGCCCCTGTCCGAAAGACAATTGGTAGTCTCCGACGATAGCGTCTTTGACGATGCCTAAATTGCTGGCGTAAAGGTGGAATCCGTAGAAGTCGAAGCCTTCGTGATAGCGGTCTCCGAGCAAGGCCTTGACCGTGTCGCTGACCTTGCTGTTGAAGAAGACTTCGCCGGCATCTTTTTCCATCACGAAACCGGCTTTGACTCTGTTTCCGTAGTTGTAGTTGTAGCGGAGCTGGTATTTCTGTGGAGTGCCGAGATAGCGGGAGTTTTGGCTCGCCAGTAGGGTGGAGTCGTCGGCATCCTGATAGCCTTGCGCCTTCTCAAGAATCTGCTCGTAACGTCCTAATATGCTGTGACGTCCGTATTTCGCCATCTTCTCCAACGTGATTTTGTCTCGCGTCTTGTCAACGTCAACGTACACAATGGGTTTGACGATATCCAATGTCTGGCTGTCGAAGCCGTCTACCATCTCCAACTCGTCGAGGAAAGCGAAGTCGCCGTAGTATTTTCTGTAGTTGACCAGACTTTCGTATTGGAACACGTTGATGAGGCCGAGTTCGTGTAGGGCTGCGATTTCGTCGCTGTTCAGGTTGATGCGGTTCTCGGAGTAGAAGATGTAGCTTTCCAGCAGTTCTTCATAGTCGGCGTTCTCGTCCCCATCTTCGGCAAGGCGTTCCACTTGTTCGGCGAGTATCTGCCCCAGCGCTTCGATGGAGAGGCTGTCGACGGGAAGCTGCGCCATCAGAAAGGCAGGGCAAAACAGCAATGCTATGACGAGTAGCCTTTTCATTTACGGTTGAAGTTGAAAATCATGCCGACCTGCAATGATGTGCCGAGTTCCTGATGCATCTGCGCCGCCACGTTGATTTGCGCGAACTTGACCTGATAGCCGACGCCGAAACTCAGGATGCCGGGATTGGCTTGTACGCCGCCGCGGATGAAGAAATCGTCCAAGGCTTCGTATTCCAGTCCGCCGCGCAGGCTGACACCATCGTGGTCGGTGTTTTTCTCTATCTCGCATTCGCCAGTGAAGGTCTTGGTGAATTTGTAGGAAAGTCCGAAGCGCATCACCACGGGAATGGCTTCGTCGTTGAATGTGTTCAGCTTGAAGTTGGCGGGGTTGAAGACGTACGTGCCTACCGTCAGCCTGTCGGTAATGTGCGATTGCAGGCCGAGTTCGAAAGAAATGGCATCTTGTCGGCCGTAGTCGTTGCCGTATTTCAGCAGGAGATAATCCAGCTGGAGGCCAATCTGCAGGTAGGGTCCGAAGTTCTTGGCGTAGGCGAGACCGATTTTGTTCTCGTTGTATTGCTCATATCCGAATTGGTTGAAACTCACCCCGATGCTTCCGAAGTCAAAAGGCATGGCGAATGCGGCGCATTTATAAGCTGTGGCGTCGAGCATCCAGCGGTTTTCGTAATACAGGCCAAAGCTGATGCCGTCCATGTCACACATTCCCGCAGGATTGTTCTGAATGGCCCACAAGCCTCTCGAACATGTCGTGACGCGACCCATGGCGGCAGATCGTCCGCCAATCGGGTTGATGATGTCGTAGGCGTATGACTTGCTTACGATAAGCGCCAACAGAAGTAGGGGTACGATTCGTTTCATATTCCTGATAATTTGGCTACTAAATTAATGTTTTTATCAATCCAAACATGTATTAATTTTCTTGTCTTACGATGAACAACAATCTCAGATCATAAGAGGGATGTGTGATGGATGCCAAGGCATGGTGATAATAGCTAACAGACCAGGTTCATTCCTACGGAATGCAGTACTACACTTGGTTTAGACCGTTTTACCGACTGATTTTCCCTACGGGAAAGGATTTGGTTATGCGACTATTGTCCTTTTCTTTGGTTTATGCCGTAGGCATTAATCATCGGTAATAAAAGCGCAAAGTAAATCTGATACTAAAATGCCGTAGGCATTGACTGTCGGTAAAACATAGCAAATCACTGACAACGAATGCCGTAGGCATTAACTGTCGGTAAAAGACTGCATGTCAGATGATGGCGAATGCCGTAGGCATTGACCAAAGTCATGGTATATAAGTATAGACCAGGTTCATTCCTACGGAATGCAGTACCACACTTGGTTTAGACCGTTTTACCGACGGATTTTCCCTCGGGAAAGGATTTGGTGCTGACGCATCTCACGTATTCTCCGGCTCTTTTGACTATATTTCCTGAAGTTTTCATATCTTCGCTTCTTCAAACTCGATATTATGGATTACGTTCTGATTGTCGCATCTGTCATTCTTGCTTTGGTCGGGTTGGTCGGCGCACTGGTGCCGGGCATTGCCGGACCGCCATTCAGTTTTCTCGCCATTCTGGCCTTGCGTTTCGTTGATGGCACAGACTTCACTACAAGGTTCACCGTCATCATGGGCGTGTTGGCGGCAATCATCTTTTGTCTCGATTATGTGATTCCCGTTTGGGGCACGAAATATTCAGGCGGCACGAAGGCTGGCGTGCGGGGCAGCACCATTGGGCTCATTTTGGGCTTGCTGGTCACGCTGTTCTTTCCGATTGGTTTCATCGCCGTTTTGATAGGTCCATTTTTGGGCGCTTATCTTGGCGAAAAGTCAGCCAACACCCCTGATCATCAGGCGTGGCGTTCTGCGATAGGTTCCTTCCTTGGCTTCCTGTCCGGCACTTTCATCAAGACAGTCTTCGCTATCGTTGTCATCGTATTCGTTATAAAAGGAATCATATCCAGTTTTGCATGAAAGACTTGAATTCTATTGCCAGACATATCCGTGAACTGATTCTGGTCTCGCTGACGGAGGCGGGTTCGGGACATACGGGCGGCTCGCTGGACTTGGCCGATATCTTCACGGTATTGTATTTCGACCATCTCCGTCACGATCCGCAAAATCCGCATTGGCCCGATAGGGACAAGGTCGTCCTGTCGATAGGCCACACGGCGCCCGTTCTTTACGCCACGCTTGCTGCGGCAGGTTATTTTTCTGAAGATGAGATGCTTACCTTGAGGAAACTCGGAAGCCGTCTTCAGGGACATCCCAGTCTCGCCAGCCAACTTCCCGGACTTGAGACTTCTTCAGGTTCACTCGGGCAAGGACTTGGCATTGCCATAGGCATGGCATTATCCGCAAAGGTTGACGGCGGACCGAACCGCGTCTTTTGCATCATGGGCGACGGCGAACAGCAGGAGGGAAGCGTGTGGGAATCGGCCATGGCTGCCGCACATCACGGACTCGACAACCTGTGCGTCATCATCGACAGGAACAGGCTTCAGATTGACGGCGACACGGAGAAGGTGATGGCCATAGACCCTTTGAAGGACAAATGGCTTGCTTTCGGGTGGCACGTCGTCGAGATTGATGGCCACGACATGGGAGAAATCAAGATGGCGCTTGACATTGCTGACAGTGAAAAGAAACGTCCTACCGCCATCATCGCCGACACCATCATGGGCAAAGGCGTGCGGTCTATCGAAAACAATTGCGAATGGCATGGAAAAGTGCCTGATAAAGAGCAACTTGACAAGTTTTTGAAAGAATTGTATTGAGTGAACGATTTTGAATTACAATGAACGATGGATTATAAAAATAAAGGTGATAAGGCGTCGAGGACAGGTTTCGGAGAAGGTGTGCTTGCCGCGGCTCAGCACGACGGACGCGTGATAGGCTTAGGTGCCGACATCACATCATCCGTGGGAATGAATCTGTTTGCCAAGGCTTTTCCCGACCGCTTCTTTTCTTTCGGCATCGCTGAGCAGGATTGTGTGACGGTGGCTGCCGGTCTTGCCCTGAGCGGTAAGATTCCCGTTTTCAGCACTTACGGCGTGTTTGCAGCGCATCGTGCTAACGACCAGATTCGCATCTCGTTGTGCTACAACAATGTGCATGCCATCATCGGCGGCGCCCATGCTGGCGTCTCTGTAGGTCCCGATGGCGCCACACATCAGGCGTTGGAGGACATCGCCGCGATGCGTGTGCTGCCGAACATGACGGTCATCTCGCCTTGCGATGCGACTCAGGCAAGGATTGCGGTGCAGAAAGCCGTGACAGACCTTGACGGCCCTGTCTATATCAGATTCGGCCGCGAAGCCGTTCCGGATTTCACCGATGACAATCAAGACTTCCAGATTGGCAAGGCACAACTGTTGCGCGACGGCACAGACATCACCATCGTCGCTACCGGTCACGAGGTGTGGCATAGCCTTGTCGCCGCTGACGCTTTGCAGATGAAAGGAATTTCTGCCAGAGTGATTAACTTGCATACTATCAAGCCAATAGATAAGGAGATGCTGCTGAAGGCAGCGAAAGAGACTAAGATGATTTTTACTGTGGAGGAACATCAGATTGCTTGCGGCATGGGAAGTGCTGTGGCCGAAGTCGTCTCAGAATTGTGTCCGACACGGATTGTGCGTATCGGCATGAATGACCGCTTCGGAGAGTCGGGGAAACCTTCCGAACTCTTGCATACGTTCGGTCTTGACGCAGAGGGAATAGAGAATAGAATCATTAACGAATTGAAACATAGTTGATTATTATGAAAGCGAACTATTTCGAGATAGACGACAACAAGATTTTGGATGCCAAACTGACAAGCAGTATGGAAACCGTATCCCATTGTGTTTTTGAATCTATCAACCTGTCATCCAATACGTTGGTAAACAAATTGAAGTTTCACGACTGCATCTTTCTCGGATGTGTCATTCCCGATGCGGTGATGAACAACATGGATGCTTCGTGTCTCGTCTTTCCTAATATCCGCAAGCCATTCAAGACGTTTCCGAATCGCCTTTACGACAGCAAAACCCTTTATGCCGGCTATGACTATTGCAACGAACAGACTTTCGAGAACTGCTACGATACCAAAGTCTATCGCCATTACATGAGTTTCGGCAAGCGGGGAGAAGATTATGTGGAGACTCTGGCGCGTTCCCTGCACGACCATTCCATCACCAATGCCTTGCAGGATCTTCTGGACGCTTCCGATGAGAAAAAGGTTGTCGGTGTCATGGGTGGTCATGCAAAGCGGCGCGACGACCCCGATTATCTGAAAATCGTCCTGTTGAGCAAACATCTGACAGAAAAAGGCCGTCTTATGGTCACGGGTGGCGGTCCTGGAGCCATGGAAGCCACGCATCTCGGTGCATGGATGGCGGGCCGCAGCGATGCTGATGCCATCGATGCTGTCGCCATGTTGTCGCCGTCGCCGACTTTCACCGACAAAGGTTGGCTGAGCCTTTCATTTCAGGTCATGGAACGTTTTCCGCTGCAAAGCGACTACCGAAGCCTTGCCATCCCGACATGGTATTACGGCCACGAGCCTACAGCGCCTTTCGCCACCGACATCGCCAAGTATTTCGACAACAGCGTGCGTGAGGACGGCATTGTCACCATCGCCAAAGGCGGCATCATCTACACGCCGGGCAGCGCGGGAACTTTGCAGGAAATCTTTGAAGATGCCGCGCAAAACCACTACGAAAGCGTCGGCTACGCCAGTCCGATGGTCTTCATGGGAGAGGATTACTGGACCAACCAGATGCCTATTTATCCGCTGCTTCACGACTTGCAGGAGAAAGGCCGCTACAAGAACCTGCTGCTCACGATTTCTGACGATGAAAGCAAGATAATCGAGGCCATCATGAATTTCGCTTGAGCGTCTTCCGTTTGCCGTATCATTTTCCTTCAAAGTAGCAATATCGTCTTGATTTTTGTCCTTCCGATAGGCGAAAATGATGTATCTTTGACGAAAATAACGATTTGGCATGAAGACATCTTCTATCCCACTGGCAGAACGTTTAAGACCTTCATCCTTAGATGAATACATAGGGCAACGCCATCTTATCGGCGAGAATGCCGTGTTGCGTCGCGCCATCGAGTCGGGACGTGTGCCTTCCATGATTTTCTGGGGGCCTCCGGGTGTCGGCAAAACGACGCTCGCATACATCATCTCCAAGCAGGTCAAATGCCATTTCTTCCAACTGAGTGCCGTTAGCAGCGGCGTCAAGGATGTGCGTGACGTCATCGACCGCGCCAGGATGTTGCCCGAAGCCCCGATTCTCTTCATCGACGAAATACACCGTTTCAGCAAATCGCAGCAGGACTCGCTGCTCGGCGCTGTCGAGAAGGGTATCGTCACGCTGATAGGCGCCACGACGGAAAACCCGAGTTTCGAAGTCATCTCTCCCTTGCTGTCACGTTGTCAGGTTTACGTTCTCAAGTCGTTGGAGAAAGAGGATCTCGAAATCCTGCTCGCCAAGGCGGTGAAAGCGTTGGAATCGGATTACGGCAAGAAAATCGTCGTCAAGGAGTCTGAAGCCTTGCTGAAGGTAAGCGGCGGCGATGGCCGTAAGTTGCTTAATGCCATAGAGATAGTGGTCGATTCGTTAGATGATGCCGATCATAACGCTTCACAACTCGTTGTGACCAATGACTTTACGACGGCGTGCATCCAGAGCAATCTGGTGAAGTACGACAAACTGGGGGAGATGCATTACGATGTCATTTCGGCTTTCATCAAGTCGATGCGGGGCAGCGATCCCAATGCCGCCCTTTACTATCTGGCGCGCATGATTGAAGCCGGCGAAGATCCGCTTTTCATCGCGCGTCGCATGCTTATCCTTTCCGCTGAAGATATTGGGAATGCCAATCCAAACGCCTTGCTGCTCGCCAACGCCTGTTTCGATGCCGTGAACAAGATTGGCTGGCCCGAGAGCCGCATCATCTTGTCGCAGACCGTTATATATCTTGCTTCGTCGCCCAAAAGCAACTCCGCCGTGATGGCCATCGACACGGCACAAGCCATCGTGCGTCAGACTGGCGACCTGAGCGTGCCGCTGCACCTTCGCAACGCACCGACACAGTTGATGAAAGACCTTGGCTACGGCGACGAATACAAGTATGCCCACAGTTATGAAGGGAATTTTGTCATTCAGGAGTTCCTACCGGAAAAAATCAGCGGCACGACTATCTACGCCCCACAGGACAATCCGCGTGAACGTGAATTACGTAAGAGTCTGAGGGACAAGTGGAAAGAGAAGTATGGCTATTGATGCCGTCAACGTGATGAACACGTAGTTTCCGGTCTTGTAGTGCGATTTTTACAAATATTTCGACAATTGGCATTTAGTTTGCGCATGATATAATTCATGAAGCCGCAAGGCGACTGATTAATTATCAACGATATGGACATCGAAGAGAAGGAACACGAAGGCAAAGGACTGGCGAAGTCGGGTGGGTTGTGGAACAGGATTCTCACTGCCAGCCTTCAGCTGCCGTTCGTGAAGGTGAATCGCGAGGATTTCCTGAACAAGGAACTTTCCAAGTTTTGCACTCCGGGCGAGGTGATTTCCGCCATAGAAGGCACTCCGACGGATGTGCTGGACAAGGAAGAAATCGACAAGTTGGCGAACCAGTGCATCAACTATCATCTCACTATGGTCTGCAGCACGTCGGCGTTGATGGGCTTGCCTGGCGGCTGGTGGATGGCTGGCACCATTCCGACCGACATCACGCAGTTTTACGGTCATGTCCTGTCGCTGATGCAGAAACTCATCTATCTCTACGGCTGGCCAGCATTGACGGATGTCAACAAACAGCTTGACGATGAATCGATGAAAATCATGACGGTTTTTGTCGGTGTCATGATGGGCAACAAACTCGCTGTTGAGGCACTGAACAAACTTACTGTGGCGGCTTCGCGAAAGGCAGGAGTGAAGATTTCCGAGACTGTTTTCGCCCATTACACCATGAAAATCGCCCAGTGGATTGGCGTTGACATCACCAAGGAATCCTTTGCCAAAGGCATGGGAAAGATTATCCCTATTGTCGGGGCGCCGATTTCGGCCACCATTACCTATTACACTTTCAAGCCCATGGCACGCCGCCTGAAACGCCATCTCGACGAATTGTACGACATGGCGGAAGCAAGAAAAAAGTCTTGACGCTGCATGCGCCAATTAATTCCTCGCGTAATAATCACCTTCATTAGTTTGCAACTGATGGCGTCACCCGAATAACGTCACAATTTTTTATTCGTCGAAATCTCCAAGAAGATGGGAAATAGGAGGGAAATTTCAAGCAAAAAAGAAACCGCTAACAAATTGTCATGCAACTTATTAGCGGTTATTTATTGTAGCCCATAGCGGATTCGAACCGCTGTTCCCAGAATGAGGGTCTGATGACCTAGGCCTCTAGTCGAATGGGCCGCATAAAAAAAGGTTCGTTTTGTGGAACCTTTCGTGAACTAGGCGGGAGTCGAACCCACAACCGCCTGATCCGTAGTCAGGGACTCTATCCAATTGAGCTACTAGTCCAGTCTTATTTGACACTGCAAAAGTACTTCTTTTATTTAAATTGCAACAAAAAAAGCGATTTTTTTTCGAAATTTTTCAAATTATTTTCTGTCAGCATCCCGCTGGAACGTTTTCTCGCCTTTCACGTAAGTGGCTACGACCTTGGTATTCGGTATGTTGGGGGCGTCGGCCGTCATGATGTCGTTGTCGAGGATGACGAAGTCGGCATCTTTGCCGCTCTCGATGCTGCCCTTGCAGTTTTCGAGGAAACAGCCTTTCGCGACCCAGATGGTGATGGAACGCAGGGCTTCGTCGCGGCTGAGGGCGTTTTCCATCTGGAATCCGCCTTCCGGCTTCCTGTCGAGGTCTTTGCGGGCGGTGGCGGCGTAAAACGTGTACAGCGGATTGATGCTTTCGATGGGGAAGTCCGTGCCGTTCACGAGCCAGCCGTTCTGCTCAAGGAGCCTTTTCTGCGCGTAGGCGTTCTTCAGCCTTTGCTCGCCAAGGCGGTCGCCAGCCCAAGCCATGTCGGAAGTGCAGTGCGTGCTTTGTATTGATGGAATGACAGAATACTGTCGGTACAATGCAAAATCTTCATCGTCAACGACTTGTGAATGCTCTATTCTCCAACGCAGGTCGTTTTTGCCTTTCAGATATTCCGCATAGAGGTGCAGAATATGGCGCACGCCGCCGTCGCCGATGGCGTGACAGCACACCTGAAATCCTGAAGCCATGGCTTTTTCACAGACGTGGCGGTAGAAGCCGTCATCGGCCACCATCAGACCTGAGGTTTCCGGCGCATCGGAATATGGCGCGATGAGTTTTGCGCCACGCGAGCCTAAGGCACCGTCGGCGTATATCTTCACGGAACGGACGGTGAGTCTGTCTTTCGTGATGGGGCCGTTCTTCATGAAATGATTCATCGTCTCGTCGTCGGGATTGACCATGGCATTGACGTGGATTTTGAGTCTTCCGGCACCTTGCAGGCTGTCGATGAGTTCTATGGGCGCGATGCCAAGTCCCGCGTCGGTGACGCTCGTCAGTCCCACGCCGAAGCAGTCCTGCTGTGCCCGCTCCAGGGCGGCAATCTGTTGCGCCTTGTCCATCGGCGGGACGATGCCCTTGACGATGTCGGCGGCGTTGTCAAGCAGCACTCCGGTGCAGACGCCGTTTTCAACAATCACCTGACCGCCGTCGATTTTGGAATTCTTGTCGATGCCAGCCAAGGACAGGACTTCCTTGCTTGCCAATACGGCGTGGCCGTCGATGCGTGTCAGCATGATTTTCTTGCCGGGGAACACTTCCGAGAGTTTATCGTTGGTCGGGAACTGTTTTCCTTCCCATAGATTCTGGTCCCAGCCGCGCCCCAGGAGCCATTCTGAAGGGTAGAGGCTATCCTGAACCTTCAGCCTTTCTATCACTTCATCGAAGGACGCACATTGCCGCAAGTCGGCGTATCGCAGCGTGGTTTCTCCGTAACCACTGAAATGGGAATGTCCGTCCATGAAACCCGGATAGACGCTTTGGCCGTGGGCGTCAATCACGTTGTCGGACTTGTAACGTCTCAAGATGCTTTCGTTATCGCCGACGGCGACAAAGGAACCGTCTTTCACCGCGAAGGCTTGTGCCTTGCTGAATGTCGAGTCAACGGTGTAGATGTTGCCGTTGATGAGGATGAGGTCTGTTTTCATTTTCGATGAGTTGCACGACGACAGAAAGATTGTGGCGATGGCCGCAATGAAAATTATATGCTTTTTCATTTGATAATCAATGTTTTATGTCATTAAGCCAGAAAAACTGTTCCTTTGCCTTGATGGGCTTGAAATAGGCGTCGATGGTGCCGTCTTGCACAAGTTCGTATGGCTTTCCGGCAATCAGCGGCATGCCGTGTGCCACAACCCACATCATGTCGGTGTATCTGAGCAACAGGTCGAGGTCGTGTGAACTGAAGAGAATGGTCTTCTGTTTTTCGCGTGACAGTTTGAGCATCAGCGACATGAGTTCAATTTTGCTCGGGTAGTCGAGGAAGGCGGCTGGCTCGTCCATGAAGATGATGGGCGTGTCCTGTACCAAAGCCTTGGCAATCATGACTTTCTGTTTTTCGCCGTCGCTGAGTGACACGAAGTTGCGGTCGATGAGGTCGGCGATGCCTGCCGTTTCAAGGCTTTCGACGATGATTTTTTCATCTTCTTCCTTCAGGTTCGCCATCAGTCCGAGGTGAGGATAGCGTCCTGCTGCGACGATGTCGAAGACTTTGATGAAAAGGTCGTCGGGTTTTTCCGTCAGCACGAGGCTGAACAGCGACGAGCGTTGGGATTGGGTGTATTTTGACAAGGGTTTGCCGAAGTAGGCGATGCCCCCTTTGAGTGGTTTCAGGTTTGCCGACAAGGTCTTGAACAGCGTGGTCTTTCCGGCGCCGTTTGGTCCGGCAATGGCCACGACGTCGCCCTGCTTCATGCTCACATCGATGGGGGGCAGCAACGCTTTCCCGTTGTAGCCTATCGTCAGTTTGTCGGTATGCAGGGCTTCAATCATTTTTGCAATACTTTTTGCCGGTGAAAGATGACCCAGATGACGATTGGCGCTCCGACGAGGGCGGTGACGGAGTTGATAGGCAGGTTGCTTTCAAAGCCCGGCAGGCGGGCGATGAGGTTGCAAAGCAGCGCCAGATCCATGCCGATGAGGATGGTGGCGGGGATGAGCGTCTTGTGGTTGCTCGTCTTGAAAAGGAATCGCGCGATGTGCGGCACGGCAAGTCCGAGAAAGGCGATAGGCCCGCAGAATGCCGTGATGATGGCGGTGAGATAACCCGAAACCAAGATGACGAGCATGCTGGCACGCCTTATGTTGACGCCAAGATTTTCCGCATAGCGGTCTCCAAGCAGCAAGAGGTTCAAGGTCTTTGACAGCAGGAAGGCAAAGACGACGCCGATGCCGGTGCTGATGCCGAGGAATGGAAGTTGTGCTTTGCCGACGGATGAAAAACTGCCCATGCCCCATATCACGAAGGCGTGGACATCTTCCTTCTGGCTGAAAAACTTCAGTACATCGGTGATGGAACTCGCGATATAGGCAATCATAATGCCCACGAGGATGAGGCTGACCATGTTTTTCAGTCTTGAACTCAGCGCGAGGATGAGAAGCAGGACGAGAAACGCTCCCAGGAATGCGGCTGCCGAAATGCCTATGGTGGGCCACCACGACAGGGTGCCGGCAGACATGCCGCTGATGCCGCCAGTGAGCAGGATGACGACGGCTACGCCGAGGCTTGAACCGCTGCTGATGCCGAGTAAGGAAGGATCGGCCAAGGGATTGCGGAACAGGGTTTGCATTAGAAGACCCGACACCGAAAGACCTGCGCCGGCCAGCAGCGCCGTGACGGCTTGCGGCAGCCTGTATTCGACGATGATGGAACGATAGGTGCCTGAATCGTCAGAGAAGATGGCCTTCCAGCAGTCGGCAAAGGGAATCGCGACAGAGCCTGCTATGAGGTTGAGTGCGAACAGCACTACTCCTACAAGTAGGATCAGCAACGGGATGCCTGCGCGAAATCCGTTTCTTCTGCTTTCCATGACTCTTATTCTGTGCGTTCCAAAAGCAGGATGGCGCTGTTGGGAACGATGTAATACTTTTCGTTGTGGAACATGACTTCGACGGCGCTTTTCTGAAGGAACAGCGCAAGGTCGCCGACTTGGGCTTGTGGAGCAATATATTGTGTCGCAGCGCCTTGCTGTTCTTTCCATGGTTCTTCATCATCATCTCTGGGAATCGGGATGGGAATGCCGGGGCCACACTTCACGATGTAGCCGCTCTGGATAGGCTCCTTGTCGTTGTATCCTGCGGGAAGCAACAGGCCGGAACGCGTCTTTTCAGGCGCCGCCTTCGGCTTGATGAGCACTCTGTCGCCTACAATTATCAGATTGTCAAGGTTATGACTGACCATTTGCTGCTTAATTTGATTGTCCAAAAATACAAATTATTGTGACAGACCGACCGCCGTTTCGCGAAATGATGATGCAGCCTTTCTCTTTCTCGTCGTCAGGTCGGCTCATGACAATTGTCAGATTCAAATATATTGATTATCTTTGCAATCTGATAAAACAACAGTTATGGCATTCTTTTATAAACCCAAACCGAAGAAATTCAATTACATACCGAGATTCTACGATCCTGAGAAAGAAGAATTGCAGAAGAAAAGGGCTGCAATGGGATTGGATTCGGAATTAAGCCATGAGGAACAGTTGCGGCTCCAGATGCGTAAGAAATGGAGCAGGGGCGAAGCGGAAGATGATAATTCCGATCGTCGTCGTAAGACCATCAGAGTGGTCATCTGGGGAGCATTCGTGTTGTTTTTGTTTTATTTCATCTTCTGCACTCCAGTCATAAACAACATCGTCAGCGGCCTGATGGGAAAATGACCTTTCCTGATCTCTAATCTGATTTTATATGTCGTTGGATATCATAAAGTTGCTTCCTGATTCCGTGGCAAATCAAATTGCTGCGGGCGAAGTCATTCAGCGTCCTGCATCCGCCGTCAAGGAATTGATGGAGAATGCGCTTGATGCCGGAGCGACTCAGGTGGACCTTGTCGTCAAGGACGCAGGGAAGACCATGATCATGGTGGTTGACAATGGCTGCGGCATGTCGGAAACTGATGCGCGGCTTTGTTTCGAGCGTCATGCGACATCGAAAATCAGCAAGGCGGAAGATTTGTTTTCCATACGCACCATGGGTTTCCGTGGCGAGGCGCTGGCGAGCATTGCGGCAATCGCACAAGTGGAACTGAAGACGCGCCGTAAGGAAGACGAAACGGGCACCCGAATCGTCAACGAAGGTTCCGTGGTGAAAGAGCAAACGCCGGTTCCCGTTCCAGTTGGGACGACAATCATCGTGAAAAATCTGTTTTTCAACGTGCCGGCACGGCGTAACTTCCTGAAATCCACATCGTCAGAGATGCGCCATGTCATCGAAGAATTTAATCGTGTCACCCTGATGAATCCCGAAAAGGCCTTCACGCTGACCAGCGATGGAAAGGAATTGTATCATCTCTATCCTGGCAATCTCAAGCAGCGCATCATGGGACTTTTCGGCAATACCTTCGACGACAGGCTGCTTCCGGTGCATCAGGATACCCAGACGGTGGGCATCAATGGCTTCATCGTCAAGGCGGAGTTTGCAAGGAAGACGCGTGGAGAACAGTATTTCTTCGTGAACAAGCGCTTCATAAAGCATCCTTACCTGCATCATGCGGTCGAGAATGCCTATATGGAAATGATTTCCAAGGACAGTTTCCCTGGCTATTTCCTTAATATCGAAGTCGATCCGGCGGAGATAGATATCAACATCCATCCGACGAAGACCGAAGTCAACTTCCTGAATAGCAATCTTGTATATGCCATACTCCATGCCGCCGTCAGGAAAGCCATTGGACAGAACAACCTTTCTCCTCTCATCGATTTCGATGAATCGCCCAATATGGGAATTGATTTCGGCGAGGTGGCAAGGGCTTCGCGTCCCATCGTGGCTCCGACAGTGCCTGTGGACCCGTTTTTCAATCCTTTCACAAAGCAGAATCAGGGACAGTCTGACAACGGCTCGCATGGCGATTTTTCAACACATACGCCTTCGTCTGACGACTGGCGCATCCTTTATGGCGACCGCACCGACTTGCCTGACAAGACGGAATCTGTCGATACTGCTTCGCAAGTGTCGGATTGTCAATATGTTCAACTGAACAAATCCTTTATCGTCACAACGGTGAAATCCGGCGTGATGGTCATCGATCAGCATTTGGCTCATGCAAGGGTGCTGTTCGAAAGGTTTCTGAAGCAGATTGACAACCGCAGCGCGCATTCGCAGCAGGAACTTTTCCCGCAGCCGATGACGCTGACGCCAAGTGACGCTTCGTTGCTGAAAGACGTGTTGCCGCAACTGAGTAATCTCGGCTTCGCCATCGACGTCGTTAATCAGACCACGTTCATGATAAGCGGCACGCCTGCCGACACTTCCGGCACCGATGCTGTCGCGCTGATAGAAAAGATGCTGGAGAATCTCAAATGCAACCGCTCCGACTTGCTGCTCGAACGCAAACTTAATCTCGCCACGACCATGGCGATGCAATTGTCGATAAAGTCTCAGACTTCCATGTCTCAACCTGAGATGCAGAATCTTGTGGATCAGTTGTTTGCATGCAATGTCGCCGAAGTCGCGCCCAATGGAAAAAAGACTTTCGTCATCATCTCCATAAATGAATTGCAGGAGCGTTTCGGCTGATTTGCCGATATTTCATAACAGAATGATTAACAATAGAATAACAGAATCAAATGGCTCAACAGTATAGTCCCACCGGATTTTCCATTTTGCCACCAGTGGTCAAGAACCTGCTTGTCATCAACGTCCTGTGCTATCTGGGTATGATGGCTGCGAAGCGTTTCGGCATCGACCTGAACGACATCTTGGGACTTCATTTCTTTGAAGCATCGAAGTTCAAGGCGTATCAGTTGATAACGTACATGTTCATGCATGGCAGTTTCTCGCATATCTTCTTCAACATGTTCGCCTTGTGGATGTTTGGCAATGTCCTTGAAAACGTCTGGGGCTCAAAGCGTTTCCTGCTGTTTTATATCATTTGCGGCATCGGTGCCGGCTTGACTCAGGAACTTGTCCAGTATATCCAATATGCCACTTCGCTGGTGAATTACGATAGCGTGAATTTGGGCAGTGGCGGTGTGATTGCCATGAGCGATTACCTGAATTTGATGACCACGGTAGGGGCGTCCGGAGCCATTTACGGCATTCTGCTCGCTTTCGGCATGCTGTTTCCCAATTCCATGATTTATCTCTATTTCGCCATCCCAATCAAGGCGAAATGGTTTGTCATAGGCTATGCCGTCGTTGAACTGCTCACGGGACTATCAGGCATGTTTGGCTCCGGCGACAATATCGCGCATTTCGCCCATCTCGGCGGCATGCTGTTCGGACTTGTTTTAATACTTTATTGGAAGAAGAAAGGGAATTTGTACCAATGAACGGAAGATTTGGAAATCAGAGTGGCCTTGGCGACGTCATGAAGTCGTTTTTTGCGAGCAAGTCTGCGCTCAACATCCTTGTCTATTCCAATGTGGCGGTGTGGCTGATTGTGATGCTGGCGAGCCTTGTCATCTGGCTTTTCAAGATTGATGATACGAATTGGATCGTGCAGTATCTGGCTGTTCCTGCAAGCCTTCCGGCATTAGGCAGGATGCCATGGTCGGTGCTGACTTACATGTTCCTTCACAAGGGCTTCTGGCATCTCTTTTTCAATATGTGGATGCTCTATTTCGGCGGCTATTTGTTCGTCAAATTCATGTCCGGACGGCAACTTGTGTGGACTTATCTGCTCGGTGGCATCATGGGAGCGGCGTTCTTCATTCTGGCATACAACATCTTTCCAGTTTTTGAGGAATCCAAGGATTATGCGGTAGCCATGGGCGCATCGGCTTCGGTGCTTGCCGTTTTGGTCGCTGTCGCCACCTACAAGCCTGACCACAAGATGAATCTCTTGTTTTTAGGCAACGTGAAACTGGTTTGGCTCGCCCTTGTCTTCGTCATTGTCGATGTGCTGAGCATAGAACATGGCAATCCTGGCGGACATATCGCCCATCTTGGCGGCGCGCTGTGGGGTTTCATCTATGCGTTTCTGTTGAGAAAAGGTTTCGATGTCTTGAAGATTTTCAACCGTCAGGGAAAGATTCGTCCGACACGCTTCAAGGTCATTAAGGAAAAGAAAACGAAGAAGTCAAAGGCACAGCCTTCAGAAAGACCTGTCTCTGATGAAGAATATAATCGTCAAAGGGCTCAGAACGAGCATGATATAGATGTCATTCTGGATAAAATCGCGAAGAGCGGCTATTCCAGCCTGACAAGTGACGAGAAGGCTTTCTTGTTCAAAAACAGCGGCAAGTGACATGGCGGAAAATAAAAGACATTTCATAGTGAAGGTGCTCGTCGTGATTATGACGATTCTCGCCATCGTTGGCCTGATTGCCATGATACTGAGCGTCATCAACAGTTATGTCGATCCCCTGAAATTTGTCTGGACTTCATTCTTCGGTCTTGCATTTTGGGAGATATTTTTATTTAACGTACTGATATTCATAATATTGCTTCTGCTTTGGTCTAACAAAGTCTGGATTGCAGTCGTCAGTTTGCTCATCGCGTTTGTCGGCTTGCAGAAATCCTATTCTGTCGGGAAGGCTGATGCAGGCGGCGATTTGCGTGTGATGAGTTACAATGTCGGAAGATTCGTGCCTATGGGCAAGAAGTGTCCGAAAAGTGATGTCGCCAACGACATTGCTTCCATTGTCCGCAAACAACATCCCGATGTGCTTTGTTGCCAGGAATTTTCGGGTTTCAATCCTGACATCACGCGCACGGAATGCATCTCGGAATTTGCCAAGATGACCGATTTCAACTACATCTACTTTCATAAGAAATCGAATTTTTGCGGAAATGTCGTCTTTTCAAAATATCCCATTTCCGCACTTCCTGAGGAATCGGTTTTTAGCAAAGAGGAAGTCTTCGGCGCTGTGGCCGAAATCGATGCAGGCTCCAAAGGCCGCTTTTATATCGCCGATGTGCATCTCGTCTCTTATCTGATTACGGGTGAAGAGATTGATTTCCTTACGGAATCGTCTAATAATCCGCAATATGACGAGAATTATGGCAAGTCCATAATCCATAAGTTGAAAGATGCTTTCATCAAGCGTAGCGTGCAGACTCGCGATGTGCTGGCCGCAATGCCGCATCCCGACAAACCTGTCATCGTTTGTGGCGATTTCAACGACACGCCCTTGTCCTATAATTACAGGCAGATGAAGAGAGCCGGATTCATTGACGGCTTTATCGCGGCAGGAAAAGGGGTAGGCACGACTTACGCCGGCAAACTGCCCATGTTGCGGATAGACTATGTGTGGTGCAACGCGTTTGTGCAGCCGACGCACTTCAAAAGAATTAGGCAGACCGCTTCCGACCATTATCCGGTCATTATGGATTTCGATTTAAAGGATTGACGTCATGGATTTTAAACTTGTTTCGGATTTTCAGCCAACGGGCGACCAGCCGGAAGCCATCAAGCAACTTGTAGATGGCATCAAGCGCGGTGACCATGCGCAGACCTTGTTGGGCGTCACGGGTTCGGGCAAGACCTTCACCGTGGCCAACGTCCTTGCGCAATTGGGACGTCCTGCTTTGGTGCTGAGCCATAACAAGACCTTGGCAGCGCAACTGTATGGCGAGTTCAAGCAGTTTTTCCCCGACAATGCGGTGGAGTATTTCGTCTCCTATTACGATTATTACCAGCCCGAAGCGTTCATACCGGCCACGAATACCTATATCGAGAAAGACCTTGCCATCAATGCCGAAATCGACAAACTTCGTCTGAGCACGACATCTTCGTTGCTCTCAGGTCGTCGCGACATTATCGTAGTATCTTCAGTATCATGCCTTTATGGTATCGGCAATCCGGATGATTTTTCCAATAACGTGATTTATTTAGCGCGCGGCTCCAAGTCCAATCGCGATGATGTCGCGAAGGCTTTGGTAGGGGCCTTGTACAGCCGTTCCGAAGTTGACTTCGTGCAAGGCAAGTTCCGCATCAAGGGCGACACTTTGGACGTTTTCCCGGCTTATGCCGACATCGCCTATCGCATCGTATTTTGGGACGATGAGGTGGATTCTCTTGAAAGTTTCAATCCCATCACGGGCAAACGCATCGACGAATTGTCCGAAATCACTATATTTCCAGCCAACATCTTCGTCACATCCAAGGATAAACTCCAGTCCGCCATCGTGGAAATCCAAAGCGACATGTTCAAGCAGGCCGACTATTTCAGAGAGATAGGGAAGCCTCTTGAGGCGAAGCGCCTTGAAGACCGCGTGAATTACGACATCGAGATGATGAAGGAGTTGGGCTATTGCTCCGGAATAGAGAATTACTCGCGTTATTTCGACGGCCGACAGCCTGGGACGCGTCCTTTCTGCCTTCTCGATTATTTTCCTGATGATTTCATCACGATTATCGACGAAAGCCACGTCACTGTTCCGCAAATCAGAGGCATGCACGGCGGCGACCGCTCACGCAAGCAGACCCTTGTGGAATATGGCTTCCGTTTGCCGTCGGCGATGGACAACAGGCCTTTGCAATTCGATGAATTTGAGTCGCTTACGGGACAAACCATTTACGTCAGCGCCACGCCGGCCGATTACGAGATGCAACGCAGCGAAGGCATTTACGTGGAGCAACTCATCAGACCTACTGGTCTTCTTGACTCCGTCATTGAAGTCCGCCCAAGCCTGAATCAGGTTGACGATCTCATCGACGAGATTCACCATGTGGTGGAAAAGAATCAGCGCGTGCTGGTCACCACCTTGACGAAACGCATGGCGGAAGAACTCAACACGTATTTCAACAACCTGAAAATCAAGGCACGATATATCCATTCCGATGTCGATACTATGGAAAGGGTGGAGATTCTTCAAGGCTTGCGCATGGGCGATTTCGACGTTCTTGTCGGCGTCAACCTGCTTCGCGAAGGTCTCGACTTGCCCGAAGTCAGCCTTGTGGCCATTCTCGATGCCGACAAGGAAGGCTTTCTCCGTTCGGAACGCTCTCTGACACAGACTGCTGGCCGCGCGGCACGCAACGCCGAAAGCAAGGTTATCATGTATGCCGACACCATCACCGATTCGATGCGCAAGACCATCGACGAAACCAATCGTCGCCGTTCCAAGCAGATGGCGTATAACGAGGCTCATGGCATCACGCCGAAGACCATCATCAAGGCGATAGACAACTCTTTGTCCACTTTGAAAACCAAGTCGGCGAATCCGTATCAGCAAAGCGAAGGCGGTTTTGTTGCGGCTGAAAGCATGAACTATAAGACGAAGGAGGATATCCGCAAAGCCATTCTTGAGGCTAAGAAGAACATGGAGAAGGCCGTGAAGGAGATGGACTTCCTTGGCGCCGCCCACTACCGCGACGAGATGATTGCCCTTCAAGAGATTGAACAAGAGAGGTATAAGTGATTTGAACAAGGCGAATCACCGCTCCATTTCTGATGTATTTCTTTACTTTTCCTTGGCACTATTCCTTTTCGATTGAGCCATCCGATTTGACAAAAGTCTTATATTTGCAGAAATATTAAAGGAGCCTAATCATGAGACTTTTACTAATCAGCAATTCGACGAATTTTGGCGAGACCTATCTGGCTTGGGCTATTGGCCAGATTGAGTCATTCTGCCTTGAAAACCATTTGAACAAAGACAGCCGCATCGTGTTCGTGCCTTTTGCCGGCATCAACATCGGCGGAAAAGCCTATCCCGACAGTTACGATGCCTATGAATCAAGAGTGAAGCGTGTCTTTGAGGACAAGTTTGGCTTCACCAACTTCGTGTCGGTGCATCATTTCGAAGACAAGGCGAAGGCGGTCGCTGAGGCGGACTGCATCATCGTCGGTGGCGGCAACACGTTCCATCTGGTGGCCGAAATGCACAAGTACGGACTCATGGATGCCATTCGGCAGCGTGCGCTGGCAGGTGTGCCATACATCGGCTGGAGTGCCGGTTCCAATGTCGCTTGCCCCACATTGTGCACCACGAACGACATGCCGGTCGTCGAACCGAAATCGTTCAAGACCTTGAACCTGATACCGTTCCAGATTAACCCGCACTACATGGATCCGCATCCGGAGATAGACATGATGGTGAAACACGGCGGCGAAACGCGCCAAGACCGCATCAACGAGTATCTTGCTGTTAATCAGCAGATGGTGGTCGTTGGACTGCGCGAAGCCACGTCGCTCTGGGTCACTGACGGCAAAATGAAACTCAAAGGCGGCAAGAAGATGATCGTGATGCAGTATGGCAAGGAACCTGTTGAAATAGAGCCTAATAGCGACGTCACGTTCCTGCTCGGTGCCTTGGCTTGAGGCTATGCGCTACACATTTTCCGATAAGGTTTTGCAATTCTAATCCAATCGTGACCGTCAATTTGCTTTTTCGAAGGCGGACTCGTCTTCGAAGACAACAAGTTCGCGGTCTAGGTTGATGCGCTTTCTGTCCGCTCTCTCGCCTTGCACCAGATAATAGGTGGCTTCATCGCCGAGCAAGGCGTTCACTGACTTTTTGATTCGCGACAGGTTGGAATTCAAGGTGTCACCGACGAAATCCACCACATTTGTCACGGTTTGCACAAGCATGTTTTCGTCTCCGTACGTCGAAGTCACTTTGTAAATCTGAAGCAACTCGTTGCGGTAGTCGCTCAGGTCGGACAACGAGATGCCTTCTTCGTGCCGCAGAAACAGGATGTACAAGGCTCTGCACAAGGCTGGCATCTTGATTTCGATGTTGTTGCGGTCGGTGAGGAAAATGTGTCCGCTGTCGGAGATGAAAAGTCTGCTGAGGGCGTGACTGCTGTTGTATTTCAGTATTGTGTCGATGATGATTTTGTGGAAGCCGTTGTACTGAAGTTCGTCCTTGGGCGTCGGTGATGTCGGCATAACCAGCCTTTCCATTCTTTGACGTTCTTTTTCAGTCAAGTCGGCAGGCTGCAGCGCAAGGATGTTGTCGTTCAACTTGTAGAAACGTTTGATGGTCTGCAAAGGATCGCCGCAGATTTCAAGAATCAGGAAATCCTGAAAATGGCTTGGACGCTTGTTGGCTATCTTGAAGAAAAATGACGGTTTACCGAGTGTGAAACCCTTGATATCAAGGTAGTTGAGAAAAATCTCTTTCGACAGCCATTGGCTTGTCATCTTGTCGAGGCGTGACGCAATGTCGTTTAACTGTTCTTCAGTCAGTGAGGGCTCGATGTATTGCATCATGTCGCGGAACGTGGATTCCTTGCTGTTGATATCGAGCACCACTTTTGGAAGATACAGGAACGTCCTTTCTTTGCTGTTCAGCAGTTTCGTTATGGCTTCATAGTCTTCTTCAATGCTCTTGTTGATGGCTTGGTCGTAATCCGACTCGACATACAGGACGGAGTTGCGGGTGTCGAAAGCGAGATTGGGAATAGATACGAGGCTGGCTTTGATGCCTTGTGTCTCGGCAAGCGGAATGCCTATCGACAGAATCAGGGCGGTGATGAGTAGCGATTCGTTGACATCGATGTTGTCATCGGAGACCGACAGTTGCTGAATCATCTTCAGAATGCCGTGCTTTTCCTGTCTACCCAATGACTTCAACGTGCCGACGGCTTCTGAAAGCGACAGGGATTCCGATTTCTTGAAACTGCTTGCAGCGATATTCAGGTCGTGCGAAATGAACCTGATGTAGTCTATCTCGCCCTGATTGACGATGCCGTCGCTCTGGATGAGGTCTGAAAGGACTTTTACAAGCGCCGTTTTCGAATCTTCCTTGTATTTCATGTGCCGTGTCTTTAGGGTTGCAACCTTGCAACCCATTTCCCAATCGTGGATTCTGTGATATTTTTGCAAAAATAATTGTTTTGGATACATTTTCATAAGGAATATAGACCTATGGCATGTAATAATTTCAAGAATGGCCTTACGGATGAGGAAGTGTTGGAAAGCCGCCGCCTTCATGGTGACAACATTCTGACGCCACCTGAGAAGGAATCGCTTTGGCATAAGTTCTTTGAGAAATTCAAAGACCCGATTATCAGGATTCTGCTGATAGCATTGGCATTGTCGGTCATCGTCTCCTTATACCAGTATTTCTCGGCATCGGCAGGTGCCGGAGTGCTGCTCGAGCCTTTGGGAATCTTCGTTGCCATTATGTTGGCCACTTGCGTCGGTTTTGCTTTCGAGGTCAGCGCCGAAAAGAAGTTTGAAGTGCTCAACAAGAGCGAGGATGAAGAAAAGGTGACGGTTTTCCGTAACGGCATGGTGTGCCGCATCGACAGGAAAGATGTCGTCGTTGGCGATTCCGTGTCTGTCGAGACTGGTGACCAAATTCCGGCAGACGGCACCTTGATGGAGGCCATTTCGTTGCGTGTCAACGAGTCCGACCTTACTGGCGAGCCTGTGGCGCGCAAAACGACAGTGGAAGCGGAGTTCAAGGCCGACGCCACCTATCCTTCGAATTACGTCTGCCGTGGCAGCACCGTCACCGAAGGTCATGGCATCTTTGTGGTCGAAAAAGTCGGCGATTCTACCGAATGGGGCAAAGTCTATCAAGGCGCGCAAATCGACAACAGAATCAAGACGCCGCTGAGCGAACAACTTGACAGGCTTGGACATATCATCACCATAGCGAGTTACGTCATCGCCGCACTGATTATCGTCCTGCGCATGGTCATGTATTTCACAGAGGAAGAGACGGCGTTCGACTGGATGGACTTCTCACGCTTCACGCTCAACACCTTGATGATTGCCGTCACCGTGATTGTTGTGGCTGTTCCGGAAGGCCTTCCAATGAGCATCACGTTAAGTCTGGCGTTAAGTATGCGCAAGATGCTTGAAACCAATAATTTGGTAAGAAAGATGCATGCCTGCGAGACTATGGGCGCGGCAACGGTGATTTGCACGGACAAGACAGGAACACTGACGAAGAACCAGATGAATGTCAGCGATTTCTGCATCTACGGACTTCATGATTCCAAACTCGACAATTCCCAAACCGCAACTTTGATCAAGGAAAGTATCGCGGTGAACACCACGGCGTTTCTCGATTTCTCCGACAGGAAGAAGGCCAAGACGGTTGGCAATCCCACTGAGGCAGCGCTGCTGCTTTGGCTGTTCACTAACAATGTCGATTTCGAGGAATGTCGCAGCAACACCAAGATAGTCAAACAGATACCTTTCTCAACGAAATACAAGTACATGATCTCCATCGTTGAGACGGAAGATCCCACACTTCACCTGCTTTATATTAAAGGCGCTCCGGAAATCGTTTTGCAGCATTGCAATAAGATCAGGATGCAGACAGGGGAGATGCCGCTGACCGATTATGTCAACAATGTGGAAGACCGTTTGTCGGAATACCAGAATCAGGCTATGCGCACCTTAGGCTTTGCCTATCGCTATATTGCGCCCGACGAGGTGGAATCCGCCATCGATGACGACAAACTGCTCCTTAACGACTTGTGCTATCTCGGTACAGCCGCCATTTCCGATCCAATCCGTGATGATGTCGCGGATTCCATTTCGGATTGTATTCAAGCCGGCATCAATGTGAAAATCGTCACCGGCGACACGTCGGGTACGGCCAAGGAAATTGGACGTCAACTGGGTTTATGGACCGATGAAGACACGGATGGCGAGAATCTCGTCACTGGCATTGAATTGGAGGCATTCACCGACGACGAACTGTACTATAGGGTGGACGACATCAAGATTGTGTCGCGCGCGCGTCCTATGGACAAGGAAAGGCTTGTGAGGACGTTGCAGAAGAAAAATGCCGTAGTCGCCGTCACTGGCGATGGCACCAACGACGCGCCAGCACTGAACGCGGCACAGATCGGACTTTCCATGGGCGACGGCACTTCGGTGGCCAAGGAAGCCAGCGACATCACCATCCTCGACAATTCGTTCAAAAGCATTGCCAAGGCAGTGATGTGGGGGCGTTCGCTCTACATCAACATCCAACGGTTCATTTTGTTCCAGATGACCATCAACGTCGCGGCATGTCTCATCGTGTTGCTGGGCGCCGTGCTCGGAACAGAGTCGCCACTTACGGTGACACAGATGCTCTGGGTGAATCTTATCATGGACACCCTCGCAGCGCTCGCTCTGGCTTCGTTGCCTCCCGACAAGGAAGTGCTCCGCGACAAGCCGCGTCCGCGTAATGCCAACATCATCACAAGGGACATGGTGGTCAGAATCTTCGGCGTGGGCTTGTTCTTCGTAATCATCCTGTTTGGTCTTGTGCAATACCTGAAACACAACGAGTTGACGGCTTTGTCCGACTTCTCCACGGTGGGCTATTTCCGCAGTTTCTTCAACTTCCATCATGTCAAGATGGGACTTTCGCAATACGAACTTACGCTGATATTCACGATATTCGTTTTGATGCAGTTCTGGAACCTGTTCAACGTCAGGGCTTTCCGTTCAAACAAAAGCGCTTTCAAAGGTTTTTTCAACAAAGAGATGCTTTCTGGCTTCGATATGGCTTTGATCATCATCGCCGTAGGTCAGGTGCTTATCGTCGAGTTTGGCGGCAAGATGTTCGATGTGGTTCCGCTGCCTCTTGAAGACTGGATAAGGCTGTTCCTCTATACCATGCCAATCATGCTGGTAGGAGAGTCCGTGAGAATCGTCAGGGGACATCACAAGAAAGTTGCCGCCTGTTGATTTGCTGCGTACCGGATTCCTATGCCTTGCATTTCCGCTGTCTTGATAAAAATGCCGTTCTTGTCAGCGGTATCGTAAAAAAGTCCGATATTTGCAGATATTAATAAGAAGATAATGATGAATAAACATTTGATTTCTATTGCTTTAGGATGCCTGCTTTGCGTGATTTTGGTTTCATGCAACCGCCCGTCTATCATCGGGACGTGGATTGATCCTTCCACCGAAGAAGACATCACCGATTCCATTGGCTTCACGCTTCAGGAAGATGGCAAAGTCGTTCCGATAAACATGGGCTACTCAGAATTCAAATCTTGGGAAAAGACGAAAGACGGTCGTCTCGTCTTGAATGGCAGTTATACTGGCACGAATCCTCATGAATTCAGTGATACGATGAACATCGTCACTGTCAGCAAGGATTCGCTTGTCCTTGAACAAGGAGGCTATAAAGTCTCTTATGTGAGAAGATGAAGGCCTTAGGCTTAAATTCAAAAAGCCGTCCCAAGGGGCGGCTTTTTTTTTATCGTAATTTCTCGACAATCATTTTGCCAAGGCGGTAACTCACCACTTTGATGGGCGTATCCTGTTCAATAAAACCTGACGCTGATGACGCTTCATAAGTCGTGTTTGCAATCGCTACCATGCCGTTCGGACAAAGGTCGGTGAGCGTGTGCCCGGTCTTGCCGACAAGACTGACAGGATGAAACCGTTCTGCAAGGCGGCTCGACAACACGCCGTGTGTCTTCATGTTGCCAGCAACAATCTCTCTGCCGAAAACGTAGTTCGGGCTGCCATCCCATGCGGAGACTTTGCCGCCGGCTTGCTTCACCAGAAACTGTCCCGCAGCGACATCCCACGGCGAAAGCCCGTATTCGAAGAAACCTTCGTAGCGTCCGCAGGCCACATAAGCGAGGTCGGTGGCGGCGGAACCGCAGCGTCGCACGCCCAAAGTGTCACGGATGAGCGTTTCAAGCACCATCATGTATCCGTCAAGTTTGCTGAAGTCGTGGATGGGAAAGCCAGTGGCGATGAGGCTATTGTCCAAGTCGCTTTCTTCGCTGACATGGATTTCGTTGTCGTTCAGATAGGCTTTGCCGCCTTTCCAACTGTAGAAACACTCATCGTTGTTGACTTCGTACACCACGCCCAGGACGACGCTGTCGCGCTTCTGTAAAGCGATGCTGATGGCGAACATGGGGAGGTGATGGACATAGTTGGTGGTGCCGTCCAGTGGGTCAATGATCCAGTTGTAGGTCTCGGCCATGTCGTTGCCGCTCTCTTCGGCGATGAAACCTGCTTCAGGGAGCAACTCCTTGAGCCGTTTGATGATCATCTGTTCCGAAGTCTTGTCAACATAAGAAACCAAGTCATGCAGGCCTTTCGTCTCGATTTGGCTTGCCTGAAGTTGATGCGATTGCTCGCGTAAGAACCGCCCGACTTCCTTGCATAAGGTGCAGACTGATAGGCATATATCACATAATTCCATAATTTTTCATATTTCATGATTGACAATGGCGTTGCCGACGATAGTGGCAGCGCATTTGACCAATTCTGCGCAGGGACGTTTCTTGTAATAGGCATTGGTACGGGGGTCGGGTACGGGTGACGACTCTTTCGTATTGAGTCCAAGAAGTTCGTGACAGATGATGGAGCCGTTCTCTTCCTTGTATTTCTTGGCGAGATGCTGAACGGCAGCGTAGTTGCGGGTTCTCGCTTCGCGGTCAGCGGGATCGTCGGCGGGAATCAGCAATCCGGCAATCATGAACATGCCCGTGGCGGCGCCACAGACTTCACGCATGCGGCCAATGCCGGCACCCATAGGCGCAATGATTCTGGCTGCCGTCTGCCGCTCCATCCCGAACAGATCACAATAAGACATGTAAACGGATTGAGCGCAGTTGTATCCGCTCTTGAAGAACGCCATCGCTTGTTCGGCGCGTTCATCCACGTTGATATTTTCAGTATTCATGTTGCCAAAATTACTGTTTTTTCGCGAATTGAGACTCGTTTCTTACACTTCCAGCCGGATAAAACCTTCCATTTTTGAACAAAGATTGTCGGTTTAAAATAATTTACTAAATTTGCGCTTCTTTTCAAGAGAGAATAATAATATAAATAGTTATAAATTAGATTTTTATGAAGAAGTTGGCTGTTATTGCTTTCGGCGGAAACGCATTGCTGAGAAGCGGTCAGAAAGGAACTTATAAGGAACAGATGCAGAACGTCACCGAGACATGCGAGTCGTTGCTGCCTTTCCTGCAAAATGATTATAATCTGGTCATCGGACATGGCAATGGCCCTCAGGTCGGCAATGTCATGCTTCAGAACGAGGCTGGCACTCAAGTATATAACGTGCCCGATATGCCTATCGACTTTTGCGTTGCCGAAACTCAAGGCTTGATAGGATTCATGATTGAGATGGGCTTTGGCAAGGTGTTCGCCAAGTCAGGCATTACACGTAATGTCGTCACCATGGTGACACAGGTCGTCGTTGATATTAACGACCCGATGTTTATGAATCCGACAAAGCCAGTCGGCCCATATTACTCTAAGGAAGAAGCTGAACAATATGCTGCCGAGAGCGGCGAGGTGTATAAGGAAGATCCTAAAGGTAGGGGATGGCGCAAGGTGGTTGCTTCGCCAAAGCCTGTGGCCATCGAAAACATCGCTATTGTGAAGCGTCTCGCCGACGAAGGCAATATCGTCATCACCGTTGGTGGCGGCGGCATTCCTGTCGTCGAAAAGAATGGCTGTCTCTGCGGTGTGGAAGCCGTCATCGACAAAGATCTGGCTTCAGCATTGACGGCAATCAACATCGGCGCCGACGAGTTCTACATCCTCACCGATGTGCCAAAGGTGTATATCAATTTCCGCAAGGAAAACGAGCAGGCCTTGGACACGATCACCGTTGCTCAGGCAAAGCAATATCTTGCCGAAGGACAATTCACGGAAGGTAGCATGGCGCCAAAGGTTCGCGCCGCCATCCTCTTCGTCGAATCAACGCATCGTCAGGCTGTCATCACGGAAGCAAGAAGCCTCTCAGACCCTAACTGCGGTACGAGAATCATTGCGTAAAACGCTAACAATCTTTATTCTATCGTCGTCTTCCTGGTCTCTGTAAGGCTTATAGGAAGGGTCATGCCTTGTTCGCTGATGGTCATCTGGATTTTGCTGGTGACCGTACTGCTGCTTTCGAGGCCAGTGTTGATGTCGAATGTGGCTGTGCCATCGCTGGTGCCGCTCATCTGCTTTCCGCTCAGCACGCTATGAAGCGTGGCGACGACTTCTTTCCGCGTGATTTTCGTGACCGTATAACTGGTTTCAATGGAACACTCGATGTCGTTGAATGACTTCGTCTCCGACTCTGTCCAGACGCTGCCCACATTCAAGGATGCTTCTGGAAGGATGCAAATGTTGCCTGAAAGTTCCGTCCCTGTTTTGTCATCCTGCGAAATGTTTCTGCCAAAGGAATCGTAGGTGATGCTGTAGGGCTTGTTGAGAATGTTGTCGTACTTCTTTACGACTTCGGATAGCAGCGGGCTGGCGTCTTCAGGATGCTCGGAGTCGTATGCAAAGGTCATTCCCATGGAAGTCTGGCTGAACTTGATGTTGCTCATGTTCCATTCTGTGTTGTAATTGGCGTCTTGCACGTCAATCAGCCTCATCGATGTCGTCATAATCAGACCCGTTGAGGATGTAATGCTGTTTCCTTGAGCATTAATCACACTTTGAGTGTTGGAAATGACCTTGACGGTGTATGATTTGCCTGGTTCGGGATTGAATCTGAGTTTCACGCCGCCGTCTCCTTTGTCAAAAGACATGATTGTCAAACTGGCGATGCATAACAGGGCGATTGAGAAATATCTTGCGATTGTTTTCATAACTATTTGAATATTATTATATTAATATGGAAGTTGATCATCGCTCGGGTAGTGTGACATTTCTTGGTCGTCATTCATTCTGGACTTCACTCTGACGAAATTTTCGTTCGGTTGAATCTGACCATTGTCAGAAGTCTGTTCGTATTCCTCAAAGCGTGTGTATGGCCCGACGAAGCGCAGTTCCACCTTGCCGAGTTTGCCGTTACGGTGTTTTGCTATGTTGATGATGGAGTATCCCTTAGGCTTTTCTTTGCCTTCATCGTTGCCGGAGTAGTATTCGGGACGGTAGATGAACATGACCATGTCGGCGTCTTGCTCGATGGCGCCTGAATCACGCAAGTCGGAGAGGATGGGCTCTTTGGAGCCGGGACGGGTTTCCACGTTACGGCTGAGCTGTGACAAGGCGAGAACCGGGATTTCCAACTCTTTAGCGAGACTTTTCAGAGAACGCGATATCGTGCTGATTTCCTGCTCTCTATTGCCTCTATACTCATCTTTGGTTGCCATCAGTTGAAGGTAATCGATGAAAATCATCTGGATGTCGTGTTGCAACTTAAGTCTGCGGCATTTGGCTCGGAGGTCGAAGACGGTGAGTTGAGGTGTGTCGTCGATAAAGATCGGCGCCGTGGTCAGCGGTGTGACTTTGGTGTTCAGTTGAGTCCATTCGTATTCCTCAAGGTTGCCGGTTCGCAGCTTGTCGGCAGTTAGTGAGGTCTCCGAAGAAATGAGACGCGTCACGAGTTGAACCGATGACATTTCCAGCGAGAAGAAGGCGATGGGCTTATTGAACGTCACGGCTGCATTGCGCGCGAGATTCAGGGCAAACGCTGTCTTTCCCATGCTGGGACGGGCGGCGAGGATGATAAGGTCGGATTTCTGCCAACCTTGCGTGATCTGGTCGAGGGCAGTATAGCCGGAAGGCACGCCACGAAGGTTGTTGTCGGCGTTTTTCGCATTTTGGATGTCCACAATGGCTTTGCCTACCAAGTCCTGCATCGAGTTGTAGTTCCTGCGCAGATTGTTCTCGCTGACTTGGAAGAGTTTGTTCTCAGCCGAATCAAGAAGGTCGAACACGTCAGTGGTGTCTTCGAAGGCGTCGTGTATCGTCTCGGAAGAGATGACAATCAGTTGCCGCTGGATGTACTTTTGCATGATGATGCGGGCGTGATACTCGATGTTGGCCGCAGACACGACGCGGTTTGTCAAAGTGGAGATGTAGTATGCTCCCCCGACGAGTTCAAGGTCCCCGCGTTGTTTCAGTTCTTGCGTGACGGTGAGGATGTCGATGGGTTCCGACTTTCCAAACAGACTCTTGATGGCGGCAAAGATTCTCTGATGGGCATCCTTGTAGAAGGCTTCCGGTGTCAGGATGTCGATGACGGCATTGACGGCGGAATTCTCCAACATCATGGCTCCGAGTACAACTTCTTCCAGATCAACAGCTTGTGGTGGAATCCTGCCTTGGTTGGACAGAAGCTGGTCGGGAGTGAGGCTCCTTTTTTGCGTATCAGGAGCAAACGGTTTTCTTGCGGTATCGCTTGGCATTATCAATCAGAATTTTAATTCGGGAAATCTTTTCCGAAGAGGAAATACAAATATATATTATTTTTCAATTTGTGTACGGTCGCCAATGCCGAAAAATTTATCATATAATTTTTCAACCGCTTCGGTTTCGCTCCGCAAGTCGTCTTTGGCGATTTCGTACCCGATGGGGTCGGTGGCTTCGGCCAGAATGCGGCTGTGTTCGAAGAGCGTGTCGTCATGAAATACTGCCTTGACGACGTTCTGAAGCGTGAAACCGTATTTGATCTGCGCATGGTAGAAATGTGCGTCGTTCAGAACCGTGAACAGGTTGAAGACCTTGGAACCGACTTCCTTGTTCTGCAATATCTCGTTGCGAAGCAGGATGGTGCTAATGTTCTGTGGAGTGAAACAGACAATCATATCGTATTGTTTCAACTTGTCAATCAATATGTTGATGGCTTCGCTCCATCGTGATGGGTCTTCAAAGCAATGCCAAAGGTATGTCCCGTTTTCTTCCTTGTCGCCTTTTAGCGCGAAGGCGAGAATCAGTTCCTGATAAGGCTTCATGCCGTCAACTTGTGGCACGGCAGGCCGATGCATAAGCATGTTGAGATAGGCTATCGATTTTGGCGCGGGACTTGGCTTCATCGAAAACAGCGTCTTGTAATCGACGAAGAAGGAGTTGACTTCCAACGCTTCTATCTGTTGGGCTTCCGGCGATTCGGGATCGATGTTGTTCATCATCTTCTCGTTGCTGTCGATGCCGTTAAGGTAGGACTCGAACAGGACGTCGTCGTCTAAAGCGGTGGTGTAGAGGAAACTGTTGTCAGGAACCTTCTTCCAGCAATGGCCGACGAAATCGCATTTGTAGGATTTGTGGCAGTGTGGCCCGATGTTGACGATGGGTGATTTCTCCAAAGCGCATACCGCCAGCAGCCTTTCAACATTTTTGCTCACGAAGGCTTCGCGCTCCTTGACCATGTCTATGACAGACTCCATCTTGAACAGTTGCTTGACGTCGATGTCGCCATCTTTGACGTAATCGGCGTTGATGTACATGAGGCGGAAGTCGCTGAGTGGCACCTGACAGCCTTTCAGCACATAATACTGAAGCGCTGCATCGTTATAATAGGTTTCGCTCAACGACATGGAACTCTTGACTTCTATGGCAATCCATTTGTCCCCGTCGCGGACGAGCATGTCGAGCATGATGAGCGTGTCGTTGTATTGGAAAATGGCTTCGTACATGACATCCACCGAAGGATTGGCGAGGTTTTCGCTGGTTTCCTTGATTTTGTTGGAAAACTGTGACCAGTTGCCGGGCGTCATGTTCACTCCATTTGGGAAACAAGCGTGGGCGAGTACGCCTACATCGGTGCCGCGCTGGAACTTGGCACGCTGTTCAAGGCTGAGTTTGTCGCGGAGAAATGGATGCTTTTTTTGCAGATACAAGGCTTTCTCGCACTGCAAGCCCTTGATATAGGTCGATTTGGACAGAATGTGCATTTGACGTTGTCTGCGATGAGGTCGGGTCAGTTGGTGTAGTCGATGTTGCTCTCTTCAATCAGCGGCTGATAGTTGTAGCGGCGCATAATCTGGGCTACGGCGAGCACGTCCTTCTGGCAATAGGTCTTGATGCGTTCGAGGTCGTCTTCTTCCCAATAGACATAGCCCACTTCGCTGCCGTTGATGTCGTCCTTTGGCGTCGGGATGTCAAGGATGGCGCAGAGCAGGTCGAGGGATGTGTAGTTCTTGAAATCTCCGAATTTCCACAATTCCATGGTGTCGAGGAAGTGCGTTTCCCAGGGCTTGAGTCCGGCGGCGTCAAGAACTTTCGGAATCTGTATTCCGTTGATAATCATTCTTCTGGCTATGAAAGGGAAGTCGAATTCCTTGCCGTTGTGGGCGCATAAGGTGGCGTCGGATGTGTTGTAGTAGGAGTTAAGCAAAGTCGCAAATTCGTTCAGCAGCGTCTTCTCGTCGTGATTGTAGAAAGACTTGAGCCTAAATCTATCCTTGTTATAGAAGCCGACGGAGATGCACACGATTTTTCCGAATTCTGAATAGATGCCGGCACGTCCGTAGATGCTTTCAGGAGTGCTGTTTTCATCGTTTTTGTTCAACAGATCCGCTTTTCTCTTCCATAGCATCTGCATTCTTTCGCTAAGGTCGCTGAAATGGCGGTTCTGCGGCACTGTCTCAATGTCAAGAAACAGTATCTTGGAGTAGTCTTTGATGTTATTCATGGGAGTTGGTGTTTGATTTGTGCCGAGATGAAAAAAATCAGCAACGTCACTGACAAGGCTTGATGTAGTCTTCCATATTGGGCCGACCGTGCTGTGCCGCGGCCTTGTAGTAGTAACAAGCCATTTCGAAGTCGTTCTTCATATAGTAGATTCTTCCCAACGCGAATTCCGCATCAGGATACTCGGGCTTGATGTCCAGCGCTTTCTGGAAGTCGAGCACGGCATCGTCATACATGCTTCTGTTGAATTTGGTGCAGCCACGATAGTAATAGGCTTCGTAGTTGTTGGCGTCGTTTTGGATGGCTTTTGTGAATGCGGCTTCCGCATCTGCGTATTTGCCATGAACCGTCATAAGGTTGATGCCTTCGTCAAGAAGTTGTTGCGACCGCTGCGGGTCTTTGCAACTGGAAATGGCAATTAGTGATATTGCGATAAGCAATGCTGATATTCTTCTCATTGTCTGCGTTTTAATTATTGAATTGTTTGATAATAGATGTCACATCGTTTACGATTTCGTCGAGTTGTGACTTGCTTTTCGCTTCAGCGATGAAACGAAGATAAGGTTCTGTATTTGAAGGTCTTATATTGAGCCAAAAATCATTATAGTCGAGTCTGTAGCCGTCGAAGTCGTAGAATGCTTCCGGTTTCTGGCGTTTCATGAAATAGTCGCGGACTGCATCCATGGCTTCCTGCTTGCGGCTGATGCGGAAGTTGATCTCGCCTGAGTTCTGATATGGGGTTATTTCTTCGACAAGTTGGCTCATGGTCTTTCCTTGGCGTTTGAAGCCGTTCAGCAGGCGTAGCACGATTGATGCTGCCAGAAGGGCGGAGTCGGAGTAGTAGAAGTCGCGGAAGTAATAATGTCCGGCAAGTTCGCCGCCGTAGATGCCGTCGAGTTCGCGGAGTTTCAATGCTGCATAGGCGCGTCCTACTCTCCATGTCACCACGGTGGCGCCGAAGCGGCTCAGGTATTCCTGAAGGGCTCTCGAACTTCTGATGTCTTGAAGGACAATGCCTTGTCCGTGTCTTTCGCCGAAAAAGTAGTTTCCCATGAAGGCAATCATGAGGTCGGGGGAGATGAACTGGCCTTTTTCATCGATGAACGTGATGCGGTCGGCGTCGCCATCGAAGAGCAGCCCGATGTCGCATCTTTCTTTCTTCACCAGATTCTTGATCTGTTCCTGATTCTCCGGTTCCAGCGGATTTGGCTCGTGATTTGGGAAGTTGCCGTCGAGGTTGTCGTTGATGTAATGGGCTTTGCCGATGAGGTCATGGACGAACATCGATGACATGCCATTGCTGCAATCCACGGCTATGTTCAGATTGGCGATGTCGCCGACGAAGGTTTTCTGAAATGCGAGATAGTCAGCCTTAGGGTCTCTGTGTCTGATGCTGCCTTTGCAGGCGGATGGGATGCATTTCGTATCGCTTTCCACAAAGGCTTCCAACTTGTTGAGACCAGTGTCGTAGCCGACTGGCAACGCATTCGCCGCTGAGATTTTCATCCCGTTGTGGTTTTTCGGGTTGTGCGATGCGGTGATCATCACGGAAGCCTGATATCCGTATTTTGCTGTTGTCCAATAAATTAATGGAGTCGTTGACAATCCGATGTCATCGACGTCCACACCGCTGTCGGTGATGCCTCGCGTCAATGAATCGAAAAGGGTGTCGGACGATAGTCTCATGTCACATCCCACAAGGATGGTCTTTGCCTCAAGGATTTCGTGAAGGAAATATCCGATGCGGTAGGCGATGTTCTCGTCGAGGTCGGTGCCCCATTCTCCTCTGATGTCGTATGCTTTGAATGCTTTCATGGTGTTGTCATTGCAAGATGCCTCTTTCGTTGAGCGCTTGTTGGAATTTGGCTGCGTAGCGGTTGTGTTCGTCAAGTGTTTTGGAAAAGTAGTGGTATCCCGACAGGTCTTCCTTTGCGCAAAAATAGTAATAATTGTGGTTTTCCGCATTCAACACGGAATTAATTGCCGCCAAAGACGGGATGCAGATTGGTCCAGGTGGCAGACCGGCATATTTATAGGTGTTGTATGGCGAGTCGATTTGCTTGTGTACTGCAAGCACGCGGTGGATGTCGAAATCGCCGATGGCGAAAATCAAGGTCGGGTCGGCTTGAAGTGGCCAGCCGCTCTTCAAACGGTTGAGATAGACGCCAGCAATGCGGGGCATCTCGTCGGTCTTGTTGGTTTCCTTATCTACAATGGAGGCGAGAATGCTGACTTCGATAGGGGTGAGGCCTTTATTGGCGGCAAGTTGCTGACGCTCTTCCGTCCAGAAATCGGTGTATTCCTCGTGCATCTTGTCGATGAAAGTCTCGGCGTCGGTGTTCCAGTAAAACTCGTAGGTGTTGGGCAGGAACATGGCTGGTATCGTTTTGGTGTTGAAACCGAACCTCGAGATGTAGTCGTTGTCGTGGAGCCGAGATGCGATGGAAACGGAGTCGGCTTCAATCTGCTTCGATATCCTTCCAGAAAGCATATCCACGGTGCGCATGTTGTTGAATGTGACTTTCATCGGAGTCTGTAGCCCGCCTCTCAAAATGCCGGTGATGCTGTGGTTGCTCATGCCGTTTTTGATGACATAGCGTCCGGGATGAACGTGATTTTCACAGTCTTTCATGCTGGCAATCAGTTCAAAACTACTTTTGTTGACAATCAGATTGTAATGGAAAAGACTGTCTTTCACTTGTTTAAATGATGACCCAGTAGGGATGAAAACCGAAAGGTCTTTCTTGTCGGGGGTCTTCACATTTGGCTGAAAAGTGAAATGGTAGAGCAGGAATGTCCCTGCCAGAACGATGAGCAAGATGACGAGGCAGCCTGTTTTTCTTGTCTTACGCCGTTTTTTCACTGTTTCTGTGGAAGGGGATGTTTTTTCTTTTGCCATCAGATGTGTTTTTTGTTGATGCGTTGTAACTCGATTAGGTCAATGAAGCCTTCTGGGGTCTTGATCCATTGCTTTCTGCGGCCACAGACTTCGAACCCGGCTTTTTGGAACAGTTCCATGCTGTCGGTGTTGAGTTCATCTATGGAACAGGCTATCTGCTTGAGCATCAGGTCGCTGAAAAGATAGTCCACGAGTAATCTCAACGCTCTGGATGCGAAACCTTGATGGCGGTATTGCTCCTCGATGAGAATCCCGATTTCGGCTCTTTCGTTGATGGCGTCGTAGTTGAAGATGTCAATGCTCCCGATAGGTCTTGAATTGGCCTCGGCCATAATCATCAGCCGCAACTGACCGTTTGAGAAGAGGTCGTTGTTGTTCAGCAGAAACTGTTCAATCTGGAATTGCGTGTAGGGAACAGCAGTGTTGCTGACGCGCCACAGCGAACGGTCGTTCTCCCATGTGTAGATTTGCAGAGCGTCTTCAGGCTCGGCGCCACGTAGTGCAATTTTGTCGTCTTTAATGAACATTTTGTCAGTGTTTACGCTTGGATGTCACCGCTAAAACTCAATCGTGCGGGGCCGGTGAGCACGATGTTTTCGAATAGGTCGCCGTGGCGTTCCAAATCGACATGGAGGTCGCCGCCTTTTGCCTTGACGTCGATATGGTTTGCGCCATGCCAATATGCCGTGGCGATGGCGGATGCCGTGATGCCCGTTCCGCAGGCCAAAGTCTCGTCTTCCACGCCACGCTCGTAGGTGCGGATGAAGAGCAACTTGCCGTCCCAGTTTATGAAGTTGACATTGACGCCGTCTTCCGAAATGCTTTTGTCATTGCGTATCTTTCTGCCCTCAGCCCTAACGTCAATCTTGTCAGGATCAGGCACTTCGGTGATGAAATGTGGCGATCCGGTGTCGATGACGAGGAAGTCTCCGTTGGTGTGATGTATGTTCACATCACGCATCGTGATGCTGACAGTCTTTTCTCCGTCATGGTCGGAAAGTATTTCGCCATGATGCATTCCGTCGAAAGCCTCGAAGTCGGCGCTGCTGCCGATGATGTTCAAATCGTGTGCGAAAGCCACCGCGCAACGGCTGCCGTTTCCGCAGAACGAAGCCTCATGTCCGTCGCTGTTGTAGTAGCGCATCTTGAAGTCTCCCTTGTCGGAAGGGGAGATGGTGATGAGGCCGTCTGCACCGATGCCAAAACGACGGTCGCAGAGGTGGCTGACAAGACTGACATCCATCTCGACTTGTCGATTCATGAAATCGAGCATGATGAAATCATTGCCTGCTCCTTGGTACTTGAAGAACTTCAACGATGGCATATTTTTTGATGAAATAGGATTACAATAATTTTTGCCAAAAATACGTTTTTTGATACAATAAAGCTGAAAAAAACACATTAAGTGAATCCGAAGTTTGGCAGAGTTCGTAAACTTCCTGAAGTTAATTGATGAACTTATTTTAAGTAGAATAACCAATTTTTTTTGATGCAATGAAAAGAGAGATGAAAAAGTTTGCCTTAGTGGCAAAAGTGAGTTTGATTGCTGGCGTCATGCTGGCGTTTGTATCATGCAAGAATTCCGCCGCTGTTGGCGATGAGAGGCAATCCGGATTGGGAACAAGCATCGACGATGCCGCCCAGATTCAGAGAACCGCTTTTGTACCTACCGACGACACTCCTGATTTCGTCAATGCTGCTGAAAGCAGCGTCAATGCTGTTGTCCACATCAAGACCGAAATAATCCAACAGTCTTCCACATACAACGATTTCTTCGGAGCGCTTCTCGGACAGATCTACGGCTATCCCGGCCAGGCCCAAAACAACACCATGGTGGCTTTCGGCTCCGGCGTCGTCCTGTCGCCTGACGGTTATATCGTCACAAACAACCACGTTGTGGAAGGTGCCAATAAGATTGAAGTCACCTTTAACAATAAGGTGAAGAAAGAGGCAACCATCATCGGCACCGATCCCGCTACAGACTTGGCTCTGATTAAGGTGGATGGCGATAATTACGATTTTCTCACTTTCGCCGATTCCGACAAAGTCCGCGTTGGCGAATGGGTGTTGGCCGTGGGCAATCCTTTCAATCTGACTTCCACAGTCACTGCGGGTATTGTGAGTGCTAAAGCGCGTGATATCAGCATCTTGGGAGAAGGCAGTGAAGTCGAGTCTTTCATCCAGACCGATGCGGCTGTCAACAGAGGCAACAGTGGTGGCGCTTTGGTGAACACCAAGGGCGAACTTATCGGCATTAATGCCGCAATCGCTTCGCACACAGGCTCATACGAAGGCTATTCTTTTGCCATCCCGTCGAATATCGTCAAGAAAGTCGTCGATGACTTGCTGATGTACGGCGAGACGCAAAGGGCGTACCTCGGTGTGAAGATAGCGGAGATGACTTCAGAACTTGCCGACAAGATCGGCCTCAAAACCATCGAAGGCGTTTATGTGTCTGAAGTTAACGAAGGTGGCGCTGCTGCAAAGGCTGGCATCAAGAACGGCGATGTCATCACGACCATCAACGGCAACAAGGTGAACACCGTTGTGCAACTTATGGAAGTCGTCAGACAGTTCCGTCCGGGCGACAAGGTCAATGTTGAAGTCGTGCGCAACAACACTCCTCATGATTATGAAGTGACGCTGCTGAACGAATCCGGTTCGTTGTCGGTGACCAAGAAAGGTGACAGTTTCTTCAACTCCGACCTTGGTTTGATGCTTCAGCCAGTCAGCGAAAACGACATGAAGAGCCTGAATATCAAGGGCGGCTTGAAAATTGTCGAAGTGCGTCAGGGCAGGTTCCAAGGTGCCGGAATCACCAAGGGTTTTGTCATTACTGGCGTCAACGGCCAGTCTGTGAATTCCAAGTCCGACTTGGAAAACGCTTTGGGTTCAAAACGTTCGCAGAAGACCCGTATCGAAGGCGTCTATCCTAACGGGATGAAGATCAACTTCGAGTATTACTAAAGCGCCTTGACGCTTGTGCGCCTTCCGTATCGGACAGCGCCCCGCTTGTCATCGCGTCTGACAAATGAGAATTACAAAGACAACGTAAAAATTGAATTGGAGAGGTAAAATAAATATATGAGACAACTAAAGATTTCTAAATCGATTACCAACCGAGATACGGGGACCTTGGACAAATATCTTGCCGATATCGCCAAGGAGAAGCTGATTACCGCCGAAGAGGAGGTCGAATTGGCTCAACGCATCAAAGCTGGCGATCAGAAAGCATTGGATCAGTTGGTAAAAGCCAATCTGAGGTTCGTGGTGTCTGTTGCAAAACAGTATCAGAATCAAGGACTTGGATTACAGGACTTGATCAATGAAGGCAACTTGGGACTTATCAAAGCCGCTCAGCGTTTTGACGAGACCCGTGGCTTCAAATTCATCTCCTATGCCGTGTGGTGGATCCGTCAGACCATCCTACAGGCTGTGGCAGAACAAGCCCGCATCATCCGCCTTCCTTTGAACCAGATGGGCGCCATCAGCAGGATAAAAAAGGTGTCGTCGTCACTGGAACAGGAACTGGAACGCAAGCCTACCGTGAAGGAGCTTGCCGATGCGTTGGATATGCCTGAGTCAAAGGTGGACACGCTTCTGTCGATGTCTGCCCGACAAGTTTCTACAGACGCTCCTCTTGACGAGGAAGAAGACTGCAACATCCTCGATGTCCTTGTGAGGGACGATGATCCCGCTACCGACAGCAAAGTGGAGAACGAATCAAACGAAAACGCCGTGCGCAGGTCGCTCGACATCCTCACCGAGAAAGAACGTCAGATCATCAACATGTACTATGGACTGGGCGTTCCTCGTGAGTATTCTCTTGATGAAATCGCTCTCGCTCTTGACATCTCGCGCGAACGGACACGCCAAATCCGTGACCGTGCATTGAAACGGTTGAGGTCCGAAGCTAACACTGGACTGAAACAGGTTTATCTAAATCAGTGAAAATCAGTACTTAAAATGAAATGCGTTGAGAAATCAACGCATTTTTTTTGTCTTTATCCATGCTGAATTTAGTTTTCGGCAGGCCTTTTCTTGTGACAAGGTTGAATATTGTGTTTTTTTCTTGGAGTTCACATTTATTTCCTATTTTTGCAAATAACCTCAATTATGAACAAAAATAAACAGTTATGAATGACAATTTCGAGACGTCCCTGAAGGCGTGGAATGAGAATGAAAAAGCTGCCAATGAGTTTATTAACATCGTGGGTAAACTTTGGTACGACAAATCCATCGAATTGATTCTTTTACGTTCGGTATTGATCAATCGCGGCTCCGGCAAGATTCTGAACAAGCACCTTCGCGCTGAAACCATTCTTGAAAAGCCTGTGAGAGTCCAGGATTCTTTGCTCATCGCAAAGGCAATTCTGGCAGAGAACATCGCTCCGGCCCGCATAGATATCGGTCGTCTCAATTCTGAATGGACTGATGAACATGACAAATACCACAACAATGTGTCGGATTTTGTCCGCGACAAGCTCAAGGACTTCATTGATGCGACGCCACGTAGCAACAAGACTCAGGATGTTGTCCTTTATGGCTTTGGCCGTATCGGTCGTATCCTCGCCCGCGAGTTGACTGAAATGGCCGGCAACGGCTCGCATCTCCGTGTGAGAGCGGTTGTCACCCGTAACAATACCCAAGAGGACATCCTGAAACGTATCAGCTTGTTCCGCACCGATTCGGTACATGGCTATTTCCATGGTGTCTGCTATCCGCTGTTAGAAGAGAATGCCATGATGGTCAACGGCCAGAAGATTGTCTTCATCGAGGCTAAGAATCCTGAGGATGTCGATTACGAAGCCTACGGCATCAAGGATGCGCTGGTAATCGACAACACGGGAGCTTTCCGCGACAGAGAGAACCTCTCGCGCCACCTCAAGGCCAAAGGCGTTTCCAAAGTCCTGCTCACCGCCCCGGGCAAAGGTGACATCCCCAATGTGGTCTATGGCGTGAATCAGAACAGCCTTGATCTGGAACACGAAACAATATTCTCCGCCGCATCTTGCACCACGAACGCCATCGTACCTGGCCTTCAGGTCATCCTGAACAAATTCGGCATCATCAAAGGCCACATCGAGACCATCCACTCCTATACCAACGACCAGAACCTGCTCGACAATTATCACAAGAAGGAACGCCGTGGTCGTTCCGCCGCCTTGAACATGGTGATTACCGAGACGGGTGCCGGTTCGGCTGCCGCCAAAGCATTGCCTGAACTGAAAGGCAAAATTACCTGCAACGCCGTCCGTGTCCCAACGCCCGACGTGTCGCTGGCAGTCTTGGCTTTGGATCTCGACAAAGAGACGACGGTCGAAGAAGTCAACCAGATTTTCCTCGACGCTTGTCTGAAAGGCAACCTTATCGAACAGATACGTTATAGCAAATCCACAGAGTTCGTGTCGTCCGACGGCATCGGCGATTCCTGCGCCTGCATCTTCGATGCGCCCGCTACGAAAGTGTCGGCCGATGGCAAGACGGTCATCATCTACCTTTGGTATGACAACGAATTCGGATACAGCAATCAGGTGATTCGTCTGGCACGCCACATCGGCCAGGTGAAGAGTTACCGTTATTATTAATCGGTGAGCTGAGCAAGCCATCGCTTGTTTCGCTTGAAGACGGCCGTTTCCATCGCGGTATCAATCCGCTTCGGAAACGGCTATCTTGTTTCTGGTAGAAACCGATGCAATTTTTTTCCCGCAATCGTCATACATATCGGTAATATTCCTATTTTTGCTCACTGAATTAATTCAGCAATATGTCACAACATTATAGAATATCCTGAAGCTAAGCACTTTAGGATATTTGTCTTTTGTGGTTTTCTTGCTGATATTTTCATTGGATTTTGTCGTTAACGTTGCAGGTAAATTAAGGAATTACGATTATGAAAAAGACGAAGTATATTTTTGTTACGGGAGGCGTTGCCTCGTCCTTGGGAAAAGGGATTATCGCATCATCATTAGCCAAACTGCTGCAGAGCAGGGGATTTGACGTAACGAATCAGAAACTTGATCCGTACATTAACATCGATCCGGGAACCTTGAATCCGTATGAGCATGGCGAATGCTATGTCACGGAAGATGGCGCGGAGACTGACCTTGATTTGGGCCACTACGAGCGTTTCACCAACGTCCCGACATCCCATGCGAATAATTTCACTACTGGACGCATCTACCAGAACGTGATCGACAAAGAGCGTAAAGGCGAGTATCTCGGTTCCACCGTTCAGGTGGTGCCGCACATCACCGATGAGATAAAACGTTGCATCAGGCTATTGGGACAGACCGGCCGTTATGACTTTGTCATCACCGAAATCGGCGGTACTGTCGGCGACATTGAGTCTTTCCCCTTCGTTGAAGCCATCCGTCAGATGAAGTGGGAGATGGGCCGCGACTGCGCCGTCATACATCTTACTTTGGTGCCTTATCTTGCCGCAGCAGGCGAGTTGAAGACCAAGCCCACACAGCATTCCGTCAAGAATCTGCTTCAGCAGGGCGTGCAGCCCGACATCATCGTGTGCCGCACGGAACATCATCTCACACAGTCCATGAAGGCAAAAATCGCCTTGTTCTGCAACGTGGAGATCAGCTCTGTCATGGAAAGCATCGATGCTCCTTCGATTTACGATGTGCCGATGAACATGCTTGCTGAAAAACTCGACGTCGAGGTGCTCCGCAAGACCGACACGGCCATTCCCGAGAAGATTCACATGGAGGATTGGGAACGTTTCCTGAAGCATCTCCACAATCCTTCTCACGAAGTCACTGTGGCCTTGGTGGGCAAATATGTCGAACTGAAGGATGCCTACAAGTCCATCCGCGAGGCGCTCATCCATGGCGGTGTGGCCAACGAAACGAAAGTGAACGTCCGTTCAGTCCATAGCGAGTATATCGATGAGAGCAACATCGATGAAAAGCTTGGCGATGTCGATGGCATTCTCGTGGCTCCCGGTTTCGGCAATAGGGGCATAGAAGGGAAAATCCTCGCAGTGCGTTTTGCCCGCGAGCATAATATTCCGTTCTTCGGCATCTGCCTTGGCATGCAGTGCGCAGTCATTGAATTTGCAAGAGACATATTGGGATTTAAGGACGCCAACTCCACGGAGATGAATCCCAAGACATCGCATCCGGTCATCGACTTGATGAGCGAACAGAAAGAGATTCAGAATCTGGGCGGAACGATGCGCCTTGGCTCTTATCCTTGCAGAATCAATGCCGACTCCAAGGCTTTTGCCGTATATCAGGAAAAGATGATTGCCGAACGTCACCGTCACCGCTATGAGTTCAACAACAAATACCATGAAGACTTTGTCAGCCATGGCATGATTGATACGGGACGTAACCCGAATCAGGATTTGGTCGAGATTGTGGAAATCCCCGCACATCCTTGGTTCATCGGCGTTCAGTTCCATCCGGAATACAAGAGCACTGTGGCCAAGCCGCATCCGCTTTTCGTGGGCTTTGTCAAAGCCATGCTTGACTATGAGGATGGCAAGAGCAAGGATCGCCGATAATTTGTTGTCCGAAGCCCCAAGTGAAGGGGAAATACACTATTTTTGCCTTTTAAATCCTATTTGAATTAATGAATAAAAGTACCTTAATAGGCTTCGTTTTGATTGCCGCCGTGCTGTTTGGCTGGATGATGTGGATGTCACCTTCGAAAGAGGAGATGGCGGAACGTCAGCACATACAGGATTCTATCAATAAGGCGAACAAGGAAGCTTATATCCTCGATTCGATTCGTGCCGCCGAGGCGCAAAATGCCGTCGATTCCATTCCTGCCGTTGACACTGCAGCTATGGCTAACGTTGACTCCGCCACTATGGCCCAGCTTCAGACCGAAGCACGTCGCGACCAGTATGGCGCTTTCGCATCTTCCGTCGAAGCCGCCGATCAGACCTGGACGATAGAAAACAAGCTTCAGAAAATAACATTCAGCAACAAAGGCGGTTTCATCAAGCAGGTGGAACTGAAGGATTACAAGACTTACGACTCGCTTCCGCTGATTCTTTTCGATCCGGAGACGGTTTCTTTCGACGTGTCGTTCTTCTCGCAGAATCGCACCATAAATACGGGCGATCTTTATTTCAAGCCCTACCTTAATGGTGAGCCCTATCAAGGTGGCGACATCACCGTAGCCGATGGCGACAGCGTCATGTTTTCCATGCGTCTTTTCGCTGACAAGCCAGATGGGATAAGCGGTCCCGATAAGTATATGGAGTTCGCTTACGTCATTCATGACGACAACTATATGATGGACTTCGACATCAAGACGGTGGGCATGAAAGACCTTATTCCGGCAAACACCAATTTCATGACTATCAACTGGGATGCCGACTTGCTTCGTCAGGAGAAAAGCGTGGACCGTTTCACGGGATCTTCGGTGTTTTACAAGCCGTTCAAAGACGACGACGTCGATCACCTTGACGAGGTTAAGGATGACGAGGAGACGGTCTCTACCAGCTTGAAATGGGTTTCTTTCAAACAACGTTTCTTCTGCAATGCGTTGGTCGCTGACGGTGAGTTTGATAACGCCAATCTTGCCAACCGCATCGAGAAGTCCGACAACCCGCGCTATCTCAAGTCGATGTCCGCAAGTCTGGAAGCTCCATACGACAACAGTTCCGAAACGTCTGTGATTCCCATGTCGATTTATTTCGGTCCGAATCACTTTAAGACGCTCAGGGCTTATGGTATAGGACTTCAGCGGCAAATCAGCCTCGGCAAGTTCTTCCTCATCCGCTGGATTAACTACGGTGTGATTTACGTGTTCGACTGGCTTGGCTCTTACGGCTGGAACTACGGTATCGTGATTCTGATTCTGACTATTCTCATCAAGATAGTGTTGTTCCCAGTGGCATTCAAGTCATACAAGTCATCGGCCGTGATGCGGGTCTTGAAACCTGAGATGGACGCCATCAACGCAAAATATCCCAAGGAAGAGGATGCCATGAAGAAACAGCAGGCCGTCATGGCATTGCAGCGACAAGCGGGAGCCAGTCCCACGGCGGGATGTATCCCGATGTTGCTTCAGATGCCGGTACTGTTCGCTGTGTTCAGATTCTTCCCTTCAAGTATCGAATTGCGTCAGCAGCCTTTCCTTTGGGCCACCGACCTTTCCACATACGACAGCATCCTCGACCTGCCTTTCCGCATACCGGGTTATGGCGACCATGTGAGTCTTTTCTGCCTCCTAATGACAATCACCACCGTCATCTACACTTACGTGAACAATAAGATGATGGAGTCCACACAGACTCAGCAGATGAAGGCCATGAAGATTATGATGTACCTGATGCCAATCATGTTCCTCGGAATCTTCAACAGCTATTCCGCAGGTTTGAGCTATTATTACATGCTGGCCAACATCATCACATTCTTGCAGATGTTCGTTTTCCGCAAACTTATCAATGAAGATAAAGTTCGCGCCACCATTGAAAAGAACAAGAAGAAACCGGTGAAGAAATCGGGTTTCCAGAAGCGTCTTGAAGAAGCGCAGAAAGCCCAGATGAAACAGCAGAACAAGAGATGACATGATAAAGCCGATTCCGAAAGGGGTCGGCTTTTTAATAAAATATCATTGATTTTTCCGAATTATTTCGCGGATGTCCTATCTTTGCCCGATGATGGACAGTGAATCAAGCAAGTTGATTTCAGCCCGATAAGGAATGAAAGTCTTGTTTGCTTTTGCATTAAATAATTATCATGAAAGATTTGAATGCCTTTGTTGAAGAAATCGTCAATACGAAGAAGGTTTGGCTGCTTGAGGCCATGACAGGCATGTTCGCCATGCTTCAGGATGCCGACGACAATTCCTACGTTCCGTTGTGGGACAACGAGGATGATGCTCGTAATGCCGCCAATGGGGACTGGGCTTCGTATGAAGTGACGGATATGGATTTCTCGGAACTGAAGTCGTGGCTCAGGGAATTGTCACGCGATGAGATTGACATCGCCGTGGCTCCTGAAAAGGATGGCGAGATTACGGCTATCTCATCCGCCAACTTCGCCAAATGGGTTTCGCAGTATGCTGACGATTCCTACAAGGAGCCTGCCGATGATGATGACGATAAGGACGATTTCGACTATGGAGATGGCTGGGCGGAGGAATGGCACTGATTTCATCTTGAATCGCTCGCGACTGTGTGTCAAATGAATGGTTCATGAAGAGCAAGATATACGGCATATTACTTTTTATCGAGGCAGGGGCCATGTTGTTTACAGCCTTGGTGGCATGGTATTATCATGTCAGGGTTGGCGACAACGATGTGGAAGCCTTTCTCCTCACGGCGGCAATAACAGGGCTGGCAGGGCTGGTGCTCTTCCTTTTCGGTCAACGGAAAAACAGAAAGAGCCTTAGTCTGGGTGATTCGTTTCAGGTGGTCAGCTTGTCGTGGGTGTTGTTTTCTGCTTTCGGAATGCTGCCTTTTCTGCTGACGGGCACGGTTGACAATATCGCCGACGCTTTCTTCGAGACGATGTCGGGAGTCACCACATCGGGAGCCACCATTTTGGAGCATGTCGGCGAGCAACCGCATGGCGTGCTGTTCTGGCGGAGCATCATCCAGTGGATAGGAGGTTTGGGCATCGTGGTGTTCACCTTGGCATTCATTCCTGCCGTGGCGAGAAGTTCGAAGAAAATGTCGCTCTTTGCTGCCGAATCGCCTGGCATCAGTGTCGAGAAACTGTCGCCAAAACTTCAGACCACCGCCATAATCCTTTGGGTGATATATATCGTGCTGACCTTGTTATGCATCCTGTGCTACTGGCTTGGCCCGATGAATCTGTTTGATGCCGTCTGCTACACCATGACAACAATGTCAACGGGAGGTTTCGGCAACCAGCCTGAAAGCATCGGCTATTTCCATTCGCACTATCTGGAATATGTCTGCAGCATTTTCATGATTCTGGCCAGCTTGAACTTTTCCATGTATTATTTCTTTGTCGCGAGGAAATGGTCGAACATCTTCAAGAATGAGGAATTCAGGACTTATTTCGTCGTAGTGTTTGTCATGGTGCTGTTTTATTGCGGTTTATTCTACGTGGCGCCTCACATCAAAGGCGTTACACAAGCTCAGCTGGATTCATACCCTAAGACACTTGACGATACCGTCCGCACGTCTTTGTTCATTGTCACCGACATGCTCTCCAGCACAGGCTTCCAGCCGGAAAATTGCAATTACGACCTTTGGGGAATTCTCTTTGTCATTCCGACGCTGACGCTCATGATTATCGGCGGTTGCTCAGGCAGCACCTGCGGCGGCATCAAGATGGTTCGCGTCATCGTCATTGTAAAGTACATCAGGAATGCCATAAACGAACTGATACATCCAACCGGCATGTTCTCGATCAAACTGTCGGGGCAGACTGTGGAAGACACCACCGTACGGCGCGTCTGTTCGTTCTTTTCCTTGCTGATCATTCTCTACCTGTTCAATCTGGTGGCTCTTTCCGCCACGGGGATGTCGCTGTCCGATGCCACATCCACTTTCATCGCCTGCTTCAGCAATCACGGCTCAGCATCGGGCACTGCCGGACCTATCGGCAACTATCACCCGTTTCACGCTGTCGCTAAATGGATTCTCTCGTTCGACATGCTGGTCGGCCGTCTCGAGATATTCACCGTCCTGATGCTCTTCTCAGGCGCTTTCCGCAAGCCTTTCCGCGCGTAATTTCCGCATGTGACATTTTGTCACTAATACTGCATAGTTTTCCACTTTTTGTGATTGGTTAACTTTTTGATTAAACCCTTATGGTTTTAATTATTAACGCTGTATGAACTTTAATCAATTCACAATCAAATCGCAGGAGGCTATCGAGAAGGCCGAGGAAATCGCTCAATCGAATCAAAGCCCCACTGTCGAAAATATCCATCTGTTGAAAGGAATGATCCTTTCCGACGATTACCTTGTCCCGAATTTGCTGAAAAAGCTTGGCGTCAACATCGACAAACTGAATGCAGACCTTGACCGTTATATCAATTCGCAGCCAAAAGTAAGTGGCGGCCAGTTGTATTTCTCCGACGAGGTCTCCAAGACCTTTACCAATGCGCTCAACATCATCAAGGAATTGGACGATGACTATGTGTCCATCGACCACCTGCTGCTTGCTATCTTTGACGGTCAATCTACAGCATCTACATTGCTCAAGAACAACGGCATACGTCGTGACGACTTGCTGAAGGCCATCAAGCAGTTCCGTAACGGCAAGAAAGTCGATTCGCAGGATGCCGAGCAACATTACGATTCCCTGAACCGTTTTGCCCGCAACCTTAACGAATTGGCATCGGCGGGCAAGCTTGACCCTGTCATCGGCCGTGACGAAGAGATTCGTCGTGTGCTGCAGATTTTGAGCCGTCGCACGAAGAACAATCCTATTCTGATTGGCGAGCCGGGTGTCGGCAAAACCGCCATAGTGGAGGGATTGGCGCAGCGTATCGTCAGTGGCGATGTGCCTGAGAACCTGAAGACGAAGACCGTCTTCTCGCTCGATATGGGCGCGCTGATTGCCGGTGCGAAGTATAAGGGCGAGTTTGAGGAAAGGCTGAAAAATGTCATCAAGGAAGTCGTGGAGAGCGAAGGCGAAGTCATCCTTTTCATCGACGAAATTCATACCCTTGTGGGCGCTGGTGGCGGTGAGGGCGCCATGGACGCTGCCAACATCCTGAAGCCGGCGCTGGCACGTGGCGAACTGAAAGCCATCGGAGCCACGACGCTGAAGGAATATCAGCAGTATTTCGAGAAGGACAAGGCTTTGGAACGCCGTTTCCAGATCGTCATGGTCGATGAACCCGACATGGATTCGTCCATTTCCATCTTGCGTGGCCTGAAAGCGCGTTACGAAACGCATCACCATATCCGTATTCTTGACGAGGCCATCATTGCGGCAGTGCAACTCTCGGTGCGTTACATCTCCGACCGTTATCTGCCCGACAAGGCCATCGACCTTATCGACGAAGCGGCAGCTCGTCTGCGTCTGCAAATCGATTCGGTTCCCGAAGAGCTTGAAGATGTGGAACGCGCCATACGGCAACTTGAAATAGAACGCGAAGCCATAAAACGCGAAAACGACACCAAGAAGATCGAGGAAATAGGGAAGGAACTTGCCGAACTGAACGACAAACGTTCGGAGATCAAGTCGAAATGGGAGACAGAACGCCGTTTTGTCGAAATCATTCAGAACGAGAAGAAAAACATCGAGAAATACTCGCATGATGCGGAAGTCGCTGAACGTGACGGCGATTACGGCAAGGTGGCCGAATTGCGTTACGGCAAAATCCGCGAAGCCGAGGCTGCCATTGAAAAAGCCAAGAACGACTTGAATCAAGCACAAGGCGAGCACCCATTGATTGACGAGGAAGTGAGCGCTGAAGACGTAGCTGAAATCGTGTCCCGTTGGACTGGCATTCCTGTCACTAAGATGATGCAAAGCGAACGTGAGAAGCTGCTCAACCTTGAAGATGAGTTGCATAAGCGTGTTGTGGGACAGGACGAAGCCATTCGCGTCGTCGCTGACGCCATTCGCCGTAGCAGGGCGGGACTGCAGGATGCCAAGCGTCCTATAGGTTCGTTCATCTTCATGGGAACGACGGGTGTGGGCAAGACGGAACTTGCCAAGGCATTGGCGGAGTTCCTTTTCGATAATGAAAACGCCATGGTGCGTATCGACATGTCGGAGTATCAGGAACGTCACACAGTGTCGCGTCTTATAGGAGCGCCTCCAGGATACGTCGGCTACGAGGAAAGCGGCCAACTCACAGAGGCGGTGCGGCGTAAACCGTATTCCGTCATCCTGCTCGATGAAATAGAAAAGGCACATCCCGACGTGTTCAACATCCTGCTGCAAGTCCTTGACGATGGCCGTCTGACCGACAACAAGGGCCGTGTGGCTGATTTCAAGAACACCATCATCATCATGACGTCCAACATCGGCGCTTCCATAATTCAGAACAACATGGCCACAGAAACGCAGGCCAACTCCGAAGAAGTGTTTGAACGCACCCGTAACGAGGTGATGGATGAACTTAAGAAGTCGATGCGACCTGAGTTCCTTAACCGTGTGGACGACATCGTCATGTTCCGCCCGCTGACCGAAACGCAGATTTCCGAAGTGGTGCGCCTGCAATTCAATCAGGTCAAGAAGATGCTGAAATCCAACGATATTGATATCGACATTACCGATGCCGCCGTCGATCTGATTGCGCATCAAAGCTACGACCCGCAGTATGGCGCACGTCCAGTGAAACGTATGATGCAACGCGAGTTGCTCAACGAACTTTCGAAAATGATCCTTTCCGACAAAGTCGATAAGAGCAAGCCGATTGTCGTCAATGAAAAAGATGGGAAGTTGGTTTTCGAGAATTGATTTCTCTCGGATGAATGAAATAATAGTACTTTTACGGAGAATTTAAATTTCAATATCATGACAAAGCAAAAACAAGTTTATCGCTGTGCGATTTGTGGTAATATCGTCGAAGTTGTGCTTCCTGCTGGCGGCACGCTGTCGTGTTGTGGTCAGCCGATGGAGCTGCTGAATGAAAATTCCAAGGACGCCGCTCTTGAGAAGCACGTTCCTGTCATCGAGAAAATCGAAGGCGGCTATAAGGTATCGGTAGGCAGTGTCGAACATCCTATGTTGCCTGAGCATCATATCGAATGGATCGAGTTGATTGCCGACAATCTGGTGATGCGCAAGTATCTGCATCCAGGAGAGAAGCCGGTTGCGGTGTTCATGACAGATGCCGAAAACGTCACAGCGCGTGAGTATTGCAACTTGCACGGACATTGGAAGTCGGAATGACCGACATTGTTGAATTTGTTGTAAAACGCAAAAAGAGGGACTCCGTTGAGAATCCCTCTTTTTTATTGCCTTTTGGTGACCCGCCTGGGGCTCGAACCCAGGACCCCCACATTAAAAGTGTGATGCTCTACCTGCTGAGCTAGCGAGTCTGCCGCATTTGCGGTTGCAAAAGTAGTTATAAAATCTTTATGGTCGCCCTTTTTGCCCGATTTTTTTTCATTCCAGTTTGCCTTTGCCTTGACGGACTATAAGTATCTCATTGTCAGTGCAATCTACAACGGTGCTGGCCACGTTGTTTCCAAGACCGCCGTCAATTATGATGTCAACTCTGTCCTTGTAACGCTCGTTTATCTGGTCAGGATCGGTCAAATAGTTGCCTGTCTCGTCTTCTTCATCGATTAATGATGTTGTCATGATGGGAGAACCGAAAGCCTGAACGATGTTTGTGATGATGGGTTGGTCGGGGATACGGATGCCTATGGTCTTTTTCTTGCTTTGGAATATCTTTGGAACGTTGTTGTTGGCTTCAAGAATGAATGTGAATGGGCCGGGAAGACTGCGTTTCATCATCTTGAACACGTCGTCGCGGATGGGCTTGGTGAACTCTGACAACATACTCAGGTCCTGGAAGATAAAGGAGAAATCCGCCTTTTCTTTCTTGATGCCTTTTATCTGGCAGATACGGTCCAAAACCTTAGGACTTCTGATGCTTCCGCCTAAACCGTAAATCGTGTCGGTAGGGAAGATGATGAGCCCGCCGTCTTGGAGACATTCGAGTATCATCTTGACATAGCGTGGATTAGGGTTAGATGGCGTAAGTTTCAGGAACATCAGGCGTTATTTTTTTCGGCTGCAAAGTTACTAACTTTATGGCAATCTTGTTCACATTAGTTATAACAATTCTTAATTAATTGACAAATTGGGAACGGATGTCAGTGTTGATGCAAGCATTGGCGTGCGATTGTTTAAGCATAATCATTACTTTTGCACCCCGATAGGAGGGTCAATGTTTCTGACGGTACTGATTTGCGTCATCACGTGTGTGCTCATGATTCTCGGCGTGTTGCTCATGCCGAAAATCAAGGTGTTCGGTTGCCGTTTCGACAGCTACTGGATTGTGGCGTTGGCCGGTGCCTTGGCATTGCTTCTTTCGCATCAGGTTTCGTGGAATGTGGCATGGTCGGCCCTTATCGACGACACGGCAATCAATCCGTTGAAAATCCTGACGCTTTTCATCTGCATGACCATACTCTCCATCTATCTTGACGAGTTGGGCTTCTTCAGCTATCTGGCTAACAAGGCTTTGCTGCACGCTGGCGCGTCACAGGTCAAGTTGTTTGTCTATCTATATCTTGTCGTTTCAGTACTTACTGTCTTCACGTCAAACGACATCATCATCTTGTCGTTCACTCCTTTCATCTGCTACTTTGCCAAGAACGCCCGTATCGATGCCATGCCGTATCTTGCCGCGGAGTTTGTGGCCGCCAATACATGGAGCATGGCGCTGATCATCGGTAACCCCACCAATATCTATCTCGCGACAGCCAATGGCGTTGCTTTCCTGCCATATCTTAAAGTGATGATCCTTCCTACTATCGTCGCGGGATTGCTTGCCTTTGCCATCCTTTTCCTGATGTATCGCAAACGTTTTGCCATGCCTATCTCTGGAGAGGCTGTCGAGATGAAGATTTCCGATCCCTTGCGTCTTTGGGTGGGCATCGCTCATCTTGCGGTTTGTACAATATTGCTTTCGGTGTCATCTTATCTCGACATCGAGATGTGGGCTGTCTCGGCTTGTTCCTTGGCGAGTCTGGCTTTGTGGAGCCTCGTCATCGCAGCGTGCCGTCGTACAAAGCCTACGGCGCTAATCGCCAGCTTGCGGCGTGCTCCATGGCAGCTGGTCCCGTTCGTCGTTTCGATGTTTATCCTTACCATAGCGCTGTCGGAGAAAGGCGTCACAGGGGTCATCGGCACATTCCTTGGCTCGCGTGACACGTTGCTCCGTTATGGAGTGGGCTCTTTCCTGACGGCAAACGTCATCAACAACATCCCGATGAGCGTCCTGTTCTGCTCCATCATGCAGTCGGCTTCTCCCGAAGTGATGATGAAAGCGGTTTACGCCACCACAGTCGGCTCTAATGTGGGCGCGTTCCTTACGCCGGTAGGGGCGTTGGCAGGCATCATGTGGAGCGGCATCCTCAATCATCATGGACTGAAATTCGGTTTTACCGATTTCATCAAGATGGGCGTCTTGGTGGCAGTGCCGACTTTGCTCGTTGCCTTGCTTGTTCTTTCGTTAATACTCTGATATTCACAACATAACGTAAGATTGACGCATTATTTTCCGATGACAAGAAAAATCTTGCGGGGAGTATTATTTTTTCTTATATTTTTGTGGCAGGTATCCACGCTTTGATAGTGATGGTGCCACATTATCAACAAACAACTAATAAGCAATCGTTTATGGGAGGTTTTTTCGGCATTGTCTCTAAAAGGTCTTGTGCAGCGGACTTGTTCTATGGCACGGATTACCATTCTCATCTTGGCACCAAGCGTGCCGGCATGGTCACAAAGGAAAACGGCGTTTTTCACAGGTCGATACACGACATTGAGAACTCGTATTTCAGGACAAAGTTTGGCGATGAACTCCCGAAGTTTCAAGGTAATGTCGGCATCGGCATCATCAGCGACACTGACGCTCAGCCTATTGTGGTCAACTCGCACCTCGGCAAATTCGGCATTGTCACTGTGGGCAAAATCAACAACATGGACGAACTCGTCAGCAGTTGTCTTGAAAACAAGCAGCAGTTCACCGAGTTGAGCCTCGGCACCACTAATCCTACCGAACTGGTAGCGTTGCTGGTGACGCAAGGCAAGGATTTCGTGGATGGCATCCGCAACGTCTTCAACAATGTGAAAGGTTCATGCTCGATGCTCATTCTCACTGATGATGGCATCATCGCTGCGCGTGACAATTATGGTCGCACGCCAATTGTCGTAGGCAAGGGAGAGGACGGCTATGCGGTGGCTTTCGAGAGCCATAGCTTCATCAACCTTGGTTACGAAACCTGCAGATGGGTCGGTCCTGGCGAGATTGTCAAGATCACTGTCGATGGCGTGCAACAACTTCTGGCGCCCAATACGCAATGCCAGACCTGTTCTTTCCTGTGGATCTATTACGGCTATCCTGCTACAGACTACGACGGCATTAACGTTGAGGCTGTCCGCTATAATGAAGGGCGCGAGATGGGCAGGGTGGACGATGTGGAGGCTGATTACGTTTCCGCCATCCCTGACTCAGGCATCGGAATGGCATTGGGATATGCCGAAGGCAAAGGCATCGCTTATCGTCGTGGCGTTGTGAAATACACGCCCACATGGTCGCGCAGTTTCATGCCTGTAAACCAGTCACAAAGGGAACATGTCGCCAAGATGAAACTGATACCCAACAGGGAACTGCTCAACGGCAAGCGTGTCGTGTTCTGTGACGATTCCATCGTCCGCGGCACCCAACTTCGTGACAATGTCAAGATGCTCTACGATTGCGGAGCAAAAGAAATCCACGTCCGCATCAGCTGTCCACCTTTGGTATACGGATGTCCTTTCATCAATTTCTCGGCATCGAAAACCGAAATGGAACTTGTCACACGTCGCTGCATCGAGGAACTTGAAGGCGACAGCCACCTGAATCTCGACAAATACTGTGACCCATCCACAAAGGAATACAATGCTTTGGTGGAAAAAATACGCGTCCGCATTGGTGTTGATACGTTGAAATTCAACCATTTGGATGCTATTGTCAGGGCCATCGGCCTGCCGAAAAAGGACATCTGCACCCATTGCTTTGATGGTTCCAGTTACGGACATTGCTGATTTCGAGGCATTTCGGCCTTGCCGGTCTTTTTCATTTCCAAATCACGATTTGAGGATAAGTTGTCCTTCTGCGTTTGAATCGTGTCGCTGATAACGTTGTGATAGACACGCACATGCAGCCGCTATGCTGTTTTTTTCAAAAAAAACCTTGCCGTTTCGTTGAAAGATGGTATCTTTGCATCGGGTAAGTCTTATACGACCAGCTCCTGCTGAATTCCCCCAGGGCCGGAAGGCAGCAAGGGTAGGTGGTTGAGCGGTGCGATATAAGTAGCTTACCCTTTTTTTGTGCCTTTTTCCGAGCATCAATTGTTTGCATTTTATTATCGGGACTAAAAAGTTGTACATTTGCATAAAAATATAGTTTGACATGGATTTATCGATAGTCGTGCCTTTGCTGAATGAATCGGAGTCGCTGCCTGAATTGGAAGCCTGGATTCGAAAAGTCGTTGAAAAGGAGAACCTGTCATACGAGATTGTCTTCGTTGACGATGGCTCCACTGACGATTCGTGGAACGTGATACAGAAGTTGTCCGCAGCCAATCCTAACATCAAGGCGATACGTTTCAGGAAAAACTATGGCAAATCTCCCGCGCTTAATGAAGGTTTCAAGATCGTCAGCGGCGATGTGGTCATCACCATGGATGCCGATTTGCAAGACAGTCCCGATGAGATTCCTGAACTTTACCGCATGATTAAGGTGGATGGTTACGACCTTGTATCAGGCTGGAAGAAAGTGCGTTATGACTCGAAGGTTTTCAAAAACATTCCTTCCAAATTCTTCAACTGGACTACGAGAAAGATGTCGGGCATCAAACTGCATGACTTCAACTGCGGGCTGAAGGCGTATCGTCTTGAACTTGTCAAAAACATCCAGGTTTATGGTGAGATGCATCGCTACATTCCTGTCATTGCCAAGATGAACGGTTTTTCGCATATCGGCGAGAAGGTGGTGCATCATCAGAAGCGCAAGTATGGCTCCAGCAAGTTTGGCATGAGCCGTTTCGTCCGTGGTTACCTTGACCTGCTGACCATCAACTTCATCTCGAGATTCAGCAACCGACCGATGCACTTCTTCGGGCTGTGGGGTTCGTTGACGTTTCTTGCCGGTTTCTTCATCGCCATTTACCTTGTCTGCACGCGAATCTTCGCTCATGTCTATCACATGACGGACAGGCCGCTGTTCTACTTTTGCCTTCTGGCCATGGTCATCGGCGTGCAGTTGTTCTCCACGGGATTCCTTGCCGAGATGATCACTTCCACGCAACGTGAAAAAAGGGTCTATTCGATTGCCGAGAGACTTAATATAAAATAATCTAAATCAATATTTTGGAAAACATAAAGGCTGCCTCGCATGAAGCAGCCTTTTTTATCGGTATATTTCCTATGGATTAATACAAGTCGTCTCCGCTGTCATCGGAAGCGCCGAAGCCGTCATCACCGAAGCCTTCGTCGATATCTTCATCATTGAAGTCGTCATCGAACTCGTCGAAAGGGGAATCGTCTGCGATATCAGCATCTTCGAAGTCGAAATCCTCATCCAGTTTGTCGGCGGAGAAAGTGTCTTCATCTTCATGGCCGTCGATGAAGTCGGCAATCTCGTCGTCGCTCATCTTGTCGAAGTTTGCGCCAAGAAGCGCAGAGTCGTTGATGGAACGGTTCATGGACTTCAATTCGCGCATGACAGCAGGTGAGACGTAGAAATCGTCGAGATTTTCCGTGCAGAACTTGATGTATTTCGGGTCTTTCTGATAGACTTCCGCAATGGTCATCCCTTCGTATTTTCCCGTAGTGAAAACAGAATCAATTTCATAGAATTGCATAGTGTGTTTCTTTATCTTGTTATTTTCTATTAATTAGTTATTGCCTTCTATTAGGCTTGCTTTGTTTTGCAAAAGTGCAATCTTTTTTTCGATTGTCAGTTGCTTTTTAACCGCTTTTTTTTTCTGCGCAACTTGTGTGCCATTTTCTATAATTGTTGATATAGTTCATGTTGACGGTTTCCGCCTCAATCGGAATGTGGAGAGATTATCCGTTTTTTTGTCAAATCCACATGAAGCGTTGCGATTTTTTGTAAGTTTGCCGAAAATAGAATGCCGATGGACATCAGAAATAGCATAATTTCATCTATTTATGTGAAAAGCAAGATGTTGAACGACGACGTCTTGAATCAGAACGTGACGGATGCAGCGTCGAGTTGCGTCGCATCGTTGAAGGCTGGAGGCAAGATATGGTTTGGCGGCAATGGCGGCAGCGCTGCCGATGCGCAACATCTGGCGGCGGAGTTGAGCGGCAGGTACTGCATCGACCGCAAGCCTTTGCCGGCCGAAGCGTTGCACGTCAACACAAGTTTCCTCACAGCAGTGGCCAATGATTACGGTTACGACAAGGTCTATGCGCGCATGCTGGAAGGCAGCGCCAAGGCTGGTGATGTCTTTTTCGCTATCAGCACATCTGGCAATTCTGCCAACATCATCAATGCCATCGACCAGGCTAAGGCTATGGGTGTCAAAGTTATAGGCATGACAGGTGAAAGCGGTGGAAAGATGAAAGGACTTTGCGACATTCTCATCAACGTGCCAAGCGACGAAACGCCCCGCATACAGGAAGCCCATGTCTTATTAGGCCACATCATCTGCGGCATCATCGAAAACGAACTTTTCGGATAAGGTTATGCTTGTGGACTGGAATCAGATTGTCGGTCAAGGATGGACATTGTTCCTCGATAGGGACGGCGTCATCAACGAGCGTATCGTTGGCGGTTACGTCACCGACACTGAACAGTTCCGACTGCTTCCCGGCGTGGTGGAAGCCATGGCTGTCTTCGCATGTCGTTTCAGCCATATCATTATCGTCACCAACCAGCAGGGAATAGGGAAAGGTCTGATGACTTTCTCGCAACTCTCGGCCATTCATGCTATGATGAACGATGAAATTGCCGCTCATGGCGGCCGTGTCGATGCCATCTTCGTCTGTCCCCAACTTGCCAGCGACGCTGACAATTACAGGAAACCCGATCCGCGTATGGCATACATGGCACAGCAACGTTTTTCCGACATCGACTTCTCAAAATCCATCATGGTCGGCGACGGCAAGATTGACGTTGAATTTGGCCGCAATGCTGGGATGAACACTGTTTTTATCGGCGGCTACGATGAAACCGCCAACGATTGTTTTGATACATTGTTTGATTTTTCAAAGACATTGAAATAATGACTCCTGCTCTGATACTTACCATATTTATTCTATATACCGCCTTGCTGTTTCTTGTCTCGCACCTTGCTTCGCGCAAGTCGGACAACGCAACGTTTTTCACTGGAAACCGCAAGTCGCCTTGGTATGTGGTTGCCTACGGCATGATTGGCGCTTCGCTTTCGGGAGTCACATTCATGTCAGTTCCGGGTTACGTCAACAGTACGCAGTTTACCTATTTTGGCGTGGTGCTGGGCTATCTCATCGGCTATGCCGTCATCGCCCTTGTGCTGCTGCCGCTGTACTACAGGCTCAACCTGACGTCAATCTACACCTATCTCGACAGACGTTTCGGGTCATCGTCACGGCGGACGGGGTCGTTCTTCTTCATCGTCTCGCGCCTTCTCGGTTCGGCGTTGAGAATGTATCTTGCCGTTTTTGTGCTTTACGAATTCGTCTTCAAGGACTGGAATCTGCCGTTTTGGGTTCCTGCAGCGTTGTTCATCATCCTCATTCTCGCCTACACTTTTAAAGGTGGCATCAAGGCGGTGGTGTGGACAGACACCTTGCAGACGACTTTTCTGCTTGTCGCCACCATCGTCACCATCGTATGTATTCTGAAGCATCTCGACATCTCGCTTTTCGATTTGCTGAAAGATGCTTCCAAGTCGGGTTATACCAAATTGTTTAATACCGATTGGCGATCGAACAACTACTTCCTGAAACAGATTGCCAGCGGCGCCTTCATCACGATTGCAATGACTGGCCTTGACCAGGATATGATGCAGAAGAACTTGACTTGCAAGTCGTTAAAAGATGCTCAGAAGAATGTCTTCACTTTGAGCATCGCCATCATGGTTGTCAATTTGCTATTCCTTTCGTTGGGGGTGGCACTGCTGTATTACGCTCAAGCCACTGGCACGCCATTGCCTGTCGATGCCAACGGTGCAGTCGTCAACGACAAGATATTCCCGTCCATCGCATTTCAACTAAGCAAGTTCACCTGTGTGGCATTTGTCATCGGCCTTGTGGCTGCCGCCTTCTCCAGCGCAGACGGAACGCTGACATCGCTGACCACAACGTTCTGTTACGATTTCCTTCTCTTCGATGAAAAGCGTAATATGTCGGAAGCCCGCAAAACACGGGTCAGAAAACTGGTCCATGTCGGGTTCGCATTCCTGTATTTTCTTGTCATCATCATCTTCAGGCCGTTCCATAACGACTCGCTCATCAAGATGATTTTCGACATTGCAAGTTACACTTACGGTCCTTTGTTGGGATTGTATTCTTTCGGGCTTTTCGTGAAACGGCGTACGCCAAAGGGCATCTGGGTGCCTATCATCGCCGTGTTGTCGCCGGTGGTGTGTTTCATTCTCAGCAAGAATTCGGCGGCGTGGTTCAACGGATACAAATTCGGATTCGAACTACTTATCCTGAACGGCTTGCTGACATTCCTGGCCTTGTTGCTCGTGAGCAAAAAGACAGAAAAGGATAATTTGCCGGATATCGGATAATTGATTACTTTTGAAAACTCATTTATACAAATATGAACATGAAAAACAACGTCTATAGAATCATTTTTGTCTTGGCATCCGTCATGCTTTTCGGATTGCAGGCGAAATCTCAGTTTGTGACCACCTACGCCAAGAGCGTCACGCCAGGCCAGACAAAGGGCGTGTTTTATTCTCTTCCGATGACTGTTATCCAACTTGATTTTGTCATTGAGGAATCCGAATTGTTCGAAGGCCCATACAGCGCTTATGCTGAAAGTTATCTCGGCGCTTCGGATTATGTCCGTTCCGACGGAAAGGAGTATAAGATTGTCAGCCTGACGATGAAAAACCAGGCCTGTGCCGACCCGAACGCCACGTTTTTCATGGAATTCGGTTCGCGCAAGTCGGCATCGGTTCAACTCGATTTGCTCCCGAATGGCATCATCAAGAGTTTCGGATTTGTCGATGAAGATGACGACGATAAGACAGCCACTGCTGATAATCAGACTGTTGCCGTGAACAATAAGGTTGCGGAGCAAAACAACTCGGTTGTGGTGTCTTCCAACGATGACCCATTCAAGAATCTCATACTGCAGGGCAGCGACACGCCAGCGAGCATAGTAGCCAAGATACAAAAGATACGTGATGAAAAGTTCAACCTGATTAAAGGCTATCAGGAGACTCCTTATGACAGCGAGACGCTGAAGGAAATGTACAATAGGCTGGAAAAGATGGAAAACGATTATCTCAGTCTGTTTCTTGGCAAACGTGTCACAAGGACCACAGTCAGCACACTCTACGTGATTCCATCCAAAGACATCGCGACCATGACTGTCGGCAAGTTTTCGGATACACAAGGTCTCACGTCCGGCACATCGGGGTTTGGGACGGCGATTACGGTACAGACCATCTCGCTTCAGACTACGGCCAACATCAATGCGCCGAGTTTATCGGCTATCGAGTCGATGCCGCTGAGTGACAAACTGATTTACCGTATTCCCGAAATGGCCAATATCAAGGTTTTGCTCGGCAACAAGGTCGTTGATGAAGAAAGACGCATGGTCAGTCAACTTGGCTTGATGATGACTGCTCCCATTGAGAAAAACGGTTATGTGTTTGATGTGGAAACAGGACAGATAACAGGCATCACGCTCCGATAATTCTATCCTAATAATAATCAGCGCGATAAGGCTTCTTTTATTCTGACCAGTGTTGTCAGAAGCACATTCACATTGTCAAGGCGCAGCATATTGGCGCCATCCGATTTCGACATCATGGGCTCCGGATGGGTTTCCATGAAGATGCCGTCGGCACCTGCGGCGATGCCCGCTTTGGCTATCAATCCTATGAGTTCCGGCTTGCCACCCGTGACGCCGCAAGGTTGATTGGGCTGCTGCAGCGAGTGTGTGATGTCAAGGATGACGGGTACATCGAGTTGCTGCATAGCGGCGATGTTGCGGTAGTCCACGACGAGATCCTGATAGCCGAACATGCTGCCTCGTTCCGTGAGCATGACTTTGTTGTTACCCGATTGTCTCACTTTGTCAACGGCAAACTCCATCGCTTCGCCTGAGAGAAACTGGCCTTTTTTGATGTTGACGATTTTGCCCGTGTTGGCCGCGGCGACAAGGATATCGGTTTGACGGCAAAGGAATGCCGGAATTTGCAGAATGTCAACGTATTGTGCTGCCATGGACGCTTCGGGCGCGGAATGGATGTCGGTGATCACGGGGATGTTGAAAGTGTCGCGGACTTTTTTCAGAATGGTGAGGGCTTTTTCATCGCCAATGCCAGTGAAGGAGTCGAAGCGCGAACGGTTGGCTTTCCGGTAGGAGCCTTTGAACACGAAAGGTATCTCAAGCCTGGAGGTGATGTCAAATAGTTTCTCGGCAATCAGCATCGCCGTTGCCTCGTCTTCGATGACGCATGGTCCGGCAAGAAGGAAGAAACGATCCTGCCGCATGCCTTTCAGAAAGTCGTATTGTGTGGTGTTCATATTGGTGACAATCGATTCGTTTTGCAAAGTTACGGATATTTTATTGGAGGCGTCCTGCGATGTGTTTCAAGGCTGCCAATCCTTCCGGAATAGGAAAGATGGGGTAGGTGTGAAACAGATTTGCTCCCATGTGGTATTCCAAAGGCATTCCGATGGATTCCATCCTGCTTTTCAGCAGTTCGGCGTCGGCGCGCAACACTTCGTTGGAGCCGGTGTAGAGCGTGACATTGCCAAGATGGGTGAGGTCGGCGAAGACGGGACTGGCCCACGCGTGATCGGCAGGCATGTCGCCACGCCATATTTTGGTGATGGCCTGGATGCGCTCCAACAGTATCATTGGGTCGGAATCCTGATAGGCTCTCATCTTGGCTTCTTCGGAATATGTGAGGTCCAGACAAGGCGAAATCATCACGAGATTGGCAATGGTCTTGTCTTTTATCTTATTGATTTCCTGTACGATAGTCATGGCAATGCTGCTTCCTGCCGAATCGCCGATGACGGAAATCTGTTCGTAGCCTTGCGGCTCGATGTAGTTGTGGAAGAAATCCAGTAGCGTTTCAATGGAATAGGAACAGAGAAATTCGGGGCCTTTAGGGTAGATGGGCATCATGATGGACTGGTGGGTGCGCAGCGCCACGTCGTGGATGAAACGCCAGTGAAAGAAGATGGGTTGATAGATGAAAGCACCTCCGTGGATGTATAGGATCAGTTTTTGCTTTTCCTTGCCTTCGGCTTGGAAAACGGGCATATCGAATCCTGTCGAGGAATGGAACGTCTCTTCGTGCAGGAATCCGTTGAATTTGCGTGGCATCTTGACGGGTTTCCTGTTGTCGGCCCTGCATTGCACCAGTTCCTTCTCAATGGTTTCTGGCGTTGCATAGCGCAAGGTCGAAAACATCATCTTGATGTAACGCTCTGTGAATTGTGTTCCGGCATCCATGGAATTATGCTTTTTTAACGGCGCTGATACTGCCTTCCTGAGCGCTCTCGTGACCTGAAGACCTTTGGTAGATTCTGAGGTCGAACAAAGGTATCGAGGCTATGATATGGTCGAAAAGGTCGCTTTGTATGTCTTCATATTTCGTCCATTCCTGTATGGAACTGAAAAAATAGACTTGCAACGGGATGCCGAATTCCTTCGGGTCGAGTTGCCTGACGAACATCGTGAAGTCTTTCTTGGAATAAGGGAGGGCTTGTATGTAGGCTTGCAGATAAGCCCTGAAGACGCCGAGGTTGGTGAGTTGGTTTCCGCTGAGCGGCGAAACGTCATGGGCTTCGTCTTGCTGGACGATATCCTTTGTGTGCTTTTCAATATAGTCGGCGACGAGGTCGTATTTCCTGTATTTCTCTATCATCTCTGGCGTGCAGAATCTTACGGTTTCCATGTCGATGTTGATGCTTCGCATTATGCGCCGTACTCCCGATTCTTCCATGCCGCGCCAGTTTGTGAACTGATTGGAAATCATACTGCTCATCGGAATGGTGGTGATGGTCTTGTCCCAATTCTGGACTTTCACTGTCGTGAGGCTGATGTCGATTACTTCGCCATCGGCGTTGCCCATGACAATCCAGTCGCCGATGCGCAACATGTCGTTCATGGCCAATTGTATTCCACCCACGAAACCGAGAATCGGGTTTTGGAATATCAGCATCATCACGGCAGACATGGTTCCAAGTCCAATGACGATGCTGCTGACCCTTTTATGCATCAGGAAAGCGACGATCATTAGCACGCAGATGAGGACGAGGACAATCTTGACCACCTGAAGCAACCCCTTGAGTGGCGTCTTCTTCGACATCTCGTTACGGTTATACATGTCGTACAGCGTGTTGGCAATGCTGATAAGTATGGCGGTGATGATGATGACCTGAGCAATGATGGAGATGCCGATGAAGAACCTGAACGATTCGCGGTAGTCGGGCATGGCTTTTGGCGCCAGATTGAAGACCATCATGAATGGGATGAGCATGCAGAACCTTTTCAACACCTTATTTCTGATGATGCTGCTGGAAAGTCTGGCATGCGATTTCTTGATGATGGCGCCCAGACTCCTGTTAAAAATGAACGTCAGCAGGAAGTAGAGGGCGATGCCGAACAGAAAGATGATGAAAAGCGTGGAGAGTTCGGCGAGGTAGGATGCTTTGCCTTCGCTGAAGTGCATGGCAAGTCCGAGTTCCTTGAGCCGTAGTACGAGATTGTCGATCATGAGCGGTGCTTTTTATTATAAACGCAGGTTATATGATTTTCGTCTTTGAATAGCCTTTTTCGAGCAACATGGCGAGGATGCGTTCTCTGAAATCGCCTTGGATGATGATTTCGCCATCTTTCACGCTGCCACCCACGCCGCACGAGGATTTCAGTTCCTTGCCAAGTGAAGCAAGGTCGAACGGAGAGCCGACGAATCCCGTCACCAGCGTCACCTTCTTTCCGGCACGCTGTTTCTTGTCGAGTTGTATTCTGAGATTCTGTTTTGAAGGGTCGAGGGTGACAATGGTTTCTTCTTCGTCATCGAAGACAAAATTTGGGTCGGTGGAATAGACGATGCCGTCCTTGTTGCTTCTGTGTTTCATTTTATTACTTCAAGTTGCGTGCTTTGCGACTGGTTGCTGATGGTATCTTTCGTAGGATGACTGATGCGGTATTTTTCAACAGTCAAGTTGTTGTTAATCATACTGTTGTTGTATTCCTGCAATTGTTCCGACAGTTTTCTGTACAAATCGGGACATTGTATGCGGTCGAGCAGATTGTCGTTGATGATGTCTCCTGAGGTGATGTTGAAGATGCCTAAAGGATTGGTGCCATCAGATTGAATCAGGAAATGTCCGTCGCTGTACTGATATGTCTGGTTGATGTAACTTACATGACAAGGGTTGCTGGTGGAATCGAAAAGGTTGCGTCCGAATGAGAATATGGTGTCGTTGATGCCCAAGGCGGAAAGGATGGAGACATTCAAATCGGTTTGTTGCGCTATCTCATCGACCTTGCGGGCTTGGATGCGGGAAGGTTCGAAGAAGGCGACAGGCACCTTGTAGATGCCCCAGATGTTGCTGTACTGAGGCAGGAAGTGTTCGGTGTTGGCGTGGTCTGCGGTGATGACGAACAGCGTATTGTCGTACCAGTCTTCCTTTTGGGCTTCAGTGAAGAACTCGCGGAGCGCGTAGTCGCAGCAATAGACGGAAAGTTCGAAGTCTGTCCAGAGATGGCTCTCGTGTGGCAACTCGATGTCTTTGGGCGAGGTGAAAGGATGCTGAGGCGAGAAGATGTAGAGTACCGTGGCGAATGGCTGCGGCATGGTGTCTATGGCCTTGCATGCATCTTGCAGGAAGTGCCTTGCAAAAATGTAACGCGTTTTATCGAAGACGCCTTGCTTGCCGTGTTTTTCCGACCTGAAATAGTTGTCAAAGCCTACGTTGTGCACAAAACCGGCAATTCCCAAAGAGCCTTTGTCTTCGCCGTGGAAAAACGACGTTTGGTAGCCGTGGTTTTTAAGATTCTTGCCGAAACTGCTCAAATCATTGTGCGAGTAGGGTGAGTTGATGTAGTCCAAATCCATCAGGGACGGCAGTCCCGACAAAATGGATGGCAACGATTCGATGGAACGGCGTCCGTTTGCCATGCTGCTGAAAGTCAGACTGTTATTCAAGAGCGAATCGAGGAATGGCGTCAACTGGAAACGTCGCTGTGGATTGTAGTAGCCAATCATTTCTTGCCCGAAGTTCTCCAAAATGATGAGCACCACGTTGTCGGGTATGCTGTCGTTTTCAGTGATGAAGCGATTCGCGACAATATCTTCATGAATGGGCGAGAAGGTGGGGTCTTCTACCAGATGAATCTCTTTCAGCGTCTGAGTTTTCGCGCCTTTCACAATGGAAAATGGCGTATTGAGCACAATGGGCGCATTCTGTGGATTTGTATAGCGCAAGGCGGTCGCCATGCTGATGGGCTTTTCTCGCAAGCCGCCACGACACGCGATTAGCGTAAGGATGGAGAAAATGATGAAGGCGAAGGCATTCCTCAGATACCACTGTTGTGTGACTGGAGCATTGTTCTTCTTGATTGTCGTCCAACGCGCCACGACGATAAGTACCGAGACAAACAGCACGATTAGCAATGCCATGTACCAGTAATTGACAAGGATATGCCTTAATGTGACGCCGGTGTTTTCGTAGATGTTTCCGAAAAACTGCGTGATCTCGGATGTCATGCGCTTGCCGATGAAACGGAAGTACACTACGTCGATGAGATTCAATGAGATGGCCAGACTGTTGAAAACGACATAGATGAAGTCGATAAGCCTTTGCATGCCCTTGCCATGCAGCCTGACGGACGGAAACAGATAATAGAAAATCAGCGGAATGTTCAGGTACGCAAGGACAACGAGGTCGAAGCGGAGGCCGACGAAATAGAGCCGTACGGCTCCTCCAATGGTCAGGTTTTGGAAGAAATGCATGTTGAACATGTAGATGAACCAACGGCTGAAACTAAGCAGAAAAAGCACAGCCAACAGCCTGCAAGTCAGTAAGGTGACCTGAGACGACCTCCAACGGTTTTTCCTCCTTTTCGGATAGTAACTCATCTTGATTCCTTCTGTGTCGTTCGCATTTCAATTAGCAAATGTAGAAAATGTTTCCGAACCTGATGTCATTTTTCTTGAAACGCCAATAATGACAAGTGATGGCGGCGATTTTGAGACTGACATCAGCCATTATTTTCTTATATTTGCATTTCAAAGAATTGCAGAAAAATGAAAAGACTTTCAATGGTGTTGTTTACCGTCATGTTGATGACTTTGAGCGTTTCCGCACAAGACGCCTTTCCCCGATACGGCAATCCGCTTGATCCGCCGCTGTATCTTTCCGCCACTTTTGGCGAGTTCAGGGCGAACCATCCTCATGCCGGCATCGACATCAAGACTGGTGGAGTGGAAGGCAAGAAGGTGTATGCCGTTGCCGATGGCTATATCAGCCGCATCGGCGTGTCGCCCTATGGCTATGGCAATGTGCTGTATGTCACGCACAACGACGGCTATACTTCCGTTTACGGCCATTTGCAACGTTTCAGTCCGGCAGTGGCGGCTTACGTCAAGGCTTACCAGTACGCACATAAGACATTTTCCGCACAGATTTATCCCGACGCCACCAAATTCAAGGTGAAACAAGGCGACATCATAGCCTATTCAGGCGATTCTGGCGGCTCGGGCGGTCCCCATCTCCATTTCGAGATACGCACTTCAGGGAGCGAAAAACCGGTCAACCCGATGTATTTCGGATATAAAATCGCCGATGACGTCAAACCCAACATCATAGGACTTTCCGTTTATCCGCTCGATAAGTCGACGGTAGAAAAGTCTTCCGAACCGATGTATTTCCATGTGTCGGAAACAAACGGCAGATTCGGCATCAGCGACAAAAAGTATATCTGCGCCAATGGCACGGTGGCTTTTGGCATCTGCACTTACGACATCGTTGGCACGCAGAATAACAAGGACGGCGCCTTCCAATATGAACTTTATGTTGATGACCTCTTGCGTTACAAGGTGGAGTGCGACAGTTTTTCTTACGGCGAACAGCGCTATGTGAACAGCCTTATCGATTATCGCCATTACAAGGAAAAGGGCAGTTACTATCTTCGTACCGAAGTTGATCCGTATAATAAGTTGAAAATGATTGAGATGCGAAACGGTACGGTCAGTGTGGAAGAAGGTGACACGGTATCGGTGATGTTCAAAATCAAGGACTTTATGGGCAATACTTCGATTGCTGCCTTTACTGTTGTGGGTTGCGCTCCTGTTCCGGTCGCTGAAAAGGTGCTGTCAAGAAGCCAATATCAGGTCAAGGCCGACGGAAGTCTTAACAGCGATATCAACATTGATGATTTCAGTGTCAAGATGGAAAGCGGCACATTCTTCCGCGACGAATGGGTGCAGACCGGTGCCACTGACATGAAGGGATGTTGCTCGCGTCTTTACCGCTTTGGCGACGACAAGATGGCTGTTTTCAAGCCTTTCACGGTGCGCATCAGACCGAATGACACGAAGGTGGCTTCCAAGATGTACATCGCCTATCTCGACGATAAAGGCGAAGTGTCGTCATTGGGTGGCAAAATGGTGAACGGTTGGATGGAAACCACAACGCGTTCTTTGGGACGGTACGCAGTGAAGATCGATTCCGTGGCGCCCAAAATCACGCCCCAGAATTTCAAAGACGGACAAGCGGTGACTTCGCTGAAATCGCTGCGATTCAAGATCTCCGACGACATGACTGGAATAGATTCCTACAATATCTACATCAACGACAATTGGGTGCTCGGCAAGTTCGACGCCAAGAACGCGCTGCTGTATTACGATTTCGACGAATATATCAAGAAGGGCTCCAACCGGATCAAGGTTGTCGTCAAAGACAATGTTAGCAATAGCAAGACCTACAAAGCCACGGTGACGATGTGACCTTGAGCCATTTCAGTTATCTTCTTCTTCTCGGAATGTATTGATAGGCGCCTATGTCGGGCACGCCGACTCGGCTGACACCGTCAAGGTCATAAGGCACTTCGTTGCCGTAGATGGGATTGCCGCCTCCGATGGCGTCCGAAGCGATGCTGTCGATATGCAGGTCGAAATCATCATAATCCTTGAAGTACGGATTCGTGTTGAAGACGCAGTTGTTGAAGCCGTCTGCGGCAGAAGCATGGGCATAACGCTTCGACTTGACCAGACAGTGGTCGAAGAGATAGGTGGTGTCGGCTCCCCTGAAGTATGTGGTGATTTCTTCGTTCAAATCGCCGTAAAGGATGCTGTTCGCCATCACGAAACTGAACGGAAATTCGTATGTCCCCAGTGAATCTTCAAGGAAATTGTTCATGTACAGCGATGCCTTTGTGCGTGCTGAACTGTACGACCAGTTGCAGTTGGCGATGGTGCCGTGAACCAGACGGTAGTTGCCTCCGGCGACGATGGCCATTGCGGCTTCCCTGCAATGGGCGATGATGAAATTCTCGGCCTCGATGCTGTAAAGCACAGAGTAGATGCCATAGCCCGTATTGTCCTCGATGACGGTATTGTCGAGTTTCAACGAGCATTGCGTCACTTTGTTGAACGACTCCGCCTGAATTCCTATGAAGGCATTGCGGATGATGGCGTGACTGATGACGTGATCGGCGCCCGAACGACCGTCCATGAGCCAGATGCGGTCCCATTGTCCAGGGTTGTCCTGATATTGCGCTTCGAGCCTGTCGCCCTGAATGATGACGGGATTGGCTTCGGAGCCTTCGATGACAAGTTGTCCGTCGCTGTACGACCAGATGCCGCCACCGCTGTGGATGTAGATGTGCGTGCCTTCCTGAATGTGCAGGGAGCCGTACGAGTTGATGAGGGCGTAGCCATAGATGACGTAAGGCCGCTCGTTGGTCCAGTAGGTCGTTTCCAGACTGTCGGCGACAATCTTGAATTTTGGATAGCCTTTTATGTAACGGTCGGCGACGATGTAGTTGGCATTTTGTCCCCAAGCCAATAGTTTTACAGTCTGAGTGTTGCCGTTAGTAACAAATTCAAGTTCGTCTTCCACGACAAAAGGCGTGTTCAAGTCGTTGGGGTCGATGGTGACGTTGAGAAAGGAAAAGAGGCTGTCGTTGGCTGGTATTTCCTTGTCACTGAATTCGATGCCCGACACGCCGTCGAGATTGAGTCTGAACGGAGAATCTTCACCGCCGACAAGTCGTATGGAACTGATATTCAGGTCTCCAGCGTAATTGTTGTAGATTTTCAACTGATGGGTGGCCGAGCCTAACGAGGTGAATACCGTGTCGAATAGCACCGTGTCGGACGAAAACGTCAGTTTGGCGGAATCGTCGGTGATGATGGGATTGTCTTTCTTGCATGAATAGGCTGCGAGCAGTGCAAGAAGCAGTATTGGTACGATGTGTCTTTTCATTGATGTCAGGTTTGGCATTGCCTTCGCCGTGCAAAGTTAGGTATTCTTAAGAAAATACGTTTGTTTGCCCCGATTATTGTATTTTTGCAAGAAAAGGACTACCAATGAAAAGAATCCTAACGATATTGACGATGTGCATTCTCCTGTCTGGCTTCGCCACAAGTGCAAAGGCGCAATTGTTGTCCGAAACGCCCGACTTCAATGGTAAGTGGATTGCTGGCGGCAACATCGGTGGCGGTATGTACGGCAACCAGTTGTATCTCTCTTTGGCTCCCCAGATGGGATACCGCGTCGGCAAGTTGGAGACAGGCTTGCGCCTGATTTATAACTGTGACGTTTTTTTTGACAAGGTCTATGGCAACCAGTCATGGCATGGCTTTGGCGTCGCTCCTTATGCCAATTTCGAGTTTTACAAAGGTTTATTCGTGCATTTGGAGGATGAAGAGTTGTATCGCATCGGCGTTTACAATCATGAGATTAAGTCACGTGAATGGTTCAACAGCCTGTTTTCCGGAATCGGCTACCGTCAGTATGCTGGGAACGGCTATGGCTATATCCTTGTGCTTTATAACCTGAGTTACGACATCATTGGCAACGAGGAGTCGCCTTACGCTTCGCCCTTGTCAATCAGAATGGGATATTGTTTTGGTTTTTGATGCTAATTTGTTGATTTATGCCACGTTACTTCATGCATCTTGCTTATGATGGCGCCAAATATCATGGCTATCAGATTCAGCCACATTCCAATTCCGTGCAGGCTGAACTTGAGAAATGTCTCAGTTTGAAAGTGGGGCAGGATGTTGGCATCATTGGTTGCGGCCGCACCGATACTGGTGTCCACGCCCGTAACTTTTATGCCCATTTCGATGTCGAAGATGCCATCGCCGATACGGATTATCTTGTAAATCAGCTGAATCTGTTCCTTCCGGCTGATATCGCCGTGTATCGCATCTGGGAAGTCGGTCAGGATTGCCACGCCCGTTTCGACGCCAAGTCAAGGACTTACCACTATTACATCATCCGCGAGAAGAATCCTTTTCATGCTGCCGATGCGTACTATATCTATGGCGACCTTGACATCGCCATGATGCGGAAAGCCGCTGAACTGCTTTTCGAGTACGAGGATTTCACCAGTTTTTCGAAACTTCACACTCAAGTCAAGACGAACAACTGCGTGATTATGGAGGCTTGCTGGCTTGAACAGGATGGCATGCTGGTATTTCATGTCAAGGCTGACCGTTTCTTGCGCAACATGGTGCGTGCCATAGTCGGGACCATGCTGGAAGTCGGGAAAGGTCGCATGACGCTCGACGGATTCCGCAACGTCATCGAAGGTAAGGATCGTTGTCTGGCGGGATGGTCTGTCCCTGCCCACGCGCTTTTCTTGGAAGACGTGGAATACTGAAAATAGGTTGCAAAACAATAATTAACTTATTTCCAATATTTTATATTCATTTTTCTGATTGTTTCATTGCAAACAATTATTCAAACTTTAATCCTTCCAAAACTGGACATTTTTAAGAAAATTAGTGTAGTTTTGCAGTCTCAAAATGGAGCCGTACGAATAATGAAAAGATTGCTTTTTACCATTGTTTATCTGATTGTGTCTTTGACGGTTACCGCTCAGCCAAAACATCTCGACTTCATCGGTATTCCCATTGACGGAACAATGGAGAACTTCACTCAGGCCATGCAGCAGCATGGTTTCACCTTTTTAGGTGCTGAAAATGGCACAGGTGTCTATATGGGAAAGTTTCTCGGTTGTGAGCATTGTCTGGTCGGTGTCACGACGCAGGACAATGACACCGTGTGTTCGGTGGGCGTCATGTTCCCCGAAAGTAAGGACTGGCATTCGCTTGAAAACAACTATTTCGTATTGAAGAATTATCTTGTCAAGCAATATGGTGAGCCTGCTGGAAGTATCGAGACATTCAATTCTCCCGAACAACCGCAGGACGATGAAAATCGTTTTTATGCCGTTTTAGCCGACCAGTGTTATTATTTCTCTGATTTTGAGATTGATAACGGAAGCGTAGACCTTTCCATCGAACATGGTGAAACATCGGGCTGCTATCTTCTTATGAAGTATTACGACAAAATCAACTACGAGATGATAGAGGTCGGTCCTGTTGACCAGGATGACTGAGCCTCAAGGCTGATTTCTCATTATTTACTTTTCCGCAAAGGACAGTCGAATTGTCCGCAGGAGTCGCAGTTGCCGCGGCGTTTGTCATTCCCATCATGTTCCTTCGAAACGCAGGAACAGCCTCCATCGCAAGTCTTTATACGGATTCTCACGATGATAAAGGCCACTGCCGCCGCCACGATGATAATTGTGATGATTTCCTGCCAGTTCATAATGTCACTTTCTGATTCATATCAGCATGCCTATCTGATAGACGATAAAACACACAATCCATGCGATGGCTGTGTTATAGACAACCGAAAATGCAGCCCATTTGCGTCCCGCTTCCCGACCAATGGCGGTCACTGCAGCGATGCAAGGGAAGTAGAGCAGGATGAAAAGCATATAGTTGTATGCCACAAAAGGTGTGAAGACGGGTTTGCCTATTCTGGCGCCAGTGGTCCAGTGTTGCTCCTTGATCCTCTCGGTCAGCGAAGTGCCGCCGCTTTCATCAGCCTGATACAGGACGCTCATGGTGGAAACCACGATTTCCTTGGCACCCATGCCGGTGAGCAGGCTTACGCCCATCTTCCAGTCGAAACCAAGCGGATAAAAGGCTGGGGCGATGAAACGGCCAATCTTGCCGATGTAGGAATTTTCGCTTTGAGAGGCGGCTTTTTCAAGACTTAGTTCATGAAGGTTGACTGTCTTTGTGTTATCATCAAGTTGCTCGTTATCAGTAATTTGTTTCATCTCTTCGTTTATCTGATCCACCTTGGCGGAGTGACGCGGGAAGTAGCCTAATGCCCAGATGATGATGGATGCCGCCAGAATGACGGTGCCCATCTTCTTCAGATATTGCGCACTCTTGTCCCACATGTGCACCATGGTGTTGCGGAATGTTGGAATGCGGTAAGGCGGCAGTTCCATGACGAAGTGCTCGGAGTTGTTCTTGAAGAGCGAGTTTTTCAACAACAGTGCCGTGACAATGGCCACAACAATGCCGATGAGGTAGATGCTGAGCAGCACAAGTCCCTGAGATTTGTTGAAGAAGGCTCCGACAAGGAGCAGATAGACGGGCAGACGTGCCGAACACGACATGAACGGTATGCCTACTATGGTCAGGATGCGGTCTTTGCGGTTCTCAAGCGTCCGAGTCGCCATGATGGCGGGTACGCCGCAGCCGAAACCGATGATGAATGGGATGAACGATTTTCCATGAAGTCCGATCTTGTGCATCATTTTATCCATAAGGAAAGCAGCGCGGGCCATGTAGCCCGTGTCTTCAAGAATGGAGATGAACAGGAACAGGATGAGGATGTTGGGCAGAAAGACGATTACGCCTCCGACGCCGGCGATGACGCCATCCACGATGAGGTCCTTGAGCATGCCGTCGGACATGACACTGCCGATACCGTTACCAAGCCAAGCCACTCCTTGTTCGAGCCACCGCTGCAGCGGCGCGCCAAGGGTGAAGGTGGCCTGAAACATGATCCAAAGGAAGATGATGAGTATGGGGAAACCCAGCCAGCGGTTGGTGAGTATCTCGTCCATGGCGTAAGGCTTGTCGGCCTTGTGGCTGTCTTTGTTCTGTACGTAGGTCTCCTTCAAGGCGCCTCTGATGAAGGCGTAACGGGCGTTGACGATTACGGTGGTGGCTTCCTCGCCGTAGCGTCGTTCCAAAGTCTCGTGACACTCCTTGCTTTCTTTAAGTATGTCTTTGCCGTTGGATAACTTGGCCACTTCTTCCTGCGTGATTTTGTTCTCCTCGATGAGGTTGATGGCGATGTTGCGTGCGGGGAAGTCGTTGACAATGTCCTGGTTGACGGAGATGAGTTTCTTCACTTTGGCAATCTGTTCCTCGATGTCCTGGCCGTAATTGACGTGGATGTGCCTCGTCAGCGCGTCTTCGTTCTCATATACGTCGACGATGGTCTGCAGCACCTTGTCGATGCCGATGCCTTTCGATGCCGTTGTGGGGACTATGGGGAAGCCGAGCATCTCGCTAAGGCTCTGGTAGTCGAAGATGTCGCCTTTTTTCGAAAGTTCGTCGTACATGTTCAGTGCCATCACCATGCGGACGTTCATGTCGATGAGTTGTGTGGTCAGGTAGAGGTTGCGCTCGAGATTCGAAGCATCGACGATGTTCAGCACGATGTCGGGATTCTGTCGGGTGATGTATTCCCTCACGTAGAGTTCTTCGGGCGTGTATTCTGTGATGGAGTAGGTGCCGGGAAGGTCCACGAGATTCAGGGTGTATTCGCCATGATGGAACTCGCCGATTTTCATGTCGACGGTCACGCCGCTGTAGTTGCCCACTTTCTCGTGAAGTCCAGTGGCGTGGTTGAACAGCGACGTCTTGCCGCAGTTGGGATTGCCCACCAGTGCCACAGTGATTTCCTTGGAATGTTCCTTAAACGCTCTTCTGGCCTGTTCTTCTTCGGAGACGCCGTTGTATTGGAATTCGTCGTCCATGGCATGGCCGAATGGGACGACTTGGATACGCTCGGCCTCGCTGCGGCGCAACGACACGTGTCCCGCCATGATCTGATACTCAATTGGATCCATCAACGGAGCATTCTTGACGACCCTGACGGTCTCTCCCTTGACGAAGCCCATCTCCATTAGCCGGTGTCGCAGGCCTCCGTAGCCGTTCACCTTGACGATGACACATTTGTCACCCGTCTTGACGGTGTCCAGCGTGTTTAGTTGTTCATTTTCGAAACCCATATATGTTTATTTATTTTTTTTTCTGTAATATGTAACTGACTGAATTATAGAGATATTCTTGATGTCAGTTTTCTTGTATGATGGCCGTCACAACGCTACTTCCAAAGCCATCTTTCCAACTGCAAAGATAATCAACGCGAGGCTTGCTTGCTCATCAATCGTCATGATTTTCAGATATTCTTCAACAAGTGGTATTTTGCTGATGTCTGATGCAGGCGGCTGTCATGATGTTTGCTTTCGCCAGCAATGAAATAAGATGATTGAGTAATTTTACTTAATAGAATCACATAAATTGATTCTTGTCATTTATTTCATAATTTTGCAATAACATAAAATAGAGTCTCGAATTATGAAACATTCGTATATGCTTGGCACATTGGTTATCTTGTGCTTTTTTGCATTGCCATGCAAAATGATTGCTAACTGCCATCCCGCCAATGTTGTCATGGAATCATCTGTGGTGAAGGGTGAACCCCTGATCTCAAAAATTTTTCTCCAGTTGCCCGATTCGTTGATTAATTCGTCATATCAGGAACGTGAGATGATGTTGCAACGAGGCAAGTTGTATAATGCTGACAGTGATGATAATCCTGAGGAAATGGTCGCAGTTGTGCAAGATGAACATCATCTTTATCTCGTCGATCCTTATCAAGAAGGCATCTGGGAAATACGTTACTGGGACACCGATGACGCGGATGTCAAGATGGTGGGAGTGCATCATGGAGGCAGCGTTGTTGACCTTTATTTGTACTTTTACAAGTATGACGTTGATTCCAAGACGTTCACTTATGTTGACTATCCTTTGCCGCATCTTGAACTGAAGATGTTCGCCGACGGAAATCCCAATGCGGCTGTCGTTGCCGATTTCTACAGCACTGCCAACAGGTCCTATTATCCATCGCCGGTCGTTTTTAGTCTCATGTATGGAGATGGCGATATCCGTGCGGGTCTGTGCGAAATATTTCTCGAAGAGAACAATGTCAGTAATGTGAAAACCCGCACGATACAATGGAACGGCAAGTCGTTCATTCTGGCAAGCGACAAGTCAGGCAACGTGGATGACATCCGCAAGTCTTACGCCGAGGCGAAGCAAGTTCTGAAAACGATAGATGAGACGCCGGGTGATTTTGAAAGAAAAGATATCTCCGAAAGCAAGAATGTGTCTGGCATTGGCAAGCAAACCTTCCATTACGATGCCTACGGGAAACAGGGCGAACCTTACTTCGCAGCGGTGGACTATAACATCGGCACTGAGACCTTCACCGAGGAGTATCTCTTCAGCGGCGATAAGTTGATATTTTATTACGGCACTTTCAGAGACGACGATCTCAACCCTGTTGAACTGCGTTATTACTTCAAAGATGGTCACATCATCAACGTCATCATCAAAAGCAAGACGGAAGGCGGGCCTGCGGTGACGAAATATACCGGAACGCAAGTGCCTGTAGAATATTTTTATCATTACAACGCGATTCTGTCGCGTGCAAGGCACATCGTCGAACTGTTCGATTAACTAATAACAATGAGAATGAAACCAACTGTCTTTTTCGGATTGGCTCTGTCTGTCGTGGTGATGGCAGGCTGTGCTGGGAATGGCCGGCCAAAAAATTCCGATGTGTCGCAACAGATTGCAGATTCAATAGCAGTGCCGGCAGCATGTGCCTACTATGCGGCTCACGTCGCTGAAGTAGTTGAAGCATGGAAGAAGCCGGAGATTTGTGGCGAGGCGGATCCTAAGGAATTTGCCTTTTACGACATCGATGGCGACGGCAGGGAAGAACTCTTTCTGCGTAACATGAACAATGAGGTAGGGAACAACTTCGCGGCCATAATGAACTGCGCCGACGACCACATTACCATGTTGGCAGGCTCAAATTATCGTGTCGATATGGAGGTGATGGGCAAGTTCATTCATGTCGTCAATTCGGGCGCAGGCTTCTCCGACGATGCTTATATCGCGCTTGAAAACAGCGTTCCGAAAGGCGACGAAGAGTTGTTAATCACCCATCTGGTGAGCAATTCGGAGGAAGATGAAGACGGAATACAGACCTTATACAGAAAACGTGACATCGTCAATAATGAATTCACCGACATTACTGAAAAAGATGCCAAGTCATTTCTTGCCGAAATGCCATCTGTGGCGTTGGATACCGCCGTTTTGGACTGGCATCCTTTTGCCGTGTTGAGTAAGTTTTGTGTTAAATAGTTAACCATGAATCGTTTATGAAAAGAATTATCCTTTTCGTGTCGGCTTTGATGCTGATGTCACAGATTCAGGCGCAGAATGTGTGGACGGTCGAGGCAGTCCCGAACACACGTCTGAACAGCAACAGCATCCACGTGTCGGATCCCGATGATATCATTCCCGATTCGACGGAACAAGAAATCAACGACATGCTGTCGCGAATCAGGGAAACCGCCGACGTCTTCGTCGTCGCCTTGAATTCCATCGGCGATGACGCGACGATTGAGAAATTCGCCAATGACCTGTTCCAATTGTGGGGCATCGGCGATAAGAAATTGGACAACGGCGTGCTGCTTGTCATGGCCAAGGAACAGCATAGAGTCCGCATCGAAACGGGTTATGGCGTCGAGCAATTGCTTACCGACGCTTTATGTAATGACATTATTATCAACAATATAACGCCATACTTCAAGGAAGACAATTACGGCGCTGGCCTTTATTCCGGCGCTTATCGCATTGCCGAAGTTTTCATGGGCGATGAATGGATGCAAAACGACAATATCGCCACGCCGGTCCCTTTAATGTCGGATGCTACTGCGGAAGATGAAGAATTTCCCGCGTGGATCTGGATTGTTTATCTGATCGTAACTCTTTTCATTTATGCTCTCGCTATTATTTCAATTTCGAAGTACTGCAGAGATAATAAAGGCAATTATCATAAGTTGTCACTGCTTATGAAGGACACCAGCACGTTGTTTGGAGTGTCTTTCGTGTTCCCGTTGTTGTGGCCGATGTATTTCTTCAAGAAATATTTGTCACGTCATTTCAGAAAGAAGAGGCGTACCTGTCCAAAATGTGGCAAATCCATGAATAGGCTTTCGGAAAGGAAGGAAGATGAATATCTGAACGAGAAACGGCAGAATGATGAGCGCTTTCATGCAATCGACTATGACGTGTGGCTTTGCCCTGACTGCGGCGCAAAGGTCATCGAGAACTACAGAGGCAAGAAATTCGAAAAGTACAGCATCTGCCCCGTCTGCAAAGCCCGCACCGACAGAGTGACAAAGACGCATATCATCAACAGGGCAACTTACGAGGAGTCCGGCGTCGGCATTGCATACTACCTTTGCAAGTCTTGTGGCCACGAACATTCCAAGACTATCAATATTCCGAAATTGGTGGCAAGCAGTGGCGGAGGCTCAGGATGGTCAGGTGGCTCGTCAGGCGGCTCGTCAGGCGGTTCGTTTGGCGGCGGCAGTAGCGGTGGCGGCGGCGCTTCGGGAAGTTGGTAATATAATTATATGTAAATCACTAATATAAAACAATAAATCATGAAAAAACTGTATCTTATCGTCCTGACAGTGTTCGCTGTCAGTTTCACGACGCCATCACAGGCTCAGGAATTGAATTATGGAGCCAAAGTCGGATTTCTCGGCAGCACCATGGCATTCGACAACTACACAACCAACATGATGTCTTTCAACTATACTATGGGCGCCTTCGTCGAGTATGGCTTTACCGATATGCTGGCGGCTCAGGCCGAACTGATGTACGAAGGTCTTGGCACCAACGAGACGGGACACGATGATGCATCGTCGAGGGAATGGAATTACAATGTCAAGATGAACTACGTGTCGCTTCCTATTGCACTCAAGGTGAAGCCTATTTATTGGCTCGCCATCGAGGCGGGACCGAAATTCTCCTACTGCATCGGCGGCAGCGAGTATGACGGCGACTATAGCGACTACATCATCAACACTTACACTTTGACCAAGAGCGAATACAATCCTATCGACATCTCCGCATTCCTTGGCGTAGAAGCCAACATCTCCGCTCACGTCCTTCTGGGAGTCCGCTATTCATACGGCTTCAAGAATGCTTTGACAGAGGATTTCGGATTGTTTGACACCAATGTGCAGAATTACTGGCTTCCGGCGCAGAACGCCTATAACCGCAGCATGATTTTCACCTTGGGTTACAAACTCTGACATCCAGTTGAAGGAAAATAAAAATGACGAGGCAAAAGCCCCGTCATTTTTTTTATTGCTTTCTAATCGTCAATTAGAATTCCCTGCAGTATTTCTCAATCATCTTCCAAAGTTTGTCTTGGTCAACGGTGAGCAGGATGCGCGCCTGTTGCGAGCCGATAGGCTGGTTGTTCTGGAATGCCACGGCCTGTCCGTAGGAGAATCCGAACTGCGAGTTGACATCGACGTAGCGTGTCACTTCTTCCTTGATGAGCGTGGGGTCAATCACGATGGATGCGGCAATCACGTCCCAGATATAATGCGTGTATTCGGGGTTCTCGAGGAACAGCGTGTTGAGGAAGTTGCGCTTCATCATAGTCTTGATGTCGGGATTCTGGATGATGTTGGTGATTTCATCGTAACGGTCTTTTTTGAACTGCATTTTCTCGCAGACGTCGAGGCCGACGATGATCTGTTCCTTGAAAGGAGAACGGATAGCAATCTTTGCGGCTTCGGGATCGAGCCACCAGTTGAACTCGGAAGTAGGAGTGGTGTTGCCGGGTCTGAAGAACGAGCCGCCCATGTAAACGACACGCTTGATGAGCGGAATGATTTCGGGAGCGATGCGCACTGCCGCAGCAAGATTGACGCAGGTTCCGATTTCGATGATTGTAATCTCGTTGGGATTGGCTTTCACTTCGTCGATGATGAAGTTGACGGCTTTCATGTCGAGAGGCTTCACCGTTGGCTCGGCACCGTAATGATTCAGATAAACCGACTGCCACGACTTGGGTTCTTCGTAACCCGCTGCACCGACGTATGCATCGCCGATGCCGAAGAGGATACGCTCGTTCTTGATGGTCTGGAAACGGTTAGGATAGATGGGCTGGCGGATACCTGGCACTACGGGAATGTCGGTGCGTTTGATGCATTCCAGTTGACGCAGGGCGTAAGCGGTGCCTTCGGGAACCCATGTGTTGCCGATGACGATGGTGACGCCGAGAAGGTCGATGTTAGGCGCCTTCGCAAGCATCATCATGGCGATGCCGTCGTCAAACACCTCGACCATATCGCTGTCGAGGATGACTTTTTCCTTCTGCTGAGCCATGCCGCAGAAAGTCATGCAGATTAATGCAACAAGAAGAATGGTAGATTTGATTTTCATAAATTCTGATGTGTTAGATTATTAATTATTGATTAGTGCATTATTTCCCCAAATATCATGACTTTGTTTGTCCAAAATCGATGGATGATAGTGCAAAGTTATGAAAAAGCGGAATTATAAATAAAATCTCTGGAGAGAATTTAATTAGGTAGATTTACCTGCTTTGCTTTCGAGAGGCTTGCAGAAACTTGTGTTGATCCTGTAGAGGTTTACATCAAGAGATCGATGAAATTCACTGCCATGGAGAGCAAAACGATGAGCACGAAAATCACAATAGTGATGATAGCCGACAGGCGTTTGCCCAAATATTTGGCCAGCATCACGATGGACGACACGCAGATAGCCGATGAACTCAGCGAGAAGGCTATCGCGCTGCCGATGCTCAGGTCGGTGTACTGAAGGAATGGCTTCAGAAACAGCACGTCGGCGCCATGGCACATATAGATTGGAATTCCAAAGGCAGTCAGTATCAGCGAAGCGAAAGGCTCGCGGTTGAGGTCGAAGCCGCTCAGCAGACTCTTGATGTCGCAAATCGCAAACACGAAACTCAATCCGCCACCAATCAGGATATAAGGTATCAGATTCTTCGTGATTATCATCGTCTTGACAAACGGGTCTCGTTCAAAGACACTCTTGTCGCAGGTGCGCTTGCAATCGCCTTCGCCTCTCCATGCATTGATTCGGAATGCCTTTGCCAGCAACTCCACAGCCCAGCCGGCGACAATGGCAAGAATAAAGGAACAGATAACCCTGATAATGGTGTATTTCAGTCCCAACACAGTGTAGGACAGGAAAATGATATAGGGGTCGAGCAGTGGCGCGGCACAGACAAAGGTGACGATGACGCGTAAGGAAGTACGGTGCCGCATCGAGTCTATCAAAGGAATGACGCCGCAGGAACAGACGGGTAGGATGGATGCGTATAAAAACGCAAGGAACTGGTTTTTAGGATAAAACCTTTTGATTTTGTTGAAATACTGCTCCACAACGACGCTGATCATCACGCCGATGATGACTACGATGACCAATTCCACTACATTCTCCAGCAGATAAAAACACCATTTCGGCATTGAACTGAAAACGATGCACTTGCTGTGGTCGCCACCGCTGATGCCGCTCAGGTTCATGTAGACGATGTCGGTCAGGATAATCAGGAAACATAGTCCCACGACAATCCTCGACGCGATTTGCTGCCTGTTGAGTTGAACCTTCTTGGCGTTTTCCATGATTATCGCGTGATTTTGAATGTCTCTTGCCGGAACAAGGATTCCTTGTCGGTCTTTCTTGAAATGGTTACCGTGGCTTTGTCCTTTTTCTTGCCGATGATTCTAATGAGCATCTCTTTTCTGAATGCGTTGCCGCCAGCGTTTGTCCAAGGCTTCTTCAGCAAATCCTCACATTCCGAGAAGTAGATGGCGGTTTTCTTCATTCCGTCAAGACAACTTTGTGGACCGAGTTTCATTGTTGCGGTCATCCTCACCGTATCGCCTTGGGGATAGGATGGCTTTGTGCCGTCAGGGTACTGCACGGATATTTGAGCCATGCAGAGCATCGGCAAGGTCAGAAGCACGCAAAAAAGAAGCCTTCGCAATGTCATTCAGCGGCGTGTATGGCGTTGGTGCTGCAAGCGTTGATGCATTTGCCGCATCCCATACATTTGTCGGGGTCGATGACCATTTTGCCAGGTATCGAGTCTCCGCCGTCAATGTACGAAATGGCATGCTGGCCGCAGACGGCGATGCACTCCTTGCAAAGCGAACATTTGTCGTCGTTGATGGTGTACGTCAGGCTGTATTTCTCGCAACTGTTGAAGGCAACCATGGCGCCGAGCACCATGAAAAAGAGAATGCCTATAATCCTGTTTTTTTTCATTTTGAATGTTTCTTGCCGTTAGGAACAATGGCGTGACGCGGGCATCTGTTGACGCAATTTCCGCATCCTGTGCACTTGGTGGGGTCGATGTGGGCCTTGCCGCCATAGATGGATATGGCGCCGTATTGGCAAGCCGACAAGCACTTTCCGCATCCCGTGCATTTGGTCTGGTCAACGGTGTAAGTCAAGGTGCTGGGGGCTGTGACGGTAAGGGTGGCTGTTGCACTCTTGCCGTTGTTGGTGGTCACCGTTATCGTGGTGGTCTCGGCCGAAATGCCGGTCGCCAAGCCATTCTGGGTCACAGTGGCTACTGAATTGTTGCCGCTGGTCCAAGTATAGGTGACGTTGGTGGCATTGGACGGATAGATAGTGGCAGTGAACTGCTGTGTCTCGTCAATCTCTATGGATGCTGTGGTAGGCGAAATGCTTATGGACTGGACTTGAATGTCTGATACCTCGACGGAACATCTGCCGACAACGTTGTCAATTGTGGCGGTGATGATGGCCGTGCCTGCATCTACAGCAGTCACTTTGCCCGACTGATCGACAGTGGCGATTGAAGGATTTCCGCTGCTCCACACGATGCCCGAATAGGTGGCGTTTGAAGGTGTGATGACAACGGATAAGGTCTCGTTCTGGCCGATGGTGATGTCTAATGGATTGGGCGACAGTGTGATGGATTCTACTGGAATGACCAATGAAGCGACATTCACATTACATCTGCCAGTGATGTCGCCGATGGTGGCGGTAATGACGGCATCGCCTTCTGCAATGGCAGTCACGTTTCCTTCCTGATCCACAGTGGCTGCGGCAGGATTGCTGCTGTTCCAAGTGACGGTGGTATAGGTGGCATTAGCCGGCGTGATGGCGATAATCAATCTGCCAGTTCCGCCAACAGTGAGTGCTAATGGATTGGGTGACAGCGTGATGGATTCAACAGGGATGATGTTCGACGCCACAGCGACTTCGCTCTTGCCGACGATATCGCCGATTGAAGCGGAAATGGTGGCGTTGCCTTCAGCGATGGCAGCCACGTTGCCAGATTGGTCAACGGTGGCGATGTTAGGATTATCGCTGCTCCACAGGATGTTCGTATAGGTGGCGTTGGTAGGGGCGACGGCCGCGCTAATCATGGCGGTTTCTCCTACTGTCAATGATAAACTATTGGGTGTCAATGTGATGGAATCGACAGGGATAGAGTCGGACATGACATTCACCACGCAGGTGCCTGAGATTTCGCCAATTGTTGCCGAAACGTTGGCACTGCCTTCGCTAATTGCAGTCACGTTGCCCGACTGGTCGACAGTGGCGACAGCCATGTTGTCGCTCTTCCATGTGATGTCAGTGTAAGTGGCGTCTGATGGCGTAATGGTGATGATGATGGGACTTGTTTCACCCACGATGACCGATAATGGGTTGGGCGTCAAGGTGATGGCTTCAACTTCTATGGTTGGCTCCGAATCGAGTGGGGAGTTCTTGTTGCAGGAATACAGTACCCATGCGACAAGCGTGACTAACAATAATGCTCCGAAGATTTTGTTTTTCATTTTCCGTTTTTTTAGAAGGTGACTCTGCATTGTAATTGACCGAACATGGTTTCCACGTCGTTATAGTGGACATCGATGTCGGTGAGCGTCAGGTTGGGATAGTTGAGCATGCCGAAAGTGCCTTCCAGCCAGACATGCTTGCCGAAGTTCTTTGTGGCGGAGATATCGAGTTCTTTCATGCGTGGCAGGGTGGGATGGGTGTAGTCGTCCATGACGAAATCATTGCTGTTTTCGCTGATGACTGAAGGCTTCACTTGCATCGTGCCTTGAACCTTGAAAGATGTCTTTATTTTCGTGAACGAGTGTTTGATGGCCAATTGTGCCACTGGGGCTTCGAGCACATCCTGACGCAGCACGTCGCCGAGAAACAGGTTGCTGAAAGAATTTGAAGGTCTCGCATTCTCATCAAGGCCATAATATCCGACATATTGCGCGTGCAAAATGGTGTTCTGAGAATTAGCCCAAGGAAACACTTTGTCGATGGACAGGTTGTAAATCAGGGCGTTGTTGTCCTTTCCCGCTTGCATGAGCACCTCAGGCTTCACAAGGACGGTGGCCAATTCCACTTCAGCATACAATCCGCTGGTGACAAAAGTCTTTGACGACATGGCTCCAAACTCGGTGTAACCCACGGCGCCTAACTTGTTCAACGACAGCACAGGGGCTTTTTCATCGCTGAACTCGTCGATTTCCTTCTTCTCGGGAAGCAACGACAGTGAAGCCATGGCGAAGTTGAGATCGCCGAAATCGGTGCCGACAGGGATGCGTGGCCGGCCGACGACAAGGTCATTATAGATGTATCCCATAGAGCAGAAACGGCCGTTACGTGCAAAAGCATTCATCACTGTTCCACCTATGGCGTTGAATCTGAGTCTGTTGGCGCGCAACGTGTAGTTGATGCCGACAATCCTCTCGTTCAGCAGGTATTCATCGTCGCCGTTGGCGGTTTGCAAACCCGCCGTCACTTCGTTTGTGCCATTGTCGAATCTGTAGTAGGCTTCGCGAAGTCCAGGGATGATGTTATGCGTCTGGTCTTCGGTGGTGATGGTATTGCCTGCATCGTCGATGGATGTCCAAGTCTTGTCGCTGCCCCGTAGCCAGCCTTTCAGACCGCCTTCAAGGTATAGACTGCTATGGTTTTTGGTGTAGTTGAGACCGAGATAGGCCATCATGTTTCCGGCATAACTGTCTCTGACCCAACCTGCCGATGCCCCGACTTCCGCTGCCCAGGAAAATCCTGAATTTCCGACGGGCTTCAGCGAGCCTCCCAAACGGCTGGGACACGACCATTGAGCCTGCGTCACGATGGCAAACGCCAACAATAGTATTGTGATGCTGATTTTTTTCATAGTCTATTTTAATGTATCTCCGTAGTCATCGATGAATACCGACATGGTGTCCGACTGAACGATGGGACATCCGGCTCGGTTCTGTTCTGGACAACTTCTTGCACGCCCCAGAAGCATGGAACCGGTGACGAGCAGTATGACGATGCCGCCGATGATGAAGACGTATTTTTTCTTGTAGTTGCTGTAGAGCCATGCCGTGGCGATGCCGATGAGAATATCGATGAAAATGACATTGATGATTCTCGACCTCATGTTCTCCGAGTGAAACAGGGGACAGGATTTGTCGCACGCTATTCCTTGCTGATTTAGAAGTTGCTCAATGCTATCTGCCTCGCGCTGTGATATTTGCGCGTAACTCACCGACAAAGTCAGCGAAATAAATAGTATGAGTGTCAACTTCCGGAACATGACTCTTTGAAGTCTTTAGGCTTTTGGCAGGATAAAGGACTCGTTGCCGCCGCCGTTTTCACAACCTCTGAAAGCGGTGAGTTTCAGTTTGTCCTTGTCGTCTTTCATCACCACCATTTTCACAGTTCTGTAAAACTTGTTGGGAGCAGCCTGCATCCATGATGTGGCGTCAATGACTTTGCCTCCTTCAACTTTGAACTTGATGCCGTCAGAAGCCTTGGAACAATTGGAGTGGATAAGCGTCAGTTCAACCGTCACAGTGATGGTGTCACCTACATGGCATTCTTTCGGATTGCCTTTGGCCAAGAACTTGAATTCGCAGGCTTTGGCGGTCATCAGTCCCGTCATGAGAAGAATCAGGACAAGCAAAAATCTCTTTTTCATAGATAATAAATTAATTGTCAGTTAGTTGCTATTTTACATTGTTGAATCCTGTGAAAGGTTTTTCCGGATGTTCCGTATCTATGATGACTTGTCGCACCATGATTTCCATTCAACATTCTTCTCCATATTGAAGGTGCTAAAATACACATTTTCCATTTCTGCGGTTTTTTTTGCCGAAAAATAGTTTTACTTTATTACTTATACTATTGATTTTCAGATATATAATATCAAATGTCAAAAATTATCTCTCTGCCTTTGTAACGATAATTTCATCATTATAGTATAAGTGATGCAATCAATGAAGTCGTGTTGCAAACGAGATATAAGAGTAAAGCCAGACCGTCCGGTCTGGCTTTACAAAAAAACGGTTCATAAACTTGGCCGAATGCGATGATTACTCACTTGACCGCTAAACAACTCAATAAAAAAATACCGGTCTTTCTGCTTCATTCGCAATTCTGTTTCTTTTAATGCAATTTATATTTGATTTGATGTGCATTGTTTTCACAAACTTTTTGTTCATTTTTACACTAAAAAAATAGTGTTGATAATTGTACTTGTCAATACGTAATTTTACCTGTTTGTTTGGTTGGCGATGCTGAAAAATATGAAAGCCGACGCATAAGCGCCGGCTTTTCAATGAAAAAAAACAACTCTACTAACTCTATTTCTTGACGAACTTGGCCATGCGTCCGTTCACTCTAATCAGGTAAACGCCAGGAGCGTAGCCGCTGATGTTGATCATCTGGCCATCGCTGATGCGGAGTGTCTCTACTTTCATGCCGAGCACGTTGAATACCGATGCCTCGCTGTCGTCTTCGATGCCGTTGACGTACAGTTTGTCGTAGGCCGGGTTGGGGAACACCTCGATAGGCTTGCTGGTGAAGTCGTCCACGCCTGCTCCGCTGAAGATAGCGATGAAACTCATGTTGCTGTTCACGGTGAAGGAGCGCGGGTTGCTGGTGTTGCCGTCGTTCCATTTGCTGAAGGTGACGCCGTCATTGGGTATGGCCTGTATGGTGGCAGTGCTGCCCTCGACGTAGGAACCGCCACCAATCACGGAGCCGAGTGTCGGGTCGAGTGGTATGGCGGTGACGGTGTAGCTTGTCACGGGCGTGCTGGAGAAGCTGGCGGTGTAGGTGGCGTCGCCGGTGACGACGATGTTGCGCGGGTTGGTGATGTTGCCGTCGTTCCAGCCTGTGAAGTAGTTTCCTGTCGTCGGGTTGGCGCCGATGGTGACGGTTTCACCTACGGGGTAGGTGCCGCTTCCATAGACGGTGCCGAGGCTCGGGTTGTCGCTGACCACGGTGATGGTGCAGTCCGGAAGGGCTTCGAAGACGGCGGTGTAGGTGGCGTTGCCGGTGACGGTGACGTTGCGAATGTTGCTTCCGCTGCCGGAGAGAGGCTGGTCATCCCACTTGGAGAATCTGAAGCCAGGGTTGGCAGTGGCGGTAATCTGGATCACGGAGCCTTGGGGATAGATGCCGCTGCCTGTGGTGCTGCCCCATGCCGCGTTGTTAGGCACAACGGTGATGGTGTAGTTGTTGCCGCCGTTTTGGGTGAAGATGGCGGTGTAGGTGGCGTTGCCGGTGACGGTGACGGTGCGCGGGTTGCTGGTGCTGCCGTCGCTCCACCTGTTGAAGGAGTATCCTCCGTTTGCCGTAGCCGTCAGCGTGGCATGTTGGCCGTAGGTGTAGCTTCCGCCGCCAGATACCGTTCCACCTGCGACAGGCATGGCCACCGTGGTGATGGTGTAGGATACCTGAGCGAAGTTGGCGGTGTAGGTGGCGTTGCCGTTGACGGTGATGGTGCGCGGGTTGCTGGTGTTGCCGTCCTGCCATGCCGAGAACTCGTAGCCGGCGTTGGGCACTGCGGTGAGCAGGGCTGTGGAACCGGCAGGGTAGGTGCCGCCACCGGTGACGGTGCCGCCATTGGACGGGTTGGCAGTGGTGGTGATGGTGTAGTAGGTGACGCTCTGCTCGCCGAAGTTGGCGGTGTAGGTGGCGTTGGCGGTGACGGTGATGGTGCGCGGGTTGCTGGTGTTGCCGTCGCTCCAGTTGAGGAAGCGGTAGCCGCTGTTGGCGGTGGCGGTCATGGTCACTGAAGTGCCGGCAGGATAGGTGCCGCTGCCCGTGGTGCTGCCCCATGCCGGATTGTTGGGCTGGACAGTGATGGTGTACTCGGTGACGGCGGCTTCAATGCTGATATTGTCGATGCCCCAGCCGTGGTCGTCGGTGCCATACTTCTCGAAGGCGATGTAGATGGTCTGCCCTGCATAGGACGACAGGTCTATGCTGACCTCTCTCCATGACGCTGCTGGGCTATTCTCTTGCCATAGCATATGCCATGTGCTTGAACCGCCGTATAAAAGATCAACTAAGTCGGGACGTGTGGTGCTGACGAACACTCTTGATGTTCTGTAGTCCTGCGGGAACGTGGTATAGGTTTGGAAACTCAGGTTGTAGCTCGTGCCGCTCTGAAGGTGGATGGGACGGCTGATGAGAGCCAAGTCATCACTTTCATGGGTTCCATCTGAATAGGCACAATACGTTCCGGCGTATGGGCTTGGGCTGCTTGTTGTCCTCGTCCAGTCGGTATTGGTGAAGTGGAAATCCACTTTTCTCCAGCAGTCCCAGTCGGCGCTGTTTTCGAAGCCTTCCGTGTAGGGGAACGATGACATGGTGCTGCAATAGGTGTAGTTGTCGCTGAAGTTGGCGGTGTAGGTGGCGTTGGCGTTGACGGTGATGGTGCGCGGGTTGCTGGTGTTGCCGTCGTTCCACGATGTGAAGGTGTGTCCGTTTTCGGCGGTGGCCGTCATGGTCACGGAAGTGCCGGCAGGATAGGAGCCGCCGGATGGCGACAGGCTTACCGTTCCGCCGAACACGGGACTGCATGAAGCGCTCAAGGTGTAGTTCGTGGCGTTGGACTGGGTCATCACGATGTCATCGACGCGCCATGAATGAGCGTTATAGCCCTCGTAGTAGAAGGCCACATAGATGGTCTGCCCGGCGTAGGCCGACAGGTTTATGCTTTCCGCTGTCCACGTATTATTAACAGGATTCGACTTTGTCCATACCGTGGTGAAACTGCCAGGACGGGTGTCGGTGGTGGAGACTTTCACGCTACTTACTCCATAGTCAGCGGAAGATGTAAAATAGTCATAGAAGGAGAGCTCGTAGTTCTTGCTGGCCTGAAGCACCATGGGGCGGCTGATGAGCCAGCCTCGCTGATCCCTATTGGGTTCAAAAGAACCAAAATTGTGAAAGGCGCAATGTGTGCCGCTGTGGTGTTGGGTAGCATCCTGATTCCAGTGGGAAAGTAGTGTGCCAATTTGCATGTCCAAGTCATAGGTGCTCCAGTCGCCAAGACCGCTTTCGAAGCCTTCGCTGTAAGGATACGAGGTGATGGGGCGATTGCCAAGGTAAGTGCCTTCGATGGCAATGCTAGTGGGTAAGACAATGATGGTTGATGAGTAGAGTCGTGTGGCGTTCTTGTAGATGGCGGTCTGACGGTCGCCTGAGGTGGTGACTTCCTCCACAAGCGTGTAGCAGTCGCCGCCCCATGCCTCGGCGTCCTTCGCTGTGATTGTCGATATGCCTGAAGCCGCACTGATGGTGTATGTCTGGGCAACTCCGAAACTGCTCACGAATCTTTTCTTGACACTGATTGATGTGTTACTGGTGCTAGCTGCATCGTAAACTACCCAGAAATAGCCGTCATGTTCCGTTGAAAGCCCAACATAGGGTGTGGTATTCCATGACATCGCGCTTCCGTTTTTCGCAAGTCCGTAAGGGCTGTTGTCTGTTCCATCACAAATGGAACTGATAACCACGTCGTTGCCGCCTTCTTCTGTGACAGTCATGTCAATGAAATTCGCACCTGTTGCCGCGTTATCCAAGATGGTATACAACAAGTCTCCTCCCTTGAAGATTTTCAAATCGATCAGGCTTGTGAATGAAGATCCCTGGCAATCTCTGACAGCGGTATACACCCAACTGCCAGTCTTGTTCCATCGGCCCTTGAAAGCTTCGCTTCTATATCCGGTGCTAAACAAATTATACAATGTCCAAGTTGCAAATCCGTCAGTGGATTTCCAGCGTTCGGCGCGCTGCAGATTTGTATTGCTAGGGTCTGGCCTTGTGACGGTAGCATACGCATAATCGCCATTTACTGTCACACTTGTGGCGCCGCCGTAAGTCGTGACGGCACTCCATGAATCTCCGATGGCTGTAAAGCTACTGTATTCGTGATAGCAAACGGCCTTCTTGAAACTTGAGCTGCTTTCATCAAATGCAGCGCCAACCAGCATGTCCCGATCACTTATTATTAGGTCCCTGAATTTCTTGGTAGAAGACCAAGAAACACCCCCGAAGCCTGCATCATTTTCGATGGCTGGAGTGCTGGTGTTATTAACATTTTGTCCTGCAAACCAGATGACCTGTGCAGGAACGGGCGCCGCAAGGCCTAAAACCAGCAAGGCGGCCAAGACGCACCTTTTGAGAAGATGAGTAGAATTAATTCTTTTCATAACTGATGAATGTTTTTGTAAGTGTCTGTTGTTTTTAAATATTGGATATTGGTTATTTCGCATCATTGATGATGAAATAACATTGCAAAAATATTACTGAAATAAATACTTTTCAATACGTAATTATACCTAAAAAGAAAGCCGACGAATAATCGCCGGCTTTCTTTTGGATAGCGATACGGAAATCAGTTTTTTATTTCCTGCGCGCCGCAGTCTTTCATGGCGCCGAAAAGCAGCAGCGCTTTCTGCCATGGATAACGGTTGGCGTACATGCTGGCCGATGACTTCATGGTTCCAGTCATATTCATGCCCATAGCCTGGCGGAAAGTGTTGGCGGTCGAATTGGCGTCGTAACTGGTCGATTCGCTGTAGGACACGTTCAGGAAACCATTGACATAGGCTTCGTCAAGAACGCCTTTGAACACCGACGGGTCGGTAAGCGACTTGTTGCCCGATGTCTTCGACAGTTGTTCCACATCGTCGAAATCTTCGCATTTGACGCGGGTGAACATGCCGCCACCAGGAATGGTGAGGTCGGTCTGACGGTTCAGGAAGAAAATGTTGTCTTCAACAACGTCGGTGCGTTGGGCTTCGCGGTTATTGTCGCTGTCGATATGGGTGCGGTCGATGGCGGCGAAAGTGCAAAATCCCATAATGTTGTTTTGCAAGGTGCAGCAGGTGCCGGGATTCATGCGGAAACCGTAACCCATATCGCCAAGGTCTTTCGTGCGTGACCATGAGAAAAGCACGGTGTTGTTGCGGAACACAATGGGTGTCATGACCTTGTTGTCGGCTCCGCGTACGTCCATGACGTCCATGCGGACATTCACGAAGACGCAGTTTTCAACCGTCATGGAGCCGGCCTTGAGCATGCCGTTGACGGCATGGTTGGGCGCATTGATGAAGGCGCAGTTGCGGATGGTGATGTTGGTGCTGTTCACAACGCCACTCTGGCCGTTGAGATAAATCATGGAAGTTTCGGCGGTGAATACCTTCTCGTCCATGTTCGGGCCGCCCTTGCCTTCGGTGCCGATGGGGTTCATCATGGGAGTCTCCACGCCTTCGGGTTTTCCTTCGCCGCGGGCGTTGTAGGAGATGCTGTTGCCGCGGTCCATGATGAGACCGTCGATGACGACTTGTGCGTTGGGTTTCACGACACTGGTGATCCAGATGGTGCCTTGCCCTTTCTGGGTGCCGTTCGATGTGGCGTTAGGCTGTACCATGGTGCGGTATTTCAGCACGTCGCGCGTGGAAAAGTCGGAACTGTATCCTCCGAAGATGCACACAGGCTTGGTGATGTTGATGTTGCCGCAATCCAAAGTGCCGAAGTAGTTGCCTTCAGCAACCAGCACGTAGTCGCCATCGGAAGCGAGGTCGATGCCTTTCTGGATGTTTTTCACTGCCGTAGCCGGAGTCTTGCCGTCGTTGCGGTTTGAGCCGTTGGCCTTGTTCACATAAAAATAGGTCTGTGCCATGGCGCCGCCTGTCAGGCAAAGCGTCATAATGGCCACGAATAGAAGTCTTTTCATTTAATGTGTTGTTTTGTTGCGAAAAACGATTCAAGAATGACCGTCATTCAGCGGCAGGTTCGTCCTTTTTAATGACTGTAGGTGCGCTGGGCGCAGCAGGGGCTTTTGGTGCTGTCGGGGCGGTGATGGTCTCTTCAGTAGTGGTTTCTTCACCATTTACTTCGCCGTTTTTCTCGGCAGCCTTGGCTTCTTTCTTGGCTTGACGTTCCGCCTTCTTGGCTTCGTAGTTGGCCTCAGTAGCGGCTTTCTTTTCCTCTACCTTTTCCTCCACTTCTTCCTTGGCGCTATTTACGCCGTCTCTGCCAGCATTGTAAACTGCCGACTCCGCTTTGCTTTTCGCCTTGTTCTTTGCGCGAACCGTTTCGGCTTTTGCCGTTCCTTTAAGGCCGCTTTCAAGATTCTGTGCTGCTTTCTTTAGTGGATTTTGTGCGTTGGCGCCAATGCTAAAGGCAAGGCCGACTAACAAGGTCAGGCCGAGGCATCTTAATGTGGTAAGAGTGTTTTTCATTTTCTTTTGTTATTTGTTTGCGTTATGTTTTATTACAAGAATTATGCAAAACTATGGCGTTTTCTATAATTGCTAATTCATTTCAAGTAAAATTACCCGCTTGCCACGTCATTGAAGGCTGATGATGTTGTTTTTTATGGCGTAGCAAACGAGTTCCAAGGTCGTGTTGAAGCCGATTTTCTTGAAAATGGTGGCTTTGTGGCCTTCAACGGTACGTGGACTGATGCCGAGTCGGTCGGCGATTTCCTTTGATATCAAGCCTTGACAGCAAAGCCTGATGATGGCCAACTCCTTGTCGGTGAAGTCAATGCCTTTCATCTCGTGCCGCTTGTTCATGGTGACTTCACGTATCATCTTCGAGATGTCGGCGCCGAAATAACTGTTGCCTCGCACAATGTCGTGCACCGCAAGGTCAAGTTCCGCTGCGGGCTGTCCTTTGCTGATGAAACCATCAATGCCGAGTTCCACCAAATCCAGAAGGGTGTTGTTTTCGGTGTAGGATGATATCATCAGGATTTTTATATCAGGATATTTTTTCCTGAGTATCTTGACAATTTCCACTCCCGACATTCCGGGCATGAGGATGTCAAGCAGGATGATGTCGGGGTGAAGCGTTTTCAGAAGTTCCAGCAGAGTGGCTCCTGATTCCGCTTCGCCGATGACGTTCATCTCCGGATGGTCGAGCGTGAGCATCGATTTAATCCCGATGCGCATCAAGGGATGATCGTCAGTGATGATGATGTCGATTCTGTTGTTGTCTTTTGTTTCCATAATTATCCCTTTCTGATGGTGATGCTGAAGACGGAACCTTTTCCAATGGTGCTCTCAATCGAAAGCGTTTCGCCGCAGAGGGATGTCAGATTTCTGCAAATCATCAAACCCAGTCCGGATGTCGTTTCTTTGTCGCCTTCAAGTATGCCTTTTACGGTTTTCTCATCCATGCCGCAGCCGTGGTCGGCGACAGATACCAACCACTTGTCGCCCTTATCCGTAATGTCTATGTCGATGTTCTGTGAATCTTCGGAGAACTTGATTGCGTTGTTGATCAGGTTGCGCAGGATGGTCGATATCATGTTCCGGTCACTATTGGCCATGGCACCTTCCGGAATGTTGGTTACGACATGTATGTTTCTTTGAATCAATATGTTGTCGAACAACTTGACATTGTTTTTGACGCATTCGTCAAGCAAAAAGATGATGGGCGTGAATGATAGTTTGTTAATCAGCATACGTGTCCATTGCAACAGGTTCTCAAGCAACAGGACTTGCGTGTCGGCCGCAATGGTCGTGGCTGATACGATTGTTTTCAGGTCATCCTTGCTGAGAATGTCGAGATTGTCCTGAACTTGATGAAGCGCTATTTTCTGCGAAAGCGTCGAGTTTTTCAAGTCATGCGAAAATATTGTAAGCATTCTGTCTTTCAATTCGTTAATCTGTTGTAAAGCGCTGTTTCTGCGCTGTTTGAGGATGGTGATGACCACCATCAGAAGGACACAAATCAGTGCGAGAATGATAAGCATGATGAGCAGTTGCATCCTCTTGTGATTGAATGCCAAGGCCTGTTCCTGCTCTTCAATCTGCGCCTGTTTGCGACTGGCATCGTATTTGGCATCGAATTCAGCAAGACGGTTCTTGTTTTCTTCGTTGAAGATGGAGTCTTTCAGCGCGGTGTATTGTTCGTAATAGGCAAGGGCTTTGGCCGGGTCGCTGTCGCGGTTGACGCAATAGAGCGAGTTGTATATCTGTTCGGTTATGTAACTGTTATTCAGTTTCTTGGCAAGTTTTAGCGATTCTTCGTAATACTTAATTGCCAGCCTGTCGTTTCCTTTCAGATCATGAATCTCGCCAACGGCGTGTAGTGTGATGGCTTGTCCGTAGATGCTGCCGTTTTTCGCGAAGTAGTCCAGCGCCTCTTGTTGCTGCTCAAGAGCCTTGTCGTATTGTTCCATCTTCATGTAGATGTTGCCTAACTGGTTGTGCCTGATGGCGACCTTGTCGGGCTTGCCCAACTCTTCGTCGAGCGCCAGACCTTCTTTCGCATACTTTAGAGCATCATCAAATTGCCCGAGTTTCATGTAGGCTGTCGAGATGTTGCCTTTCCTCACGGCAAGGTTGCCTTTTCGGCCAAGTTGATTCTCGATGTCGATGCTCTGCTGAAAATATCGGATGGCGTTCTCGCTTTCCCCATTGGTGAGATAGACGTTGCCCAGGTTGTTGAGTACCGAACTCAGGGTGGCCATGTCGCCTTGCTTGCAGGCAAGGTCGTAGCAATGGATGTTGTATTTCAGGGCGTCATCCATGTGTCCGCCGCGCTGACTAACATAGCCCATGTAATAATATCCGGCGACAATTTGAGCGGTGTCAAAATTCTTTTCCGCAATGTCAACAAGATGTTTTCCCGCATTGATAGATGACTGGTAACATTCGCGCTTGAACTGGTATTGCATCACCATCCTCGTGATGATGACTTCTCTTTCGTTCAGACTGATGTCCTTATTATAAATGGTGCTGTCAATATCGAACTTGTTATCTTTCAGCACATTGACAATCTCATCGCCAATCTGTTTGTGGTTCGCTCCCTTGTTGGTAATGTAGATGGTAAACAGACTGTCGACATTCTGACTATTGGCCATTTCTGAAAATGGAAACAGAAACATACTGATGAAGAATACGATAATTAAAGGTTTCGTGTTGTTCATGGTCTAATTATTTATTGCAAAGATAATTTTTTAATCTGCAAATGATTTATGTTTTTTATTTGTTTTTCAATCGCAACACAACGTTGTCTTTGGAATCCTTCATGTTGTTCGACAACAATTCGTTCCTTTTTGAAAAATGCCTATCTTTGCATCAAGTAATACAATTTCAAATGCTTCAGATTTACTGCACGAACAACAAGACGAAGAAATCATTTCAGGAAGGAACCACCTTGCTTGAGATGTTGCCTGAATTTGGTCTCGAAAATCCGTATCCCATTGTCTCAGCAAAAGTTAACAACGTCTCCCAAGGCTTGAAATTCCGCGTTTTCAACAACCGTAACGTCGAGTTTATCGATGTGCGCGACCCCAGCGGAATGCGCGTCTATTGCCGTTCGTTGTGTTTTCTGCTATGCAAGGCGGCGCGCGACGTGTTTCCTGATAGCAAATTGTATATGGAGCATCCGATATCCAACGGATTCTATTGCAATCTGCGCAAACCCGACTTCAGCCCCGTGACGAAAGACGACATTGACCGACTGCGTAACAGGATGTCTGAAATCGTGAAGGAAGATCTGATGTTTCACCGTTATGAAGTTCCCACCGAAGAAGCCATAAGCATCTTCAGGAATCTGGGCTACGACGACAAGGTGAAACTCATCGAGACCAGCGGCGAGGTCTATATGGATTATTACACGTTGGGCGACACGGCCGACTATTATTACGGCCGCCTGCTTCCTTCGTCGAAATACATCACGGTGTGGGGACTTGAGCCGTATTACGAAGGCATGTTGCTTCGCACGCCTGACCGCCACAATCCCAACACATTGGCGCCATTAATAAAACAGCCCAAGACTTTCGAGATGTTTACCGAAAACCTGCGTTGGAACATCATCATGAACCTGAACAACGCCGGCGATGTCAACCACGCTTGTCTCAACGGCAAGGCCAGCGAACTGATACAGGTCTCCGAAGCCTTGCAGGAGAAGAAAATCGTACAGATTGCCGAAGAAATAGAACGCCGTTTCAGAGCCGAGAATCCCGTGCGTGTCGTGCTCATCACCGGACCGAGCAGCAGCGGCAAGACCACTTTCTGTCGCAGGCTCAGCATACAACTTAAGGCCTGTGGCATCCAGCCGCTGTCGTTCTCAACGGACGACTATTTTGTCAACCGCATCGACACGCCGAAACTGCCCGACGGCAGTTATGACTTCGACAACTTCGAAACCGTTGACCACAACGCCCTCGAACGCGATGTCGTCGCCCTCATCAAAGGCGATGATGTGGAAGTGCCGGAATACAACTTCGTCACTGGCCGCCGCGAATACAACGGCAAGAAACTGCATATCGGGAACAATACGGTGCTCATCATCGAAGGCCTTCACGCCCTCAATCCGCAACTGATTCCGCATGTGCCGGACAGCAGCAAGTTCAAGGTGTTCATCTCCACATTGACAAGCATCTCCCTCGACGACCACAACTGGATTCCGACCAGCGACAACCGCCTGCTGCGCCGCATCGTGCGCGACAGCAACAAAGGCGCTTTCACGGCAAGAGAGACCATCAGCCAATGGCAAAACGTCCTCGACGCCGAGGAAAAATGGATTTATCCTTTCCAGGAGAATGCTGACGTCATGTTCAATTCAGCATACCTCATCGAACTCGCCGTGATGCGCAATCACGCCGAACCCATGCTGAGCAGCGTGCCGCATAATTGTCCCGAATACTGCGAGGCGCACCGTCTGCTGAAATTCATCCATTATTTCATGCCCGTCCCCGACAAGGAAATACCGCCAACATCGTTGCTGCGTGAATTCCTCGGCGGCAGCAGTTTCTTCAACTGATTATTTACGATGTCAAATATCTGATTTCCAATATGATGAAACGGATTGTTTTCTGCGTGACGCTGATTGTGAGTGGCTTCATGGGAATGGCTCAAAACCCTACTGGAATGAAGCCCGAAGCCTTTGTCCCTTTCAATGTGGGTGAGATTCGTCCCGAAGGCTGGCTGCACGATTGGTGCGGCATGGCATCACGCGGCCTGACGAAAACCATAGGAGAGGAGTTCACGGAATTTGTCGATGGATGGAAAAGCAGCGACAAACCGGGCTGGTGGCACTACGAGCAGTCGGGCTACTACATCGATGGCGTGACGCGTCTTGGCTTCATTATGAACGACACACTCCTGATGAACCGCTCGAAGAGTGTCATGGAAGCCGTCATCAACCGCCAGAGAGCCGATGGCTACATCTTCTCCGACAATAAGGAATGCAGCGAAAAATGGGGAAGTGCGGACGCCGACTACGGCATGTATTGGAGCGAGGCCGTTTTTTGCCGCGCCGCATTGGCTTATTACTCCGCCACAAACGACATGGCAACCCTCGCCATGCTCGAAAACGTTTATGACGGATTCCCGATATTCGAGAGAAGCAATCCTGGCAAGCCCATGAGCGGCTTTGAGATGGACAACCTGCGCAAAATCGTCGGGGTGGAAAACATGATGGAAATCAGCCGCTATTCCGGCAATTCTGCTTTTGCCAATAGAGCCAATCAAGTCATTGAAAAACAGAAAGATGCTTTCGTAAACGCTTGGGTCAATGAGAAACAGTTCTTGCGTACTGGGCTTTGTCATGGCGTGACGTACAACGAGACCGCCAAACTTCTTGCCGTGGCGTCAATCTGGAATGGTGATGCCGACTGTCTTGCTGCTTCCGCAAACGCTTTCGAATTTCTCCAAAATCATTTCGTTCTGCCGAGCGGCGTGAACTCTTCCAACGAATACCTTCATGGCATTGGTGCTTTCGAGTCTGGCGAAGTCTGCGACATCTCCGATTTCATCTGGTCTAACATCTGGTTGGCACGCGCTACTGGCGACGCCCGTTACGGCGACCGCATCGAAAAGGCTTTCTTCAACGCCTTGCCAACCGCAGTGAACGCATATTTCGACCTTAGCGTCTATACCACCGCCATGAACCGCATCCCCGGCATACACTACAAGGCAAGAGACGACGGACAGTATTTCAAGATGCTGCATTGGCCAACTTGCTGCTCCGCCAATCTCAACCGCGCCTTGCCGAACTTCATCATCAACATGTTCATGCACAACGCCAAGGGTGAATTGATGGCGCTGACCTATGGCCCGGCACACCTTCAGTCGCGCGATGGCAGTTATGATATCATGGAAGAGACTCATTATCCCTTCCGCGATAGCATCAAATTGACCATCAATGCGTTGCCGAAAGGAGAGACCTTGTTGCTGCGCGTGCCGCAATGGTGCGAATCGGCATCCTGCTCCATCAATGGGAAAACCATAGAGTCCAAGGCTGAAAACGGATTCTTCAGACTCACGCGCAAATGGAAGTCCGGCGATGTCGTCGTACTGGTGTTCCCGATGAAACCGCAACTTGAGACAGGTAGGGAACAGTTCGCCGATTATTACGGCGTCCAGCCATATTGGGGCGGCATCTATCCCAACACGGACACGACGCAGTTCTCTGGATTCGCCGATGGGGCAGACTATGCCGTCGTCAACTATGGGCCATTGGTGTGCGCTCTGTGCCTTAAACAATCCGACAGCCACTATTTCGCCCTGAACGAGGAATTGTGGCACGAATTCCGTTATGCGTTAGACGATAAGTCATTGCAAAATAGTATTGTTACTTTCAATGATTTCAAGCCTTACTTTAAGTGGGCAAAAGAGGATGCGCCATTCGCCATTTCGGTAAAAGCCGACCTCATCGACTGGAATCCGGACAAGGGTGATCCAAAACTGCCTGTAAATCCGCCGAAAATCCTTCAAAGAAACGTCAGTCTTGATCTGATTCCCATGGGTTGTGCTCCTTATCGGCTTTCCATGTTTGGCCTTGTCAAGTAATTCACAAGTTGTTGATTTATAATTGATAAGAAAATATTTCCACTTGATTTCGTCCGTTAGCAAAGGATAAATTCGTATTTTTGCTGCCGAAATTGTAAGCAACTGAAGATTGATCGCAGTATTGATTTGTTTCGATTGTAAGTGACCGAAGGTTTCGCAACTTATTTAAAAACAAACTATTATCGAATCATGAATTCAGTTTCAAGGAAATTGACTTTTACAATTTTATCCATGTCGCTTCTCACCGTGATGGCGGGAGCGGCCATTGCGCCTGCATTAGGCGTCATCAGCCAACATTTTTCCGACGCGTCGCCACTGAAGATGCAGTTCATCGTCAGCATGCCGGCACTCTTCATCATCATCACGAATCTGTTTTTCACTTCATTGTGCAAAGTGATGAAGACAAGGACTTTGGCGGTCATGGGACTGGTGTTGTATGTCGTGGCGGGCGCTGGCGCATATTTCGTCGATGACATCAATGTTTTGCTTGCGTTCAGGGCTGTTCTTGGCATCAGCGTGGGCATGATCATGCCGCTTTCAACAGGTCTGCTGTCCTATTACTATCCTCCCGAGGAGCAGGCTCGTCTGATGGGACTTGCCGCTGCCATGAACCAGATGGGAGGCGTGGTGGCGACCTTGCTGGCGGGCGTCCTCGCCAATATCAGTTGGAACAATGCCTTTCTCGTCTATCTTCTTGGCCTTATCGCTGTGGTGCTGGTGGTGCTGTTCCTTCCCAACGAGCGGCTTGTGTCAAAGTCTGGCAAAATGTCGATGAAGACTTTGGTCAGGTTCCATCCGTCCGTCATCGGCATGTTTCTGCTGATGTGCATCTTTTTCGTCTATCCGACCAATTTCGCCGTCATCGCGTCGCGTTGCAGCGGCATGAGCGGCATTCAGGTCACGCTTGTGATGGTGGGCCTTGATTTTATTGCTTTTCTTGTGGGTCTGTTTTTCGGGAATATCATCGCCCGTTTCAGACGTTCCGTCAAGTATTTCGCCGCCGTTTTCTTTCTGTTAGGCTATCTGTCGTTCTGTCTTGGCGATAGTGCATGGTTCCAAATCATAGGTTCGGCTTTCATCGGCATCGCCAACGGCATCGGTGTCCCGTATCTGAACACCATAGCGTCAATCAAAGGAGGGAAGGAGTCGGCAACGACAGTCATGCCACTCATTTCAGCAAGCCTTTATCTCGGTCAGTTTCTGTCGCCAGTCATCGTTTCGCCTTTGAGTCATGTCGTCTTTGGCGAGAACGACATCCATGGTCCCTATAAAATCGCTGTGGCGCTCTGCCTGCTGTTCCTGATTCAGGTTTTTGTAACCAGAAAGTCTCAGAGTCAGCCTCCGGTGGATGATGATGCCTCCGGCAATTGACGTCTTAAAACCAATTTTTCCATAAAAGTGCCTGGCAACAGGTGCAGAAAAACACGAAAGGCAGAGCGTTTGTAACGTTCTGCCTTTCAGTGATTTGAATTTGGTAGCGGGATCGAGAATTGAACTCGAGACCTCCGGGTTATGAATCCGACGCTCTAACCTGCTGAGCTATCCCGCCTTCTTTCGGGTGGCAAAAGTAGCAATTCTTTTCATACGTCGCGACGAAAGATGAAATTTTTTCAAAAGCAAGGTCATATTTGTCATGGCATAAAAGCGCCTATATTAATGTAATAGTCTGATAATAATAAAGTAATCTCATAAATTTATGAAGCCTGATGTTTCTTTTTCCGGATAGGCGTTCTTTGGTATGGTTTTTGAAAATATGACATGATGTTGTAGGTCGGAATAGAAGAAAAAATACGTCATTTTGACTACAATATATGATAAAATACTAATTTTGTGGCAAATTAAATCCGATTTTAAAATGAAAAAGGTTGTTTATTTACTGGGCATCATCCTCTTGATGGCAGGCGCTGTCAAGGCTCAAAATGCAGAAGCTCAGAATGGTCCTGAGATTTCGTTTTCCAAAACGGTACACGACTATGGCGATGTTCCTTACAACGGCAACGGTGAGTGTGAGTTTTCTTTCACCAATACCGGCAACGAGCCTCTGATTCTTCAGAAGCCCAAGTCCAGCTGTGGATGCACCATACCTACATGGCCTAAAGAACCTATTCTCCCAGGCGAATCGAATGTCATCAAGGTGACTTACAAGACGAATCGCCCAGGCACCATCAACAAGACCGTCACCGTGACGTCAAATGCCAGGAAGAACTCGACTGTTGTCCTCCGTATCAAAGGCAAGGTGCTCGACCAGCCTACCGAAGCCCTTCCCACAAAGAACAGCAGTGTCGGATCACCTGTCAATAGATGATAATTAGTTACATTTTATTATAAATCCCAAAGCTATCCGATGCCATGGCGCCGGATGGCTTTTGATTAAATACTGCATTATGCCGAAAATATCAAACAAGGCGATGAAAATGCCGGCTTCGCCAATCAGGAAACTCGTTCCTTATGCCGATGAAGCGAAAAGCAGAGGCATTCACGTCTATCATCTCAATATCGGTCAACCCGACATCGAGACAACGCCGTTAGCACTCAAAGCTGTTCACGACTATGATGAAAAAGTGGTGAAGTATAGCCCCTCGGCAGGAAACCTTTCCTACCGTCAGAAACTGTGCGGATACTACAAGAAACTTGGCATCGAGGTGGCTCCCGACGACATCATCGTCACCGCTGGCGCTTCCGAAGCCCTTCTTTTCACATTCCAGACCATCATGGACCCCGCCGACGAGGTCATCATTCCTGAGCCGTTCTACGCCAACTACAATGGTTTCGCCATGAACGCAGGAATCAATGTCAAGCCTATCTATTCGAGCATCGACACGGGCTTCGCATTGCCGCCAATCGCCGACTTTGAAAAAGCCATCACCCCGCACACCAAGGCCATCCTCATCTGCAATCCTAACAACCCGACAGGTTATCTGTACTCGAAAGAGGAGATGGAGATGCTGCGTGATATCGTGTTGCGTCACGACCTTTATCTCATCGCCGATGAGGTTTACCGTGAGTTCTGCTACGACGGAGCACAACATTACTCTGCCATGAACCTGAAAGGTGCAGAACAGAACGTCATCCTTATCGATTCCATGTCGAAACGTTTCAGCGCTTGTGGCGCTCGCGTCGGTCGCATGGTGACCAAAAACAAGGACGTTATCGCTGCCGCCATGAAATTTGCCCAGGCACGTCTGTCCCCGCCGTCTTTCGGCCAAGCTGCCGGTGAGGCTGCTCTCGACACGCCACAAAGCTATTTCGATGAAGTCGTCAAGGAATACAAGAGCCGCCGCGACATCTGCGTGGAAGGCATCAACAAGATCGAAGGCGCTTACTGCCCAACGCCAAAAGGCGCGTTCTACATCGTCGCCCATCTTCCTATCGATGACTCGGAAGTGTTCTGCAAGTGGATGCTTACCGATTATAATTATGAAGGAAAGACTGTGATGATGGCTCCTGCATGCGGATTCTATTCCAGCGAAGGTCTTGGAAAACAAGAAGTTCGTATCAGCTATTGCCTGAATTGCAATGACTTGGCTGATGCCATGTCGATTCTCGACAAAGCACTGAAAGTCTATCCTGGCAGAAAGCTCTGATAGCTTCCTGATATAAAACAATGAGCGCCGACTGCTTGCAGCCGGCGCTCTGTATTTATAATGAGTTGATCATGACACTCGATTAATTGTAGACAAATTCAGCGCAAGTCAATTTAATGCAAGTCATCGTATATCAGATATTTTCCTCTGACCAGCTTGAATGAATTGATGTCGTCTTGCCATGTGGCGCGTATCTCGTCTTCCGACAGTCCTTTCTCAATCTGTTGCCGCAATGTGGTGTTGCCGGCCAGCAAACGGAAATAATTCGTGAAAAAGCCTTTGTCGTCGAGTTGGTGATAAGCGTCGATGATCCAGCTGAGATGAAGTTCGTTGGCATTCATTTTGTAGTTGTGCGCAAAGTCGGTGCAGTTGGCGCCACGGCAGCGTTTGCCTTCCAGCAATGGATGCGAGGCTCCAGGTCGGCTCTCGGGAGTGAAGGTGTAGTCGCCACGCATGGATGGATGTCCGTAGATTTGAAACGGCATCGTCGTGCCGCGCCCGACGCTGATGATGGTGCCTTCGAAGAAACACAGGGTGGGATAGAGATAAACAGACTCCCAATTGGGAAGGTTGGGCGATGGGTTTACGGGAAGTTCATAGATGGCGTTCCTGATGTAGCCATCCACCGGAATGACGGTCAGATCGCAGTGAACGGCGTTTTTCAACCAGCCTTCACCGTTGACCATCTTGGCATATTCGCCAATCGTCATGGCATAGACCACGGGAATGCGATGCAAGCCGACGAAAGACGTGTTACCGTCCTGTAGCACAGGACCGTCGATGTAAAAACCATTCGGATTGGGTCTGTCAAGCACGATGACGGGGATTCCGTTTTCTGCCGCAGCCTCCATGACATAGGTCATGGTGGAGATGTAGGTGTAGAAGCGGACGCCGACATCCTGCAAGTCGAACACGATGACGTCGATGCCGCCAAGCATCTCCGCCGATGGCTTTTTGTTATTGCCGTAAAGCGAAAACAATGGAATTCCAGTCTTGGCATCGGTTTCGTTGCTGACAACGGCACCGGCATCGGCGGCGCCTCTGAATCCGTGTTCAGGCGTGAAAATCTTGCAGATGTTGACGCCGCAGGAACGCAGACTGTCAACGTCATGCGTGTTGCCGATGATGCTGGTCTGGTTGCCTACGAAAGCAACGCGCTTGCCCTGAAGCAGCGGGACGTAAAGGTCTGTCCGCATGGCGCCCGAAACATAGGACTTTTTAGGAATGAAGGTGATGCCGTCTGCGTCATCGGTGCGAAAGATCTGAGCATCAAGATTCGTTGAAAACAGCATCAAGAATGCAAGTAATAAGGTGACGGGACTTTTCATTGCCTGAAAATTCATATTTTTGCAAATGTAAACAAAATGAACGGATCGAAATTCATAGCCGGCCGTGTTTTTTCGCTATCGCGAAAGAACCTTTCTTCAACAGTGATGCGCCTTGCCGTCATCAGCGTGGCAATTGCCGTGGCTGTGATGATCATAGCGTGGGCCATCGTCGTCGGCTTCAAAGACCAGATCCGTGACAAGGTGATAGGCTTTGTTGCTCCCATCCACATTCAGGCGCTCGACAGAAACGAGTCATACGAAGAAACGCCTTTTGCCATGGACTCGCTGTTGGTTAGCCGTCTCGACAACGTAGAAGGCATCAGGCATTACCAAATGGTGGCCGACAAGGCTGGCATGATCAAGACGGACGACGAGATTCAAGGCATCGTGCTGAAAGGCGTTGACCAGGACTACGACTGGTCGTATTTCAAAGGTTGCATGGTGAAAGGGAAGACGCCTTCATTCAAAAATGGCGATTGTTCCAATGATGTGATGATTTCCAAAGCCATTGCCGACAAGATGATGCTTGGCGTCGGCGACCCCGTGCGCATCTGGTTCGTCGATAAGGACATGCAGATCAGGGGAAGGAAGTTCAACATCACGGGTGTTTTCGAGACAGGATTGTATGAGTTCGACGAACGTTATGTGTTTGGCGATATCAACCAGATACGCAAAATTGACGAATGGCAAGACAACGAAGCCGGTTTGGTCGAGATTTGGCTCGACAACACGAACGACATGGATCAAGTGAACGACAAGATCTATTACAGCCTTCCCGTCAATCTCGCTTCCTACACTGCGCGCGAAAGCAATCCCCAGATCTTTGACTGGCTCGACCTCATCGATACCAATGTCTGGCTTATCATGGCGCTCATGATTGCCGTTGCAGGCATCACGGTCATCAGCATGCTGCTCATCTTCATCATCGAGCGCACCTCGACCATCGGAATCCTCAAGGCAATGGGCGCATCGAATGTCTTTGTCCGCAAAATCTTCCTCAATCGTTCCATGCGTATTCTGTTGATCGGCATGCTTATAGGCAATGCCATCGGTCTCGGATTCTGCTTTTTGCAACAATATACGGCATTCCTGAAGTTGCCTGTCGAGACGTATTACATTTCAGCGGTGCCTATCGAACTGCATCCTCTCATCGTCATTGCCATCAACATCGGCACGCTCCTGCTGTGGACGATGATGTTGCTCATCCCAACGGCAGTCATCAACAGGATAAGTCCTACCAAAGCAATCCGTTTCGAATAATCATTATTCCGAGAAGACTTTACTCTGTTAAGTTGTTGATTTTTCAAGAAAGAACCGCCACTATCTGAAATTTTATCTATTTTCGTGCATTCGTTTCAATAAATCTAATGATGATGAAAGATTTCACAATCGAACCTTTGAAAGGATATGGAGAGATTCCTTTCGGAATGCTGTTGGAGCAGGCTGTCAGCCTATTGGGATCGCCCGACTTTTACGAAGAGATGAACGACATGGATGAAACGGGCATCCGTTCCATTTATCATGAATACGAGCCGATTAAGACGAGTATCTATTACGAGGGATTGACAAAGTCTGTCGTGGCTTGTTTTGAGACGGAAAACCGTGAATCGACGCTTTATAGTGAGAAAGTCTTTGACTTGAAACCTGAAGCCATCATCAGTCTAATGAAGAAACATGGATTCAAGGAGTTGGAGAAGGAGGATGAAGATGACGAAATCAGGATTAGTTTTGAGGACGCCATGACGGATTTCTTTTTCAATGACGACAAACTGACGGCTGTCAGTTGGGGAGTCCTTGTCGATGATCAGGGCGACATCATCTGACTTTCGCCTTAGTCTTGTTCTTCGTGCTTGTCTTTCATGAATCTTGGATGAAAGCTGGTCAGCGTGTCGCGTAACAATTCGTCAGAAATGTGCGTGTAAATCTCCGTTGTGCTCACGCTTGAATGCCCGAGCATTTGCTGAACGGCGAGCAGGTTGGCGCCACCTTCGATGAGATGTGTGGCAAAGGAATGGCGGAATGTGTGCGGGCTGATGCTTTTCTTTATCCCGTTTGATTCGGCAAGTTCTTTGACGATGATGAACACCATCTGTCGTGTCAAGCCTGTGCCGCGGCTGTTTAGGAATACGATGTCCGAATACTGCGGCTTCACGTGGATGTGCTTTCTGGCTCCTTCAACATACTGATTCACAATTGCCAGACTTGATTCACCGATGGGGATAAGCCTTTCCTTGTCGCCTTTTCCTATCACCCTGATGAAACCGTCTTTTCCGAATATGTTGCTGATTTGCAACGTAATAAGTTCTGATACGCGCAAACCGCAGCCATACATCACTTCTATCATCGCCTTGTTGCGATGCCCGTTTGGCGTGCTTAGGTCGATGCTGTCTATCATTTTCTGAATCTCTTCGTAGCTGAGCACTTCAGGAAGGTGCCGCCCTAAGGATGGCGAGCTGATAAGCGCCGTGGCGTCTTTTTCAACGATATTTTCCTGCAGCAGGTAGCGGTAGAATGATTTGATGCCTGACAAAATCCGGGCTTGTGATGCGGCTCCGATATTCATGTCGTACAGATATGCGAAGAAGCCTTCCACGGTGTCCTTGTCGATGTCTTTGATTTCTGTCGGTTTCCCTTCGGCCTCAAGATATTGAGAAAGGAGTGTCACGTCGTGGCAATAGGCCTCGATGCTGTTGTCGGACAAGGATAGTTCCAACGCCAGATAATCTGCAAAGTGCTTGATGAGATGTGCGTCAAGATTCATGATAAAAAAGGCGCTGTCGAAACAGCGCCTTGCTTTGTCTTAGTCCAGAGTGTGAATCACCAGACCCGAACGGAGTTTAGGTTCGAACCATGTCGTCTTTGGTGGCATGATGTTGCCGCTGTCTGCGATGTCGATGATTTGTTTCATCGAAACAGGGTAGAGGGCAAAGGCGACTTTCATCTCACCGTTGTCAACGCGGCGTTTCAGTTCGCCAAGACCACGGATGCCGCCGACGAAGTCGATGCGCTTGTCGGTGCGAAGGTCTTTGATGCCGAGTATGGTGTCGAGCACATGGTCGCTGAGTATCTTGACATCAAGGACGCCGATGGGGTCGTTGTTGTCGTACTTGCCAGGCTTGGCAGTCATCTTGTACCAATGGCCGTTAAGGTATGTGCTGAATTCATGGAGTTTGCACGGCTTGTAAATATCCGTTCCCATGTCTTCGACGACGAAAGCTTCTTCGAGGGCTTTGAGGAACTGAGCTTCGGTCAGGCCATTCAAGTCTTTCACAACGCGGTTGTAGTCGATGACTTTCAGCTGGTTGTCGGGGAAGATGACGGTCATGAAGAAGTTGTATTCTTCTTTGCCGGTATGATTCGGGTTGTGTTCCTTTTTCTCTTGTCCCACCAATGCGGCGGCGGCGCTTCTGTGGTGTCCGTCGGCGATGTACATCGAAGGGACTTTCTTAGCGAAGAGTTCCACGAGGCGGTCAATGGTGGCCTTGTCATCGATGACCCAGAAACGATGGCCGAAACCGTCTTCCTTGGCGATGAAGTCATAGATAGGTTTCTTTGCGATGATTTTGTTGACGATTTCATCAATCTCATTGACGGCGGGGTAGGCGAAGAACACAGGCTCGACATTGGCATTGGTGATGCGAACGTGTTTCATGCGGTCTTCTTCCTTGTCCTTGCGGGTCAACTCGTGCTTCTTGATGACTTTGTTCACGTAGTCTTCGCTGTAGGCGCATGCCACGATGCCGTATTGCCAATGAGCGTTGGCGTCGGTGGGATTCATGCTTTGAGCGTAAACGTAAAGCTTGTCTTCCTTGTCCTGCACGAGCCATCCGTAATCCTTGAATGTATTGAAGTTTTCGACTACTTTCAGATATACGAGCGGGTCGGTGTCCTTGATGCCTTCAGGAAGGTCGATTTCGGCCTTGGTGATGTGCAGCAGGCTGTATGGATTGCCTTCGCATTCCTTGCGAGCTTCTTCCGTGTTCAAGACGTCATAAGGTCTCGAAGCCAGTTTCAGAACGATGTCGGCAGATGGCCGCCATCCTTTAAAAGGTTTGATTACTGACATTGTGGATAATGATTGTTATTGTTTTTTGTCAATAGGATAAATGAATAATGGGGACCGCCGCGAAAGCTGTCCCCATTATCATGAACATTATTTGTTCACTTGGAATTTCTTGTTGCCGGTCTTGAAGAAATCGACAATCTGGTTGGCGGCTGCCAGACCAGCGTTGATGTTGGCTTCTTCTGTCTGGGCGCCCATCTTCTTAGGTGTGGAGAAGTAGCGTCCTTCAAGTTTGGCGAATTCCGCATTGGCGTCCGGCATGATGTCGGTGATGTATTTGATGTCAGGGCGTTCGGCCATGAGCTTCAGAAGTTCGGCTTCGTTGATGACTTCCTTGCGGGCGGTGTTCAGCAGAATGCCGTTCTTGTGCATCTTGTTCACCACTTCGTAGTTGATGCTCAGTTTCGTTTCTGCTGTTGCAGGGATGTGCAGCGAGACGATGTCGCAGGTCTCGAACAGGGCGTCTCTGCTGGCAGCAGCATGAACGCCGGCTTCTTCTATCTTGTCGGCAGGGACGAACTCGTCGAAAGCATAGACTTCCATGCCGAATCCTTTGGCGATGCGTGCCACGTTGCGGCCGACATTACCGAAAGCCAGCAACCCCAGTTTCTTACCCATCAGTTCCGAACCTGATTTGCCATTGTAGAAGTTGCGTACCGTAAAGACAAGCAATCCCATGACCAATTCGGCAACGGCGTTAGAGTTCTGGCCAGGAGTGTTCATGGCGACAATGCCTTTAGCCGTGCAGGCTTCAAGGTCGAGATTGTCGAAACCGGCACCGGCACGAACCACGATCTTGAGTTTCTTGGCATGGTCGATGACTTCCTTGGTGACATTGTCCGAACGGACAATCATGGCGTCAGCGTCCTCAACAGCCTTGTACAGGTCGTTGACATCGGTGTATTTTTCCAAAAGAGCCAGTTCGTAACCGTTCTTCTCAACTGTTTGACGGATGCCGTCAACGGCAACTTTAGCAAATGGTTTTTCTGTTGCAACTAATACTTTCATGTCGATAGATGTTATTTGTTAGCTTTTTCGAAATCTTGCATGCACTGGATGAGAGCTTCAACAGCCTCGACTGGGCAAGCATTGTACAGAGATGCGCGGAATCCGCCGACTGAACGGTGACCCTTGATGCCGACCATGCCGCGTTCCTTGGCGAATGCCATGAAAGCGTCCTGCTTGTCTTCGTATCCAGGAGCCATAACCCAGCAGTGGTTCATGATGGAACGGTCTTCCTTGGCGGCTGTTCCGACGAACATGCTGTTGCGGTCGATTTCATCATAAAGCATGTTGGATTCCTTGACGTTGATTTTGTGCATGGCTTCCACACCGCCGATGGTGTTTTTCAGCCACGACAGGGTCTCGTGCATGACGAAGATAGGCAGCACGGGAGGCGTGTTGAACATGGAGATGTCCTTGGCTTCTTCAGTGGCGTGAGTGCGATAGTCAACCATGGTCGGAAGCGGATTCATGTACTTGCGGTCGCCAATCTTGCCGAGGATGTCCTTGCGGACGATGACGAATGTGACACCAGCAGGGCCGACATTCTTCTGTGCGCCACCGTAAATCAGGCCGTATTTCTTCACGTCAACAGGACGGCTCATGATGTCGGACGACATATCGGCGACAAGCATGATAGGGCAGTCCATGTCGTGTTTGATTTCAGTGCCGTAGATGGTGTTGTTGGTCGTGATGTGGAAGTAATCGGCATCCGTAGGAATGGTGTAGTTTTTCGGAACGTAAGTGTAGTTCTTGTCTTCTGAAGATGCGACAATGTCAATTGTGCCGAACAACTTGGCTTCCTTGGCTGATTTCTTTGCCCAGACACCGGTCTGAAGGTATGCAGCCTTGGTTTTCAGGATGTTTGCAGGAACAGTGAAAAACTGTGTGCTTGCACCGCCACCGAGGAAGAGTACTTCATATTCTTCAGGAATGTTGAGAAGATCGCGCCACAACTGGCGTGTTTCCGCCATTACGCGTTCCCATCCTGGAGTACGGTGTGAGATTTCCATAAGACCGATGCCGGTGTTGTCGAAATCACGCAACGCATTGATCGTTGATTCAATCACTTCTTTTGGCAATACGCAGGGACCTGCGTTGAAATTATAAGCCTTTTTCATTACTTTGTTATTTATGATTTTAAATCAGTTTAGTTCTTGTTATTATTTGCCGCAAAGATATAAATTAATAATGTGTCGGCATTGCTCTTTCCTGCAAAATCGGTAAAATAGAATTTGTCTAAATAAGGATATCGTCGTGTTTTTAAATATCTTGTTAATAGCAAGTTATGAACTGATTTTCATAATCCGTTTCCAGATGGGATGGAAATGCCTGATGCCGGCGCCAACTTGCCGCGAATGTATCGGCCGTGATTGCAATCTGCCGATTTTCAAATGGGAAATTATCAAAGATATCATATATAATAACCTTATTATCAAGCATATACCTAAATATTTCATTTGTTTTGGCTGAATGACGAAAAAATAGTTCGAAAAAATGATTGCCAGTTCAAGGAAAAATGATAATTTTGCGCTTCAAATTTAAAGGAAGAAAGCGATGAAAAAAGACATTCACCCTAAGAATTATCGTCTGGTTGTTTTCAAAGACATGTCCAATGAGTACACGTTTTTGTCACGTTCAACAATCAACACAAAGGATACTATCGTTTGGGAAGACGGAAAGGAATACCCACTGGTCAAGCTTGAAATCTCCAGCGCATCACATCCTTTCTATACCGGCAAGATGAAACTTGTTGACTCCGCCGGTCGCGTTGATAAGTTCAACAGCAAGTACAAGAAATTCCTCGAAAAGAACAACACGGCTAAATAAGTGTTGCTTCTTACAGAGTAGCGATAATGCTCTTGTCCAAACGACAAGAGCATTTTTGCGTTATTTTTTTCGCATCACCTCACTATCTCCAGATTATCATCGTTCTTATTCTTGGCACAAGAATTGACTTTATCTTCGGGTGATTGACCTGACTCAGGATGTCAATGCTTTAAGTGTTGCAAAATCACGCTGTTGCGAAACAGCATGCGAAGCGAGCGACTTGAGCTATGACAAAATGTCGGTCGATTTTGTGTCTGTCAAACAAATTGAAAACAAATCAAAACATGAAAATACAAGACGATAGTTATTTAATGTCCGATATAGTTGATGCGAATGCGGAGTTCATCCCATTGATGAGCCCTGAAGACGTGAAGAGCCTCAGCGAAGAGATCGTTCCGGAAGAACTGCCCATTCTCCCGCTCCGCAATTCCGTGCTGTATCCCGGCGTTGTGATTCCCATCACCGTTGGTCGCGACAAGTCGATTAAACTTGTCAAGGAATGCTACCGCAAGAAAAAACCGATCGGTGTCGTTGCCCAGAGGGATGCCAACGTGGAAGAGCCTAACTTTGACGATTTGTACAAGGTGGGCACCGTAGCCAGCATCGTCAAGACCTTGCAGATGCCCGACGGAAACACAACGGTCATCATTCAGGGAAAACGGCGTTTCGAGATGGTCGAGATGACGCAAAGCCTGCCATACAACATGGCCAAGGTGACCCCTTACGGCAAGTCTTTCGAAGTGCCGCACGACAAGAAGTTCAACGCCTTGATACAATCTGTCAAAGAGCTGGCGCTGCAAGTCATCACCAAGTCACAACGTCTCACAGAAGAGGCGGGCTTCGCCATCCGTAACATCGAAAGCCCTATCTTTCTTGTGAATTTCGTGGCAAGCAACATCGATGCTGACCTTCCGACAAAGCAGTTGCTTCTCGAACTGGACGACGTCAGCGAGATGGCGACCAACCTTCTTGGCATGCTCACCACCGAACAGCAGATGATTGAGCTGAAACAGCAGATCCAAAGCAAAGTCAAGATTGACATGGACAAGCAGCAGCGCGAGTATCTGCTGAACCAGCAGTTGAGGACCATCCAGGAAGAACTTGGCGGGACACCGAACGAACAGGATTACCAAGAGTTGGTGCTCAAGGCGGCGAAGAAATCGTGGCCGAAGGAAGTGGCAGAAGTGTTCGAACGCGAACTGAAAAAACTTGAACGTACCAATCCGCAGGCTGCCGAATACGGAATACAACTGAATTACCTTCAATATCTTGTCGATTTGCCTTGGAACAGCTACACCAAAGACAATTTCGACCTGAACCGTGCAAAACGAATCCTTGACGCCGACCATTTCGGTCTTGATAAGGTCAAGGACAGAATCATAGAACATCTGGCGGTGCTCAAGCTGAAAAACGACATGAAGTCGCCCATTCTCTGTCTTGTTGGCCCTCCCGGTGTTGGCAAGACCTCATTGGGCAAGTCCATAGCCCACGCGCTGAACAGAAAATACATCAGGATGTCGCTGGGCGGCGTCCGCGACGAAGCTGAACTCAGAGGCCATCGCAAGACCTACATCGGCGCCATGCCCGGACGTATCATCCAGAATCTGAGGAAGGTAAAGTCGGGCAACCCCGTGTTCGTCCTCGATGAAATCGACAAGGTGAGCGGAAACAACATCAATGGCGACCCTCAGGCCGCATTGCTTGAAATCCTCGACCCGGAGCAGAATTCGACATTCTACGACAATTTCCTTGAACTGGACTACGACTTGTCGAAAATCCTTTTCATCGCCACGGCGAATACGCTGTCCACGATTCATCCTGCGTTGAGAGACCGTATGGAAATCATTGACATCAGCGGCTATCTCCGCGAAGAGAAATACGAGATTGCCAAAAGACATCTTGTTCCTAAACAACTTGAGAAACACGGTCTTAAGGCTTCTCAGATTTCGTTTTCAAAGGAAATCATCTACGGTATCATTGACAACTACACCAGAGAAGCGGGTGTCCGTAATCTTGAGAGAAAAATTGCCGATGTCATGCGGCATCGTGCCCGACAGATTGTCTCCAATGAAAACTTCGCCCGCAAAATAACGGTCGCTGACATTGAGAGGGCGCTTGGCGTTCCCATGCATCACGATGAGGACGAGGTGAAACACAGTGTTCCTGGCATCGCCACAGGTCTGGCATGGACAGAGGTGGGAGGCGAAATCCTTTCCATCGAAGTCAGCCTGAGCCATGGTAACGGTCATCTTGGCATGACGGGCAACCTTGGCGACGTGATGAAGGAATCCGCCACCATAGCATACGAATACATCAAGGCTCACGCCACAAAACTCGACATCAACCCTGAAGTGTTTGAAGAATGGAACGTTCATGTTCACGTCCCCGAAGGCGCCACCCCCAAAGATGGTCCGTCGGCAGGTGTGACTATGGTTACCGCACTGACTTCTGCGTTGACGCAAAGAAAGGTTAAAGGAAACCTTGCAATGACAGGTGAAATCACATTGAGAGGCAGAGTGTTACCAGTTGGTGGCATTAAGGAGAAAATCCTTGCTGCAAAGCGCAATGGCGTGACGGATATCATCATGTCAGTCGATAACAAACGCGATTTCCTTGATATCAAGGACGAGTATGCCGAAGGCCTGAATGTCCATTTTGTGGAGAACATGATGGAAGTGCTCGATATGGCTTTGGAGAAGGATATCGATGTCAACGAACTCGACTACAACAAGTACTTGACAAAACTTCATCCCGAAGTAATCGGCTTCAAGACAAAGAAATAAGAGATAGTGTTTTCATGTTTTTTTATCCGTCGCCATACTGACGACGGATTTTTTTTATATCTTTACTTCACATTATTTATTGTCATGAACAGATCATTTGGACTCATCGCCTTGTTCCTGACGGCATTCGCAATTGTCGGAGGATGCAAGGTCATGGCGCAAGAAACATACAGCAATCCAGTAATCCGTCACGATTGCGCCGATCCTACAGTGCTTGACGATCGCGAGCGGACAGGCTATTTCTATGTGTACTCCACGCAGACACTTTACGGCGACACGGTCGTCAATCTGCCCGTCTATCGTTCCAAGGACTTGGTCGATTGGGAGTTTGTCGGCGATGGCTTCAGCGCAGGCCGTCCCGCTTGGGTGAAGGATTCCAAGATTTGGGCTCCCGACATCAACTATATTAATGGGAAATACGTGTTGTATTACGCTTTGGGCGTGTGGGCAAAGATATTCAGAGAGGGTAGCGGCGTGGCGATAGCGGATCGTCCCGAAGGCCCATTTACGGATAATGGCATGGTGGTGAGTTTTTGGTCGCAAGGCACGGGAAACGCCATCGATCCCAACTATTTCGATGACGGGCATTCCAAATATCTTCAGTGGGGCAGTCTCGGCCCGACTTCCGGAATATGGCAGCGGCGTCTGAACGACGACGGTTTTTCGGTGAGTTCCGGTTCAAGGAAAAGACATCTTGGCGCCATTAACATGGAAGGGGCGTATCTGCATAAGCACGGCGACTACTATTATCTTTTCGCATCCAAAGGGACATGTTGCGCCGGAGCGGAAAGTACTTACCGCATTGTCGTCGGGCGGTCACGCCACGTCACAGGACCTTACCGGTCTCCCGATGGCAAGAAGATGCGCCGCTTGGGTTACGACCATGTCATAATGTCGGGAGGCGCCGACAAGACTTTCGTAGGACCTGGCCATGATGCTGAAATCGTTACCGATGCTTTGGGTCAGGACTGGATGCTTTACCACAGCTGGTGGAAGGGCAATGCGTTTGAAGGAAGATGTCTGAATCTGGACCGCATATATTGGACTGAGGACGGATGGCCGTACTTTGAGCATGGCGAACCTTCCAAGACATCTCCAAAGCCTGTATTCAATTAGTATTCAGTTATTTGCCTATTGCGACAACCACGTCGCTGTAACCTGACGACTTGAGCAAATCGCTTACCGTAGCTTGTCCCGAAGCTTCGGCTTTACTCAGTATGCCTTCGTATTTCGCGTCGTTGACGAGTCTCTGCTTGGCTCGGAGTTTCAGACTGACAATCTGGCTGTCATACCAATATCCGCTTTCGGAAAACACTTCAAAGTCAGACGGATTGATGATGACGTCAAGGATTTTGGCGTGGGGCAAGGTCACAAAGAGCGTGTCGTTCCGAAACAGGACGTCGTCTTCGGTCATCTGTGTCAGGTCAAAGCCGGCCTTGACTTTGCCTTTGGCGATAACAACAATCTCATCTTCAATTAGCACGCCGTCATCGTCACCGAGGATGGTGGCTGCTCTTTTACCGTATTCGTTGTCGGTCAGCGCATTAGGTTTTGAATCGCGAAGCACCATCTCTTCATAAAAACACGATGTGCCCAATTCGGCAATCTTGCGAATTTCGGTAATCACTTCGGTCGTGTTGTCGATCTTGAACTTGTCAGAATCTTTGCCCCGAAACTTATGGTATAAGAAGGCGACAATAAGCGCCACACATAATGCTATAATGAACAATTTGGCTGTCGGAAAACTCCGTGTCTCGTCTCTGTATGCTCTCATCGTTATCTGAATTTTACGGTTACGTCGTAGATTCCGGCTTTGGAAAATACCATCTTCACAAATTCGCTGGCATTGGTTTCGGCGTCTTCCAGAATGCCATATTGTCCGATGTTATCACGGATTGACTTTTCGCCTTGTATCAAAACCGCATTGCGTTCTTCGGCCGTAAATGGGTGCCTGATGCCGCCGATTTTGACAAAGGCGAGCTTGCAGTCCTTCGGATCCATGTTGAAAGTAAGCAGTTTGGCTTTCGGCAAGGTCACTGTTGCCGAACGCTGGCTTTTGTTGACGGTCACATCGTCAGGGGAGAAGCCGCTCATGTCGATGCCGGCCTTGAGTGTGGCCTTGCAAGTGAAAAGCAGTTTGCGGTCGCCAAACTGATACCATTTGGGATGGTCAACCACCTTGACGACTTTTGTGACTGTGTATTCCACGGTGCCGAGTTCGGACAACTGCGTGAATTGCCGTATCGGGTCCTGAACGGGGTCACGCATGAAGACGTCCCTGTCGCATGAAGCAAATACCAGCACTGCCGATATGATTATGCAGACTATGAATCTTGCTAATGACGATTTTGTGTTGTTCAACTGTTTGTATGTTTATTGGTCACAGTGTCGCAAAAAAAGTGCCATGCCCGTTTTGCTCTCAAATTTTCTTACTTTTGCTTCAAATTGCAAAGATGAAAAGAATACGTGCCGTTGTCATTCTGCTTTCAGTCGTCATGCTGTTTTCGTGCCGCACACGGCACACCGAAGATGAAAATCTGGCCATTTTCCGTTACAACGAAGCCGCAGGCATTCTGACACTCGATCCCATTTACGCCAAGGATCTGCCGCATATATGGGCTTGCAATCAGCTTTTCAACGGTCTCGTGGCTTTCGATGACAGCATGAACGTCGTCCCCATGATTGCCAAGACGTGGGAAATCAGCGACGATGGACTCACTTATACTTTTCATTTAAGAGACGATGTGCAATTTAATGAAGACGAGTGTTTTAACAGCACAAGAATTGTCAATGCTGACGACTTTGTATATTCTTTTAATCGGGTTGTTGACAAGACTTTGAATTCGCCTGGAGCGTGGATTTTTTCAAAGGTGCGGCACGATGATTCCGGTTATGATTTCCATGCCTTGAATGACTCTACGTTTCAAATCGTATTGTCTGATCCTTTTCCGCCATTTCTTGGCATTCTTTCGATGACTTATGCGAGTGTCGTCCCACGTGAAGCCGTCGAGCATTACGGCAACGATTTCAGGCGTCATCCTGTTGGGACGGGGCCGTTTAGATTCCAGTATTGGAAAGAGACCGTGAGGCTGGTCTTCCGTAAGAATCCTGATTATTTCGAGTTTGAAAACGGGCAACGTTTGCCATATCTTGACGCCGTGTCCATCAGTTTTCTGATTGACAAGCAGGTGGCTTTTCTCGAGTTCATCAAGGGCGGATTTGACTTTATGTCGGGCATTGATGCGCGTTACAAGGATGAGTTGCTGACGCACGACGGGCAATTGCGCAAGAAATATGAAGACAAGATTTACCTAATTACTGAGCCATTTCTTAACACGGAATACATCTCTTTTTTCCTGAATCCTGACGACACACTCGGTCCAAAGCGTTCAAAGGCGTTAAGGCAGGCCGTCAATTATTCGGTCGACCGCGACAAGATGCTGCGTTATCTGCGCAATGGCATTGGAACTGCTGGCACTGGTGGCATGATTCCTGTCGGACTGCCAGGCCATACTGATTCGGGATATGGTTATGACTTGAAAAAAGCACGCCAACTGATTGAGGATAACCATCTGGAAAACACGGCTTTGAATCTGTCAACTACAGCCGAATATGCCGACATTGGCAAGTTTGTGCAGTCGCAACTCTCTGATGTCGGTCTGAACTGCCAGATGGAAGTCATGCCGCCGGCCACCTTGCGCAGCATGCGCGCCAATGGCAGCCTGTCATTCTTCCGTTCGTCATGGGTGGCGGATTATCCCGATGCAGAAAACTATCTTTCTCTGTTCACCACGGCCAATTTCGCTCCTGACGGACCTAACTATTCGCATTACTCCAATGCGCGGTACGACGCCTTGTACGACAAAGCCATGTCGTGCAACGACGCTGATGTCAGACAAGGATATTATCGCCAGATGGACAGCCTGATGATGGATGATGCTCCTGTAGTGGTGCTATTTTACGACAAGGTGTTGCGCTTTGTGAACAAAAGAGTCAGCGGATTAGGCAGTAATCCGACCAATCTGTTGAATCTTAAGCGTGTAAAACTATCCAGTCAGTAAACCTAATTAGCGGTCTATGACGACTTTTCTCGTCGTAGAACCGTTAGATGTCTCCAGAACAAAGAAGTAAATGCCGTTGTTGTATTGGCTTACGTCGATACGGCAACCGTTGTTAGCATCCATGTTTTCCACACGTTGTCCCATGAAGTTGTAAACGCTTATGTGTTTGAGACTTTCGGCATCAACGACGATGTAGGAGTCGGCCGGATTCGGTGCGATGGTGACGTTTATTTCCGTGTCATCGACATCGCTGCCCCCGACATAAACGGTGGCTTCGGCCTGATCGGTACAAATTTCGTTTGATCCAGTCACGGTGTAGGTCGTGGTGTTTTGTGGTGTCACTGTGATGCTTTCCGTGGTTTCTCCTGTTGACCATAAGTAAGAAGATGCTCCGTGTGCGGTAAGCGTGGTGCTTTCGCCATGCTGAATACTCATCTTGCCTGTGATGCTTGTTTCCGGAGCTTCGAAGACGGTCAGAGAAAGACCTACAACGCTGTCGCACAAACCGGTTTCGAAGAGGGCGGTGTAGTATCCTGATGTGGTGATTTCCGTTCCGTTGAGGTTGTACGGTTCATTGTCGCAGATTTCGGCCACGATGCTGTTGAGTGGAGAACAGCTTTCGTAGGCGCCGATATCGACGCGGCCTTTCTGTATGCGCAGGTTGCCTGCGATGTCGTATGAGCCGAGACCGGTGGCGTTGGGTTTGCCAGCGTTGAGGCAGATGCTTCGTGGCATGATGCTCCAGTCGGCATCAGAATAGGCGGATCCAGTGCCTTGCGACGGCTGTGCGAAACGCACGAAGACGCCAGGTTCGCTGCCATCGTTAGATGCTGGCAGATCGATGTTGCCCGTTCCTTCGCATTCGCCTTGCACGGCGCAATATTCGAAGATGCTTGGGCCTAAGTACTGGTTTTCCGCATTGTCGGCGGTGTTGCCCCACAGAATGCAGCTGTAATACTTGTTTCTTTCGTTTTCGTTGAAGACTCCTCCGGCGCTATCCACAGCGCTGTTCATGACGAAGTCGCAGTTGTTTGCGATGAATCTTCCTCTGGCGTACATGCCACCGCCCATCACGGCGCTGTTGTTGCTGATGACGCAGCTTTTCAAGATGGGTTGGGCGTTACTGTAGAGGTAAATGCCACCGCCTTTTGTCGAAGCCATGTTGTTGCTTATCCTGCAGTTGGAATATACCACGCCATAGCGGTCGCAGATGCCGCCGCCAATCGAAGTGCTGTTTCCAGAGATGGTGCAGTTGGTCAGGAAGATATGGTTGTTGGCCGTCGAAGCGTTCGCGTAAACGCCGCCGCCATAGATTTCAGCACTGTTGTCGATGATGGTACAGTTTGCAAGCGTCGAGAAGTCGTTGAGGTAAGCGCCCGCACCAGTGATGCTATTGCCGTTGCGCAAGGTGAATCCGTCCCAGATGGCATTGGTCGGGGCATTGAGAATGTCGCCTTGGTTCAACACGCGTTTGCTGTTTTGTCCATCAAGGATGGTGGCGTTGTTGACGAAGTCACGGAGTGTGATGTCGTAATCAGCGGGTTCATCGCCGTTGAAACTGCCGTAGATGCGGTTGGATGCGTAGATGTTGAAAGCGTTGATGTTGTCCGATTCATCACCATAATAGGTTCCTTTTTTCACCCAAAGGCGTACTCCGGTATTGGATCGGGCGGCAGCATAATGCAGTTTGGAAGTCGCATTGCTCCAGGAAGAACCATCGCCTTCACCGTCGGGAGTGACATAAATGATGCCGTTGGCATCAGGGGTGATCACCATCGGCGTGATATTGATGACGACGCTTTGGTTGCCGTTGAATCCCATGAGATCGTCGAGGCTGAAGTATCCGTTAGCAGAGCCGCTCCATCCCCAGTTGAAATGGAAATAGTTGCTGTCGTTGTAGCCGTCGCAGACAAAGGCGTGGCCACTGGAATTTCCTGAACCAGAATAGTATAGCGGTCTGTCGTTGTCGAGTTCGTTTTTAATCAAGGCAATCCATTGTTCGTCGGTATAGCTTGTCCGTGTCTTGTAAGTGGCGCCGCAATAGCCGAAATAGCACCGGAGTGCTGTCTCCACATCGTTGGATTGGGCGCCGCTGCCACTTGGACTGTACATCATGTCCACACTCACGCCGCAGTGGTAGAGCAGGGTGGCGACGGCATTGTTCTGGTTGTGGATTTCCGTGGGCATGTTGTTCCAATCGTAAGTCGTGCTGCCGAAATTCGCCGTCATGGTTCCATAATCGCCGTAAGTATATGTATGCGAACCATATCCTTGAGCGGGGTGGTTGTGATATTTCATGACTTGAGCCATGGCACACGCCACACATCCGGCATAAACGTGATTGCAAGGCCCGCCATAGTCCTGAGGACACAGTGCGTTATAATAGCAGCCCTGATCCCACAAAGTGGTGCATAATGGATTGACACCTTTGCTGTCGAATGAGAGCGTGCCATCTTCGAGGGATTTCCATTCCTTGACCGTCTTTTCTGTCGCCACTTCCGGATGTTTCATGGCATAGGCGACCTGTTCTTCGTATTGTCCGATCCACCAAGTGATGTTGTCGGGGGCGTCTTCCAGAGACGGGATGTTGAACTCGTTGGAGTAGGCGAGGACGGGTCTGATGCTTTTCGAAGCGGAGAGCATCACGAAGCCTTTATCGCCGTAGTTGAAGATGAAGACTCCGGCGTTGTCGCCTGAAATGCGCGTTGGCGATATGCCGATGCCGATTTTGGAGCCGAACTTTTGCGCATAAAGCATAGCCTGCTCATCATTTATAGCGTTTTGTGAAAACAGATTTCCAAATAGAAAAATCAACAAAGCGGTTGACAATAATTTTTTCATTCCAATATTTTTAGGCGATGCAAATGTAGGAAAATATCGTTTTTCGGAAGAGGTTTTCCGAAAGTAATTCCGAAGCACGGTTCGGACCATCGGTAAAGCCTGAAAGATAGGCGGATAGTGAGAAAAAATCGTTGAAAAAACAAAGAACTATAAATCTATTGGTTTTATAAGCAAAAAAAGTGTATTTTTGCACGCGTTTTTTAAAGAAGCAAGACACATGATTAACATAACATTTCCTGACCAGAGTGTCAGACAGTATGAGTCAGGCGTGACGCCTTTGGATATTGCCAAGAGCCTTAGCGAAGGTCTGGCCCGCAACGTCTTGTCAGCCAAAGTGAACGACAAGATGTGGGATGCCACAAGACCGATTTGCGAAGATGCCCAGATAAAGCTTTTCACTTGGGATGACGAAGAAGGCAAGGAAACCATGTGGCATTCTTCCGCACACCTTATGGCTGAAGCCATCGAGGCACTTTACAAAGGTGTCAAGTTCGGCATTGGTCCCGCAATCGACAACGGTTTTTATTACGATATTGACACGGGCGACATGACATTGACGGAAGCCAATCTCGTTGACATCGAGAACAAGATGATGGAGTTGGCTCACCAGAAACAGGTGTTTGAACGCATCGACGTCAGCAAGAAAGAAGCCCTCGAGTATTTCAAGAACAAGGGCGACGAATATAAGGTGGAGCTTATCAGCGAACTTGAAGACGGCACCATTACTTATTATAGAAGCGGAAACTTCACCGACCTCTGCCGTGGTCCTCATATCCCGGACACGAGTTTCATCAAGGCCGTGAAGCTGACGTCACTCGCAGGTGCCTATTGGCGCGGCGATGAGAAGCGCAAGCAGCTTACCCGTGTGTATGGCATAACATTCCCGAAGAAGAAGGAACTTGACGACTATCTGGTACTTCTCGAAGAAGCCAAGAAAAGGGATCACCGCAAGCTGGGCAGAGAGTTGGAACTCTTCATGTTCAACGATATGGTGGGCAAAGGCCTCCCGATTTGGCTGCCAAGAGGCACGGAACTCCGTCTTCGCCTTCAGGCTTTTCTGACCAAGATCCAAAAGGATTACGGATACGAACAGGTTATCACGCCTCATATCGGTGGCAAGCAACTCTATGTCACTTCAGGCCACTGGGATCACTACGGAGCTGACAGCTTCCGCCCAATCACCACGCCGGAAGAAGGCGAGGAATACATGCTGAAACCCATGAACTGCCCGCATCACTGCATGATATACAAATGGCAGCCTCATTCCTATAAAGACATGCCAGTTCGCATTGCCGAATTCGGTACGGTTTACCGTTATGAACAAAGCGGCGAACTTCACGGATTGACGCGCGTGCGTTCATTCACTCAGGATGACGCTCATATTTTCTGCCGTCCCGATCAGGTGAAGGAAGAGTTCATCCGCGTGATGGAGATTATCGAAATAATCTTCAAAGCGTTGAAATTCAGTAGTTTTGAAGCACAGATTTCGTTACGCGACCCTAACGACCATGAGAAATACGTCGGAAGCGACGAGAATTGGGCTAAGGCTGAAGCAGCTATCGTTGAGGCTTGCAAGGAAAAGAACCTTTCGGCACACGTCGAATATGGCGAAGCGGCATTCTACGGACCAAAACTTGACTTTATGGTGCGTGACGCTATCGGCCGCAAGTGGCAGTTGGGAACAATCCAGGTTGACTACAATCTTCCTGAACGTTTCGATCTGTCGTACATCGGCGCAGATAATGAGAAACACCGTCCTGTGATGATCCATAGGGCTCCGTTTGGATCCATGGAACGTTTCGTGGCAGTTTTGCTCGAACATTGCGCTGGAGAATTTCCGCTTTGGCTTGCTTCAGACCAGGTTATCATACTCCCTGTGAGTGAAAAATTCATGGATTTTGCGAAAAAAATGCAATCATTCATGAAAAAATCCGATATTCGCGCCCTCATTGATGAACGAAATGAGAAGATAGGTAGGAAAATTCGTGACGCTGAAATGAAGAAATACCCATATATGGTCATTGTGGGCGAGAAGGAAGAGAGCGAAAATTCAGTGTCAGTGCGCCGTCATGGACAAGTTGACATGGGGTCGATGGCCATTGATGATTTTGTAAAGATGATCAACGAAGAGGTTGATAGAGAACAGAATGTGAGATAATAATTGTTTATTGTATAACATAATTATAGGAGATTAAAGCAATAGCACCGGTCCCAACAAGCGGAAGGACTCCACAGAAGTCTTATCCTAACAGGAAAAACAACGACGACGATCAGTATCGGGTGAACAATCAGATAAAAGCCCCGATGGTTAGAGTCGTTGGCGAGGATATTCAGTCTGCCATCTATCCAATTAAAGAAGCTTTGCGCATAGCTGAGGAACTGGAGATGGATTTGGTCGAGATTTCGCCAGATGCCAATCCTCCGGTCTGCAAGGTCATGGATTACAAGAAGTTTATCTTCGACCAGAAAAAGAAGCAGAAGGAGATCAAGGCCAAAGCCACGAAGATTGTCATCAAGGAGATTCGTCTCGGACCACAGACCGATGACCATGATTTCGAGTTCAAGCTCAATCACGCCAAGCGTTTCCTGCAAGAGGGCAACAAGGTTAAGGTGGAGGTGATTTTCCGCGGAAGATCCATCGTTTACAAAGACCAAGGTGAGATCATGCTTCTGAAATTCGCCCAGGAATTGGAGGAATTCGGCAAAGTGGAATCCTTGCCAAAGCTTGAAGGAAAGCGAATGATGATGCTGGTAGCTCCAAAATCGACTAAGAAATAAGAAAAACTGTTTTTATACTTAAATATTAGCGTTATGCCAAAAATGAAGACGAAATCCGCAGCCAAAAAACGTTTCAAATTAACGGGCTCCGGTAAACTCAAGAGGAAGCATGCTTATCATGGACACATTTTGACCAAGAAAAGCCAGAAGAGAAAACGCAACCTTGACCATTCGACATTGGTTGACAAAGTCGATCAGAAGGTTGTGAAGGAAATGCTTCTTCTTTAATTTTATTTGTTTAACCTTTGTATCAGCTGATAAAGTTCTCGAAAAGGAGCGAGGCGCTGTACAAAAAAATCACAAAAAATGACAAGATCAGTCAATGCCGTGGCATCAAGAGCCAGGCGCAAGAAAATCCTGAAGAAGACCAAAGGTCAGTTCAGCACGAGAAAGAATGTCTGGACTGTGGCGAAAAACTCTTACGAAAAGGGTCAACTTTACGCTTATCGCGACAGAAAAAACAAGAAACGCGAATTCAGAGCCTTATGGATTGTCCGTATCAATGCGGCCGTCCGTGAATTTGGCATGTCGTACAGTGTGTTTATGGACAAACTCAGCAAGAGCGGTATCGAAATCAACAGAAAAGTCCTTGCTGACTTGGCTTTGAACAACCCTGAAGCTTTCAAGGCTATCGTTGAGAAAGTGAAGTGATTTCATTCTCTCGCATCGCGTTATCTTCACGATAACAACAAAAGCCGCAACGTCACTGACATTGCGGCTTTTTCATTTTGTCGCTACGGCTGTCACTGATGCATGGGCTTCAGCAAGTCGTTGACCGTCTTCACCGGATTGAAAGTCTCGATGGGAACTTCCACAAATACGGTTATCCAGTCGGCCATGGCTCCATTCCACAGACCTGGGAGTTCCAAAGCCTTGAGTTCACGGCCGTCTTTCGACTTGCTGGAAACGAAAGCGGTGTCGGGATCCACGTAGTCGGTGAGGCAGAAGGCTTCGCCTCTGTAGTTCCAGCAGCCGCATACCAGATCCACTGGATTGAAGTGCGTCGAGGCAAGGAACAAGGCTTCCTGTTTTTCGTTGCCGTGGTTGATTTGCGATGATTCCACAATCTGAAGCGAAATCTCGTCGTCTTGGTTTTTGACCCAGTAAGGGCCGCCACCAGGTTCACCCACGTTTTTCACCACACCGCACACGCGCATTGGCCGGTTCAGACGATTGTAAAGGAAGTCAATCTTCTCGATGCTGCCATATTCGTTGAAATAGGATGGAATGTCAATCATCAGTTCATTCTGAGCGAAGCGGGCGGTCTCGTTTATCTCGTCTTCAGTCATGCAGCCTTCGTCCAACATGTCGAGGTATTCGAAACACTGCTGCTGAAGATGCAGCAGACAACCCGCCAACACCTTCTTATATTTAATCGAAACCGCCGAATTGTCTTCTTTTACGACATTGTCGATATTCTTGATGAACACAATCTCTTCGCCAAAGTCATTGAGATTCTCAATCAGTGCGCCGTGACCTGCGGGGCGGAACAGCAACGTTCCGTCTTCATTTCGGAACAGGTTACCATCCGCATCCATGGCGATGGTGTCGGTGGATGCTTTTTGAAACGACAGACTGATATCGTATGTGCAATGGAAATCCTTCTCGTAGTGAGGCTTCACCTCGTTGATGACATCGAGGAACATCGATTCGTGGCCGGGGGAGACTGTGAAATGCACCTTGACCGTGTTGTCGGCGTTTTTTGCGTATTTCGCCGCCTCGACCAGATGCTCTTCTATGGCGTTGCGGTTGAAACCGTCGTATCTGTGGAAGCGCACAAGACCTTTGGGCATCGATCCGTATGATAGTCCGTCATCGGCAAGCAGCGCCTTGGCAATATCCACAAACCGATTTTCATCCATCATGGCCTGTATGCCGTGACCGTAGAGACGATTCAAGGTCTTCTCAAGGTCATCGTGAAATGCAAACTTGTCTATGTTACGGAAAAACAGGGCGGCAGGGGAATTTGTCGTCATGAAGTCTGATGGAAGCGCTTTGCCGTCGTACGACTCGATGAACGAATACAAATCCTTGAACATCCTGCTTGCGGCACCAGAAGCGGGGATGAATGCCGAAAGGCGATAATACTGTTTGTCGTTTTCGTATACATCCGTCATCTGTGAAGACAAGTCATCGTCAAATTTCAATATGCCGTTCCCGATGGTGGCAGGACATAGAAGATGTACGTATGATGTGCCTTTTCTCAGCCTTTCAAGTTGTTCGGCGACTTGGATTTCCGATATGTTTCTGTCTCTTAGTTGGATTTTGTCTTTCTCTGTAAGCATAGTCGAAGTATTTGACGGTTCAAAAATAGCAATTCCTTACGGAAATGATGCAGTTTCTCATTTTTTCTACTGTCAATACTTCGTGCACGAAGAAAAAAGATTCTGTTTTGATTGAAAAAAAACGCCAAAAACAAGTTGAGTAATCAAAATAAATGTATCTTTGCACCCTGAATTAGCCCAGGTGGTGAAATTGGTAGACACGCCACTTTGAGGGGGTGGTGCCGATTACGGCATGCAAGTTCGACTCTTGTCCTGGGCACTAATTCTAGCCCCGATGGCGGAATTGGTAGACGCGTACGTTTCAGGTGCGTATTTCGAGAGGAGTGCAGGTTCGACTCCTGTTCGGGGCACAATTCAAAGTCTAACTGCTTGATTAGTAGTTGGACTTTTTTCTTTCCATCTATTTGGCGTGTTTGCATAAGTCGGGAATTTCCCAATTGTTTCCCATATTTTGGCAATGGCATAAAAAAAGCACCGCTTATGTCGGGAGACTGCAGCGGTGCGGAATAACAAAATATTAGGGATGCAAATTAATATTTTGTAGTCTTGTGATCCGGCATCATTGGGGAAATGAAGTCAGATACAATTCTTCAAATTGCCATTAGGTGTTCATTCCACCACAGCAATGTATCACTTGTCCCGAAACGTATGATGAAAGGTCGGAAGCGAGGAATAGTGCGACATTGGCAACATCTTCTGGAGTTCCGCCGCGATGCAACGGGATCTTCGATTTCCATTCTTCCTTGACTTCTTCGGGAAGCACGTTGGTCATATCCGTGAGGATAAAACCGGGTGCGATGGCGTTGCAACGGATGTTGCGAATGCCCATTTCTTTGGCAGCCGACTTTGTGAAACCAATGATGCCGGCTTTCGAAGCCGCATAGTTGCATTGGTTGGCATTGCCCGACACGCCGACTACGGAACTCATGCTGATGATGCTTCCGCCATTCTGACGCCACATCACCGGTTGGACGGCCTTAGTGAAGTTAAACACCGATTTGAGATTCACGTTGATGACGGCGTCCCATTGGTCTTCCGTCATTCTCTTCAAGGCGACATCCTTGGTGATGCCAGCGTTGTTGACAAGAATGTCGATGTGACCGAAGTCGGCCGCCACCTGATTCACGGTATTCTCGGTGTCTTCAAAATTCGCAGCATTGGAAGCGTAGAATTTCACTTTCACGCCAAGCGAAGCGAGTTCTTGCTCCGTAGCCTTGGCAGCGTCGTTGTACTGTAAGTCGGTAAATGCTATGTCGCATCCTTCCTGGGCGAAACGCATGGCAATGGACTTTCCTATGCCACGTGCTGCTCCAGTGATTAATGCGGTTTTATTTTCTAATAATTTCATTTTCAGATAGTTTTATAAGATTCCAGACGTTCCTGGTTGAAGTTGGTGAAAAATGCAATGTTCTTTGCAATTTCGGCTTCACCGAGACCGATGATGATTTCGCAGGAGTTTTTGAAAATGCCGTTACGGTTGGCATCCTGAAGGAGTAGGTGCCCCATCACGAGATACCCGACAGATTCTACGAGCCTTCTTGCGTTGAAATTGTATATTTCGCTCGTCGTGCCCCATGAAGTTGCGATTTCATGAAGACGATTGTAGGCTTCCTTCATGCCCGACAGTCTGTCTTTGAGTGAAGAAAGGTCATTGCAGACTTCCATCGCTTCGTATTCCTCGATGCGTTTCAGATAACTTCCGTTGCCGACTCCACGTATGGCGGCAACCACTTGCAGTTGCGAAGTGCCTTCGTAGATGCTCAGGATTCTGGCGTCGCGGTAGAGGCGTTCGCATTTGTATTCTTTCATGAAACCGGAACCGCCATGGACTTGGATACAGTCGTAAGCGTTCTGATTTGCGTATTCGCTTGAAAAGAGTTTCAGCATGGGAGTGAAGATGTCGGCGTAACGTTGTGCGCTCTTCATTTCGTTCCTTTCCTCAGGCGTCAATGCGCGTTCGGTCGATGTCTTTTCGTATATCTTGTATAAGTCCACGAACCGCGCTGTTTCGTAAAGCAGCGAACGTGAAGCGTCCGTTTTGGCACGCATCACCGCCAGTATTTCAAACACCTGTGGGAAGTTGGCGATAGTCTTCCCGAATTGCTCCCTTTCGTTGGCATATTTCACCGCTTCGCGGCATGCTGCTTCCGAAAGACCTACCGATTGCGCTCCTACGCCGAGACGGGCTCCATTCATCAGCGACATGACGTACTTGATGAGTCCGAGTTTTCTTTCTCCGATCAGCAGGGCGGGTGCGTTCTCGAAAACCAATTCCGCTGTGGGCGAGCCTTTTATGCCTAATTTGTTCTCGATACGTCTCACTTTGACGGCATGGTCTTTTCTGTCGTACAGGAAATAGGAGAGGCCACGGCCATCTGCTGTGCCTTCTTCCGAACGTGCCAGCACTAGTTTGATGTCGGCATCGCCGTTGGTGATGAAACGTTTCACTCCATTGAGTCTCCAGCATTGGCTGGCTTCATCGAAGGTGGCCTTCAGTCGGACCGACTGCAAGTCGCTTCCAGCATCGGGTTCGGTGAGGTCCATGGAGCATGTGGCGCCTTGATTGATGCGAGGAAGATATGCTTCCTTGATTTCTTCAGACGCAAATTCGTTGATGGTTTCGGCGCAGTCCTGTAGTCCCCAGATGTTGGCAAAGCCAGCATCGGCGCGAGAAACGATTTCAGCCGCCATGACATAAGGAACATACGGGAAATTCAATCCGTTGTATTTTCTTGGCAAGGACATGCCGTATAAGCCTGCATCGCGCATGGCCTCGTGATTCTGTTGCGTGCCTTTTGCATAGCGTATGGCGCCATCGCAGACCTCAGGGCCTTCGTGGTCAACAGATTCCGCATTGTTTTCTATCACTTCACCGGCGATTTCCCCGACAATCTCTAACACTTTGTCGTAGTTGTCAATGGCATCACATGCGTCGTCAGGAGCGAGAGCATCTTGATCCTTGTCAGCGAAACCGTTTTCTTTGAGCGTGGCGATCTTCTCCATCATCGGATGGCTCAGATAAAACCTCAGGCGCTCATTATCATTATAGAAATTCATTATCGATCTGTATTATGATTGAACAATGTTGCAGGACTTGTAAGCCTTGATCATTTTTGGTAACACGTCCATGACATCACCGATGATGGTGTAGTCGGCGATGTTGTTGATAGGTGCGTTGGGGTCGGTGTTGATGGAGATGATTTTGGCCGATTCTTCCATGCCGGCACGGTGTTGCACCGCTCCGGAAATGCCGCAGGCAATGTAGAGTTTTGGACGTACGGTAACCCCAGTCTGGCCAATCTGACGTTCACTTTCGGTGAATCCGGCATCGACGGCGGCACGTGTCGCTCCGACTTCGGCTCCTATTAGTCCGGCAAGTTCGTGAAGCACTTTGAAGTTGTCCTTTGAACCGACGCCATAGCCGCCCGACACGATGATGTTGGCGTTCTTGACATTGATTTTCTGTTTTTCTATTTCGCGAGTCAATATCTTGACGCATAAGTCGTCGTCATTCAGATATTGCTTGGCATTCATCCTGTAAATCATGCACTTGCCGTTCGTGCTGACGACTTCTTTTTTCATCACGCCTTCGCGCACCGTGGCCATCTGCGGCCTTGTGTTCGGCGTTACGATGGTTGCTATGATGTTGCCGCCGAATGCTGGCCGTATCTGATACAGGATGTTGGTATAGGTCGTTCCTGTCTTAGCATCGGTGAAATCACCGATTTTCAGACTCGTGCAGTCGGCAGTCAGGCCGCAACGCAGGTTTGAAGCAATGCGCGGCGCAAGGTCTCTTCCAACCGTTGTGGCGCCAAACAGAACAATCTCGGGATGGATCGTCTCAATCAGTTTGCTCGTGATGCTGAAATGAGTCAGAGTCTGGTAATGCTTGAGTTTGGGGTCGTCGAAGTAATAGACTATTTCGACTCCATAAGGTGACAGCGTCGATTCAATGTCCTTAATCTCGCTTCCGATGACGAGAGCGATGACTTGTCCATCGATCTGTTTGGCCAGATGTGATGCTTTCGAACAAAGTTCAAGGCTGACTTCGGCGATGCCGTTGTCTTCGCTGACTTCGCAGTAAACCAATACCGAGTTCTTCCTATCTGTCATGACTGAAAGATTAAACCAATTTGGCGTTGATATGATCTATGGCGTCGCCTACAGTGATGATGGTCTCTGTTTCGGAATCATCAAGTTCAATGTGAAACTCTTGTTCGAGTTCCATGATGATTTCGACGATGTCCAAAGAATCGGCACCCAAGTCGTTTGTGAAGTTGGATTCTTCGCTGATTTCATTGGCATTGATACCTAACTTGTTGGCAATAATCGCTTTGACTTTATCGTTGATTGCTTCCATGGTAGAAATGTTGTTTGAATTGTTCATTTTTTCTTCTTTTTTCTATTCTCTTTTTTTCTATTATTCTCTTATCCTAAAATATGCGTTGTGATTAGTTCCTGCATCAGATTGCCGATGCTTTTCTCATCGGTGCCGACACTGACATTTTCTTTTCCCACCAACACGACGTTCTCTATTGTCATCACCTTTGTTGGCGATCCGGTAAGGCCAAGACGGCTTTCGTCAGGATTCATGTCGGATGCGTGCCATTCGTCGATATGCAGATATGGTTTTTTCGCCCAGAGTTCAGTATTGTCGGTTTTGCGTTCTTCCGCTTCCGAGTTGCTGCAGGCTTTCTTGTACTTGATGACGTATTTTGCATTCCGTTGGCGGCAGGCAGGAGCATTGCCGTGGACGGTAACCAACACCGGCATGGGACTTTGAAGGACTTCAACGCCGTTTTGTAGGCGCCGTTTCACAATGACGCTGTTTTTCTCAATTCCGACCAGTTCTTCAGCGTATGTGATTTGCGGAATGCCAAGTTTTTCAGCCACTTGTGGCCCGACTTGCGCCGTGTCGCCGTCGATAGCCTGTCTTCCGCAGAAGATGAGATCGACATTTCCGAGTTTCTTCACGGCAACGGACAATGCGTATGATGTTGCTAAAGTGTCGGATCCGGCAAACTTTCTGTCGCTGACGACGTAACCATTGTCGGCACCGCGGAAGATGGCTTCACGTATGATGTCGGCCGATCTCGTCGGTCCCATGGTAATCACCGTTACCTTGGCATCTTTGAGCAAAGATTTCGCTTTAAGCGCCATCTCAAGACCTTGCAGATCTTCCGGATTGAATATGGCTGGCAATGCGGCCCTGTTGATGGTGCCGTCTTCCTTCATGACATCCTTGCCGACGTTCCTTGTGTCGGGGACTTGTTTTGCCAACACTACGATTTGATAAGTCTTTTTCATGTTCATGAGTTTTGCTTTCTGTTGTCGGGGATCAGTGCAAAAGAGAGTTCGCCTCTTACGCAAAGGCGGTCTCCAACGCTTAGTTTCGCATCGCAGATGTAGATGTTTGCCTTGTGTGCTGTAAGAGCGGCTTCGATTTCAACCGTATCGCCAGGATAAACGGAATTCTTGAATCTCACGCTGTTGATTCCCGAATAGAGCGGGAGGTGACCTGCGAGGTCATCTTTCATCAGCAATGCACACGACTGCGCCATGATCTCACATAAGATGACACCTGGCACTACGGGCGCTCCGGGAAAATGTCCTTTGAGAAAGAACTCGTCACCAGTCACGTGATACTTGGAGTGTGCGACTTTGTTTTCGTCGATCACCATCTCGTCCACGAGCAACATAGGCTCTCTGTGGGGAAGCACCTGCTTAATTTCTTCTTTGTTCATTATGATATGATTTGCTGATTGTCAGTTATTTGTTTTCATATTTCCTTATGGCGACGCAAGCATTGTGGCCACCGAATCCCAGAGATTCCGAAATGGCAATGTTGATGTCGCAAGCAATAGCCTTGTTTGGCGTATAGTTGAGGTCACATTCCGGATCAGGCTCGTCGAGGCCGATGGTCGGCGGAACGATGCCATGTTGAAGTGCTAATGCCGAGGCGATGATTTCAACTGCTCCCGTTGCTCCTAAAAGATGTCCGGTCATGGATTTGGTGGAACTGATGTGGGCTTTGCGTGCAGCCGTTTCGCCCATTGCCAGTTTGATAGCCATGGTCTCCGATGCGTCGTTGAGAGGAGTTCCGGTTCCATGAGCATTAATATATAAGGTGTCGTTGTCGGAATAATGTGCTTCGTTCAATGCGAGTCTGATGGCATGAGCGGCACATGATCCATCACCGCGCGGAGCCGTGATGTGATAGGCGTCACACGTATTGCCGTAGCCGCATATTTCCGCATAGATCACCGCTTTTCTTGCCAAGGCGTGCTCCAGTTCTTCAAGAAGGAGTATGCCGGCACCTTCGGAAATCACGAAGCCTTGACGTCGCTTGTCGAAAGGCAGCGATGCAAGTTTCGGGTCTTCGGCTTTCGACAAAGCCTTGCAGTTGTTGAATCCTGCCAAAGCCAAATCGTTGATGGCGGCTTCTGATCCGCCCGCCAGTATCGCGTCGGCATAGCCGTATCGGATAGCGCGGTAGGCTTCTCCAATGGAATGCGTACCGGTGGCGCAGGCTGTGACGATTGGAAGACATACGCCGCGGGCATCAAAGTTGATGGCGATGTTGCCCGATGCCATGTTCGATATCATGCTTGGAATCATCAGCGGCGACACCCATTTCGGGCCTTCGTCGAACAGTTTTTTTGTTTCGCGAAGCATGGTGTTGAAACCGCCGACGCCAGAACCGACATACACGCCCAACCTATATGGATCGATATCAAGCGTGTTGTTTTTCATGGCCTGACTAGCAGCAGCTACAGCATATTGCGAGAACAGGTCGTTCTTTCTACAGAATTGCTGACTTAAGCCGTCTTTCTCGGGGTCGAAGTCCTTGATTTCTCCAGCGACTTTGATGGGTTGATTCTCGGTGTCGAGTTTCGTAATCGGCGCGATGCCGCATATTCCGTGCGACAAACTGTTCCAGAACGATTCCAGGTCGTTGCCGATAGGGGATATGACCCCCATTCCTGTGATGACTACTCTTTTTTCCATTTCGTGTAGTATTACCATTCTAACAGACAGGCACCGGAAACAAGACCTGCGCCGAAAGCGCTCATTATCAGAGTCTGGCCTTTGTGCAAGCGGCCTTCGCGATTAAGTTCGTCGAGCAAAATCGGTATGCTTGCCGAAGAAGTGTTGCCGTATTTCTCGATATTGGTAGGGAATTTCTCCATACCTTGTTTTAATATGAAACTGACGTTTTCGATGATTCTCATGTTTGCCTGATGAAGCAGGAACAGATCCACGTCGTCGGCAGTCTTTCCCGATTCACTCAACACCGTTTTTATATCAGTGATGGATGCTTTCGAAGCGAATTTGAAAACGTCCTGTCCTTTCATGACGAGAGGCAGATTGGTGTTTTCCTTGGTGTTGAATGGTGACGGCTGCAGTTCGTGCATCTGATAGAGTTTGTCGTATGAACTGGCCGCGGTGAGGGTGGTGGCCTTGATGTTGTCGCCTTCGGCTAATACGGCGGCTCCGGCACCATCGCCAAACAGGACGCATACGGAACGGTCTTCCCAACTGAGCATGCGTGTCGGCTCTTCGGCGCAAACCACAAGCACCTTCTTTACTTTGCCGGCTTTGTAGTATGCTTCTGCCAAATCAAGGGCGTAGATGAAACCTACGCAGGCGCCGTTGAGGTCGATGCAAGGGCAAGTGGCTCCTATTGCACCTTGTATAAGACAACTCATTGCAGGCGTGATATATTCGTTTACAACATTGGCGACGATGATGAAGTCAAGTTCTTCTGGATTAATGTGAGCATCATCCAAGGCTTTGCGGGCCGCATCAATGGCAAGATCTTCAAGATTCTCGGAAGAAATCACTCTGCGTTCCTTAATACCTGAGCGTGTAGTAATCCATTCGTCACTTGTGTCGACCATTTTGGTCAGCATCTCATTCGTCACGATTTTGTGTGGATGCGAACATCCTGTTCCAATAATTCTCATTACTCGTTTTTCATTTGCTCATTTGCGGGGCAAAAGTACTTCGGCGTGTGATGCTGGTCGGAAAAATGTGATTTATACGGATGGAAAGGGACGAAATAGTCGTTTTGTGACCAAAAATGCCTATTTTTGTGGTGAAATTCTATGAATTTATAGATAACAAAGCAGAAAAAATGAATGAATTCAGAAAGAGAATACGCGTACAAGTACCAGCATGTCTGGTAGATAAGTCAAATATGGTCACCTGTTTGGCATTTTCCGTGCTGTTTGCGTTGGTGTTTCTGACCGTATATTCCCCATTTTCAACCACTTCATGGTTTGTAGTCGGCAAATCCTATAAATTTCTGCTTACGGCATTCTTCGTGGTGACCGGTACTTGCTTCCTTGTTTTCAGCCGAGTGCTGATGTCCTATCTTGTAAACGTAAAACGACATTTTTCGGTCGGCTTGTATGTCGCATGGTTGTTCAGCGAAATCGTGCTGATAGGCCTTTTCAACGCTATTCTCTCAAGCGTTTATGGGTCAGGAGCACATTCGTTCGGTTTTCTCCTGATGAAAAGCATTATCATCACCCTTTTTGCATTAGGTATTCCTTTTGTGGTCACCAATCTGCTGTTTCTTGTCAGGGATACCCGCAAAATGCTGATGCTGACCAATACTGGTGCTGTGGCGTCAGACGACGAATCTGTGCCAAAGAACGTAGAACTGATTAACATCATGGATAATACGGGGCACCTGAAACTTTCCGTCAGGCTCGACAATCTATACTATATCAAGTCCGATGACAATTATATAAAGGTGTATTACATTAAGAAAGGTGAACTGTGCAACTATATGCTGCGCTGCAAACTGCAATCAATCGAAGACACGCTTCCCGAAAACGGTTCATTGATGCGCTGTCATCGTTCTTATATAGTCAACATACAGAAAGTCAAGGTGCTGCGTAATGAATCCGATGGCTTCTATATGGATTTCGATTATGTCGGCATCGAACCGATACCAGTTTCAAAGACTTATGCTGATAAAGTGGTGAATAGGTTATCAAATCATTGATAATCTTATTCAACTAACATTATATAATTGATTATAAATCAATTATATAATTATAACTTATTCTGAATTTTATTATTGTGGAAAAGGCTTTTCGAAGATGGCCGGAAACGGCGTCTCGAATTCCAAATTTTTTCCCGTCATGGGATGCACGAAACACAAGCGGTAGGCGTGTAGTCCCAGTCTGCCAAGCGGATTGTCGCCATTGCCGTATTTGATGTCACCAACCACGGGATGTCCGATATCCTGCATGTGAACGCGAATCTGGTTCTTGCGTCCGGTTTCAAGCGAGACATCAAGCAGCGAGTAGCGTTTGTTGCTCATCAGGACTTCGTAGTGGGTTTCGGCGAATTTTCCACCGTTATCGGTCTGGCTGGAGTAGGTCACGAAAGCCTTATTGTCTTTAAGCCAGGATTTTATGGTGCCTTCACGCGATGTGACTTCGCCGCTGACTACAGCCACATAATGCCGGTCATAGACCTTGTCTTTCCAGTCTTCTTCGAAATCCATGGCGATTTTCTTGTCCTTGGCGAACAGCATGAGTCCCGATGTGTCGCGGTCGAGACGGTGTATGGTGTGAGCGCGGCAGCGTTGCTGCGTGGAGATGAAGTAGTCGTTGAGAATGCTTTGCGCAGTCTCGCGTTCCTTGGTGGGGCTGTTGGTCAGCAAGCCTTCCTTCTTGTTGATGACCAGCAGATACTTGTCTTCGTAAACGATGGTGAGCCATTTGCTCTTAAAGCGTTCTTTGGCAGTAGGTTTGCCAATTTCGACCGCCATGCCTGGCAGCAATTCGACATCATATTGCGTCTTGCGTTCGCCGTCAACGGACACAACGCCGTTAGTGAGCATGCTCTTTACCTTGTTCCGGCTGATGCCATCCATTTTCTTCATCAGAAACGGCATGAGCGTGTCGGGTTCTGTAACCTTGAAAATCAGCGGGTTGCTTTTCGAGTGCGCGGTTTTATCTGTTTTTCCCTTCATGTGCGCAAAATTATGAAAACATTCAATGTCAATGCAAAACAATGTGATTATTCCTAAGGCATATCGTTAATTGGCAGTATTTCGGGCTGTCGGGCAAGATGCTTTTCTCAGATGCTCATCTCCTTGAATCATAGAATTTGCCCATCGTTCGACACGATAATTAATGCGGAGAAGCGTTATTTTTTGGAAATAATCCATAAATTTGCTGAATCAAAAATAAGACATTTCAAGACGGTTTTCTTTGTCAATTCAAATAATACTATAATGGATATCAATCAGTTAAAGTCAATTGCTTCTCAAGTCCGTCGTGACATTATCCGTATGGTTCATGGGTGTCAGTCCGGCCATCCCGGCGGGTCACTCAGCACTACCGACATTGTGACGGCGCTTTATTTTGACCAGATGGAAATCGATCCTGCGAAATTCAGGATGGACGGAGTGGGAGAAGACATGTTCTTCCTTTCCAACGGTCACGTCAGCCCGATGTTTTACAGCGTGTTGGCGCGGCGCGGCTATTTTCCGGTTTCCGAGTTGGCGACATTCCGCCGTTTGGGCACACGCTTGCAAGGTCATCCCACTACAGCCGAAGGACTTCCGGGAGTCCGCATCGCCAGCGGTTCTTTGGGACAAGGACTTTCCGTGGCAAACGGAGCGGCTCAGGCTAAGACACTGAATGCCGACCAGCATCTCGTCTTCGTCATGATGGGCGACGGCGAACAGGAAGAAGGTCAGGTGTGGGAAGCGGCCATGTATGCTGGCGCAAAGCATGTTGACAATCTCATCGCCATAATAGACTACAACAAGAAACAGATTGATGGTCCAACCGATGTGGTCATGAATCTGGGCGATATGAAAGCGAAATACGAGTCCTTCGGATGGCAGGTCATTGAGTTGAATGGCAATGACATGGCCGATGTGGTCAACTGCTTGAAACAGTCTCGCCAGAACGCACATCACGGATTCCCGCAGTTGCTTCTCGCGCATACCGAAATGGGTATGGGTGTCGATTTCATGATGGGCACGCACAAGTGGCACGGCAAGGCTCCGGATGACGAACAAGCCGCGAAAGCCTTGGCGCAGTTGGAAGAGACCTTGGGTGATTATTGATTTAAAATACTAATACAATGGATATTACAGTTCAAAATTATAAAGATACCAGATCGGGGTTCGGCGAAGGGCTTCTGGAAGTCGGCCGCCGCAATCCAAAAGTCGTTGCTTATTGTGCCGACCTTATCGGCTCGCTGAAAATGGATGAATTTGCCAAGGAGTTTCCCGAGCGTTTCTTCCAGACGGGCATCGCCGAAGCCAACATGATTGACATGGCGGCAGGTATGGCTTTGAGCGGATTCGTCCCATTTACCGGCACTTTTGCCGCCTTTTCTACGGGACGTGTCTACGATCAGATTCGCCAGTCCGTGGCTTACTCGAACAAGAATGTGAAAATCGCGGCGTCACACGCGGGAGTCACATTAGGCGAAGATGGCGCCACGCATCAGATTCTGGAAGATACCGGGATGATGAAGATGTTGCCCAACATGACTGTCATCGTGCCTTGCGACTTCAACCAGACAAAAGCCGCCACAATTGCGGCCGCTGAATACGATGGCCCGGTCTATCTCCGTTTCGGTCGTCCAAAAGTCGCCAATTTCACACCTGCCGATCAGAAGTTTGAGATTGGCAAGGCGCAGATGATCCAAGAAGGCAGCGATGTCTCGATTTTCGCTTGCGGACATCTTGTATGGAAAGCCATCGAAGCGCTTCCCATCTTAAAAGGAATGGGTATCAATGCTGAATTAATCAACATACACACAATCAAGCCGTTGGATTCTGAAGCGGTCTTGAAATCCATCGCCAAGACCGGCTGCGTCGTGACTGCCGAAGAACATCAACGCAATGGCGGACTGGGTGACAGCATCGCTCAAGTCGCAGCCTTGAACAAACCGTGTCCTATTGAGATGGTGGCTGTCAATGACGTCTTCGGACAAAGCGGCACACCCGATGAATTGCTGAAGTACTATCATCTTGATACTCCTGATATTGTCGAGGCTGTCCTGAAAGTGATGAAACGCAAGTGATTTCACAATCATGAAGATTTTCAAACGAATATTGATTCTGCTTTCCTTGGTGCTTGCATCGGGAGTGCTTGTCTCATTCGACAGTCCGAAAATCAAGGGGCCAAGACCATCTGCTTCCGATACCATACCCACGAATGTCATTTTCATGATTGGTGATGGCATGTCGTTGCCTCAGTTGTACGCTACCATGCTTTCCAGTGACAAGGAATTGGCTTTCACCAAGTTCCCGTATTCCGGCATTCTCACCACCAAATCTTCAAGCAACGAAATCACAGATTCGGCAGCAGCAGGAACGGCATTAGCATGTGGACAAAAGACCAAGAATGGTATGGTCGGCATGAATTCCGATTCGATTCCGGCCGAAAGTATTCTTGAAGTCATGGCCGATCATGGCAAGCGGACGGGCATAGTCGTGACTTGTTATGCTGCCCACGCGACACCTGCGGTTTTTTATGCCAAAGTTGCTCAACGCACTAAGTACGAAGAGATTGCCAACCAGATGATGAATTGCAACAAACTGGACATCATGATTGGCGGAGGAAAGAAACACTTCACCCAGCGCAAGGATGGCCGCAATCTCATTAACGAAATGGGAGCGAAAGGCTGGACCGTCTATGACGATCTTGATGGCGTTGATGTCAAGAATGAAAGATACGCGGTTCTTGCTTCCGACGGTCATCTGCCGCCTGCTCCTGAACGCGGCGACTTCCTTCCAGACGGTGTCGAATTGGCATTAAAGTCACTATCCGGCAGCAAAAAAGGCTTTTTCCTCATGGTTGAAGGCTCGCAAATCGATATGGCTTGTCACAGTGGTGATTCGGCATTGATGGTCGCAGAGATGCTCGATTTTAATAAGGCGGTTGAGGAAGCGCTCGATTTTGCACGTAAAGACGGGCACACCTTGCTCATCGTGACTGCCGATCATGAGACCGGTGGCCTTACCATGGTCGATCCCAAAGGTCATTATGCTGATCCTGTTTTCAAATACTCAACGGGAAGCCACACGTGTCTTCCTGTGATGCTTTTCGCTTATGGACCTGGTGCTGAGAACTTTTCGGGATGGATGGACAACACCGAAGTCAAGGGCAGGATTTTGAAATCTTGCCACATGAAACAGAAGAAAAACGGAAACGCGCATGATGAGTCGGCAGAACCGATTCTGATCAATTACGACACAAAGCGTCAGGAATAGACGGTTTCAAGATTCTATTAATTACTAAAAAAGGCCTTCAACGAAGGCCTTTTTTCATTAATGACACTCAGAAACCTTATGATTCCAAATACGTGTAACCATAAAGTCCTGAACGGTAATTCGATAGGAATTCCTTTCCTTCTTCAACACTGATTTTGCCTTCTTTTACGCATAGGGTAACCCACGATTCAAGCGAACGAACGAGTTTCTTCGGGTTGAACTGGACATATTCCAGAACATCGGCAACAGTCTCGCCATCAATAACTTGATCAATGTAGTAGCCTTTTTCGTCAACCGAAACATGGATGGCGTTGGTATCGCCGAACAGATTGTGAAGGTCGCCAAGAATCTCTTGATATGCGCCGGCAAGGAATACGCCGATGTAATAGGATTCTTTCTCATTGAACGAATGCAAAGGAATGGTATGCGGATTCGTTTTCGAGACGAAATTGCTGATCTTGCCATCAGAATCACAAGTGATGTCCTGCAGTGTGGCAAGGTGATTCGGTTTCTCGTCAAGCCTATGGATAGGGATGATGGGGAAGATTTGGTCAATAGCCCAACTGTCGGGTAAGGACTGGAAGAGTGAGAAATTACAGAAATACTTATCAGCCAGTAACTTAGGCAGTTGCACGAAATCTTCTGGAGCGCGTTTCATCTCGTTGGCTAACGTGTTGACTTCTCGTGCGATAGACCAGAACAGGCGTTCCACTTTTGCGCGTGATTCCAGGTCAAGCAGACCCAGACTGAAGAGATTCAAAGCCTCTTCGCGTATATCCAAAGCATCGTGCCAAATCTCCAACGACGAGTTCTTGTTCAGTTCATCCCACGAATTGTAAAGTTCGTGAATCAGTTCGTGGTCATCTTCGGCAGGCACTTCGTTATCGTTCCACTGAGGCAGGGAAGTGGTTTCGAGCACTTCGAAGATGAGGACGGAGTGGTGTGCCGTAAGGGCGCGTCCTGACTCGATGATGATGTTGGGATGCGGAAGATCGTTCTTCGAACAGGCGTCAACGATGGAAAACACCGCATTGTTGACATATTCCTGAATGCTGTAATTCATGGAACTCGGACTGCTCGAATTCGTGCCGTCGTAATCGACTCCGAGACCGCCGCCGATATCGACGAAATCGATGCCGAAGCCCATGAGGCGAAGTTGAACGAAAAACTGCGCGGCCTCCTTCAAGGCGGTATTGATGCGTTTAATCTTAGTAACCTGACTGCCAATATGATAATGGACAAGTTTGAGGCAATCCTGCATCTTGTTCTTCTTGAGGAAATCCAATGCTTCCAGCAATTCGGAAGAGTTGAGGCCAAACTTGCTGCCGTCGCCTCCCGAATCTTCCCATTTGCCGCTTCCGGAACTGGAAAGTTTGATGCGTACGCCGAGATTGGGCGTGACGTTGAGGCGTTTGGCTACCGCCGCAGTCATGCGTAATTCGTTCAGTTTTTCTATGACGATGATGATTTTACGTCCCATCTTTTGGGCAAGAAGCGCCAACTCGATGAACTCCTCGTCTTTGTATCCGTTGCAAATAATAAGCGAATCGACATCCGTGTTCAAGGCGATGATGGCATGCAGTTCCGGCTTTGATCCGGCTTCAAGTCCGATGTTGAACTTCTTTCCATGTCCCACAATCTCTTCCACCACAGGTCTCATCTGATTCACCTTGATGGGAAACACGATGAAATTCTGTCCTTTGTATTCGTATTCCGATGCGGCTTCCTTGAAGCACGAATCCAATGTCTGGATGCGGTCGTCGATGATGTCAGGAAAACGTACAAGTACAGGCGCCGAGACGTCTTTCAGCGAAAGTTCGGTCATCAAATCGTGCAAATCAACCGAAGCACAGCCTTTTTTGGGCGTGACTACGACATTGCCTTTTTCATTGATCGAAAAATAACTTTTGCCCCATCCATTGATGTTGTACAAGTCTTCTGAATCTTCAATACGCCATTTTCTCATTTCAATTGCTTTATTATAAGGTATTTACGTAAATGTTATGTTTTTAATTCCAATTGCAAAACTAATAAAAAAGATGTCGTTGACGGCCACTATTTCAATTAATTGACAAAACTTTAGACACAGGCAAACATTTGGCTTATTTTTGTAAAAAAAATACAAGCCGATGATTCTTGTTGTCGATGGCGGTTCAACCAAAATGGAGTGGGCGGTGCTGGATGCCGACAAGGTGCTGGCACAATTTCAGACCTGTGGTTTCAATCCCAACTATTCACAGCGTAACGCGCTGTACGATATTGTTTTCCATGAGGCTCCGGACGCTCTTCCCGAACCAATGAATGAAGTCTATTATTTCGGGACGGGATGCACTACCAATGACAATTGCAACATGCTGCACGATGCTTTCAAAAAGCGCTTTCCTATGGCGGAAGTGCATGTCGGCAACGACATGATGTCGGCTGCACGCGCATTGCTGGGAAATGATAAGGGCATTGCCTGCATTTTGGGAACGGGTTCCAACGCTTGCTATTATGATGGGAATGACATCGTCAAGTCAACGGTTTCGCTGGGCTATGTACTTGGTGATGAGGGTAGTGGGTGCCAAATTGGCAAGACGCTCATCCGCGATTTCTTTTACGGCATCATGCCCGAAAATCTGCGAAAGCAGTTTTTCAACAACTATCACATTGACCGAGAGACCTTTCTGAAAAACACATATCAGCAAGCGTTTCCTTCCCGATACCTTGCTTCGTTTGCAGGATTTGCAACTGAAAATATTGATAATGAGTATATTATCGAAGTGTGCGAACGTTGTTTCAATGATTTCATCGATTATCAGATTGTGAGATTGATGCCGTCAATCGATGTCAGTGTCGGGTTTGTAGGATCCGTTGCCTATCATCATCAGGAAGTCTTGCGCCGTTGCCTGACGCACAGAGGCCTTGCTTGCGGCAATATTCTGAAAGACCCGATGGATGGGCTTATTGATTTCTATAGAAAAGGAACTCAAGCGTAAGTTTTCGAATGTCTAACGGTTCGGAAATTGGCTTTCGATGTAATTGACCATAGCGTCAAAATCGTTGAAAGCGAACCACTTGTAACGATTATCCTTGTTTAGCCAGGTCATCTGCCGTTTCGCATAGTGTCGCGTGTCGAGTTTGATTTGACCGATGGCTTCATCCAGTGAGCATTTTCCTTCGAAGCATGTGAAAAGTTCCTTATATCCTACTGTATTCAAGGCGTTTAGGTGGCGAAAAGGGTAGAGGTCGCGCGCTTCGTCCAGCAGACCTTGTTCGACCATCTGATCAACTCTCAGGTCGATGCGGCTGTTCAAGGCCTGTCTATCCCACAAAATCGCCGTCTTGATGATGTTGAAATCCCTTTTTGCGGCATCGTGGATTCGGAATGAGGTGAACGTTTTGCCAGTCTGATAGCAGATCTCCAATGCTCGTTGCAGCCTTCGGGGATTCTGTTGATCTACGGTTGCAAAATATTCCGGATCGAGACGCCGGACTTCTTCCTGTAAGGCGCTGATACCGCTTTCGTTGTATAAGTTTGCCACTTTTGTTCTTACATCAGGCTCGATGTCGGGCATGAAATCAATGCCATCGCAGATTGCATCAATGAAAAGTCCCGAGCCACCCGTAAGAATGATGTTGTCGTGCGTTTCGAACAAGGTTTTCAGAAGACCAATCGTATCTCTCTCGAAATCGGCTACGTTGTATTGGTCGTGTATGCTGACTGTGTGGATGTTATAATGCTGCGCCATGTTCAGTTCATCGGCGGTGGGACAGGCTGTCCCGATGCTCATTTCCTTATAAAGTTGCCTGCTGTCGGCCGACACGATGACTGTTCCGAGCAATTGCGCCAGTCTGATGGAAAGGGTGGTTTTGCCCGATGCGGTTGGACCCGCAATGACGATGAGATTTTTGCTCTCCATCATTCCGTCTTTTTAGGCACAGGGCCATTTGACGTAACTTGCACAGGCTCTTCAAGTTCCTTCACGACCTTAAGACCCAGTTTGCTTCCTTCTTTTTTCATGAAGTCGTATGCTTCATCGAAATTGTTTCCGATGAATCCGTCGAGGATGGCTTCACGTATCGCGTTTTTGATGATTCCGACTTCGCGGCCTTGCGCGATGCCGAAAGTGCTCATAATTGCCTCGCCATTGATAGGAGGCTGCCAGTTGCGCAGATGATCCTTGGCTTCGATTTCCTTCAGTTTCTCCTGTACGATTTCGAAATTATGATGGTAATGTCTGATTTTCTCTTCGTTCTTTGACGTGATGTCGGCGTTGCAGAGCAGCATGAGGTCGTCGATGTCGTCGCCGGCATCGAAAAGGAGCCTTCTCACAGCCGAGTCAGTCACGATGTCTTCCGCCAAGACAATGGGGCGCAGATGAAGCATCACAAGTTTCTCCACGTATTTCATTTTCTCGTTAAGCGGCAACTTCATGTTGGCGAAAATCTTAGGCACCATCTTCGCACCTCTGAATTCATGGCCGTGAAATGTCCAGCCTTGTTCTTCGTCCCAGCGTTTTGTCTGGGGTTTGGCGATGTCGTGAAGCAGTGCTGCCCAACGCAGCCAGAGGTCGTTGCTTTTTTCCGCAACGTGATCGAGGACTTGAAGCGTGTGATAGAAATTGTCCTTGTGGCCTTTGCCATGAACGACTTCAACGCCTTTCAACAACACAAGTTCAGGGAAGATGATCTTGAGCAGTCCGCACTTGTCAAGCAAGATGAACCCAGTGGAAGGCTTTGACGACATGATGATTTTGTTCAACTCGTCGGTGACGCGTTCCATCGAAACGATTTTGATGCGTTCCGCGTTGCGTGTGATGGCGTTGAAGGATTCCTCTTCAATATAGAAATGCAATGTCGTGGCGAAACGAATCGCCCTCATCATGCGCAGCGGGTCGTCGGAGTAGGTGATGTCGGGGTCGAGTGGGGTGCGAATGGTCAGATCCTCAATGTCTTTCATGCCGTCGAACGGGTCGATGAAAGTCCCGAAATCGTCCTTGTTGAGGCTGATTGCCATGGCGTTGATGGTGAAGTCGCGACGATTCTGGTCGTCTTCAAGGGTGCCGTCTTCCACGATAGGTTTGCGGCTGTTGCGGTCGTACGACTCCTTGCGTGCGCCCACGAACTCAATCTCGATGCCTTTGTATCGGATCATGGCGGTGCCGAAACGGCCGTAATACTTGACTTCTTTCTTTCCGGAAAGATGCGATGCGATTTTCTTGGCCAATGCTATGCCGCTCCCGATTGTCAGGATGTCGATGTCGTTTGAACGACGCATCAGAATGATGTCGCGCACGTATCCGCCTATCAAATAACTTCTTACCCCAAGTTCTTCGCTTGATTCAGCGATAAGATGGAACAAGGGATTGTCAATATCTTTTGTAAAGTCGTGCTTCATCGTCATGCAAAATTAGTGTTTTTCAATTGACAATCGGAAAAATCAGGTCTGCAGAAACTGAAAAATCACCGTTTTGAGGTGATTTTTCAGAGATTGCAGTTGACGTAAAGATTTCGTTATCAGACTTTTTGCACCTCAGTGTCGAGTTTAGGATGAACAATGTTGATGACGATTTCTTGCTTTTCTTCGTCGAGGTCGATGGTAATACTGTCACCTTCGTGCATGTCCGACTTGATGATTTCTTCGGCGAGGACGTCTTCAACGTACTTTTGGATGGCACGTTTCAGCGGGCGGGCGCCAAACTGGTCGTCCCAGCCCTTCTCGGCGATGAAGTCCTTGGCTTTGTCGGTGATTGTCATGGTATAGCCCATTTCTTCCACGCGCTTGAACACGCTGCGGAGTTCGATGTCGATGATTTTGTGTATGTCTTTACGTTCCAGCGAGTTGAACATGACGACGTCGTCGATGCGGTTCAGGAACTCAGGGGCGAAAGTGCGTTTCAGCGCATTTTCGATCACGCTGTGCGAATACTCGTTCTTGGCGTTCATCTTGGCTTCAGTGCCGAAGCCTACGCCTTGTCCGAATTCCTTGAGTTGACGCGAACCGATGTTCGAAGTCATGATGATGATGGTGTTCTTGAAGTCAACTTTTCGTCCGAAACTGTCGGTGAGTTGACCGTCGTCAAGCACCTGCAGCAACAGGTGAAACACGTCGGGGTGGGCTTTCTCGATTTCGTCGAAAAGCACTATGGAATAAGGTTTGCGCCGCACTTTCTCTGTCAACTGGCCACCTTCTTCGTAACCGACGTATCCGGGAGGCGCACCGACAAGACGCGAAACAGCGAATTTTTCCATGAATTCGCTCATGTCTATACGGATCAAGGCATCTTCCGAGTCAAACAGATATTTGGCGAGCACTTTGGCGAGATAGGTCTTTCCGACTCCTGTGGGGCCGAGGAAGATGAACGAACCGATAGGTTTGTTGGGGTCTTTCAATCCGGCGCGGTTGCGGCGTATGGCCTTTGTGATCTTCTCGATGGCTTCATTCTGACCGATTACTGAGTCCTGAAGTTCTTTCTCCATATTCATCAGCCGGCTGCCTTCGTTCTGCGCGATACGTTGCACAGGAACGCCTGTCATCATTGCGATAACCTCTGCCACGTTCTGTTCCGTCACAGGTTCTCGGTTCGATGTGGCTTCGTTCTCCCAAGCCTTCTTGGCCTTCTCCAACTGGTCCATCAGTTTGACTTCCATATTGCGTTGCTGTCCAGCATCTTCGAATTTCTGCTCGGTGATTGCCTGTTTCTTGGCTTTCCTCACTTCTTCGAGTTGCTTTTCAATCGTCGTGATCTGAGGAGGCACGTTGATGTTCTTGATATGGACACGCGCTCCGGCTTCATCCAAGGCGTCGATGGCTTTATCTGGAAGATAACGGTCTGACATGTAACGGTTTGTAAGCGTTACGCAAGCGGTGATGGCTTCCGGAGTATAGGTCACGAGGTGATGGTCCTCGTATTTCGACTTGATGTTGTTGAGGATCTCGATGGTTTCTTCCGGTGTGGTAGGCTCAACGATGATTTTCTGGAATCTCCGTTCCAATGCGCCGTCCTTTTCAATGTATTGGCGGTATTCGTCCAGCGTTGTGGAACCGATGCATTGCAGTTCGCCTCTTGCCAAGGCAGGTTTGAACATATTGCTCGCATCCATAGAGCCGTTGGCGTTGCCGGCACCTACGATGGTGTGGATTTCGTCTATGAAGATGATGATGTCGGGATTCTTCTCCAATTCGTTCAGGATGGCCTTAATTCTTTCCTCAAATTGCCCGCGGTATTTTGTTCCGGCGACGACAGAGCCAAGGTCCAGCATCACGATACGTTTGTTGAACAGGGTTCTGGGCACTTGGTGCTGCGTGATGCGTATGGCAAGGCCTTCGGCGATGGCCGATTTGCCGACACCCGGCTCACCGATGAGGATAGGGTTGTTCTTTTTCCTTCTGCTCAATATCTGGGCGATGCGTTCCAGTTCCTTTTCTCTTCCCACGATAGGGTCAAGGCGGTTTTCCTCTGCGGCACGAGTGAGGTCGCGGCCGAAATTGTCGAGTACAGGAGTCTTGCTTTTCAGGTTGCCGCTTCGTCTTTGCCTCTCGGCAGGCCTTGGTCCGTCCTCGTCCTCGTCGTCATTGCTTCCAAAGATGTCGTTCGGCGCCTCTTCAGTATCCTCTTTCTTGAAATCGCCTTCCATTTCCAGTTTGTTGCTTTTTGCTGGAGGTTCTTTCGGCGTGCTTTTGCCAGTCTCGTTGTTGTAGATGATCAGTTGCTCCTTGAAATAGTCATAGTTGATGCCTTCAAACTCGAGATTCTGCGAAATGATGTTGTTTTTTTCATGCAGGATGGCCAACATGAGATGCTCCGAGTGCACCATGTCGCTTTGGAATTCCTTAGCGATGATGTATGTGAACTTCAGCACTCTCTCCGCTTGTTTTGTCAAGGGAATGTTCTCGTTTCCTGTATTTGCGGGGTTGACGACTTTAATCTGGGCTTCGAGTTTCTTCTGAAACACGTCGATGTCCAGTTTCAGATTCTGAAGAATCTTAATCGCACAACTTCCGCCATCCTTGAGCATTCCAAGAAACAGATGTTCAAGTCCGATGTAGGCGTTGCCCATCCGTTCGGCTTCGTCGTGACTGTATGTCAGAATGTCACGTACTCTGGGGGAGAATTTTGCGTCCATATTGATGATGTGTTGGTTTCGAGATGAAAAAAACAGAAAAGGCTCGTTTTGTGCCTTTTTTTTAGATTGCAAATATAATGACAAATTTCAGACCAACTGTCGGGAGGGTGACCATTTGTCATGAAATCTGAAAAAATGACGAAAATTTGCCGTTTAAAAGGATTATTCGTATTTTTGCACTTTCTTTTTAGAAAAGACACCTTATATTAGAATTAGATTTACATAACATAATGGAAGAAGAAAACTTGTCAGGTGAAAAAATCATCAAGGTAAACCTTGAAAATCAGATGAAGTCCGCCTACATCGACTATTCGATGTCGGTAATCATATCCAGGGCATTGCCTGATGTGAGGGATGGTCTGAAGCCTGTTCATCGCCGCGTATTATACGGCATGTTGGGACTGGGCGTAACATCCAAGAGCGGATACAAGAAATCGGCCAGAATAGTAGGTGAGGTGCTTGGTAAGTACCATCCGCATGGCGACTCGTCAGTCTACGATGCCATGTGCCGTATGGCGCAGAACTGGTCGTTGCGTTATCCTCTGGTCGACGGACAGGGAAACTTTGGTTCTGTTGACGGCGACAGCCCCGCAGCCATGCGTTACACCGAGGCCAGACTCAAGAAGGTGGCCGAAGAAATGCTCGATGACCTTGACAAAGATACCGTCGATTTCCAGAACAACTTTGACGATTCTCTTCAGGAACCCACGGTTCTTCCAACTCAGATACCTACTTTGCTTGTCAACGGGACAAACGGCATCGCTGTCGGCATGGCCACCAATATGGCGCCACACAACCTCAGCGAATGCGTTGACGGCATCATTGCTTATATCGACAATCGGGATATCACCATCGCTGAATTGATGGAATACATCAAAGCGCCTGATTTTCCGACCGCTGGCGTAATCTACGGATACGACGGCGTGCGCGAAGCATTTGAAACCGGCAAAGGCAAAGTCGTTGTACGCGGCGAAGCCGAAATAGAGGAATACAACGGTCACGAACGCATCATCGTCACTTCCATACCTTATCAGGTGAACAAGTCGGAGATGATCAAGAAAACAGCCGACCTCGTCAACGAGAAAAAACTGGAAGGCATCGCCGACATCCGCGACGAGTCAGATAGAAAAGGCATCCGCATCGTGTATGACCTTAAACGTGATGCTGTTGCCGATATCGTTTTGAACAAGTTGTATCAGATGACGGCGCTGCAAACGCCTTTCAACGTGAATAACGTGGCGCTTGTCAAAGGCCGCCCGTTCACGCTCAACCTGAAACAACTGATACAGTATTTCGTTGAACACCGCCACGAAGTGGTGATTCGCAGAACACGTTTCGAACTCAAGAAGGCGGAAGAACGCGCCCACATCCTCGAAGGTCTGGCACGCGCCATCGACATCGTTGACGAAATCATCGCCACCATCCGCGCCTGCTCCGGCGGCACCCCAGAAGCCAAACAGGCCATCATGGACAAATTCGATTTCGACGATCTTCAGGCATCAGCCATTGTGGCATATCGCCTCGGCCAGTTGGCAGGACTCGAAATCAAGAAGATCATGGATGAACTGAATGAACTTGAAGAAAAGATCAAACGGTTCAATGAGATTCTTGAAAATGTTGACGTCCAGTATCAGATTATCAAGGACGAACTGATTACTATTAAAGAAAAATACGGCGACGAGAGAAGAACCCAGATCGTTCCGTCGGCAGGAGAAATCCGCATGGAAGACGTCATCGCTGATGAAGCGGTGGTGATCACAATATCTCATCTCGGCTATGTCAAGAGAACGCCTCTTGCCGAATACCGTTGCCAAAGCAGGGGAGGAAAAGGCTCGAAAGGCTCTGCCGCCCGTGACACGGACTTCATCGAACATATCTTCGTTGCCACAAATCACAACTACCTTCTTTTCTTTACAGAACAAGGCAAGTGCTTGAGGATGAGGGTATTCGATATTCCGGAAGAAGGCAAGAACAGCAAAGGACGCGCCATCCAAAACCTTGTCAATATAGAAAAAGGTGATTCAGTGAGAGCGTACCTGAACGTGAAAGACCTTGCTGACGAAGACTATACGCGTGAGAATTACATTATCCTTTGCACCAAGAAGGGCATCATCAAGAAGACGCAACTCGACGCTTATGCAAACAAACGTACACGTAACAGAGCCATTCAGGCCATCACGGTACGCGAAGGCGATGAATTGCTGGAAGCATGTCTGACAAGCGGTAAGGACGAAGTGCTGCTTGCAACAAGGTCCGGCAAATCCGTTCATTTCAACGAAGAGACAGTCAGACCGATGGGAAGAACTGCATCCGGTGTGAAAGGTATTACCTTGGCCACTGAAGATGACGAGGTCATCGGCATGATTTGCATCAACAATCCAAGTCAGACTGTACTCGTTGTTTCTGAAAATGGTTACGGAAAACGCTCAGGCATAGACGATTACCGCATCACCAATAGGGGAGGCAAGGGTATCAAGACCTTGAACATCACCGAGAAGACGGGATATCTTATCGCCATCAAAGCCGTCGTAGATGAGAACGACCTGATGATCATCAACAAGTCGGGCATCGTCATACGCATTGCTGTCAAGACCTTACGCGTGATGGGACGTGCCACTCAAGGTGTCAAACTTATCGACTTGAGGGATTCGGATCAGATTGCTGCTGTGGCTCAGGTTGACGCTGAGGATGAGGAAGTTCTGGAAGAAAATCCTGCAACGGATATCGACTCTGAAAACGTTGACACTGAACTTAATCCGGAAAAAGAATAATTTGGAACAATAATTGTAAAAACAGACTAAAGAAATTGTCAAATATCAAATTACTTAAGAGATGAAAAGAATCATGATTTTAGTGGCCGTCTTGCTCACAGCAAATGTGATGATGGCACAGAAGACCGACCGTACTAATGCATACATGTACAATAAGAACGGCCAGTATGACAAGGCGTTGGAATCCATCGAGAAATGCATCAACCACGAACAGTTTCTCGGAATGAAGCCGAAAGATCAGGCTCAGGCTTGGCTCTATCGTGCTATGATTTATCAGAACATCGAGACATCCAAAGAGTTTTCGACTCTTGAACCGAACGCCATCGACAAGGCTTATGAATCACTGCTGAATTGTGTGAAAGCCGATCCTTCATTTGTAAAGGATAATTACGACGAGGTCTATACCCGCATCGCATCAGTCCAGAACAGATGCTATCAACTGGGTGCTGACAGTTACAACAATGGCAATTTCGATGCCGCCGCATCGGCATTCAAGAAGGCTTACGACATCTCGGCATCGGTCAACGCTCCTGATACGACATGTCTGATTTATGCCGCCACATCAAGCATGAAAGCCAATAAGTTCGACCAGTCATTGGAATACCTTAACACACTGAAAGGCATTGGTTATGACAAAGTTGGTCTTTACAAAGACTTCGCAGCAACATACAATGGCTTAGGTAATTCCGCAAAAGCCATGGAGATGATCCAAGAAGGCATGGACAAATTCCCTGGAGATGCCAGTCTGGTTGTCGAAAAGGTCAATGTTTACCTTAAGGAAGGCAAAGGCGCAGAGGCTGTTTCTGACCTTACCAAACTCAGCGAGTTGGATTCTACCAATTCCAGCATTCTGTTTGTCTTGGGCACCATTTATGGCGATGAAAACAGCAGCATCTACAATGCCGACAAGGCAATCGAATACTACCAGAAAGCCATAAATATCAAGCCTGACTTTTATGATGCAGTTTACAATTTGGGCGCTTTGTACATCACGCTGTCGAACGGTCTGAAGAACAAGGCTAACGAGTTGCCACTTGACAAGGTCACTGAGTACAACAAACTCGTTCAAGATGCTGAAAACCTGGTCAGAACCGGTCTTCCTTATGTGAAGCAGGCTTACGAAGCCAATCCGACCCCGGAAGTGAAGAACGTTTTGAAGAGCATGTACGTGCAGTTGAAAATGAATGACGAAGCAAGCGCTTTGGACAAATAATTTCTTGGAATACTGCAAACGCAATTTCAAATAGAGAAGAAGCCCGGTTATAGCGCCGGGCTTTTTTATTTGCCGATGGTTGGATATGCTAATAGGATATGATGCACCAAGTGAAGGGTGCACGCAATATTCTATTTAACATAATATATATTATATTTGAAAACAAAAATACGCAGATTGTCACCAAAACGACGATGCACGCACTTCAAAACGCAAGTATGATGAATAATGCCGGTTTTGAACAATCAAAGCAAACAATTGCTTATATTTGCAACCAATAATATTATAAGGTAATAATATCAATAATCATACACTATCATGGAAATCACAGGTAAAGTTTTGAAACTTGGAAACTTGTTGACTGGAAACAGCGCACGTGGTCCTTGGCAAAAGCAGGAATTAATAATTGAAACCGAGGAACAATTTCCCAAGACCGTCTGTCTTCAGTGCTGGGGCGATCAGGCTGCTGAAGCGGCGAAATTTGAAATTAATTCAGTCGTCAAGGCTCAAATCAGCATCGAGTCGCGTGAATTCAATGGCAGATGGTACACCGACGTTCGGGCATGGCGATTTGACAATGTAGGTCAATCTGCACCGGCCACTCCACATCAAAGCGCTCCTGCAAAATCCAATCAAGGCACTGTGCAGCAAGCCCCTAACACGCCAGACATTGCTAATGAAGGCGGTGTTGACGATTTGCCGTTCTGACATTATGTTAAATCAGATGTCGTATCTTTTCACTTGAAACAATAAAATATGATCGGTTTTGATGAGGCACTATCCTCGCGCATAGTACTTTTGGATGGCGCAATGGGCACAATGATTCAGACTTACAGTCTGTCTGAATCGGATTACCGTGGCGCAAGGTTCGCCTCCCACCCTGTCCCATTGAAAGGCTGCAACGATGTTTTGACGCTTACAAAGCCTGAAGTCATTGCGGAAATTCACCGCAGTTATCTTGATGCCGGTGCCGACATCATCACCACATGCACTTTCAATTGCAACGCATTTTCGCTATCTGATTATCAATTATCCGATTACGTATTCGAAATTGCCAAAAACGGAGCCGCCATAGCGCGTAAAGTTGTGGACGATTTCATGAAGAGTCATCCCGACAGGTCATGTTTCGTCGGTGGTTCTATCGGCCCAACGTCAAAAACGTCTTCCATCGCCGTGGATGTTGAAAATCCTGGATTGCGGGAAGTCACTTTTGATGAACTTGTCGATACCTACACGAAGCAGATACAAGGCTTGATGGCTGGTGGCGCTGATATTTTGATGCTGGAGACGTTCTTCGATATCTTGAACGCCAAAGCGGTGCTTTTTGCTGCGGAAGAGACTTTCAAAACCGTCGGCAAGCGTCTCCCAATCATGATTTCAGGCACGTTGTCCGATCAAAGTGGCAGAACATTGTCAGGCCAGACTGTGGAAGCCTTCTATGCTTCTGTAAGCCATGCCAATCCTGTCTCGGTCGGCTTTAACTGCGGCTTAGGCGCCAAGCAACTGATGCCATACATTGAGCGCCTGTCCTTAATTTCGGAATCGAGAATTGCCGTCTATCCAAATGCCGGACTGCCCAACGTCCATTGCGGCTATGACCAGACTCCTGAGATGTTTTGCACCGATTTAAAGGAGTATCTTGAACGAGGTCTGGTGAATGTGGTAGGTGGTTGCTGTGGCACCACACCGAAACATATAGAGGCTTTGTCGCGCATCATCAAAGAATACGCCCCTCGCCCACTGCCCAAGAAGGCTCACGTGATGCGTCTGAGTGGGTTGGAACCATTGACAGTGTCCCGTGACATCAATTTTGTGAATATCGGTGAACGCACCAATGTAGCCGGATCTGCAAAATTTGCAAAGATGATTCGCGAAGGCGCTTACGATGAAGCCTTGTCTGTAGCCCGTGCTCAGGTGGATGCCGGAGCCCAGATGGTTGACGTATGCATGGATGCCGCCATGATTGACGCGCCAAAGGCTATGCACGACTTTCTTTCCTTAATGACATCCGACCCCGAGATTGTCAGAGTTCCTGTCATGATCGACTCGTCGTCGTGGGAAGTCCTTGAGACAGGTTTGAAACTGCTTCAGGGGAAATCCGTCGTCAATTCCATCTCGCTCAAGGAAGGCGAAGCGCGTTTCGTCGAGAAAGCCTTGAAGATACATGTATACGGCGCCGCTGTGGTGGTGATGCTTTTCGACGAAAAAGGTCAGGCCGACACTTATGAACGAAAAATTAGTGTTGCAAAGCGGGCTTATGATATCCTTGTCAAGGCAGGATATCCTGCCGAGGACATCATTATGGATCCGAATATCCTCGCTGTTGCAACGGGCATTGAGGAACACGACAAGTACGCGAAGGCTTATATTGACGCCACGCACTGGATTAAGGAGAATCTTCCATACGTGAAGATATCTGGTGGAGTGAGCAATCTCTCATTTGCTTTCCGCGGCAACAATATCGTTCGCGAAGCCATGCATTCAGCATTCCTTTACCATGCCATTCAAGCCGGCATGGATATGGGAATCGTCAATGCGCAGGCAATAAAATTATATGAAGACATTGACACGGAACTGCTTGAACGTGTTGAAGACGTCATCCTCTGCCGTCGTCATGACGCAACAGAAAGACTCATAGAGTTCGCTACAAGAATCAAGAATGAGGCAACGGATCAACAGGACAATGCGCCGCAGGATGCTTGGCGAAACCTTCCTTTGCAGGAAAGAATCGCTTATTCGATGCAGCATGGCATTCCTGATCATGTCGAAGAAGATGTGAAGGATGCCATCGCTGAAGGCATGAAGCCTATCGACATCATCGACAAACTGTTGATGCCCCCGATGGATGTTGTCGGGAAGTTGTTTGGCGAAGGAAAGATGTTTCTGCCGCAAGTTGTTAAAAGCGCCAGAGTGATGAAGAATGCCGTGACTGTCGTCACGCCGCTGCTCGAACAATCGGAAGGCGCTCATTCCAATGGCATGGTGTTGATAGCTACTGTAAAAGGCGATGTCCATGATATTGGGAAAAACATCGTCTCCGTGGTATTGGCGTGCAATGGATTTGAAGTTCGCGATCTCGGCGTAATGGTTGAGCCACAAGTAATTATAGATTCGGCTATCCAAATTCATGCCGACGTCATCTGCCTCAGCGGACTGATTACGCCATCGCTAGAAGAGATGCGGATTGTTTGTCAGGAAGCCGAACGCAGAGGCTTGGACATTCCTATCATCATCGGTGGCGCAACGACATCGGCACTTCATACTGCCGTAAAGATCGCCCCATGTTATTCGGGCGTTGTGGCTCACGCTGACAACGCATCATCGGATGCGAAACTAATTGCTGATTTACTAGGAAGTAATGGAATGGTCACCAAGGCGCGGTTGAAGGCGGAACAACAGCAATTACGTCAGGAATTTGAGCAAAGCGGGACGCCGTCATTAGTGTCATTGTCTGAAGCCCGCAAATCAAGAAATCCGATTTCATCGGCACAAGTCTTTACTCCACTCCAAAAAGGTGTCAAAGCCTTCGATAACGTTGATATTAAGCGTGTTATTCCATATATTGATTGGTCGTATTTCTTTGCCGCTTGGGGCATCTCAGGTCATTATCCGGAAATCATCGAACATCCCGGGAAAGGTGACGAGGCCAGGCGTCTGCTCGCTGATGCACAAGCCATGCTGAAGGAAATCATTGCTGGACAAAAACTTAGACTCCAGGCTGTCGTTGGTATCTTCGATGCCTACAGTGCTGATGACGACATCTTCATCATCGACAAGTCGGGAAAGGAAACCGTATTGAGTATGCTCAGAAACCAGACCTCAGGTCAGAAACACCTTTGTCTGTCCGACGCCATCTCAACAGAAAACGATTACATAGGTTGTTTTGCGCTCACTGCAGGTGCCGGATTGAAGGAAATGTACAACGAGTACAAGTTGCAAAGTGATGAATACAGGGCGATTATGTCTAAATTTATCGTTGACAGATTGACAGAAGCATTTGCCGAATATCTTCATCTCTATGTACGCCGTACGATGTGGGGGTTCGAGAGGGAAACGGCACAGTTTTCAAAAGACTATCAAGGATCCAGATTGGCATTTGGCTACCCTGCCCTGCCTGATCACACGCAGAAAAGAGACGTGTTTGGCTTGCTCGGCGTAGAAGAAGAAACAGTCATGAGGTTGACAGATAATTACATGATTGTTCCTGAAGAAGCCATCTGTGGCTTGATATTCAGTAATGCCAAACCGTTCAGCGTAGGCAAAATCGATGAAGAACAATTCGCTGATTATGCAACTCGTAGAGGGATGTCAAGAGATGCTATTCGTAAAACACTGTCAAAAAACATCTTATGAGTGTAATTGATGTCATAAATCAAGCGAAGCAAAAAGAAGTCACAAGGATATCGTATGAGATGCTGCCGCCTTTGAAAGGTGCTGGGATATCTCCTATCATTCAAGCAGTTGAGACGTTGATGCCCTACGATCCGGCATTCATTTCAGTGACTTTTCACCGTTATGTGACCAAAGCCTCGACCAATGAAAACGGCGTGACGGAGTATCATGCGTTGAGGAAGCGTCCGGCAACGATAGGTCTTGCATCGGCCTTGCGCACACATTTCGGGCTGGAGGTGATCCCTCATCTGATTTGCAGCGGAATGTCGAAATATGACATTGAGGACTCACTCATCGATATGGATTTTCTGGGACTTGAGAATGTGCTGGCGCTTCGTGGCGACAAGGAACAGGGCTCGAACATCTATTTGGCACATCCACAGGGCCATGAACATGCCGTCGATTTGGTGAGACAAATTTGCGAGATGAATGACGGAAAGTTTCTTGACGGACAGGTTGACGACTGCCATCATTCCAAGTTCACCATTGGCGTGGCGGGGTATCCCGAGAAGCATTCTGATGCCAAAGACATGGAGTCGGACATCAGGGCGCTAAAGGAAAAGGTGGATGCCGGCGCATCTTTTGTCATCACACAACTGTTTTATGACAACGAGGATTTCTTCCGCTACACGGATCTCTGTCAGAAAGCGGGCATCAATATTCCTATCATTCCAGGTATCAAGCCTTTGGCATCGGTGAAACACCTTAAACTGCTTCCCGAAACCTTCGGTATCAGGATTCCCGACAAACTTCAGAATGAAGTGTTGAAACATGCCGAAGATGCTGATGCTGTGCGCCAGATTGGCGCGGAATGGTGTGTGAAGCAATGTTCTGAACTTAAAGCGGCGGAAATGCCTGTCATTCACATCTATACGATGGGCAGGACGGAAAGCATCGCCAACATCGTGAGTCAGATTCTCTGAAAGGAACAGTTAGCCGTCAGTGTAAAAAGACAGAAACGAACAGACAATTTGCTACTTAAAGACAGAAAAAGAAAACGAAATAATGAACAGCCCACGCACAAAACTGCACATTTGCAAGCCCCAACACACAAGCCGATGCTTCTGCTTGCAAAAGAGCAGTTTTCTTGCCGACGCACCACAGAATTATGATACTTTTGTGCTTAAAAATAAAGGATTAGATAAATGGAATTAGAACCAATAAAAAAATACTTAGACAAACAGAAAACCAAAGTTGTAGAGACTTACGACTTTGATAACAAGAAAGTCAAGTATTCTGACAAAATCACAGGTTGGAAAATAGATAAATTCAGGGGTGACGAAGAAATTGTCAGAGCTTACATTCTTGCAAAGCTAGTAAATGAGTTAGGTTACAAACCTGAAAATATTGAACTTGAAAAGCAATACGACATCGGTAGACCAAAAGTAAATAAGCCACGTATTGACATTATTGTAAGAGATGACAAAGAAAATGCTTTTCTATACATTGAATTAAAAAGTCCACAGGATTACGAGAAAGACAAAGACGAAGTAATTGAAAAGCAACTTTTCAATTTAGCTTCGCAAGAAAAAGGGCAAGGATTTGATGTGAAATACCTTGTTTTATATACCATTGAAGTAGTTGGTAATGAAATAAAAGACAAAACTATTTTAATTGACTATGACAAATTTGCTTCGTTTGACGCTTGGAAAAATGTAAGAGATTTTGCCGACCAACTTCCAGAGAGATATGGCAAAGCACAAAAAGAGCCATATATCAAAGGTGGCAAAAAAGATTTAGATACCAATTTTACTCATTCTCAACTTGACTACAAAAGAGCCAATTTGCATAATGTTCTTTGGGGTGGTGGTGGAACAGATGACAATGATGTTTTCTCATCATTGGTAAATATCATTCTTGCTAAAATTCAAGATGAAAGCGAAAAGAAGAAGGGAGAAAAATATGATTTTCAAATCTTCTCTTTCAAAGACGGTGAAAGTTTTGAAACCAACGAACAACTTTTTGAACGTATAAATGAACTTTACAGAAGAGCATTAAAACAGCGTTTGAATGTTGTTGATGAAACTCGTCTTAAAAAATCCTACATCATTGACGAAAACAAGTTTTCTTTAGCAAAACTGAAATATTCAGTTTCGGAATTAGAGCAATTCAGTTTCGTTGACGGCAAAAATAGTTTCACAGGTAAAGACATTTTAGGCGACTTCTTTGAAGGAATTATTAGAGAAGGATTTAAGCAGAGTAAGGGGCAATTCTTTACTCACATTAACATTGTAAAATTTTTGCTTTGGGGCTTACAGCTTGACAAATTAGCCATTGACCGAGTAAATAATGATTTAGAAATTCCTTATTGCATTGACCCAAGTGCAGGTAGTGGAACATTTCTTATTGAGTATATGAAGTTCATTACTGAAAATCTAAAACGCAGATTTAGAGATAAACTTGACGATACTAGAGATGTTGAAGATAAATTTCATCAGTGGTTTATGCCTGGCCACCGAGAAAATAAATGGGCTTCAACTTTCATTTATGGTGGCGACATAAATTTCAATTTAGGAACAGCAACCAAAGTAAATATGATTTTACACGGTGATGGTTCAACAAATATTTTTGTTGGCTCACCAAATGGTGATGGCTTACTTCCATTTTCAGAATACGTAAAAGAGACTGCACCCAACGCATTAAACAAATCAGTAAAAGACACAGGCTATTTCAGCAAAGAAGTTAACAAAGAATTTGATGTTATTATAACCAATCCGCCTTTCAGCGTTGACTTAGATAATGACACAAAAAGAAAAGTAAAAGATACTTTCATTTTTGGAGATAAAAAGAACTCTGAAAATTTATTTATAGAACGCTATTACCAGCTTTTACGAGAAAACGGAAGACTTGGTGTTGTTTTACCCGAAAGCGTTTTTGACACAACTGAAAACAAGTATATCCGCTTGTTTATCTACAAATATTTCAAGGTAAAAGCAGTTGTATCATTGCCACAAGTAGCATTTGAGCCTTTTACAAGCACAAAAACAAGTTTGCTTTTTGCTCAAAAGAAAACACAAAAGGAAATTGAAGCGTGGGACAAACTTTGGGCAAAACATAGCAACGAATGGAATACATTAAAAACTCGGTGCGAAAATTTGGTTGCAGTTTACTTAGAAGACAAAGACAGAAAGAAATTGCCATCAATAAAAAGTTTAACCGAAAAAGAAGAAAGAGAACTTCTGGAAAAAATGCTAAAAAATTATATTGAGCAAATCGACAGCAAACTTTCAGTAAAGCAGCTTATAGAAAAATATCAAGACGAATTAATAGAACTCTGCAAGTATGATGCGGAAACAAAAGATGTTTTCGGCTTCGTAAATACATATTGGGTTTTTGGTGAAGTTGCAAAGGAATTGAACTATAAAGTGTTTATGGCAGAAGTTGAAAATGTTGGTTACAAAAGAACCAAACGCGGTGAAAAACCAATGCCTAACGAACTTTACAGAACAGACGAAAATAATTTGGTTTTAGTAGATGACGGAATTGAATTGACTGCGTTAGATTTTATGAGAAAAATTAATTGGGATTAGAATGGCTTTGAACACTTTAAATATTGACTTTTCATCTCTATCAAAAGAGAAATCATTCCGCTATGATGTAGATTACATCTTGTTTCAATCTAATTCTACTTCTGATAAGACTTACACATTTTCTGAGTTATTTGATATTGTAAAATCTGAAAAAGTTACTGTTGATAATTTGGAAGATGATTTCTTATACTCTGAAATAAGTAATGTTAGTAAGAATGGCGAAGTTGAACCCATTAAACTGAATTTTAATCAACGTAACGATGAAGAAGAAAATTACTACAAGAAAATTGAAAAAGGTGATATAATCAAGCCAATTGAAGACAGTATCCTTGTTTCTAAGGTTAGACCAAATCTTAAAAAATATGTTTATGTCAATGAACAAATCGCACAAACATTTTTTACTTCAGCATTCATCAACATAATTCCCAGAAAAAACAATAAAGTAATTTACTATTCATTAAGAAGTATTTTCTTTAATAATTTAATTGCAATTTCAAGACAAGGCAAAGGCTATCCAACTTTAAAAGAAGATGACCTTTATACAATTAAATTTGATAAAGTAGCTATTGACAAACTGTCCTCAAATAGTAATTTGCTCTTAACAGAAATCGAACTAATCGAAAAAAATATTTCGGAGTTAGCAACAAATATTAAAACAACTCAAGAAGTTATTGATAATGTCTTCGCAATTCATTTTGGCTTTGATATTGAAAATGCTGACAAGAAGAAAAGAGAGCTTGTTCATTATGCTTCATTAGAAGATTTGGCAAATGAAGAATTGAAATTTGACATCAGCTTAAAATATCGCTATATCTTTTTGAACTACATTAAAAATCCTTCAAACATTGAATGGATTGAGCTTGGCAAATTAGTTGACGTTAAAGGTGGAAAACGCTTACCTAAAGGACAAAACATAACAGAAGAAGAAACCGACTACAAATACATTCGTGTAGATGATTTAAGTTGGTCAGGTGTATTTGACATAGAAAACATCAAATACATTTCAGAAGAAAACCACAAGGCAATAAAAAACTACATTGCAAGAGAAAACGACATACTTCTTACCATTGTTGGTGCGACAGTTGGTAAGTGTGGGCTTATGCCAGCAGAACTTGACGGAGAAAACATAACAGAAAACTTTGCAAGACTTATCATAAAAGACAAAGACAATTATTTACCCGAATATGTAAACTACTGTTTGCAGTCAAAAACTTCTGTTTATCAAATTGACGAATACAAAGGACGTGGCTCACAAGGTAAATTGGCACTTTTCAGAATTAAGAAAATTAAAATGCCAAAAATTAGTAAGACACAACAACAAGAAATCGTTGACGAAATAAAAGCAGAATTAGATAAGCAAGAACTTTTGAAACAACAAATTACGACAGAAAGAAACAAAATTGATAAGATTATTGAACAGTGTATAATGACAGCACAATAGCCAACGCATTTGGTGGCACATTTGCAAAACCGCACAAGCCCAACGCTAAAGCCAAGTTTTGCAAAAGAGCCACCAAAGCCAACGCACGGCAGATAGAAACGAAGTAGCAAATTGATAGAAAAATGACAGAAAAATAAACACCGAACGGCTAACACGCGGTATAAAAAATTGCCGGGACAGTCGGTTGTTCAAGGATTGTAGCCCGCTTCAACTTTCGTGTAACCTGATAAGAAATCGCCCGCAATCGGCAACTTTTCATACCGCCAACCGTTTTCCACTACTTTATTCATGGCATCGAGTTGGCTCTTCGCTGACTCGAACAGTTTCCACTGAGCATTGGTGCGGTCCAGGTTGTGCTCCGGGTATGCTGTCTTATAATAGGTGTCGCCGTTCAAGTAGTCGCCGAGGAAACGCACCGCCTGCATATAAGGAAACAAGGTGGCGGCATACGGAAGGTTGTCGCGTTCTATAGGAAGCAGAAATGACTGTGTGCCATCAAGATAGCCTTGCGTGAAGGCTTCGAAAATCGCCATGTTAAAGTTCACGTTGTCAAGATCTCTATCGTCTTCTTTGCCTGTATTTGCCGCCGAACGGAGGAAATCGCCGAAATCGGAAAAGACAAAACTTGGCATTACTGTATCTAAATCTATAATGCACAACACGTTACCATCGGCATCAAACAGCATATTGTTCACTTTGGTGTCGCAATGGCAGATGCGTTTTGGGAGTTGACCGTCACGGTAAAGTTGCTCGCCAAGACACATGGCGTCAGCATTTCTTTCAATTTCGTCCAGTAAATGACGGACCGCTTGTACCCTGCCCGCTTTGTCATCGGCAACGGCTTGACGCAGTTGCTTCAGCCGAAATTCGATGTTGTGGAAATCCTTAATGATTTCGCCAAGCGGTTCGTCGAGGTCGGAAAGCATGGCTTCGAACGCTCCGAATGACTTTCCGGCAATCTTTGAAAACTCAGGCGTGACGCTCTCGTAAGTGAACGAATCTTTGATGAAAACCATCATGCGCCAGTATTTCTCTCCATCGAAATAGTAGGTTTTGCTATTATCAGACTTGATGAATGACAATACTTTACGGTCTATATCATCAACCTTTGCTTTAAGTAATTTCTGACGGATGTGGCTCGTCACCTTCTCGATGTTGTCCTGCAACATGTCAACGTCTTGGAAGATGGCGTTGTTGATGTGTTGCAACACGTAGGCCGGCTGTTGTTGCCCTTCGATGAAGACCTTGTAAGTGTCGTTGATAAGGCCGTTTCCAAGCGGCTGAATATCGGTCGGGACGCCATGAAGTTGGAAATGGCTGGTGATGTCGAAAACGTTGTCCATCGTTTGTAAGATTTACTGCGAAAATAATAAAAACACGGTCTTGAAGGATGTCGAAAGAAGAAATTCCTATTTTTACACCTTAAAACTTCATTGATATGAAAGGAAAAACATTTCTTATTCGGCTTGCCCTACTGTCAATCAGTGTGTTGCTGTTTTCATTCAGTCTGAAAGCACAAGATAAGGGCACGAATTCCAATTATCGTATAAAAGATGGCGTCATCGTCTTTAATGAGCCTGAACGTCTTGATAATCAGAAGAGCATGCTGCAGTTCGCCGCGGCTCCAATCGACGTCGTTCGTATCGGCTTCATCGGATTGGGCATGCGTGGTCCTGATGCTGTGAGCCGCATGACCTATATCGATGGCGTGAAGGTTGTCGCCTTGTGCGATTTGCTTCCCGACCGTGTTGAGAAGGTCCAGAAAGAGGTTCTTGACGCCAAGGGTTTGCCGCGTGCAGCCCAGTATAGTGGCGAAGAAGGCTGGAAACAACTCTGCCAGCGTGATGACATCGATCTTGTTTACATCTGTACAGATTGGCTGCATCACGTCCCGATGGCGGTGTATGCCATGCAGCACGGCAAACATGTGGTCGTCGAGGTGCCTGCTGCGACGAGTGTGGCCGAATGCTGGCAACTCGTTGACGTGTCGGAGCAGACACGGCGCCATTGCATGATGCTGGAGAACTGCTGCTACGACTTCTTCGAACTCACCTGCCTGAACATGGCGCAACAAGGCCTGTTTGGCGAGGTCATTCATGGCGAAGGCGCATATATCCATAACCTTGAGCCATTTTGGCCTTATTATCAGGGCAACTGGCGTCTCGACTTCGACCAGAAACATAGTGGCGACGTCTATCCTACCCACGGACTCGGCCCACTTTGCCAAGTCATGAACATCCACAGAGGCGACAAGATGAATTATCTCGTTTCGATGGCAACACCGTCATATAATGGCTTGAAAATCGCCAAAGAAAAGATGGGCGTTGACACTTTCGCCAATGGCGACATCACCACGACGATGATAATGACGGAAAAAGGCAAAACCATCCTGCTCGAACACAATGTTTACACGCCACGACCTTATAATCGTCTGTATCAACTCACTGGAACAAAGGGTTTTGCCAACAAATACCCCATTGAAGGCTTGACATTGCTTGAGGAAAACATCCCGGACAACGTCCTTCCCGATCACGAAGACCTTTCGGGACATGAGTTCATGTCCGAATCGCTGAAGGATTCCATCATGGAGAAATACAAGAGCCCCATTGCCAAGGACATCGAAGAGAAAGCCAAGGAAGTGGGCGGTCACGGCGGCATGGATTTCATCATGGATTACCGCTTGATTTATTGTCTGCATAACGGTCTTCCTTTGGATGAAGACGTCTATGATGCTGCCGAATGGTCGTGCATCGGCGAACTCACAGCCGCTTCCATCGCCAACAACGGTACGCCGGTCAAGGTGCCGGACTTCACCCGTGGCGACTGGAATAAACTCAACGGCTACAAGCATGCGATGAAATGACACGTTGACATCGGTCACATGAAAAAGGCGGGTTTCCCCGCCTTTTTTTTATGTTTATTATTGATTGTCAATGCTTTGATATTGCCTTGAAAAAGATTTCAAGATCTTTCCACACGGTATAATCACGTGCATAGAGCAGGTTCAACTTGCTAACGAACTCGGCATCTTCCAACACTTTGGGGTCGAGGTTCGAAGCGGGATTGAAAACACCCTTTTTGATGGCCGGCAACTTCAGTTTGTCGTCCTTTGCCAATGGGCAGTAGCCTACCCATGTCTTCTTGCCGATGAGGACAAGAATGGCATTTCTTATGAAATTCACGGGGCGGTCAACAAGCAAAGCCATTGGAATCCAGAAGACGATGCTGAAGATTGAGAGAATGATGTCGAAGAATCTCTTGTTGCGTCGGTTTGGTTTAGTGTCAATCGCCTTAATATCAATGGTGTATAGATCGCCACGGGTGTTGATGGAATTGCTTCCGATGATGGACAGGCTGTCTTCCGGAGCAATCTTGTAATCGACGTTGGAGGTGTGCCATTCCACCATCTTGTCGATGATGACTTGGAGCGACATGTCTTTTGAGCAGAAGATGACTTCGGAGATTTTGTAGATGGTGATGATGTCGGGCACCTGGCGCATATTGCCGATGAAGCCGTCGGGCACTTCGGCTTGTGTCGATGATGTGACCAGTCCGATGAAATCAGGCTTTATTGAAGTGCTCTGCAACAGCGTTTTCACGCGATTGGTCTCTTCTGCACTTCCTATCAGCAGAAAGCGTTTCTTTGCGGCATTATACAACCTAAAGGCGTCATTGCCGGTGAGGTATCCTATCAGGCGTATCAGGCTTACCATCAGGGCGAGCCAGATGGTTCCAAAGAGAATCAGGGCACGCGAGAAACGCATGCTTTCGGGCAGCAAGGCATATAGCATGAGGACGAATACGCTGCCTATCGAGATTCCCAACACGCTCTTTCCGATGCTGTAAGGCTTGTCGTAGCCGCCGCACAGATAGGTGGTCAAAAGCCAAATAAGGATGTAAGCGGGCAAGACGAGGGCGAACAGAATGGCGGGATAGGTTCCTGTTCCCGCGTAGATGGTGCTTCTACCCCAGATGTAACTGATGGCGGCGAGTCCGCCATAGCCAAGAATGGCATCGAGCAGCGGAATCACGGCCTTGCGGAAAAACTGTGACAGCAGAGCCAGAAAAGCCTTGAAATAGATTGCAATGTTGATCAGGAATGAGAACGATGATGCTCTTTTGCGTCCGAAGTGCTTTTTGGCGAAGATTTCCATCGCCTTGTAAAACACCAATACGTAATTTACGCTGGTCTTCTTCGTGCTTTCACCTTTGTAATGGATGATGCGCGTCTCGGGAAAATAGTAGTTCTTGTATCCGCCAAGCGTGATTCGGTACGACAAGTCGATGTCTTCGCCATACATGAAAAACGTCTCGTCAAGAAGTCCGATTTTGTCGAGTGCTTCTCTGCGCAACAGCATGAAGGCGCCGGACAGAATCTCCACTTCATTGGTCTGATCGTCAGGGAGATTGCCCATGTAATAGTGTGCAAAACGCTTTGACTTTGGGAACAGTCTCGTGAGTCCCGTCATCTTGTAAAAAGCAGTCGCCGGTGTAGGCAGGCCGCGTTTGGATTCAGGCAGAAACCGCCCTTTGCCGTCCATCATCTTCACGCCGAGACCGCCTGCGTCAGGGTGCGCATCCATAAAGGCAATCGTCTTGCTGAATGTGTCGTCTTCCACCAAGGTGTCGGGATTCAAGAGCAAGACATATTCGCCTGTGGATATTTTAATCGCTTCGTTGTTGGCGCGACTGAATCCGACATTTTCCTTGTTGGCTATCAACTTGATTTCAGGGAACTTGCTGTTAAGCATCTTAAGTGATCCGTCAACTGAATTGTTGTCAACGACATACACTTCCCCTTCTATGCCATTCAGCGCGCGCCGCACCGAATAAAGACACTGTTCGAGGAAATGCTCGACGTTGTAATTTACAATGATGATGGATAACTTCATTCTCAAAAATTGCTCAAAGATAAAACTCTTGGTTCAAATGATTGCCATTCCGTTGAATTTTTTCCGTTTTTCGACGTTCTGACAGAAATATAGGTTTGTAACGATTGCTTTGCAAAAGAATTGTATCTTTGTTTTCAAATATCACGATGGAAGGAACTGACACGACATTGAGATTCGGAATCATGGTTGATTCCATGGAAGTGGAACTATGGCAGGCCGAGACTGTTAAAATGTTGACGGACAATGGCATAATCCTTTCCATGGTCATCCGTAACGATGAAAGTCATGCAAAACAGGGTTTCTTCAGCAAAGTCTTTCATTATCCGGTTCGCAAATGTTTTTTCCAAGTCTGGAATCACTATCAGTTCAAGCCCGAATGTAAAAAACGGGTTGAATTGAAAGAGTATATCGACAGTGACAATGTCGAGATCATGTCGTGTGTGCCCGACCATGTCGGCATCGCCACAGTGTTTTCGAATCACGATGTGGAATATATTCAGCAACAGCATCTTGACTTCATCTTGCGATTCGGCTTCAACATCCTTTCTGGTTCCATTCTCGATGCGGCAAGTCAAGGAATCTGGTCGTTTCATCATGACGACGAGATGGAGTTCCGTGGCGCGCCTCCTGGTTTCTGGGAGTTCATGAAAGACGTACCTGTCAATGGCATTGTCTTGCAACGTCTTACAGAATCGCTCGACAAAGGCGTCATTCTAAAGAAGGTCTTCTATCCTACCATTCTCCATTCCTACAAGGTCCATCTCAACCAGTTGTACTTCGAAAGCGAGACTATGCCTTTGCAAGTCTGCAATGAACTGAAGAGGCTTGGCAGCATCACGGCCAGCGAATCGGCATCGAAAGCCAAGGTCTATCATGCGCCAAACAACTGTCAGATGCTGAGATACTGGATTTTGTGCGTAACAAGAAGGCTCCGTTTCCATCTGCACGATGTGTTTCGCCAGGAGGACTGGGATGTGGCTTATGTCGATGCGCCAATCAAGGACTTTATCGAAGATCCTTCCCGCTACGCGAGCCAAGTGCGTTGGCTGAGACGCAAGCACTTGTCATCGTATTATGCTGACCCATTTGTCATTACGACATCGAAAGATACTTATCTGTTTTTCGAGAGTTACGATTACAAGAGTGGCAGAGGGCATATCTCCGCAGCCTTGAAATCGGAGAAGTTCAAGGTCGTCCATATCGTCCTTGAAAAGCCGTTCCATCTCTCCTATCCATTTGTGTTTGAATATGATGGCAAGGTTTATTGCCTTCCTGAAGCAAACGAATCAAACCGTTTGACCTTATACCGGTTTGATGAAGACAAACTCGCGCTCGCAGAAGATTGCGTCTTGCTTGACGGCATCAAGGCTGTGGATTCCACATTGTGTTTCAGGGACGGAAAGTGGAATTTGTTCCTGACTCAGAAGGATTTCGCGAGCGTCAAACTTTATCGCTTCATTGCCAATGATTTACGCGGGCCTTATCAGGCTTATTACAATAATCCGGTAAAAATCGATTGCGGTGATGCGCGCATGGCGGGTGCATTCATCGATTTGGGCGACAGACTGTTGCGTCCGGCGCAACGCTGTGTGCGCTATTATGGCACCGCGGTATGTCTTAACGAAGTCAGTGAGATGTCGGATGACCGATATTCGGAAGTCGTTATTACACATATAGTTCCATTCAGCAAATCGCATTTCGGGCGCGGCCTTCATACTCTGAACGGCAACGATAGCATGACCGTGTTTGACGGCAAGCGTTTTTCGTTCACCATCGCCGGCATGTTTCACCAGATAGGGTTGAAATTCAAGAAGAAAGATGTTTAAGAAAATCATCGGAACCGGATTGACGAGGGGGCTGAATGCCGTTTCTTCCCTTGTGACGCTGATGCTGGCTTCAAAATTGGTCGGCGCCAGGGAATGGGGCATCGACGTGCTGGTACAGACCGACGTCACGCTGATGCTTATAGGTGTGGAACTTCTCGCCGGAAGCGGCTTGGTGTATTTCACGCCACGAAAGAAGGTCTCCACGCTGCTGACAGTGTCTTTCTCGTGGATTTTTCTTGTCATGGCGTTTTACGCGCTGTTGTTCTGGGGCTTGTCATTCACTCCCAATTTCTTCCATCACATTGTCCCTGAAGGATATGCGGGCATCACATTGCTGCTTGTCTTCATTTACAGTTTCCATAACTTCAACATGAACATCCTGCTTGGCAAGGAAAGAGTCAATGCCGCCAATGTGGCCTTCATGGTGCAGTTCCTTGTTCAGGTCTCGTCTTTCGCCATTTTCATCTTCTGTTTCAACATCCGCGACGCACACGCTTTCGTCTATTCCCAACTGGCGGGTTATGTCACGGGAACCATTGTCGGATGCTCCATGATATTGAAATATCTGAAAAAAGAGGATCTCGACCCCATTCGGCAGACGGTAAAAGAGATGTTCAACTATGGCGGCATCATTCAACTGTCCACTTTGGCGCATATTCTCAACAAACGTTTGAGTATGTTTCTCCTTGACTCCTATTGCAGCAAGAAAGATGTCGGCATTTACGGCTCCGGCGTGCAGGTGAGCGAAGGCGTGAAACTTATCGGCCATAGCATTTCGCTTGTTCAGTTCTCGAAACTTTCAAATACCGAAGACGGTGATGTCGCGGCGCGGCTTACGGTGCGTTTCATGAAACTATGTCTCGTGCTGACAATCATTGCACTGGTCATCATCTGCGTGCTCCCGACATCGTTCTATGAATGGGTGTTGTCGAAGGAATTTTCCCAAATCAAGCAAGTCATTGTTATTCTTTCTCCGGGCATCGTCATGTTGGCGGCAAACACCATTTTCAGCCATTACTTCTCGGGCACCGACAAGCCCAAGTACAATCTGTTCGCATCGCTGATCGGGTTGTCCGTGACGATTCCTGCGGTTTATCTGCTGGTGCCCCGATTCGGCATCTCAGGCGCGGCAATTTCGGCAAGCATAACCTATACGGTAACTGTTGTCTATCAATGGATTGTATTTCATAAAGTTACAGGAATCAGGCTGTCGGAGTTTCTGTTGGACAAAACCGATTGGACTTGGGCGAAGGATGAATTCAGAATCCTTATCAGTAAGAATAAGGGCGTGGCTGACGGGAAGTAAGTTCTGCTCTTGATTTCGTGCCGATAGAATCAGCGTTTTTATTTTATTGCAGGCACCTTTGGTTTCGATGGTAATCGGAAAATTCGTAATTTTGCAAAAACTGTTTTCAATGGCAGAGGAATTCACAGACGACAAGGAACAGGACATGTTTTCGCCAAGCGATGACATCACCGTTATTCAGAATAAGTATGATGATGAGAGCATTATCCATCTTGATGATATGGATCACATCAGGCGTCGTCCGGGAATGTATATTGGCAAACTGGGCGACGGCGCTTCACAGGATGACGGTATCTATGTCCTCATAAAAGAGGTCGTTGACAATGCGATAGACGAGTTTTCATCAGGTTTCGGCAAGAAGATCGATATCAAAATAGATGCGACTGAGAAAAAGGTCAGCATCAGGGACTATGGCCGTGGCATTCCGCTTGGAAAGATTATCGAGGCAGTGTCCAAACTGAACACAGGCGCCAAATACGACAGCAAGGTGTTCCAGAAATCGGTGGGACTGAATGGCGTCGGCACGAAGGCCGTAAACGCGCTATCATCCTACTTCAGGGTGCAGTCGATACGTGATGGCAAGTCGCGTGCGGCTGTATTCAGACAAGGCACACTCGTCGAAGATTCAGGAATCATCGACAATGCGACGGAAGCAAACGGCACACTTGTCGAGTTCATTCCCGATTCAGCGGTATTCGGCAATTACCACTATGTTGACGAATATGTGGAGAAACGTGTCCTGAATTATTCCTATCTGAACAAAGGCCTGACCATAACGTATAACGACAAGCGATACATCTCGAAGAATGGTCTTTTGGACCTGCTTCAGAACAATATGGAAGGCGAAGGGCTCTACCCTATCATCTACATCAAGGATGGCGATTTCGAAGCGGCATTCACCCATGTCAACGGGCAGTCCACCGACTATTTCTATTCGTTTGTCAACGGGCAGCATACCACTGAAGGCGGAACGCATCAGTCGGCATTCCGCGAGGCCTACGCTCGTGTGGTGCGCGAGTTCTATCAGAAGGAATATGAGCCTGCCGACATCCGCGAGGGTTTGATTTGCGCCTTGTGCGTGCGCATACAGGAGCCTGTTTTCGAGGCCCAGACCAAGACCAAACTCGGATCCACCCATCTTGCACCCAATAATCCCGACGGCACTAACGACAGTCCTTTTCTCAAGACCTATGTTTTCGATATTCTGAAACGCCATCTCGACAATTACCTTCACAAGAATCCCGAAACGGTGTCGGTGCTTCAGCAGAAGATACTTGCCAACGAGAAGGAAAGAAAGGAAATCGCTGGCATCAAGAAGGCCGCCCGCGAAAGCGCCAAAAAAGTCAGTCTGAACAACCGCAAGTTGCGCGACTGCCGCATCCATCTTAACACGACACATGAAAAACGGCTCGACAGCACCATATTCATCACCGAAGGCGATTCCGCATCGGGAAGCATCACGAAAAGCCGTGACGTGCAGACACAAGCCGTGTTCAGCCTTAGAGGCAAACCGTTGAATTGTCTCGGTATGTCAAAGAAAGTCTGCTACGAAAACGAGGAGTTCAACCTTTTGCAAGCCGCACTGAATATTGACGAGAACATCGAAGACCTGAGATACAACAACATCGTTATCGCTACCGATGCCGATGTTGACGGAAAACACATCCGCCTGCTCCTGCTGACGTTCTTCCTTCAGTTTTATCCCGACATCGTCAAAAACGGCCATGTCTATATCCTTCAGACTCCGCTGTTTAGGGTGAGAAATAAAAAAGAGACTTATTATTGCTATAGCGACGAGGAACGTGTCGATGCCATCGTGAAGTGTGGCAAGCAGGCCGAAATCACACGATTCAAAGGTTTGGGCGAGATCTCTCCCGATGAGTTCAAAGGTTTCATCGGACCAAGCATACGTCTGGACCCCGTAATACTTCGTTACGACTTCGGAATCAAGGAGTTGCTAAACTATTACATGGGAAAGAACTCCGCCGAGAGACAAAACTTCATCATCGACAATCTTCGCATCGAAGACGACTCTAACATCGACAAGGTGTAATCGGCACCTGTCTTAAGCGTTGTAAAGTTCTTGTTATCAGTTCTTCAGCAGGTATGCTATGACGGCATAACCGCCAAAAATCTGCAGCACCACTCCTGGTATTGCTATCCGAAGACCTTGCAGAGCGGTCATGAAATCTCCCGTCATCAGCCATTCCGCTGAGACGCCAGCCAGTTGCGCTGCGATGACCACCAAGGCGAGGATGGCGATGCTGATTTTCTTGAAGTGATTTGCGGCTAATCCCGCGAAAACGGCCAGCAATCCCGATTTCAGCATGATGACTGGAACCATGGCAAGCGCCGGCATGCCAAACAAGGCATAGTTGACCAGCGGTGACGCTATGGCGGTCAGAAGTCCGACTTTCCATCCGTATTTGTATGCGCCGACCAAAGTGAAGAAATAAATCGGGAGCAGCATCAGTCCGCCCCCTGGGATAAGATGACAGAGTTGCGGCAGAATGATGTTGCCGGCGACGAATGCCAATGCCAGCATGTAGGTTTTCATCTGACTGTAAGTCAATGAATATAATCTGATATTGCTTGTTTCCATTGCTTTGATTTCGTTTTGTGTTGCAGTGCAAAGATACTGTTTTTCCGAATATTCTCATTTTGCTTGATAAACTTTGGTCAATTCATGGCCATCATCGGACTGCTGAAAAATGCGTATCTTTGCGGCATCATGGACAACAACAAGAAAAGCGGCAACAGCATCACCATCCGTAACAAGAGGGCGACATTCGAGTATTTCCTTGTGGAGACCTTGACTGCGGGCATTGTCCTGACAGGCACGGAGATAAAGTCGATTCGCGAAGGCAAAGCAAGTCTGGCTGATTCATACTGCTCGTTTAAAGGTAATGAACTGTTCGTTCTTGGCATGCACATTGCGGAATACACGTTGGGGACTTACAACAATCATGTTCCCAAGCGCGACCGTAAACTTTTGCTGACAGCACGCGAACTGCGAAAACTGAAAGGCAAAGTCCAGGAAAAGGGATTCACCATTATCCCTGTCACATTGTTTATCAACGACAAAGGCTTGGCCAAATTGGACATCGCCTTGGCGCGAGGCAAACACTTCTTCGACAAGCGCGAGGACCTTAAAGCCAAAGACTCCAAACGCGAAATGGACAAACTCAAATCTATTCGCCATTGACATGAAAAAACATATAATTATCACAATGTTAATTCTCACCAGCCTTGGCGTCAAGGCACAGGAAACCAAGATCCAGTGGATGGAGTTTTCGGACGCCATCGAAGCCTGCAAGCAACATCCCAAGAAGATTTTCATCGACGTTTACACGGACTGGTGCGGCTGGTGCAAGCGCATGGACAAGGAGACATTTTCTAACGAAGTGATAGCCAGATACATGAACGAGCATTATTATGCCGTGAAATTCAACGCCGAAAGAATGGACACGATAGCGTTTGCGGGTTATACATTTGTAAACACGCCCCGCACCGATGGCAGACGTGGCACGCATCAACTTGCTGCGGCGCTGCTGAATGGCGAAATGTCGTATCCGTCTTATGTGGTGATGAACGAGGAAATGAAGGTCATACAAGCCATTCATGGCTATCAGCCGGCAAATGACTTCGAACCGATGCTGCACTATTTCGCTGAAGATGCTTTCAAGACTACGGAATGGCAGAAGTTCATGGAGACGTTCAAGTCGGAAATTTCCGAACAGTAATCAGCGAAAGTTTTTCTCTCTTTCAAGTCCCATTGTCATTCGTGGCAATGGCTTTCATGAAGTTCCATCATGGCGATGATATCGTCCACGTTGAGACTCTCCCCTTTTATGCACATCTGGGCTTTCTGATAGAATGGCAGTCGCAATTCGTAATGAGCGCGGACAAATTCCTTTAGTTCGTCAGGAGTTTTTCCATCCAATAAAGGACGGTGGCGCTTCGAATTTACGATGCGGTTGATGGCGCTTTCCGGACTGACTTGAATGAAAATGGTGAATCCGTGTGCGTTCATCCATTCCATATTGTCGTTGTAACACGGTGTTCCACCGCCTGTTGATACGACTATGCCATTCCTTGACTCTGTCTGCTTAAGCATTTCAGACTCCAGTGCACGGAAACGTTCTTCGCCAAACTCCTTGAAGATGTCTTCGACGGACTTATGCTGCTGTTCTTCTATTGCCGTGTCGGTGTCGAGCCAATCCCATCCCAGTTTGTTGGCCAGACGTTTAGACGTTGTCGTTTTTCCTGCTCCCATGTAGCCGACGATGAAGATGCGGTTGGTTTTCATCACTTCGTATTTTTATTGAAATGGCGTGCAATCATCTCATACTGACATAGATGCAACTTGCCTTCATCGTCACGCAGATGCATGCCGTTGCCTTGGCAATAGCGCCAGACCTTGCAGTCGGCGCACTGTTCCGTTTTCATCCAGCCGTGGTCGCGGTAGGTCTTGAATCGGTTCTGCCACACATCCCAGAACGAATCTTGATGGATGTTTCCTTGATGGTAATTGTTGCGGATGCTCAGGCAGCCCGATATGGAGCCGTCCGCCAACACCGACGCGATGTTGATGCCGGCGCTGCAGGTGAAAAAATGGTCGCGCACTTCGCCTTCGTAAGCGCCGAGGAAGCCGTCGCAGCCATAACTGGTCTTGATGCGATTCTCCGCTCTGGTCTGCTTGATGAATTCCATCATCTCAACAAACTGATCGTCAGACAGATGAAGGTCGGGTTCATTGGCGGCGCGCCCGAATGGGAAAACCGTGAAAAGCCGCCATTTCGGCACGCCCATGCTGATGAGATCGTCGCGGAATTGCGGAAGATATTGTATAGTCCTTTGATTCACGCAGGTGATGACATCCCAGACGATGCCTTGAGTTTCGGCAAGCGCAGCGATGGCTTGTCGGGCCAGCCGGTAACTGTCGTTGTTGCCACGCATCCAGTTGTGGTCGTCTTCAAAACCGTCAAGACTTATTGCAATGGATTTCAATCCGTTATGGACAAGTTCGGCCAGTTTGTCCTTGTCGAGAAGCATGCCGTTCGACACCATGCCCCATACGAAACCCATTTCCGTGATTTGTCGGCCGCAGTCGGCCAAATCCTTACGCATAAGCGGCTCGCCACCTGTGGTGATGACCATGATTTCGGAAGGATTGGTATTTGTCCTGATGTCGTCGAGCACTTTCCTGAAATCGGAAAATGGCATGTCGCTTTGTTCGGCAATGGTTCGGCAATCGCTGCCGCAATGACGGCAAGCGAGATTGCAACGTAGGGTGCATTCCCAGAATAGTTGATGAAGATGATGTTCTTCCGCCCTTTGCTTCTGGACAGCGTGATTCAATTCCAGAGCAAGCCTTTTCGCCAAGGGAATCTTATGTTTGTCCATTGCCATAACGATGTGTTATTCAGATATTCATTTGCTGCACGGCAACCATCTCGTTTCCCATTTTGTATGCTTGGGAAGCGAGAACAGACCCGCATGGATTCAAACGGGCGTCAACTCATTTGAGTTTATCTATTTCCTTCTGCAAGGAGTCGGCCTGAGCCTTTAGTTGGCGGTTTTCGTTGCCATACTGCTGAAGCACTTCAGGAGAGCCGTAAATGCAAGCGCCTTCCCTGCTGTGAATGATTTGATTCACAGAATCCAGTTCGTGCTGAAGACGTTCTCTCTGAGCGGCGTTTTTTTGTGCCGAACACGAGCCAACGGCAATCGCCGCAAGCGCCAAGACCGCAATCCACGTATTTTGTAGGAATCTTTTCATTAGCGATTAGTCTTTAATAGATAGGATTTTGTCCGATGCAAAAATAAGAAAATATTCTTGCCAAAAAGAATTAATAAACAATAAAACGGCTGTTCGTATTTATCAACAACCTATGTTGATAACTCTTTCAGGTGCAATACCTTTCAATAAAAGCAATTTGCTTAATTTTGCCTAATATGTCTTTTTATCCGAATATTAAATTATATTATTAAATATCAAATTGTTACTCAACAAATGAAACAAAAAATCACCTTCGTAATAGCAGTGTTTTCGCTGCTAGTAGCGAGTCTCACATCATGGGGGCAGATTCGTACTGCCGACACCATTGACTTTTCACAGCAAGGTTATGCCAATGAATTGGTGATAACTGACGTTCCTATTAACGCAAACCTGCTCGTCAGTTTTTCAAAAGGAACCGGTACCAATACGCCGAAATATTTTAATACCGGCACTGCAATCCGTTGCTATGGCGGAAATACGTTTACGGTCGTAGGCGAATCGGTACAAATCACGAAAATCACCCTAACATTTGGCGCAAGTGATGGAAGCAATGCCATCACCACGGATGTCGGCACCTTCGCATCGCCTACATGGACAGGCACTTCTTCTTCCGTCAAGTTTACTATTGGCGGCACAAGCGGCCATAGAAAAATCAAGAGCATTGCCGTGTCTTATGTGCCGATTTTCCACAAGATCAGTTCCCATACCCTTGTGAACGACACCAGCACCTATATGATTGTTGATGTTCATAGCGGCAAGGCGCTCTCCTATCAGAACGGCACTGCATCTGCCCCACCGGCAATCGCGGTGAGCATCAGTGGTGACTCCATCGTCGGTCCTGTCTCTGATTCGCTGCTTTGGAATGTCGTGGCCACTACTGGAGGCCATACCCTTTATCCTGCCGGCGACATCACCCGATGGCTTTATACCACTAACGCAAATAATGGTGTCAGAATCGGCACCAACACCGAGAAAGTCTGGACTTTGGATATCACGGATGCTTCTGCCCCCGACTATCATGGTATCAAGCATAACGGGCAATCAAGGTATTTAGGTGTTTACAATAATCAGGACTGGCGTGCTTACACAACAATTGGCACCAACATCAAACTAACTCAGATAGAGTTCTTCGTCTTTGGTCCTGCTCCTGTTCCGAGTGCTGTGAAGACGCCAACATTCTCGCCTGAAGGAGGCAGTTTCATGACGGCGCAAAATGTCACCATCTCATGCGCTACCGCAGGAGCCACGATTTATTACACGACCGACGGCACAGATCCTACTACCAGCAGTTCGGTATATTCATCTGCCATCAGCGTGACGGCAGACATGACCATCAAGGCCATGGGCGTGCTGACGGGACTGGAAAACAGCGCAATAGCATCAGCCACATATCAATTTGTCAGTCCTATCACCATTGCCGCTGCGCGGGCTTTGGACAATAATGCTTCGGCTTGTGTCGAAGGCATTGTCACTTTCATTGATGGAAGAAATGTTTACATTCAGGATTCCACGGCCGGCATCGTGCTGTATCTTAACACAGGCACAGTGCCAACTGCTTTGGCTCCCGGCGATATCGTTGAGGCTATCGGAACCAAGACGGTATATCATAATCTTGTCGAACTGAGCGGCATCAACGGTTCAAGCCAGGCATCCTTCATCATTATCTCGACAGGAAACGCCTTGCCGACTGAAACACTCTCGATTGCCGCTATCAATGCGGATTTCGCTGACGAAAACATGTTGCAATCGACACGCGTAAAGATTGAAAACGCCATCATCGGCACAATCAATACCAGTGGAAGCACTGAAATCAGACAGGATACCAACTCCATGGTCATCTACCGCATTCCGACTGTTGCCGGCATGTTGGCTGGCGACCTTGTCACGGTTACTGGCGTGCTCAGCGCTTACAACACGCTGCAACTCAGAGTGAGCAGTGCAGACGACATTCAGTACACGCACCGCCCGAATCTCACCGCTGATCCTAACATGGTTAGCGGCATGAATTATGTCCACGGCAACGGGCCGTCCGAAATTGCAAACTTCGCCCTATCAGGACATTATCTTACAGATAAAGTGACACTCACGCCTCCGGCTGATTTTGAGATTTCTTCCGTTGGCGGCAGCCTCTTCGATCCCGAAAGCCCGATGTACGTCTATCCTCCGCTTTCTGGCGGCTTCAATAATCTGAACATCTATGTCCGTCTCAAGGAAGGTCTTGAAATCGGGACCTATAACGACACGTTGACAATCACTACCGAAGGTGGCGACGCATTGTATGTCAGACTGTTAGGCTCGGTTACTGAAAATGGCGGTGGCACTGTCGATTATGTCAGGATTGCCGATCTTTCAGGACTCACCGATGGAAGTCAACTGATTATGGCGGCACGTTACAACGACATTGCTACGAATTACGTTGCGTTGCAGAATACGCTTACCAGCGGCAAGCTGCAAAGCACCCAGTTCATCAGCGAGACTTCAGGCAGCGACGAAATCATTCCAGCATCCATAGTCGCCGATGAAAATACGTACGTGTGGACTGTAAACGTCAGCGGATCGAGTTACACCTTTACAAATAATAATGGTGATGTCATCGGCTACGGATCAAGCACGAGTTTTGTCATGGGTGGTAACAAGACATCATGGACCGTGTCGCGGGGCGTCTCCGATACGGCATCTATGGTGCCAAGTTACACGGCTTTCAAAATCGTCAATGACAGCACCACTACACGTGCTTTCGCCATCAACAACACCTACCATAGTTGCGGCGCCTATGCCACAAGCAACATGACCGGAAGCAATGCATCGGGATACAACTTCTTCATCGACATGTTCGTGAAAAGTAACGGAGGCACGCCGACTGTTGCGACACCGACATTCACTCCTGCTGCAGGCACCTATTATGCGGCTCAGACCGTGACAATAGCCTGTTCCACAGAAGGCGCGACGATACACTACACGCTGGATGGCACCGATCCGACCGAGACAAGCCCTGTTTACACGTCAGCCCTGACCATCAGCGAGACCACCACAGTGAAAGCCATCGCCGTAAAAGAAGATTATAACCCAAGCGCTATCGCAACGGCGGTATATACCATTCAGTTGGGCGTTGTCGCCATCTTCGACCAAGATTGGGAAGGCGAAATGAACGGCTGGACATTTGTCAATGTCGAAGGTACGGCGCAATGGAGCGTTGCGTTATACAGCGGCAACCATTACGCTTCCGTAAACGGATACAATAACGGCGCCAACACCGACTGGTGCATCTCGCCTGCCTTCAACCTGAACAATTACGACAATCCTACGCTCACTTTCAAGACAGCCAAGAACTACCCTGGCCACGACCTTGAAGTGTTCTTCTCGAACAACTACGACGGTACCAACCCAGGTAGTGCGACATGGACTGCACTGCCATGCACCTTGTCAACAGGAAGTTGGACATGGACAGAATCGGGCAGCATCGATTTGAGTTCATATAGCGGAACAAATTGCTACGTTGGATTCAAATATACTTGTACCGATAGTGTTGCGGCAGCATGGGAAGTCGATGACATCCTGCTTGTCGGCAGCACTTCAAATCCAATACTGACAGCGACGCCAACCACATTGGGCGGATTCACCTATGTCGTCGGCAATGGCCCGTCCGCAGAACAGTCGTTCACGGTATCGGGACTCAATCTGACCAACGATGTCACCATTGCTCAGGCCACGGATTATGAAATATCCACCGTTTCGGGAAGTGGCTTCACAGCACAGTCTTCAATCGTTTTGTCGCCATCAAACGGCGTTCTTGCCGATACGACAATCTATGTCCGTCTGAAGGCTGGTCTGGCTGTAGGAACGTACAATAGCGAACAGATTGCCATCAGTTCCACTGGCGCAACAAGCGTCGCAGTGACTTGTAACGGCAATGTCGGCGAAGAAGGCTCTGGTGACGACTGGAGACGCATCGCTTCGGCTTCGGAACTCACCAACGGTTGCAAAGTCATCTTGGCGGCACGTTATAACAGCACGGCCAGCAACTACTACGCCATGCCATCAGTTGCATCAGGCAAACCTGACGGCGTTGCATGCACCACAGTGACATCAGGCGATGACGAAATCATGCCTGCCGCAATCGCCAACAGCGCAGAAACCTACTATTGGAATGTGGTCATCGCTGACACATCATTCATATTCATCAATGCGGCTGGCGACACCATCGGCTATCCAGGAAGTGGAACAGACTTCTCCAACACGTCTGACAATTCTGCGTGGGGCATCTCTACAGGCACGTCAGCAGCGACAGCCATGGTGCCTAACTACACCGCATTCAACATTATCAACGATAACTTTGCACGCGGTTTTGCACTGAGATCGAGTTATAAGTTCGGCGCATACGCCACCAGCAACATGGCATCTGTAGAATACAACTTCTTCATCGACATCTTCATGCAAGGAGAAGGCGGCACGCCTACTGTTGCTAATCCGACATTCAATCCTGCCGGCGGCACATACTACGAAGCACAAAACGTCACCATCACAAGCGCGACACAAGGCGCCACGGTTTATTACAGCACAACAGGCGAAAACGGACCATGGACAGCATACGTTTCTCCAATTGCCGTTGAGGAAAACATGACAATCTGGGCTTATGCCGAAAAGGCCGATTACAACAATAGTGCTGTTGTCAGTGCTACCTATGAAATAATCGGCGGCGTCACTGTGATCTTCAACCAAGATTGGGAAGAAGATTGGAATGGCTGGACTGAAGTCAGCGTTGCCGGTGAGACCAATTGGGACATTGCTACCTATAACAACAACCACTACGCTTACATCAACGCCTACAACCACGGCGCCAATGAAGACTGGCTCATCTCTCCTGCATTCGATTTGGATTCGTACGAGAATGTGAGGTTGTCATTCAGAACTGCCAAGAACTTCCAAGGAAATGACATTGAAGTGTTCTTCTCCAACGATTATGATGGCAGCAATCCATCGACAGCGACATGGCAGCCTATCACCTGCCCGCTTTCGTCAGGAAGTTGGGCTTGGGTTGAGTCAGGCGACATCAACATGGACGCTTTCAGCGGCAACAACTGTTATGTGGCATACAAATACACATCCAACGACTCCGTTGCTTCGGCTTGGGAGGTTGATGACATCATGCTGATGTCAGGAGAAGCCGGACCTACCATCACTGCAACGCCACAGGCTGTCAACGGCCTTACCTACGTTGTGTCGCAAGGTCCTTCTGAAGCACAGACCTACGAACTTACGGCATCAGCATTGGTCGGCTCTGGCAACATCTCCGTTGTCGCAAGTGACGATTTCGAGATTTCGCTCACTGGCGACACATTTGGCAGCACTTTGGAGGTTCCTTTCGCGGACAGCGTCATCACAGGCCAGCCTGTAACGGTTTACGTCCGTCTGAAAGCAGATCTTGAAGTCGGTACATACGAAGGCACCATCGTTCACGAAGGTGGCGAGGCAACTTGCACCGTCACGCTGAATGGTTCCGTGACGAGCGGCGACGCACCAAGCATCAGCGAAGCCATCGTACCGTTGTACATCCAGGGCATGAACGGCACCAACAACAACCGTCTGCCTTATGCATTCCGTCTGACACTCTCCAACCTGACGCCAAATGCGACCTATCGCTATATCAATCAGATTGTTGACGCCACCGACGGAGCCACTGCCAATGGCGCTGGCAACATCATCTACGTCAATGGTCAGAACTTCTACCGCACCACAAGTCCAAGCATGGAAACTGAAGGCGGCTACGGCGTTTTCACTGCCGATAGCGAAGGTTCCTATTCCGGTTGGTTCGTAAGCGAGGCTACTGCCAACACGCGTTTCACTCCGGGCAACCATGTGTTCATGCGCGTCCGCATCAACGACGGCAACAACGGCACTTCGGCTGTGAATTATCTCACTACAACGGATTACGCCACTGTGCTGAACTTCGGCGAAGAGAACAACGAATATCAAGGCACGGCTATCAGAGCCATCTCTGGAAACACGCCGAAAGACTTCGTGTTCCTTTATGACAACGCACAGGGTGAAGGTCGTCCGCTCTACGGAGCAAGCATCGAGACGACTGGCATCGACTACGCGAGCATCAACCAGTACGCTACTTTCTACAAGGATGAAGTGGCTGGCAACGATGGTCATTGGGGCGGCATCATTCCTAATGTCAACGAGAATGGCGTCCAGTACATCGCAGTGCTGAGCAACGAAGACGGATCGCTCGTGGATTCCTACTCCAACGAGTCCGGTATCTGGGGCGATGAGAACACCATCAATCCGACTGGCGGTCTGAACGATGTCATCGTGCTGAATCTTGTCGGCTTGAACGTTGACGATGATGCGGCATCCACTGTTAAGGTCTGGTCGGCCGATCATGAACTAATCATTCAGAATTCGGGCGAAAACGACTTCCGCATGACGGTTTACAACATTTTGGGACAGCCTGTTCTCGCTCAAGACATCTTTGGCGAAAGCACGCAACGCATAAGCCACAACCTTGCTGCTGGCGCTTATGTCGTCACATTGCTCAACAACACGTCATTCGTTTCGACAAAGATCATCGTAAGATAACGGCCATCCGTTTTCTTCAGAAAAAAATGCATCCTTCGGGGTGCATTTTTTTTGTTTACATCGCGACAAATAGAAGAAACGCTATTTGTCTTGTGAAATACAATATTTTGTAAATTTGCGATATCGAAAAAATATTAAAAATATGAAGAATACACAATTAATCATTCTGATGGGACTCATAATTACAATGTCCGGTTGTGGAAAACAACCGGAACGTTATTCAATCAAAGACTATCCTGTGGCCATGAAGGACACGACAGTCGTGGACGAATATTTCGGAACAAAAGTGGCGGATCCTTATCGCTGGCTTGAGAACGATACGTCGGCTGAAACATCGGCCTGGGTTGAAGCCGAGCGCGCCATCACCGATGACTACCTGAACCACATTCCTTTCCGTTCCGCCATTCGCGAAAGGATGACTGGCCTTATCAATTATGAACGTTACAGCGCCCCATCGAAGCGCTTCGGCCGTTACATCTTCAGCAAGAACGACGGCTTGCAGAATCAAAGTGTCATCTATCTCCAGTCGTCGCTTGACGCTGAACCAGAGGTGTTGCTGGACCCGAACAAACTTTCCGATGACGGAACCGTGTCGCTGGGCGATATCAGTCTGTCGAACGATGGCAAGTATCTGGCATACACCATACAACGCAGCGGATCGGACTGGGTTGAAATCTACGTCATGGATGTCGCCACCAAACAACTTCTCCCCGACCACATCGAATGGGCGAAGTTCACGGGTGCTTCATGGTACAAGGACGGCTTCTTCTATGCGGCATACGACAAGCCTGCTGCCGGCAAGGAGTTTTCCAACATCAACGAAAATCACAAGATCTATTATCATAAACTCGGCGACGCTCAGGACAAAGACCAACTCTTCTATCAGAATCCTGCACAACCGCGCTACTTCCATCAGGTTCAAGTGACTGAAGATGAGAAATATATGTTTCTTTTCGAAAGCGGTCAGGGATCGGGCAGCACATTGTGGATCAGGGATATGCTGGATCCGAAAGGAAAGTTTGTCCAGATCGCCTACGATATGAATTATTTCTATAATCCTATCGATGTCATCGACGATGTCCTGTACATCTACACCAACTATGACGCTCCGAAAGGACGTGTCTGCCGTGTGTCGGCGAAGTCGCCTAAGATGGAAAACTGGGAGACCTTGATTCCTGAATCCGAGAATGTCATCTCGTCAGTGCAACTTGCTGCTGGAAAGATGATTGTCACCTACGACAAGGATGCCGCCAACCACGCCTACATCTTTGAGATGGACGGACACATGCTTAACGAAATTGCGCTGCCAACTTATGGTTCCGTCGGCTTTAGCGGAAGATACGAAGAGCCCGAAGTGTTTTACGCATTCACGTCATTCACCTTCCCTACAACGATTTACAAATATGACATGGCAAGCAACACATCCACTGTGTATCGCGCACCCAAGGTCGACTTCAATCCGCAGGATTATGTTACGGAACAGGTTTTTGTCACCAGCAAGGATGGCGCGAAAGTGCCGATGTTCCTGACCTACAAGGCCGGAATGAAGAAAGATGGCAACAACCCCACGCTGTTGTACGGCTATGGCGGATTCAACATCACCTTGTATCCTGGTTTCTCGACATTTCGCATTCCGTTCCTTGAGAATGGCGGTATCTATGCCCAAGCCAATCTTCGTGGCGGCAACGAATATGGTGAAGATTGGCATCAGGCCGGCATCAAGTTGCAGAAACAGAACGTCTTTGACGATTTCATCGCTTGTGCCGAATACCTTATCAATAACACCTACACTTCGAACAAGAAATTGGCCATTTTGGGCGGTTCCAATGGCGGCCTTCTCGTCGGCGCATGCGTCAACCAGCGTCCCGACCTGTTTGCCGTTGCCGTTCCTGAAGTCGGCGTCATGGACATGCTGCGCTACCATCTCTTCACGATAGGTTGGAATTGGGCCAGCGATTATGGCACCAGTTCTGACGATGAAGCCATGTTCAAGGCATTGTACGCCTACTCGCCGCTGCACAACATCAAGAGTGGCGATGACGTACACTATCCCGCCATCATGGTGACTACCGCCGACCATGACGACCGTGTCGTTCCGGCACATTCATTCAAGTATGCCGCCACGCTTCAAGCCGCCAAGACAGGCGACAGGCCCAAGATCATCCGCATCGATAGCAAGGCGGGCCATGGCGGTGGCAAACCGATTTCAAAAGTCATTGAAGAACAAGCAGATATCTATTCGTTCATCTTGTACAATATGGGATTGTCTTTCAATGAAAGCAAAGGCAAGTGAATCAGTTTGAGCAAATGATGAAAAAAGGTGCGCCAATCGGTGCACCTTTTTTCATTCTGTAGGAGTTCAGACTTATTTGTTTCTTAGCCGAAGATAGGCTTTCCCGATGAAATTGATGATGTCGCTTGCTATCAGCGATTCCTGTCCCGTGGCTTCCGCCGCCAAGTCGCCTGCCAAACCGTGCAGATACACGCCAAGGACTGCGGCTTCTTCAGGAGAATAACGCTGAGCCAAAAGCGAAAGCACCATGCCCGTCAGCACGTCGCCGCTTCCTGCCGTCGCCATGCCTGGATTTCCAGTCGAATTGAAAAAGCATTTGCCGTTAGGCATCGTGATGGATGTATAAGCCCCTTTCAGGATGATTATCACGTTGTTCTTTACCGACATATCATGCTGTTTCTGAAGAGATTCGAATGAATTGGAAGACTTCCCTGCCAAACGTTCGAATTCTTTGGGATGCGGCGTCAGAATTGTCTTTGCTGGCAAAAACGGAATCCATGTCGGGTTGTCCGACAAGATGTTAAGGGCATCGGCATCCATGACCAATGGGACATGAACATCTTGAATCAGCCGCTTCAAAGCGCGTTCCGTGTCGTCGGATTTGCCCAGACCTGGACCTACGCCGACAGCGGTGTATGCGTCGAGACTGCCGAATCCGCTGAAACAAGTGTCGGAGTCGTCGGCATCCGTCATCGCTTCAGGCACGGCGCCTTGCATCGGCAACATCGCGGCTTTTGGAAGATGAGCGCTCAATAGTCCGACTCCTGTCCGTAGGCACGCTCTTGCTCCCAGCAAAGCCGCTCCTGTTTTGCCAGCAGAACCGGCAATCAGCAGCGCGTGACCGTAAGTGCCTTTGTGCGAGAAACGTGTCCTATTGTGAAGCATTGGCATTATCATCGTCTTGGTAATCAACAGATTGTCGGTATCGACTTCTTCCATAAACTTCGGATGAAGCCCAATATCCATAATCTCAACACGTCCCACATAAGCGTCGTTTTCCGCAACTAAAAAAGCCAGTTTGACAGTCTGGAAAGTCAGCGTGTAGTCCGCCTTGAAAATGGCACCTGCTGGCGTCGGCTGATCAGCAAAGAGTCCCGAAGGAATGTCGATGGCAAGCCTAATGCACTGCGATTGATTGAGATAACTGATTAAATCGGCAGCGAAACCTGACACAGGACGATTCAAGCCTGTGCCGAAAATGGCGTCAACAACGACATCATTCGGACTTATCAATGGGAAATCGTCATCCGATTTGATGGCATACATCGGCACTGATGTTTCGTTTTTCAACCTTTCGTAATTCGTTTTGCAATCACGGCTCATCTTCTCAGAATAGTGAACCACAAAGACTTGCGAGACGATATCGTGTTGAAACAGCAGTCTGGCAAGCGCCAAACCGTCGCCGCCATTGTTGCCCAAACCGCAGAAAATCTTCAGCACCTTGCCTTCCGAAAGATGCTTGTAAAGCCATTCGAAAATGCCGGTGGCAGCACGTTCCATCAAATCTATTGATGCAATAGGTTCATTATCAATGGTGTACGCATCGGCCTGACGAATTTGTTCTATTGATAATATTTTCATGTATCAGTTTGTTTGTGTTTCTATCAAGCAAAAGTACTCATTATTAACTAATTGTTCAATCATTTGACTGGATGGGAACTGGAGACCAATCGGAACGAGCCGTCTATCAGCCGTTTCAGCAGGTCATCGTCGGCTCTCGTTGCGTCAACGCTGATCCAGTATTTCGGATTACCGTTGTAAGGTTTGTCTATAAATGGGTAATGCTCAATGAGTTCGCTTATTTTGTCGGATTGACATTTCATGGTGACATGAGCAAGGTTGTTGATGTCGAAATAGACGAAAACGTGTCCGTGAATGTACATTGCCAAGATGTCTTCCCCACCATGGAACTTCTGGAAAGGGAATTTCTCTTCGATAGCATCGTCTAACGAAAGGCAGTAATATCTCAATTCTTCGACATTCATAAAACAAAAATAACAATTATTGATACAAAGGCCGGAATGGCAGCATTAAAATTGAAAATACGTATCTTTGCGGCATGAGCAAGAATAAGATTAAGGAACCCGAATATTTGCAGGATGTCGTCATCGTTGATGCGGGATCTGAAGGCATGTCGGTGGCCAAGCCTGAAGGCCGCGTGATTTTCATCCCTTATGGCGTCCCTGGCGATGTCGTTGATATTGAAGTGTTTAAAAGGAAGAAGAACTTCTTCGAAGGCAGGATAATGAACATCAAGAAGCCGTCCGAGAAACGTGTGGAGCCCGTGTGCAGTCATTTCGGACTCTGTGGCGGATGCCGGTGGCAGCAGATGGACTATCAATGGCAACTGAAATACAAGCAGAAACAAGTCAAGGACAACTTCGACAGAATCGCCAAGGTGGAATATCCCGAGATTCGTCCCATCATCGGCTGCGAGAGACAGTTATTCTATCGTAACAAGTTGGAATACACCTTCTCCAACCGAAAATGGTTCACAGATGGCGCCGCAGCCGGCACGCATAGCGAAGATGATTTCAAAGGTCTTGGCTTCCATTTGCCTTCGCTTTTCGACCGCATCGTCGATGTGGAGAAATGTTATCTTCAGGCCGACCCGTCAAACGATATTCGTCTGTTTGTCAGGAAGTTCACATTAGAAAGGCATCTTTCATACTTTAATGCTAGATCGCATGAAGGCTTGATGCGCAATCTGGTCATCCGTTGCAACTCCAAAGGCGAGTTCATGGTCATCATGGTCATCGGCGAAGAAAATGACACGGTGCGGAACGAACTCATTCCGGCTTTGGAAAAGCAATTCCCGCAGATTGTCTCGCTGCTCCTTATTATAAATAACAAGTTGAACGATGTCATCAACGACCTCCCGTTCGAATGTCTGAAAGGCGATCCGTATCTGATAGAAACGATGCTGTCACCGCGTCCGGGCTTCGATGATCTGAAGTTCCGCATTGGTCCAGTATCGTTCTTCCAAACCAATGTGTATCAGGCAGAAAGGCTTTACCGTACCGCTTTCGACCTTGCCGATGTGAAAGGCGACGAATTGATGTACGACCTTTATACGGGAACAGGCACGATTGCTCAGTATTTCTCGCGTTTTGTGAAACGCGTCATCGGGATAGAATACGTTGAACAAGCCATCGCGGATGCGTTGGTCAATGCGAAACTGAACGCTACCGACAACACGGCTTTTTATGCGGGCGACATGGCAAAGGTGCTGACTGCAGACTTCATCGCTGCCAATGGAAGACCTGACCTTATCGTCACCGACCCACCCCGTACCGGCATGGCGGAATCTGTAGTTCAACAGTTACTTGAAATAAAAGCAGATAAAATAGTGTATGTCAGTTGCAATCCTGCCACACAAGCACGTGATTTGCAATTGCTCGATTCGACCTATCGCGTTGAGGCAGTCCAGCCTGTGGACATGTTCCCCCATACGCAACATGTTGAGAATGTTACATTACTGAAATTAAGATAGTAACGACTGTTTATTTAAAGTAAATAGTCAATTATTTGGAGCAAAAAAGCATTCCTGTGAAAATCATCGAATGCATGGATGATGGCAATGAGAACGGTGTATCAATTGAACGATGACAATTGCTGGTTTCCATCAGCGCAACTTGCCAACAAGGACGGACTTTTGGCCTTTGGCGGTGATTTGTCGTCGGAACGCCTGATTGTCGCCTATGCCAACGGAATCTTCCCTTGGTATAACGACGACGAGCCGCTGCTCTGGTGGTCGCTCGATCCACGCCTTGTCATCCGTCCGGGCGAGATGAAAGTGTCTCATTCCCTGCGACATGTGATTAAATCAGACAAGTTCGAATGCCGCATCGACACGAACTTTCGTTCCGTCATGATGCATTGCGCTCAAACGCCACGCAAAGACCAGCCTGGGACATGGATACTCGACGAGATGGTGGAAGCCTATTGCCGTCTTCACAAAATGGGAATTGCGCATTCCTTTGAGACTTACTGCGATGGAGAACTTGTTGGCGGTTTGTATGGCGTTTCCTTGGGCAAGGTGTTTTTCGGAGAGTCGATGTTCCATCAGATGAGTGACGCTTCAAAATTCGCGTTCTACAATCTCCATGGCTTTCTGTCGAAAAACGAGTTTAAACTCATTGATTGTCAACAAGAAACCAAACATCTTGTCAGTCTTGGAGCGTACCCTATTCCACGTTCTGAGTTCTTGAAGGAACTTTCCGAATTGGTGAGCGGACCGACCATGTTCGGTAATTGGGGAAACGGCAATTGGAAATTGATGTACCTGAAGATAACACAACCCGAAAATGTTCCGTTCAGAGTCTTCAATCTTGATGAAGATGTTGCTTTAGATGAATGAATTCAAATACTTGAATATGAATAGTATGAATAACGAAGAAAAGATTAAGGAAGCGGCCAGAATCCTTTCAAATTCGAAAAGAATCGTCGCTTTTACGGGTGCTGGAACGTCAGCGGAGAGCGGCATTCCCCCGTTCCGTGGTGAAGGTGGCATCTGGAACCAGTATGATCCGGACTCTCTTGACATCGATTTTTACTACCATCATACCAAGGAATCGTGGAAAGTGATCCATGAAGTGTTTTACAAGTTCTTCGATAACAAGGAGATAAAACCCAATGCAGGTCATTATGTCTTGGCAAAATGGGAAAAAGAAGGCCGTTTGACATCTGTAATCACGCAGAACATCGATGACCTCCATGCCGTGGCTGGAAATAAGACCGTATATGAGTTTCACGGCAATTTCACCCGTTTTGTCTGCACGCGATGTGGAGCGAAGTTCTCTTCGAAAGACGTCAAAATATACGAGCAACCGCCTGTCTGTCAGAATTGTGGCGGTCTGTTGAAGCCCGATTTCATCTTCTTTGGCGAAGGCATCCCTGAAGATGCTTACTACAATTCGGTGAAGGCGGCGGAAAACTGTGACGCGTTCATCATCATCGGCACATCGGGACAAGTCAGTCCGGCCAACATGATTCCTGGCATGGCGAAGAGAAACGGCGCCAAAATTATCGAAATCAACAGAGAGCCTTCCACCTACACGAATTACATTTCCGACCTTTACATTGAAGGGAAATCAGGTGAAATCTTACCTTCTATTGACGCTTTAATTGATAGATGACAAGTATTTGAAATAAAGCAAATTAATTCAATGATTTGTTTGCTTTTATTCCGTGATGACAGAGAACTCCGCCACTGATGCTTGGGTGGTTCCTGGAACAAATTTTGACGCTACGAATTTCACGTTTCTTCCTTCGACAGCGTCAAATCGTATGGTTTGTTCTATCGGGTTGTTGACGATGTTGGAAAACTCGCCTTCGCTTGCCAACACGCCGTCAACATAGAGTTGGTAATTGCTGATGTGCTGGTTGGCATCGCGCGACTGATCGGGCGTATATCTGAATCCGCATATCTTCATCTTTTCCTTTAAATGAATTTCTATAGTATTCTTATTTACAGATAAATAATATGTAGAATAATCGTTCCCATCGAATAGTCTTCTCGCCAGTGCGTCAGCAGGTGCCGTGATGACAAATTGGGTATTGGGAATATCAAATTCCTTGACCGCAATTTCGCTCGGCTTGGTGTTGCCCGTTTCGTAGGAAACCGCCTTTACAATGGCTTTACCTTCAAGTTTAAATGGAATGCTATAACATGCTGATTGCAAGTTTGGTTCGTTTCCATCGATAGTGTAATAAATCTTGGCGTTTTTATCGTCTGACTTCATGACGACTTCGTTGTCGAAGTTTCTGGTGATTTCAGGCATGGATGGTGTCGTTTCCGCGCAGTAGGCTTCCACATTGCTTATGCATAATGGACCTTTTGCCCTTTTGAAGCGGATGCGCAACTTCTCCATCGCAACTGTTTTTATTCTTACAATCCGTTTGTATCCAACGGTCGTCAGGTTGTCGTAGGCGTCCACAGGAAGCCACTTTCCGTTTATGAAACGATCAATGGTGAAACTTTCAACACGTTGTCCTAAAGGAATATACTCTTGAATGACGATGCGATTCAGATTTGTCTTTTCGGGGAATTCGAATACCAGTTCGCCCCTGTTTGTGCCGTCTCCTGTAGCCCAATACGTGTTCCAGTCGCCATCGGTCACCTTGTTTGCCTTGAATCTTCTTCCCCTTTCGTTGTTCGCAGTCACTGTGCAGGCTTTCAGCAGGTTATCGCTGAAGTCGTTCTGTAATGCCTGATGCCATTGCGTGATTCTGATCGAGTCTTCCGTTGGAATCTTGCCATCCAGATTGATTGGGAAGTTCAGCAGCAGATTCGCGTTATGTCCGACGCTTCTGTAATAGATGTCAAGGAGTTGCGCGAGACTTTTCAGTTGATGGTCTTCTCTGGCGTGGTAGAACCAGCCTGGGCGCATCGAGACGTCCACTTCGCTTGGGAGCCAAGCATCTCCGTCCTTGCTGCCCCGCGTCAGATATTCAAAATCGTTGAAGTCGCTCAGCGATGCCGTTGACCACTGGGTGTCGCCTGCCCAGCCTTGTTCGTTGCCCACCCATCGGATGGTTGGGACGGTGCCGCCGAAAATCATGGCGTCGGGATTGCGTTGAAGAATGGTATTGGTGGCTCTTTCGTAATTATAATAATGGTTGGCATCGATGGATCGCGTTTCATCTGCGCCGCCATACCAGCCGTTTCCGCCGTTTGCACCATCGAACCAGAATTCGAATACCGGACTGTAATTTTCTATAAGTTCCTTTACCTGAGCCTGATAGGTTTCGACGTAGGCTTCACGGGCATATTCGGCATTGTTGCGGTCCCAAGGAGAAAGGTACAACCCGAATTTCATGTCATTTTTGCGGCATGCTTCCGACAGTTCCTTCACGAGGTCGCCTTTTCCGTTCTTGTAGGGCGAATTGGCTATGTTGTAATCCGTTGTCTTGGTCGGCCAGAGGCAAAATCCGTCGCAATGCTTTGCTGTGAGGATCACGGCCTTCATGCCGCATGCCTTCAAGGTTCTGACCCATTGGTCGCAGTCCAGTTCTTTCGGGTTGAAAGTCGATGCCGGAGAGTTTCCGTAGCCCCATTCCATATCGTTGAAGGTGTTGATGCCGAAATGGACAAACGCATAAGTCTCCATTTTTTGCCATTCCACCTGCTGTGGCGTCGGTATTGGCTCAATGGGTTGTGGCGCTTTTACGCATGATCCGCATAAGGCGACAATCGTAATTAAAGTTATGGTAACTAAGGCGATATGGGATTTTCCGCATGCAATGCCAGCATTTCCACGCGCACCTTGAAATAGTTTTGATGTAGAAGTCATCGTGATGATTATTTAGGACATCGGTTAATTGCCGTCAAAATTAGCAATTTGGGTTATTCTGTACAAATTTTGGTTTGTCATCATGTTTTTTTTCACCTTTGGATTCGGAAAATAATGCTAAATTGCGCCCTGAATTTTGAAAATTAACACAACTATGAATACAGAAGAAATTAGAAAAGTATTTCAACAACGTTTCAACACAGAATGTGACGTTTACACTTCGCCAGGACGCGTAAATCTGATTGGCGAGCATACGGATTACAACGGCGGATACGTGTTTCCTGGTGCCATAGACAAAGGCATTTACTCTTGCATTAGGATGAACGGCACCGACAAAGTCCGCGCCTTTTCCATCGACTACGACGCTTATGTCGAGTTTGGCCTTAACGAAGAGGACAAGCCGTCGCAGCCGTGGGCATGCTACATCTTCGGCGTCTGCCGCGAGATGGCCAAACGTGGCTTCAAGACCAAAGGCTTCGACACGGTTTTTGCCGGTGACGTCCCGTTGGGCGCTGGTTTGTCGTCATCCGCTGCCTTGGAAAGCACCTTTGCCTTCGCAATCAACGATTTGATGCAATTCGGCATCGACAAGTTCGAGTTGGCGCGTATTGGCCAATCCACGGAACACAACTATTGTGGCGTGAAATGCGGCATCATGGACCAGTTTGCGTCGCTTTTCGGCAAGAAAGGCCATCTGATACGTCTGAACTGCGCCACGATGGAATACGAATACTTCCCTTTCAATCCCAATGGATACAAGGTTGTGCTTCTCGACACCGTCGTGAAACACGAATTGGCTTCGTCGGCCTATAACAAGCGTCGCGAATCGTGTGAAAGGGCTTGCGCTCATATCGCTTCACGGCATCCGCAGGTGAAGTTCCTGAGCGACGCCACCTTCGCCATGCTCGAAGAGGTGAAAGACGAAATTTCGCACGAAGACCACATGCGTGCGGAGTATGTCATTGGCGAGAAACAGCGTGTGCTGGATGTCTGCGAAGCCTTGAAAATAGGTGATTACGAGACTGTTGGCAAATGCATGTACGGCACGCATCACGGCATGAGCAAACTTTATGAAGTCAGTTGCGACGAACTCGATTTCCTGAACGATATTGCCAGTCAATGCGGTGTCACCGGTTCTCGTGTCATGGGTGGCGGCTTTGGAGGCTGCACCATCAACTTGGTCAAAGACGATTTATATGATGCTTTTATCGCTACTGCCCAACATGATTTCGAAAAACGTTTCGGTCATGCGCCGAAGGTTTATGACGTCGTGATTTCCGACGGAGCAAGGAAGATTTCGTAATAGAACACATATATTGAGAATATGAAACCCACTCTATTAGTATTGGCCGCAGGCATGGGCTCGCGCTATGGTTCACTCAAACAGATGGACGGCGTAGGCCCGAACAGCGAAGCCATTCTTGACTATTCCATTTATGACGCCAAACGGGCTGGCTTCGGGAAAGTCGTCTTCGTCATCCGCAAGGATTTCGCCGAGGCTTTTCAGAAGGTCAACAACAGCGAGCGTTTCGGCATGCCTGTCGAGTATGTCTATCAGTCTCTTGAAGACCTTCCGGCAGGATTTACGGTTCCCGAAGGCCGTGTGAAGCCTTGGGGCACGTGTCATGCCGTTCTGATGGCCGCCGATGTCATTCATGAGCCTTTTGCCGTCATCAACGCTGACGATTTCTATGGCAAAGAGGCGTATGAAGTCTTGGCACGCTATCTGTCTGAATGTGATGGCAAAACCGGCGCATACAGCATGGTGGCTTATGAGTTGAAAAACACCCTTTCCGACTTCGGATCGGTCTCACGAGGAATCTGCACGCAGGATGAAAATCACTATCTGCAGACGATTGTGGAACGCACTTCCATAGTCAAGACAAAAGAAGGTGCAGAATATTCGGATGAATCAGGCGCCCATTCACTTGATCTTCAGACCCTTGTATCGATGAACTTCTTCGGCTTCACCCCCGACTTCTTCGACTATTCGGTTGAAGGTTTCGTGAATTTCCTGAAAGGTCCCGCCCAGACCAACATCAAGGCGGAATTTTTCATCCCGCTTATGGTAAACCAAGCCATCAACGAAGGTCATGCAAAACTGAAAGTGCTTTCGAGTCATGCGGTATGGTTTGGCGTCACTTATAAGGAAGACAAGCCCGATGTGATGCGCAAGATTCTTGAACTCATCAATAAAGGCGTTTATCCAAACAAACTCTGGTAATATGAAAATAGAAACAATTATTTGGGGTAAGACGGCTGATGGCAAGTCCATCAAACTCTACACCTTGACCAATAATGCCGGCTGCAAAGTCCAACTCTGTGATATCGGCGCAGGCGTGGTATCCGTAGTGGTGCCCGACCGCAATGGCAATATGGGCGACGTCGCCCTGGGCTACGACAACGCTCAAGATTATTTCAGCGATGGTCCTTGTGCAGGCAAGATTCCGGGACGTTTCGCCAATCGCATTTCCGGAGCAAAATTCACTATCGACGACGTGGAATATCACCTTGAAACGAGACCAGGCGACAATTTCCAACTTCACGGAGGTCCGATAGGTTTCTCGAATCAGAAATGGGCAAGCCGCATCGATGGCGAGACCATCGTGTTCACCTACTTGTCGGCCGACGGCGAATCGGGTTACCCGGGCGAAGTGTTGGCGCAAGCGCGTTACACATGGAACGACGAGAACGAACTGAACCTTGAATTGTCGGCTTCCACTACCGCCACGACCGTCATTAATCTCACCAACCACAGTTACTTCAACCTGAAAGGCGAAGGCAACGGCGACATTCTTGATCACAAACTGATGCTGAATGCTTCGCGTTACCTGATTACAAACGACAACCTGGTTCCTACCGGCGAAATAGTCCCTGTCGCAGAAACACCTATGGATTTCTCGACTGGGAAGATTATCGGCGAAGACATTAACGATGATTTCGACGCTTTGCGTAACGGCAAGGGCTTTGACAGTTGCTGGGTAATCAACAATATCGCCAAGAACAAGTTGAATCTTGCCGCCGAGTTGTCGCATGACGGCGTGGGACGCAAACTTCAGATTTACACTACACAACCTGGCATTCAGGTATATACAGGCAACTGGCTTGAGGGATGTCCACAAGGAAAACAAGGCCACGTCTATCACGATTACTACGGTGTCGCCATGGAATGCCAAGCACTTCCCGACTCTCCCAACAAACCTAATTTCCCAAGCACATATCTTCGTCCCGGCGAGGAATACAAGGAAACCATCATCTTCAAATTCTCCACTTTCTGATAACTATTTGAATCACTTAATATGGAAAACACAGAACAAAAGAAAAACTACACCTTGCCCATCATTGTGATGATCTTCCTTTTCGGAATGATCTCCTTTGTCACTAATCTGGCATCGCCGATGGGCGACATCTTGAAGAACCAGTTTCAGGTTGCCAACTGGATTGGCACCTTGGGCGTCTTCGCTAATTTCATCGCCTACGCCATCATGGGCTTGCCGGCAGGCAACATGCTGCAAAAGTACGGTTACAAGAAGACCGCTTTGGTTGCTGCCGCCGTTGGTTTCTTAGGTGTTGGCATTCAGACGATTTCCGGCTATGCCGCGAGTTTCGGACTTTATCTCGTCGGCGCCTTCGTGGCTGGCTTTTCGATGTGCCTTCTGAATACCGTTGTCAACCCGATGCTTAACCGTCTCGGTGGCGGTGGCAACAAAGGCAACCAACTCATTCAGACCGGTGGATCGTTCAACTCGTTGTGCGGCACTGCCGTCATCATCATCACTGGCCTTCTGATACCCAATGGCATCAAGCAAGCCACTATCAGCAACGTGTTCCCGTTGATGTATGCCGCTTTGGCCATCTTTGCCTTCGCATTCATCGTCATCTTGCTCACTAAGATTCCTGAGATAAACAACAACACGCAAACCCTTTCCAGCAACGAGAAATCGAAATACGGACCTATGTCGTTCCGTCATTTCATTCTGGGCGCCATCGCCATCTTCATCTATGTCGGAGTCGAAGTCGGCATCCCGAATGTGTTGAACAAATGGTTGCAGAATCCTGAACTCAACGTCCTTGGCAGCGGTGTCAACGTTGAGGCTGTTGCGGCATCTGTTGCCGGCACTTATTGGTTCCTGATGCTCATCGGCCGTCTTGTCGGTGCCGTCATTGGCAGCAAAGTCTCCGCCAAAGGCATGTTGACCGTGGTTTCTATGGTTGGCATCTTGCTGACGCTGTTGGCCATCTTCCTTCCTACGACCATGAAAATGGACATGCCGGTATTCAATGGTTCACAGGGCTTTGGCCTTGTCAATGTGCCTATTAATGCGGCCTTGCTGGTGTTTATCGGTCTTTGCACTTCCGTCATGTGGGGTGGCATTTTCAACCTTGCTGTCGAAGGTTTGGGCAAATACACAGAAAAAGCATCCGGAATCTTCATGGCATTGGTCTGTGGCGGCGGCATCCTTCCTTTGCTTCAGAATGCCATTGTTGACATCACCGGAACAGGATACCTCACCAGTTACTGGGTCATCGTCGTCGGCCTTGCATTCATTCTCTTCTACGCCCTTATCGGTTCGAAGAATGTGAACAAGGACGTTCCTGTGGAATAACTCACATAAGGTTTCACAAATAAAAAATGCCAGCAAATCGCTGGCATTTTTGTTTTTATCAGTCTTGCAGATGTATCAGTAAGGCCTTTTCGTTGGCAGTTTGTAGGCTTTTTGCATCTCTTTCATGGCATCGTCCGTCATGCCGTCGGGTGTGAAACCCATCGACTTGGAGCACATATAGATGTTGGCCGATTTGTTCAGCACGTCGATCTGGTCAAAGGCATCCATGATGTCCTTTCCGACAGCAAAAACGCCGTGTTTCTCCCACAACACAACATCATGATTCTCGATTTGCTTCAGCGTCGCTTTGGCAAGTTCCACGCTACCAGCCATTTCGTATGGTACTACGCCGATGCCGAGCGGAGCAAAAGCCAATGTTTCGGGAATCATGGACCACAGGATGTGCGTCATGGTGCCTTCTTTGAGCATTGCTTCGTTATGGCTCATGGCCACCAACTCGATGGGATGCGTGTGAAGACTGGCTTTGTAGGTGCTTCCCGAAGCGATGAGATGGTTGTGTACGGAAAGATGCGATGGAAGTTCCGATGTCGGCATCACGACGTCGTCGGCAATGATGACATAGGAAGCACAATCGGGAAGAATCCTGATGATTGAGCCATTCTGCATGGGCTGACGTGCCAAATCGCGCATCCGCTTCCCTGTCCCTTTGCAGTAGAAATAGCAGTCCTTCAGGAAAGGAAGTGTGTCGCCGATGGCAAATACGGGCGAGATGGCAGGCATGGCCTTGATTTCGTCGTCGATGTACTCGGTGATATTGATGGTGATGTTGCCGCCATTACGTTCGGCCCAACCTTTCTGCCAAAGATATCCCGCGACTTCGGCCACCTTGCCGATTTCGTTTGCGAGTTCGATGTGATTGTCTAATATGGATTTCATCTGAAGATTTTTGAATTTACATTAAATGAGTTGAGGCAGAAAACACGACAGCACAAGGATCACAAGGCCAATGACCAGCACCGTGATTGTTTTGGCGTTGCATCCCTTCCACTCCTTGAGAATGATGCCCCAGACATTGCTGAAAGTGACATTCAGAGCCATCAGGATACACCATGAGAAAGTGAGCAGGACTGCCGAATCCTTGAGAAAGCCTTTGCCGAGACTGAGACCGAAAAACTGGCTATACCAAAGCGCTCCCGCCAAGGCGCAGAACAGAATGTTGTTCAAATACAGACTGGTCTTGCTATAGTCGCGCCAGGTCTTGTTCTTGCTATTCTGATAGAAACAATATCCTGCATTGACAAGAAACCCGCCGAAAGTAACCAGCAAGGTGGCTGGCAAGGTCTTGAAAAACGCTTTGGAGTTCTCGAAAGCGATGGGAGCACCATACTCCAATCCAATGGCGAAACACGCGCTCATGAAACCTGCCAGCAGCGCGACAGCGATGCCTTTTCCGAAGTTGAAATCCTTCACCGCCTTCTTCTTCTCTTCTTCAGGAAGCGATGCCGACTTCATGGCTCCAGCCACTCCTATTATAGCGATGCCGATGAGCGTCACGATGACTCCGATAATGACTGCCGAAGTCAGTTTGTCGTAGTGTCCCGTGAATACAGGGCCAAGGATGGTGCCAAGTGCCGCGCAAGTGCCCAAGGCCAACGATTGTCCAAGCGCTATCCCGAGATAACGCATCGACAATCCGAAAGTCAGTCCCCCGATGCCCCACAACATGCCGAAAACGATAGTTTTGACTGTCTCGCTGCTGTGTGCGGCGTACAAGGCGAACAACGACTCTCCATGCGGAACGGCGAGCATGGCTCCGCAGAATGGAAATATTATCCAAGCAAAGATGCCTTGCACAAACCAGAAACTCTCCCAACTCCAGTCCTTGACCTTATTAATCGGCACGTATGAACTTGACTGACAGAATGCGCCAATGGCAATGATTGACAATCCTAAGATGATGTTCATGACTTATCGTTTGCTGGTGACATCTTTCTCATATTGCTGCACCGAAGGGATGAACTCTTCTCCTACCGGAACGCCATTTTTGTAATTGAAATAATCATAGACGGCACCGAATGGAAGGCTTTTGCATTCTTCCAGCAAGGCGAGTCTTTCAAACAATTGGCCGTTATCTTCGTATTGGCGCAGCAGTGCGAGTGGTTCGAGCAGCGCCTGCAACAGACATTTCTGGGTGGCGCGTGTGCCGACGATGTAAGCGCCGATGCGGTTGATGGAAGCGTCGAAATAGTCGAGGCCGATATGGGCTCGGCTTAAGGCGTCGGCACGCACGATTTCCTTGAAAAGGTCCAAGGTCTGGTCGTTCATGATGGCGACATGGTCTGAATCCCAACGCACCGGACGGCTGACATGAAGCATCAGTTCGGGGACGAACAGCAAGAGTGACGCGACCATATCGCTGACATTCTCGGTTTGTTCGTAATGTCCCGTGTCGAGGGTGTACATGAGTTTGCGCGTGGCGCAGTAGCCTGCGACGAAGTCATGGGAGCCAACAGTGTAACTTTCCAAACCGATGCCGAAGAGTTTGGCTTCCAGACAGTTTTTCATATTGTCGAGCCTTTCGGAAAGGATCTCGTCAAGGCTTTCGGCGAACAGTTCGCGGTAGCGTTTCCTTTCAACGGTCATGTCCTTGCTGCCATCGTGAACCCAAATGTTCATGATACACGGGTCGTTCTGGGCTTTTCCTATGGCTTCGGCAACGCGGCGGCAACGTTTGGTATGTTCTATCCAGAAATCGCGTATTCCCTTGTCGGGATTGGCCAGAGAGAGATCGCCGCTTTTCGGATGTGAGAATGATGTGGAGTTGAAATCCAGTTTCATGCCCTGCTCCTTCGCCCACTCTATCCACGACTGGAAATGCTTTGCTTCCACTTGGTCGCGATCGACGAACGAACCGCCAAAATCGCCATACGTCTCATGAAGATTCAGACGGTGATTGCCAGCCAACAGGCTTTTTACAAACAGGATGTCGGCACGCACTTCATCGATATTGCGGGCGCGTCCCGGGTAGTTGCCGGTAGTCTGTATGCCGCCCGAAAGCGCCACGTTGCGTTCAAAGCCGACCACGTCATCCGATTGCCAGCAATGCAGCGAGATGGGCGTGGTTTCGAGTTTTTCCAGAACCTTATCGACATCGACACCGATGGCGGCATAACGCTCTTTTGCCATCTCGTACGATTTCAGAACCTGTATTTCTTTCATATTCTCATTAGTTTATTTGCAAAAATAAAGATACTTCCCGTAAGCATCGCTCCACGCTTTTTCATCATCAGGATTGAACGTGGAAGATTCGATGTTATTGGCGATGCAACGGCGCATCTCGAAAAGGTCGCCAACGATTCCGGCTGCTTTGGCCTGAAGCATGATGTTGCCTATTGCTGTGCCTTCCGCCGAACCCGTCACAACAGGAATGCCGATGGAATTGGCCGTGAACTGCATCAGAAAACGGTTTCGGGTGCCGCCACCAATGACGTAAAGCCGTTCGATGGCAAATGGCGCCATCTCTTTCAGTTGCAAAAGCACTTGGCGGTAGCGCATGGCAAGGCTTTCGAAGATGCATCGGGCGATTTCCTTGTAATTTACGGGCACATGCTGACCGCTTTCTTTGCAATAGTTTCTGATGGCTTCAACCATCGAAAGCGGATTGGCAAAAACGGGGTCGTCGGGATTGATAAACGACTGGAAAGGAAGCGCTTCCATTGCATCGCTGTTGATTTGATTCACATCCTTCGGCACATCGGGATCATTGTCCCATTCCTTACGGCAGCGCTCGAGAAGCCATAATCCGCAGATGTTTTTCAGAAAACGTGTTGTGCCTTCCACACCGCCTTCGTTGGTGAAATTGTTTTCAAAACTCTTGTCGGAGATGATGGCATTCCTGGTTTCTATGCCAAGCAACGACCATGTGCCGCAACTCAGATAGGCGAATCGCTCGTTTATCGCAGGCACGGATGCAACTGCCGATGCCGTGTCGTGACCTGCTACGGCAAGCACTGGAATCGGGCCTAAGCCCGTGATGTTCTGGACTTCCTGACTAAGGACGCCTACCTTGTCGCAAGGATTGACATATCGGCCGAAATTGCGTTCTTCGAGGCCAATGGCATGGATAAGGTCGGGATCGATGTGTTTCGTCGTTGGGTCGAGCATCTGGCTTGTGGATAGTATGGTGTATTCGCAGACCGCTTCGCCTGTAAGCATGTACGACAACGCGTCGGGCATGAACAGAAACTTGTCTGCCGCTTCAAAGGCGGAATCGTGATTGCGGCGCAACGTGGCAAGTTGGAATAGCGTGTTGAAGTTCATAAACTGAATGCCGGTCTTGCGATAGACGACGTCTTTCGGAATCAGTTGAAAGTACGCTTCCAGAGCGCCATCGGTGTGCGGATCGCGGTAGCAGTAAGGATTGCGGAGCACGCCGCCGTCCTTGCCGATGCTGACGAAATCACAACCCCACGTGTCGATGCCGATGGAATCGATTATGATTCCTTCTTGTGCCACAGTCTTCAATCCGCGGATGATTTCGTTGTACAAAGCAAAGACATCCCAATGATAATGGCGCCCGACCTGAATGATATTGTTCGGAAAACGTGTCAGTTCCCTGAGTTCGAGTTTGCCTTCATCGATGGTGCCGATTATGGTCCTTCCGCTGGTTGCGCCGAGATCAACGGCAAAGAAAGTGTTCTTCTTCATAAAGATGTCAATGCATTATGTTTGAAGTGATTATGTCATCACGCTGCCGATGCCTCCATGAAACAGATTCTACGGAATAATCAATTCCATACCCCATTCCATGAAAGTCAGGCACAAATATAAGGAAAGGATGTCTTGAATACGCACTATTTTTCGCTATTAATGAAAAACAAGGAAATCCGGTGCGGTGTCGGATGTTGTCTTACTGTCCGGCGGGACCGAACTCATCTGTGCTGACAAGGTCGCCATCTTCGTTGTAGGTCTTCCATTTTCCTGATTTCTCGCCGCCAACATAGGAACCTTCTTCCTTGATGCTGGAATTTGAGTAGTACACCTTGGCGGGACCATTCAGAAGATTGTTGTGGTATTGGCATTCCATCAGCAGGATGCCGGTATCGTAATACTTGCGGCATTCGCCTTCGCGTTGTCCGTTGACGAAAAATGTCTCTTCGGCAAGTTTCCCTGTTTCAGGATTATACATCTTCGACCATCCATCGACTTGGCCGTCTTTGTTGTTTTCCACGAGCAGCAGTATGCCGTCGTCTTTTGAATAGTAACGCCACTCCCCGTCCTTATGCTGATTGAGATAATAACCAGTCGCTATCATTCTGCCATTGGGTGAATAGGTCTTATTCAAAGCCTTTTCGCCGGTTTTGTTGAACTCGTTGGTGGCTTGAAGGTTGCCATCTTCATCGTAGTACTTGAACTCGCCATGGCATCGGCCATCCTTGAACTGCCCTTCATAACGGAGTTGTCCGTTCTGATAATACGCGTTCCACTTGCCTTGGCGCCGGCCGTCGGCATCGGTGCGGTTGACGGACTGGGCTAACGATACCGTTGATAGACAGGACAATGCTATGATTACGGAGAAGATGAGTCTTTTCATGAGATTAATGTGTTCGGAATGATGTGTGCAAATTTACGAAAAAACGTACTTTTGCAGTAAATATTATGGCCGAATATTCATCCATATTGCTTGAGAACGCTGTCGAAGAACTTGCCAAGTTGCCAGGCATTGGCAAGAAAACGGCATTGCGACTTGCCTTGCATCTCCTCAACGAAGAAGATGCCGCGACAGAACATCTTTCCGACGCCCTGTTGAAAATGAAACACAGCATCATGCTTTGCGAGCGTTGCTTCAACATCAGTGACTCCAAGACCTGTTCCATCTGCTCTAATCCGCATCGCGACGAAAATACGGTGTGCGTTGTCGCAGACATGCGCGACGTGCTGGCCATAGAACGCACTGCGTCTTATAATGGCTTGTATCATGTGCTTGGCGGCATCATCAGCCCGATAGAAGGCATCTCGCCCAACGATTTGAAGATTGTGGAACTTGTCCGGCGAACCGAAAAGGAAAACATCAAAGAGATTATTCTGGCGCTGCCTGCCACCATTGAAGGCGACACCACCAATTACTACATTTATCGCCAGTTGGCGAATTTCGAAGGCAAAGTTTCCGTGATTTCAAAAGGCATCGCCGTGGGCGACGCGTTGGAATACGCCGATGAAGTGACTTTGGGCCGTTCCATCCAGAACCGGACCCTGTTCAATCAGAAATGACCTATCCGAAGACGGTCATTTTTTCTCCTCGTTATTGTCGATAAACAACTCCAATTGGTTTTCCGATACGAACAATTCCTGCGGAACCTCATATTCGTAATTGGAGATGAAACGTTCGATGCTGCGCTTAATCAGTTTTATCGGTGTGGTGTGACGCGCCTTGCAGTAGTTGAGCAAGGAACGGTACTGGCCTTTCGAAAGTTTGAAAGTCATCGCATGGTATTTGTTTATCTTGCGTTTCTTATTCTTTGCATTTTTCATACCGATGAGAATTTAGACTACAAATTAAAGCAATAAAAACTTCTTTTGCAAACATTTGAAAAAGAAACCGATGCGCGATATGGCGAAAATGCTCAAACCATCTTTTTGGCTTCGTCGAGAATCATGGCTGCAAGACGTTCCGCTTCGGCTTCCGAGCGGCCTTCGGAATAAATGCGAATGATAGGCTCAGTGTTGGATTTGCGCAGATGCACCCACCCTTCTTCGAAGTCGATTTTCACGCCATCGATGGTCGTAACATTCTCATCTTTGTATTTTTGGGCAAACTTTTCCAGCAGGCCATCTACATCTGTGGCAGGTGAAAGTTGGATTTTGTTTTTCGACATGAAATACGCAGGATAATCCTTTTTCAGTTCGGAGCATTTTACTTGACGTTCAGCGAGTTGTGTCAGGAATAACGCCGTACCCACCAAGGCATCACGCCCGTAATGGAGTTCGGGGTAAATGACGCCTCCGTTGCCTTCGCCGCCAATCACTGCTCCGACTTCCTTCATCTTCTCCACCACGTTGACTTCGCCAACGGCAGCAGCATAATATTGCTGGCCATGCTGACGTGTAACATCTCTTAAAGCGCGCGTGGATGAAAGGTTCGATACGGTGGCGCCGGGTGTGTGCTTCAAGATGAAGTCGGCGACAGAAACGAGTGTGTATTCCTCACCGAACAGTTCTCCGTCTTCTTTGACAAACACAAGTCTGTCCACGTCGGGGTCAACCACGATTCCAAGGTCGCAATGGTGTTCGCTTACGAAACGGCAAATGTCGGTAAGGTTTTGCGCCAATGGTTCTGGCGTATGGGCGAATTTGCCCGTAGGCTCACAGTTGAGTTCAAGAATGTCTTTTACTCCTAAGGCTCGAAGCAGTCGCGGAATGGCGATGCCGCCGGTGGAGTTCACCGCATCAACAGCGACTTTGAAACCGGCTTTGCTGATAACTTCCTTGTCAACGAGAGAAAGGCCAAGCACCATATCGATATGTTTGTCAATCCATCCGTCGGCTTGGCTGTAAGTGCCGATTTCATCAATGGGAGCAAACTCCAGGTCGTCTTTTGCCGCCACGTCGAGCAGCCACGCGCCTTCGCTTGCCGAGATGAACTCTCCGTGACTGTTGAGAAGTTTCAAGGCGTTCCATTGTGCGGGATTGTGACTGGCGGTGAGAATGACGCCAGCATCGGCATGCAGTCCCGTGACAGCGAGTTCCGTAGTCGGAGTGGTGCTGAGTCCGATGTCGATGACGTCAGCGCCCATGGCTTGAAGCGTGCCGCAGACGATTTGGTTCACCATGGTGCCCGACGTGCGGGCGTCGCGACCGACAACGATGCGGGGATGCTTGACGCCGCCGCGCATGATGAATCGGACAAATGCCGACGAAAACCGAACCATGTCAAGAGGCGTAAGATTGTCACCAGGGATGCCCCCGATGGTCCCTCTAATGCCGGATATTGATTTTATCAATGTCATGTTTTTCTCTTTTTAGTATTTCGCAAAAATACTGTTTTTCATCAGAATGAAAACATTACAATTGGCGGAATCAGTCAACCGTGGCTTGCGGGGCGGCTAATTCGGACTACAATAGAAAAAAATGCTTACTTTTGCACAAATATTCACTCCACATGAGCAAGGAAGGAAACAATCATTGGGAAGATGACGACATGACAAAAGAAGCGGTCTCACGCTTCGAGAGCATGCTGTCTTCTGACCAGTCGGCCTACTTCGATGCGGAGGAATTCGAATGCATCATCGACTACTACATGAGTCATGATGAACTCGACAAATCACGCGAAGCGGTGGACATCGCCATAGCGCAACATCCGACCGAAAACAGTCTTAAAATCAAGAACGCCAGGCAATTCCTGATGGAGTGCAACCCTAACATGGCTCTCGAACTGCTGAATGACGCGGAAGCCACATACGACGATCCCGATTATTTCCTTACGTTAGGCTCTTGCTATGCGGCATTGGGAAAATCGCAAAAAGCCATCGAGACATACAACGCTGCACTTCCCTATTTTGAAGAAGAGGAAAAGGCAGACCTGTATAATGCCATCGCTTTCGAGTACCATACGCTTTTCAATTTCAAGGATTCGCTGGAGTATTTGAAAAAAGCACTTCCCTATACCGACGATATCGAAACGCAGTATATCGACATACGCCATTGCTATTGTTCTATGGGACAGATGGATGAGGCTATCGCTTTCTTTCAGCAATGCATAGATGCAAATCCCCATAACAGCGCCGCTTGGCAGGCTTTGGGCGACTGCTACCGCAAACTCGATCAGTTGGAGAAAGCCATTGATATATATGAATATGTGTTGGCCATAAATCCTTCAAACGCCTTGGCAAACATGTATGTCGCCAATGCCTACTATGATTTGGAGCGCTTTCACGAAGCGATAGACACGCTGAACGAAGGTATCAACAACCATCTGGAAACGTCCTTGGTCCATGCGTCGCTTGGCGACTGCTACTACCGCCTTGAATGTTACGAAGACGCCAAGGCTCATTATCTCAAGTCATTGCAGATGAATGAAGCGCTTCCCGAAGCGTGGTCTGGACTGGGATTCGTGTATAGCGACACGGATGACAGCGATAAAGCCATAAAATGCTTCAACAAGGCGCTCAAAGTCGATCCTGACAATACCGACCATCTCTATGCGCTTGCTGCAGAATACCGGAAAGCGGAAGATTACGAAAAAGCGCTGATTTGCATGTCGAGCATAGAAATCCTCACGCCCGACGACTCCGACTTCTACTACTTCACCGCCGACATCTTAAGCGACATGAAGCGTTATGACGAAGCCGTCAACGTATTGAACCTGGGCAAGGAAAGAAACGTTGCAGATCCCTCGCTGACCTATATTCTGTCATACATCTACTTTCTGAAAGGCGACCGTGTCGCAGGTCTCGACACGCTGGAAAAGGCGCTGGATGCGGACTTTGAAGGTTATAACGATAACTTCATCGAACTCAATCCCGACATGCTGAACGGCGATGTGGAGATTCTCGAAATGATTGAACGTCACAAAAACAGCCAAGATCAGATGAATGACGTTTCGAATTCAAATAATCCATGAAAGATCTCATAGTAAATTTTGTAAAAGGACTTGCAATAGGCACGGCCAATGTCATTCCTGGCGTGTCGGGCGGTACCATTGCCTTGATTACCGGCATCTTCGAAAGGCTCATCAACTGCATCAAGTCATTTGATCTGGTAGCGCTCAAGTTGTTTTTCACTGGCAAATTCAAGGCCTTCGCCGAACATACTGATTTCCGCTTCTTCATCTCTTTGGCCATCGGCATTGTCTTAGCCATCCTTTCCATCGCCAAACTCTTCAAGTTCCTCTTCGAGAATTACCCGATATTCATCTGGGCGTTTTTCTTCGGACTCGTGCTGGCGTCAATCTACTATGTTGGCGTGACAATCAAGAAATGGAACATCTGGACCATTCTGTTTTTCCTTCTCGGCACGGCCATAGCCTTGATAATCGCCTTCGGAACACCCGCTGCAGAAAACCACAACTTTTTCTATTTGATTCTCTGCGGTATCGTCGGCACTTGCAGCATGATACTTCCCGGACTTTCAGGCTCGTACGTCCTGTTGCTCATGGGAAATTACGAACTTGTCATGATTGATGCCGTCAACATGTTGACCACACAACCCCTCGAAGGACTCAAAACACTGCTTCCTGTCGTAATTGGCGCCGTAGTTGGGCTCCTTGCATTTGCGCATCTGCTCTCTTGGATATTCGGCAAATTCAAAGACCAGACGCTGTCGCTTCTGACAGGATTCATTCTTGGCAGCGTTCCCATCATCTGGCCTTGGAAGGAGCAGATCATGACACGCCTGAGCGACGGCACAGAGAAGGTCTGCGGCTATCATTGGCTGGCACCCCAGATGAACGGCGAGTTCCTTCTGGCAATAGGTTTCATGGTTCTTGGCGCCGCCATCATCATCGTGACGGAATCCTTAGCCAACAGGAGAAAAACTGACTGAGATGAAACGCTTCGGTCTCGTCGGACATCCGTTAACTCACTCGTTTTCAGCCACGTTGTTTAACGATAAGTTTGTCAAGGAAGGTTGCGACTGCAAATATTGCAATTTCGACATTGACGAGATTTCCGGCATTTCACAATTATTGCTGCACTACCCCGACCTGGTAGGTTTCAATGTCACCATTCCCTACAAGCAGGCCATTATGCCCTATCTTGATAGGATTAATGAAGAAGCACAAGAAATTGGCGCCGTAAACACAGTGAAAATTAAAGGAAATCAGTTTTTTGGCTACAATACCGACGCTTATGGTTTCAGCCGACTTCTTGACCTGGCCTTGAACGGAAATGACAATCTCCACGCTCTGATTCTCGGCAGCGGCGGCGCATCGAAAGCCGTTCAATATGTTTTGAAGAAGCGACAAATACCTTTTTCAATCGTAAGCCGTACTAAGGACAATGGCGACTTGACCTATCACGATTTGGACGGCAAGATTATCAGTGATAACCTGCTGATAGTCAACACTACGCCATTAGGCATGTCCCCCAATCCGGATTGTTGTCCCGACATTCCTTACTCGTCTCTTGGTTCCAGCCATATTCTCATCGACCTTATCTACAATCCTGAAGCAACATCGTTTCTGAGACAAGGAAGACTGCAAGGTGCCATGACTTTCAACGGCATGACCATGCTTCGGAGTCAGGCGATGAGAGCGTGGGAAATATGGAATGACGACACCTTATGAAATATTACACATCAACATTATAATCCATTGACGATGACCGTTTCCCAAGATTTCAGCACACAGATAGCCCAAGAACTTCAATTGGCGCAATTCCATGTCAGCAATGTCATCAGCCTTCTGAAAGAAGGAGCCACTATACCTTTCATTGCGCGTTACCGCAAAGAAATGACGGGTTCGATGAATGAAGAGTTTGTCGCCTCGATACAGAAACGCGTGGAGCAACTCACGGAACTTCAGAAACGCAAGGAAAGCGTGCTGGCTTCGATACGCGAGCAAGGCGCCTTGACTGACGAACTTGAGAAAAGGATTCTAGATGCCAAAACATTACAGGAAGTCGAAGACCTTTATCTGCCTTACAAGCCGAAGCGTCGCACCAAGGCTGCAATAGCACGTGAGAAAGGTTTGGAGCCGCTTGCGGCACAAATCATGGCGCAAAATGTCGATTTCGTGGGGCGTATCGCGGAACGCTATGTTGACAAAAGCAAAGGCGTCAACAACGTTGATGAAGCCTTGCAAGGCGCCAAGGACATCATGGCGGAATGGGTGTCGGAAAATATCAGTTGCAGAAACCGCATCCGCAAGATTTTCCACATGCAGGGCGTCATCAAATCCAGCGTGGTGAAGGGCAAGGAAGAAGATGGCAAGACCTATCTTCAGTATTTCGATTGGAGCGAACCAATCTCGCAAGCCCCGTCACACAGAGTTTTGGCATTGTTCAGGGCAGAAAATGAAGGCTTTCTCAAAGTCAAGATTCATGTTGACGACGACTTTGTCCTTCAGTCGCTTGACGACATCTTCCTGAAGAACGACAACGAATCGGCCAATCTTGTCCAGGAGTCCATCGACGACTCGTGGAAGCGGCTTCTGGAGCCATCTATCGAAAACGAGATCCGTGCATACTATAAGGAAAAGGCTGATGAAACGGCGATCAACGTGTTTGCCGAAAACCTGCGTCAACTTCTGCTTGCCGCGCCATTGGGACAGAAACGCGTCCTCGCCATCGACCCGGGATTCCGTACTGGTTGCAAGGTCGTCGTGTTGAGCGAGCATGGCACGCTGTTGCACAATGAGACTATCTACCCTCACCCGCCAAAGTCAGATGTCGTCGGCGCCATCCGCAAGATCAAGAGCCTTGTCGATGCCTACCGCATCAAAGTCATCGCCATAGGAAACGGCACGGCGGGCCGTGAAACGGAAGACTTCATTAGAACCATCAAGTTCGATCGCGACATTATGGCCATTATGGTGAGCGAAAACGGCGCTTCGGTCTATTCCGCATCCAAAGTCGCACGCGACGAATTTCCCGATTACGACATCACTGTCAGGGGTGCCGTCAGCATTGGCAGAAGACTCATGGATCCCCTCGCGGAATTGGTGAAGATTGACCCGAAATCCATCGGAGTAGGTCAGTATCAGCACGATGTGAACCAGAAACTGCTTGGCGACAGTTTGAGCCAGACTGTGGAGACTTGTGTGAACGCCGTCGGCGTGGAACTGAATACGACAAGCGAACAACTTCTGTCCTACGTCAGTGGCGTCGGACCGCAACTGGCAAACAACATCATCAAATTCAGGGAAGAAAACGGCGGTTTCAAAAACAGGAAACAATTGCGTGAAGTGCCGCGTCTTGGAGACAAGGCTTTCGAGCAATGCGCCGGATTCCTGAGAATCCACGATGGTGACAATCCTTTGGATCAGAGTGCGGTACATCCCGAAAGTTATCATATCGTCAAGAAAATGGCGGATAAACTCGGTGTCAACGTAAAGGAACTTATTGGTAACAAGGAACTTATATCCAAGATTAACGCCAAGGATTTCATCGAAAAAGATTTCGGTCTGGAAACAATCACCGATATCTTGACCGAATTGGAAAAGCCTGGTCGTGACCCGAGACAGCATTTCGAGATGTTCGAATTCGACAGAAACATACGCAACATCAACGACTTGCGTGTCGGCATGGTGTTGAACGGCATCGTCACCAACATCACCGCTTTCGGCGCTTTTGTCGATATCGGCGTCCATCAGGATGGCCTCGTCCATGTCAGCCAACTTAGCAACCACTTCGTCAAGGACCCGAACGAAGTTGTCAAACTGAATCAGAAAGTGCGCGTCATGGTGACGGCTGTCGATGTTGACAGAAACAGAATCAGCCTGAGCATGAACAATATCGCTTCAATAAACTGATTTTCAGATAAATGAAATGTGTTTCAACAGATTTTCGAAGGGACAACTTCATAAATTAGTGTCGCGACACAAGACAAAATCGGAAATTCATATTATTTTTGCAATAGTATAAATGGTATTAAAGATCAAACAATGATGAAGTCAAGATTTCTCATAACGCTAACACTGATGGCATTTTTGCTGTCTATTACGGAAACTGTTCACGCTCAGATTATTAAGGGAGAAGTTTTTATAGGCGGCAACGCTTCGCAAGTTGACGGAGACGAATGTTTCGGATACAAGAAATTGGGATTCCAAGGCGGTGTCGGTGCGCTTATCCCTGTCACTAACTTCATGGATATTGGTCTGGAAGTGCTTTATAATCAGAAAGGTGCGTACAAGAAGGATTCCATCACCTACAACAGTTCCTTCGTTGGCCGTTACGATTTGAGTCTGAATTATGTGGAAGTCCCGCTGATGGTTTATCTTACCGACAAGGAAAAATATTCCATCGGTCTCGGCTTGTCGTACGGACGTCTGGTCGGTTTGGTTGAAACCGTCAACGGACAATCGACGAACGTCAGCATCGGTGACGGAAATCTTACTTGGAAGCCGGGATGCGAAGATCCCAATTTCGACTTGAGCCATATCCACTATGTCGACAGTCTGGGCAGCCATCTGTACGACGTCAGCAACTCAACGACATACCGTGGCCACGACTTCAGCCTTTGTGCCGACATCAGGGCGCGCATTTGGAAAGGATTCCACGCCGAATTGCGCTATCAGTATTCGCTGGCACGTATTCGCACACGTTTGTTTTACAGAAAATTCACAGAGACAGAACCGCTATCGACACGTTGGCAGTACAACAATGAATTGACGCTCAGAATTGTCTATATCTTCAACGAGCAACGTTCCGAGTCGAACAAGAAAATCCAAAAGGAAAAGCCGTGACAGAAACGTCACAGCCCGAGATAGTAATCCTTCAGAAACGTTTTGTATTCTTCGGATAAGGCATTATCTGCGTTTCTGATGACAAATTCCGACACTTCCACATCTTCGGTCATCTGAAAACGGAATTCCAGATTGACGCGGTTGGGCTCCTTGCCTTCCACGGGTATCACTCTCATTTCACGACTGACAAACAGTCCGGCATCCGCTGCAATTTCCTTGAAGGAACGCGATTCCAATTCAGGCAAAACAACATTAAATCGTCCGTCTGCTTTCAATAGTCTTTTCGACACATCAATCAAATCATTGTATGTCAATGAATTGTCAGTATGTCGCGCCTGGTTTCTGCGTTCGGCATCGCATTTGAACGAGTTGATGAAATAAGGTGGATTGGAAACAATCAAATCATATTTGCGATTGGCATCAAAAGTCCTGATGTCGGAATGATAAGCCCTTATCGTCTCGCGCCATTGCGATGCTTCAAAGTTCGTCCTCGCCTCTTCAATGGATTCTGCGTCAAGGTCAACGGCATCAATGGCAGCCACACCCTTCTGCGCAAGCATTAAGGGAAGAATGCCACATCCGGTGCCGATGTCAAGCACGATGTCGGTTTGCTTCACCTTTGTCCAGCAACCTAACAAGACCGCATCTGTCCCAACCTTCATCGTAGAACGATGATGATAAAGACTGAAATGTTTGAAATGGAAAGGCCTGTCATCAACCATAATGACATTATTGCAAATACATGTCTATCAATCCTTCAGGTGCTTTCACATAAAGTGTTTTGTTAAGTCTGTCGACTTTCTGAATTACTTCGTCGATGATGGGAATCAACACTTCTTTCTTGCCCACCATAATCTGGATGATGGCTTGTGTCGGGTATTCGAGAATGTCGTTTATGGGGCCCAATTCGCCTTTTTCCTGATCGATGACCTTGTAACCCTTCACTTCGTGATAATAGAACTGTTTTCCTGACAATTTTGGGAGCAACTCGACGGGAAGGTACACCGGTTTCCCGACCAGTGCCTGGGCGGCTTCGATGGTATTCACATCCTGAATGCTGATGAAAAACTTGTCGCCATTGAGCGCAAGGCTTTCGACGAAAAATGGCGTCAGCACCTTGTTGATTTCCAGCAGGAAATACTTCATCTTGGTGTACGACGAAGGATCATCCGCGTCGATTTTAATGGTTATCTCCCCTTTGATGCCGTGCGTTTTGGCAACGCGTCCCAAGTAAAAGCAGTCTTCTTTTTCCATCTGATGATTATATGGCGCAAAATTAGGCATTTTCTGTAAGTCAATAGATGTTCTGCTCATTTTCATCCCGAATGACAATGGAAAATAGACTACCTTTGCGCCTTCATTGAAGCGACATGAAAGACTTCCTCGACATTCTGCTTGATATCTTGAGAAACAGCATTTTGGTAACCGGTCTGGTGATCATCATGATGCTGATGATAGAATATATCAACATCGATTCGCGGGGCCGTCTTTTTACGAAGTTACGCCGCAGCCGTTTCGGACAAGTCGTTCTGGGCGCTGCCTTAGGCGTCGTTCCGGGTTGTATCGGGGGCTTTGCCACAGTTTCGCTTTATTCGCACAGACTGTTGAGTTTCGGCGCGTTAGTTGCCATGATGATAGCATCGTCGGGCGACGAAGCCTTCGTCATGCTCGCAATGTTCCCGAAGCAAGCCTTGATACTTTCCGCTGTGCTTTTCGTCATCGCTGTTGTCGTCGGCCTACTCGTTGACCGATTCCGCAAGAAAAAGGACGACACCGTTCACATGGGCTGCGATGAAGAATATCAACTCCATGATGCCGACCAAAACAAAAGCGTCAGCGAAAAGCCGTCCTTCAAGAACATGCGTCATCCGTGCGTGGAAAGGATTGCCCTGCTTCTCGGAGTCGGATGGTTCATCTTCGCTCTTGCTTTCGGCATGCTTGAACACGATCACGCGCACGAAGGCGAGAGTGTCACTAACGAAGCCAGCGTCGCCGAAGCAACGCACCATTCCGACATGGCTTACCATCAAGCCCTTGAAGCGGAAGCACCCGAACATCACGTCACCCAATTAAATATCTTCGACGAATACTGGATCAATCTCATTTTTGCCATCATCAGTCTGTTCGTCATCTACTTCATCGCTACGGCGAGCGACCACATCATCAAGGAACATCTTTGGAACCACGTCATTCGCAAGCACTGCTTACCGATTTTCCTATGGACTTTCGGCGCTCTGTTTGTCATCCAAATCGGACTTCATTACTGCAATCTTGAATCGTGGATTAGCACAAACATGATCTGGATGATATTGTTTGCTGTTCTTATCGGCATCATTCCCGAGTCGGGACCGCATCTTCTGTTTGTCACGTTATTCGCTGCCGGCGTGGTGCCCTTCTCCGTCCTTCTTGCGAGTTCCATTTCCCAGGACGGTCACGCCTCATTGCCTTTATTGGCCGAGAGCAAGTCGAGTTTCATCAAATCGAAACTCATCAATGCCGTTGTCGCTGCTTTCTTCGGCTACATCTGTTATTTCATCGGCTTCTGACGCTCGTTCAAGACACTCTGTTCCGATAGTCTCCATTTCACACTTTTTTTGCGATGCTTTTGCATACTCGGAAATATAGCGTACTTTTGTTGACCATTAATTATTCATGAACAATGAAAATCATATTAGCCACTGACTTCAGCAAAGGAAACGAGATGCTCGCCCCGTATGCACTTGACTTATTGAAAGATACTGGTGGGACCATCCTTTTGGTTCACGCATACGCCAAGCATGAGAATGACAAACGCGATGAAGCCGACGCCGAATCGCAACAGACAATGGAAAAGGTTGTGGCACTTCTGAATAAAAGCATTGAAGATCAGAATATTAAGGATATCAATATTGAGCAGATGCTGGTTGGCGGCGATCCTATCGAAGGACTGCTCCACACGATCAGACAGGAAAAAGCCGACCTCGTGCTGATTGGCGCACATGGTCGCGGCAACAAGTATTTTCTTGAAGGCAAAGTGGCTAAAAGCCTGATGGCCAAATCTCCAGTGCCGCTGCTGTCGATTCATGAAGACTACCAGTATCAGAAAAACAGCGAAATGTTATATGTGACCAACTTCGACAGGTCGGACAGCGATATCATTCCACGCATCTTCATGTTGCTCAAGCCGTTCAACATTCATCTTCATGTCCTCCATTTCATTCTGGACAGCGACCCGCAGAAATCAGCCAAATCGATGAAAAAACTCGAAGAGAACATGAAGTACACCGAGTTTAACGGAAATATATGTTACAGAATGATTTATACCGTCAATGCCAAAGACGCCATGAAGACCTACTGCATGGAAAACGGCATTTCCCTGGCAGCATTCATTCCCCATCGCCGTCATTTCTTCGACTTTTTCTATAAGGATAAATTCACGAAGGAAGATTTCTACAATCTCAACATTCCTTTGCTGATATTCAGGAACAAGGCTAATTCGTGATAGCCTAAGACTGCTTGATTATTCCGATTGGAAGAAGGCTTTTATTTCCGTCTCATTCATATTGCGCAATTCATATTCATGAATGACTTTTCCGTCTTGCAGAAAGACGATGATTGGAAATACGCCATTGTTGATTTGCAACAGACGCTTGATATCCTTGAAAACCAAGTAGTTGTAATGTGTTGATTCGGCATCATTGAAGAACTTGTCCACCTTTTCGGGTTTGCCCATGAAAATGCAGAACACATCTTCGGCCGGAAAACCATAATAATCCTGCATCAGCGACAACTTGTGCGCCGCCATTTTGCAGAAATCGCATCCTGTGCTGAAGAAACACACGACCTTCTTGCCTTCTATAAGGTTTATGGTATCAAGTGGTTCCTGATGCAGCGACTCGTAGAACAATTCCGTCTGCAAATCGTTCTGCGGCTTGTATGAAGGCATGTAGTTATCGGGCGGCGAAATAAGGAAGACCGCAGCCGAAACCGCCACTGTTGAACTAATCAGCACAAGCCAGTCTTTCCTGAATCTGACTCCTTTAATCCTGTATATAAAGGAGAACAGCACCATCAAGATAAGGTTCTTGATGATGGATTGCCACGGATTGAGTTGAAGAATATCTCCGAAGCAATGGCAGTTGTCCGTTCTGCCTTTGACTTGAGCATAGACCAACAGCAAAGTGTAGCCGGCCAACATAAGGAATCCGCCCCACCACATGAGTTTGTGAAACCAATTGGTTATCAGGCCAATGCCAAGCACAATCTCACAGATAATGGCGGCGCGAGCGACAAGAAACGAAAAGTTCAGACTGAAGAAATGATAACTGTAGATGTAGATTTCGAATTTGTCCATGTCAAACATCTTGACGATGGCGGAAAAGACGAACACAAGTCCCAGAATGACCTCCAGAACCCGCGGAATGATATCACTTGATTTTCTTTTCATGTCGGTGTAAAAGAAAGAAGGAAACACGTCATTCGTGTTTCCTTCCTGTCTGTCAGATACGGATTAGAACGACTTGCGGCAATCGATATCCGTGTAAAGGCTTTGCTGTTCCTGTTCCCAATCGCTGCAGGTCTTTTCCATGTTTTCCATTTCGTCAGCGGTGTAGGTGTGAGTAACTTCTTCACCAAGAACGGTGTAAGTGCATTTGCAATCCGTGTACTTGCTGCACGATGTGAAGCCAGCGATGAAGGCGAAAACGCCCATTACTAAAAGCAATTTCTTCATTTTTGATTTGTTTTTATGGTCTTGAATATTCAATTTAATCTTGATAGCATCACAAAATGTGTTCCAAAAGGAAGTCACTTCCATCCGAAAATGCTCCAGAAGCCGCCATCGTCGCCATCTTCCTCTTCCACATCGACCTCTTCGCAGGTGACTTGTCCCCAGCCCTCGAATTCCTTTTCTTTATCGTCGCACGACCTGCCTTCCTGAAGCACATAATAATCTTCGCCGAGTTGCACCGACTCGTTGTTGACGATGGCAGTACACACACAATAGGTGTTCTTCTTGCATGAACAGACGCAGAGCAAGACGCAGATACCGAAAACAAGAGCCAGTTTCTTCATTATGAAATTCGTTTGTTGTTGCAAAGATACATTTTTTCCACAAACAGAGACCTGTCATCTCAATACTTCAACAATTTCCGCGTCAGCGACCTGTCGTTGGACCTGATTGCGAGATAATATAGTCCTGGAGCCAGATTGTCAATGGAGATGTTGTGGCTGCCGTTGTGGATTTTATCTTCATAAACGACCTTGCCGCATTCCGAAATAATGTCAAGGTCTGCCGATGCAAAGGATGTGTCGATGTGGACAAGTCCTTTTGTCGGGTTAGGAAACACGTCGCAAGTGAGTTCGTTGGCCTCGCAAAGGCTGTTCCCAGGACGCAGCGTGATGTCGGTCCCGTTGTCCTCGGCAATCATGGCATAGTTTGTCGAAACGACCCTGATGCGGTAATGGAACCCTTCGGGAACGTTAAGGGGAATCATCCCTTCAACGATGCCGCTTGTGTCGGTTGTGACTCTGCCTAATTCCACAGGATTGTCGAAAGAGCCTGCTGCATCAGAAAGTTGGGCAATTACTTCGTTGGCGTCTGCCGTGAGATTATCAGGCGACATGGTTCCTGTCAGGCTGAAAGGTATCTGAATGCTTTTCCCTGTCTCATATTCCACGGGAGTGATGAATCCGGTAGAGAGATGCGGCTTGTAGATAAGCAGGATGTCATCGACAAGCATCTCGTCCTCGTCGCCGCCTTGTCCCGCGCCCTCACAGTTGGTGATGGTGAATAGAATGTATTTCACGGTGTTGCATGGACCGTTCTTGACGAAAGGAACCGACAGACGTTTCCAGACGTAGTTCCCGCTTGCATTTGTGGTTTTGTGAAAAGTGGTGAGCGCCGTGGCGACCAGTTTGTCTTCCGGTTCGATGGAACCGTCGGCAACAAATTCGAAATCCGTGTCACCATGGATCACCGAATGCATTTTCGCATTCTGCGTTGCGTCGGAGCATTTGAATCTGACCCACACCGAGATGGAGTCAGGGATTGTGGCTATGGGCGTGTTGAAGACGCTTTCGGAACGTTGCGTGTAGTTGTAGTTGCCGGAACCAGAAGCCGACATGCTGCCTGCATTCATGCGGCCATTGGTAAGATTTGCGTTGGCTGAAACGCCGATGATGGAACGCGAATAGATTCTCACGCTTTTCGTGCCTCTTGAACCGGGACGGATTTCATTGGAGATGTCGATCTGCTGTTTCAAGAAGCCTGCAAAAGTCCCTGATGCCGACATTCCTGAATGCCAATGGATTGGTTCGTAGGTAGAACTTCCGGAACCGTAATTGGCCCAATTCTCAAAACCACGATTTGCAAATTGTGTCCCGTATTGTGCTTTGCACACAATGGCAAGGAGACAAAACGACAAAACCAGAACCGTTTTTTTCATAATTTTTGAAATTAATCCGCAAATGTAACTCAAGACGAGCAATGGTGAGTCAAAAATATAGGGAAAATATCCACTTCCGTTTCATTATTATCGTGAAATACGGGGAATCATCGGCAGTTATTGTGCTGATGTTCAGCATGGATGAAAAAAAATCAAAAAAGTTCAGAAAAATGGCGGAAGCATCAGGAAAAAGTGTACTTTTGCACCGCTAAGCAGCCGATGGAGAGGTGGGTGAGTGGCTGAAACCAACAGTTTGCTAAACTGTCGTATCCTACACAGGGTACCGGGGGTTCGAATCCCCCCTTCTCCGCACATCGATTCGGGGTATGGCGCAGTCCGGCTAGCGCACCTGCTTTGGGAGCAGGGGGTCGAAGGTTCGAATCCTTTTGCCCCGACAAATGAAAAGACAAGGAGTTACGAAAGTGACTCCTTTTTTCATAGTCTCCTACCCTGCTTTTCATGCATTCGGCAAACCATCTCACATTCGTGAATCGGCATTTTGCACAAATTTGTAAATTTGCCCAAAATACTCACCCATGAAAAAGGTACTATTCCTGATTCTCGCCCTGCTGACGGCAACAGCGGCATTCCCACAACATCGTCTGACATACCAGAGTTACACAAAAGGTGCCAATGAAAACGATACTGCTTACACGTTTGTCATTCAACGTGATTCGCAAATAGCGATTGTGGATGGATCCATTGTCAGAAATTCAGTCCCCGGCCTATCGGAAATCAAAATCGTTGCGGATTATGCCGCCGATTCCGTGTACTATTTTCTGAACTATCCCGATGAATCCTACTTCGCCACATTGCCTTTCTCAAACGACGATGTCACGCTAAGCAACGAAGGGAAAGAAAAGGTTTTGGGCTATTCTTGCATGAAATACAAGGCCATCGTCAACTCCAATACCATTGAAATCTGGATGACCACTGAGCCAGGCTTTCAGGCAACGGTGGCTCCCACAATGGGAAAACTCGACGGCGTCATGGTGCGCCGTTCCATCAATGGCAGTTACATCACCGACCTGAAATCCATCAAGACCGACAAGAAACCGAAGGATAATCTCATTCCAGACCAGAAAGGCGTCCGTGTTGGTCGCAGCGACCTGAACCAGATAAGAAAGAACAGACTTGTTGTCCGCATCCCCGTCTTCACGAATGAGCAGATCAACTTTGCGGATTATCCATCCTTCCAAGCCGACATTCCATTCGACACCACCATTCATTTTGCCAGCGGAACGATGATTGTCAAGAAAATGCGGATTCCAAGACTGCCTGAACATTACAGGATTTTTGCCGAAATCCATCACACATCCAATGGCGATGCTTACGACAGGGCGGCAAGCGTTTTCGTGATTCCTACCGAGAGGCAAAGAAGTCTCCTCGACGGAATGCGCCATGACGTTGACAGCCTTCCGATATTTGTCGGGAAAGATGGACGTCAGTATCAGGGCATCATGATGGAAGATGATTATTTGCCGGCCATAGAACTGGTGAGGTTCTTCACTTCATTTGGCGTGGGACTATACAACGACAAAGTAAAAATTGACAGCCTGCGTTGGGCTGATGAAGACTACTACAAGGAAGATGTCACCGACTTGCGTGACCGTCTCGGCGGAGATGTGTTAATCGGTGCGTTTATCGGCAATTATGACAAAGGCGGACATCATATTTCTATGGATTTGGTCGCCTATCCCGAAGATTACGAATGGGGAGACACCATTTGCAGGCATCATTCCGTGCCTTTGTTCAACACTTGCAACGAGCTGGAAATGGCGGGACAGAACTACGGCAGGCTGTTTGGCACCGACACGTTGGCAGTGGCTTTCGAATTGCCGGAAAACGCCACCAATGTCAGGTTGCGTTACATTGCCACAGGGCATGGCGGATGGGATGGCGGAGACGAGTTCAATCCCAAGGAAAACACAATCCGCATTGACAGCGACGTGGCATTCAGATACACGCCTTGGCGTTGCGACTGCGCCACTTTCAGGGATCAGAATCCCGCCTCAGGGAATTTCTGGAACGGCTTGACATCGTCGGACTATTCGCGCTCAGGCTGGTGTCCTGGAACGGCGGCTCAGCCGGCATATTTCGACTTGCACGGCCTGAAGCCCGGGAAACACGTAATCAGCATTTCCATCCCCCAGGGCGCAGACGAAGGTGGCAGTTTCAGTCACTGGATGGTTTCAGGTGTCCTAATGTATGACGAGAAACCTTGAAAAATGGCAATAAAAAAAGCCGCCCGAAAGCGGCTTTTCTAAAACACTTAGAAGTGATTACTCAGCAACGACTGGTGTTTCAGTGGCGACGGTGTCAACCATTGTGCCATCCTGAATAGAATCTTCTTCGACTGCGTCGCATCCGAGCTCAGTTGATTTAGCCTCCATCTTAGCGGAGAGGTCATCCATCATCTGGGTGAATGTGGTCTGTTCTTCAGCAGTCATCTTTTCTTCTTCAGCATACTCGTCACCGCCAAAGGCGATACCCAGAATGCCAAGAGCAGCCATCTGCATTTCATCGCATGTGGTGGCAGCTTCAACTTGCTTCTGAATTTGTTCAAGAGTAGCTTTTGATTCATTGAATTGTTTTGTACCCTTAGGGCCGCAAGACGTAAATGCCAGAAGGACGATGCCTACCAGAGCAAATAATAAGGTCTTTTTCATTGTGTGTTTTGTTTTTAGAACTTGTAATTAACGGTGCAAAATTAAATATAATTTCAATACGGTGAATAAAATGAGCATTTTTTTTCATCTTTTTTTCATATTTCGCACAATATCCTGAAACAAGGCATCGGTTTCGGGAGACCCGAAAATCAGTTTTGATGCAATCCGGACCTATTGCCAACGCCCACACAGTATGACGAAAACGTTGAATAAGGGAATAAAAAAAGCCGCCCGAAGGCGGCTTTCTCTAAACACTCTGAGAATGATTATTTAACCACAACAACTGTTGTATCAACAGCGAGTGAGTCAACAAGGGTAGTATCAACTACCTGACCACAACCAAGCTCAGCAAATTTAGCCTGCATCTTAACGTTGAGGCTATCAAGCATCTGAGTAAATGTTGCTTGTTCTTCAGCGGTCATCTTCTCATTGTCAGCATAAACGACAGTGCTGTTGGTGAGGCCGTTAACGCCGTCAGTAGCAAGCTGCAGTTCTTCGCATGTGGTGACAGCTTCAACTTGTTGTTGAAGTTGTTCAAGCGTTGCTTTTGATTCGTTGAATTGTTTCGTACTCTTAGGAGTGCAAGACGTAAAAGCCATGAGGACGATGCCAACCATAGCAATTAATAAAGTCTTTTTCATTGTGTGTTTTGTTTTTAAACTTGTAATTAACGGCGCAAAAGTAGATATAAATCTGATACGGTGAATACATAAATGAATATTTTTTTTCAGAATTTTGCTCACTATCCGGGAATTGATCATTTTTCGTGAAAAAGACGAATAAAAACGCAATATATCTTTTTAATAATCAAGTATTTAACAAGTTATCAACAACTCATGTTGATTTCTTTTGCCAGAAATAAAATAATTGAGTTCAACCCTGAAAAATCATTTTTTATATTTGCACTGTAATCCCAAAATGGCGAATTATGCGTAACGAGATGAAAATGAAATATTCCCATGTCGATGAATGCAATGCTAACCATTTGCCAGCATCCGCCAAGGTCTGCTGGTTCGGGATACATTATTATCAAAAAGCAAAAACAACATCAATTACTTTATCAAATCACTTACATTAATTCAATTTCTATGAAAAAGTTATTTACACTTTTCGTGGCAATGATTGCCTCCATCACTTTGATGGCACAGGTAACGACGTCAAGCATTAGTGGTAAGGTCATCGACGAGAGCAAGTCCTCTCTGCCGGGAGCCACCATTGTTGCGACACACGTACCATCCGGCGCACAGTATTATTCTGTTGCCGATGTAAACGGTATCTATCGTTTGCAGAACATCCGTCCTGGCGGACCTTACAAGATCGAATGCCGCATGGTCGGTTTCCAGAACAAGACTCTTGAAGGCCTAACAGTTAGCTTGGGCGACAACAAAGTCCTGAACATCAACATGAAGGAACAGGCTGTCGGTTTGGGTGAGGTCACGGTTTCGGCCGAATCACTCCCCAGCGGCATGGACAGCGACCGTGCAGGTGCAACGACATCTGTCTCGACTGAGCAGATCGCCACACTGCCTACCGTTTCCAGAAGCCTCAACGATGTGTTGGCTCTGACTCCTCAGGCTTCAACGACTTCCAATGGGTTCGCCGTTGGTGGCGGTAACTACCGTCAGTCGTATGTCACCGTCGACGGTGCTGCGTTCAACAACGCCTTCGGCATTGGCTCGAACCTTCCTGCGGGTGGCAGTCCTATCTCATTGGACGCTCTCGAAATGTTGTCCATCAACGTCACTCCTTATGATGTCCGTCAAAGCGGATTCACTGGTGGCGCCATCAATGCTGTCACCAAGAGCGGTACTAACAACACTCACGTGAGCCTTTACGACTACTTCACGAATGACGGTCTCATCGGCACCAAGTACGGCACGAAGGACGAATTCGGCAACTATCCTGACAGACTCACACTCTCCGAATCGCTCAACAACACCCTCGGTGTTTCTGTTGGTGGTCCTATCGTCAAAAACAAGTTGTTCTATTTTGTCAACTTCGAATATCAGTCAGACGTTGTCCCTGGCCAGACTTCTTTCGCACGTGAAAGTGAAGATGAAGAATGGGGTGGTTCAACACAGTTCAACAGACCTACAGTGGCCAAGATGGACGAAATCAAGGATTATCTGATGAGCACCTATGGATATAATCCAGGCCGTTATCAGAACTATTCCGCCAGCACTCCTGACTACAAACTGTTGGCCCGCGTTGACTGGAACATCAACGATAATAACAAGTTCAACATCCGTTACACACAGACCAAGAACAAGTATTCATCATCACCATCAAGCTCCATCAACCCATTGAGCAGCAGCGTGTACAACCGCAATACTTACGGCCGTACATCCGATTACGCTCTGTATTTCGAAAGCTCACGCTACTATCAGGAACAGAACTTCTCTTCAGTCGCGGCTGAATTGAACTCCTCATTCCTCAGCGGCCGTCTCAACAACATGTTCCGTGCCACATACTCACACCAGTATGAGCCACGCAGCTACGAAGGCGACCTCTTCCCCACCGTTGATATCCTTGAAGGTTTTGACGATGACAACGATCCTACCACTGCTGACGTTCCGGCCGTTTACACTTCATTCGGTCCAGACCCGTTCACCTATGGTAACCTCCGTGAAGTGAACACCGCTGTCGTCACTGACGAAGTGAGCTATCTCTATGGCATTCACAATTTCACTGGCGGACTTCAGTATGAGTTCGACCACACTGTCAACGGCTACATGCAAGGTGGTGCCGGATACTACGTTTACAATTCCTGGAATGACTTTGTTAACAACGCCACACCTAAGGCTTTCGCCGTTACTTATGGCAACAATGAAAATCATGAACAGGCTTATCCTTCATTCAACTACATGCAGTATTCAGCATATCTGCAAGATGAAATGACGCTCAGCGACAGATTCAAACTCGCTCTTGGCATCCGTTTCGAACTTCCTTACTATCCTTCCACAGCAGCATACAACACCAACGAGGAATTCCTCAATGGCTGGGATGAAGAAGTCACTGATCCTGCTACTGGCGAAACTTCAACAGTTCACCATGCCATCGCTGACGGCGAAACCAACACCATGTTCGGCCTTTCGACATCCGACATGCCAGCTGCAAGACTCAACTTCTCACCACGTCTGGGCTTCAACTATGACCTGACTGGCGACCGCAAGTATATCCTTCGTGGAGGTAGCGGACTTTACACTGGCCGTATGCCATTCGTGTGGATCGTCTCCGCAGTCGGCAATAGCAACTGCGTGCAGAACCAGTACATCAATTCCAATGTCGCCAGCTCGGGTGACAACATTTCGCTCTACTCATCAGTTGACGAAATCATTGCCAACAACGCCAACCTGCTCACCACTGGTGATCTTCCGGCTCCTCAGTCCACGACTATTATCGACAAGAGCCTGAAGATGCCTCAGACATGGAAATCATCTCTGGCATTGGATGCCAAACTTCCTGGTGACATCAAAGCCACATTGGAAGGCATCTACAACCGCGACATGACGACTGTCGCCGTCACCAAGTTGGGCATCGTCGAAGACGGAACAGTTCAGCTTCCTGGCGAACCTACAGCAAGAACACACTGGACTTCGGAAGGCATTGTCAACTCACTTGGCAAGGCTGTCACACCTTATTATATTACCAACACCGACAACAACGGTTACTACTATTCAGGAACAGCCCAACTCACGAAGAACTTCGATTTCGGTCTTGACCTGATGGCTGCCTACACATATTCCGAAGGCATGAACGTCATTGACGGTATCGGTGACCAGATCACTTCTGCTTACAACACCAACACCTACGGTGTGAATGGCTCCAACGCTCACGAACTTGGCTATTCATCATACGTTTCTCCTAACCACCTCTTGCTGAATGCTGGTTACACATTCAACTCAGGAAAGAGAACATCTGAAACCATCGCCCTGTACTACGAAGGCTTCAACCACTGCTATGTTGGTTCATACAGCTACACCAGATATTCCTACACCATGATTTCCAATGTCAATGGTGACGGTGGTGCAAACAGCCTGATCTATGTTCCTACAAAGGATGAACTCACAGCCATGAACTTCGTCAACGACGAAAACAAAGCTGACTATGAATCATTCATCGAAGGCGACAGCTATCTGAGCTCTATCCGTGGCCAGTATGCTGAACGTGGTGGCGCCATCGCTCCTTGGAGAAACACTTTCAACTTCAAGTATGAAAGAACGTTGAAATTCAAGGGTGGCGAATCACTGCAGTTCGGTGTTGATGTCAAGAACATCGCCAACCTCATCTACAGAGGCTGGGGCAACATGCAGAGACTCAGCAGCGGCGACATCCTGAAACTTTCAGGTTCAGGAAGCGAAACCAGCCCATACGTGTACACATTCACCGATCCTAAATGGAACGTGTATGCCAGCACCTATTCAACATGGGAAGCTGCTCTCAACATCCGTCTGAACTTCTAATCGCAGAAGCCTGATGGCAAAACGGAAAAGGCACCCTTCGGGGTGCCTTTTTTTGTTTAAATAAACTGAATTGAAATTACAGTTTCATGCTTGCCGCCATCATCAGATGGTCGAGAGAGACCATGGCAGCAAGGGATTCCACAATGACCAATGCCCGAGGCAAAGCGCAAACATCGTGACGGCCTTCAATCTTGATGACGGTCTTCTCTCCTATTTCATTTACAGTCTCTTGAGGCAGGCTCAAGGATGGTATCGGTTTGAATGCCACCTTGAAATTGACATCGGCGCCATTGGTGATGCCGCCTTGAATGCCACCGGAATGATTGGTGAGGGTGTGTATTTCCCCATCATCGTTGACGAAGGTGTCGTTACATTCCGATCCCTTCATTTTCGCCATGTCGAAGCCGTCGCCATATTCAAAGCCTTTCACAGCGGGAATGGAGAACATGGCTTTGGCCAAATCGGCCTGAAACTTGTCGAACAGAGGTTCTCCTAATCCAGCGGGAAGATTGCTGATGACGCATTTCACGATGCCGCCAACAGTGTCGCCTTGCTTCTTGGCAGACACCACATCGCCCATTGCGAGAATCTCGGTAGCAATAGCGACACCTTGTTCTTTCAGCATCTGTTTAGCGATGGCGCCGGCGACCACAATCGGCAACGTATTACGGGCGGAAGCCCTGCCACCGCCTCGCCAATCCCTGATTCCGTATTTCATCTGATAAGTGAAGTCGGCATGTGAAGGACGATATACATCTTTAATTGCTTCATAATCATCAGAATGAGAATCGATGTTCCTGACAATAAATGCGATGGGTGTCCCTAAAGTCACGCCATCGAGCAGGCCGGAAAGAAACTCGATTTCGTCGGCTTCATTTCTTTGAGAATCCACATTGCTTTGATTTGTGGATCTGCGCTTCAATTCACTTTTGATGAATTCCATGTCGATATGGAGTTTCGAAGGACATCCATCAATGACACCGCCGATAGCGGGACCATGTGACTCGCCGAAGCACGTGAGCGTGAATAATTTGCCTATTGTGTTGGAACTCATATTATGAAACGATGAATTTAACGGTGATTAAGTCTTTTTGAAAAAAAAGGTTGCCGCAAGGCGGCAACCCTAAAACAATTGTTGAACAATGATGTATTATTCGTTGAGAATCTTCAACTTGGACTCGAGGACTTGAAGGTCGTTCTTGGCTTTGTTGATTTTCTTCTCATATTCGGCTTTGATCAGCTCCGACTGCTTGCTGTTGGAGAAGAATCCGATATTGTTTTCCAATACGCTGATTTCTTCGCGCAGATGCTGTATGCGGGAACTGAGATTCACTCTTTCTCTTCTCATTCTGTCGGAAGACTCCGGATCATCCTTCAGGCCTTCGACCATCTCTTTGTATTCGCCAGTGCTGATGTCGTTGTTTTTAGCTCTGATCTTGTCGAAGAGTTCATCAAGCGACTTGCGGTATTCAGTATTTATGCTGTCCTTAACCTTGACCGGGACAAATCCGATTCCTAGCCATTCTTTCTGCAAGGCTTTGATGGCGTCAATGTCTTCGCTACGGTTTCCTGAAGGTTCGAATGTCTTGATTTTCTCAATGATAGCCTGTTTCGCTTCGAGGTTGGCACTTTCTTCGTTAACCATGTTGCTGAAATGATCGCTCTTTCTGGAGAAGAAGGCGTCACAAGCTGCTCTGAAACGTTTCCAAATCTTTTCGGAACGGCTCTTTGGCACTGGTCCTATTGTCTTCCATTCTTCCTGTAGTTTCTTGAACTGTTCGGAAGTCTTTTTCCATTCGTTCGAGTCGAGCAGCGCTTCCGCTTCGACGCACAACTGTGTTTTGCGTTCGAGGTTTTCGGTCTGCTGGTCTTTCAAAGTTGAGAAAAACTCTTTTTTTCTGGCATAGAAGCCGTCCATGGCCGTCTTGAAACGGGTCCAAAGTTCTTCATTCTGTTTCTTTGGCGCCAAGCCGACAGTTTTCCACACTTTGAAAATCTCATTGAGTTCATCGGCTTTCTTTTGCCATTCACTCATCTTGGAGTATGTGCCATTAACCAATTCCTCTACCTTTTCGCACAAAGCGGTTTTGGTTTCCATATTAGCATTCTGATCTTCCTGGAGACTTGCATAATGCTCGCGGCGGACTTGATTGATCTTGTCGGTTGCAGCCTTGAAGCGCTCCCAGATCTCATCTTTCTTTTCCTGAGGCACAGGACCTATTTCCTTCCATTCATCATGCAACTTCTGGAGTTCCTTGAAGGCCTTGCCGAGCGATTTCTCATTCAGCAATTCTTCGGCTTTTTCACAAAGTTCGACCTTGGAATCGAGGTTTTTCTTCATGTCCAGATCACGAAGTTCGCGACTAATCTTTACTTTGTCAAAGAACTTCTCGACAAGGAAATGATAGCTGCTCCAAAGGTTAGCACTTTCTGTTGCCGGGACTTGGCCGATCTCTTTCCATTTGTCCTGAAGGACACGGAAACTGTCGTAAATCTTTTTCAGCGGATCCTCGCTATTGATAAGTTCCTTAAGCTCTTCAAGAAGCGCCTGTTTGCTGGCCAGGTTTTCCTGTTTTTGCGAGTCAAGAATTTCGTTCTGTCTAGCTTTATTGGCTTTGAAGACATCGAAGGCTTTGGCAAAGCGGATTTCTAATTCATCCTCGGCATGCTGAAAGCTTTCCTTCACCCCACCATCCTGGACAAACTGCTCCATCTCCTTGTCGATGTCAACCTTGTTGAGTTCCATAAAACAAACCCTGATGGCAGCAATCTTTTCCTTAATCTTCTGTACTTCCGGTTCCTGAACCGTTTCCTCAAGCATTTCGACAAGTTGCATTTTCGTCATGCCAGTGAAATCGTAGCTGACAGGTTCTGCCACTTCCTCTACCGCATTTGCAATTTCCGGTTCACGGGGCGCCGATGGCGCATCCTCGGCTTGCAGCCTCTTAGGCTCTGCTTCGACAAGCAATGTGTGAGATTCGGTTCTAAGCTTGCCTGGCAGTACGCTTGACTGTATCAACTTCACGATTTTCTTCTTCTCATTACCGTCGATAGCCTTCTTGGCTTTTTTCGGTTCTGTTTCAGGATTCTCCATTCCCTTTTCAATCATAGGGGAATTTTGATTAAGTTGCTCATTATTTTCCATATAGATTCGTTTTGTATTATCAGCGCCCCGAAAGATGCCGATATGGGTTCAACAATTTGAGTGCAAATATAGGAATTATTTAATGTAATGGGCACTTTTATATGTTTTTAAGTTTCTATTTCACTTTTTCGGATTATTCCATATCATTAAAAGGCTTGTCTTTCCACAGATTCAGGAATATGTTTGTAAATTTGTGGCTGAAAAACCTTAGATGATGAATAATCCGGAAATACGGGACAGACTGATGTCTCTTGCCAATGACAACGGCTTTCATCCCGTTGGGATACAAGATATTGCCGAATCGGGATCATCAAGGCGTTATTACCGAATAATTACTGACAACAAGACGGTTATTGGGACCTTCGGCAGTGACATCGAGGAAAATGAGGCCTTCTTCACTTTCTGCTGGCATTTTCAGAAGAAAGGGTTCAACGTGCCGCAGATTCTATGCATCAGTAGCGATATGACTTGCTACCTTCAAACCGATTTGGGAGACACAAATCTTTTCTCTTGTATGCAAAAAGCGCTTGCAACAAACGAATTCGACGACACCATCGCTGGTTATTACAGGCAGGCGTTGGAACATCTTGTCGAGTTCCAAATCATCGGCAACGAAGGTCTGGACTATTCCAAGGCCTACCCGGCTTCGTGTTTTGACAAAAACGCCATCATCGCTGATTTGAACTATTTCAGATATTATTTTGTGAAGCCACATCTCGAAATCGTTTTCAACGAAGCAAGACTTGACAAGGATTTCGAACGGCTGAGCGACTTTCTGGCCTCTGCGCCAAACGACTTTTTCATGTATCGCGATTTCCAATCGAGAAACATCATGATAAAAAACGAAAAGACCTATTTCCTTGATTTTCAAGGCGGACGCAAAGGCCCGCTCCAATATGATGTCGTTTCATTACTATATCAGGCCAAAGCCCAGATTCCACAAGCGATGCGCAACGAGTTGAAAGAACACTACAAATCGGTCCTGGCACGCCACATTGACCCGAATGAGGTTCAGTTCGACAATTACTACCCTTTCTTCATCTATCTTCGTCTTATGCAAGTGCTTGGCGCTTACGGCTTCAGAGGACTGATACAGAGAAAATCCCATTTCCTTGAGAGCATTCCGTATGCGTTGAATGAAATTGAACAGATGTCGGAGACACATCCATTGAATGACTATCCGGAATTGTATCGGGTCATCGCTCAAATGGGCAAATTGCGTGAGCGATATGTACATAATATCAAGCCGGCGGGAAAACTGACTGTCACCATCAACAGCTTTTCGTACAAAAAAGGCTATCCTGACGATTTCAGCGGAAACGGTGGCGGCTTCGTCTTCGACTGCCGCGCCCTGCCCAATCCTGGCCGAGAGGAACGCTTCAAGGTCAAGACCGGTCGCGACTGGGAAGTGGCGGACTTCATGATGGAAAAACCGCAGACGCACGTCTTCATCGAACATTATCAGGCACTTGTGGCTCAGATTGTGGACAACTTCATCGAAAGGCATTTCTCCAATGTGATGATTTCCTTCGGTTGCACCGGCGGACAGCACAGGTCGGTGTTCTTCGCCCAAAGCACATACGACTGGCTGAAACAAAGATATAACGGCATTTCCATCGACTTGCATCATCTCGGACTTAATATCCACGACCACTATGAATCGTAAGGAAAGAACCGCCATGATTCTGGCTGCCGGACTCGGCACAAGGCTGAAGGAGATGACCAAAGACAAACCGAAAGCCCTTGTTACGCTTAACGGCAAGACACTGTTGGAAATAACAATCAATACATTGATAGACAACGGATTCCATCACATCGTCATCAACGTTCACCATTTTGCCGACCAGATGATTGACTTCATCAAAGTCAATCGTTTTGACGCCGACATCGACATCTCTGACGAGCGTGACCTTCTGATGGATACTGGAGGCGGACTGGTTACAGCAAGTCGGTTTTTCACGGATTCAGATCTGGTTTTAATCCATAATGTGGACATAATCAGCGATTTGAATCTAAAGTCCTTGTGCGTCGAATTCGAAAAATCTGACGACAGCGCGTGGCTTCTGACACAGCCGAGAGAATCGTCGCGGAAACTTCTGTTTGACAGCGACTCGCAACTGATTGGCTGGACAAACAAGTCTGAAAACGCTTTCAAATGGGTTGATGGCCCGATAAGTCAATACAACGAATTGTCGTTCAGCGGAATGCATATCATTCGTCCGGATCTGTTTGCAAATTTTGACAACGTTCCATCCAGCGTTATCGACTTGTATTTGGAATTAGCCAAGACAAAAAGCATAAAATCAAGAATCATCAATCCCGGCTATTGGTTCGATTTGGGGAAGCCGGAACAACTGAAATCAGCAGAAGCGTTTATTAAATTGCAATCAAAATGAGCAACGAATCATTCATTAGCCGTTTGGCAAAGCACATCAAAGACAATTACGACCTTAAGAAACAGGAACTTACCGTCGTGTTTCCGAACAAACGTGCTGCTTTTAATCTGCGTTCCGAGTTCAAGAAGCATTTTGACGATGCCATCTGGTTGCCCCAGATGCTTTCCATTCAGGAAGCAGTATCGCTATGGAGCGGGCTCAAACTTGCCGAAAACATCGACATCATCTACGAACTGATTGATATTCACGCTTCATTGGATTCCGACTGGCAAATCTCCAACCCCGATGCCCTTTCCATTTTCGGCAGTCAGGCATCGCAGATGGCGAAAGACTTTGACGAGATTGACCAGTATCTTTGCGATGCCAAATCGGTATTCAATTACGTCGTCGAAAACAAGAAAATCGACATCTGGAATTTTGACGAAGAAAAGTCTAAGGAAAAGGAAATCAAATACCTTAAATTCTATTCATCGCTTTATAATTATTACGATGCCCTTCGCACCAATCTGAAAGATAAGAAGTTGGGATATTACGGCATGATGACGCGCGAACTGAATGATTTGGACAGCGCTTCACTTGTCGGCAGGCTGAATGGCAGGCAAGTGATTTTTGCCGGTTTCAACGCCTTGACGCCATCCGAAGAAAACATCATCGACAAACTCGTCAAAGAAGGCATGGCAAGCGTCATATTCGACTTCGACAGTTATTATGTCGATGACGAAAGCAACGAAGCTGGACTCTTTGCGAGACGCTATAAGGAAAAACACCCCAATTGGATGGAATCCGGCATCAGCGACAGCCTGCTGGAAGATGAGAAAAACATCAATATCGTCAAGGCCAACGGAACCACCATCGAAGTCAAGGCCTTGCGCTGCATTCTTGACAATCAGGGCAATCCCAGTCAGAGCGAAAGCCATCCCGCCATCATTCTGGCTGACGAAAACCTGCTGATTCCAGCACTGAACTCGATTCCCGACAACGGCTCGTGTTCCGGACTGATGGTGTCGATGGGTTATCCTTTGCGGCAAACTTCCATCTATCATCTTGTCAGTGCCTTGTTCTCCTTCAGGAAAAACAAGAAGATAGAAAAGACTGTTGGCGGAGAGTCCATCTCAGGGCGTTATATCTGGCCATTGTACAGGATTATGGACATGGAAATCTGCAAGATTATCTTCACTCCCGATGAACTCGATGCCTACGCGAAATGGAAAAATGCAACCCTTGCCAATTCCACGTTCATCTTCACCGATGAAGAATTCCAGAAGTTTGACGCCATTCCACAGATGAAGTCGTTTTTGCAGATTTTGTTTAAATCGGCCGATTCACAGACTCCGGCAGATTACCTTGGATCGCTGGTAGCGATGCTTCGCTTCATTGCAAACAAGATCAGTGACATGCCTGACAGCGGCAAACTTGTGTTCCTGCTGAATCAAGTGAGCCAGATGGGCAAAATCGTCAACAGACTCAGCGACATCGTTAAAAAACACGCTGATTCCATCAAGGACGTCCACAGCGTAGAGATTCTTTTCAACTTGGTCAGTTACGACTCGAGCATCAAGTTGTCCAGTTCCTCACGTGAAGGGATTCAGATTATGGGTCTGCTGGAAACCCGAAATCTCGATTTCGACACCGTTCATCTGCTGGGCGTCAACGAAGGAATTCTGCCTACCGACAAATCGTCGAGCAGTTTCATCCCGAATTTCATCAAGGACACGTATGGGTTGCCCGGCTACAAAGAGAAGCAGGCCGTGTATGCCTATCACTTCTACCATCTTCTGCAAAGCAGCCGCAACGTCTATATTTACTACAATGCCGCCGACGACCAGTCGGGAGGCGAACCAAGCCGTTTCATCCTGCAAATCGAACACGAACTTGCTCCGAAAAATCCCAAGATACACATCACGGAAGAATTGTTCCCGAATGGCGATGAAAAAACCGACAAGATGTTCCCGATATTTGCCGACAAGACTCCAGAAGTGATGAAGGCCCTAACAGACAAAGCCACGGCGACTGAGAGAACTGGGCTGACTCCGACATCCCTGTCAACCTATATCGCCTGCCCCTTGAAGTTTTACCTAAAATACATCGTGAAACTCTCTGACGACACAATGGATGAGGACACGAAGCAGAATGTGATAGGAACAATCATTCACAAGACCTTGCAACTGTTGTATTCGGATTATCTTCCCAAAGATGGCAAGGTGCAATTAATTGGCAAAGACTTGTTCGATAAAGTAATCAGGCAAAGTTGGAAATCGAAGTTCACTGATGCGGTGTATGGCGAGTTGCATGACGGCTTGCCTGACATCGGATTTAACTATCTGAACGGCATCATTATGAATAATCAGATTGACGCTTATCTGAATTTCGAAAGTGCTGAACTGGATAGAAATGACCTTGCCGTTCTGAAACTTGAGGAAATGCTCTCCGCAACTATCGACGTTGACGGCACTGCATGCAAAATTAGCGGCATTGCAGACCGCATCGACAAACTTGGCGAGCAAACCAGGATAATCGATTACAAGACCGGTCATGTTGACGCTAAAGATTTGAAAGTAAAAAGTATAAAGGATATCCGCGCTATCCCTGAGAAAGCCCTTCAGCTGATGATTTATAAATTCCTTTATCTGAAAAGCAATCCCACTATCGAACCGAATAATGTCAGCGCTTCCATATTCGGTCTAAAATATCACCAGATTAAGTTTGACCTTGATGTAGAAGACGAGAGCGTCAAAGGTGATTTCATGACTGTCATGGAAGATAAGGTGCTGAAACCCTTGCTATTGGAAATGCTTGATACGAAGACTCCTTTCAGACAGACCGACAATGACGACGCATGCGGAATATGCGATTTCAAGGATATCTGTGGAAAATACAAGAAGAAGTTCAGTTAAAGACGATTTCGGTAAGGACGTCACAGCCTGCCGCTTCGTTGAGTTTCTTCAACAAAACAGACTTGGAATAGCCAAGCTCGTTCCGTAACGAGTCGGAATCGACACGGACAAAGAGCACGCCGCGTCTGATATAAAGACTGACCGTGTGTGAAGCGATAAAACTGCCGACAATCTTCGGCCACGACTGAATAATCGCCACTTCGTGGACGTATTCAGGACCTTTGTGCTGTTCGTAGAATTCATTTATCAGCTCGCCAATAGTATGTTCGTTCGAGTTCTGCATCTTATTCTCCTGACTCCTTTACGCTTCCATTCACTATTTGAAAAATCTTATGGTTGATGTCGGTATTGTCGAAGAGGCGTTCGACACGTTGCTGCTGTGTGTCGGTGATGAACACCTGTCCGAAATGGTCGTCGCTGACGAGGCGCACGAGCTTGGTGACACGCTCGTCGTCAAGCTTGTCGAAGATGTCATCGAGAAGCAACAAAGGCTTATACCCGATTTTCTGACAGTTGAAGTCGAACTGCGCCAAGCGGATGGACACCACGAAAGACTTCTGCTGGCCTTGCGAACCGAATTTCTTCAGCAGATGGTCGTCGAGGCCGAACTCCAAATCGTCCTTATGGACACCCACATTGGTGTAGCATGAATACAAGTCTTGCTGCAGGCTGTCGTCGAGCAACTGGCGTAGCGGCTGTTTGTCGAGACGCGAGAGGTACTGCACGCCGACGCGCTCGTTCCCACCCGAAACGATTTCGTAGTAATGCTGGAATATCGGCAGAAACTCATCGAGGAAAGCATGGCGTTTTGCATGTATCTGTTCAGCCAGCGGAATCATCTGTTCTTCCCACAGTTTCAGCAATTCATAATCGTAAGTGTGTGTCGAAGCGAAGCTTTTCAGCTGCATGTTACGCTGCAACACTATCCTGTTATATTTCATCAGGACATCCAAATACATCGGGTCGAACTGAGAGATGACGCCGTCGATGAATTTCCGGCGCAATTCGCTGCCATCGTTGATGAGGTCACGGTCGTAAGGCGAGATCATCACCAGCGGGAACTTGCCGATATGGTCGGAAAGACGGTCGTACTCCTTCTTGTTGAAACGAAATGATTTGTTCGTATCGCGTTTCTGCACGCACGACACCAGTTCATCTTCCTTGTCATCGTGGGAATAAACGCCATAGATGCTGAAATAATCCTGCTCGTGGCGTATGTTCTGCTTGTCCGACGGGTTGAAACAACTCTTGCAGAACGAAAGGTAATAGATGGCATCCAGGATATTCGTCTTGCCAGCCCCATTAAGGCCGACGAGGCAATTCACCTTCTCAGAGAAAACAAGATCAGCCGATTCGCAGTTCTTGAAATTCGACAGTTTGAGTTCATGAAGGTACATTGCCGGCAAGCGTTGTTATGATTGTCAGAATTTGTCGAGATTCATCGATACCGTGATGTAGTTTGGCGAATTGGCGATGGACAGGCGCGAACGCGAATAGTCTATCTCGAACATCTTGATTCTGAATCCCACACCGGCGGAAAATCCCACTAAGGCACGGCTTTGCGGCACGCTCATGCTGTGGCGCTGGCCGTAATTGTAGGCCGCTCTCAGCACCATGTTCTTTCCTATCGCCATTTCTCCTCCTACGACGAGATGGCAAGCGGTATTTTTGGCAAACCGTTCGAAAGCGCCGTCTTCGACGGTCTCTCCCGTGAGCGGGTCGTAGTTTCCTTCCAGATCCAATGGGTCGTCATAAAGCTTGTCCCATTTCTGAATGTCGTCGAACAACACCATGAAAGTGAACGGCAGATGCTCGAGCTTTTTTGAAGCGCCGAAATCGACTTTGAAAGGCAGGGAACTGTTGGTTTCGTCCTCGAAATTGTTGAAGATCTGCATCCCGATGTTGCGCGCAGTGAGCGAAAGCACCCAGTCGTTATCGGTGCGATAAAGACCTGCTACATCCACGGCGATTGCTCCGGCATGATACGACTCATATTGTATTCCGGCGTATTTCAGGTTGGCGCCGATGCTCCAGTTGTCGCTAAGCTCCCTTCCCCATCCTATCGTGGCGGCATAGTCGGAGCAGGTGAATTCATCCTGAACCTCGCCGCTTTCGGAAGTATAGTTGAAGGAACCGTAATTATGGTATTGGACAGTGCCAGTGAAACTGCCGATATTGTCGAACGTATGCGAATACTGGACTGTAGCGAAATTGATATCAGAATAATAATCGACATACGAAACCGCCAGACTGTTGTTCATTTCCGAGTTGATGGTTGCCGGATTGAAGGCGGAAAGCTGAATGTCCGAATCGAAAAACGGAAGCGCATGACCTCCCAAGGCCGCCACTCTTGCAGAATTGGTGGCATCGAGGAAACTGTAAAGACCGTTGCTTTGCTGCGCCTTGGCCAATGACGGCATCAACAAGGCCAACATCAATATCGAGAGAGTCGTATAATGCTTCATTGCAGTTGTATTATGATATTGTAACGAAACGGCTTAGGGTTTATTGCATGCAGGCAGATAATGATCAGCTGTCAATAAGGCCGCGCCCTGTCTTGACCATCTTCCCCTCTTCCTTGAGAATCTCTGAGAGCTTGTCGAGCAATCCGTTGATGAAACGGCGGCTGTCAGGCGTGCTGTAACTTTTCGAAATCTCGATGTATTCGTTGATGGTGACCTTCACTGGGATGTCATGGAATTGGATAAATTCAGTCAATGCCATGAATACCAATATCTTATCCATCAGAGCGATGCGGCTGTAATCCCAATTGGAGATGTTGGCCGACACCAATTCCTTATACTCTTCAGCATGAAGGAGGGTTTCTCTGAACAAGATGATGACGAAATTCCTGTCGATGTTGACTTCATCATACTGCGTCTTGTAAAGAGGCGGCAACTTGGTATCAGGACCGAAATCGGCTGGCATCTCGTTGATGAACTTCCAGACAAGGAACATCACCAACTGATAATCGCCATTATAGAAAAGATTGCGGTCGGCAAAATAGTCGAAGATGTCTTCATCGTCGGCCATGTGGTTGTCGATGAGTGAAAGAATGAAATTCTTGTCGTCATCGAAACTGTCGATGCCGCTATTCATGTAATCGATATATTCCTGATACTCACGGATTCTGTTGTAACAGCCTCTGATGAAATCCTCGCGGTCGGGACCCCAATTGAACTTGTACTCCTTCTCCAAACGCGTGATATTCTTGTTGTTATCAAGCATGTTGAGTACGCGGTTATTCACAAACTTCAGATTGGGATTCAGATCTTCTTCTGTTGGGAAATTCTTATGCTTGTTTTCATCGATCCTTCTCTCTGCAAAGAGTTTGACTTCTATCATCAGCGACAGTTGACGAATGAAAAGCTCATACAAACTATCGATGCTTGCAAGCAAATTACGTTCTCCGACGGCAAGGTTGTCAACTTCAGACTGTCTGTAAGCATAGATTTCCTGAAGCACCTTGATCCTTAAAAATCTTCTATTCAACATTATAAGAACCTTTAATTGACATATTTCCGGTGCAAAGTTATCATTTTTCCAGGAACAGAGAAGAAAAACCGCATCTTCTTTTCATCTGGGAAATAATCATCATCGGATTGGCGTTTCTTTGCTAATTTTGCAACTCATCAAAACGCGAATAACAATGAAGACACTTAAGCACATCGTGATGTGGCGGTTCCTTGACAATGCCGAAGGAATGACAAAGCAAGAAAATGCACTGTGGATGAAAGAACATCTTGAAGCATTGTTGGGACGCATTCCCGAACTGATCAGTGTTGAAGTCGGCGTCAATGTGTGCGAATCCGACGCAGCTTACGATGCCGTACTGATTGCCACATTCCACTCCGTCGAAGATTTGGAACGATACAAGAATCATCCGCTTCACAAGGAAATCAGCAGTTACTGCAAGAAAGTCAGGGATTCAAGGATAGTCTGTGACTTTTGGGAATAATATTCCCGCCTGAAAGCGAAAAAAATGACTATCTTTGCCTATATTTTGAAACAATCAGCATTATCAATAATTAAATCATCTTATCATGAAGAAAAAATTCATTTGTCCGATTTGCGGATACGTCTATGAGGGAGAAGAAGCTCCTGAACGTTGCCCACAGTGCAAACAAATCGTGACATGGAAAGTCGCCAACGAAGGCGCTGAACTCAACTTTGTCACCGAACACGTTATTGGCATCGCCAAAGGCACTGGTGACGATATGATCAAGGATCTCAACGCACACTTCATGGGCGAAGCCACAGAAGTCGGCATGTACCTGGCTATGAGCCGTCAGGCCGACCGTGAAGGCTATCCGGAAATCGCCGAGGCTTTCAAACGTTATGCCTTTGAAGAAGCAGAACATTGCTCCAAGTTCGCTGAACTGTTGGGCGAGATGGTTTGGGACACCAAGACGAACCTTCAGAAACGCATGATGGCCGAACAAGGTGCCTGCGAAGACAAGATGCGCATTGCACGTATCGCCAAAGAACGCAACCTTGACGCCATCCACGACACCGTTCATGAAATGGCCAAAGACGAAGCCCGCCACGGCAAAGGCTTCGAAGGACTTTTCAAGAGATATTTCGGCAAATAAGCACAATCCGCTGCATCTTTAAGCATCGGAAAACAAAAAAGAGGTGGGAAGTTTGACTCTCCCACCTCTTTTCTTATTGTCGGTCTCGGAATGATTCTACTTGGTGATGACCAATTTGACGATTTGGGAACCTGAATCGGACGAAGCCTTGATGAAATAAAGACCGGAATTCAGTCGGTTTACGAAAGTCTCCAATGAAGTGTGATTCAATCCGTTGAACTGGCACACGTAGAGTATCCTTCCCATAAAATCACATACTTCGACAGTGGCCAAAGAGCCTTGTTTCAGTCTGATATTCACATTGTTGCGGGATGGATTGGGATAAACGTCGACGAGTTTCTCCGTACTTGCCGGATCTTCATGTGTCGGCAAGATGCTCATGGCTTGGACAAAATCGGGAATGCCGTAACCATAGTAGTTATCGGGTTGTTCTGCCCTGCTGGAGCATTCGCGGATGGCGTCACGTATCTCCGCTGGCGTGTTCTGCGGATTGGCCTGCTTGAAACAAGTCAGCATGCCTGCCAATAATGGACATGAGAATGAAGTGCCACTGCCATTGTAATAGCCGCCTTCGCCACTGGCCACTGCCGTTCCGGCGCCCATCGCCATGACGTCGGGCTTGATGCGGCCATCTGCAGTCGGACCTACCGAACTGAAATAGGCGCGAGAGCCGTCGCTGTCAACAGCACCAATAGTCATCACTTCCTCGACATCGGCAGGAACACTGATATATGGGAAAGCATCGGCTCCGCTGTTGCCGGCGGAATTCACACAAATCATGCCTCTGCTGGATGCTATTGTGGCGCCTATTGACATCGGAGCGCTGTGACCGTCGAGCTGTTCGTAAGGATGATTCCATTGTGACATGTCGAAATCAGTATAGCCCAAAGATGTGCTGCACACATCAACGCCAAGGCTGTCGGCGTACTCGGCGCCCGAAACCCAGTTGTATTCCTCGATGATGTTTTCGGAATTGACGTCTTCCGTGTGAAGCAGATAATAGGATGCCTTTGGAGCCGTTCCGACGAAAACTTCAGGTTCGTATCCGGCCATCGTGCTCAGACACGAGGTGCCGTGACCGCTATCGACATATACCGAGCCTCCGGGATAGACGAAATCACGCGTGCCCAGCAGTCGGCCTTCCTCGCGCATGTTGTTGAATGTGGGGTGAACGTCAGCACCACGGAAACCGCCATCAAGCACGGCAATGATCATGCCTTCGCCTTGGTAGCCGCTGTCGTGCAATGGAATGCCATTAATCTGATTAATCTGCGTGTAGGCTTCTCCGTAGTATGAAGGCAGGTATCCTTTGGATTCCAGATGCTTTTCCGTTTCCGCAAAATAACGCTGCTTGACTTTCTGAGCCTCGATGTCATTCTGACAATTTCTTACCGCTTCGACAAAAGTCAAAGAGTTTATTGCCTCTATGACGGCCTGACTTGTCGTTTCGATGGTCACGCCATTCAGCCATTTTGATGGATTAATCAGCGTTGCGCCGGCATCTGCGACCGCCTCAAGATATTGGGGATTGACAGGAATATCATACTCGTCAATCGGAATGCCTTGATCGGCACGGCGTTGCAATGCCCGCTGGCCCAGATACACTTCCGGATTGTCAATCGAGTAAGGCGAATTGTCCTTGTCGGTAAACTGCACCCAATACTTGTCGGTTGCGATTTGGGCTTTCGCGCCAATGGCAAAAGCAATGACCATGAATAGTAAAACGAATCTTCTCATAGAAAGTATTAATTTGAAAATGCCGCTCAGCACCTGCTGAAATGGTTGGTAAAAATAGATATTTTTCTCCATTTCAAAGCAATTTGCTTAATTTGCAGAAAATTTTGCAAGATGCATATTGACATCATCGCCATATTCCCTGAAATGTTCGAAGGCCCTTTCACCGAATCGATAATTAAAAGGGCTGTGAACAAAGGAATTGTTGAAATCGGCCTGCACAACCTGCGCGATTACAGCACGGACAAACACAAGAAAGTTGACGACTATTCATTTTCCAGCGATGCGGGAATGGTCATGATGATAGAGCCTGTCGACAACTGCATCACCCATCTGAAAAGCCAGCGGACCTACGACGAAGTCATTTATATGAGTCCCGATGGCGAACTGCTCACGCAACCTTTGTGCAACCAAATGTCGTTGTATCAGAACATCATCATTTTGTGCGGACATTACAAAGGCATCGACGAACGCATTCGCGAACATCTGATTACCAAAGAGATATCCATAGGAGACTATGTCCTTTCGGGCGGAGAATTAGGAGCCGCCGTGCTCGTCGACAGTCTTGTCAGGCTCATTCCTGGCGCATTGAACGACGAGACTTCCGCCCTATCCGACACTTTTCAGGATGGATTGGTGTCGCCGCCAGTCTATACGCGACCGAGAGAATACAAGGGATGGACCGTGCCTGAAATCTTACTTTCGGGTAACGACCTAAAAATCAGCGAATGGAAGATGGAACAAGCCTATAAGCGTACTATGGAGCGCCGTCCTGAACTGATTGAAAAGATGAAAAAAAACGGTTTGTAATTCTTTGTTATCAAATTCTTTGTATATTTGCAGCCAATTTTGAAGGAAAATAATAGTAATAATATATAGAAATGAGCAAAAACGCCTTAATCCAATTCGTTGAAGATCAAGTTGTTGTCAAAGATTTTCCGAAGTTTAGAGCAGGTGACACAGTCACCGTAACTTACAAAATTGTCGAAGGTAACAAGGAACGTTTACAGAAATTCCAGGGTGTGGTAATCAAGCGCAGTGGCTGTGGCAAAGTGGCTACATTCACCGTCAGAAAGATTTCCAACAACATCGGAGTCGAAAGATGCTTCCCATTTGCATCGCCAATGATTGACAACATTGAGCTGAACAAGGAAGGTTCGGTTCGCAAGTCACGCATTTATTACCTCAGAGGTCTGCGTGGAAAGAAAGCAAGAATCAAGGAAGCTGTCCGCAAAGAGGATTGATAATTCCTACAAATGGAAAAGCCCCTTTCGAGGGGCTTTTTTATTGTCATTAAATTTAGAGGGAGCAAGTTAGCTTGTTCCCTCTAATCGTATTTGGTCATTCAACCACCTGAGCCTCTTCTTCAGCTGGCAACTTGGTCTTGCGGAAGATAGTCGACAGTGTCAATCCGGAGATGATGTGCCATATTCCCCACCATGCCGTGATGAAGAGCATGCCGCCATACATGATGCCCGTCTCAGGATTATTCCAGAGTTCAGGCTTGAAAATGGAAGGGTTCAGCAGCAGGGTCAAACCGAGACCAGAGTTCTGGATGCCCACTTCGATGGTGATGGATCTGCGGTCGCGAACAGGAAGTTTCATGGCGCTTGCCCCAAGATATCCGATACCGAAGGCACTGCCATTGTGGATGAGCACAAGGATGAAAATAAAGATGATGTAGTTCACGAACAGCCGCCAGTTGGGGACAAACATGATGACCACCATGGCGACGAATACCACTATTGAGAATATGGAGAATGGCTTCTTGATGGCTTTGGTGAATTTTGGAAGATATTGGGCGCACAGCATTCCCAGGACAATCGGGATACCTAATATAATAAACACCGTGTTGAAGATGTCCCAGAACGGAATCTGAAGCTGAGGGATGTTCATCGTGCCTGACATGTTGATGCACTTGAGATAGAGCGTGCCCCAACACCAGAAATTCGCCGGAGTGATGATAGGCGACATCACCGTGGAGACCGCCGTCATGCTGACCGAAAGCTCGGTGTTTCCTTTCGAAAACGATGACATGAAGTTGGAGATGTTGCCTCCAGGACAACTGGCGACGAGAATCATGCCCAATGCAACCATCGGCGTAATCCACGTGTTCAGCAGCAATGTCAGCAAGAAGGTGATCAGCGGAAGGCCTATCCATTGCAGAAGGACGCCGGTGATGATTGACTTCGGTTTGACAAAGACATTCTTCAATGTTTCAAATCTGATGCCCAAGGCCACGCCAAACATGATCAAGGCCAGAACGATGCTAAGCACCAGTCCACTGCCGGAACCCAATGCCAGCTGGACGTTGTCTAAGGATGCGAGTTGTTCTCTAATTGACATAGTGATGTGTTTTCGTTGAAATTCGTATGCAAACGTACTGTTTTTTCCAATACAAAAAACAAATAACATTGAAAAAGCGCAACAAGGTCAAATAGTTTGGATGTAAGGACTATTTGTAAAAGGTTTATCTTTGCGCCATGAAAAAATGCCTGCAACTCTTCCTGACCTTTTTCAAGATTGGGGCTTTCACCCTGGGCGGCGGCTATGCGATGCTGTCGATGGTGGAAAAAGACGTTGTTGACAAGAAAAAATGGATTCAGAGCGACGAGTTCTGGGACATGATTGCCATCATTCAGTCGTTGCCGGGCGTCTTCGCTGTCAACACCGCACTTTATGTGGGACAGAAAATCGCCGGTTTCAAAGGCGCCATCGCCGCCATGTTGGGAGCCATCATCCCTTCCATAGTCATTATCCTGCTCATCGCGATGTTCTTCAAGGACTACCAAGATAATCCTGTCATAGAACGTATTTTTAAAGGTGTGCGCCCATGCGTTGTTGCCCTCATCCTCTCTCCTGCCATAAGGATGATGCAATCGTCGCATCTGAATTGGAAGACCGCGATAATACCGATTGTTGTCGTGCTGCTCATCTGGCTGTGCAAGGTGCCGCCGACGACCGTCATCATTGCCGCCATCTTCTTCAGCCTCATCTATGCCGTCATCGCCAACAAAAAGCTCAAATCGGAGGATAAGCCATGATCTATCTGCAACTGCTTTGGGTTTTCGTGAAAATCGGCGTGCTGGGCTTCGGCGGCGGTTATGCCATGCTTTCCATGATTCAGCACGAAGTGGTCGAAGCCCACGCCTGGATGACGACCTCCGAATTTGCCGATATGGTGGCCATCTCGCAAATGACTCCCGGACCCATTTCCATCAATATGGCGACTTATGTTGGTTACACCACGGCCGGCGTTTGGGGATCCTTACTGGCATCATTTGCCTTGTGCCTCCCTTCTGTAATAATGGTATCGCTCATCATCAGGTTTTTCCTGAAGAAGCAGAGCAACTTCATTATCGACACCACGCTCAAAAGCCTGAAACCTGCGGTAGCGGGACTTATCTTTGCCGCCGGCATCATGATGATGAATGCCCAGAACTTCGTGGAAATCGGCATGGGCGAAAACAACGTGAGCATCATCATCTGCGCGGCTGCATTCGTCGCTTCATTCTTCTTCAAGGCCAATCCCATGCTGCTTATCGTCCTTGCAGGTATCATCGGACTGCTGGTTTACTAAAACAATAGCGGCCTGCACCAAAACACAAGCCGCCATTGCAAATTGAGTAGAAATTTCCTTAATCCTTGCTGAACATATTGGTGATTACTGATTCGTAACGCTTTACGATGAGCTTGCGTCTCACTTTCAACGTAGGTGTCATCAGTCCGTTGGCGACAGACCAATCGTCGCAGAGGTAATGGATTTTCTTCACTTTTTCGGTCTCTCCCAGACTGCTGTTAAGTTTGACGACTTCCTTGTTGAAGCGTTTCAGCACGGTTTCATTCTTAAGAAGGTCTTCGGGAGTGGTGTATTCCATGTTATGACGGCCGCACCATCCTTTCATGAAGCTGAAGTCAGGAATGATCAAGGCGCCGGCAAATTTCTGGTTTTCGCCCACCACGACGACATGTTCGAAGAACGGTGAGCTCTCGAACTTGCTTTCGATAACATCAGGGTTGATGTATTTTCCACCCGATGTCTTGAAGAGGCTCTTCAGTCGGCCTGTGATGACCAATTGTCCGTGTTCGGTGAAACGCCCCATATCGCCGGTATGGAACCATCCGTCCGCATCAATGACTTCCTTGGTGAGTTCAGATTGCTTGTAGTAGCCCATCATCACGTTGTGGCCACGGCAGATGATTTCGTCGTTATCGGAAATCTTCACTTCTACGCCTGGCAACGGCAGGCCTACGCAGCCCACTTCGCGACCATACGGCAAATTGGAGCTGACAGCGATAACTGGCGAAGTCTCGGTAAGTCCGTAGCCTTCGTAAACTGGCATCTTGATGGCCGAGAAGAAACCGGCAAGTTTTTTCGAGATGCTGGCGGCACCTGACACGATGATGTCGAAACGTTCGGCGCCGAAGTTTGCGCGTATCTTGCTGTAAACCAACTTATCCGCAATTTTAAGTTTGTAGTCGTAAAACCACGAGCGGCTGTCCTTGTTAATCCTATATCGTTCGCCGAGGTGCAAGGCCCAGAAAAACACCAGTTTTGAGATGCCTTTCATCTTCTTGCCCGAGCTGTAAATGCCTTCATAGAAACGCTCCAATACACGCGGAACGGCACACATCATCGTGGGATGGATCTCGCACATATTATCCTTAATCGTAGCCAGACTTTCAGCATAATAGATGGACATTCCCAAATAATGGTACATGTACACCAAGGCTCGTTCGTAAGCGTGGCAAACAGGCAGGAAACTGAATGCAGTCTTGGAATCCGGTGATGGCGTATCGCAGAAGTTCTTAAACTGATTCATCAGATTGGAATTCGATAGCATCACGCCTTTGGGCGTACCTGTGGTGCCCGATGTGTAAATGATTGTGGCGCAATCGAATTCGTCAACGGACTTTTTGCGAGCTTCAAGCTCTTCCTCGTGAGGATGTTCCGCACCAAGGTCGATAAGCTGCTGGAAATAAGGATATTTCTCGCGGTCTATCATCGTATAGACCATTTTCAGCATCGGAGCGTCAGGCAGGACATTGGTAATCTTGTTCATGACCGAAAGGCCATCGACAATCACCAGTTTCGCCTCACAATCGCTTAAAATGAAACGATAGTCGTCTTCGCTGATGGTCGGGTAGATGGGCACTCCGATGGCGCCTACCTGATTGATTGCCATGTCGATGATGTTCCATTCAGGACGGTTGGTAAGGATAAGCGCTATCTTGTCCCCTTTCTGAATGCCGAGCTCAATGAAAGCATAACTGACTTTGTTGGTCAAATCTACATACTCATTGATGCTGTATTTTCTCCATTCCCCGTTTCTTTTGCCAGCAAGTGCTACCTGCTGGTCGGGATACTTCTCCGTGTAATTCTGGAGAAGATCAAAGATTCGTTTTATTTCCATGTCAAAAATATCTCGTTAAACGTGCAAAGGTAAATAAAACCACAAATAATTATTCCGATTTTTTTCTAAAACCGATTTTTTTTGGAACGAACCTATGAAGGAAATGGAAAGCAGAAGAGACGTCAGATGCAGAGGAACACAAGTGCAAGCAGAATCATAATCAGAGGAATGATCTTGCTTTTGACATTCTTTTCCTTGAAGAAGATGGCTCCGTAGAGAAACGAAATGACAAGGCGCACACCATTGAGTATCAACGGGATGATGACCATGATGGCGGATTCCTGTTTCAGTCCGGCGAGATAGATGCAGTCCGCCACGGAGAGAAACAATGCCATGAAAAAGATGCTCCAGCGCCATTCAAAAGGATTGTCCTTGCGGTTGCGAAACCACACTACCAAGAGGACGACCACCATCAGCACAAACTCGTAGATGGTGTACCAAGCCTGAATAGTAACGGGTTTCATGTCTTTGCCACCGAGCAGGAACTTGTCGTAAACGCCGCTGAAAGCGACTATGAAAGCCGAAACCAGAAGCATGATGACCCATTTGTTCGATTTGAAGCGGATGCCTTCCTTCTCCCCTGAACGGTTCATGAAATAAAACGCCACGATGGCCAAGGCGATGCCGATCCATTGCTTTGCGACAAGATGCTCCTGGAATATGGCGAGCAGCAACAGTAACGATATTGCCGGGCGCAGCTGGTTGACAGGACCGACTACCGTGATAGGCAGGTTCTTCATCGCCGTGTAGCTGAACATCCACGAAGTCAGCACCAAGCAAGTCTTACCTAAGATAAGCAGATGGTTCTGCCATGGAATAGGCTCCACATAAAGATTGGAGATGACGCCTTCAGAAAACAGCTGGGGATTGGTTTTCGACAAGATGACGAAGGGGGTGAAAATGACGGCGCTCACCAGGGTGCTGAAAAACAGCACCGGAACAACGGCATTGCCCGTTACCGACTTTTTCTTGAAAATGTCGTAGAAGCCCAGCAAGAAGGCTGATGTCAGAGCGAGAACTATCCACATAGGTCAAGGCATTTGAAGCGGCAAAAGTAGAATATTTTGCTGACAAACGACACACAAGTTTCATTTGACGAGCAAATCGATGTAAACCGGCAGGTGGTCGCTGAAGCCACCGAAGTATTTCGGGCCGATGTAAGTCCTGATCAGTTTCTGACCATTATAAGCGGGGTCGTCTTCAAGCATGAAAGGCGCGTGGAAGATGGCGGCGCTTCCCACTTTGTATCTCAATCCAGTGGTGTCGTCAAGCAATGACGGCGTCACGATGATCTGGTCGAAAGTCTGCCAGTCGTACTGATGTTTCAGCGTGCCGTCGAAGCCAAGTTCGGCGCTGCGGGCGAACAGATTGACGAGATAATATGGATCGTCGCATTCGCTGATGTGGCGCGCCTTGAGGACATCGTGCACGCTTGGGTCGTCGGGCGTGTCGTTCAAGTCACCCATCATGATGATTTTAGGCTTGTAATCACCTGACGATGACCGTATTATCGAATCGACCTTATGACGAAGGATGTCTGCGGAACAAGCTCGGGAACCTACGGTCTCAAGCTCGCCACTGTAGCGCGACGGCCAGTGGTTGACGAAAATGTGAATCGTGTCGCCTTTCATGTCGCAGAATTTCGCATAAAGGATGTCGCGCGAATGGTAACCCGTATCGGCCGGATTGACATAAGGAATGGCTTCGCTGCTCACCAGCTGGAACAAATCCTTGGAATAGACGATGGCGGGATCTATTCCCCTCTTGTCGGGGCCTTCGTAAAGAATCCATCGATAGTTGAATTTTCTCAACGGGGACTGGGCGAACAACATGCTCAGGACATACTCGTTCTCGACTTCGCACACGCCCATGATGCCCAGCGTACGGCCTTCGGACATCGACAGAATGGCTTTGTACATGTTGTTGCGTTTCCTGTAAAACCGCGACTTGTTCCAATGCTGCATGCCATTATCGGTGAAAGCGTTGTACGAACGTGTGGAATCGACAAAAGGATCAAAGAAATTCTCCAGATTCCAGAAAGCTACGCGAACGACGTCGCCACCCTCTTGCCCCAGCAATGGCTTGGAAAACAGAAGTGCAACGGCGATGGCGAAAAGGGCGATAAGACGTTTCATGCAACACATTCTTTTCCGCAAAGGTAAAGATTGTTTCCAAATCATCCAAGTTTCATAATTTTGCAAGATAATCGCTATGAAAAGAAACATTCCGACATACATCACACTGGCAATCCTGCTGCTCTGCCCTGCTTGCGTCTTGGCACAAGCCGAAATCACCGTGTCATCAAGGCTCAACGACGGCGAGAGCTATCACCTTGCGCATTATTACGGCTCGCGATTCATCAAAAACGTGGCGTCATGCACCGCAACAAACGGCAAACTCATCTTTAACAGCGCAACAGACTATGAACAAGGATGTTACTTGATACAGAACGCAAAATACCAGCCTTTGTACGAGTTCGTGCTGGGACAAGACCAGCGGGTGAATGTGTCGCTGTCGCCCGCCGGCGACTCCGTCGAAGGTGGAAAAGAAACCTGCCTGTATTCCCAATTCCGAAAGAAACAATACGAGCTTTCGCAGTTTTCCAATCCCGACTTGAAAGACGATCCGGCGATTCAAGAAGCCGTTATCGCCAAAGGCAAGGAACTTGAGCGTTTTCAGGATTCCATAATCCGTTCCGACACGACATCGTTCATCTCATCCTTGCTTAAATCCATGCAAGAGCCTCGCATTCCCGAATCTATTCAGAATACTGAAGAATGTGCCTATCTTTACTACAAGAACCATTATTGGGACAACGTCAATCTGAACGACAGCCGGCTGCTGAACACGCCCATCATCGACAAGCGGCTTGACGCTTTTCTTGACAAGGTTATCTTCCCTTCCGCTGATTCGATAAGTCTGGAAATCAACAAGATGATGTCAGTGACAACCGATAAGGATATGCGGCAATTCATAGTATGGCACCTGCTGTCGAAATACCGCAATCCGCAGAACACCGCTTATGAACGTATTTTCACGGACGTCTATGAGCAATATTTTCAGGAACTTGACAGCACGGCTTCAAGCCAGACGGCGCGCATCATGGCAGAAGAAAGTTACAGACGCCTTCGCCGTCTTTCGATTAACGCTGTCGCTCCCGAACTGCACCTGATGAATGCAAACGGCGATTACGTCAGTTCCAACGCTGCCTGCACGAAATATACGGTACTGTTCTTCTACGACCACGACTGCGACATCTGCATGGAAGAAATTCAGGACTTGACAGCCATGCGCGACAGCACGGTGACCGTGTTCGCTATCGACATGAACGGCAGTCCAGATGCAGAGACCAGTCCCATCAACGCTCCAAACATCATTCAACTGAATGGAATCCGCTACAAAGGCGACAACCCGCAGGAGACGTTCGACGTCGAAATGACTCCGCTTCTCTATCTCCTTGACAAAGACAAACGCATCATCGCCAAGAAAATCATGGCGAAGCAGATACCCGACATCATCAAAACAAACGAAAATGACTGAAGGAAAGACCATTACAAACGTTGATTTCAAGGTTTCGTCGAAGGATGAAGACTATTTCAACTGCATCTTTCAACATTGCGATTTCAACGGAATCACGTTCCCGAAGATGCTATTCGAGCAATGCCGTTTCATCTCGTGCAACCTCAGTCTTTGCAAGATGTCGATGACGGCTTGGAACAACATCGTCTTTGACGGCTGCAAGATGACGGGCATCGATTTCAGCAACAGCAACAAATTCACTTTCTCCATCGTTGTGGACAAATGCAATCTGCAATACGCTTCTTTCCAAGGTCTTAACCTTCAAGGCGTGCAGTTTCGCGACTCGCAGCTCATCGAAACGGATTTCAGCGGCTGCAACATGAAAAAAGCCGTTTTCTCGGGCAGCAACCTTTCCCGTGCCGTCTTTTCGCACTGCAACCTCGAGGAAGCCGACTTCACCACTGCCATCGGCTACACCATCGATCCGAACCTCAACAGGCTTTCCAAAGCCAGGTTTTCACTACAAGGCGTGCCTGGACTGCTCACCACATTTGGAATCGTGATAGACCAAGATAACCCATAAGCAACAAGATTTTCATTTGAAGTAAAACATCAAGTAATGCAAAGTAACGTCATGAATAGCGACACGATATGCGCCATTGCCACACCACATGGAATGGGAGCCATCGCCGTCGTCAGGATTTCAGGAGCGGATAGTCACCGCATCGTGGAAAAAATCTTTTCAAGAAACGGAAAACCTTTCGACATGTCGCTGATGACACCCAACAAGGCCTATTTCGGCAACATCATCGACGGAGACGAAGTCCTTGACGAAGTCCTCGTGACCTTCTTCAAAGCGCCGCATTCCTTCACTGGCGAAGACTCGGCCGAGATCAGCATACACGGGTCGGAATACATTCAGCGGAGGCTGCTGGAGATACTTATTGCGGAAGGCGCCCGAATGGCACAGCCCGGCGAATACTCGCGCCGCGCTTTCGTGAACCGCAAGTTCGACCTCGCACAAGCCGAAGCCATTGCCGACCTCATCGCGTCTGAGAACGAGGCTTCGCACCGCGTGGCGATGAACCAGCTGAAAGGCGGATTCTCGAAAGAACTTCAAATGCTGAGGGACAAATTGTTGGAAATCACGTCACTGATGGAACTGGAACTGGACTTCAGCGAAGAAGACGTGACCTTTGCCGATAGGAAACAGCTGAACGACATTCTCGACGAAACGATGAAGCACATCAAGGCGCTGACCGAGTCGTTCCGCATCGGCAACGCCATCAGAAACGGCATTCCTGTCGCCATAGTAGGAGAAACCAATTCGGGGAAAAGCACGCTGCTCAACGCCTTATTAGGCGAAGACCGCGCCATAGTCTCCGACATCGCCGGCACCACCCGCGACACCATTGAGGAAATCCTGAACGTCAACGGTATCCCCTTCCGTTTCATCGACACCGCAGGCATTCGCGACACCGAAGAAACAATAGAAAAAATCGGCATAGAACGCACTTTCAGAAAAATAGCCGAAGCCGACATCATCATCGGCATGATCGACATCACGAAGCCCTATCACGACATCGTGGAGGCCGCCACGCTGTTTACGGATAAGGCTGACCTGACAAGACAACGGCTCGTCATCGTGCTTAACAAGACCGACATCAGTGGCAACGGCAGCCACACCGACGAGAACCTGATCAAAGATCTCAAACCCTGCATTGAGGAAAACATTGAACGTCACGGAGGCAATCCGGACAACAAGGAAATCCATCATGACGTGCTGACAATCAGGATGATGTCGGCAAAGAACAATGCCGAAGTCGAGTCGTTGCGCAATGTCATTGGACAGATGAATCCGGCTGTGAGCCACAATGCCATGCTTGTCACCAACATCAGGCACTACGAAGCACTACGTCATGCCAGCGAAAGTCTGGAACAGGTGCAGGCCGGACTGGCCAACGGCGTCACTACCGACCTTATCGCCCAGGATCTGCGCGAAGCCTTGTACCATCTCGGTTCCATCACAGGCGAAATCACCACCGACGAGGTACTAAAAACCATATTTGGGCGGTTTTGCATCGGAAAATGAAATTGGGTCTGGGATTGGTTATAAGGACAAGATGACTGACATAATCATTAATTAAATCGACAAAATTTCTGATTGCAGATAATAATCGTATTTTTGACAAAAGAAAACAGAAAATATTGAAGCAAACAAATGCTACAGATAAAAGTTTCGGATATTATTGGTTGGATACATGGATAATGGCGAACATCATTCAGTTGGCCACGCAGGACTTCTGCAGTCGTTTCCTTAACCGCACAAACGATCCTTGTGGGCGGCAATACGACCAAATGACACAAGCTGCCCGTTCAGGTCAAGCCAACATTGTTGAAGGCAATTCGCGACATTCCACGTCAAAAGAAACAGAAATGAAACTCACCGATGTAGCACGGGCAAGTTTGGCGGAGTTGGCTGGAGATTATCATAATTGGCTTCTTCGGAACGATAAAGTTCCGTGGTCTAATCATTCTGAAGAACATAATAAAGTTAGCAACACAAAACTGGATAAGCCATTGTACAAAGACGATGTGCAGTATCTGAGTAGCATTCACATATTGGCACAGAAGCATAAATTTGATTTATGGTTGCAATCAGATAATTCTGAAGTTGTAGCCAATTGTTTGCTCATTCTGTGCAACCGTCTTATTTCGATGCTAAACAAGCAGATTGAAAATCAACTTCTTACATTCAAACAAGAGGGTGGCTTCACTGAAGCCCTCACAGAAGAACGACTTACAGCACGTGTTGAACAAGAATCGGCTACTGGAGCTCCCGTCTGCCCAAAATGCGGAAAACCAATGATAAAACGCGTGGCAAAAAAAGGAAAAAACTCCGGTAATGCCTTCTGGAGTTGCTCAGATTATCCGGATTGCAATGGTTCAAGAAACCTGGATAATGCGTGATTTCATCGATAAATGAGATTATGATTTTAAAGATACACGTTATTACGCAATTTAATATCATGAATAAACTCATCAATCACATTTAACGCAATCAAAAACGAACCAGTCATGTTTCAGAATGACATCATACATAGATACTAAGCCTGATTATCTGCCGTTATTGATGATTGGACAAACGAATAACTGGAACAATTGGCAATCATGAACACGAAAGAAGCATTGGAACAAAGGCACATGGTCCGCAAATATACCGACGAACCGATACCTGCCGATTTGGTTGAAAAACTGAATCAGCGAATCAGTCAGCATAACAAAAAATACGGCATAGAACTTAAGTTGATGACAGACAACGATAAAGCCATCAGCGGCATCATCAAACTCATCATGGCCAAAGGTGTGAAAAACTACATTATTTTGGCGGGCAATGACACGCCCGATCTGCGCGAAAAACTCGGATACTGCGGAGCCGACATGATGGCTCTTGCACAGATGCTGGGACTGAACTCTTGGTGGATTGGCGGCACTTTCAAAAGAAGTGTTTCCAGATTCGTGGAAGGCAAGAAAGTCATCGGCATCATCCCAATCGGCTACGGCCAGACACAAGGTGTCCCGCACAAGTCGAAGACTGCTGAAGACGTTTCGAAATACGAAGGCACCGCTCCGGAATGGTTCGTCAGCGGCATAAAGACTTCCTTGCTTGCCCCGACAGCCATAAACAAACAGGATTATTTCATTACTGGCAAAGGCGACAAAGTCCACATTCAGTGCGACAAAGGAACCTTTTCAGGCGAAAACCGCGGACTCATCAAATACCATTTTGAGGTTGGCGCCGGCAAGGAAAACTTTCAATGGGAATGACGGCTGCACAAAAGAAGATGAAAGGCGAAGCCATCACTGAAGCGCATCCGCTCCCACCCTTTTTGCCGGAAAACGCCAAGGTGCTGATGTTGGGCAGTTTCCCTCCGCCAAAGGCGCGGTGGTCTATGGATTTCTATTACCCGAACTTCCAGAACGACATGTGGCGCATCATCGGCAAGGTGTTTTTCAATGACAAAGACCATTTCGTGATGCCCAACGAGCGGCGTTTCGACATGGAGAAGGTCACCACATTCTGTTCAACGGAAGGCATCGCCTTATACGACACGGCTCAGAAAGTGCGGCGCCTCAATGCCGACGCATCCGACAAATTCCTCGAAATTGTGGAAGCCACAGACATCGCAGCAATGCTCAAGGAACTACCCGATTGCCGTCATATCATCGTCACCGGACAGAAAGCCGCCGAGACGCTCGCTGCTACCCTGTCATGCGCTGTGCCAGCCGTTGGAGAGACGGTCTTTGTAGAAGTTTTGGACAAGAAGGTTTGCGTTTGGCGAATGCCGTCTTCTTCACGTGCCTATCCCTTGAATTTCGAAGCCAAAGCAAAAACTTATGCCGAGGCTTTCAGACAAATCGAGGCTCATGGACGTTTATGTCATGTTGTATTTTAAAGATATATATCAATATATCAACATTTTACAAATAAGAAGTGTGATTTGATCTGTATTGATGAACAAAATATTGTCTTCAAAAAAATTATTTGAAATAACAATATCTCAATTAAAATAAATTAATTTTGCAATGATTTCAAGAAGACGAAAAAAGGGCTTCCGTCGTTTTTGAAACTCTATTAATCAATTAGCAGCCCTATAAAAAAAACATAATACAAATGGAACTTAATGAATCAGCCCAATCCTTCTTAAAGAAGATGCAGACTATGGCCGGAAAGATGCAGACTAAAATGACGGATACTGTTGAAAAAGCAAAACTTGAACAAACTATCTGTAAAGCATTAAAAGATAATGAGATAACAGAAGAAGAACGTGCATTTATCGTCTCCAAAGCCGTTGAATTCGGCATCACAGAAGAGGAAGTGAACGAGATGATGGGCAAGACTGCCGCCATGAACACTAAGAAAATAGCCTTCTTCGACAAGTTAAAGGTAATGGCTAACAAAGCCAAAGACAGTGTGAAACAAGGCGTCTCCTGTGCCAAGGATAAGATTTCCGACACCACCTGCAAAGTCAATTCAGCAATCGATGCCCGGAAACTGGACAAATTGATTGACAAGGTATTGGTAGATGGCGTGATATCCGAAGAAGAACGTGCTTTCATCATCAATCAGGCCACTGAACTCGGCATCAGCAAGGAAGAAGCCGAAAAGATGATGTGCGAAGCCGAAAAGGAACTCAAGAAGTAAGCACGCGCGCGTTTTCTGATTCTAACGTAGCCCACACCATTTATGGCTACGGCAAAACAAATAAGGCTGCCTTTGGGCAGCCTTATTTCATTTCGTTGAGTCACGGCGCACCGTGAACTCATCGATTCTTACTTTTCCTTTTCCTTCTTCAGCCTTTCGGTGAGCATAGGGACAATCTTATGGAGATCGCCGACAATGCCGAGATCGGCAACGGAGAAAATGGGAGCGTATTTATCCTTGTTGATGGCGATGATGTACTCTGACTCTTCCATGCCGGCAAGGTGCTGAATGGCTCCTGAGATGCCACAAGCCATGTAAAGTTGCGGGCGCACCGTCTTTCCGGTCTGACCGACCTGGAAGCAATGGTCCATGACACCAGCATCCACCATGGCACGTGAAGACGACACCATGCCGCCCATGACGTCCGCCAGGGACTGCAGTTTGTCAAAGCCTTCCCTATTGTGCACGCCACGACCGCCAGAAACCAGAATCTTGGCATTGGCGATATCGTCGGCGCACTTGCAACTCTTGACCGTCTCGACAAGTTTCACCTTGAAGCGAGATGGATCGAACTGTGCTTTGAACATGGAAATCTCACCTTTCCTGCCTTGCTGACGGGTGCGTTTCTGCATCACGCCAGGACGAACGGTGGACATCTGCGGCCTGTTGTTGGGGCAAATGATGGTAGCCATCAGGTTGCCGCCGAAAGCAGGACGTGTCATGCGGAATTGTTTTCCACTTTCATCTTCCACGATTTCAAGTTTGGTGCAGTCGGCAGTAAGACCCGTCCTGAGTCGTGATGCCAGACGCGGAGCCAGGTCACGGCCTATGGTGGTGGCACCATAGAGGGCGATGCTTGGCTTGTAGGTGTTGATGATCTGATAGACCACCTGGGAATACTGTTCGCTGAGATAGTCTTTCAGTTCGGGATAGTCGGCGACGATGACTTCGTCAGCGCCAAATTCCACGAGTGTCTGAGCCTGATCTTTGATGCCTGAACCCAGAAACATGGCCACGACCTTCTCGCCGAGAGCATCGGCCAAGTCGCGCGCCTTACCCAAAAGTTCATAGGCAACAGACTGTATCACGCCTTCACGCTGTTCGGCGAAGACAAGCACGTTTTTATATTCTTTATTATCCATGACTATTTACTTTTAGATTATGTGTTTTTCTTTCAGTTTCTTGACAATCAGTTCCACGGCTTCTTCTTCGCTCAGTTCGTGCACTTCGCCCGGTTCCTTCATGGCTTTCGGGAACGATTGGAACACTTTGGTCGGTGAGCCAGCGAGTCCGAGTTTGGATTCGTCAACGTCGATCTTGTCAGCACCCCAGACCTCGACAGTCTTGCCGTAAGCATCGACGATGCCGGAGACGCTCATGTAACGTGGCTGGAATGCAGAAGCCAACACGGTCAGCACGCATTTTCCTTCCACTTCAAGGACTTGGACGCTGTCTTCGGTCTCTTTCCTGACAAGCAGGTTGCCGTTTTTCAGTTTTTCGGCGCCGATGACATACGAAACCTGAGGAAGTTCGAGATGTTCAGCCATTTCGGGACCGACCTGAGCCGTGTCGCCATCAATAGCCTGACGTCCTGCAATGATCAGGTCGTAGTCCAAGGTGCGGATGGCGCCTGACAACGCGTATGACGTTGCCAAGGTGTCGGCACCGGCGAATTTTCTGTCTGACAGAAGTATGGCGCGGTCAACGCCCATGGCGAAAGCCTCTCTGAGGATGACATCCGCTTGGGGCGGGCCCATGGAGATGACGGTGACATTGGCACCATAAAGGTCTTTGAAACGCAGTGCCAGTTCAAGGCCGCCCTTGTCGTCAGGGTTCATGATGCTGGGCACGCCTTCGCGAATCAAGGTGCCTTTTACTGGATCAATCTTGATCTCGGTGGTATCCGGAACTTGTTTTATGCAAACTATGATATTCATGTGTCTCCCTCCTCTTATTTTTTAAACAGTTGACCGGCAATGACCATGCGCTGGACTTCCGATGTGCCTTCATAAATCTCCGTGATCTTGGCATCACGCATCATGCGTTCAACCGGATACTCACGTGTGTAGCCGTAACCGCCATGGAACTGCACTGCTTTTGTGGTGACTTCCATTGCCGTCTCGGCGGCGAACAGTTTTGCCATGGCAGCATCCGTTGAATACGGCATGCCCATGTCCTTTTTCCATGCTGCGCTACGCACAAGCAAACGGGCAGCCTCGACCTTAGTCTTGAGGTCAGCCATCTGGAACTGGGTGTTCTGGAACGATGCTATCGACTTGCCGAACTGCTTGCGTTCCATCGTGTATTTGACGGTCTCGTCCATAGCGCCTTGAGCGATGCCGAGAGCCTGCGAGGCGATACCGATACGGCCGCCGTCAAGGGTCTTCATAGCAATGCCAAAGCCTTTTCCTACTGCGCCTAAAAGGTTTTCCTTCGGGACTTCGCAGTTTTCGAAAATCAACTCGCATGTTGCCGATCCGCGGATGCCCATCTTGAGTTCTTTCTTGCCGATGGAGAATCCAGGGAAGCCTTTCTCGACGATGAACGCTGAGATGCCTTTGTTTCCTTTCGACTTGTCCGTCATGGCCATCACGATGAATACGTCGGCGTTGGCTGCGTTGGTGATGAAGATTTTGGTTCCGTTCAGAATCCATTTGTCGCCAGCATCCACGGCTGTGGTCTGCTGCATTGCGGCATCGGTACCGGCATTAGGCTCGGTAAGTCCGAAAGCGCCAATCCATTCGCCTGAGGCGAGTTTTGGCAAATACTTCATCTTCTGCTCTTCCGTACCATTTTCGATGATGGGAGCGATGCACAAAGAGGTGTGGGCCGAAAGGATGACGCCTGTGGTGGCACATACCCTTGACAATTCCTCGACAGCCATGATGTACATCTGAATCGTTCCGCCTGCACCGCCGTATTGCTTCGGAACCGGAATGCCCATCAAACCGAGTTTGCCCATCTTCTCGACGGTCTCGATAGGAAAGCGTTCCTGCTCGTCAACTTCAGCAGCCAAAGGCTTCACTTCATTCTCTGCAAACGACTTGATCATCTGCAGAAATAGTTGTTCTGTCTTTGAATAATTGAAATCCATATCTGTTGTTTATAATTTTGTAAATCAAATGAATATGTCGGAAGTGAGGATGAAGGCAATCTTTGAAATTCGTGCTTTATTGCAAGCCGGTTTCCATCAACACGCTCTCGTCCCCGCTTCCAGCCTTTGTTATCAATACTTGTAAAATCCTTCGCCAGTCTTACGTCCGAGCAAGCCGGCACGCACCATCTTCCTCAGCAAGGGATGCGGGCGATACTTAGGATCGCCAAATTCCTTGTAAAGGACTTCCATGATGGCGAGGTTCACATCGTTGCCGATGAGGTCAGCCAATGCGAGCGGTCCCATTGGATGATTGGCGCCAAGCATCATGCACTTGTCGATGTCTTCTGCGCTTGCGACGCCGTCAGCAAGAATGCCGACAGCCTCGTTGATCATCGGAATGAGGATGCGGTTGACGACGAAGCCAGGAGCCTCATTCACAAGGACTGGCGTTTTGCCAATCTCAGTGGCGAGATCTACGATTGTCTTTGAAACTTCGTCAGATGTCAACTGACCTTTGATGACTTCCACCAAAGCCATTCTGTCGGCAGGATTGAAGAAGTGGCAGCCTATGAACTGTTTCGGACGGCTTGTGCTTGCAGCAATCTCTGTAATAGACAGCGATGATGAGTTTGTTGCGAAGATGGTCTCGGGCTTGCATATCTTGTCAAGTTCCATGAACACTTCCTTTTTCAGGTTCATGTCTTCGACAGCAGCCTCGATGACCAGATCGGCATCGGCAAAGGATGAATAATCCGTAGTGGTGCTGATGTTATTTACGATCGCATTCATGGCATCCTGAGTGATTTTGCCTTTTTCAACCAGTTTGGCGTATGACGAGGAAATCGACCCCATTGCCTTATCTATGCTGGCTTGGCTTCTACTCTTCATGATGACGGGCATCTTGGCTGCGAAAGCCTTGATGATGCCTTTTGCCATGGTACCTGTACCAATAACACAAATTTTCATGATGTTTAATTTAAATTATTTATTATCAATTTGTTACAATTAAATTCTAAATGCTATTTCGCATTATAAATCGGTTTCCTCTTTTCCAGAAATGCCGCCATTCCCTCTTTTTGGTCTTGGGTGGCGAAACATTTTCCGAAATTCTGGTTTTCCAATTCTATGGCGTCATCGGCATACATGTCGTAACTGTCGTTGATGCACTGCTTGGCGTAGGTGACAGCCAGCGGAGCGTTGGCGACAATCTTTTGCGCAATCAACATCACCTGAGTCATCAGTTCGTCAGATGGATAGATGGCGTTTACAAGGCCAATGCGCAAGGCTTCTTCGGCATTGATGACTTTGCAAGAGAGAATCATCTCTTTGGCATAGCCTTGTCCTACAAGTTTGGCGAGACGATATGTGCCTGAGAAGCCCGGCGTGATGCCCAGTCCCACTTCTGGCTGACCGAATTTGGCCTTCACAGAAGCGATGCGGAAGTCACAAGCCATGGCGAGTTCGCATCCTCCGCCAAGAGCATAGCCATTGACGGCGGCGATGACAGGGATGTCGAGCGTCTCTATCTTTCTGAAGACATGGGCGCCAAGACTGCTGAAGTTATACCCCTGTTCCTGGTTCATGTCGTGCATTTCCACGATGTCGGCACCGGCAACGAAAGCCTTATCGCCATCTCCTGTGATGATGAGGACTCTTGTCCTTTCATCAAGGTTGTCGACGAAGTCACCGATTTCCTTCAATATCGTGGAATTCAGAGCATTCAAAGAATTGGGAGCAGACACCGTCATGATGGTGATGCTGTCCTTTCTCTCAATCTTTAGAAAATCGTATTCCATGATCGTGAGGATTAGATGTCCATTGGCTTCAGGTCGGGAGCGATGATGAGTTTGGCGGCAGTAGCGGCCTGAACTTGCTCCACGGTGAATTCGGGATGTATCTCTTTTAGCACAATGCCTTCAGGAGTGATGTCCATGACACCCATTTCGGTGATAATCATGTTCACTTGTCCGGCAGCGGTCAGAGGCAGCGTGCATTCTTTCAGAATCTTGGGTTCGCCTTTCTGGGTGTGTTCCATGGTCAGGATCACACGTTTGGCACCCACCACGAGGTCCATGGCGCCTCCCATGCCGGGAGCCATCTTGCCAGGGATAATCCAGTTGGCGAGGTTGCCTTTTTCATCCACTTGCAGCGCGCCGAGGAACGAAACGTTGACATGACCGCCACGGATGATGGCGAATGACGTTGCGGAATCGAACGTGCAGGCACCTGGTTTCAGTGTGATGAAGCCACCGCCAGCGTTGATGAGGTTCTTGTCTTCTTCACCGGCTGCGGGAGTCGGGCCCATGCCCATGGCACCGTTTTCGGTCTGCAGCGTAACGGTAACGCCTTGCGGCAGATAATCAGGAATCATTGTCGGTATGCCTATACCGAGATTGACCACATCGCCATCGTGCAGTTCTTTGGCCGCTCTCTTGGCGATCACTTCTCTCATTTCATTTTTTTCCATGATTTATATTATTTTAATTATCAATTGTTTATGCAAAATTTTTACAAATTATTTCATGCCCTTCTTCACCATTTCCTGCACGATGAATGAAGCGACATCATCGGCATAGGTGTTCATGCCGAAACCGGCATCGTAGCCTAACTCCTTGGCGAGTTCATGCGTGATGCGGGCGCCGCCGCAAATAAGGATCATCTTGTCGCGCAGACCTTCCGCTTCCATAAGTTCAACAAGGTTAGTAAGATTCTTGATGTGAACGTCTTTCTGAGTGACTGTCTGGGACACAATCAGAGCATCAGCGTGGAGTTCAAGACCTTTGGCAATGAAATCCTCGTTAGGCACCTGACTGCCAAGGTTATAGGCATCAATCATCTCGTAACGTTCCAAGCCGTAATGTCCGGCATAGCCTTTCATGTTCATGATGGCATCGATGCCGACGGTATGGGCGTCGGTACCAGTGCTGGCGCCGACAACGACAATCTTACGGCCGATGTTTTCCTTGATGTATTTGTCAGTCTCGTACATATCCATCGTCGTGGACTCGACCTTGGGAACGTAGATGCTGGAATAATCCACCACGTGTGTGCAACTGCCGTAGCAGTTGAAAAACGTGAATCCAGGAGTCAGTTCCTTGTAAAAAACCACGATAGGGTTCTCAAGACCCATCTTGCGAAGCAATTGCTTGGCGGCTTCGACAGCCTCGGCTCCACAAGGAACAGGCAGCGTGAAACTCAGTTGCACTTTGCCATCGTTCATCGTATCGCCATACGGCTTTATTTTTGTCAGGTCCAAGGTCTTGTCGAAATCCTTGGATTCCATTGAATACAGTCCTTCACTCATATCTGTTATCCCTATTTATTATCTGTTTCTATTTTCATTCGATGCATATCTTCAAAGGTTTGATGTTGCTGTTCCTTCCATAAGGTCGGAAATCCAATCATCTCTGCCCTTTCATAAGATCCACGAAAGGATTCAAGTAATTGTCGCCTTTCATCGTCACGCCTTGCAGGCCCTTGCCGCCATTCTTCGGGCGTTTCACGTCGGCGAAGATGCCTTTCTCCAGAGCCGTGAACAGGCCTTCCTTGTCGATTTCCTGCAACAGTTTTATCGTGTTGTCAACCACTTCCTTCGCACGCTGGCGACAGATGCCGCCTTCGGCAAACTCCATCTCATCGCCGATGCTCTTCATGTTGTTGAAGATGTATTTGGCATTTTCAATCGACAGATAACGGTCGCTCATGAACGGGGTGTGGATGGCCTCCGTTGGCATGCCCAAAAGTTGTATACCCTGATGCGTCCAGATGCCAATCATGTTGAACAGCGCGTCTTGGATGTGACCGCGGAAGATGTTGCCTGTCATGAATTTGGTTGGCGGCATATACTTCAGCGTGGCGTTAGGGAATATTTCGCGGGTCATCTGAGCCTGAGCAAGTTCCATAAGGAAACCGTTCTCAAGCAAAGGATCCATCTCGAATGCGTGACCGAGACCCATCTGTTCTTCTTTCAGGCCAGCCATTAATGCGAGTTGCTCGTTGATAAGGTCGGATGCCAAAACGGTATGGGCGGCTTCAACAGCGTCTGCTGTGGTCAGATAGTTGTCCTCACCTGTATTGATGATGACGCCAGCGAAACCGTTGATGATGCGTGACATATACTGGTCTATCAGCGTGCGTTGCATGTTGATGTCGCGGAACAGGATGCCGTACAAAGCATCGTTCAGCATCACGTCGAGGCCTTCAAAGGCGCCCATGATGGCGATTTCAGGCATGCAGAGACCTGAGCAGTAGTTGCACAGTCTGATGTAGCGTTTCTGTTCCTCTCCCACTTCGTCCAAAGCCTTGCGCATGATGCGGAAGTTCTCTTGCGTGGCGAAAGTGCCGCCGAAACCTTCCGTGGTGGCGCCGTAAGGCACATAGTCGAGAAGGCTTTGTCCCGTGGTGCGTATCACGGCGATGACGTCGGCGCCTTGTCGTGCTCCGGCTTGCGCCTGAATCACATCCTCGTAGATGTTGCCTGTGGCGACAATAATATAAAGGTATGGCTTCGTTCCTTCGCCGATGGTATCGAGATAATGTTCACGGCGTGAACGACGGGTTCTGATGCGGCTCATGCTCTCATCAATCACCGGCTGCAAAGCCTCCGAAATCCTTTTCCTATCGTTGGTCACGACTTTGGTGATGTCCAACTTGCCTTGAGCGACTTGTTCAGCGATAGCCTGAGGCTTCAACTGGGTCTGTATCATGGCGTTGGCCATGAAGAACAAAACACCTTCGTTCAGGACATTCTTGTCCTTGATAAAGTCAACGACGACATTGGGCAACGGCACGCCGTTTTCGTCAACGCCATCGATGCCCATCAGACGGCACAAGGTGCGTTCGACAGCGACCGTGGTGTATTGCTCGACGAACGACTGAACGTCTTCCGCGATGTTTTTCGCCAAACCTCTGGCGTATTCCACTTTTTCAAAATCAAGTCCTAATTTGCTTTTCTGCATATCTTAATATATTTCTATTCTATTGATTATCAGTCTATATCATCTTGCCGCAAACGGCTGTTACTTTCTTCAATTTCGCGTGCTTTCGCAATCCATTCCTTGTCAATGCCGAGACTCTCTGCTATCGTGAATGCTTCATGAGGCACATCGCCATAATAGGTTTCGACAAGTTGGTAATTCATTTCTCCGTTTTCAAATCCTTTAACTCTAAGACAATGAGCATTATACGAATCAATATTATAATGCGTTGACAACACAAGATTCACGTTCTTGCCGGAAAGCACCTGCAACAACGCCGACACAAGAGCCGTTCCTTCAACGGGATTGGTGGTTCTTGCCGGTTCGTCAATCAACGCAACGACTTTTCCATTTTTTCTTGACTCCTTGATCACCGCATCGATGCTCTTCATCTCCGCGGCAAATGACGACAAACCTTTCTCGATGGACTGTTCGTCGCCGATGCAGAAGAAAATTTTGTCCACCACCTTTACGGAAGCAGTTGCGGCAGGAATGCCGAAGCCAAACTGGAAGAGATACTGACAGAGTGTCAGGGTCTTAAGAACAACAGTCTTGCCTCCCATATTGGCACCCGTGATAACGGTAGGTTCCTGTCCGAAACTGACGTTAACCGGCTGAAATGCTTTCCCCATCGATGCCAATGTCTCCTTCACCTGCGGATTGAACAAATTCGAATAATTGGTGACATCTTTAGCGATGTCAGGGAACGAAAGGCCTGTCTTTTTCATCTGCAAGGCCTTGGCAAGATTGATATCCACCAAGGCGATAGCCGTCAAGGCATTTTGTATTTTTTCAACATGAAGTTGAAGTTGACGACACAAATCCTTGCGTACGCTCTCTTCAATTTCATTGGCTTCGATAATCAGATGTTCCTGCAAATCAGGTGATTTCCTTATGCTGGAACGCAATTCTCTCAGCCTTTCCGAATAGGAATCATAAACGTAAAACGTCGAAATCTTCAGTCCGTCAGGATCGAGGATGGAAACCGCCTCGCTCAGGTCGGGAATATCAACGATGCCTTTCATCCCGCATGCCGTCATTTGTTCGGACACTTCCCCTGCGAGCAGGGACAGATGCTTGATTTCGAACAATTCAATGTCGTCGAGCGTGGACGAATCGGAAAGACGTTTGACCGTTTTACGGATGTCTTTCAAAGATTGCAGTTTGAACTGCAATGTGTTTAATGATGTTTTGTCAGCCTTATCGAGGCTGTCGTAAAATGAACGTAACAGTTTGTACGATTCCCGGATGTCCTCGCCCGATGTCATCATAGGCATGTCGAGGAGGAAACGGCGCGCGAAACCCGATTGCAGTTCAAGGCCATCGACCATGTAGCGCATGCCACATGGAGAATCCATGATGTCCTTCAGCCGCAGATATGTTTCGTTTCCGTTCATTCCGATTCTCTGTCTTAGTTACTCAAATCATTTTTCAGCAGGTCGTACACTGGCACGGTCACCGATTCGGAGAGTGTCTTGCACAGCAAGTCCGAGTCGAGTTTGTAACCGCTTGGCGATGTAGGATTGACACAAATCGCAATCAGTTTGCTTTTTTGCAGGACGTGAATCTTCCCTCCTGTGTTTGCAAATATCCTGAATTGCTGCGGCGACACGAACACCTTGGTGAAGTCGCGCACCACAATCTCAACACCGCGAAGGCTTTTCTTCTGCCTGACTTGTTCAAGAAATCCATCCACCAGAGCGCCAGCAAGATAGATTGTCGCGCACTGCTCCATCTCATCGAATTGGACTTGGCTGGAAAGCGACGACAGCGTTTTCTGTTCTTTCAGGATGCCGGACTTGTCTATTGTCCAGACTCCATTCTCCAAGGGCGTCAACAACGTCTGATTGGCAGGTGTAGTCAGGTCAAGATTGATCATGTCGGCCACGTAAGCCGTTTTCTGTACCAAAGAACGCAGATTGATGGAGTATGCGGCGCCTGTCGTCAGCACCATTGACTCGCTGATGGCGGGAGAAGCGGAACTCAGTCGCGACAATGCCCCGTCAATGATGACGTGGTCTATGCCGAACCTGCGCATCTCCTTGATCCAGCGCTTCAGCCCCAAACCTGTGGAAGGGCCTGACAGCAGCAGTTTTCCGCGTGTCAACGCTTTTGCCGACACCACTCTCCCCAATGGAGTCGATTCGTCACTGACATCGATAAGTTCGGAGACGAGTTTACGCGAGCGGTAATGCATCTCGGAAGTCCCGAAATACATGCCTTCGCGCAAAAACACCTCCGGCTTGGATGTCTGCGTGACCTGATCGACAGACTCTCCATCAACGCCAATAGAAGTCACGGCAAATCGTCCCTTGTCCAATGGAACACGTTCCAGAACGTACTTCAGACATTCCGTTTTCCCCGTGTTTTTCTCCATTCCGACGATAGACAAACTGTTGTATTTCAATATGTCGTTGATGAATGCGTCCATTGTCATCCGCCTTTTGCAGTTGACGGCCATAAAGGCCGTCAGCCGCAATCGGCATCAATCATTTCTTATTACGTTGTTTGTTTCTTTCGTGACGTTTCAGTGAAGACGGCTCGATATTCATCCTTTCGCCTTCAAGCAGCGAGATGACGCCATCGACAGCCTTGCCTTGCGGCACTTCTTTCTTGGCGCGTTCCGCCCGACACTCGGGACAGTTGCATTCGCTATGATACTCAGCTGGTTCCGTGTAGGTTGTGATGACGCCTTCGAAGTTACGAAGCACCACTTTTCCAGGAGCCTGTGAGATGACGTACTGAGGCATGACGGGCGTTTTGCCGCCGCCACCAGGAGCGTCAACGACAAAGGTAGGAATGCAGAATCCGGATGTGTGTCCCCTGAGACCTTCAATAATCTCAATTCCTTTGGAGACAGGCGTGCGGAAATGCTCCAGACCCATGGAAAGGTCGCACTGATAGATGTAGTAAGGACGTACGCGCATCTTGACGAGTTCGTGCACCAGATTCATCATGACATGAACGCAATCGTTCACGCCACGGAGCAAAACGCTTTGGTTGCCCAAAGGAATGCCGGCATCAGCAAGCATCTCGCAGGCGCGTTTTGATTCCGGAGTCACCTCGTTAGGATGGTTGAAGTGCGTGTTGACCCAAATCGGATGATACTTCTTCAGCATGTCGCACAATTCAGGAGTGATGCGCTGAGGACATACAACAGGAGTACGGGTTCCCAGACGCACAATCTCGACATGAGGAATGGCGCGCAGACGTGAGATGATGTATTCCAACTTCTTGTCGCTGACCATCAGGGCGTCGCCGCCTGACAGCAACACGTCGCGGACACATTCCGTCTTTTCGATGTATTCCAACGCTTTCTCGATGCGGTCGTTGCTGCATTCGTTGTCGGTCTGTCCGGCAAATCTTCTGCGCGTGCAATGACGGCAATACATGGAACACATGTCGGTGATGAGGAACAGCACCCTGTCAGGATAACGGTGTGTCAGTCCTGGTACCGGAGCGTCTTCATCTTCATGCAAGGGATCCAGCAGGTCGGCCTTCGACTGATGCGTCTCGGCTTCCGTAGGGATGCACTGACGGCGTATCGGGTCGTGGGCATCGTCAGGATTGATGAGGCTCAGATAGTAAGGCGTGATGGCCATACGCAAGGTCGAAAGCGTTTTCTTCACGCCTTCTTCCTCTTCCGGAGTCAACTTGACATATTTCTTCAAGTCTTCCAGCGTCTCGATGCGGTTTTTCACCTGCCACTTCCAGTCGTTCCACTGTTCGTCAGTGGCTTTCGGGAATAATTGTTTTCTTCTTGATTCTGCCATATAATGGGTTTTTATAGAGACGCCGAAGCATCTCCGACAGACAAATCATGCATACAGTTCCTCAAAGATCTTGCGAAGTTTGGGGCATTCACGTAATTCTTGAAGCGTAATTTCGGCGTGACCTTTGGTGTAGCCGTTTCCGATGATCATGGTGACGTCAGCGCCAACGCCTTCAGCGCCGAGGGCAGCCTTGGTGAAACTTGTCGCCATTGAGAAGAAATAGACGATGCCGTCTTCTCTGGTGCAAAGGACGGATGTCATCTCCGTATCAGGGACGTTCACATTGTTGATGGTGATGTCAGCCATCTTGCCGTTGGTAAGTTCGCTGATTTTCTCCGACATGCCGACAGGGTCGTTGGCATTGCCTGCAAACACGACGTCGCAGAAGCCGAGTTCCTGCATACGTTTGGTCGATTTCTCGCTATGGCACATGCCGATGACTTTACCAGTAACGCCTACGCGTTTCTTGGCTTCATAGCAGCACAGCATGCCCGACTTGCCGCCGGCGCCGATGATAAGCACAGTGTCGCCTGGCTTGCAAAGTTTGGCCGTCTGAGCCGGAGCGCCTGCCACGTCGAGAGCCGAAAGAGCGAGTTTCTCAGGCATGTCAGTCGGGATCTTGGCGTAGATGCCGCTTTCAAACAGAATGGCCTTGCCTTTGATGTCAACCTGATCGACGTCTTCGCGGATTTCGAGAATCTCGTCTATGCGAAGCGGTGTCAATGACAGCGAGACTAAGGTGGCTATCTTGTCGCCTTCCTTAAGGTCGATTTTGCCTTTCAAAGCGTCGCCGATCTTCTCGACGGTTCCCAGCAACATGCCGCCGGAACCGGTACGACGGTTGCGGTGCTTGCCCTGAAGTTCCACATTGAGCAACATCTCTTTCTTCATGGCTTCCTTGTCGTGGTTGCAGAAATTAGCGATGTCGGTAAATGATGCGGAGTCAATATTTAATGTCTGAACGTCGATGAGAATCTCGTTGTCCCAGATTTCATCCATGTTGTTGTCAATCTTGTTAGCCGGCTGTGGAAGCACACCTTTAGGTTCGATTACGCGGTGAGTTCCGTATTTATTACCATGTTTTTGCATTGAATTAAACTTTTAATTGTTTGTAAATGAATTATTTATTAATTATCTTTTTTTAAGTCCAAGTATTTCTCTCGCTTCGTCAGACGTTGCTATTGGGCGACCGAGTTCCGTAGCAAGACGGACGACCTTGGCGACCAACTCGCCGTTTGACTTGGCCAGTACGCCTTTTGAAAGGTAGAGGTTGTCTTCGAAGCCGACACGCACATTGCCTCCCATGGCTATGGCGGCTGCGGCCATCGGGAACGCGAAGCGTCCCACGCCTGTGGCTGTCCATGTCGATCCGGCAGGAATGTTGTTGACGAACCAACACAGGTTCAATACCGTAGCAGGAGTGCAGCCAGGTACGCCGAGAACGAAATTGAACTGCATCGGCGCCGCCGGGACTTCACCTTTGCGGGCCATGGTCAGGATGGTGTCGAGATGTCCCATCTCGAAGCACTCGTATTCAGGCTTGATGCCACGTTCCATCATGCGTTTGCCAAAGGCGCGCATGGTAGGCATGGTGTTGTCAAAGATTTCGTCGCCGAAGTTGCAGGTGCCGCAATCCAAGGTGGCCATCTCTGGCAACGGCTTGGTGTCGGTTGACTGCAGACGTTCGTCGGGTGTCATGCCCACAGCGCCTCCGGTGGAGGGAATGAGTATCACGTTAGGACACACTTTGTAAATGGCTTCCTCACATTCCTGGAAACGTTCACGGCTTTGCGTCGGAGTGCCGTCGTCGAAACGGACGTGAAGGTGCACTATTGCTGCCCCGGCATCAACGGCCGACTTGGCTTCGCGCACAATCTCCTCAACGGTGTAAGGCACGTTGGGATTCTGTTCTTTGGTCACTTCTGCGCCACAGATGGCGGCGGTGATGATAAGTTTATCCATCTAATTGATTGTTTTTCCTGTTAACTTGATCACTTGTTTTTTCTCTGACAGTCTTTCGGCGTCACACAGGTTCCTGATGCTCTGCAGACCACGATGGGTTCATCGAGCATGTCGGCTGCCGAAGCGGAAATGTCAGGACGAGGCACAGCCACTTTGCGAGCCTCGAAGACCATTTTGCGCGAAGTGTTTCCTTCGGAAACGATTTCGCCAGTGGCTTCAATGAAATCGCCTGCATAGACAGGTGCCAGAAATTCTATATTGTCATAGGCGCGGAAAAGGCCTTCGTCGCCGTCGCGCTCAATCAGAAGTTCGGTAGCCACGTCACCAAAGAGATGCACCATGTGTGCTCCATCGACCAAATTGCCACCGTAGTGGGCGTCCTTTGCGCTCATGCGCAATCTAATCATCGATTTGTATGCCATATTCTTGAATTTATTGAGGGGACACAGACGAACGTGACCCCGAATTGAAATTATTGTTCTACATAAATGCCGTTGACGTAAATTCCCGACACGTGGACATGCTCAGGAGCAATCTCGCCAACCTTGACCAGTTTCTCGGCTTCCACGACGACATAATCGGCGGCTGTAGCCATCAGCGGGTTAAAGTTGTTTGTCGTTCCGATGAACACCATGTTGCCAAATTCATCCACGATGTTGGCGCGCAGGAAAGCGATGTCAGCCTTCAAAGGCTTTTCAAGCAAGTAATCCTTGCCGTCAACCTTGATGACTTCCTTGCCATCAGCCATGATGGTGCCGAGACCTGTAGGCGTGAGAATGCCGCCCAGACCGGCGCCGTAGGCGCGAATACGTTCTGCCAGCGTGCCTTGCGGGACATACTCGACAATCAATGTGCCGGCATTCTTCTGCTCGGCAGTCTGTTTGTTCGTGCCTGTGTGGGACACGATGGCTTTCTTGACCTGGTGATTGGTAACCAGCTTGCCATGAGCGATGTTGTCGTATGCCGTGTCGTTGGAGATGATGGTCAGGTCCTTGACACCTTTAGCGACGATGGCGTCGATAATCTGCGTTGCGCTTCCTACGCCGAGAAATCCTCCAAACATGATTGTCATTCCGTCATGCACCTTTTCGACGGCTTGCTCTAATGTAATTTGCTTATTCATTTTGAATTATGTTTTGATATGATTGATTGCGTTTTAAACAATTTGCAAAAATATAGCTTTTCCACGTGATTTCAAACGTTTCCCACATCTTTATTTTTCTTTTATAATAGGTGCAAAACGACAATCTCCTGCAACATGCTATCTAATAATGCGGTGTGATATCGTTTCCCTGACCGTCACGATGATAGAAAAAAATTGAGGCGCAATATTTGCGCCTCAATCATCCCATTTCCGTAAGCAACTTTGTCAGTTGTTCAGCACGTCAACCTGTTCTGACACCCCGCACTTGACGGGCTGGTAGGCTGCTGCAAAACCGAGAATGAAATTCAATGCTTTGCGGCTTGGGCTACTGGCTTCACTCTGGAACACATCACGTATTTCTTTTGCCAAAGTGCCGTCGTAAGTCTGGTTTTCCTGATCCAATGTAGAGGTTTTACTCATAGGCGATTTTTAAATTTTTCACCTTTAAAACGCACTACCAATTCACAATATTATATCGTCGAGAAAATAATTGTCTCCTTTTTTATGGCAAACCAGAATAAATTATAAATGCCTTTCAATGAAATAGTTATAAAACAAAATAACTCATCAAAATGAAAGTGTCATGTTGTTGGCCACCATCATCTTGCGAAGATTGATCAAGGCATAGCGCATACGTCCCAAAGCAGTATTGATACTGACATTGGTCACATCGGCAATGTCCTTGAAACTCATGTCGGAATAAATCCGCATGTAGAGCACCTCGCGCTGTTCGGCAGGTAAATGAGTGATCATCCTCCTGAGATCAGTGAAAAGCTGGTCCTTAATCAAGCTCTGCTCAATGGACTGGTCGGAAATTGGCGCGTTATCGAGATAGTTGTAGTCCTCGCTCGAAGATTCCACGATTGGAATGCGCTTCGATTTCCTGAAATAGTCTATCACGAGGTTGTGTGCAATGCGCATGGCGAACTGCATGAATTTCCCCTCATCCCTGTACGATCCGGACTTGAGCGTGTGGATGATCTTCACGAAGGTATCTTGGAAGATATCATCTGCCAACTGCCTGTCTTTCACCAAAGTAAGAATGTGCGAGTAAACTTGAGACTGATAGCGGCTAATCAATAATTCAAAACTTGACAGATCGCCATTTATATAGCTATCTATCAATTCTTTATCTGATTTTTTCTCTTCGGACATAAGGCCCCCTATTTTTAGCAATTAGTGCTTGTTTATAAAGGGTAAATATCTTTCGATAGCGTCTCTCCTATTGTTTATGTTTGACAATTATTGTGCAAATATATAGCTTTTGCAATAGATAGCAAGTTTTTTTTGTAATTTCGTGAAATTTTTCTGCTACAGTGGATTTGGACAACAACAAGAACGGCTTCATCGAGATTCGGAATGCCAATGTTAACAACCTGAAAAACATCAGTTTAAAGATACCGAAAGGCAAGTTGATCGTCATCACTGGCCTGTCGGGGTCAGGAAAGTCGTCGTTGGCATTCGACACCTTGTTTGCCGAAGGTCAGCGCCGATACGTCGAAAGTCTCAGTTCATACGCCCGACAATTCATGGGACGTCTCAGCAAGCCTGACGTGGAGTCGATAAAAGGTTTGTCGCCCGCCATTGCCATAGAGCAGAAAGTCTCGACACAGAATCCCCGTTCCACAGTCGGCACCACTACTGAGATTTACGAATATCTGAAACTCCTTTACGCCCGCATCGGCAAGACCATCTCCCCCATCTCCGGGAAGCAGGTCAAGAGGCACCAGGTCATGGATGTCGTCAATTACATCCTTGCTTTGCAAACCGGCGTCACCGCGTATATCGTCACCAACCTGATCGTGCCCGACGGGAGGTCGCTCGATGAGCACCTTTCCATCATGTTGCAGCAGGGTTTCAGCCGCATCCTTGTGAAAGACAAGATTATGCGCATTGAGGATTTCCTCGAAGGTCACGACAAGGCAATCGCCGATGACGTAAAACTCCTTGTGGACCGCGTCAAAGTCAGCGAAAACACTTCCGACGAAGTGGGGCGCCTGTCCGACTCTGTGCAGACCGCTTTTTACGAAGGGAAAGACAGTTGCATGGTGATCACCATCGATGGCGACAAGACACAGACACGTCAGTTTTCGGCTCGTTTCGAGGCCGACGGCATGATTTTCGAACCACCAACCGTCAACATGTTCGCCTTCAACAGTCCTGACGGCGCTTGCCCTACCTGCCAAGGATTCGGCAACATCATTGGCATCGACCCTGACCTTGTGGTGCCAAACAAGGGACTCAGCATCTACGAAAACGCCATTGCCTGCTGGCGCGGCGAGAAAATGAACGAATGGAAAAACGCTTTTTTAAAAGTCGCAAAACGTTTCGACTTCCCGATATACAAACCGTATTGCGAACTCACCGACGCGCAAAAGGAATTGCTTTGGACCGGAAACGAATATTTTGAAGGCATCAACGCGTTTTTCAAGTATGTCGAAAGCCAATCCTACAAGATCCAATACAGAGTCATGCTTTCGCGCTATCGTGGCAAAACCGTCTGCCCCGATTGTCATGGCGCCCGGCTGAAAAAAGAGGCCGAATATGTCAAAGTGGGCGGCAAAAGCATCACCGATCTCGTGTTGATGCCTTTGGACGAATTGAAAACATTTTTTGAAGACGATTTGAGATTGGATGATGCCGACAGTAAAATCGCGTCAAGGATATTGACAGAAATCACAAACCGTCTGGATTTCATGCTCGACGTCGGATTGGGTTACCTGACGCTAAACCGTCCATCCAACTCCCTGTCGGGCGGCGAGTCGCAACGCATCAACCTCGCGACATCACTGGGAAGTAGCCTCGTGGGATCGACATACATCCTCGACGAACCAAGTGTGGGACTTCATTCGCGTGACACACAGAATCTAATCAAGGTGCTGAAAAGGCTCCGCGACATCGGCAACACGGTCATCGTTGTGGAGCATGACGAAGAAATCATCCGCAATGCCGATCAGATCATCGACATCGGGCCTTTGGCCGGTGATGGCGGCGGCCGCCTTGTGTTTCAGGGCGACTTGGACGACCTCAGCAAGGACACGGAAAGTCTGACCGCCCAGTACCTCAACGGAAAGAAAGCCATTCCCATCCCAAAGAGAAGGCGCCAATGGAACAATGCCATTATATTAAAAGGTGCTTCACAGCACAACCTGAAAAACATCGATGTCAGATTTCCGCTGAATGTCATCACTGCTGTGACCGGCGTGAGCGGCTCAGGAAAATCGACATTGGTGAAAGACATCCTGTATCCCGCCATCAAACGGCATTTCGGCGAATCGACAGAGCGATGCGGCAGTTTCAGTGCTTTGGAAGGCAGCACCAGCGCCATACAGAGCGTGGAGTTCGTTGACCAGAATCCCATCGGAAAGTCATCGCGTTCCAATCCAGCCACTTACCTCAAGGCCTACGACGACATCAGGCAACTCTTTGCCGATCAGAAACTGGCCAAACTTCGCGGCATCAAAGCGACATATTTTTCTTTCAATGTTCCAGGAGGCCGTTGCGACAACTGTGACGGCGAAGGCACGACTAAAATCGAGATGCAGTTCATGGCCGACATCTATCTCCCCTGCGAAGTCTGTCACGGCACGCGTTTCAAGGAGGAAGTCCTTGAAATCAAATACGACGGGAAGAACATCGCCGACATTCTCGCGATGTCGGTGGATCAGGCAATCAGTTTCTTCAGCAATTCCAGCGATGCAAAGAATCCCATAGTCGAAAGAATCATCTCGAAATTGGTTCCGCTGCAATCCGTGGGACTGAGTTATCTGAAACTTGGCCAGTCATCCGACACTTTGTCGGGTGGCGAGGCACAACGTGTGAAACTCGCTTTCTTCCTTGTAAAAGGACAAATCAGCACCCCCACGCTTTTCATCTTCGACGAGCCCACAACGGGACTGCACTTCCACGATGTCAACAAACTGCTCGACTCTTTCAATGCGTTGATAGACAGAGGACATTCCATCATCGTCGTAGAACATAACCTCGACATCATCAAGTCGGCCGACTGGGTCATCGACCTTGGTCCTGAAGGTGGCAAACACGGCGGAAACCTGTTGTTCGAAGGCGTTCCCGAAGATCTTGCAAAATGCGATTTCTCCTACACAGCCGCGGCCTTACGCGAAAAACTGAAAAAGTAATCTGGCACAACATACAATACTATCACTACGCCAATGAAATCCACCGAGATTACGCATCCGCTTACTGAAAGGCAACAGAAAGTCGTTGACACGCTCAAGGGACTCGGCATCGAGTTCGACATCCACTTTCATCCTCCCATCCCGACTATCGAAGAAGCCATCAAATATTGGAAACAGTTTGATTCCACACATTGCAAGAACCTGTTTTTCAGGAATCACAAAGGCGACCAGCATTACCTCGTCATCTTCGAATGCATGCACCAGATGGATATTCACGACCTTGAACAGCGTCTGCATCAGGGCAGACTCACCTTCGCATCCGAGCAAAGGATGGAAAAATATCTCGGCCTCATGCCAGGCAGCGTGTCGCCTTTCGGAATCATCAACGACACATCGCATCACGTGAAACTTTTCATTGACAAAAACCTTGAGAAGGCTGAAAGACTGAGTTTCCATCCCAATGACAACACGGCCACGATTGTCATCAGAAGGACTGACTTCATACGTTTCCTCGACGCCATGGGCAACGCCTATGAATTCACGGAATTATATGAAGAATCGTGAGTGACCTCTGAAAAAATTCACAAAGGCACTTCCTACAACCATATTTTTTGATAATTTTGCAGCGTCTAACGAAGCATCTGCAAACACTTTTCTCTTGCTTTTATTGTTTCATCAAATCAATATATATGGATTCGCAGAAGATCAATGTATCCGTAAATTCAGAAATAGGCAAATTACAACACGTACTGATCCACACTCCCGGTACTGAAATAGAAAACATGACGCCCGAGAATGCCCATGAATTCCTCTACAGCGACATACTCAATCTCCAAGTGGTGAGAAAAGAGTATAATTATTTTAAGAAGGTATTGCAGAAAGTGGCGAAGGTCCATGGAATCGGTGACCTGCTCACCGAAGTCCTGAGAGATCCGAAAATAAAAACAAGCCTGATCGATAAGATTTGCAGAAACGAGAATACACCGTATCTATCTGATTTCATGAAAGATATGGAAGTTGAAGACTTGTCGAGACAACTTATCGAAGGTATTCAGTTCAAGGACATTTCATTCATAGACAAAGAGCATTTCTCCTTGCGGCCCTTGCCCAATCTGTTTTTCATGCGTGACGCATCATTCACGATGTTTGACGATCTGATGATATCCCACATGGCCACGAATGTACGGGCTCGCGAATGTGCCCTACTGGAAAGCATATACAACCACCATCCGATGTTTGACGCCAAAGTCGTCAATCCTGCTGTCAAATTCAGCACCAAAGGCATTGGCACCATCGAAGGTGGCGACGTCCACATCATTCGTGAAGATGTCATCTTATGCGGCTTGAGTGCGCGCACCAACATGGAAGGCATTTCGGCGCTTGTGGAACATCTGAAGACAAAAGAAGGCGTGAAGCACCTGATATTCCAAGAACTGCCGCTACAGCCCGATTCCTTCATCCATCTCGACATGGTATTCACCATGCTGGATGTCGACAGATGTGTCGTTTACAAGCCCGTCATCATGAACCAGGCTTTCAAGACCTTCCACATCACCATAGACGGTCACAAGGCGGTCGGCAACGAAGAGCAAGACCTCGTCTCAGCCCTCAACGGCTTGGGCATTCCTGTGGAGCCTGTGTTTTGTGGTGGAAACGACCCTTACAGTTTTTTCCCTGCCCGCGAGCAGTGGCATAGCGGTACCAACTTCTTCTGTTTCGCTCCTGGAAAAGCCATCGGCTACGGCAGAAACTTCCACACCATCGAAGCACTCAGTCAGAGTGGCTTCGACATCATCCCTGCCGCCGACGTCGTCAATGGCAAGGTCCATCCCGATGAAAGCAAGAAATGCATCATCGCTTTCGAAGGCAACGAACTGGCACGCGGAGGCGGCGGCGCACGCTGCATGACGATGCCTCTTCAAAGAATGGCCGTCGATTGGGGTTAATCCCAACAATAATAAAACTTAAAGGGCTGTCTTGCGACAGCCCTTTTTTAATTTCGGTCAGGGACGTTTGCCGCCTTTAGGTTAGGCTGGATCATCCTCATCGTCGTCAAGACCGGCGTCTTCCATGATTTTCCGCACTCCGGCCTCGTAAACGATATCGTCCGTAATCATCTCGACGATATCTTTCACGATAGCATCAACGATTTCAGAATCGAGATGCATCTTCTCGGCAACAGCCTTGCAGAGTTGGATTTCCCTCTCGTCCATCTCGCCGTCGGACATCATCAGCAAAACCATGTCATAGATCTCTTCGATACGTTCGCTGGTCTTTCTTGGGACATAGAAAGTGATTTGTGACGGATCGTCGATGATTTGTGCGAGTTCATCAGGTGTCATGCCCATTTCAGCAGCACAACTAAGGATGACTTCCTTTTCCTCTGACGTCATCACTCCATCCATATATGACAGAGCGATGAGATTTCTTACGTGGCTCATTCTTTTCTTCTTGTCGCCACTCATGAACAATGTTTTAATACTCATAGCAATTAGAATTGATTGTTATAATAGCGCTGAATTGCTGTTTGTTATGATATTCAATTTCATTTTATTTCCACTTCGTCAATCATGACCCAGGATTTCTCACCAACATAAGGATGCCATTTGGGCAATGTGCCGAAGTTCTCCACCACCACACGGATGTATTTCACGTTTTTCCAATCCATGCGGGCCTTTGCCTCCACCCTGCCTAATCCCGACATGGGGTCAGAGATGTTAAACATCGGAAGTCCGGCAATGGTCCAGTCCGTATAAGTCTTGCCGTCTGACGAAGCGCACACCTTAACGGTTTTAGGCCATATCACCCAGTTGTTTGGCTCGTGGCACACACCTACCGTCAGCATTGAGACATCTACAGGTTTTATCAACTCTATGGTTGCATCCATGTCGTTTCCTTCAAAGCCGAGCCAATCGTTACCGTAATCGCCAGCAATGCCTTTCTTGCCGTCCATCAGGGCGACATCGGCATTCTTGCCATAGCGCTTGACAGGAGCATTCACAAAGACCGTGTTACGGATGTTGCTGTGCGCAAACTGGCGGCAAGCCGTGAACGATGGCGTCTCCCCTTTTCTAAATGCCTTGGCTCTCAGTTCGCAGGATTCATCAATGACAAACGGTTTCTTGAAAATCAAGGAATGCTTGTCCTTCTCGTCAGGTTCGCTACCATCGAGCGTGTATCGGATTGTTGCATTGGCGTCAGCACATGACAAGGTAACGGTCATCGGAGCGTTGAAAATGCGGAAGTCTTCGCTCCCATTGATTTTGGCAGTAATCACAGGTTCGGGAAGCATGATGCTGTCGGGCGATGTTAACTTGAACCGGCTCAGTTCGATGGCATCATCTTCTTTCTTGTTGAAAGGTCTGATGCGCACGGAATGCCTGTATATCTGATTTTTGATGACATATTTCTCATCCACGCCAGGTCCACAAGTGGCGCTACCTATCGGCGCCTGCTTGTAATCGACATTGACGGTCAGGAAATCGGTCGGGTCAAGTTCGTTGATGCGCTCAGCCTTCGACAGATTGGCATTATCGTAGTTGTAAATGCTGAAATTGAACGGCTCGGCAGATGATACGAATAGGCCTACCGGACTATCGTCGGCCGTCAGCGTGAACCATCGTGTGCCGGAGCGGTTGCCATTGTCCTGCGGCTCGACATGCTGTTCAAACATATCCAGAGCGTTCATGCTGTAAACACCGAATTTTCCAGAAGCGTTTCTGTCGGGATAGTTCTCTGTGTCTTTGCCGAAATAAGTCAAGCCGGAATAGGTTTTCGGCATCCTGAACTGGATACCGATTTTCGGGAATGAAGTCACCGTAGCCATCGGTTCGACTCTGTCTGTAAGAATGATTTCGCCATTTCCGTAAATCAAATATATCTGATTTACAACAATTTGCAATACATCTTGTGCATCATAGAGTCTTTGCGTGGTGATGAAACTCACGCTGCCATCCGGGCGTTTGCCAATGTTATAGCCGTCGGAAACCGCTTTCAGATTGTCAAGTCCCGCCTTTTTCCAGCGCGGTAAAGCCCAATCGTCAACATCATCGTTCAGCGTCGGCGCGCGCCAGAAATTCGGTTTTACGCATCCGTCGAGCAGTTGCTGTTTCTCATAGACAAGGCTCACAGGCAAGCAGGTCTCCTTGTCGAAAACGATGCTGAACAGGTCATTGCTAATGGTGATATCGCCCGATTCGTCAACATTCAGACGTTCGGCAGCGCTAATAGGCGTTTTCTCCTCCGAAGGCCAGTCCAACTTGAATTCGTCATAAGCGATTTCTGTCCCTGCCGGAATGCCGGGTTCCGCTTTTCTGGTTGTGATGGAAAAACGCACAAAGAATTCCTCGCCGGGATGTCCGTAGATGCGTAATCTCTGGATATCAACATTTTGCGTCTTAAATGGCGCGATGTCAAGCGCCAAGGTGTCTTTCAACAAGGTTCTTTCGGCCGAGAAAATCTCGTATGCACATTTTAATTCGTTGGCATTGGTGAACGAAAACCAGTTCTTCACCTGGAACTTGCCCGCTGTCAGGTCAATGGGCGTGAACTTTATCTGCTGATAGACTTTCTTCACTTCAGCGGCATGATGGTGCGGTGTCCGGTCGGAACCAATGATTCCGTTGGCACAGAAACTATCGTCGTCGCCTACGCCGTAGGCTTCACCCAAATCGCCGCCGACAGCAAGCCAGTCAACATTTTTCTTGTCGTCGTGGACGATGAAACTCTGGTCCACCCAATCCCAGATGCAGCCGCCTTGAAGGATGTCTTCCTTTTCTATCAGATCCCAATAGTCCTGCAGGCCGCCGATGCTGTTGCCCATCGCATGGTCATACTCCACCATGATGAAAGGCCTGTTCAGTGAATCCAGATGCTCTTCTGCGTAACGTTTCAGATAACCGGTGCTGGAGTACATCAGTCCAACGGCATCCGTATTCCAGTCAAGGCAAGCCCTTTCATAGATCACCGGACGTGACGCGTCGCGCTGCTTCATCCATCGGTATGTGTTTTCAAAATTGATGCCGTTGCCACATTCGTTGCCCATTGACCAAATCACGATGGAAGGATGGTTTTTGTCGCGTTCAAGCATATTGCGGTTGCGCGAAAGAATCATGCCGCCGTATTCTTCATGCTTAGCAAGGCTGTGTTCGCCATAACCTTGGGCGTGCGACTCCACATTCGCCTCATCCATGACATAAAGGCCATACTTGTCGCATAAATCGTACCAGTAGGGATCATCAGGATAATGACAAGTGCGTACCGTATTGATATTCAACTGTTTCATAAGAAGAACATCCTGTTCCATCAGTTCGCGAGAAACGACATGGCCTGTACGAGGATCGTGTTCGTGACGGTTGACACCTTTTATCAGCACATATTGGCCATTGACCAAGAATCTGCCGTTCTTGACTTCGGATGTACGGAAGCCGACATTGGTGACAAACCTTTCCATTTCCTTCTTGCGCGTCCCAATTGTCAGGTTGAGCGTGTAAAGGTTGGGATGTTCGGCACTCCATTGCTTCACATCCTTGATATCGGGAGCAAAAACCAGTTTCACGGTGGCATGATAAAGGCCATCGTCACCAAACTGCAAACTATTCTTTTCGATTGGTGCCGTGGCTGAGGCAATCGTTTGGGAATCGGCATCGCAAAGCACGGCATTGACCTGAATATTAGACGATTTCTTCAAACACTCCACCTTGACGTCAACCGAAAGCGTGCCGTTGCGGTAGTTGTCATCAAGGCCAGCGTGAACCTCATAGTCGTAGATATTCATTTCAGGCTTGGCATAGACGAACACGTCACGTTCGATGCCACTGATGCGCCAAAAGTCCTGACATTCGAAATAAGATCCGTTAGAGAATCGGTAACATCTGATTGCCAGTTTGTTATCACCTTTCTTGACATAAGGAGTGATATCGAAATCGGAATTGGTTTTGGCGTCTTCGGTATAGCCTACAAACTGACCGTTCAACCACAGGAAATAGGCTGACTTCACCGCACCAAGATTGATGTAGATGCGACGACCGTCCCACGATTCCGGAATGGAGAAATTAGTCAGATAACACCCGACAGGATTATCCACAGCGGGCGCATAAGGCGGGTTGTTGGGACGAAATTCATTGTTCACGTTGACGTATATCGGAACCCCATAGCCATTCAGTTCCCAGTTGGCGGGAACAGGAATGGTTTTCCAATCACGGGCGTCATAATCCATCTTGTAAAAATCGGCAGGAGATGATGTTGGAGTATCAGTCCAATAGAAGCGCCATAATCCGTTCAAAGACAGATAATAAGGCGACTTCGTGAAATCATTGTCGACGCCCAACGGCACCACGTTTGTGCGCGGATAAGACTTGTTAATCTCATACACGTTCAAGTCATTCCAAGCGTTTAGTTCGCTATCCGTTTGAGCCATGGCGCTACAAGAAATGCCCAAGGCGAGTAGAAGAACATATCTGAATTTCATATCATTATTTTGTTTCAGACGTCAGATTCATTTCCAATCGTCATTTATTCTGCGAAGATAGTAAAATAGGTTTTGGAACCGCAAAATGCTCACGAAAATATTGACAGAATCGACCTCGTCGCCATTGACGAAAATACGCAAAACGGTTTGCGGAATGGTAATTTTTTTCTATTTTTGAGCGTTGTAAAATACTTTCGCGATGAGAAACCGTATCAAACAATTCATCAACATTCATCCGTTCACGTCTCTTATGATCACTGCATTGATTATCAGGGTTATCGTGGTCATTTTCGTTCCCGGATTCGGTTCCAATCACGACTTTCAGCAAAGGAGTCTCGTCTTATCCTTCCTTGAATGGTTGAAACGTGCCATAGGCGTCAACGGCACACAGATAGATATGTTTGTCAGCAGGCTGTTCTACGCGCTCATCTCATTGATATCCATCTCCATGGTCTATCGCATCATGGATTTACTCACGAACAAGAAGACAGCGTGGCTGATGGCGCTCATCCCGACATTCTGCTGCATCATGCCGTCGTTTGGCTTGGTCAGCAATGTCAGTGCATTTCTTGGCCTCCCCTTGGTGCTTTACGGCTCCAACGTCATATTAAGACAGGAAGTTTTGCGCCAAGCGCAAGTGACCGAGAGCGTTCACCGCTCTTCGTTCCTCATTGCCGGCATCAATTTGGGTTTGGGCATCTGCGTATGGTATCAGAGCGCCTTGTTTGTCTTGAGCGTCCTTGTCATACTTGGCATCAAAAAAGACTACAAAGGCATGATAATGACCTTGATAGGAACCCTCATCTCTGTCGCTGTCGTCTGGACCATAGCGTTTCTGGCAAACGTGAACCCTTGGAATTACATCGTGATATGACAAAAGAAGAAGCCCGTCAGCGCATTGCGGCACTGAGCGAAGAACTGGAGCAGGACAACTACAACTACTATATTCTCGCCCAACCCACAGTAAGCGATTACGAATTCGACATCAAACTCGAAGAATTGTCGCGGCTTGAGAAGGAGTTTCCCGAATTTCTGTCGCCCTACTCACCCACTCAGCGTGTCGGTGGCGACATCACCAAAGAGTTCAAGACCGTCACGCACCGCTATCCCATGCTGTCGCTCTCCAATTCGTACAGCAAGGAAGACATCGAAGATTTCATCAATCGCATCAATAAAAGCATCGACGGCGCTGTGGAGTTTGTCTGCGAACTGAAATTCGACGGACTTTCCATCAGTCTGCAATACGAAGAAGGCGTCCTGGTCCGCGCCGTCACGCGAGGCGACGGGACACGTGGCGATGATGTCACCGCCAACGTCAAGACCATCAAAACCGTCCCTTTGCGATTAAGAGGGAATTTCCCGGCGTTCCTGGAGATGCGCGGCGAAGTGGTCATGCCAAAAGAGAGTTTCAACCGCTTGAACGAAGAACGCGCCGACGAAGGACTTCCCGAGTTTGCCAACCCGCGCAACGCTGCTGCCGGAACTCTGAAACTTCAGGACTCTAAAGAAGTAGCCCGCCGCGGTCTCGACAACTTCGACTATTACGTGATGATGGATGATGTTAAAGCCTATTTCTCAACACATTACGAAAGCCTTATGGCTGCCAAGAAATGGGGATTTCACGTCTCCAACTTTTTAGCCATTTGCAAAAATGTTGAGGAAATCTTCGACTTCATAAATTACTGGGACGAGCAACGCGAGAACCTTCCCTTCGACATCGACGGCATCGTGTTGAAAGTCAATGATTTCAGACAACAGGAACAACTTGGATTCACGGCAAAATCGCCCCGTTGGGCCATCGCATACAAGTTCAAGGCCGAAGAAGTGGAATCGAAACTGCTCAGCGTTGACTTCCAAGTCGGGCGACATGGAACCATCACGCCCGTTGCCAACCTGACTCCTGTTCAGTTGGCCGGCACCACCGTCAAGCGAGCCACATTGAACAACAAAGACTTCATCAAGCAGTTCGACCTTCATCATGGCGACACGGTCACCATTGTGAAAGGTGGCGAAATCATCCCGAAAATCATCGGCGTCAACCTGAACCTGCGCGAAGCCGGCAGTGAGCCTGTGATGTTCGCCACAAATTGTCCGATATGCGGCACGCCGTTGGTGCAAAACGAAGGCGAAGTGGCATGGCATTGTCCCAACACGCTTGGCTGTCCGCCACAAATCAAAGGCCGCATCGAACACTTCATCGGTCGCAAGGCGATGAACATCGAAAGCCTTGGCGAAGGAAAAGTGGAACTGCTCTACGACGAAGGTCTCGTGAAAAATGCCGCCGACCTTTACGATCTGACATACGAGAAACTTTACGGACTGGAAAAGACCATCACCATCAACGACGAATACAACCTTCTGTCTATCACCAGAAAAGTCAGTTTCAAGGAGAAAACGGCACAGAACATCGTCGACGCCTTGGAAAAGTCCAAAGCCGTCCCCTTCGAGCGGGTCCTTTTCGCCTTGGGCATCAAATTCGTCGGCGAATCCGTAGCAAAAGTCCTCGCCAACGCGCTGCACGACATCGACGCCATCATGGAGGCAAGCGTCGAGGAGATGACGGAAATAGACGAGATAGGCGAAAAAATCGCCCGTTCCGTCAAGTCGTTCTTCGAAGACCAGCGTAACATCGACATTGTGAACCGCTTGAAGCAAGCCGGATTGCAATTCGCCATGGCCGAAAAGATGGATTCAGGCAAGGAACAGGTGCTGCAAGGCAAGTCTTTCGTTGTCAGCGGCGTGTTCCAGCATTATTCACGCGACGAAATCAAGAAAGTCATCGAAGACTACGGCGGCAAGAACGTGAGTTCCATATCGTCGAAGACCGACTACGTCCTTGCCGGCGACAAGATGGGACCTGAAAAGAGAAAGAAAGCCGAAAGCCTCAACGTGCCCATCATCAGCGAAGCCGACTTCGAGCAGATGATAGGAAAAAAAGGAGAGCCGGGAAGTACGGGATTCCTCTTCTGAAAACGTCTTTAACAATTCATCAGAACACAGCCTTCAACTGATTCATAGCCTGTTTCACGACAGACATCGGGCATGCCAGGTTGACGCGGAAATGGCTTGTGCCTTCCACACCGAACTCACTGCCACGGTTGAAGCCGAGATTGGCTTTCTGCGTCAGCATCTGCCACAACGTCTCTTCCGGAAGACCATATCCTGAGAAATCGAGCCACATCATATAAGTTGCTTCAGGCTTGAAGAACTTGACCTTAGGCAGATTGACCGTCAGAAACTCGGAGACGTAATCCACATTGCCCTGGACATAGACTAAAAGTTGGTCAAGCCACTCGTCGCCGTAAGTCATGGCAGCCTGAGTGGACACCTTGCCGAAGATGTTGCCCAAATCCGCTTCCATGGAATGGACGTAAGTGTTAAAAGCATTCCTCAGTTCCGCATTCGGGATGATGGCTGTAGATGTCGCCAATCCGGCCAGATTGAAAGTCTTGCTGGCCGCATGAAAAGTGATGCTATGCTGTGCAAAATCCTCGCTGATGGAAGCAAACGGCGTATGTTTGTGACCAGGAAGCACCAAGTCGCAATGGATTTCATCGGAGATGACGACAAGATTGTTTTTCATGCAGATCTCGCCAAGACGGATCAGTTCTTCACGGCGCCAACTGCGGCCAACGGGATTGTGAGGATTACAGAGAATCAGCATCTTGGCCGACTTTGCCTGACGTTCCAAGAGGTCGAAATCCATTTCGCAGCCTTGCTCCCCTACTTTCAACGTGTTGTAAATCAACTTCCTGCCATGACCTGAAACCGCATGATGGAAAGGCGGATAAACCGGTGACTGGATGATGACTTCGTCACCTTCATGGGTGAGCGCCATCACCGCCATATTGAAGCCGCACACCACGCCTGGCGTGAACGACATCCACTCCTTTTCTATCTTCCATTGATGCCGCCGCCCTATCCAGCCAATGATGGAATCGAAATAGGCGTCATCCTTGAAATGATAGCCATACACGGGATGCATGGCGCGGCGGATGACGGCATCTCTCGCGAAGTCAGGTGTTTCGAAATCCATATCGGCAACCCACATGGGTATGACCTTTTCATTGCCAAACACATTCTGCCTCAAATCGTATTTGACGCAGTTCGTATTGGAGCGATCGACAATTTTATCAAAATCGTATTTCATATTCCATAAATTATTCCGCAAAGTTGCAAAAAATACCACAATTGATTGACGATTTAAAGAAAAGTTCTATTTTTGCATCGTCAATGTTGATAGAAATACTGGGGGAGTCGCATAGTGGCAATTGCAACAGACTGTAAATCTGTCCTCTGATGAGTTCGGTGGTTCGAGTCCACCTTCCCCCACTTGCTTAGAAAAACAGTATATTTTTTCTTTAATTTTTTTATTATCCAACAATATTTCTCACAATTGTCTGATATTTATTTGGATAATCTTGGTTACTTTTCATTTTTATTTCAGAATTAGTTTTTCAACATTTGCAAGGGAATAACCACACAAATAATCACAATTATGAAAATTTTTGTAGCCAGATTGTCGCGAAAAACCACCTCAGACAATTTAAGGACTTTGTTTGCACAATTTGGCACCATTGATTCATGCAAGGTCATCATTGATCACGAAACCGGCTGCTCAAAGTGTTACGGTTTTGTTGAAATGCCTAACGACAACGAGGCGTACAAGGCTATTGTGGAGACTGACGACACTTTGTTTATGGGAAACATTATCCAAGTTAAGAAATCCAGACCTCAAGGCGAAACGATGCCACAGCCAGCAAAAAGACACAGCTCTTCAACTAGCGATGATTGCGAAAAACAAGAATAAGCTTGATTATTTTTTTTACTTTTCAGATCATCATTAAGAGAAAAGCAGTACTTTTGCAGCGAGTACGAACAAGGTCTGGTAGCTCAGTTGGATAGAGCAACAGCCTTCTAAGCTGTGGGTCTTGGGTTCGAATCCCAACCGGATCACAAAGAAAGCCCTGCGAATCAAAGATTCGCGGGGCTTTTTGTTCCCGTTTGGGAACCGAAAGCCTGCTTTCGAAGGACCAGACGGGAACAAAAAGGCTCAGAGGAGCCGAAGGAGCCGCTGGGCTTCTTTGAGCAAGAATCGCCCGTGGCGCGGGGAAAGGGATGTACGAAGGAGCAAAGCGACTGAGCAAATCCCAAACGGGAACCGAAAGCCTGCTTTCGAGGGACCAAACGGGAACAAAAAGACTCAGAGAATCCGAAGGAGCCGCGGGACTTCTTTGAGCAAGAATCGCCCGTGGCGCGGGGAAAGGGAAGTACAAAGGAGCACCGCGACTGAGCAAATCTCAAATGAATTGCAACTGATAGAAAAAGTTTAACATCCACCACCAAAACAACAACAAAAATCCCCACGCCGCTCGGCATGGGGATGATTGTTTTGAATGCTATTCGTTAGGTATTTGAACGGAAGCAACGCTACCGTTAAACCGCTGCGGCGGTCACAATCGCGCTGATGATAGTGAATAGGATACTGATGGCAATCACAACAATGGTATAGATTCCCATGAATTTCCAATACGACTTGTTATTCTTCAAAAATTCAGTGACTTGTTCGTTGCTGTCGCCGAGCGCAACCATCTTGGCAGCTGAAGAAGCACGAAGCAGATAGAGAGTCGGAATCACCATGATGCCGGCAACGATGATAATGAAGACCGGCATGATTTTCAATGCCGACATGCCCGGAATGTTCTCTATTTCCTGAGCTTCGGGAATATCACCCATAATGCCGCCTGTAATCAATAAAATAATCGCCATCAAAAACAAAACACCGATGCTGATAATCATCAAAATTGCCATGAATTTCATCCACTTGCCGACGCTTTCGATGTACTTTCTGTTCTCTTCAAAATTCTGAATTTCGTTTGTTTCCATATTGAATAAATTTAGATTTGTGAAGTTATTTCTCTACAAAAATAAACATCGATTCAATTCATTCGCAATAAGATGCGTCTATTTTGATTTTTTTTCTTTGTTGTTCTTTTCCTGTCCAGTTGTTTTCGGTCGTTGTTCTTATTTAATAACGAGTTCAGCATTAATTTCCGCCTTTATCTTTGGTTGTCCACCCATTATAATTATGTTTTAAAGATTGCCTTCTCTTTATAGGATTTTCGTCTTACTCCTTATGATAAAATTGAAATTAATGAAATCACAATGCCAAGAATTGCTAATGCAACAGATACCAATCCCAAAATAAAAGAAATTCGAGTTGCAGAATTTGGGTGACTCCAATAAAAAGGAAACCACCAACTCTTTTTGACTTGAACTTCTTGTTGATTATTTTGCAGACCTAGTTGCATCCACGAATTCGGAGTGAGACCAACTACACCTTTATTCAAACCATCAATCGATCTTGCAGCAAATTGCCGGTAAATTGACCGACTTCCATAGGTGATTTTCACCACACTTAACCTTTGTAGTTTTTGGTTGGTTTGTGATTTTCTCTTTCCAAACAACGACAAATAATCAGAGGCCTGAAATAATGCCATACCCTCATGATCAATGTCTTGTTCATTACAAATCAGAATATTATTATTTGTTGCATTTGAACAAATCAGAATTTTTATGGGCTTCATCTTTTCCATAATTCATTTCATTGATTGTACCTGACTTTTATCTACCTATTTATCGGCATCCGCTTTGGTTATGAAGGGCGAAAAAACAAGCCCTCTCTCGGAACTTTCCCGAGTGAGGGTTTGCAGTCCGTGCAACAAAATTATTTGAGTCAAGGCTCACCGTGGTCTGCCGTGTCTCGATTTGCCCTGTTGCATCGGAATTTGCGAGATTCTCACTTCGGGCAAATGGCATCACTGCCAGGTTTTCGCTGACAAAGTTATTATAAATTTCTATTTTCAAACAAAAATCATCTTTTTTTTCACTTTTATCTTGCAAATAAAACTGAAAACGAAATCCAGATTGTTGTTCTTATTATAAGTCACTGTCCTTATTTTACGACGAGTCTCTGCATCACATTGTCAATCAGCACGGCATAGACGCCATCGGCGAGTGATGACACGTCAAAGGTGTCGGTGTTTTCGGCGCTAAGGACGAGACGGCCATTCACGTCGAAGATGCGCACGACATCTGCCTTTCGGTTGAGATAGACCTTGCTGTTTGCCGGATTCGGATGCAACAGCGCGTCATCTTTCACATCTTCGGAAACCGAGACGTTGTTCACATAGCATGTGCCGTAAGGATTGTATATCTTGGCTTCGCCTGTTTCAGTCTGTCCAAGAATAGTTCTTGGAACCACGAATACGCTTTCATCCAACGAGCCTTCAAACGATACTGTGAACCAATAGTCGCCTTCTGGTAGCGTTTCAAAGAAGGTGTCAGCCCACACTCTCACGACGAAGACAGGGCGTTCGACATCGGAGAAATCGTTTTCGCCAGTACGGTAAGCTTCGGCAAGAAAGGTTTCAATAGGAAAGATATCGCTTTCGTTTTCGCTACCAAATATCAAATTACCTCCATTGGAAGGATCACCGTCATAAACAGCGAAATAGGCAGCCGTGATGGTCGATGTCGGCGTCGGACCTTGATAGACGTAAAAGGAAAGACCAGGACAATAGGGATATTCATTATTAATAGTGAATTTGTCCGCTATTTTCATCCCATCAGCATGGTCAGCATTGAAGCCGTAAGCTGTAAGACCATCGTGAAGAGCGCTTACGTCCCAACCATTGTTGTAGCCTGCTTTAGGGTGTGTGATGTATTCAGGGGTCCAAGAATTGTATCTGTCCGATTTGACCAAGGGTCCGTATGATGCAACCCATTCCAGCATGACATCGCCCGATTCCGTAAATCTGCCTTGTAAATCTATCGGATTCTCAACGTGCCCACAGTTGAAGAATCTGAATGACTCCGTAACTGCTTCCGAAACACCATCGGAGTAGATGGCGGCTACAGAAAGTGTATAGGTCTGACCCTCTGTCAGCGTGTCGGTGTCGAGCTGATATTCCGAATCGGCGACATCACCGACGAGGTTGCCGTTGAGCCAGAGACGGAAGCCCTGCACATTATGGCTCACCTAATCGGGGTATTCGCCAATGAAACGGACGTTATCGATGGCAAAATGATCAGCAGCCAGATAACTCTGAAATTTAAAACCAACCTGCGTATGATCGTTCATGTATGGCGTGATATCGCATTGGGCGGTGCCAGACGATGTGTTCCATATCCATTCAAGATCTTTTCAATAGTTGTCGTCTCGGACTAAAATTCTGCCTGTTTTCGATGTATTGGCATCGACATAGTCGTAATAGAATTGAACGAAAGACCAAGTGAAGGCCGTCAAATCGACAGCATTAGTGTAAAGATGTTCGTCCAACAATTTGGAACCATCCAACTGGTCGGACTGAACATATACGTAGCACGAAGTGTCAGGCGAATAATTCGGCAGCCCGGGTATCAATGTCGGATCCACGATATGCCAAGGATCCTGAACCTCACCCTGACTCTCAGTAGTCCACCCTGATGGCAATACACAATCGTTGAAGTCGATGAGAATCTCGCCGTATTTATCAGGATTCATCCAGCGGGCATATCCCGAATTGCCTACACGAAGAACCTGTGGCGCCTGATGGTTCTGCGCAAACGATGTCGCAGACAAAACCATGATGATGATGACGGGTAGAAACTATTTCATAACGCTACGTTTTTAATTCGTTTCAAAGTTATATGATAATTTGTATTTCTGCAAAAAAAATCGAAAAAAAATCATTATAAATCAGATAATTGCTGAATAATGCCTGTTTTTGAATGAAAAACCGATTCCCGAATGCAACCGAAAGATTGCTATTCAGGCAAATCAGAGACGCAATATGGCATAAAAAAATCGGAACGAACGCCAATGTAGCGTCCGTTCCGACACAATCCGTTATTTCAACGGCTATGGTATAATCCGGCTATTATGCGGATTTACTTGTACAAGTCTTTCACGTCCATCTTATCGAATGACGGTTTTGGAGCATCGTTCATGTTAACGTACACCTCATCGATTTGCATCTGCCCGCCATTGCGGATAAAAGTCTTGCAGAACCAATCCAGTTCATCGATGGTGTTGTCGAACATGCACGCAACGCTGTGTCCGTAATCCACATAACGGCGGATGTAATAAGGATAGTCGTACTTTTCGAAGCGTTTCACGAGTTTGTTGGCGCCAAAGAAACCGACTTTGAAAAGTTTCAACTGGTTATAAGTCACAATTTTGTCGGCAGTGCCATGGAAAAACAATGTCGGTGCCGGAGCGTGGTTGCGGTATTTCACCTTGCCGTCTTTCGAGAAGATGGCTCCAGAATAAGAGACTACGCCTGCCAGGCGGAAGTCTGCGGACAGAATCGAAGCGTTGAGCAGTCCGTTGCAAAGCGCATAATCCGTTTCCAAGGCTGTCACGGCGCCGGCGCTGGATCCGACAAGGACAAAACGACCGGTGTTGACATTCAGTTTTTTCGCATTCTGCGAGAGATAGGCCAATGCCGAGATGGCATCTTCTGTGGCGATGGAAATGGCATGGTCAACGGGAGCATAATTGGTGATGCCCACATTTTTCACGCCTTTCATGCCGAGTCTGTAGTCGATGGCGGCCACCTGATAGCCTCTTTCGGCAAGGTGCTTGCAATAGCTGACGCCGCTTTCATCGTTGCGTTCGCCGCTCATGAAGCCTCCGCCGAAGATGTACACCACGCATATCGTGCCGGTATCGGCATGGGCGGGAGCATAGAAGTCAAGATACAGCTTCTGGCCGTCTTTCTCGGCGAACTGGTATGTCGTCATTTCTTGGCCGAATGACTGGAAACAGACGACCAGAACAGTCAATAATAAAACTAACTTCTTCATATCATTTGTCTTTATTATAGAAATCTCTTAGCAATTCCGGCAACTGGCGCAGCGCAGCCTGTTCGCGCCACTGTTTTTTCACTTCCTGAGCGGGAACGCCGAAAACGGCCTTGCCGGGTTCGATTGACTTATCGACAGCAGAAGTGGCGAGAATGACAGCGCCCTCACCTATCACCAGATCCTTATTGATGCTAACGCGGCCCCAAAGGATGACTTCATCTTCGATGCGCGTGACGCCCGCAATGGCAGCGTGACTGCCGATAAGGCAATCCTTACCGATATAGGTGTCGTGGCCAATCTGGCAATGGTTGTCCAGTTTGGTGCCTTTCCCGATGAAGGTGTCGGAAGTGACGCCTTTGTCGATAGAGCACAAAGCGCCGACTTCCACATTGTCGGCAAGCACGACACGCCCGAAGGACTCGAATTTCTTGTAACCGTCACTGCGGTGTTGAAAATAAAAGCCATCGGCACCGATGACGCTGCCGGAATGGACGATGACGTTATCGCCAAGCACGCAATAATCATATATCGTGACGTTGGGATGGATGATGCAGTTCTTCCCGATTACCGTATGGTTGCCTACAAAAGCGCCCGGCATGACGATGGTTCCTTCGCCAATCACAGCCGAAGGGCTGACGGCTTGAGTCTGTGGCTCGAAAGGCCGGAAATGTCTCATGATTTTCAGAAAAGCATCGAAAGGGTCGTCGTGAATCAGCAAGGCTTTTCCCTTAGGACAGTCCAACTTTTTGTTGATGAGAACGGTCGATGCTTGAGAATTCAAAGCCTTTGTATAATATTTTGGATGATCGACGAAGGTGATGTCGCCTGGTTCCACTTTGTGAATCTCATTTAGCCCGGTGATGGGAAAATCGGGATTGCCGACATATTCAGCCCCAATCAGCGTGGCAATTTGGCTCAGCGTGGCCTGTGGTATCTTCATTGTTCTAATTCTAATATTTGAAAACGAGTTAGCAAAATTACTATTGCACAAAAAAAGCGCAGAAATCCATTGCCGGACGTCTGCGCTTCAATGGATATGGAAAGAAATTATCAGGCTTTCACGCGTTCGCAATATTCACCAGTGCGGGTGTCGATGCGAATCAAATCGTCCGTGTTGATGAACAACGGTACCTTGACAACGGAGCCAGTCTCTACGGTGGCTTCCTTCAAGGCGTTGGTAGCGGTATTGCCTTTCTCGCCAGGTTCAGTATAAGTGACTTTCAGAACGGTCTTTACAGGCATTTCTGCATAAAGGATGGTTTCGGTGGATGCGTCAACAACAACGTCAACCACATCGCTTTCCTTCATGAATTTCACGCCGGTGATGTTGTCTTCAGCAATTGGAATCTGTTCGTAGGTCTCGGTATGCATGAAAATATAATCTTCACCTTCCTTGTAGAGAAACTGATATGGACGATGTTCCACACGGACATCTTCAAGCTTAACGCCAATGTCAAACCTTTTTTCCAGGACATTCCCACTTACTACGTCTCTCAACTTAATACGCATAATCGTATTGCCTTTGCCAGGCTTAACATGCTGGAAGTCGATGCAGAAATAAATCTTTCCGTCCATACGGATGGCACTTCCAATTTTAACATCTTGACTTAACATAAAATCTTGTTTTAAATATATATCTGATTATTTTGGCTGCAAAAATAATGTAATTCAAAAATATCGGCAAGGAATTAATGAAAAAAATAACATGAACGACCTGCGTCATGTCAATATCGAACCCTTTTCATCATCGCCAGAATGAGAATTATGATGGACTGAAAACAAATCTTCGTACTTTTACGGCGAATTTCAAAAACATTCGTCATGAGAAAGCTTAACCTATTATTATTTGCCATGATTATTTGTATGCTTCCGGCTTGCAAGCAGCAGAACAAGCCTGCCGAAGCCGAAAAACCTGAAAAGGCCAAAATCGGTCCAAAAGAACTCACGCTGAAATCGGATGTCATGACGCCAGAAGTCCTGTGGAGCATGGGACGCATCGGCGAAATTTCCGTATCGCCCGACAACGCGAAAATCGTTTACAACGTGACTTATTACAGCGTTGAAGAAAACAGGGGAAGCTCGACACTTTACATCATGAATGCGGATGGCAGCGACAACAAAGTCCTTTCCACCGCCAACGCCAGCGAATACAGCCCCCAGTGGAGACCCGACGGAAAGAAAATCGGATTCCTGTGCGCCGAAAGCGGCGACATGCAATTGTGGGAAATCAGCCCCGACGGAACAGGAAGACACCAGGTCACTTCCATCGAAGGCGGCATCACCGGATTCCAATACGCACCCGACATGGCGCAGATCCTTTACACCAAGGAAGTGAAGCTGAAGAAAAACACAGCCGACATTTATCCCGACCTGCCATTGGCGACAGGAAGAATCAACAACGACCTGATGTACCGTCATTGGGACCAGTGGGTTGACACTTACAGCCACATCTTCGTCGCCACCTACGACGACGGCTCCATAGGCGAGTCATTCGACGCCATGGCCGACGAACAATGGGAATCGCCAATCCGTCCATTCGGCGGAATGGAACAGATCAAATGGCTGAAAGACAGTCAGAGTTTCATCTACTGCTGCCGCAAAAAAGTCGGAAAAGAATATGCATTGTCAACAAACTCAGACATTTACAAATATACCATCGTTCCCGGAGAATGTGTCAACCTTACCGAAGGCATGATGGGCTACGACCTGAATCCAGTCGTGTCGCCTGATGGCAAATACATGGCATGGGAAAGCATGGAACGTGAAGGTTATGAATCCGACAAGCAGCGTTTGTTTGTGATGGATCTGAATACCGGAGAGAAGAAGGACTATTCCGCCAAATTCGATCAGAATAGCACCGGATTCAGTTGGTCGGCCGACAGCAAGACCATCTATTTCATCAGCGATGCCTATGCAACAGATCAGATATACGCTTTGAATCTGGAAAGCGGCGAAATCCGCAAACTCACTGAAGGCGTACACAACTACATCTCAGTGGCAGCAGCCGACGGCAAACTCATTGCCGGACAGCAGTCGATGAGCCGTCCTACGGAACTGTTTTCAGTCGATCCCGCCAACGGCGAAGCGACACAAATCACGCACATCAACGACAGCATATTCGCTCAACTGACAATGGGCAAGGTTGAAGAACGCTGGGTGAAGACCACCGACGCGAAGAACATGCTCGTTTGGGTCATCTATCCTCCTCATTTCGATTCCACTAAGGTCTATCCTGCCCTTTTGTATTGCGAAGGCGGACCACAAAGCACCGTAAGTCAGTTCTGGTCATACCGCTGGAACTTCCAGATGATGGCAGCGAACGACTACATCATCGTTGCGCCTAACCGTCGCGGCTTGCCTGGCTTCGGCAAGGACTGGCTGGAAGAAATCAGCGGCGACTACGGCGGGCAGTGCATGAAAGACTATCTCAGCGCCATCGACGAAGTCTCCAAAGAGCCTTACATCGACGCTAACCGCTTAGGTGCCGTAGGCGCCAGTTTCGGCGGTTTCTCGGTTTATTGGCTTGCCGGACATCACGACGGACGCTTCAAGGCGCTGATTGCTCACGACGGCATGTTCAACCTCGAAGCACAATATCTTGAGACTGAAGAGATGTGGTTCGTGAACTGGGATCTCGGCGGTCCATTTTGGGACAAGAGCAACGCCACGGCACAACGCTCATACGCCAACTCGCCACATCACTTCGTCGACAAATGGACGGCGCCGATTCTCGTCATTCATGGCGGCAACGACTACCGCATCTGCTTCACGCAAGGCATGGAAGCCTACAACGCTGCCATTTTACGCGGAATCCCAGCCGAATTCCTGTATTTCCCCGACGAAAACCACTGGGTGCTTCAGCCGCAAAACGGTATTTTGTGGCAGAGAAGATTCTTCAACTGGCTTGACACTTACCTGAAATGACGTAAAGCCAACCGATAATGAAAAAAAGTGCTGCCAAATGGCGGCACTTTTTTTGTCTCATGCCGAATAATGCTCATCGGCCGCTGTTTTGATTATTCTTCATTTTTTCAACCTACATAATCCAAAAGAGCGTTACTTTTGCAGAAATACACATACTATCATGTTAGGCAATTTCAAATACTCAAATCCGACAAAGGTATATTTCGGCGAAGAATCGCTGAATTTTCTCGCTGAAGAACTGAAGAACTTCGGTCCGACAGTCATGATGTCGTACGGCGGCGGTTCCATCAAGCGCAACGGCATCTACGATAAGGTAATCGCCATCCTGAAAGCCGCGGGCAAGACCATTGTGGAAGATGGCGGCGTGATGCCCAACCCTACTGTGGAAAAAATGTACGAAGGCGTCCGTTTGGTCAAGGACAATCACGTTGACCTCATCCTGGCTGTTGGCGGTGGCTCCACCATCGATTACGCCAAAGGCGTGTCAGCCTCAGCATACTGCGCCGATGACCCGTGGACGAGATTCTATCTCAACCAGCAGGACATCGCGGCAGGACAAAAAACCGTTCCCGTGGGCGCCATCCTGACCATGGTCGGCACTGGCAGCGAGATGAACGGCGGTTCCGTCATCACCGACCACAAGATGAACCTTAAGATTGGGAAAGTGTTCGGCGACGACATGATGCCAAGATTCGCCATCCTCAACCCGACATTCACTTACAGCATTTCCCGCTATCAGATGGTGGCCGGCTTCTTCGACATCATGAGCCACATCATGGAACAGTATTTCAGCGGCGAAGACGACAACACCAGCGACTATCTGGCCGAAGGCCTTATGAAAAGCCTCATCCACAGCAGCCTTATCGCCGTAAAGAATCCCAATGACTATGAATCGCGCTCCAACATCATGTGGACCGCCACCATGGCGCTCAACACGCTGATAGGACGCGGAAAGAGCCAAGACTGGATGGTGCACATGATTGGCCAGTCGGTCGGCGCCTACACCGATGCGACGCACGGCATGACGCTTGCGGCCGTGTCGCTCCCCTACTACCGCCACATCATGAAATACGGCCTTGCCAAATTCCGTCGTTTCGCCATAAACGTTTGGGACGTCGAGTCTGAAGGAAAGTCCGACAATGAGGTTGCCGAAGAAGGTCTCAAGGCACTGGAAGACTGGATGGAAGCCATCGGCGTGGTGATGAGTCTGAAAGAACTTGGCGTGAAGGAAGAAATGCTGCAAGGCATCGCCAAAGGCGCTTTCATCCTCGACGGCGGATACAAGAAACTGGATAAAGCCGATATTATCAACATTTTGAAAGAAAGCCTGTAGAAATACAGTTATTTACAATACATTATTAATCCATTTGGACAATAATTCACAAATCACAGATCATACAATGAATAAAACCATTTCTCAAGTCCCAGTTTTGTTCGTCTTGCTGGCCATGCTGGTCTCCTGCAACGGACAAAGCACCACAAAAGAATCGAAGACAATACAAAACGACACAACAATGAAAAATCAGAAAGTATTGGTAGCGTATTTTTCCGCTACCGGCACCACGGAAGCCGTGGCAAGACAACTCGCCGAAGCAGCAGGTGGCGACCTTTTGAAGATTGAACCTCAACAGCCATACACCGCAGCCGATTTGGACTGGACCAACAAGAAATCGCGCAGCACCATCGAGATGAGCGATCTGAAATCGCGTCCAGCCATCGCCGCCGACAGCATCGACTTCGCCAACTATCAGGTGGTCTATTTGGGATTTCCAATCTGGTGGTACACTGCACCAACAATCATCAACACTTTCATTGAAAACCACGACTTTGCTGGAAAGACCGTCATCCCCTTCGCAACATCGGGCAGCAGCGACATCGACAAGTCGTGCAAGGATCTCGCCAAGAGTTATCCCAACATCAACTGGGTTAAAGGCAAGTTGCTGAACGGCGTTTCCAACGATTCGCTGAAGAACTGGGTGAAACAAATCCAGTAACGGATTCCCATTTAGGGCATCAACATTTTGGCACGGTTTTGGAGAATCCGTTAGCATTGCTAATGGATTAAAGAATTGAGATATTTCCAAAACCCTATGAGAATAATCTGTCAGTATATTTTATGTAACATACTGACAGATTGCTATTTATGAATAATTATCTAAAATACACGTTGAATATCGCAATTTTGCGATTTGGAAATTTGAAAGAAAAATGATTCGGACATTACTGAAGGAAGTTAAGCAATACAAGGTCGCTTCGATACTGACTCCCGTCTTTACAGCCATGGAAGTCGTCATGGATGTGCTCATTCCGTGGATGACCGCCAAGTTGATAGACAGTGGCATTAACGCCGGCAATCTCCGAAACGTGTACATTTACGGCAGCATTATGGTTGGCATGGCGCTCTTGAGCCTGTTTTTCGGCATCATGGCGGGCAACTATTCAGCCTACGCCTCGGCGGGTTTTGCCGCCAATCTGCGTAAGGCCATGTATCGCAACATCCAGACATTTTCCTTCTCCGACATAGACAAATACTCGACTTCGGGACTTGTGACGCGTATGACAACCGACGTGACGAACCTGCAAAACGCCTATCAGCAGATTCTGCGCATCACGGTAAGAGCCCCTTTCCGGCTGCTGTCGTGCATGGTTATGTGTTTCATCATCAACGTCAAGATGAGCCTGATTTTCGTTGTCGCCCTTGTTGTCCTCTCGTGCGCCTTGTATTACATCCTTTCTCATGTATCGAAACTTTTCAGGCAAGTGTTTGAGAAATACGACCTGCTGAACGAGAGCGTGCAGGAAAATGTTGATGCCATAAGACTTGTAAAATCCTATGTAAGAGAGAAATACGAAAACGAAAAATTCGCGAATGCTGCGGGTGGCTTATACAAGTTATTCGTCAAGGCTGAAAGTCTGATGGCATACACGAATCCCATAATGAACATGGTGATCTACGGCTGCATCATCGCCATCTCCTGGTTTGGCGCACACTTCATCGTTGGCGGCACATTGACCACAGGAGAACTCACCTCGATGTTTTCCTATATCATGAGCATCATGATGGCGCTTATGCTGCTATCCATGATTTTCGTGATGATTTCGATGAGTGCGGCCAGCGGAGAGCGTGTCGCGGCGGTGATAGACGAAAAGGCCGATATTGTCAATCCCGAAAATCCCGTGATGGAAGTTGCGGACGGCAGCGTGCAATTCGACAAGGTGTGTTTCGCATACAACACTGGAAGCGGAGAATACGCCATCCGAGACCTGAATTTCAGCATCCGGTCGGGAGAAACCATCGGCGTGATTGGTGGCACGGGAAGTGGCAAATCATCGCTCGTCAACCTCATCTGCCGCCTTTATGACGTGTCGAAAGGCACCGTGTCGGTTGGTGGAATTGACGTACGGAGATACGATCTCGGCACGCTGCGGGACTCCGTGTCGGTAGTGTTGCAGAACAACGTCCTGTTCTCAGGAACGATACTCGACAATCTGCGATGGGGAAACGAAAACGCCACACTTGAAGAATGCCAACGCGTTTGCCATATTGCTCAAGCAGATGAGTTCATCGACCAAATGCCGAACGGTTATGAGACAAGGATAGAGCAAGGCGGCACCAACGTTTCGGGCGGACAGAAACAACGGCTTTGCATTGCCCGAGCGCTGCTGAAGAACCCCAAGATTCTCATCCTCGACGACTCGACAAGCGCCTGCGACACAGCCACCGATGCCAACATCCGCAGGGAGATGACATCACAACTTTCGGGGATGACGAAAATCATCATCGCCCAACGCATCGCAAGCATCCGAAACTGTTCCCGCATCATGGTGCTGGATAACGGCAAAATTATTGGCTTCGGCACACACGACGAACTTCTTGAGACCTGCAAACTGTACCGTGAGATTTTCCAAATACAGATCGAAAGTGGCGGTGACTTTGACGAAACCAGCGTCAGGAAAGGAGTAACGGCATGAGAACCAACGGATTCGATCGCAACAACGCCGGACGTCATTTTGGCAATTACACGGAAGGTGTCAACAAAAAAGCCACCATGCTCCGACTTGCCAAATACGTGCTGAAGCATTACAAATTCTCGTGTCTGATCGTGATGGTCTGCATTCTCATCACGGCGCTCACCACACTTGCATCGACCCTATTCACGCGGACGCTAATCGACAATTACATCGTCCCGCTCACGAAGGTTGACAATCCCGAATTTGCATCATTGGCACAAGCCCTGTTCAAACTCGGCATCATTCTGTTTTTCGGCGTGATTTGTTCCTACATCTTCAACCGCATCATGATCAATGTGTCGCAAGGCACCATGTTGCGCTTGCGCAAGGACATGTTCAGCCACATGGAAGAGTTGCCCATCAGTTATTTCGACAGCCATTCGCACGGCGACATCATGTCAACCTACACCAACGACATCGACACGTTGCGACAGGTCATCAGCCAAAGTTTGCCGCAGATGTTCAACTCGTTCATCACGCTCGTCGTCACCCTCACCTCCATGGTGGTCCTGAGCATACCGCTGTCGCTCGTCTCTATCCTCATGGCGGTGGTCATAGCCGTCACTACGACAAAATTGAGCAAACACTCGCGCGGCTACTTCAAGGCACAACAGAACAACCTCGCCAAGGTGAACGGATTCATCGAAGAGATGATGACCGGACAAAAAGTGGTCAAGGTGTTTCGGCACGAAGACAAGGCAATCGGTCAGTTTGAAGACATTAACGAAGACCTGCGTTCCAGCACATACAGCGCCAATAGGATTGCGAATATCATCATGCCTATCAACGGCAACTTGGGCAACCTCAGTTACGTCCTGATTGCCGTAGTCGGGTCCATTATCGCGCTGACGCCACATTTTTCCATTGGCGGAGCCACGTTCACGCTATCTCTTGGCACGCTGGTGTCGTTCCTCACGCTAAACAAGCAATTCGCACAACCCGTCTCGCAGATTAGCCAGCAAATCAACAGCATCATCGTCGCATCGGCAGGTGCCGAACGCATCTTCAACATCATGGATGAAAAACCGGAAGAAGACAATGGCACCGTAACCCTTGTAAACATAAAGCGTCAGGATGACGGCTCGGTTTCTGAAGTCAATGGCCGAGACAATGAATGGGCATGGAAAACCAAGGAAGGCAATTACGTCCATGTTGCCGGCGGCGTGAAGTTCAACATGGTTGACTTCAGTTACACGCCTGAGAAGCAGGTGCTTTTCGACATCAACATTGATGCGATGCCGGATCAGAAAATCGCTTTCGTAGGCGGAACAGGAGCCGGAAAAACGACAATCACGAATCTGATCAACCGATTCTACGAAATCCAAGATGGGCACATCCTCATCGATGGCATCGACGTGAAAGACATCTGCAAGAAAGACCTCAGGCACAGTCTGGGACTCGTGTTGCAGGAAACGAAACTGTTTTCGGGAACCGTGCTCGACAACATCCGATACGGACGTCTCGACGCCACTGATCAGGAATGCATCGAAGCGGCGCAACTGACTGGTGCTGACAACTTCATACGGCGTCTGTCGAACGGATACAATACCAGACTTAATGCCAGTGGCGACAATCTCAGTCAAGGCGAACGCCAGTTGCTCGCCATCGCCCGAGCCGCCGTGGCCGACACCCCTATCCTCATCCTTGACGAAGCCACATCAAGCATCGACACCCATACCGAGCAGATGGTGCAACAAGGCATGGACTCACTCACTAAAGGACGCACCACTTTCGTCATCGCACATCGGCTTTCCACGGTGCGCAATGCCGATTGCATCATCGTCCTCGATCACGGAAAAATCATAGAAAAAGGCAATCACGAAACATTGATTGCCGCAAAAGGCACTTATAATCAGTTATATACTGGTTTAATGGAGATCGAATGACGTCACAAATCAGCCTATGCGCTGCTTCACCACTTCGAAGCAGACGATTCCCGTTGCGACGGAGACGTTGAGCGAGTCGATATCACCAGGCATGGGGATTCTCATCTGACTGTCAAGTCGTTCCAGATATGCCGGACTGATGCCGTCCTCTTCCGAACCCATCACCACACACAAAGGGCCTGTCAGGTCACAATCCCAAAGGCTGTCGGTGGCTTTTTCGGTGAAGCCGACAAGACGCAATCCGCTTTCTTTCAGAAAGTCAAGGGCGATCTTGAGATTGTCGGCACGGCACACGTTAATGGATGACAACGCTCCTGCCGAAGTCTTCATGGCATCGCCGTTGATAAGCGCCGAACCACGCGATGGAATAAGTATGGCATCGACGCCGGCAGCGTAGGCCGTACGGGCGATGGCGCCAAAATTACGCACGTCCGTGACGCGGTCAAGCATGAGCACAAAAGGATCTTTGCCCGATTCGTAAATCATCGGAATGACCTTCTCGATAGACTGATATTCAATGGGACAGATGAATGCCACGACACCCTGGTGATTCTTGCGCGTAAGACGATTCATCTTCTCTATGGGCACATATTGCACCGGAATATCGTTCGCGCGGCAAAAATTGGAAATCTCCGAAATCTCAGGAGCCCTGACATTGCCTTGAATAAAGACCTTTTCAATCTCCTTGCCTGCCCTGATCAATTCAAGAACCGGATGAAGTCCAAATACCATGTTGTTTTTAAAGGTGTCTTCCATATCTGCAATCGTTTCGGCAAAAATAAGACAAATAACGTGACAAGATGAAACATGACCATCATTTTGATGAAAGATGAATTTAGAAACACAAAACATTTTGCATAATAGAACTTTCTGTAAATTAGCAAATCGAATAGGCCATTTTAGGTTTCAATTTAATGCGCTAATAATGAAGATATTAAATAGTAAGTTATCGTTTCTTGTCATCTGCATGACGATGTTTTGCGTTAATGGATTCTGTCAGCAGACCGATCCGGAACCGGTTTCAGGCCGCAATCTGACCAAAGATTACATCCAGCGGAACATCCTTTACCCAAAAGCCGATTTGGAACAGAATCGAAGCGGCAGCGTTGTCGTGGCATTCAACGTGAAAAAGGACGGCACCTGCAGCGATTACAGAATTGCGTCAAGTTTCAGCGATGCGGCATCTGTAGTTGCGATGGACATGGTGAAGCGGATTCTTTGGAATGCGGGAAAAGTCAATGGCGTTCCTGTTGACAGCGAAACACAGTATCAGGTTGACTTCAGCACCAAGACCTACAACCGTTACTGGAAAAAACACCATCGTGCCGAAATTCCGCTTCAACTTGAAGCCGACAGCAGTTACAAGATTTTCAGTCTCCATCAATTGGAAGAGAACGCCATCCCCTATTTCGAGAATGGCATCAGCATGGCCGAATACATCGCCGGCAATCTGAAATATCCGGAATCCGCCAAGGCATCGGAGATTCAGGGCACAGTCCGTCTAAAATTCGTCGTCGAGACCGACGGAAGCGTGTCGAACATCACGATTGAGAAATCGGTTGGCGGCGGATGCGACAACGAAGCCGTGCGCCTTATTCAGGAAACACGATGGATTCCGGCCATCAAAGACGGAAAATACGTCAGAAGCCGCAACGAACAAGACATCACATTCAGGATCGGAAACAGAAACTTTCAGGACGGAAATAGTTATTAATCAGAATATTATTGCATCAGAAACAAACCTATCATGAAAAAGGCATTATTCACATTGCTCATCATCATGCTGGCTGCCAGCGTCAACGCACAAGATGGACAGAGCGAAGCAAAACACTGGACTCACAAAGGCAACACAGGTCTCAATCTGTCGCAGAGCAGTTACACGAATTGGGCGGCAGGCGGACAGAACGCCCTTTGCTGGCTCGGCACATACAACTATGCCATCAATTACTCAAAGGATAAATGGAAGTGGGACAACACGTTAAGCACCGCATTGGGATATAGTTACTTCAATTTTCATCTTAAACCCATCAAGACTGACGACAAGATAGAATTCACTTCGTTGGCCGGACTCAAAGCCACAGATAAACTGAATTACAGCCTTGAGTTTGCGTTCAGGTCACAATTTGCAAACGGCTACGACTATGCCAAGGATTCCACATCGCCGATTTCTCTGTTTCTGGCGCCGGCATACATCACTTTGGGCGCAGGTGTCCAGTGGGTGCCGAACAAGCATTTTTCAATCAATTTCGCACCTTTGGCAGGAAGAGTCACCATCGTAAACGATGACACACTGTCGGCACGTGGCGCTTTCGGCGTCACGCCTGGCGAGAAAGTGCGTTACGAATTCGGTGCGCGCGCAACGGCGAAGATGAACTACACCGTGGTGGAAAATGTCGATTTCGAATCGAAACTCGAACTCTTCTCCAACTATCTCGATCATCCTGAGAGAGTTGACGTCGATTGGCAGAACATGCTGATAATGAAAGTCAACTCATGGCTCAACTGCAACGTATCCACACGCATGATTTACGACTACGACATTCCGTTCTACGACATTGATCCGAACACGGGAGCGTCCGTACTCGACCCTAATTCGAAAGTTCAGTTCAAGGAAGTGCTCAGCATCGGCATTCTCTTCAACTTGAAATAAACAGTTCACTCCCAACAAGGACATTTGTCCAAAGGCAATGAAAAAAATCGGCATTATTTCAGACACGCATGGAACGATAATTCCACAAGTCTATTCGTTTTTCAAGGATGTCGATGAAATCTGGCATGCAGGTGACATCGGCGACATCGCGACGGCGGAGACTTTGGCCGCTTTCAAGCCTCTTCGCGCCGTACACGGCAACATCGACGACCATGTTGTAAGGCTGCAATATCCTGAAGACCTTTCGTTTCACATAGAAGATGTTGACGTCTTCATGACGCACATCGGCGGCTATCCGAACCATTACTTGCCTGAAGTCAGGCAGATACTTGCCGACAACAAGCCAAACCTGTTCATCTGCGGGCACTCGCACATCCTCAAAGTCATCTACGACAAGAATCTCGACCTGCTCTGCATCAATCCTGGTGCGGCGGGCAATTCCGGTTTCCACAAGAAAATCACGATGATTCGATTTGTCATCGACAAACAAAACTTCAAGGACATGGAAATCTTCGAACTTGACAGAAACAAACTGTTCTGAGCAACAGTCTGAAAACGAAAAAGGTTCGGCATGCCGAACCTTTTCTTGTTATAATAGTGATTCAAATCATCTTATCCGGTCAACAGAACGGATTTTCTTGATGTCTTTCCTGAGCGAACTCGAAGCGATGACAAGCAACACCAATCCCGCCAGCGGCAGAAACATTCCCACCTTGTATGTTGTTGGTGCAGCGATGCTTTGTCCTATCTTGTTGACATAGAATGCATAAACAAGTGCAATCCAGACAACAGCAAGAATGATATCGATTCTGGAAAGTTTGTGAAGAGACTCGAACTGACTCAGTTTCACCGCTTTAAGAAGTGAGAAGGAAAGGTAAATGGAGACAAGAACGACCGAAATGGTGATTATCAGAACGGGAAGTGCGAACACTTTGCCGAACGGCACTTCACCATCGGGCATCAGGCTCGATACGCCGAAAACGTTGAATTGAAGGATGTTTATCTCTCCGTAGTACTCGGCAAGTGGCATGAAAAGCAGAAGCCCGAAAGCCACAGCCGACAAAAAGAACAGAATGGATTGAAATCTTTGGGACATAGTCGTTATATGTTTTACTTTGCAAAGATAGAAATTTTCGACTTTCAAGTCTGAATATGCACTTCTGAAAGGCATTATTTATTAAAATATGCAATATTTTCCGTAAAAACAGATGAAGTTATGGAAAATGATTATCTTTGCATCGCTTTTCTATCAGGTTCTTATGGTTCAGACAAGATTCTTATGGTTCAGAATCTGACATAAAAAGCATTCCAATAAATTAGAAATACTGTAAGGTTTATTTCCAACAGGAAATTAAAATCCAATTAAATGTACAACAAATTCGAACTCAACGAGAAGTCCTTAGAAGAACTTAAGGTAATCGCAATTGAAATGGGTATTGATGACGAAAAGAAGACAAAACCGCAACTCGTCTATGATATTATTGATTATCAAGTAGATCATCCTGAAATCAATAAAAGACACCCACAAAACGAGGTCGTTCCAAGAAAAAACAATCAGAAAAGGCAACAAGGACCGAAGGTTGTCAAGGAACCCTCAAAAGGAGCAGAGATTTCGCCCGAAATCAACTTCCAAGACCTCCCTATCAAAGATTCCATTTCTGACATCATGAAAGTGATAGGCGGCGATGCCCCGAAACCTGGCGACAATCAGACCTCTAATCCTATCGCTGCCAAAGCGCAAGACAACATGGTTCAGAACAACAATGCAGTCTTATCGCAGAATCCCATCTCGGCTCAGCAGAAAGGTAAAAAGGAAAGACGTCCCCGCATCGCTCGTTCCAACGAAAACGACGATAGGAAAAGACAAAGAAACGAGCAAAACTTCCGCGAAAATGACAATAATGCTCCGCGCACGGAAGAACAGACAACTGATAGACCATCAATCCCTTCCAGACAAGAATCCGTTCCCGAAACAACAGAAGAACCGAGACAGATCAGATTTCAAAGAACCGACAACTGGAAACAGAGGGGACAGCAATATCCTGCCAACGAACAACCTGTTGAAGAAAGAAACGACAACTGGAAGCAGAAAGAACAACCAAATCAGATCAATGAACCTGTTGGAGAAAGAAACGAGAACAATCAACAGCCAAACGTTGACCGAGTAGAACAGCAGAAACGTGACGCCCTCATCGGCGACTTCGATGGCGTGGTGCATGCTGAAGGTGTGCTCGAAATCATGCCTGACGGTTTCGGTTTCCTCCGCTCCTCCGATTACAACTACCTTTCTTCCCCTGACGACATCTACGTTTCACAGTCACAGATCAAGTTGTTCGGACTGAAAACAGGCGACACCATTCTCGGCACCATCCGTCCTCCAAAAAGCGGAGAGAAGTTCTTCCCTCTCATCAAGGTGGACTACATCAACGGCCGTCTCCCTGAAGAAATCAGAGACCGCATCTCTTTCGATTTTCTCACACCGCTGTTTCCGAACGAAAAATTCAAGATCACCGGTCACCCAGGCTGCAGCATTTCCATGAGAATCATGGACATGTTCTCCCCCATCGGCAAAGGACAACGTGGTCTTATCGTGGCTCAGCCTAAGACTGGTAAAACCGTGCTGCTGAAAGAGGTGGCGAACGCCATCGCCGCCAACCATCCTGAGGCATATCTGATCATCTTGCTGATTGACGAACGTCCTGAGGAAGTCACCGACATGCAACGTAGCGTGAATGCCGAAGTGATTGCTTCGACCTTCGACGAGCCTGCCGAGAAACACGTGAAAATCGCCAACATCGTCTTGGAAAAAGCCAAACGGCTTACCGAATGCGGTCACGACGTGGTCATTCTTCTCGACTCCATCACGCGTCTGGCACGCGCCTACAACACGGTCTCTCCCGCATCAGGGAAAGTCCTCACCGGCGGTGTCGAAGCCAACGCCCTCCAGAAACCGAAACGTTTCTTCGGCGCAGCGCGCAAGATAGAAAACGGCGGATCACTGACCATTCTGGCCACCGCTTTGATAGATACAGGCTCTAAGATGGACGAAGTCATCTTCGAAGAGTTCAAGGGCACAGGCAACATGGAACTTCAACTCGACCGCCGTCTGTCGAACAAGCGTATCTTCCCCGCCATCGACATCATCGCATCGGGAACACGCCGTGACGACCTTCTCGTCGATGGAACAACATTGTCACGTGTCTGGGCACTGCGCACTCACTTTGCCGACATGACTCCTGTTGAAGCCATGGAATTCCTGAAAGACCGCGTCTCAAAGACAATCTCCAACGAGGAATTTATCATGAGTCTCGATAAATGATGATGACAGCGCTTTAACTTGCGCCATCATTACGACTAATAACACGAAAGCCAAGGCCTGAGCCTTGGCTTTATTCATTTTGTTTACTCCCGAATCAATCGTAAAGCGATTTCAGGTCGTCGGTGGTCAATCCGTTGAAGTCGCCGGAACTCATGAAAGCGCCGACAATATTTTGCTTCTTCCCTTTTTCCAGAATGCCAAGCAATTCATCCTTTGTGTGCGCCACCTTCAAATCGGGGCGGCCGAAACCTTCAACGATGCGCGCGTCCGACATCAGGTCGAGTTTCTTCAAAGCCACGGCATGAGGGTCATAGAACACGATGGCCTGATCGGCAAGTTCCAAAGCATTCTTGTAATGGTCGATGAACACTTCGCTCAGACTGCTATACGTGTGCAATTCGAAAACAGCAATCAGGAATCGGTCAGGAAACTGCTCACGCAAGGCGCCGACACTGGCTTTCACCTTCGAAGGGGCGTGTGCAAAATCACGGAAAACATAATTCCCGTCGTGTTCAAAAAGCATTTCCAGACGCCGTGACGCACCTTTGAAAGAAACGATGGCTTCATAGAACTGTGCGTCAGTGACGCCAAGTTGTTTGCAGACAAGACGTGCAGCGTTGATATTCTTCATGTTATGACTTCCAAACACGCCGATTTCTCTCAAACTCCCGTCCTCCATCACCAATTCCGTCTTGATTCCGTCATTCACATGAGGATGGACGCCATAACCGAATGTGGCACATGACGCGGAGGCCGCAATCTTTGCCGCTTCAGGATCCGTTTCGTCGTAGATGAGGCAACCGCCTGGCTCTATCGTCTTCACAAAAATCCTAAACTGATCAAGGTAACTGTCAAAAGTCGGGAACACATTCACATGATCCCAGCCAATGCCGCTGATGACGGCGATATTGGGATGATAGTGATGGAATTTCGGGACACGGTCGATGGGCGAAGTGAGGTATTCGTCGCCTTCCATGACCATGTATTTCGCCGTTTCGCTCAGTCGCACCATGACGTCGAAGCCTTCGAGTTGTGCGCCAACCATGAAATCGGTCTCGATGCCCGCATGTTTAAGAACGTGAAGAATCATCGAGGTGATGGTGGTCTTTCCATGGCTTCCGCCGATAACGATACGCGTCTTGTCCCTGCTCTGCTCATACAGGTATTCGGGATAGGAATAGACTTTAAGTCCAAGTTCCTGGGCGCGAATGAGTTCAGGATTGTCGATTCGGGCATGCATGCCAAGAATCACGGCGTCATACGAAGAGTCGAGTTTTTCAGGATACCAGCCCCATTGCTCTGGCAATATTCCTTCCGATGCCAGTCGCGACTTCGACGGCTCGAAAATCTCATCGTCGGAACCAGTCACTAAATATCCTTTCCTATGCAAGGCTATGGCGAGATTGTGCATAGCACTTCCGCCAATAGCAATGAAATGCACTTTTTTCATGATTCAAGTTTTGATTCCGTAAAGATAGGCAGATTTCGTTTCACCATCGCCAATGAACATAAATTTTGAAGCCACTTTTCGGATTCATGATGATGCTGGGACAGCAGTTGCGGACATCGCCCCAATTCCGTATCTTTGCAAAAGATAAACAATGCAAGCCATGGAAACTCAACGACCTGAAATACAATATCCCCAGAACTTTGATATCAAATTGCTGGTATCGGCGGAACATCCCATCGAGGAAACGAAGAAAAGCATCGGCGACATCCTGACGAAATGCAAGGTCGTTTATAGTTTTTCAAACGTAACATCAAGTGCCAAAGGAAATTACCTGAGTTACTCCTTCAATGTCGATATCGAAGACAGCGAGCAGATGAAGAAGATCTATGAGATGCTCAAAGATGTTCCCGGCGTGAAATTCATCTTATGAAAAACGTCGCCTGCTCCATTCGCATTTCAGGCCGCGTCTTCAATGTCGGTTTCAGGCGCTACGTCCACCGTTACGCCATCGAGAACGACATCGTTGGCTTTGTGGAGAACGACTATGACAACGACTGTCTCCACATCGAGGCCGAAGGCGAAGAAAGCAACGTCAATCGGTTTGCCATGCTGTGCGCCGAAGGAACGCCGTATTCCATGGTGACTGAAGTGCGCATGGAAGTCAAGGAGCCGACTGGCGCCTTCGACCGGTTTTATCAGTCACGATAACATTTACCACAGATAAAAGAGGCTGGCAATGGCATAACAGGCTCTCTGCATCGGTTTCTGAGGATATTCCAAGTCGATATCGACAGTCCGCTTTCGGAAAAGATGCAAGTAATATGAAAGATTGTGGGCACGCCACTCTATGACTTGCGACTTGACGCTTCTCTTGTTTACGGCCATATCAGGCGAGGCTTCTCTGCGAGCCGAAAGGACACGGCGTATTATTGCGCGCGTATTCTTCACCTTATATGAATTCGTGATATGCGTGTTGGTTTCGGAAAATATGATGTCAAGTTTCTCCATGCCGTCTTTGTCGGACAAATGTACACATTATGACCGACAACCGAGAAATCTCTTCAATATTTTCGATTTATACAGCCTATCTCAAAAAAGATGCTTATACTTGCAGCATCAATTAGGGGTGCCCTTTTGCCGAAAGGCAAATCAAAAGGCTGAGATCAAACCCTCTGTACCTGAAACGGATAATGCCGATACAGGGAAATGAGTTTCCTCCTGTTTTCCTCTATTGATTTATTATTATCAAACAAATGTAAATCAATACGTAATGTTTAAAAAATCAATTTTACTCTTTCTGACAATTCTAATGGTATCCATTAGTCTGAAAGCACAACACGTCATCCAAGGCAATGTCTTTGACAGTCACGATGGCGAAACACTTATCGGGGCGCATGTTTCATTGCAACCTGCAAATCTTCATTCAATAACCGACGCCAAAGGCAGATTTGTTTTCGACAATGTCAAAGCAGGACGTTATGTGCTGACAGCCACCTATGTGGGATTCGAAACGAAAGACGACACCATCGAAGTCAGTAACGATGTGACCGTTGACATCAGACTCAATGCAAAGTCGTACATGCAGGACGAAGTGGTGGTGCTTTCCACCCGCATTGCCGACAAGACACCCCTCACATACACCGATGTCAACGCTGCTGAAATCAGGAAAGACAACATGGGTGCCGACCTCCCCTTCCTTTTGCAGAATACGCCTTCGCTTGTGGTGACTTCGGACGCTGGAACCGGCATCGGATACACGAGTCTGCGCATACGCGGCAGCGACCTCACACGCATCAATGTCACGCTGAATGGCGTCCCAGTGAATGGCGCCGAAGACCACAACGTGTATTTCGTGGATCTGCCAGACTTGGCATCTTCCGTCGATAACATCCAAATTCAAAGAGGTGTTGGCACTTCCGCCAACGGTGCCGCCGCTTTCGGCGCATCGCTGAACATCAAGACCGATGAAAGCCAAACCGATCCCATGGCGACACTGAGCAGTTCGGCAGGGTCGTTCAACACCTTAAAAAACACGCTCACGTTTTCGAGTGGCCGCAACAAGCAAGGTTTTGCGCTGAACGGTCGCGTCAGCAAAATCACTTCCGACGGCTATGTCGATAGAGGCTGGTCCGACCTTGGATCCGTTTATCTGTCAGGTATTTGGTCTAACAAAAACAACATGCTGAAAGCCATATTCATGTCCGGAACCGAAACGACATACCAAGCATGGAACGGCATCCCGAAAGCAATGCTTGAGACCAATCCCACCTACAATCCTGCTGGCGAGATATTTGACAATGACGGCAACCTCCTGGGATTCTACGACAACGAGACCGACAACTACACGCAAAACCATTATCAACTTCACTACGCCCATAGTTTTAACAGCAACACTACGCTTACAAGCAGCGCATTTGTCACGACAGGCAACGGCTACTACGAGAATTACAAGAACGACAAGAAACTCAGCAACTACGGACTTAGTCCCATCGTGACAGGAGACACCGTAATTAAGCGCACGAGCCTCGTCCAGCAGAAATGGCTCGACAACATCTTCTACGGATTCAATGCCGCGTTGAATTACCGTCAAGGAAGGTTCAACACCAACTTTGGCGGCGGATGGAGCAGTTTCGACGGTGACCATTATGGCATCATCAAATGGGCTGCCTGCGGATTGCCGCTTGAATACGAATGGTATCGCAACAACGGACGCAAGACCGACTGCAACATCTTTGCGAAATCGACAGTCGATATTACGGAACGTTTCAACATCTTCGCCGATGTCCAATATCGTCATATTAATTATGCCCTTGACGGCATCAACGACGACCTGCTCGACCTCACGCAGACTCACATCTTCGACTTTCTCAACCCGAAAGGTGGCGTGTTTTTCAAAATCAACAACAGCAATAGTATGTACTTCTCGACAGCCTTCTCGCACCGTGAGCCGAACCGCAGCATCTACACCGATGCCGACGAATCGCAAATCGGAAGCATCAAGGCAGAGAAACTGCTGGATTATGAACTCGGTCACGTCTTCAACGGTAAAGCACTGAATGTCAGCACCAACATCTTCTTCATGGACTATACCGACCAACTTGTCATGACCGGAGAGATAAACGATGTCGGCAAGGCCTGCATGACCAACGTTGACGACAGTTACCGTCTTGGCATCGAATCGTCAATAGACTACAGGATTGGAAGCCAACTTGAGTTGACAGGCAATATCAGTCTGAGCCGCAATAAAATACTTAACTTCACGGACTATATTGAAGACTGGGACAATGGCGGCAATCACATCACCAACCTCGGCACCACCGACATCTCATTTTCGCCAAATGTCGTTGGTGGCCTGGCACTGAACTACAAGCCCATCTCCTGCCTGAATCTTTGTCTGCAAGGACATTACGTCGGCCGTCAATACATTGACAACACATCCAACATCGACCGAAGCCTTGACCCTTATTTTGTGAGCAACTTCAACATGAGTTTCGACTGGCAGCAGAAACTTTTCAGAACGCTGAATGTCAACCTGTCGGTCAACAACATCTTCAACACGAAATACTGCACTTACGCTTGGGTTTACCGTGCATGGACCGAAGGCGCCGAATATCTTGAAGACGGCTACTTCCCTCAAGCCGGCACCAATCTGATGTTAGGAATCACAATAGGCATCTGATTTCGCAGGAAACAAGCGAAACCAAACTACAATAAACAATTAAGCCCGGCTTCCACCGGGCTTAATTACTTTAATCGACAATTGGCAACGTTTACCGCTCCGATTTCAGGAAACTGTAGTTCTTGCCATAACCGAGATGCTGCTGGATGAAATCGGTAGGATATTCGATTTTGTAATCAACGACCTTTCCGTCTTTTTCAACAGGAACAATCTCAGGATTGATGAAACCGCCGTAGGGCTTCAGATTCAAGGCTTCGTAACGGGTCTTGACTTCCTTGTGAAGTTCGGGATCGACTTTCACGGCATACGTATCAACCAATGCCTTGCCGGCCTTATAGTCGCCTTCCGACTTGATGCGCTGCACTTCGGCCAGAAGTTGTCCGAACAGTCCGCGCAACTTCTCGAAATCGTTAATGACGAAATAGGTCTTGCCGTTTTCAACCTTCTTCTCGATGACGTTGTCGGCCTTGCCTTTCTCGTAGCACCATTCCGAAATGAGTTTGCGGTTCTGCATGTGCGACTCCGTGACGTCTTTGCCAAGTTCGATTCTGGCGAGTTGCGACAGCAGGCCGTTGCGGATATAGTCAAGATACTGAGCCTTATAAGCGTTCTCGGGCAACACGCCGAGTTCAACCATCTTCGGGTCGGCGCAATAATAAAGACCGAAAAGGTCGGCGCGCGCTTCTTCCAAAGTGGAACTGTATTCCTTCAAAGCACCGGGCTGCACGCCTGGCAACAGTTGTCCCGAACCATGTCCAAGACATTCGTGCAAGTCGGTATGGACGACATCGGCGATGGCGCTGAACTGCTTGCAAAGGTCGATCTCTTCCTGCGAGTGGGCGAACTCTGACAGCACGCTGTTAGGGCATTCTTCAGCAGCCTTGTCGTAGGCAATCATCAGATTGGTGATCGTCACCGACTTGGAGCCATAATCCTTACGAATCCAATCGGCATTCGGCAGATTGATGCCAATGGGTGGCGAAGGGAAACAGTCGCCGCCTAATGTGGTGACTACGATACTCTTAGCCGAAACGCCTTTGCATTCTTTCTTCTTGAAGCGTGGATCTACTGGCGAGTTGTCCTCGAACCACTGCGCATTAGCCGAAATCACTGTGGAGCGTTTCGTTTCCTCCACGTCCTTGAAATCGACGATCGACTCCCAAGTGGCCTTGATGCCCATCGGGTCGCCGTAATCTTCGATGAATCCGTTGACGAAATCAATCATGGATACGGAATCCTGCACCCAAGCGATGTTGTAATCGTCCCAGGTCTTCAGGTCGCCGGTCTTGTAATAGTCGATCAGCAAACGGGTATAGTTGCGCTGGATGTCATTCTCGGCCACTTCGTTGGCTTTTTCCAGCCATTCCACGATGTGTTTTATGGCTTCGTCATACAAACCGTCTTCCTTGTAAACCTCCTCGTAGATCTTGCCGTTTTCCTTCACCAGTCTGGAATTCAGGCCGTATGACAACGGTTTCTCGTCACCAGGGACACGCATCTTGGCATAGAAGTCTTCCACTTCTTTCTTGCTGATGCCGCCTTTGTAAAAGTTGTTGCCTGAATTGGCGATGATGTCTTCCTTGGCACTCCGGCGTTCGGGAGCGATATTGGGATCGAAGATGACGGGCGTTACGAAAGCGATGAAGGCGTCAACGGTTTCGTTTTCCTTCAGCGGAAGCAAAGTGGAATCGCTGTTTTTGAGCAACTCGGCAAAATAGGCTTCGGAAACCTCAGGGAAAAACTTGTATTCACCATAGTGATGGTGTATGCCGTTGCTGAAAAAGACACGTTTCGCATAGACCTCGAATTTGGCGAAGTCATCTGTCGTGCGGTCTCCATTATACGAATTCAGCACCGCCTCAATCGCCTTGCGGATGGTAAGGTTGTACTTGAAATTCTGGTCGGCAAGAATGTCGCGGCCACATTTTGCAGCCTCGCCAAGATAATAGAGATAAGCTTTTTGCTGCAACGATAGCGAATCCCAGCCAGGAATCTGATAGCGCATGATGCGGATATCGGCGAACTCGTCAACAAGATATTTGAATTCCGGTTCTTTTTGATTTTGAGCAGTTTCGTCTGTTTTGGGCGCACAAGCTGCCAAAAGGCCCACTAATCCGATGTACATGAAGACTTTTCTCATTGTAAACAAGGTTGTTTCCTTTGCAAACATACATTTTTTTCATCTTCCCTTTTCAGCAGAACGGCAATCTTTTTTTCAGTATCTTTGAAAACCCATTTTATTTGACAAATTATTACTTTTATAACTGAAAATCAAATAATTAAGATTGCAATAAGGTGTAGTTCTTCCAATCACTGAAAAATAGAAGATTATGTTTGTATCACGTTCAAGAGTTGAAACACATTTCATTGAAAAATCAGGCACACGCGAGATTTCGACTTCCACTCCTTACATCATCGTTCCAGACGTGCCCAAACTCGACCTGCTCATTACTTTGCGCTTCCTCGAGTGGGTGTCAGAGAACCCCGAAGGCGTGATTTGTCTGCCGGCCGAAAAACATGCCGAGCCTTTCATAAAAATGACGCGCCATCTGCTTGACACGTGGGACAACGCTGACACACAGGCACTTCTGTCCGAAAATGGATTTCATATTGTCGGGAAACCGCGTCTGGAGAATTTGCGTTTTGTCCAAAGCGATGAGTTCTATCCCATTCCGCCGAGCCAAATCAATTCTTCTTACCACTTTGTGATGGAGAACTACATCAAGAACTTCCATCTGAATCCCGACAACGCCTTGCTGATCAACTCCGATGCAATACCGCTTTATGACGGCAAAAATTATCGGGACATATTCCCCGACTGCAAGATTGACCTGACATTGCGCTACAGGGAAGTCAAGACCAAAGAAGACGAGATCAAGAAACAATCCCTTTTCATGATTGACGACTGGTGCTCACGTTATGAACAGAAAATAAGGGAAATGGGTGGCATCGGGTTCTATCTCGGCACCGTTGGCCCTGACGGACACATCGCTTACAACATCAAGGGTTCCGACCTTTTTTCGACGACAAGACTGGCCAAGACCAACTTCGAGACACAGGCCGACGCTGCCAACACGCTTGGTGGCATTGATGTCGCCAAGAATAGGCTCGTCATCACAATAGGCTTGGAAACAATCACTTACAATCCAAACACCACTGCCATAATTTTCGCCGCCGGCGAATCCAATGCCAACATTGTCAAAGCCACTTTGGAGAACGAGATGAGCGTCTCTTATCCGGCAACAGCAATTCAAAGACTGGAAAACGGAAGGTTCTATCTCACTAATGGTAGCGCCCGCAAACTTGAAGATCAGATTGAAAGTTACTACATGTCAACGCCATGGACATTTGAAAAGACGGAAAGAGCCATCATCAACCTTTGCGAACGCATTGACAAGTACGCACACAATCTGACTTTAGATGAACTTCAGGAAGATCCGTGGTGCAGAATGATACCCAACCTGAGCCTTGACACCGTAAAAGAAGTCGTTGACGACGTCACGGACAAATTACACCGCGGCTTGGCGCCCGACACAAACCAGGTCATCTACCATATCGGGCCGCACCACGACGACATCATGCTTGGCATCATGCCTTACGCCAACCGCCAATTGCTGCAGTCCAGCAACGACGTCCATTTTGCTGTTGCGACTTCAGGATACAACTCGGTCACGAACCGCTTCGTGATCCAGACACTGAAATCGACAGTGGAAATGATTAATTCCGATTGCGTGCAGATGATCAAATATCCTGACTTCTTCACTGAAGGATATCTGAACAAACGCTACAAGGACATCCACCACTTCCTCGACAATTGCGCGAGCAACAACGAGTTTGAAAAGACACGCGGACTCTGTCACAGAGCGATACGCGACATCATCGAAATCTGGGGAGCGAACGACAAGAATGAACTCCTGCAACGTATCGACAGCATCATCGAAGAACTGGAAGGCAGTTACGACGGCAGCAAAAACTCGCCAAAAGTGCAGATGCTGAAAGGCAGACTGAGAGAGTTTGAAGAAGAACTGGTCTGGAGTTACAGCGGCGTCCGCATCGACCACATACACCATTGGAGACTGAAATTCTATCACGACGGCACAGCGCCTGACAACAAGAACGATGTCGAAAACATCGTCTCACAGTTCAGGAAATACAAACCGACCATTATCAGCCTCGCATTCGACCCCGAAGGCAGCGGTCCCGACACACATTATAAAGTTTTGCAAGCCATTGCAGAAGCCATCAAGACTTGGGGCAAAGAAACCGACCTTTCCAAACTCCGCATCATCGGTTACCGCAATGTCTGGTTCAGGTTCGACCCGTCAGAAGCGAACATCATCGTCCCCGTCTCGTTGAATGATCTCGCCATCCACAAGGCAGCGTTCGCTGAAAGTTACCTCACCCAAGTCGAAGCCGAATTCCCAAGTCCGGAATGCGACGGGCCTTTCAGCGAAATATCACGCAGAATCTGGGTCAGCCAGATGAAACAGATACAGCACATCTTAGGCAAAAACTTCTTCTATGAGAACAACGACTCCATCATCCGTTCCACTCACGGACTCATCTACCTTAAAGAAATGAATACCGAAGAATTCGAACAATTGACTGGAGAACTGAAGAAACGTTCTGAAGGATAATGACTTCCAAATGAATATTAGGCCATAAAATGATATGATGATTGTAACAAGATGATAATCAATTCATTATATCGCACTCTATTATTAATATTTTATTAAAGAAAAAGGCGTTTGGCACGCTTTTGTTTGATACTTTTGCGGCTTAATTTTGAATGAGTAACGATCATGATTGCATTCAAAGATCTGTCAATAACAGACAAAGACATTATCAACAGTTTCACCATGTCGTCCGATTGCAAGAGTTGCGACATCTCTTTCGCCAATCTGATGGCATGGAAATTCATGTATGGCACCATGTATACTGTCATGGACGACTTCCTAGTTTTCCGTTTTTATGACGAAGGCCGCTTGACATACATGATCCCTTTGGGAAAAGGAATAGTCGACCAAAACATCATAAACAAGCTTTTCGATGACGCGAATCTGATCGGAGAACCCTTCAGAATGCTTGCTTCACGCGAATACATGGATCTTCACATGGACAAGGAGTGCATGAAGATTTTCAAAATCGAGGCAGACAGAGCTTTCAGCGAATACATCTACAAGAGAGAACATCTTGCAGAACTTGATGGATCGAAGTACCATCCGAAACGCAACCATGTTCATCAGTTTTTCACTGATTATCCCGATTGGAGATACGAGGAGTTGAGACCGGAAATCATTCCGGAATGCCTGTCCATGGAAAACAAATGGTATCAAGCGAAAAGGGAAAAGAACCCGACTACTATTGATGAAGAGAAACGCGCCCTTATCTACGCGCTCGACAACATGAATGAAACATCTTCGATCGGAGGCGTGCTGTTCGTGAATGGGAAAATCACAGCCTTCACATTGGGATGCCCCATCAATTGGAACACTTTCGGCGTTCATTTCGAGAAGGCAAATACAGAATTTGAGGGGTCTTACGCCGTCATCAACCAACTATTTGCACAGCATATTCCGGAACAATTCGAATTCATCAACAGAGAGGAAGACTTAGGCATGGCCGGACTTAGGCAGGCAAAACTGTCCTACTACCCCGACTTGCTGCTTGACAGATGCATCCTGACAAAAAATGAATGAGATAAAACATCAACTGCGCACGCTTTGGGACATCTGTTTCAGTGAAGACAAAGCGTTTTCCGACCTGTATTTTGAGATGCACGACATTGAAAATGACAGTGTCTTCATCGAGAAGGACGGACGGATAGTTAGCGCAATGCAACTGCTGCCATACAGTTTCAACTTTTGCGGGAATATCATACCAATAGCCTATATTTCAGGAGCTTGCACACACCCTGACTATAGATGCCAGGGCATTATGGGTGAGCTTATCACAAAGGCTTTTCATCTTCTTTACAAAAGACACATTCCGCTTGTATGTCTGATACCGGCCACATCGTCCTTGTTCGACTACTACAGCAAATTCGGTTTCTGTGACAGCTTTAGATTTTCTATCGAAAAATTCGAAAAGGAAACGCCCAATGATGACAACTCAATAGAAGTCATCTCAACCGAAAACCTGCAAGAGGCCTATCGGTATTTCAACACGATGCAAATGGAGAGAAAGTGCTACGTTGTCCATAGTTTCAATGACTTCAGAATGATAGTCAAAGATATGGAAATGAGTCATTTATCCCCTATCCTTGTAAAGCAGGACAACAGAATTTCAGGAATGGCATTTCCGTATCAAGTGAATGGTGAAACAATCATCAAGGAGTTGATGTACAGCGACAATGGAGCAAAAGATGCATTATTGGCGCATTTCGTAAAAGGAAAATTCATCAAGACGGGAAAAGATTGCAGATTAGGCATGATTCGGATCGTCGATTCAGAATCTATTTTAAACTGCTATGCTAAAACTCATGAACAACTCTCAACTGCATTTCATCTGACCGATAATCTCATAAGCGAAAACTGTGGCGATTATGAAGTCAGAGACGGAATCGTCAAAAAGCGCGATTCCAGGCTGGAAATGGATATGGAGATTGCCACATTTACAAAAGAACTGTTTGGAAGTTTTGATACTTCATCGACAACGAGATGTGGGTTTGAGATGGCGCAATCCTTCATGAGCCTGATGATGGATTAGGCTAAGGAGCAGTTTACAAAGCATATTAAATTGGGAAGTGCTAAAAACGCGAAAGCCTGGCCGCAAGGGTCAGGCTTTTCGTGTATGGGTGGGCGGCGACCTACTTTCCCACAATCGCT